>NZ_CP024634.1:0-1416342 GCF_003711265.1 Bathymodiolus thermophilus thioautotrophic gill symbiont | reverse complement strand
CCCATGAGAGCCTTGGGTTTGTGGGTGAATATAGAGGGTTAAAAGTGGGTTTTTGATAATAACTTGTGTTTCTATAATAACTTATATTTTTTTTGTAAGAAGGGTTGTGTGTCATAAATATAGTTCCTGGTGTAGAGTTACTCTTGTTTTCCTCTTTCCTTTTTTCTTTTTCTTTTTCTTTTGTTTTATCAAGCCAAACTCTTCATAACTTCAGGCATATTATAGCCAACCTTCGCACCAGACCACAATTGATTAACCTCTCTTTTATAGTTAGCCACACCTTCGGTATCAGCAAAGGAATCAAAGGATGACATGTATTCAACTAACTTACTGATTTGTGCCTTGTCTAAATAGTGATAGCGGTCGTTGTTGGTGTCAATGCTGATGCAGATTTTTGCGCTTTCATTGCTGTTGCTATTGGCAAAATAGTCTTCAATTAACACGCTGCCTTCTTGGTTGCGGTATTGTTTGGCGATGTCAACGCCGGTGTTGTCGCTTTGGTAATCGCTGTCGGCTTTGTTGGGTTTTATTAACGATCGGTGTTTAATCAAAAGGTTGTTGTTGCTTTTGTAATACATGGTGTCTTGATAACTGTCTAAATCAAAAGCGATGTAATCGTCTTTATCGGTGATGATTGTGCTAAAGATGTTGTCGTTGCCAACGATGAATATATCGGCGCCTGTGCCACCAGTAACTTTGTTTTCTGTGCCGCCTAAATACAATAAGTCATCACCTGATCCTGCGTCAATCTTGTTGTCGCTTGAGTTTTTGTGCATATATAAAGAATCATCGCCGGCGTTTGCCATAATAGAAGACTGATGGCTGGCGACTTCTAGTTCGTCGTTGCCATCGCGTAGATAAACGATGTTTTTGTTGCCAAATACTTTGCCGTGGTCATTACCTTTGCCTAAGTCCATGACATTGTGAGCACCGATTAAAATGCCGATGTCATCGCCAGTGTGACCGTGAATTTTGCCATAATTGCCAGTGGACACTAGATAGTCATCGCCTTCGTTGCCGGTGATATAGGCGCCCTCTCCAAATGCCCAAAGTTGGTCTCTGCCGGTACCGCCAAACAAAGTGTTGTAGCGACCTGAGGCAACGCCAATGTCATCGCCTTCGCCGCCAATGAACATGTGGTTTTGTCCGACATACACGGCGCTGTCATCGCCTTGGTTGCCGCTGATGGTGTTGCCTTCGCCAATGACATAGGCGACATCATCGCCTTTGCCACCCCAGACATTGTTGTTGGTGCCCATGAGTGCAAATAGGTCTTTGCCATCGCCACCCCATGCGAAGTTTTGGGCACCTATGTTGAAGAACAAATCGCCGTCATTGGACATAAAGCCAATGTCGGAGAAAAGCTCAAGTGCTTTGTCTTTTATGTTGGCAGAGTCTGTGGAGATGCTGCTGGATAGGGTTTCTGCCAGTTCTGGTAAACTGCTTAGGGTTTTGATTAGATTGGGTGTGAACATATTAAACAATGAGGGGAGTTTGAGGCCGCTGAAGCCGAAGGCTTTGTTGCTTTTGTTCTTTTTGGATTCGCTGTCGTTGTCTCCTGTGTTTGTGTTTGTGTTGTTGTCTTTGTTGTTTTCATCGTTATCATTGTTATTATCGTCGTCGTCATCATCGTCCTTATCTTTGTCTTTAATGCCTAATGCATCTAAAGTGTTTTCACCCATGTCTTTGAACGATTCTCCTCCAGCGACTAATGCCTTAACAATGCGTTCTGGTTCAGATAAGGCGGTAATGGAGTTGCTAAAGGTGTCAGATACGGTGCCCAGGAGTTCTTTTAATAAATTTGATAGGGATAAATCGGGGGTGTTGGCTACGGCTTTGTAGATGTGGCCGAAGTTGGTGTATTTGTAACCCAGTATGTCGCCGAAGGTGATGTCTTTTGCTTGGGATGCCATTCCGTTGAGAATGCCGTTAATCAGTTTGGTTTTGACATTGCTGGGGGTGTAAGTAAAGGTGGTTTTGGGTTGGCCGTCTAAGGTGTAGCCTTGTTGCATAATGCCGAATAAGGAGGCGACGGTGGTGTCTAAAACAGAGGAGAAGGTATCGCCGAACATAAAACTGAAATTGCCGTTGCCAATGAGGATGTCGGAGCCTTGTCCGCCGATTGTGAGGTTTAAACTAAAGTTGCTGATGTGTTCTTTGAAGTTTTGCTTTGCTTGTTGGCGTTTGCTTTCACGCTGCATAAAGTTATTGGCTTGTTTGTTGAGTGCCATTTCTATGTCGTATTTTAACCCTCGGTCAGAGACTGCGTTTTGACCGCCACTGATTAAGATTTTCTCATAGTTGGTGTCGCTGGTTCTGTCTAAGGAACTCATGCTGGTGGCAAACTTCTTGGTTTTCTTCCAACTCCATAAGGCGTTTTGTCCAGAGTTGCTTATGTCTGCCATACCTTGTAAAGAGCCTAAGATATTGGCAGAGCCGTCAAAAGGATTGACAAATGGAATCATGGGGAAAGAAGGGTCGGTGGCAATGATTAGGTCGTTTCTAACGCCGTGGTTAACCACGACATTTTTAGTGCCTATTAAGATTTGCACACCTTCTAATGCACGATAGCCCCCTATTTCAACAAAACGACTGCTGTCGCCTATATCGCCGATGCTGACTAAAACATTGTTGCTGCCGTACATCAGTGTGTGGTGTGCGCCGTTGCCGACTTTGACATCTACATTGGTAGAGCCACCGAAGAGAGAGGCATGGTCGCCACCGCCGATATCGATTTGCACATTGAGAGCGGGGGCGGACATACCGCCTGTTTTGGTGTTTTCATTGTCGTTATTGGCAGGGGCGTTGCCATTGGGTAATCTTCTGAGTTTATTTTGGTTAACGGAATTGGCAAAATCAGTTTGGCGTTTGTCGATATCGTCTAGTTTTTGTTTGGTTGTTTCTGTTTCCGATTCTGATTGTCCTTGTCCTTGCCCTTGAGCGTGCTTGTCGCTTGTTTCTTGATTTTCTGCACCTTGTGTGTTTTTGTCATTATCCAAGTCTTCGTTTAAGCGTCTGCCATTGTATTTAATCAAAGTGCCTTCGTCGTTATACACTCTGCTAACCACAGCGCCAGTTGCACCAAGACTGTAAACGGTTTTGGCAGCACTGTCTTTGTGCATCCAATTGCCTGCGCCTGTGTTTGAAGTTAGTTTTCTGCCGTTTTCATCAACAGCAACATAACTGCTTCTAACAGCAACAGGGGCTTTGATGTTTGATTGACTGAGTTTTTCGACCATTCTTCTGCCGTATTGACTGTCGTTATTGTCAGTAGGATTGTCTGATTCCATATTACAGCCAACGATGCTAATGCGTTGTATGTCTGCATTGCCTGCCAAGGCTCGATTGAGTTCGGTAATATTTGCACTTAATTCATCAGCAGTTCTGCCGCCCATGGTTTGTGCGCCGTCCTTCTCTCTGCCATAACCCACAGCCACCATTTTGACCTTGCCGGTAATATCCTCAAGATCAAGGCCGTAAACCACTTGATGAGTGCCGTCTTTTTGCATTTGCACAATGGTGGTTTGTGCGGGGTGTTTAGAGGCAAGTCTAAAGGTACTGTCTCTAACATTGCCATCGGCTTCGGTTTGAATGAGGACTTGGTGGTCGTGGTTGGCTAGGCTGGGTTGGGGTTTTTGGGCTTCTGTGGTTAGTTTGTTGATTTGTTCTTGGCTTAAGTCGGCCCAGTTATGGAGGGGGGTGTCTTGGTGGGGGGTGGTTTCGGCTAGGTGATGAAGCATAATCGCCATGCCTTCTCTACTGGTGTCAAGTACAACATTGGCATTATTATCTGATATTTTTACTTTTTTATTATATCGTTTTAATTGACGAACAGTACTGAGTGCATGGTTGTTTGCATCAAATGACGAGTCATTTGATGCTGACTCTTGTGTGCTACAAGTAGTTAATTTAATACTAACTTTTTCCTTTGGTTTTACCTTAATGCTTTTTTGTAAACTTATGATATGATTAGACAGGCCTTTGCTGCCTATTCTTTCCAAGTCGGAGACCCGACCCAACACATGAATTTCATATTCTCCATGTATATTAGCGTTGGTAACTATATTGCCATATGAGTCATATACTCTTACGATGTTTGTAGTAGGATCAAGTATGGCAACATAACTGGTATTTGGGCTTACAATTGTCATTCTATCGGCATATTTATCAATATCGCTGTCATCGGATATTTTAAAAATAATATTTTTTTGATAAGGATTGCTTGAATTATTTGGTACATAAGGCAAACTGTATGAATAATTACGAAGCATATATCGGTCAGTTTGCATATCTTGTTGCATGTGTATTTGAGCGTCTTTGTGTCTATGTGCTAACCGTGAAACTTGCTCCATATAGATCGATCGAGTATTGGGTTGTTGCAAAACACTCTCTTCCATTCTATTAACGAGGCGCACATCTTTAATTTTTGCATTAGGGCCAAGTGCTTTACTGATGCCATTCATATTAGGCACAATATCAGTATTCCTATCAAATGCAAAAACAACCCTAACATCTCCTGTAATTAAAGAAGGTGGTGCTCCATATATGGTTCTAAATCCAGTGGTTGAAACTTGAACGATACTTGTCTTGCCCTTAAGATTGGTGTCGCCAGCTATATTATAAGAAGCGAGACGCCAAGCTCCATTAGATTGAATGACAATATTATGGTATTTATTTAATGAATCGTTGTCAGACTTATTTGCGCTATTTTCTCTTCTTTGAAATTCACTCCTTTCGAATTCTGTCAGTGTTTCCCATGATAATGTCTCATTGTCTTGTACAGCAGTAAGACCAGTCTTACTGTTTACAAGTATCGTGATATTAGATTTATCCTCATCATTTTGTGCGTGTATGGCTGCAGTACCTTTATGGGTGTAAAAACTAGGGTTGTCTGAGAAAACTTTTTTTATGTCAAGTAAACTTTGATCGAACCTGATGTCTTTGCTTAAAACTACCCTTGTTTCCCTTGTGTTTTTTTTAATATCAATCTGTGGAAGTGCATCTTCGGCAGAGGATACTTTTCTTTGTATTTCGGCAGCTTCATCTAAATTATTTAATTCTCCAATGAAATTTACCTTTAGGCGATCACCATCTTTGAATGTAAAATTATGATTATCTAGCACAGTATATTTTTGATTGGCTTCGTCGTAAACCAATGCCACATGATTTTCTTTAGAAATATTTGGTGCAAGTTCTTGTATGGTTTTCTTGAAATTTTCCTGATCATCAAATAAAAATACTTGAAAACAACGAGCACTTACAACACCTTCTATTGTTTTATTAAATTCTGATGAATTTCTATGCTCCACTACATCGCTAAAATTTGTTAGCATAGGCTTAAAATTATTGTTATTGTCATAAACAACAATTTGCTTGCTTCTTGCAAATAATTCAGGATAATCTATTAATATTCTATCGTTTTTTCTGGGTACTCCTTGTACGGTAAAGAACGGATTCATGTGTTCAACAATTTCTCTTCTTACTGGATTGATAATAGTATTAGAGTCTAAAACCACAATCTTGTAAGCATCATTGTTATAGCCATCAATATTCCTTTCTATACTATCAACCAAGCCCCTTCTTTGTTCAACTGATAGATTCTCAGTGTCTGCTATAAGAACAATAAATTCAATGCCTTCAACATTCCAACTTGATTGCCAAGAGCCGCGAGTATCAATAAAATATCCTGCAAATTGTTTCTTAATAAGATGACTTTCACGGTCAAGGTAAAACTTGCCGAGCGGCACAATGCTAGTACTATATTGATCAAGGATTTGGTTGCTTCCATAACTATGTCTTGCCTGCTTAACTCTATCAGAAGTTATTTTGTTATACGCTTCGGAGATATCTTGAACCATGGTGCCTGTAAATTCAGAATGAGGTGCGGCAACGAGAAAGTTATTATTAACCACCAAGGGGTAAGCGTCATTAAATATACTAATTACTTGCTTATGGGGAAAGCCATTCTCAGGGAAATCTTGGATATGATCGTACAAAACATTGTTTCGATTTCTAAAATTAGAAATCAGGCCAACATCAGTATATACACCACCCTCAGTATGCAACACAGAAAACCTAACAGCATCAGATGCACCTGCCATAGATCCATTTTTAAGTTCAAATTGGTAAGCTTCTTTCATTCCAGACAACTCTGTGTCGTCGAATGATATAGGTACCAGCGCTAATTTTGGATTGTTCCCAGGAAAGTCATTCCAATATTTTTCGGATTTTTCCTCAATCGCATTAACTTCTGCTATTGGAACATCTAACACATCAACCATAAATCTTTTTATGATATCACTGCTTAAGTCACGGTCTCCGCAATAATTTGAGAATATTTTTGTAAGTTTGACCGCTTCATACATGCGATTACCAGTTAAGGGCAAATTCTTGTCCACATGGGCTTGCATTCTTTTCTTGAGTTCATTGATTAACAAGGTATTAGGGTCATAATGGAGGCGTACCGCTAATTTGTCATTTTGTCTACTAATGGCTTTAATGTTTTCCAAATAAGGCTCTGGCATTGCACCACCCGTCCAAACATAATGAATGACATTGGGTATTTTGTTGTCCCCTGTAATGGAAACTGGGAACTTTTTATTCATTTCAATGCGATGCTCATTTCTAGAAATAACTTCCGCAACATAACTTTCCAATGTTGCTATATGTGCCTGCATCGAAGGTAGAGGGGTGGCAAAATTACTCAATCTTTCTTTTATCCCTTTAAGGAAAGATATGTTTGCCTCTAAATTCATATTTTTATAGTCGGCAGTCTTGATATAGTTCTTGCATTCAGAAAGAATCTTATAAAATTCAAAATCCGCAGGTATCTTAACAAACGACACTAGCGCATCTATTTCAAGCATTCGTTCAGAAATAAAATCAGATATTGTTAAACTTAACGGATTCTTAAGTTTGTCGGCAGTGGTTTTGGCATCTTCAGTTTTTGAAACAATATCGCCATTGTGCCAACTATAAACCGTTTTAGCACCCCCTGTTTTCATGGTTTTGGTACCATCATCATTGACCTGCACCTCCCCTGCTCTACCAGTAATGTCTGCATTTTTTAGGGTAGGTATGTTGTTATAAACAGCACGGGCAAAGTCTTTGGTTAAAGTTTTCCCAACGCCATCGGTGTCACAACCTACCAAGGCAATGCGCTCAAAATAAGTATTTTCATTGCCGTAAGTGTCATTAATTTGCTTGACTTTGTCAATCAAATTATCCATGTTACTTTCGTCTGTCACAAAGTTTCCCCCATGATCAACAAAACTAAGTCGCACATTGCCTTTAGGGGTATAAAACTCATTGTTTGAGGTGACTAATTTGTTATTAGCATCAAAATGAACAATGATGCTGTTGTCAGGGTGTTTGTTAGCAAGGTCTTGGGCAGCCTTAATTGCGGTGTCGCTATTACCATGTTGGACGATAATATTGGTTCGGTAGTTGCTGAAATCTTTTTTTAGTGCATGGCGAAAAACCATGTCTGTAGATACTTGTGGATTTTCCTTTATTAAATCGTTCATCTGATCTTTGCTAACAAAACGATTGTTTTTATCAACTATCACTTCAACTCTATCGATTTCATAGTCAGTTCTTGGCTCGTAAAGCACCTTTGTTGTATTGTCTAAGTTGTAACCTATCACAACAAGATCTTGTTGCTTTCTTGCCTTGTCTAATAGATTTTTTTCAAACTCTGGATCTCTCTCTAACATATTGTTGTCAACAAAAATGGCGTGCATACCTTTGTTTTGGTCAAATCTTTCTAGAACACTTAACGATGTGTCTCTCCACTCTTCTAAGTTTCTTATATTTTCTTCTCTGGTTTGTTGTGAAAAAAAAGATAAAGTCTTAGACGATGGCGTATAAGCATTTAATGGGTCAATAACATAAAGTTGCCCATCTCTAGTCATTAACACCTGCAAATCACCAATACTCAAATTTGAATGTTGCTTGAATTTTTCTAATAAATTTTGAATATCGGTAAGCGTTTTGTGTGTTATACGCTCATCTTTAAGCAATTCAGAAGGGTCTGTTGTTTCAACAGGATCTTCTGGTCTTGCTAATGATGCATCATGAATGCGTTCAACTAAAATTCCATGATGCTCCTGGCCATCTTCGCCAACCATAGTAAGCGTCTTAAAATATTTTGGTGTTTTAACACCCATTTCTCTAAATTTATTAACCCAATCAACTTCATTTTTTAGTTGATTAATGTAATATTCTTCCTTCAGATTTGCATCTAGTTGTAAAAACAATAAATTGGGGTGGTTTTTTAAGGTGTAAGCGGCTTTCGTAGCGCCTTTGTTAATAAATTTACCTAAATCCTCATGAGTTAATGAATCAGGTATATCTACAGGAGGTGTGTCGCCCAATCCTAATTTTAAGCTTGCTAAAACTTCACCAACATGTGCAGATTTTTCTATCGTCCAAACGGCTCTGCTATTTTCATAATTCCAATTATGAATGATTTTTTTGTTGTCATCACTCATCGTTTTAGAACCATCTGCATTAATTTGCATATTGCTTAATCTACCTGTAACACTAGCACCTCTTAAATATTTTCGCGTATAAAGTTGTTTAGCGTAATTTTCACTAAGATCTCCGTTGTTGCAACCCACTAGAGCGGCACGATTTAGGTAGGCGTGACTGTCCACTGAATCTATATCATAGTGTCGCACTATTTCATCGGTGTAATTTGCTAATTTTTCAGCACCAACTTTTTCCAATTCTTCTGGAAACCCTACAATGTTGATCCGCACACTTGCATCAGGTATAAACGCCTGACCGTCTGGAAAAACCAATTTACCTTGTTCGTTAAGTGTGACAATAATGCTGTTTTCAGGGTGTTTTTTATATAATGATTCAGCGGCATTTTTGGTAATTTCATCTTCGCCAATTGGCAAAATAATGTTATATTTATTTTTGCCATTGCTTTTGAGGTTCAAGGCTTCATATTCCTCAGGGGTGTTTACACGAAAAACTGAATCATCGCTTTGTTTCCAACTTTGTTCCTTGGCAAAATCAAGGCAATCTTTCTTCAAATCAACACTTTGGTTTTTGGTGTCTTGGGTAATGACTTCAACAGTATCAAAAGTCAAACTTTGACTGTCACTTGGTTGATGAACAACTTCTTTTTGACCTGTGGCAACATCATAAGTAACAATAACTTTGTTTTCATCTTTCTGTGCATCGCTTAGCATTTGTTGTTTTAGTGCACCATTGGGTGATTCCCAAAGTTGTTTGTCAACATAGGTAAGGTGATTGCGTGTTTTATCAGTAAAGCGCTTGTGGTGTTTTAAAATATGTTGTTCAAATGCTTGTAAAGTTTCTAACCTGAGCGTGTTACGCCTGTTGCTTGATTTAATGTTAATACCAAGCGGATCTATAATATAAAATTGACCGTCTTCAGCGACAACCCCTTGAAGATCCGATACAGAAAGATTAGGGTTTTTTTCAAATATTTTTTGCAAATGCTTAATGTCTTTTAAGGTCTGATTATTGCTATTGTTAAGCACCTTTAGTGATAAAGTCGGAGATTTGTATGTTAGTCTTATATCTTGTGCACCTTTAATTTTTTGCACCACTAAACCGTGTCGCTCATCATTAAATTCATCTATAAATTTGATTTGTTTATAGCGTTTAGGCGTTTTTATACCAAGCGAATCTAGTTGCTCTAAGTGCCTTATTTCTTCTTCAATCTCGAGGGCTTCATAGCTTGATTTTAATAGTAATACCAATAAATCAGGTTGATTTTTTAAATCGTGGACAGTTTTATATGTACCCGAGCCAACAGAGATTTTTGTGTCTACTTGTTTACTGTTTAATGTGTCTGGAATACTGTCTATATCAATAGTATCAGACGAACCTTCAGAATTTGCACCGCCAAGTTTCAAACCCTTTAATATCTCTCCCACCCGCTTAGACTCTTCAGTTTGCTGGGTAACGATATCCAAATCAGCATTCCACTGATAAATCATCTTTTCACCCCCCACAACCATGGTCTTGGTGCCGTCTGGGTTGATTTGTATATCTCCATGTCTGCCGGTTATTTCGGCACTTTTTAGTGCGGGGGTGTTGTTATAAATGGTCTTGGCGAAGTTGCGGGTGAGGTCTTGGTTGGCGCCGTCGGTGCTGCATCCTACTAGGGCGATGCGTTTGATGTTGGTGTTGATGTTGCTGTAGGTTTGGTGGAGTGTTTGGGCTTTGTTTGCGAGTGATTGTGCGCCTTCTTGGCTTAGGTTGGTGCCGTGGTCGACAAAGTTAATGCGGGTGTCGCCTGTGGGGGTGTAGGGGGTGCCTTTGAGGGTGATGAGGTTGCCGTTTTGGTCGAATTTGACGAGGATGCTGGTGGTGGGGTGTTTGTTGAATAAGGCGTTGGCTGCTTCGATGACGGTGGGGTCGTTGCTGTTTTGGACGATGATGTTGCTTTGGTATTTGGATGTTTTTTGGGTGGATTGGGGGTTGGGCTGGGTATTGGGCTGGGTATTGGGTTGGGTGCTGGGGGTTGTTGGGGTTGGGGTGAAGGGTAGGCCTCTTTTTGCGAAACTGTGTCTGGTGAGCCAGTTTGCGTGGAGTCTGGTGTTGGCTCTGTTGGTGGTGATGGCTTGTTGTAGTTGGGCGACGATGGCTTGGGTGTCGATGTCGTCGTCGGTGTTGACGGTGTAGGTGTTGTTGAGGGTGTCTTCAACTAGGGTGTTGATGGATTTGCCGTTGGCGATGATGTGGTATTCTATGCGGGTTACTTCGATGTCGTTTTCTTGGCCGTAGAGGTATTCTATTTGGTTGGTGCTGGTGTTGTAGTAGATGACAATGTCGTGTTTTGTTTTGAGTTGCATTGCTAGGTCAACATTTGCGTTGGATAGGCCGGTGATGATAAAGATTTGAGGCGCTTGGGAGGAGGGTAAGTTTTGGAAGAAGTGGTGATTGATTGTGGGTTTGAACCATTTTTGTGCTGTTTGGGTGTTTTGTTCTTCTTGGGTGTTTTGGGGGTTGTTGGGGTTATTGGGATTGTTGGGGTTGTTGTTATTGGTGGAGGTGCCTGTTCTAGAGTTGTTGTTAAGTTGGTAATTGCCAGAGGTTTGGTCGAAGGTGTCGTTGTCGCCTAGAGGGTTGGTTGTTAAGGTGGACATTTTGGCTTTTATTGAGAGTGAGGATTTGTTGTCGTCAAACATTTGGATGTTGGATATTTGGGCGCCGATGTCGTGTAAGGCGCTGTTTGAGAACAGTTTGGTGTTGGTGCTTAAGATTTGGCTTGAGGTGTAGAGTAAGGTACCTTTGGTTGCTTGGTCGTTGGCTTTGATGAGGTAGTAGTTTATGGTTGTGTTGTCTCGTTCTATTTTTAGATAATCGCCTGCTGAGTAGAGGTATTGGTCGGTGGGGAATTCTTTGACGCATTGGTTGTTTTCGTAGATGGCGTTGATGTTGCCGGTGTTGTTGATGTGGATGGCAAAACTTGTTGTTGGGTTGTTGTTGTCGTTATTATTATTGTTGTTGTTGGTAGACAATCCAACCATTAGGGCTTTGTTGCTGCTGCCTATTTTGACGATAACGCTGCCATTGTCTGTAAAGCCTTTGGCGGAGGTGATGTTGGTGTTCCAGCCGGTGTTGGCGGTTTTTTCGTAGAGGTTGCCGGTGTGGATTATGTTGTTGCTATTGTTGGTGTTGGTGTTGTCGTTGGTACTGGTGTTGCTATTGCTGTTGTTAATGTTAAAGTTGGTGTCAAGGGGGATGTTGGCGAGTTCTATGGAGCGGGTGATGTTGCTGAAGTTGATGTTGTTGCCGTGTGTGTCTTTGACATTGATGAGAATGATGTCGTTTTTGTTGTCGATGTCAAAATCTTTGGCGTTGATTTGGTCGTTGATTGTAACGGTGTGGGTGAACTCTAATGTGTCGGTGATTGTGCCGTTGGCGCCTGTGAGGAAGAAGGCTTTGTTGGCGATAATAATTTTGTTGCTGCCAACTTTGGCGAGGGTAACGGCTTCGTCTAGGGTTAGGGTTACTTTGATTTCATCGCCAACATTGAATTCGCCGTTGCTGTCGGCAACATCTCTGTTGATGTGCCAAGCGTTGTTTTTTAGGGGTTCTGGGGCGCCGGAATCGATGGATAGGTTTGAGTTTTTGCCAAAGATTTCAATTTCACGGAAGTTTTGTGCATCGCCGCTAAAGGTGAGTTTGACTTGGTCGAAGATAACATAGGTTGCGGGGGTGATGGTGACAATGTTGCCGGCATTGCTGATGGTGCGGCTGAGTACCACGACGCCGTCTTTGAGGAATTCAACGACTGAGCCGTTGATTCTGTTGGTGAAACTTTCACGGTTGTAAAGTTTAAAACTGCCGTTGCTGTAGTTGGCTGCGCCAAAATCAAACAAAATGTGTTTGCCGTCGGCATACATGGGGTGTGTGGCATAATCTAGGGCACCGCTTGCACTGGTGTTGCCATCGGTCATGCGTTGAATGTTGGTGGCGGCGTCATCGGTGTACCAACTGCTAACATTGGTGCTGATGGTTGCCAATCCTTGTTTGCTGAGGCTCAGGTTTTGTATGCTGGGGATGATGTCGATGCTGTTGGGAACCTTGTTAAGGTTGATGTTGTTGCCGTCTGTGTCTTTGATGTCAATTAGGACAATGTCGTTGTTTTTGTTGTTAATGTGAAAGGCGGTATCAATTTTGTCGTTGACTTGAACGGTGTAAGCGAACTCTAGGATGTTGGTGATTTTGCCGTTGACGCCTGTTAAGAGGAATTCTTTGCCGGCAATGATGACTTTGTTCTTGCCGACATTGGCGAGGGTGATGCGTTTATCTAGAGTTAGGGTTACTTTGATTTGGTCGCCGAGGGTGAAGACGCCTTTGCTTATGTTTTTGCTTTTTTTGGTGTTATCGTTGTCGTTGGTGCTGTTGTTGTTGGGTATGCTGTTGGTGTGCCAGGCGTTTGCGATGGGTTTGGGGGCGTGTACATCGATGGAAAGTGCTGAATAGTTGCCGCTAAATATTTGCATTTCTGACAATGTGGCGCCGACATCGTGGAAGGCGCTGTCTAAGAACAATTGGGTGTTGGCATTTGAGGTTTTTTTGGAGGTGTAAAGTAAAGTGCCTTTGGCAAGGGGGCCGTCGGCGGCTTTGATGTGGTAATACTTTATGCTGGTGCCTGAGCGAACGACTTTCATGTAGTCGCCTTTGGCGTAGGTTACGCCTGTGCAGTATATGCGTTCGCTGGATTCATAGACGATAAGTGTCTTGTTGGTGCCGGGGTCGGCGTATAGGGCGTAATCTAGGCTGTCGTAAGAATTGTTGCTGTTGTTGCTTGATAGACCGAGCATTACTTTTTTGTTGGATGCGCCAATTTTGGCGATGACATAGCCGTCGTTAACAAAACCTTTGGTGGAGGCGACATCGGCATTCCAGTTGGCGTTGGCGGTTTTTTTGTAAACGCCGTTGATGTGGGTTATTCTATTATTACCGCCAATGACAAAGTCGGTGTCAAGGGATGCATTGGCGAGTGAGACGGCGCCGGTAATACTGCTGAAGTTGATGTTGTTACCGTCGGTGTCTTTGATGTCGTTTAGGACAATGTCTTTTTTACTGTTGATGTTAAAATCTTCGGCGTTGATGTTGTCATTGGCTTGTACGGTGTAAGTGAATGTTAGGGTCTTGGTGGTATCGCCGTTGGTGCCTGTTAAGAAGAAGTCTTTGTTGGCGATGGTGATTTTGTTGCTGTCAACTTTGGCGAGGGTAACGGCTTCGTCTAAGCGTAAGGTTACTTTGATTTCATTGCCAACGGTAAAGGCGCCACCGCTATCGGCAATGTCTCTATTGATACGCCAAGCGTTATGTTTTAGGGGCTCTGGGGCGCCAGCGTCTATTGATAGGCTGGCGTTTTTGCCAAAGATTTCAACTTCACGGAAGTTTTGTAAATCGCCACTAAAGGTGAGTTTGACTTGATCAAAGACAATGTCACTGCTGGGGGTGATTTCAATAACATTGCCAGCATCGCTGATGGTGCGGATGGAAACCACGACGCCGTCTTTGAGGAACTCAACGACTGAGCCGTTGATTCTACTGGTTAGGATTTTGCGGTTATACAACTTAAAACTGCCGTTGTTGTAATTAACCCCTTTAAAATCAAATAAGATGTGTTTGCCATTGGCATTTTTTGGATGTGTGGCATAATCTAGTGCACCGTTTGCACGGGTGTTGCCATCGGTCATGCGTTGAATATTGCTGTTGGTGTTGTTGGCATGCCAGCGGGTGATGTTGGTGGTGATTGTTGCCAGTCCTTTGTTGCTAAGGGCAAGGTTTTGGCTGTTGGGGGTGATGTCTATGCCGTTAGAGAGGTTGCCAAAGTCGATGCTGTTGCCGTCTGTGTCTTTGATGTCGGTTAAGACAATGTCGTCTTTGTTGTCAATCAAAAAGGCGCTGTTGATTTTGTCGTTAAGTTGAACGGTGTAAGCAAACTCTAAGGTTTTGGTAACGGTGCCATTGGTGCCGGTTAAGAGGAATTCTTTGCCAGCAATAATGATTTTGTTACTGCCAACTTTGGCTAAGGTAACGGCTTCATCGATGTTCAGGGTTATTTTAATTTCATTGCCAAGGGCAAAAGCACCTTGGTCGTTAACAGTACCACTGATGTGCCAAGCGTCCTTGGTGGGTTTGGGGGCGTAAACATCCACTGAAAATGCCACATGACTGCCACTAAATATTTGCATGTTTGATAATTTGGCACCTGCACCATAAAGAGAACTGTCTAAAAACAATTGGGTGTTGGCATTTGAGGTGTTGTTTGAAGTGTAGAGTAAGGTGCCTTTGGCAAGTGCGCCGTCAGCTGCCTTGATGTGGTAGTACTTGATGGTGCTGCCTGATCTGGCGATTTTTATATAGTCGCCAACGGCATAACTCACTTGTGTGTCTTTTTTGTAATGACCTTTTTCATAGATTAAAAAGGTATTGTCGGACACATACAAAGCATAATCCATATTATGGGTGCTGTTGTTGGTATTGACACTTGAGAGCCCTACTCTCATGTGTTTGCCAAGGGAGCCAATCTTGGCGATGGCATAGCCATCATTGGTAAAGCCTTTGGCGGAAGTGACATTGGTATTCCAATTGCTTGCAAGGATTTTTTCATACACGCCATCTGTGTGTGTTATGGTGCTCAAGTTAGGCAAAACAAATGAATGAAAACTGGCAATAAGAGGTTTGGTGTTAATAACAAGGTCGGTGTCAATCAATTTGTTGCTCAGTCCAACAGGGCTGGTGGCATTGCTCATATCCACTGAATTGCCTTTGTCATCTACCACGCCTGTTAAAAGAACATCGTAACGCATACTGGTGGCAATCAGTTTGTCGTTAGCTTGAATGGTGTAGGTAAAATCTAAGGTATTGGTAACGGTGCCGTTGATACCTGTTAAAAGGAATTCTTTGCCGGCAACCACGATTTTATTGCGACCGACATTGGCAAGGGTAACGCGTTTGTCTAAAGTGAGTGTTGCTTTGATGGTATCGCCAATGGTAAAGATGCCTTTGCTGTTGGCGGGTTCGCAGTCTATGTGCCAAGCGTTGGTAGTGGGTTTTGGTGCGTAAACATCGACGGAAAGAGTGGGTTTGTTGCCACTTAATATTTGCATCTCTGATAACTTAGCACCTATGCTGTGAAAGGCACTGTCTAAGAACAATTGGGTGTTGGCATTTGAGGTTTTGCTGGAAGTGTAAAGTAAAGTGCCTTTGGCAAGGAGGCCGTCAGCGGCTTTGATGTGGTAATACCTTATGGTGGTGCCTGAACGAACGACTTTCATATAGTCGCCAATGGCATAAGCAACACCGGTGTCTTTTTTACGATCGCCATTTTCATAGATGACAAACTTACTGCCGATACCGCCATCTGCATACAAAGCATAATCTATGCTGCCGTAAGAATTGTCGGTGTCGTCACTGGAGAGTCCAAGCATCATGCTTTTGCCAAGGGCACCAATTTTGGCGATGACATAGCCGTCGTTAACAAAGCCTTTGGTGGAGGTTACATCGCTGTTCCAGCCGGCATTGGTGGTTTTTTCATAAACGCCGTTGGTTAAGGTGATGCGTTTATCACTGCTGATGGTTAGGTTGTTGTCAAGTGAGGTGTTAGACAGTTTGACGGGGGTGGTGTAGGTGATGTTGTCAAAATTAATGTTGTTGCCGTCGCTGTCTGTGACATTGTTGAGAATAATGTCGTTTTTGTTGCTGATGTTAAAGTACTGGGCGTCAATTTTGTCGTTGATTTGAACGGTGTAAGTGAATACCAGTGTGTTGGTAACGGTGCCATTTTCACCGGTTAATAAGAAGGCTTTGCCAGCAATCATAATTTTGTTGCTGCCAACCTTGGCTAAGGTTACGGCTTCGTCTATGGTGAGGGTTAATTTGATTTTATCGCCGAGGGTGAAGACGCCGTTGTTATCGGCGGTTGTGGTGTCTATTTGCCATGCGTTGGTGCTGATGGGTTTGGGTGCGTAAACATCTACTGAGAATGGCAGATGATTGTTGCTGAATATTTGCATTGCTGATAATTTGGCACCTACGCTGAGAAAGGCGCTGTCTAAGAACAATTGGGTGTTGGCATTTGAGGTTTTTTTGGAGGTGTAAAGTAAAGTGCCTTTGGCAAGGGGGCCGTCGGCGGCTTTGATGTGGTAATACTTTATGCTGGTGCCTGAACGAACGACTTTCATATAGTCGCCAATGGCATAAGCAACACCGGTGTCTTTTTCACGATCGCCATTTTCATAGATGACAAACTTACTGCCGATGCCACCATCTGCATACAAAGCATAATCTATGCTGCCGTAAGAATTGTCGGTGTCGTCACTGGAAAGTCCAAGCATCATGCTTTTGCCAAGGGCGCCAATTTTGGCGATGACATAGCCGTCGTTAACAAAGCCTTTGGCAGAGGTAACATCGGCATTCCAGCCAGCGCCAGAGGTTTTTTCATAAGTGTCGTTGGTGCGGGTTATTCTGTTGCCACCGCCGATATCAAAATTGGTGTCAAGTGATGTTTTGGAGAATTGTATGGGGCTGGTAATACTGCTGAAGTCGATGTTGTTGCCGTCTGTGTCTTTAACATCAGTTAGGGTGATGTCGTATTGGTTATCGATATTAAAGTCTTTGGTGCCTATTGTGTCGTTTGCTTGAATGGTATAGACAAATTCTAGGGTGTTGGTGCTGGTGTTGTTTTCACCGGTTAATAAGAAGGCTTTGCCAGCAATCATAATTTTGTTGCTGCCAACTTTGGCTAAGGTAACGGCTTCATTTAAGGTGAGGGTTACTTTGATTTTGTCGCCAATGGTTAGGATGTTGTTTGTGTTGTTTGTGTTGCCTGTATTGTCTGTGTTACTTGTGTTGTCTGTGTGGCTAGTTTCGCCTTTTATGTGCCAAGCATCGGCAATGGGTTTTGGTGCGTGTACATCTATGGTGTATGGGCTTATGTTGCTTAGTCCCTTGACTAGCTTTACATGGGTAAGAGTAAGGTTTTTGTCTTTAATGGAGGTGTCAATGTGTAGTGCTGAGGTGGCGGATATGCCGGTTTGGGTGGCGAGTATGCGGAGGGTGTTGCCGTTGTGGTCGAGGTGGTAATAGCGAATGGTGGTGCCGTGGCGTTCAATCTTAATTTGGTCACCTGCTTGGTAGCGATAATTTAAATCGGTGTATTTGGTGTTGTTGTTGCGGACATCTTTTATTTTGTTGTTGTGAATAAAAACGGCGTGTTCAATGGTTTTGTAACTGCCGTCTGGGTTGTCGGTGGACAGGCCGAGCATCAAGCCTTTTCTGGCAGAGGTGGCGTTTAGGGTAAAAATGGCATAGCCATCGCCGACAAAACTTTCTTGAGAAAAGGCATCGGTATTCCAAGAGGCATCGCTTGATTCTTTGCTAATGGTATAACCTTGGAATGTATTGCCAGATACGCTTAAGTTGCGTTGGTCAAATTTAGTGGCAATGGTGTTGTTGAGTGAGATGGGGTAAATGATGTTGGTAAAAGTAGGCGGATAGCCGTCGTTGTCAGAGATGCCACTGATAATGAGATCGGAGAAGGATTGAATGGCAAAACTTTTGCCTTGGGTAAAGGCATCGTTGATTTGAACGGTGTGTTCAAAGATTAATTGTGTGTTTTTTACTGTGATTTCATCTGGATTGGTAGAGGGGTCGGCAAACCCTTTGTTGGCACAAAGGGAGAAGACCAAGCCGTTGATGATGACCTTGGAGTCGGCAGCGTATTTTGCTTTGCCTTCTTGGTATTTCATGGCTCTGTCCATGGTTAAGGCAATCATGACTTTGTCGCCTATTTCAAAAACACTTTTGGTGGCTGGGTGTTGGCTTGTTGGATAGACTTTCATGGCAACTAAGGCAGGTCCTTTTTGCTTGATGGCTTTGCTGCCGATTTCTTGATTTTTTAGATGGGCATCGCCCAAGCGTTGACTGGCGCCTTGTTGTTCCTTTTGTTGGTGTAATTGATTCTTTTGGTTGCGTTGTTTGACATTGTTGAGCTCTTGTTGTGTTTTGCTTTTGCTTTTGTCAATGCCACCTTTGCTGTTTTCGATGTCTTGATTGGCACCGTTTGTTATTTTGTCGGTGTTGCCGAATTGTGTATAACTGTTGTGGTAATCGCTTTGTCCACTTTGGTTTAGTTCGTCGAGTCCGGTGGAATGTGTTTGTCCTTGTCTTTGGCTTTGAGTTGGTATTAAACTATTGTTGTTATTGTTTAAAAAGGCTGTTACTGTTTGTGCGTCATGATTGGCGTCTTCTTCGTTGACTCGTGTGTCGGATTTTAAAGTGTTGACGGTTTGTTTGTCTTTGCTTGATTGGGTGTCTATATCTGAATCTTCGTTGGCGTCTGTGTCTTGGTATTGTGATTGGTCAATGTCTTTATTGGCAGAGTTTACATTTTGGGTGTACTCGGTTTTTGTTTTGGGGGTGGAGTGGCTGGTGCCACGGAGTTTGGTTGTGTCTGCTTCATCGCCGTTGATGACTGTGCCGATGGTTTGGCTGACTAAGACACTTTTGGCGGTTTCTTTTAAGTTAGACAGCATGCCTTGCATTAGGGCTTTCATTTTGGCGGTAACGCTTTGTTTGTTGGTGCGTATTTCAATCATAGCGCCGTAGAAATCGCCGTCGCCGATTTTGACAGTGATGTTGCCTTTGCCTGCGGCTAAGGCGACATTCATACCATCGCCATAGCGTACATTGATGTTGTAATCGCCTTTCATAACAGCGACATTAACGCCGTGTCCGACGCGGGTGTTGAGGTTGTATTTACCAATCAAAGCGTTGACGGCGATGCCATCGCCAACAAGGGTGTTGACATTGAATTTACCGATGGAAAGTCCGACATGGAAGCCGTCGCCGACTTTGGTGGTAATATTGGCTTTGCCGATGGCAACCATTGCGCTGTGGCCAGAGCCGACTTTGGTTATCAAATTGCCTTCGCCAATGCCAATTTGCAAACTGTCGTTGTCGCCAACTGAGGTGAGTATATTAAGTCGACCGATGCCAGCTTGTATGGTTTGACCGAGACCGACTTTGCTGATGACATTAGCATCGCCAATGCCAACACCTAGCATAGCGCCATTACCGACATGGGTAATGATATTGGCTCGGCCTACAGCAAATGTGACCATACTGCCTTCGTTGTTGCTACCGAGTAATGCAGCGCCAGTGGCTTTGAGTGCGTCAAAGCCTGATTCTAAGAATTTTTGTGGGGCAGAAAAGATGTCTCCTCTTGGGAACAGACGATGTCTTTCTAAAACGGGGTCTGAAACGATGGCGTCAAGTGGGGACACGGTAACGCTGAAGTCTGCCAATGAAGAGATTCGGGTAACGATGTTTGCTTGGCCTATTACTAGGCTAACGGTGTTGCCATCGCTGCTGCCTGCTAAATTAATATGGGTCACAATATTGGCTTGGCCGATGGCGGCTGTTATTAGATTGCCTGCGCCAATCTTGGTAACAATATTGGCTTCACCAACGGCAAATGCAACTGAGAATCCATTGCCGATATGGGTAAAAATATTACCCCCTCCAATCATGGTTGCTAAGGTGGTGCCATTGCCAACTTTGGTAAAGACATTGGTACATCCGCCTATCATTAAAGCGGCACTAAAGCCGTTGCCAATGTGGGTGAAAACATTGGCAGTGCCTGCAAGCATGATTGCGACTGAGGCGCCGTTGCCAATTTTAGTGAAGATATTGGCTTGTCCCCCTATCATCAATACAGCACTTGGGCCATCGCCAATGTGGGTGAAAATATTACCCCCTAATGAAAACATAACTGCCAATGTAGCACCGTTGCCAACTTTGGTGAAAAAGTTAGCACCTGTGGATATCATTAATGCAGCAGTCATGCCGTTGCCGACATGGGTGAGGACATTGCCAGTGCCAAACATACCGACAATAACATCGCCATCACCGACTTTGGTGGCAATGTTGCCTATGCCTAGCATAAGTAAATAAACATTGCCATTGCCGATGTGGGTAACGACATTGGCAAGACCGAACAACAGGGCTATTATATCGCCATTACCTGATTTGGTAATAACATTGGCGCCGCCAAGCATTCTGGTTTGAATATCGCCATCGCCGATGTGGGTGAGGACATTGCCACCGCCATACATAGATATGTTAATGTCGCCATTGCCGTCTTTGGTAACCACATTCAAACCGCCGAGTAAAGAGCCGCTAATGTCGCCTGTAGAAAAATCAGTGAAGACATTGGCACCAGCCAAAAGATGGAGTATGGAATCTCCAGTGCCCTCTCTGGTGATGATATTGGCACCACCGAACAATTCAGCACTTAAGGTGCCGTGTCCTTTGTAGGTAACAATATTGGCTATGCCAATACCTGTCAAACTTAAATCACCTTTGCTAACATCTACATTGACGATATTGCCTAGAGAGATAAGTATTAAATTTGTATCGCCACGACCGTATCTGTCTATTTTGTTTAAACGGAAGCCGCCGAGTTTTGCTTTTAATTTGCCATCTGTTGACCAAGTAACGATATTACCACCACCCAAGATGGTTAAATCTCCATTGCCTTTTATGCCAGAACGGGTAATAAAGTTACCACCGCCACCGCCCATAAAGGTCATATTGCCATAATCCCCTGTGTGATCAACTTTGTTGATAATGCCAATGCCTTTAAACGAAAGGTTGCCATTGGCAGAATGTTTGACAACATTGGCACCGCCACCACCAATAAAGTCGGTGTTGCCATATTCGGCTGTATTGATAACATGATTACCTATGCCCACACCTTTGAAGAAGACATTGCCTTTGTATCCGCCTCGTCGTTCTACTTTGTTGTATCCACCAATGCCTCTAAAGTTAATGTTGCCTTGGTGCGTGATATTGGTCACTTTGTTGTAAAAGCCTGCACCTGTGAAAACAATGTTGCCTGAAATACCTCGTCGTTCTACTTTGTTGTAAGCACCTATGCCACTGAAATAGATATTGCCTTGGTTGGCAGTATTGGTAACTTTGTTTAACGCACCAGCACCTTTGAAATGAATAGTGCCACGCTCTCCACCTCGTCGCTCCACCACATTCGACATACCAGCACCTGTGAAATCAATATTGCCATACTTGACATCGTTGATCACCCTATTTGAAATACCAATACCTAAAAATGAAATATTACCTGTATTGCCATGACGATACACATCGTTACTTGCCGCTGCACCATCAAAATTAATATTGCCCGATCGACCCGTATGTCGCAAAGTCATTGCCCCAGAAAGACCCGTCACAGACATATTACCCCAATCGCTTTTATTGATATTCATAAGGCCAGCAGCACCATAAATACTCAAGTCTCCCCAAGTGTCATAAACATCAAGCTTTAAACTGGCAGCATAGACCGTGTCATTCCCCCCATGCATATAAACACCATCCCCCCATACGGCAAAACCAAGCGCAGTTAGTGTGTTATCGCCATCATCTCCAACATAACTACCGGTTACAAAGTATACAATGCTGTCGACAACGGATCTGAATATGTTTACTACGGAGCCCATGGGAGCCTTGGGTTTGTGGGTGAGTGGTTAGTAGGTGAAGTGTTGTTGTTTGGTGATAAGGAATGACTTTGAATTAAGGTTGGGTTTAAGAAACGACTGAGTGGGTTAAAAGTGGGTTTTTGATAATAACTTGTGTTTCTATAATAACTTATATTTTTTTTGTAAGAAGGGTTGTGTGTCATAAATATAGTTCCTAGTGTAGAGTTACTCTTGTTTTCCTCTTTCCTTTTTTTCTTTTTCTTTTTTTCTTTTTCTTTTTTTTCTTTTGTTTCATCAAGCCAAACTCTTCATAACTTCAGGCATATTATAGCCAACCTTCGCACCAGACCACAATTGATTAACCTCTCTTTTATAGTTAGCCACACCTTCGGTATCAGCAAAGGAATCAAAGGATGACATGTATTCAACTAACTTACTGATTTGTGCCTTGTCTAAATAGTGATAGCGGTCGTTGTTGGTGTCAATGCTGATGCAGATTTTTGCACTTTCATTGCTGTTGCTATTGGCAAAATAGTCTTCAATTAACACGCTGCCTTCTTGGTTGCGGTATTGTTTGGCGATGTCAACGCCGGTGTTGTCGCTTTGGTAATCGCTGTCGGCTTTGTTGGGTTTTATTAACGATCGGTGTTTAATCAAAAGGTTGTTGTTGCTTTTGTAATACATGGTGTCTTGATAACTGTCTAAATCAAAAGCAATGTAATCGTCTTTATCGGTGATGATTGTGCTAAAGATGTTGTCGTTGCCAACGATGAATATATCGGCGCCTGTGCCACCAGTAACTTTGTTTTCTGTGCCGCCTAAATACAATAAGTCATCACCTGATCCTGCGTCAATCTTGTTGTCGCTTGAGTTTTTGTGCATATATAAAGAATCATCGCCGGCGTTTGCCATAATAGAAGACTGATGGCTGGCGACTTCTAGTTCGTCGTTGCCATCGCGTAGATAAACGATGTTTTTGTTGCCAAATACTTTGCCGTGGTCATTACCTTTGCCTAAGTCCATGACATTGTGAGCACCGATTAAAATACCGATGTCATCGCCAGTGTGACCGTGAATTTTGCCATAATTGCCAGTGGATACTAGATAGTCATCGCCTTCGTTGCCGGTGATATAGGCGCCCTCTCCAAATGCCCAAAGTTGGTCTCTGCCGGTACCGCCAAACAAAGTGTTGTAGCGACCTGAGGCAACGCCAATGTCATCGCCTTCGCCGCCAATGAACATGTGGTTTTGTCCGACATACACGGCGCTGTCATCGCCTTGGTTGCCGCTGATGGTGTTGCCTTCGCCAATGACATAGGCGACATCATCGCCTTTGCCACCCCAGACATTGTTGTTGGTGCCCATGAGTGCAAATAGGTCTTTGCCATCGCCACCCCATGCGAAGTTTTGGGCACCTATGTTGAAGAACAAATCGCCGTCATTGGACATAAAGCCAATGTCGGAGAAAAGCTCAAGTGCTTTGTCTTTTATGTTGGCAGAGTCTGTGGAGATGCTGCTGGATAGGGTTTCTGCCAGTTCTGGTAAACTGCTTAGGGTTTTGATTAGATTGGGTGTGAACATATTAAACAATGAGGGGAGTTTGAGACCGCTGAAGCCGAAGGCTTTGTTGCTTTTGTTCTTTTTGGATTCGCTGTCGTTGTCTCCTGTGTTTGTGTTGTTGTCTTTGTTGTTTTCATCGTTATCATTGTTATTATCGTCGTCGTCATCGTCGTCCTTATCTTTGTCTTTAATGCCTAATGCATCTAAAGTGTTTTCACCCATGTCTTTGAACGATTCTCCTCCAGCGACTAATGCCTTAACAATGCGTTCTGGTTCAGATAAGGCGGCAATGGAGTTGCTAAAGGTGTCAGATACGGTGCCTAGGAGTTCTTTTAATAAATTTGATAGGGATAAATCGGGGGTGTTGGCTACGGCTTTGTAGATGTGACCGAAGTTGGTGTATTTGTAACCCAGTATGTCGCCGAAGGTGATGTCTTTTGCTTGGGATGCCATTCCGTTGAGAATGCCGTTAATCAGTTTGGTTTTGACATTGCTGGGGGTGTAAGTAAAGGTGGTTTTGGGTTGGCCGTCTAAGGTGTAGCCTTGTTGCATGATGCCGAATAAGGAGGCGACGGTGGTGTCTAAAACAGAGGAGAAGGTATCGCCGAACATAAAACTGAAATTGCCGTTGCCAATGAGGATGTCGGAGCCTTGTCCGCCGATTGTGAGGTTTAAACTAAAGTTGCTGATGTGTTCTTTGAAGTTTTGCTTTGCTTGTTGGCGTTTGCTTTCACGCTGCATAAAGTTATTGGCTTGTTTGTTGAGTGCCATTTCTATGTCGTATTTTAACCCTCGGTCAGAGACTGCGTTTTGACCGCCACTGATTAAGATTTTCTCATAGTTGGTGTCGCTGGTTCTGTCTAAGGAACTCATGCTGGTGGCAAACTTCTTGGTTTTCTTCCAACTCCATAAGGCGTTTTGTCCAGAGTTGCTTATGTCTGCCATACCTTGTAAAGAGCCTAAGATATTGGCAGAGCCGTCAAAAGGATTGACAAATGGAATCATGGGGAAGGAAGGGTCGGTGGCAATGATTAGGTCGTTTCTAACGCCGTGGTTGACCACGACATTTTTAGTGCCTATTAAGATTTGCACACCTTCTAATGCACGATAGCCCCCTATTTCAACAAAACGACTGCTGTCGCCTATATCGCCGATGCTGACTAAAACATTGTTGCTGCCGTACATCAGTGTGTGGTGTGCGCCGTTGCCGACTTTGACATCTACATTGGTAGAGCCACCGAAGAGAGAGGCGTGGTCGCCACCGCCGATATCGATTTGCACATTGAGAGCGGGGGCGGACATACCGCCTGTTTTGGTGTTTTCATTGTCGTTATTGGCAGGGGCGTTGCCATTGGGCAATCTTCTGAGTTTATTTTGGTTAACGGAATTGGCAAAATCAGTTTGGCGTTTGTCGATATCGTCTAGTTTTTGTTTGGTTGTTTCTGTTTCCGATTCTGATTGCCCTTGCCCTTGCCCTTGTCCTTGAGCGTGCTTGTCGCTTGTTTCTTGATTTTCTGCACCTTGTGTGCTTTTGTCATTATCCAAGTCTTCGTTTAAGCGTCTACCATTATATTTAATCAAAGTGCCTTCGTCGTTATACACTCTGCTAACCACAGCGCCAGTTGCGCCAAGACTGTAAACGGTTTTGGCAGCACTGTCTTTGTGCATCCAATTGCCTGCACCTGTGTTTGAGGTTAGTTTTCTGCCGTTTTCATCAACAGCAACATAACTGCTTCTAACAGCAACAGGGGCTTTGATGTTTGATTGACTGAGTTTTTCGACCATTCTTCTGCCGTATTGACTGTCGTTATTGTCAGTAGGATTGTCTGATTCCATATTACAGCCAACGATGCTAATGCGTTGTATGTCTGCATTGCCCGCCAAGGCTCGATTGAGTTCGGTAATATTTGCACTTAATTCATCAGCAGTTCTGCCGCCCATGGTTTGTGCGCCGTCCTTCTCTCTGCCATAACCCACAGCCACCATTTTGACCTTGCCGGTAATATCCTCAAGATCAAGGCCGTAAACCACTTGATGAGTGCCGTCTTTTTGCATTTGCACAATGGTGGTTTGTGCGGGGTGTTTAGAGGCGAGTCTAAAGGTACTGTCTCTAACATTGCCATCGGCTTCGGTTTGAATGAGGACTTGGTGGTCGTGGTTGGCTAGGCTGGGTTGGGGTTTTTGGGCTTCTGCGGTTAGTTTGTTGATTTGCTCTTGGCTTAAGTCAGCCCAGTTGTGGAGGGGGGTGTCTTGGTGGCGGGTGGTTTCGGCTAGGTGCTCATGTAGCGTTACTTCAGAATCTCCAGGAGTTTTTGATAATAATAACTCGAGTTTGGAACCAGAGGCATCTTGGTAAAGCACTTCAACTTTAACGCCAAGTTCTTGAGAAAGATAGTCAAGCAGATCTTTACCCTCTTGCTCAGCCATTATATATGTTGGGTATATTATGATTCCAACTGTACGAATAGAGGAATCTCCAACCAAATCTCCTGCCTTTTGCAGTTGTGACAACATCCATTCTTTTGTGTAATATGGATTGTGAATCTGCATATATAGTGCGATATCAGGAGTACTTTTGGTTGGCACTAAAAACAAAGGGTGGTTGTCTTTATTGTAAGTAAGGATAATGCGATTATCTAAGTTTGCATCTGAAAATTTGATGGAATATTCTGGGCCATGTAGTAATGTTTCATGATTAGGTGTATCGTTGTAACTAAAAACAGTAGTACCTTCATCGGGTCCAGAATCAACATGTAATGTAATATTTGATTCAATAAGATCGCCCATTGACCTTGTATACTCCCCATAGTCATGCAACGCATTAGACGACCCATCAGCCCAATCCTGATTTTTCATCGCTACATTTATTTGCTTCATTGTGGCACCCTGATCTTTCAGTTGATTTTGAAAGTCTAACAACGCATCTACTGTTTCCATGCGTGATTTGGCTCTAATGCCCACCCTTAGTTCACCTCTAAAATTTCTCCAATTCTCATTGTTGTGCGTTTTAGTTACTTTTGGTGCACCATTTTCATCAATAGAAAGAATCATATGGTACTTATCATCTGAATAAGGCACTTTGACTATTTTATTGTCTTCATTGTATTTCCAAGAAGCCCTATTGCTCTCAGAGTGATAAACTCCAGAAATTGTTTGCCTACCCGAATTATCTGTTCTTACGCGACCGAGTCTGGAGGTAACCACGGGCTTGAAATTCTCTTTATTAAGTTCAATTAAAACATCTTTTGAATAATCAGGTCCTGCACAACACCCTTTCATGGTAACCGCATCAATATTTACAGTTTTGGGAATAATTTCTCTTAAATCAAGGGCGTGTCTTGCCATGTCACTGGCTGTCCTTTCTCCCATCGTCTTTTCGATGTTATTACCATGACCAAAAAATATAAGTTTAGCTTTCTTGCCATCTGGTATACCTTCTAATTCAGGCCCATACACAACTCGGTAATTGCCATATTCATCCATTTGAATAAGTGTGGAATTGCCAAAATGTTTGCTTGCTAAATATGACGCTCCTTCGGCAATTGAAACTTCACCTGATAGTTGTACAACAACTCTAAAATCATCTTTATCAACGAGCGGTATACGATATGTATCCACTATATTGCCTTTGTTCCATGTGCTTAATTCCAAGTTTGCCAAGGTTTTCATTTTAAACTCTTTTATTTTGACTTGGTCTGCCTCTTTAAAATATTCTAAATTCTCACACAAATCATTTATATTCTTATTAACCTCTTCCAAAACTCTGATTTTTTCTTCACCACTCAAAGCGTCGAGTGTACTTACCCTGTCTTCCATTTTGCTCAGTGTGTTACTCGCCGCTCTTTTCATTTTTTCTAAAGATTGGTATGTCAGCCATGCTAACTGAGAGTGTTGATTTGTTTTGCTTAGTAATTTTTCATGAAAGGCAATAAGTTTTAAAACCTGATTCTCAGATTTCTCTTTAAGAATATTTAAAAATTCTTGCTTCAGTTGGTTTTCTATTTCAAATTGCAAATCGGCGCACTGAGCGTTTAAAGAATCACGAAATACCTCTAAACTTTCTTTAACCTGAGTATCTTTGTGTTCATCCAAATATGCCTTTAATTCCAATTCATGTTCTTCCATAAGACCTTCGATGTATTCTGTTGCATAAGGTACTGTTTGATAAGCAGAATCTACTTTTCTAAAAGTATTGCGAGTGTCGGTCAAAATTTTCTTAGTGCTTTCGCTCATTGGTGTTATTTTGAGAAGCGCATCTATTTCTTTTATTTGGTCATCAAACTTGCCCAATGGATTTTCTAAACTATCGCTATAGCGTTTAATTGTTTCAGTTCTTTGGGTAATGCCACCTCTGCTGCTGTTCCAACTATAAATTGTTTTAGTGCCACCTGTTGTCATGGTCTTAGTGCCATCGGCATTCACTTGTACTTGTCCTGTTCTGCCAGTAATTTCTGTCTGTTTTAGGATAGGCGTGTCATTATAAACAGCATGGGCAAAGTGTCGGGTTAGGCTTTGGTTAACGCCATCGGTGTCGCACCCGACCAAAGCCATGCGTTTGATTTTGGTGTCGCTATTGCCGTAAGTTTGTTGAAGTATTCTGGCTTTGTCTGCTAATGATTGTGCGCCCTCTTGGCTTAAGTTGGTGCCGTGATCAACAAAGTTGACACGAGTGCCACCTGTTGGGGTGTAGGCCTCACCTTTTAGGGTAACAAGATTGCCATTTTGGTCGAATTTAACGATAACACTGGTATTAGGGCGTTTGTTAAACAAGGCGTTAGCGGCTTCAACGACGGTAGCGTTGTCGCTATTTTGAACAATGATATTGCTTTTGTATCTTGTGCCGTCCAAATGTTGTCCGTTGTATTTAACCAGCACACCGTTGTTGTCATACACTTTGCTTTCTACTTTGCCATTTTTGTCATAACTATAAACGGTTTTGGCTTCGCTGTCTTTGTGTTTCCAATTGTCCACTCCTGTATCTGAGGTAACTTTTGTGCCGTCTGGTTGAATACCAACATAACTACTTCTAACGCTTAAATCACCATTAATGCCACCTTGATGGAGTCTTTGGATGACTTGTTTGCCGTATTGGCTGTCAGGATTATCGGTGAGATTGTTGCTTTCTAGGTTGCAAGCTACAAGGCTGGTGCGCCCTATTTTGGCATCGGCTGGGGGGGTTAGGTCTCGTTTGAGGGTGAGTATGTTGTCGCTTAATTCACTTTCATTTCTACCGCCTAGTGTTTGGACGCCGTTTTCTTCTCTGTCGTAACCTACAACCACCATTTTGACTCTGCCTGTAATATTTTCAAGTTTAGTGCCGTAAACTACTTTGTAGGTGCCGTCTTTTTGCATTTGCACGATGGTGGTTTGTGTGGGGTGTTTAGAGGCGAGTCTTGAGGTGTTGTCTTTAACATTGTCATCAGCTTCGGTTTGAATGAGGACTTGGTGGTCGTGGTTGGCTAAGCTGAGTTTGGGTTTTTGGGATTCTGTGTCCAGTTTGTTGATTTGGTCTTGGCTTAGGGCATCCCAGTTGTGCAAAGGGGTGTCTTGGTGGGCTAGGTGGCCATGCACCTGTGCTTCAGAGTCTCCAGGGTTTTTTGACAATAATAACCTATGTTTAGAGCTATCGGTATCTTTGTGAAATCTTTCAATTCTAACGCCAAGTTTTTGAGAAAGATAGTCAAGCAGATCTTTACTCTCTTGCTCAGGCATTAAATATCGTGGGCCCGTTATGACCATAGCTTTAAAAACAGAGGATGTTTCTGCAACCTCTTTTTTTGCTTGTTGTAGCTGCGACAACACCATTTCTTTTGTGTAAAATTCATCAGGAATAGCAATCTGTAGTACAACATTAGGATTAAATTTTATTGGTACAGCAAGACGAGGGATGTTGGTTTCATCATAGGTAAAAGAAATGACATTACTGGGCCGTACATCTGAATAACCAACTAAATATTCTGGACTATGTATCACTATTTCACTATTAGATGCATCTTTGTAACTAAAAACAGTTGAGCCGCTATGAAGCCCAGAGTCAATATGCAATGTAATATTTGATCCAATAAACTGAGTCATTATTCTCACCCGACTCCCATAGGTCTGCAGTGTGTTCTTTGGTCGCCCTCCAAGCCAATCCTGCTCTCCAGTCTCTATATCAATTTGACTCATTTTGGCACCTTGAATTTTCAGTTGAGCTTGGAACTCTTCCAATGCATCCAATGTGCTTGAGAGGTTTTCTCCAGCCTCAACTTTCACCCTTAGATTACCTTTAAATTCCTTCCAATCTTTATTGTTGTGTGTTTTAATTACTTTTGGATTATCCTCTTCATCAACAGAAATAACTATATGGTGCTTTTCATCTGCATAAGGTACGGCGACTATTTTATCGTTTTCATCGTATTTCCAGGCAGTTCTGTTATCCTCAGAATGATAGACTCTAGAAGTAAATGTTCTGCCAAATGGGTGTATTTCTACTAAACCAAGTTTAGAGCTAACGATGGGCTTGAAGTTTTCTTTATGAAGTTCAATTAAAACATTTTTCCCGTAATCAGCCCCCGCACAACACCCTTTTAAAGAAACCGCTGTAACATCCACAGTCTTGGGAATATGTTCCTTTAAATCAAGAATATTTTTTGCCATATCGGCAGCTGTCCTTTTTCCCATCGTCTTTTTGACATCGCTGCCATGGCCTAAAATCTCAAACTTAACTTTCTTGCCGTCTGGTATGCTTCCTAATTCAGGTCCATACACAACTCGGTAATTGCCATATTTATCCATTTGAACAAGTGTGGAATTGCCAAAATGTTTGCTTGCCAAACCTGCTGTATCGAGGGCAAGGTCATCTGATAGCTGCACAATAACTCTGAAAGAATTATCAACGAGTGGCACATAATAAGTATTCGCTACTTTTACCTTATTCCATGTGCTTAATTCCAAGAGTGGCAAGGTTCTCGTTTTAAACTCTTTTATTCTAGTTTGGTCTGCTTCTGCAAAATACTCTGAGTATTCATACAAATAATTTATGTATTTATCAGCCTCTGCTAAAGCCTTGATTTTTTCGTCAGTATCCAAAGAACTTGCTTTATTTGCTATGTCTTCAACTTTGTTTAGTGTGGCATCCAATGTTTTTTTTATTTCATATAAAATTTCATGTTCATGCCACACAGAGTAAAAATCCAAATACACACTTGCTTTATCCAGTAATCTTTTATGAAAATCAATCAGTTCTAAAGTCCGATTCTCAGATTTTCCTTTAGAAATCTTTGAAAATTCTTCGCTCTGTCGGGTTTTTATTTTAAGTTGTAAATCGGCGCACTGAGCGTTTAAAGAATCACGAAATGCCTCTAAACTTTCTTTAACCTGAGTATCTTTGTGTTCATCCAAATATGCTTTTAATTCCAGCCCATGTTTTGCCATAAGACCCATGATGTGTTCTATTGAGCTAGGTGCTGTTTGATAAATATAATTTATATCGCTAAAAGCATTGCGAGTGTCGGTCAAAATTTTCTTAGTGCTTTCGCTCATTGGTGTTATTTTGAGAAGCGCATCTATTTCTTTTATTTGGTCATCAAACTTGCCCAATGGATTTTCTAAACTATCGCTATAGCTTTTAACCGTCTCCGTTTTTTGGGCGATTCCCCTTCCGTCGTTATCCCAACTATAAATCGTTTTAGCGCCACCTGTTGTCATGGTCTTGGTGCCATTATCATTGACTTGCACTTGTCCTGTTCTGCCAGTAATTTCTGTCTGTTTTAAGGCGGGCATATCATTATAAACAGCGTTGGCAAAGTTTCGGGTTAGGGCTTGGTCAACGCCATCGGTGTCGCATCCAACCAAAGCCATGCGTTTGATTTTGGTGTTGTTGTTGCCGTAAGTTTGTTGTAGTATTTTGGCTTTGTCTGCTAATGATTGCGCGCCCTCTTGGCTTAAGTTGGTGCCGTGATCAACAAAATTGATACGAATGTCACCTGTTGGGGTGTAGGCCTCGCCTTTTAGGGTAACAAGATTGCCATTTTGGTCGAATTTGACGATAACACTGGTATTGGGGTGTTTGTTAAACAAGGCATTAGCGGCTTCAGCGACAGTAGCGTTGTCGCTATTTTGGACAATGACATTGCTTTTGTATCTTGTGCCGTCCAAATGTTGTCCGTTGTATTTAACCAGCACACCGTTGTTGTCATACACTTTACTTTCTACTTTGCCATTTTTGTCATAACTATAAACGGTTTTGGCTTCGCTGTCTTTGTGTTTCCAATTGTCCACTCCTGTATTTGAGGTAACTTTTGTGCCGTCTGGTTGAATGCCAACATAACTGCTTCTAACGCTTAAATCACCATTAATGCCACCTTGATGGAGTCTTTGGATGACTTGTTTGCCGTATTGGCTGTCAGGATTATCGGTGAGATTGTTGCTTTCTAGGTTGCAAGCTACAAGGCTGGTGCGCCCTATTGTGGTATTGGTTGGGTTTAGGTCTCGTTTGAGGGTGAGTATGTTGTCGCTTAATTCACTTTCATTTCTACCGCCTAGTGTTTGGACGCCGTTTTTTTCTCTGCCGTAACCTACAGCCACCATTTTGACTCTGCCTGTAATATTTTCAAGTTTAGCGCCGTAAACTACTTTGTAGGTACCGTCTTTTTGCATTTGCACGATGGTGGTTTGTGTGGGGTGTTTAGAGGCGAGTCTTAAGGTGTTGTCTTTAACATTGTCATCAGCTTCGGTTTGAATGAGGACTTGGTGGTCGTGGTTGGCTAGGCTGGGTTTGGTTTTTTGGGATTCTAGGGCTAGTTTATTGATTTGCTCTTGGTTTAAGTTGGCCCAGTTGTGAAGGGGGGTGTTTTGGTGAGGGGTGGTTTTGGCCAAGTGTTCTACCTTTACTTCAGAGTCCTCAGGATTTTTTGATAGCCATTCTTTATATGTACCATCCTTTAAATCCACCCATACATCAACTTCAACTTTATATGTTTCAGACAGAGTGTCAACTAGAGTTTTATAATGATTGATATCTACACTCTCAGGCACTGAGATTAATATATATGCAATAGCGTGTTTTTGAGCAACTTCGGATGCAAGACTTATGCTATCTAGAGTTTGTTTTATCGTAGGAACGCCACCCCTTGGTGTGTGTTCAATTTGCAGTACAAAGCTATCGTCAAATGCATTGGTGCTGTATTCCAATATTCGTTGCACTGGTATGCTGTTATATTCTGTTAACCTTATTCTATTTTCCTCCATATCGGGTCTTCTAATAAATCGCGATATACCCTGAAACATTGTCACACTAGTGTCAACGCCATTGTTACGAATGACTCTTATTGGCTGCCCATCTTCAGGATTAAAGTACGCCATAATATTTGCACCGAAGTCTTTATTAAGGGTGTCTAAATTCTCCCCTTGTTTCCACACATCGTGCTGAGTAAACCAATTGTTATCTTTTTCTATTTTGATGTTGATTTGCGCCATTGAGACGCCTGAAGGTAGTTTATTTTCAAACTGCTGAAGCGCACTTTTGGTTGCATCAAAACTTCCAGCTTTGACACGAATCTTTAACTTACCTTGTAATTCATGTATTGCTTTATTGCCATAAATATTTTCTATTTTTGGTGTTCCATCTTCATCAACAGAAAGAATGACATCGTAATGCTCATCTAAATAAGAATCTACAAAGATTATTTCGCCTTGCTTGTTAAGGGCGTAAGTTTCTTTCAATGTATTTGACCGATATTTTGTATAGTCATGGCTTTCTGGATTTGCCATTATTTTTCTACCATCATAAAAAACGGATACATTACCTAATCTGACACTTATTGCAGCAGTAACTATTCCTTTTTTTTGTAAATTGAGCAAAAGATTTTTTGCATATTCACCCCCTAAATTGCAAGCAACTAAACTAACTTTTGCTATACTGGAGTCACGATGGATGGCTTGGCTTACTGTGGCAACATGTTGGGCAACAATACCAACACTTCTGCCTCTAATTCCTCTTGAGGAGCCGTGCCCCGTAACTACAACTTTTAACTCCCCTTTTGGTATTTGATCTAATTTAGGGCCGTATATAACCTTATAATTGCCTTGTATATCCGTGGCGATAATAGTTGTGTTATCGGGGTATTTTCCTGCCAATAGCAGCTCGTCGCTTAACATGGGGTCAGTTGATACAATAACCTGATGTTTGTATTTCACCAATACATCGGTACCGCCCTGTGCAACTTTAGGTGCCCCCATTTTTGTAATTTTAGCTTGAAATTCCTGAGCCAATTGAATTTTCTTCCCTATATTTAATCTATTTTCCTCTGCCCATTGACGCATTTCAGGATTGTTCTTTGAGAGTTCTACGAACTGATTATAAACATCCTTTAATTTTTCAATCTTTTGCCCAACTTCCAATGTTTGAGCATCCTGGTTTTGCCTCTGTAAAGACAGTGCAAGTGCGTGTGATTCTCGATCTGTTCTTTCTAAGATTTGGTTTTTAACTTTAAGGGTAAGGCTCTCTAAGGGGGAATATATTTTTTTTAATCTGGTTGAAGGATTTTCTTTTAAGTGTGCATAAAAATTTTCTTTGGCTTGTTTTAACTTATCAAAAGAGGCTTCCAAGCCATTTTTTTGCGCTTCATACAAAACATTAAGAGTGCTGACTAAGATGTTGCGATGTTTGCTTTGCTCGCTAGATTGAATTTGTTCGCTTTTAAGTAATTTTTCTATTTCTTTTATTTGATCGTTAAGATCATTTAATGGATTCTCCAAAATATCGCTATAGCGTTTAACTGTCTCAATTTTTCGGGCAATCCCTCCTTTGTCGTTATCCCAACTATAAATCGTTTTAGCGCCGTCTGTTGTCATGGTTTTGGTGCCATCAGTATTCACTTGTACTTGTCCTGTTCTGCCAGTAATTTCTGTCTGTTTTAGAGCGGGTGTGTCATTGTAAACAGCATGGGCAAAGTTTCGGGTTAGGCTTTGGTCGACGCCATCGGTGTCGCACCCGACCAAAGCCATGCGTTTGATTTTGGTGTCGCTATTGCCGTAAGTTTGTTGAAGTATTCTGGCTTTGTCTGCTAATGATTGTGCGCCCTCTTGGCTTAAGTTGGTGCCGTGATCAACAAAATTGATACGAATGTCACCTGTTGGGGTGTAGGCCTCACCTTTTAGGGTAACAAGATTGCCATTTTGGTCGAATTTAACGATAACACTGGTGTTGGGGTGTTTGTTAAACAAGGCATTAGCGGCTTCAACGACGGTAGCGTTGTCGCTATTTTGAACAATGATATTGCTTTTGTATCTTGTGCCGTCCAAATGTTGTCCGTTGTATTTAACCAGCACACCGTTGTTGTCATACGCTTTACTTTCTACTTTGCCATTTTTGTCATAACTATAAACAGTTTTGGCTTCGCTGTCTTTGTGTTTCCAATTGTCCGCCCCTGTATTTGAGGTAACTTTTGTGCCGTCTGGTTGAATGCCAACATAACTACTTCTAACGCTTAAATCGCCATTAATGCCACCTTGATGGAGTCTTTGGATGACTTGTTTGCCGTATTGGCTGTCAGGATTATTGGTGGGATTGTTGCTTTCTAAGTTACAGCCTACAAGGCTGGTGCGCCCTATTGTGGTATTGGTTGGGTTTAGGTCTCGTTTGAGGGTGAGTATGTTGTCGCTTAATTCACTTTCATTTCTACCGCCTAGTGTTTGGACGCCGTTTTTTTCTCTGCCGTAACCTACGGCCACCATTTTGACTTTGCCTATAATGTCTTTAAGTTCCAAGCCGTAAACTACTTTGTAGGTGCCGTCTTTTTGCATTTGCACGATGGTGGTTTGCGTGGGGTGCTTAAAAGCGAGTTTAAGAGTGCTGTCTTTAACATTGTCATCAGCTTCGGTTTGGATTAAGACTTGGTAGTCGTGATTGACTAAACTGGGTTTGGTTCTTTGGGATTCTGCAGCCAGTTTGTTGATTTGTTCTTGGCTTAAGTCACCCCAATTATGCAGAGGGATATTTTGGTGGGAGGTGGTTTCGGCTAGGTGCTCCATTTTTACTTCAGAGTCCCCAGGATTTTTTGATAGTAACAATCTGAATTGAGAGTCGTTGACACCTTTGTGACGCGCTTCCGTTCTAACTTCAAGCTCTTGAGAAAGGTAGTTAACCAAATCTCTGCCATCTTTTATAGGCATTAAATATTTTGTGCTTGTTAAGACTCTAACTTTAAGAATTGAGGAATTTCCAGCCACTTCTTTTGCTTTTTGTAATTGCGACAACACCCATTCTTTTTTGTAATCTGCATCACCAATATAAATACTTAGAAAGATGTCAGAGTCACTTTCTGTTGAGGTTAAAAGTAAAGGGCGATTATCTTTATCATAATCAAGAGTAATGCGATCACTTAAACATGTATCTGAAGATTTGATGGAGTACCCTGGGTTGAATACCAATTGTTCACGATTAGGCGCATCCTTGTAACTAAAAATAGTGGATCCCTCATGCGCTCCAGAGTCGAGATGAAATGCAATATTTGATTCAATGAAATCGCTCATTGATCTTGCATACCCTCCATAGTCATGCAGTGCAGTAGACGAATCACCAACCCAATTCTGGTCTCCCATCTCTACATCTATTTGTCTCATTGTGGCGCCCTGATCTCTCAGTTGCTCTTGGAACTCCATTAATGCATCCACTGTTTTCATGCGTCCTCCAGCTACAATACGCACCCTTAGTTCACCTTTAAATTCTTTCCAATTCTTATTGTCGTGCGTTTTAATTACTTTTGGCTCGCCATGTTCATCAATAGCAAGCACTATATGGTGCTTGTCATCTGAATAAGGTATGGTGACTATTTTATTGTCTTTATTGTATTTCCAAGCAGTTCTGTTGTCCTCAGAATGATAGATTCCATCAGTTAGCTGCCTGCCTGAATGATCTACTTTTGTGTGACCAGGTTTGGAGGTAACCAGGGGTCTGAATTTTTCTTTATTAAGTTCCGTTAAAATATCTTTCCCATAATCAGCCCCCGCACAACATCCTTTTATGGCAACTGCTGTAATGTCTACAGTTTTGGGAATAACTAACTTTAAATCAAGAATATGTTTTGCCATATCGCTAGCCACTCTGCCTCCCATCGTCTTTTTGATGCTATTGCCATGACCTAAAAACACGAATTTGGCTTTCTTACCGTCTGGTATATCTTTTAATTCGGGCCCATGCACAACTTTATAATTGCCATATTTATCTATTTGAACAAGTGTAGAATTGCCGAAGTGTTTGCCTGCCAAATATGCGGCACCGTTGGCAGTATCAGTGTCACTTGATAACTGCACAACAACTCTAAAAGCATTGTCATCAACGAGCGGTACACGATATGTGTTTACCACCTTGGTTCTATGCCATGTACTTAGTTCCAAGGGTGGCAAGGTTTTCGTTTTAAATTCTTTTACTCTAGTCTGGTCTGCTTCTTTAAAGTATTTTAAATTTGCATGTAAATAGTTTATATATTTATTGGCTCCTGCTAAAGCCTTGATTTTTTCGTCAGCATCCAAAGTGCTTGCTTTATTTGCTATGTCCTCAACTTTGTCTAATGTGGCGCTCACCGATCTTTTTACTTCTTTTAAAGATTGATGTGTTAGCAGTGCTAATTGAGAATATTGATTTTTTTTGCTTAGTAATTTTTCATGAAAAGCAATAAGTTTTAAGGTTTGATTTTCAGGTGCCCATTTAAGAATCTCTGAAAATTCTTTGCTCAGTTGGGCGTCTATTTCAAATTGTATATTGTTGCCCTGAATATTTAAAGAATCACAAAATACCTCTAAACTCTTTTTAACCTGAGTGTCCTCGTGTTCATCTAAATATGCTTTTAATTTTAGTTCATGTCTTGCCAAAAGACTGACGATATGGCTTAAGTTATCGGGTGCCGTATGATAAGCCAAATTTATTTCGAGCAAAGCGTTACGAGTATCGGTCAAAATTTTCTCAGTACTTTCGCTCATTGGTTTTATATCAAGAAGTCTATCTATTTCTCTTATTTGGTCATCAAACTTGCCCAATGGATTTTCTAAACTATCACTATAGCGTTTAACCGTCTCTGATCTTTCTTTAATGTTTCCTTCAACTGCTTCATCCCAACTATAAACCGTTTTAGCACCCCCTGTTTTCATGGTTTTGGTGCCATCATCATTGACCTGCACCTCCCCTGCTCTACCAGTAATGTCTGCATTTTTTAGGGTAGGTATGTTGTTATAAACAGCACGGGCAAAGTCTTTGGTTAAAGTTTTCCCAACGCCATCGGTGTCACAACCTACCAAGGCAATGCGCTCAAAATAAGTATTTTCATTGCCGTAAGTGTCATTAATTTGCTTGACTTTGTCAATCAAATTATCCATGTTACTTTCGTCTGTCACAAAGTTTCCCCCATGATCAACAAAACTAAGTCGCACATTGCCTTTAGGGGTATAAAACTCATTGTTTGAGGTGACTAATTTGTTATCAGCATCAAAATGAACAATGATGCTGTTGTCAGGGTGTTTGTTAGCAAGGTCTTGGGCAGCTTTAATTGCGGTGTCGCTATCGCCGTGTTGGACGATAATATTGGTTCGGTAGTTGCTGAAATTTTCTGCGGGTCGGCAACGAAAAATCATATCGTTAGATATATTGGGCATATCTCGTGCTAAAAAAGACATGTCAATTTGATTAGGAGAGCGATTACCCTTGTCAGCCATCACTTCAATTCTATCAATTGGTTGAGAATTATCTGGTTGATACAATAGAGTGGGTTCAACCAACATACCCTCAAAGTTGTAACTGAAAATAGCAAGGTCTTGTTGTTTTTTTGCTTTATTTATTAACTTTTCTTCAAGATTTGGGTCTTTTTTTAGCAATGCTTCGTCAACAAAAATAGCATGCATCCTATTGCTTTCATTGAATTTTCCAAGAAAAAGTGTTGCCTTTTCATTCAACTTTTTAAGCTCCTTCATATTCATGCTTCTCGCAATTTGATTGGCAGGGCTATCAGGTTGATGCATTGGTGAGTCAGCAGATCCTGGGTCGAAAACATAAAGCTGCCCATCTTTACCCATTAGCATTTGAAGATCGGGAATATACAGATCTGGATTTTGTTCAAACTTGTCCAACAAACTTCGAATGTCATCTAGGGTTCTTTTGGTTATGTATTTGTTTTTCATCAGATTAGGTGAATCTGGTCTGATAACTTTCGCATCAGGAATGCGTTCAACCAAAATTCCATGATGCTTTTGATGATTCTGATCGGTCATAACAATAGCTTTATAGTATTCTGGTGTTTTAATGCCAAGTTCTCGCATTTTATTAATCCAAGCAATTTCATGCTCCAATTTTTCGACTTTTAGTGGCGTTTCAGTGTCTAGTTGTAAGAACAATAGATTGGGATGGTCTTTTAGGGTGTAAGCAGTTTTCATGATGCCATCGCCCTCCTTATCGCCTATATCGTTATAGTCCAATGAATCAGGTATATTTGAGGGTGTATCACCCAATCCTAATTTTAAGCTTTTTAAAATCTTACCAGTTCTTTTGGCATCAATTGTTTGCCACACAGGTTGCTTGCCTTCATAATCCCAATTATGAATGGTCTTTTGCCCATTTTTCGCCATGGTCTTACTGCCATCTGGATTGATTTGCATATCGCCAACTCTGCCAGTAACAATAGCACCTCTTAAATGTTTCAGCGTATAAAATTGTTTGGCATACGCTTTACTGAGCTCTTGGCTTTCACAGCCAACTAGAGCCACACGATTCAAATAAGACTCATTCTGTAACGAGTTCATATTGTATTTTTCTGTTATTTGTGTGGTATAGCGAACTAAATTTCTAGCGCCAACTTGCTCTAAATCACTTGGATGCCCTATAATATTTAAACGCACGCTATCATCAGGATTAAATGCCACATCTCTCGGAAAAACCAATCTACCCCTTTCATCTAGTGTAACAATAATGCTATTTTCAGGATGTTTTTTATATAAACTTTCAGCAGCATTTCGGGTAATGCTATCATCGCTAATTCGCAAAATGACATTGTGTTTATTTTTGCCATTACTCCTTAAATTCAAGGTATTGTAACCTTCAAGTGAATTTGCACGAAAAGTAAGGTCATCTCCCATTATCCAATGCTCTTGCTCAGCAAACAACATATAGTCTTCTTGTAAATCAGCATTTTGAGCGCCGGGGTCATCAGTAATCACTTCAATAGTATCAAAAATTAAGTCCCGAAAGTTATCTGGTTGAGTGATAATGGTTTTTTCATTGGTTAAAGCATCATATTGAACAATAACTTTATTCCCTTGATCCTCTTTTAGTAATTTTTCTCTTAATTCGTCATTAGATTCCCATAAGTTTTTATCAATATAGATGATATGGTTAGTGTGTGACTCAGTAAAGAGTCTGTGGTGTTCAAGAATACTCTCCTCAACTCGCATTAAATTGAATAAATTATATTCATGATTTGTTGTAAGCTTCGGAGGAGGCACACTGGCGTTATCAACCCTCATTGGATCTATGATATACAGTTGCCCATCTTTGCCAATAATTCCCTGAAAATCACTCACAATAAGATTGGGATTGTGTATAAATACTTGCTGTAAGTGCTTAATGTCCCTTAAAGTTTGCTGATTACTATAATCAAGCACCTCTTGTGGAAGGCGTTTATCCTCTATATTCTCATCCAAATCTAAGTCCTCTGCCCCCACAATCCTTTGTGCAATCAAACCATGTTGCAGCAACCTTTCCTCAGAAGTAAAAGAAGTTTTTTGATAGAATTTAGGTGTTTTTACACCCAGTTTATTTAACTTACCTAACATTTTTACTTCCTTTTCAAGGTCCTGAACCTCGTCATTTTCTATTAGTGCTAAAAATATCAAATTAGGATTGTCTCTGAATGCATGGGCAATTTTGAAAGCACCACTACCCAGAATAACATCTGTATCTATCTCTGCATTGGTTAAAACTGTAGGTAATTTTTTTATATAAGCAATATTGTCATCTTGAGATGATGTTTCAGAATTAAAGGGGCCTAGTTTCAACCCATCCAACACCTCAGCCACTCGCTTAGACTCTTCAGTTTGCTGGGTAACGATATCCAAATCAGCATTCCACTGATAAATCATCTTTTCACCCCCCACAACCATGGTCTTGGTGCCGTCTGGGTTGATTTGTATATCTCCATGTCTGCCGGTTATTTCGGCACTTTTTAGTGCGGGGGTGTTGTTATAAATGGTCTTGGCGAAGTTGCGGGTGAGGTCTTGGTTGGCGCCGTCGGTGCTGCATCCTACTAGGGCGATGCGTTTGATGTTGGTGTTGGTGTTGCTGTAGGTTTGGTGGAGTGTTTGGGCTTTGTTTGCGAGTGATTGTGCGCCTTCTTGGCTTAGGTTGGTGCCGTGGTCGACAAAGTTAATGCGGGTGTCGCCTGTGGGGGTGTAGGGGGCGCCTTTGAGGGTGATGAGGTTGCCGTTTTGGTCGAATTTGACGAGGATGCTGGTGGTGGGGTGTTTGTTGAATAAGGCGTTGGCTGCTTCGATGACGGTGGGGTCGTTGCTGTTTTGGACGATGATGTTGCTTTGGTATTTGGATGTTTTTTGGGTGGATTGGGGGTTGGGCTGGGTATTGGGTTGGGTGTTGGGGGTTGTTGGGGTTGGGGTGAAGGGTAGGCCTCTTTTTGCGAAACTGTGTCTGGTGAGCCAGTTTGCGTGGAGTCTGGTGTTGGCTCTGTTGGTGGTGATGGCTTGTTGTAGTTGGGCGACGATGGCTTGGGTGTCGATGTCGTCGTCGGGGTCGTCGTCGGTGTTGACGGTGTAGGTGTTGTTGAGGGTGTCTTCAACTAGGGTGTTGATGGATTTGCCGTTGGCGATGATGTGGTATTCTATGCGGGTTACTTCGATGTCGTTTTCTTGGCCGTAGAGGTATTCTATTTGGTTGGTGGTGGTGTTGTAGTAGATGACAATGTCGTGTTTTGTTTTGAGTTGCATTGCTAGGTCAACATTTGCGTTGGATAGGCCGGTGATGATAAAGATTTGAGGTGCTTGGGAGGAGGGTAAGTTTTGGGGGGAGGGTAAGTTTTGGAAGAAGTGGTGATTGATTGTGGGTTTGAACCATTTTTGTGCTGTTTGGGTGTTTTGTTCTTCTTGGGTGTTTTGGGGGTTGTTGGGGTTATTGGGATTGTTGGGGTTGTTGTTATTGGTGGAGGTGCCTGTTCTAGAGTTGTTGTTAAGTTGGTAATTGCCAGAGGTTTGGTCGAAGGTGTCGTTGTCGCCTAGAGGGTTGGTTGTTGAGGTGGACATTTTGGCTTTTATTGAGAGTGAGGATTTGTTGTCGTCAAACATTTGGATGTTGGATATTTGGGCGCCGATGTCGTGTAAGGCGCTGTTTGAGAACAGTTTGGTGTTGGCGCTTAAGATTTGGCTTGAGGTGTAGAGTAAGGTGCCTTTGGTTGCTTGGTCGTTGGCTTTGATGAGGTAGTAGTTTATGGTTGTGTTGTCTCGTTCTATTTTTAGATAATCGCCTGCTGAGTAGAGGTATTGGTCGGTGGGGAATTCTTTGACGCATTGGTTGTTTTCGTAGATGGCGTTGATGTTGCCGGTGTTGTTGATGTGGATGGCAAAACTTATTGTTGGGTTGTTGTTGTCGTTATTATTGTTGTTGTTGCTGTCGCTGTTGTTGTTGGTAGACAATCCAACCATTAGGGCTTTGTTGTTGCTGCCTATTTTGACGATAACGCTGCCATTGTCTGTAAAGCCTTTGGCGGAGGTGATGTTGGTGTTCCAGCCGGTGTTGGCGGTTTTTTCGTAGAGGTTGCCGGTGTGGATTATGTTGTTGCTATTGTTGTTGCTATCGTTATTGGTGTTGTCGTTGTCGTTGGTGCTGGTGTTGCTGTTGTTAATGTTAAAGTTGGTGTCAAGGGGGATGTTGGCGAGTTCTATGGAGCGGGTGATGTTGCTGAAGTTAATGTTGTTGCCGTGTGTGTCTTTGACATTGATGAGAATGATGTCGTTTTTGTTGTCGATGTCAAAATCTTTGGCGTTGATTTGGTCGTTGATTGTAACGGTGTGGGTGAACTCTAATGTGTTGGTGGTTGTGCCGTTGGTGCCTGTGAGGAAGAAGGCTTTGTTGGCGATAATAATTTTGTTGCTGCCAACTTTGGCGAGGGTAACGGCTTCGTCTAGGGTTAGGGTTACTTTGATTTCATCGCCAACATTGAATTCGCCGTTGCTGTCGGCAACATCTCTGTTGATGTGCCAAGCGTTGTTTTTTAGGGGTTCTGGGGCGCCGGAATCGATGGATAGGTTTGAGTTTTTGCCAAAGATTTCAATTTCACGGAAGTTTTGTGCATCGCCGCTAAAGGTGAGTTTGACTTGGTCGAAGATAACATAGGTTGCGGGGGTGATGGTGACAATGTTGCCGGCATTGCTGATGGTGCGGCTGAGTACCACGACGCCGTCTTTGAGGAATTCAACGACTGAGCCGTTGATTCTGTTGGTGAAACTTTCGCGGTTGTAGAGTTTAAAACTGCCGTTGCTGTAGTTGGCTGCGCCAAAATCAAACAAAATGTGTTTGCCGTCGGCATACATGGGGTGTGTGGCATAATCTAGGGCACCGCTTGCACTGGTGTTGCCATCGGTCATGCGTTGAATGTTGGTGGCGGCGTCATCGGTGTACCAACTGCTAACATTGGTGCTGATGGTTGCCAATCCTTGTTTGCTGAGGCTTAGGTTTTGTATGCTGGGGATGATGTCGATGCTGTTGGGAACCTTGCTAAGGTTGATGTTGTTGCCGTCTGTGTCTTTGATGTCGATTAGGACAATGTCGTTGTTTTTGTTGTTAATGTGAAAGGCGGTATCAATTTTGTCGTTGACTTGAACGGTGTAAGCGAACTCTAGGATGTTGGTGATTTTGCCGTTGACGCCTGTTAAGAGGAATTCTTTGCCAGCAATGATGACTTTGTTCTTGCCGACATTGGCGAGGGTGATGCGTTTATCTAGAGTTAGGGTTACTTTGATTTGGTCGCCGAGGGTGAAGACGCCTTTGCTTATGTTTTTGCTTTTTTTGGTGTTGTTGTCGTTGGTATCGTTGTTGTTGTCGTTGTCGTTGGTGCTGTTGTTGTTGTTGGGTATGCTGTTGGTGTGCCAGGCGTTTGTGATGGGTTTGGGGGCGTGTACATCGATGGAAAGTGCTGAATAGTTGCCGCTAAATATTTGCATTTCTGACAATGTGGCGCCGACATCGTGGAAGGCGCTGTCTAAGAACAATTGGGTGTTGGCATTTGAGGTTTTTTTGGAGGTGTAAAGTAAAGTGCCTTTGGCAAGGGGGCCGTCGGCGGCTTTGATGTGGTAATACTTTATGCTGGTGCCTGAGCGAACGACTTTCATGTAGTCGCCTTTGGCGTAGGTTACGCCTGTGCAGTATATGCGTTCGCTGGATTCATAGACGATAAGTGTCTTGTTGGTGCCGGGGTCGGCGTATAGGGCGTAATCTAGGCTGTCGTAAGAATTGTTGCTGTTGTTGCTTGATAGGCCGAGCATTACTTTTTTGTTGGATGCGCCAATTTTGGCGATGACATAGCCGTCGTTAACAAAACCTTTGGTGGAGGCGACATCGGCATTCCAGTTGGCGTTGGCGGTTTTTTTGTAAACGCCGTTGATGTGGGTTATTCTATTATTACCGCCAATGACAAAGTCGGTGTTAAGGGATGCATTGGCGAGTGAGACGGCGCCGGTAATACTGCTGAAGTTGATGTTGTTACCGTCGGTGTCTTTGATGTCATTTAGGACAATGTCTTTTTTACTGTTGATGTTAAAATCTTCGGCGTTGATGTTGTCATTGGCTTGTACGGTGTAAGTGAATGTTAGGGTCTTGGTGGTATCGCCGTTGGTGCCTGTTAAGAAGAAGTCTTTGTTGGCGATGGTGATTTTGTTGCTGTCAACTTTGGCGAGGGTAACGGCTTCGTCTAAGCGTAAGGTTACTTTGATTTCATTGCCAACGGTAAAGGCGCCACCGCTATCGGCAATGTCTCTATTGATACGCCAAGCGTTATGTTTTAGGGGCTCTGGGGCGCCAGCGTCTATTGATAGGCTGGCGTTTTTGCCAAAGATTTCAACTTCACGGAAGTTTTGTAAATCGCCACTAAAGGTGAGTTTGACTTGATCAAAGACAATGTCACTGCTGGGGGTGATTTCAATAACATTGCCAGCATCGCTGATGGTGCGAATGGAAACCACGACGCCGTCTTTGAGGAACTCAACGACTGAGCCGTTGATTCTACTGGTTAGGATTTTGCGGTTATACAACTTAAAACTGCCGTTGTTGTAATTAACCCCTTTAAAATCAAATAAGATGTGTTTGCCATCGGCATTTTTTGGATGTGTGGCATAATCTAGTGCACCGTTTGCACGGGTGTTGCCATCGGTCATGCGTTGAATGTTGCTGTTGGTGTTGTTGGCATACCAGCGGGTAATGTTGGTGGTGATTGTTGCCAGTCCTTTGTTGTTAAGGGCAAGGTTTTGGCTGTTGGGGGTGATGTCTATGCCGTTAGAGAGGTTGCCAAAGTCGATGCTGTTGCCGTCTGTGTCTTTGATGTCGGTTAAGACAATGTCGTCTTTGTTGTCAATTAAAAAGGCGCTGTTGATTTTGTCGTTAAGTTGAACGGTGTAAGCAAACTCTAAGGTTTTGGTAACGGTGCCATTGGTGCCGGTTAAGAGGAATTCTTTGCCAGCAATAATGATTTTGTTACTGCCAACTTTGGCTAAGGTAACGGCTTCATCGATGTTTAGGGTTATTTTAATTTCATTGCCAAGGGCAAAAGCACCTTGGTCGTTAACAGTACCACTGATGTGCCAAGCGTCCTTGGTGGGTTTGGGGGCGTAAACATCCACTGAAAATGCCACATGACTGCCACTAAATATTTGCATGTTTGATAATTTGGCACCTGCACCATAAAGAGAACTGTCTAAAAACAATTGGGTGTTGGCATTTGAGGTGTTGTTTGAAGTGTAGAGTAAGGTGCCTTTGGCAAGTGCGCCGTCAGCTGCCTTAATGTGGTAGTACTTGATGGTGCTGCCTGATCTGGCGATTTTTATATAGTCGCCAACGGCATAACTCACTTGTGTGTCTTTTTTGTAATGACCTTTTTCATAGATTAAAAAGGTATTGTCGGACACATACAAAGCATAATCCATATTATGGGTGCTGTTGTTGGTATTGACACTTGAGAGCCCTACTCTCATGTGTTTGCCAAGGGAGCCAATCTTGGCGATGGCATAGCCATCATTGGTAAAGCCTTTGGCGGAAGTGATATTGGTGTTCCAATTGCTTGCAAGGATTTTTTCATACACGCCATCAGTGTGTGTTATGGTGCTCAAGTTAGGCAAAACAAATGAATGAAAACTGGCAATAAGAGGTTTGGTGTTAATAACAAGGTCGGTGTCAATCAATTTGTTGCTCAGTCCAACAGGGCTGGTGGCATTGCTCATATCCACTGAATTGCCTTTGTCATCTACCACGCCTGTTAAAAGAACATCGTAACGCATACTGGTGGCAATCAGTTTGTCGTTGGCTTGAATGGTGTAGGTAAAATCTAAGGTATTGGTAACGGTGCCGTTGGTACCTGTTAAAAGGAATTCTTTGCCGGCAACCACGATTTTATTGCGACCGACATTGGCAAGGGTAACGCGTTTGTCTAAAGTGAGTGTTGCTTTGATGGTATCGCCAATGGTAAAGATGCCTTTGCTGTTGGCGGGTTCGCAGTCTATGTGCCAAGCGTTGGTAGTGGGTTTTGGTGCGTAAACATCGACGGAAAGAGTGGGTTTGTTGCCACTTAATATTTGCATCTCTGATAACTTAGCACCTATGCTGTGAAAGGCACTGTCTAAGAACAATTGGGTGTTGGCATTTGAGGTTTTGCTGGAAGTGTAAAGTAAAGTGCCTTTGGCAAGGAGGCCGTCAGCGGCTTTGATGTGGTAATACCTTATGGTGGTGCCTGAACGAACGACTTTCATATAGTCGCCAATGGCATAAGCAACACCGGTGTCTTTTTTACGATCGCCATTTTCATAGATGACAAACTTACTGCCGATACCGCCATCTGCATACAAAGCATAATCTATGCTGCCGTAAGAATTGTCGGTGTCGTCACTGGAGAGCCCAAGCATCATGCTTTTGCCAAGGGCACCAATTTTGGCGATGACATAGCCGTCGTTAACAAAGCCTTTGGTGGAGGTTACATCGCTGTTCCAGCCGGCATTGGTGGTTTTTTCATAAACGCCGTTGGTTAGGGTGATGCGTTTATCATTGCTGATGGTTAGGTTGTTGTCAAGTGAGGTGTTAGACAGTTTGACGGGGGTGGTGTAGGTGATGCTGTCAAAATTAATGTTGTTGCCGTCGCTGTCTGTGACATTGTTGAGAATAATGTCGTTTTTGTTGCTGATGTTAAAGTACTGAGCGTCAATTTTGTCGTTGATTTGAACGGTGTAAGTGAATACCAGTGTGTTGGTAACGGTGCCATTTTCACCGGTTAATAAGAAGGCTTTGCCAGCAATCATAATTTTGTTGCTGCCAACCTTGGCTAAGGTTACGGCTTCGTCTATGGTGAGGGTTAATTTGATTTTATCGCCGAGGGTGAAGACGCCGTTGTTATCGGCGGTTGTGGTGTCTATTTGCCATGCGTTGGTGCTGATGGGTTTGGGTGCGTAAACATCTACTGAGAATGGCAGATGATTGTTGCTGAATATTTGCATTGCTGATAATTTGGCACCTACGCTGAGAAAGGCGCTGTCTAAGAACAATTGGGTGTTGGCATTTGAGGTTTTTTTGGAGGTGTAAAGTAAAGTGCCTTTGGCAAGGGGGCCGTCGGCGGCTTTGATGTGGTAATACTTTATGCTGGTGCCTGAACGAACGACTTTCATATAGTCGCCAATGGCATAAGCAACACCGGTGTCTTTTTCACGATCGCCATTTTCATAGATGACAAACTTACTGCCGATGCCACCATCTGCATACAAAGCATAATCTATGCTGCCGTAAGAATTGTCGGTGTCGTCACTGGAAAGTCCAAGCATCATGCTTTTGCCAAGGGCGCCAATTTTGGCGATGACATAGCCGTCGTTAACAAAGCCTTTGGCAGAGGTAACATCGGCATTCCAGCCAGCGCCAGAGGTTTTTTCATAAGTGTCGTTGGTGCGGGTTATTCTGTTGCCACCGCCGATATCAAAATTGGTGTCAAGTGATGTTTTGGAGAATTGTATGGGGCTGGTAATACTGCTGAAGTCGATGTTGTTGCCGTCTGTGTCTTTAACATCAGTTAGGGTGATGTCGTATTGGTTATCGATATTAAAGTCTTTGGTGCCTATTGTGTCGTTTGCTTGAATGGTATAGACAAATTCTAGGGTGTTGGTGCTGGTGTTGTTTTCACCGGTTAATAAGAAGGCTTTGCCAGCAATCATAATTTTGTTGCTGCCAACTTTGGCTAAGGTAACGGCTTCATTTAAGGTGAGGGTTACTTTGATTTTGTCGCCAATGGTTAGGATGTTGTTTGTGTTGTTTGTGTTGCCTGTATTGTCTGTGTTACTTGTGTTGTCTGTGTGGCTAGTTTCGCCTTTTATGTGCCAAGCATCGGCAATGGGTTTTGGTGCGTGTACATCTATGGTGTATGGGCTTATGTTGCTTAGTCCCTTGACTAGCTTTACATGGGTAAGAGTAAGGTTTTTGTCTTTAATGGAGGTGTCAATGTGTAGTGCTGAGGTGGCGGATATGCCGGTTTGGGTGGCGAGTATGCGGAGGGTGTTGCCGTTGTGGTCGAGGTGGTAATAGCGAATGGTGGTGCCGTGGCGTTCAATCTTAATTTGGTCACCTGCTTGGTAGCGATAATTTAAATCGGTGTATTTGGTGTTGTTGTTGCGGACATCTTTTATTTTGTTGTTGTGAATAAAAACGGCGTGTTCAATGGTTTTGTAACTGCCGTCTGGGTTGTCGGTGGACAGGCCGAGCATCAAGCCTTTTCTGGCAGAGGTGGCGTTTAGGGTAAAAATGGCATAGCCATCGCCGACAAAACTTTCTTGAGAAAAGGCATCGGTATTCCAAGAGGCATCGCTTGATTCTTTGCTAATGGTATAACCTTGGAATGTATTGCCAGATACGCTTAAGTTGCGTTGGTCAAATTTAGTGGCAATGGTGTTGTTGAGTGAGATGGGGTAAATGATGTTGGTAAAAGTAGGCGGATAGCCGTCGTTGTCAGAGATGCCACTGATGATGAGATCGGAGAAGGATTGAATGGCAAAACTTTTGCCTTGGGTAAAGGCATCGTTGATTTGGACGGTGTGTTCAAAGATTAATTGTGTGTTTTTTACTGTGATTTCATCTGGATTGGTAGAGGGGTCGGCAAACCCTTTGTTGGCACAAAGGGAGAAGATCAAGCCGTTGATGATGACCTTGGAGTCGGCAGCGTATTTTGCTTTGCCTTCTTGGTATTTCATGGCTCTGTCCATGGTTAAGGCAATCATGACTTTGTCGCCTATTTCAAAAACACTTTTGGTGGCTGGGTGTTGGCTTGTTGGATAGACTTTCATGGCAACTAAGGCAGGTCCTTTTTGCTTGATGGCTTTGCTGCCGATTTCTTGATTTTTTAGATGGGCATCGCCCAAGCGTTGACTGGCGCCTTGTTGTTCCTTTTGTTGGTGTAATTGATTCTTTTGGTTGCGTTGTTTGACATTGTTGAGCTCTTGTTGTGTTTTGCTTTTGCTTTTGTCAATGCCACCTTTGCTGTTTTCAATGTCTTGATTGGCACCGTTTGTTATTTTGTCGGTGTTGCCGAATTGTGTATAACTGTTGTGGTAATCGCTTTGTCCACTTTGGTTTAGTTCGTCGAGTCCGGTGGAATGTGTTTGTCCTTGTCTTTGGCTTTGAGTTGGTATTAAACTATTGTTGTTATTGTTTAAAAAGGCTGTTACTGTTTGTGCGTCATGATTGGCGTCTTCTTCGTTGACTCGTGTGTCGGATTTTAAAGTGTTGACGGTTTGTTTGTCTTTGCTTGATTGGGTGTCTATATCTGAATCTTCGTTGGCGTCTGTGTCTTGGTATTGTGATTGGTCAATGTCTTTATTGGCAGAGTTTACATTTTGGGTGTACTCGGTTTTTGTTTTGGGGGTGGAGTGGCTGGTGCCACGGAGTTTGGTTGTGTCTGCTTCATCGCCGTTGATGACTGTGCCGATGGTTTGGCTGACTAAGACACTTTTGGCGGTTTCTTTTAAGTTAGACAGCATGCCTTGCATTAGGGCTTTCATTTTGGCGGTAACGCTTTGTTTGTTGGTGCGTATTTCAATCATAGCGCCGTAGAAATCGCCGTCGCCGATTTTGACAGTGATGTTGCCTTTGCCTGCGGCTAAGGCGACATTCATACCATCGCCATAGCGTACATTGATGTTGTAATCGCCTTTCATAACAGCGACATTAACGCCGTGTCCGACGCGGGTGTTGAGGTTGTATTTACCAATCAAAGCGTTGACGGCGATGCCATCGCCAACAAGGGTGTTGACATTGAATTTACCGATGGAAAGTCCGACATGGAAGCCGTCGCCGACTTTGGTGGTAATATTGGCTTTGCCGATGGCAACCATTGCGCTGTGGCCAGAGCCGACTTTGGTTATCAAATTGCCTTCGCCAATGCCAATTTGCAAACTGTCGTTGTCGCCAACTGAGGTGAGTATATTAAGTCGACCGATGCCAGCTTGTATGGTTTGACCGAGACCGACTTTGCTGATGACATTAGCATCGCCAATGCCAACACCTAGCATAGCGCCATTACCGACATGGGTAATGATATTGGCTCGGCCTACAGCAAATGTGACCATACTGCCTTCGTTGTTGCTACCGAGTAATGCAGCGCCAGTGGCTTTGAGTGCGTCAAAGCCTGATTCTAAGAATTTTTGTGGGGCAGAAAAGATGTCTCCTCTTGGGAACAGACGATGTCTTTCTAAAACGGGGTCTGAAACGATGGCGTCAAGTGGGGACACGGTAACGCTGAAGTCTGCCAATGAAGAGATTCGGGTAACGATGTTTGCTTGGCCTATTACTAGGCTAACGGTGTTGCCATCGCTGCTGCCTGCTAAATTAATATGGGTCACAATGTTGGCTTGGCCGATGGCGGCTGTTATTAGATTGCCTGCGCCAATCTTGGTAACAATATTGGCTTCACCAACGGCAAATGCAACTGAGAATCCATTGCCGATATGGGTAAAAATATTACCCCCTCCAATCATGGTTGCTAAGGTGGTGCCATTGCCAACTTTGGTAAAGACATTGGTACATCCGCCTATCATTAAAGCAGCACTAAAGCCGTTGCCAATATGGGTGAAAACATTGGCAGTGCCTGCAAGCATGATTGCGACTGAGGCGCCGTTGCCAATTTTAGTAAAGATATTGGCTTGCCCCCCTATCATCAATACAGCACTTGGGCCGTCGCCAATGTGGGTAAAAATATTACCCCCTAATGAAAACATAACTGCCAATGTAGCGCCGTTGCCAACTTTGGTGAAAAAGTTAGCGCCTGTGGATATCATTAATGCAGCAGTCATGCCGTTGCCGACATGGGTGAGGACATTGCCAGTGCCAAACATACCGACAATAACATCGCCATCGCCGACTTTGGTGGCAATGTTGCCTATGCCTAGCATAAGTAAATAAACATTGCCATTGCCGATGTGGGTAACGACATTGGCAAGACCGAACAACAGGGCTATTATATCGCCATTACCTGATTTGGTAATAACATTGGCACCGCCAAGCATTCTGGTTTGAATATCGCCATCGCCGATGTGGGTAAGGACATTGCCACCGCCATACATAGATATGTTAATGTCGCCATTGCCGTCTTTGGTAACCACATTCAAACCGCCGAGTAAAGAGCCGCTAATGTTGCCTGTAGAAAAATCAGTGAAGACATTGGCACCAGCCAAAAGATGGAGTATGGAATCTCCAGTGCCCTCTCTGGTGATGATATTGGCACCACCGAACAATTCAGCACTTAAGGTGCCGTGTCCTTTGTAGGTAACAATATTGGCTATGCCAATACCTGTCAAGCTTAAATCACCTTTGCTAACATCTACATTGACGATATTGCCTAGAGAGATAAGTATTAAATTTGTATCGCCACGACCATATCTGTCTATTTTGTTTAAACGGAAGCCGCCGAGTTTTGCTTTTAATTTGCCATCTGTTGACCAAGTAACGATATTGCCACCACCTAAGATGGTTAAATCTCCATTGCCTTTTATGCCAGAACGGGTAATAAAGTTACCACCGCCACCGCCCATAAAGGTCATATTGCCATAATCCCCTGTGTGATCAACTTTGTTGATAATGCCAATGCCTTTAAACGAAAGGTTGCCATTGGCAGAATGTTTGACAACATTGGCACCACCACCACCAATAAAGTCGGTGTTGCCATATTCGGCTGTATTGATAACATGATTACCTATGCCCACACCTTTGAAGAAGACATTGCCTTTGTATCCGCCTCGTCGTTCTACTTTGTTGTATCCACCAATGCCTCTAAAGTTAATGTTGCCTTGGTGCGTGATATTGGTCACTTTGTTGTAAAAGCCTGCACCTGTGAAAACAATGTTGCCTGAAATGCCTCGTCGTTCTACTTTGTTGTAAGCACCTATGCCACTGAAATAGATATTGCCTTGGTTGGCAGTATTGGTAACTTTGTTTAACGCACCAGCACCTTTGAAATGAATAGTGCCACGCTCTCCACCTCGGCGCTCCACCACATTCGACATACCGGCACCTGTGAAATCAATATTGCCATACTTGACATCGTTGATTACCCTATTTGAGATACCAATACCTAAAAATGAAATATTGCCTGTATTGCCATGACGATACACATCGTTACTTGCCGCTGCACCATCAAAATTAATATTGCCCGATCGACCCGTATGTCGCAAAGTCATTGCCCCAGAAAGACCCGTCACAGACATATTACCCCAATCGCTTTTATTGATATTCATAAGGCCAGCAGCACCATAAATACTCAAGTCTCCCCAAGTGTCATAAACATCAAGCTTTAAACTGGCAGCATAGACCGTGTCATTCCCCCCATGCATATAAACACCATCCCCCCATACGGCAAAGCCAAGCGCAGTTAGTGTGTTATCGCCATCATCTCCAACATAACTGCCGGTTACAAAGTATACAATGCTGTCGACAACGGATCTGAATATGTTTACTACGGAGCCCATGGGAGCCTTGGGTTTGTGGGTGAATATAGAGGGTTAAAAGTGGGTTTTTGATGAGGACTGGTGTTTTGTCTGTAAAAAAAAGGGTGTACTGTAAATATCATAAATGTTTTTCTTAGTAGAGATTGTTAACAAGTTTCATTATTCGCTTCCTTGGTATCGCTTGATTATTTTCATCTTTAGCAACTTTAACTCTTAAGGCATATATTTTGGCTTTATGAGGTAGCGATTTTCTTACCTCTCTGTTAAATTGAAAAATGTGTTTGAATGGGCAAATGTATTCCAAAAAGTATATATTGTCTCCATTGTTCCATTCGTTAGCAGTGATTTTGTGGTCACTGTGTAATAATTTATCCAGTGTTTTGTCATCAACTTTTGCCCATACAGAAAATGCCAAAGGCATGTCTCTACTATTGCGAATTAATTTGTATTGACCGAGTAGAATGCCCTCTGAAATACAACCAAAAAAACCGCAAATACTATAATGTTCACAATGTAATTCAGATTGTCTGGACAGCCAAAATGCATTGCCCAAGATTTCCATGTAGGTTTTTTCGGTTATTTTTTCGGGGGTCATAATTTTATAAGTCTCATGGGTTAATAATTCAAATTATTTTACCTATTTGGTTACAAATGCATTAATTTTACAGCGTCTAAATTCAAAAAACATCATTACTCAATATGGGTTGGCTTAAACATTGTTTTCATTGGTTTTTTAATTGTTCTTCTTGATAAATACTGGTTGTAGGTAAAAAGGTTTTTGTCTAAAATATAGGCGATTAGCAAAACTCCCAATTCAAATATAGAAATTGCAAATCTAGTGCTATTCATAGACTTAATAACTGTTTTTTTTTGTAAATGTAGATGAGGTAAGTTGATAACATAGAGGTTTTTACGATAAATATTTGGAATTAAGATTGTTTGGTTTGTTTTTTTTGGTAAAAATTAATTGGCAATGTATTTTTTTTAGAATAAACTGGTAGAAGTGGATTTGATAGAATAGCAATTAACAAAAAGAAGTTAACTTTTAAAAATGTTGTAACTTTACTTTTTTAGAACTGCTACAAGATTGATCTCCTCGTGCTTTATAATAAAGACCTAAACTAATATATTCTATATACACTTCACAACTTTCAAATTCTAAAACACTATCAAAACTCAGGGTTCCAATATCCTGAGGAACACCCAAAGTTGTCCAAAACATAACATGGATGGTTTTTTTTACCAGATCTTCTCTAGAAAGGGCAAGTTGTATGCTGTCACACTTCCCAGGGGCGGGCATTGCATAAGATCCTAATTTAGTTATAGCTTTATCATTAATCCTTAATGCATAAGTAGGTTGTTGATTCGTTGAGGAGTTTTTTGATGTACATACATCAATCACATCCCCGTAAGAAATTGGAATATAAAAAACCACCACGCCAACTAACAACAAAATAAATTTTTTCACAACAGATTCCTTTTTATAATAAATGTTTTTTATGGGTATCTTCAAAAATAAAAACCATTGAGTTGATTCTGCTCTTTTGGGGCTGCCACTAAAAACTAGACGCTACATTTTCGCATATTATAACATTATGAGGTCATTGCACAACAATAAAAACAGATTCCTGTATAAACATAAATAATCATCAAAAAACCCACTTTTTACCTGCTTGATATTTTTTTAAACCCAGTCTTAACTTTGCTAAAATTATATATAATATACTATATTTAGTGCCATTTTAATTTTCAAACACTAGATATAGTGTTTTTCAGGAAAAATGGAAAAAGACATTTAAACCACCAAGCAAAGGGAAAAATGGAAAAAGACATTCAGGTTACCAAGCGAAATGGCAAACAAGAATCCATTGATATGGAGAAAATTCATCGTGTTGTGCACTGGGCTTCGCAAGACTTACAAGGCGTTAGTGTTAGCCAAGTTGAAATCAATGCGCAGTTGGCATTTTTTGATGGCATTAAGACGGAAGACATTCATGAAACCATTATTAAATCAGCGGCAGATTTAATCTCAACAGAGGTGCCAGATTATCAATATTTGGCTGCACGGTTGGCTATTTTTCATTTGCGTAAAAAAGCATTTAAATCCTTCACGCCACCGCCACTTTTTGAGCATATTAAGAAATTTACGGCATTGGGCGTTTACGACAAAGACATTCTTAATAAATATACTCAGGAGGAAATTGAAACGCTAGATTCTTATATTGACCATTGGCGTGATATGAAATTTTCTTATGCTGCCGTTAAACAATTAGAAGGTAAATATTTGGTGCAAAATCGTGTTACTGGAGAAATTTACGAATCTCCGCAATTGCTTTATGTGCTGGTGGGTATGTGCTTATTTCAAGAATATGAAGCCAGTGTGCGTATGGATATTGTGAAGCGTTTTTATGACGCAGTGAGTTTGTTTAAAATTTCTCTTCCCACTCCTATTATGGCAGGTGTTAGAACACCGACACGCCAATTTTCTTCTTGTGTGTTAATTGAGGCAGATGATGATTTGGACTCAATTAGTGCTGCCGCTGGTGCAATTGTTAAATATGTTTCCCAGCGGGCTGGTATTGGGATTAATGGTGGAAAAATTCGCGCTATTGGCAGTCCTATTCGAGGCGGTGAAGCGACACACACAGGTTGCATTCCTTTTTACAAGCACTTTCATACGGCGGTTAAATCTTGTTCTCAAGGCGGGGTTCGCGGTGGTGCTGCCACCCTATTCTATCCTTTATGGCATTTGGAAATTGAAAGTTTATTGGTGCTTAAAAATAACGCAGGCACAGACGAAAATCGTATTCGCCATTTAGATTATGGCGTGCAATTTAATGGCTTGATGTATCAGCGCTTTCTTGAAGATGGCAATATTACTTTATTTTCACCGCATGATGCACCGGGTTTATACGATGCTTTTTTTGCTGATCAGGAAGAATTTAAACGCTTATACGAGCAATATGAGCAAGACGATTCAATTAGAAAGCAAACCATTAAAGCCAGAGAATTGTTTACCAAATTTATGCAAGAACGCGCTAACACAGGGCGTATTTATTTACAAAATGTTGACCATTGCAACACCCACAGTGCCTTTGATGCCAAGCAAGCACCCATTAAGCAATCCAATCTTTGTATGGAAATCACGCTACCAACCAAGCCGCTGTATTCAGTACAAGATGAAAATGGCGAAGTGGCACTCTGCACGCTATCAGCAATCAACCTTGGTGCATTAGATTCTTTAGATGAAATTGAGGTGCTAACTGATATTATTGTGCGCTCATTAGATTGTTTGCTTGATTATCAAGATTACCCCATAAAAGCAGCCGAACTTGCCAGTAAAAATCGTCGCACACTCGGTATTGGGGTGACCAATCTCGCTTATTATTTAGCCAAAAATGGGGCAAAATATTCTGACGGGTCGGGCAATCAACTTATTCATAAGACCTTTGAGGCTTTGCAATATTATGCGTTAAAAGCCTCGAATATATTGGCAAAAGAATTGGGCGCCTGCCCTTTGTTCTCTGAAACTCAATATGCAAAAGGCATTATGCCCATTGATTCTTACAAAAAAGACATTGATATTTTTTGTGATTGTGCATTAGAATTGGATTGGGATGCACTACGCCAAGACATTAAATCAACAGGACTCAGAAACTCAACCTTAACTGCCTTGATGCCGTGCGAAAGCTCTTCACAAATCTCCAATTCAACCAACGGCATTGAGCCACCTAGAGGGTTTGTATCAGTCAAACAATCCAAAGACGGCATCTTGAAGCAAATTGTGCCAGAATATGAAAAATTAAAAAATCAATATGAATTATTGTGGGACATTAAAGACAACGAAGGCTACCTGCAACTTTGTGGCATTATGCAAAAATTTGTCGATCAATCCATTTCCACCAACACCCATTACGACCCCTCACAATTTGAAGGTAATAGAGTGCCAATGAAACTGTTTTTAATGGATTTATTAAAGACTTATAAATATGGCATTAAAACACTTTACTATCACACAACACGCGATGGTGGTGGTGAGGATATGCTGGAAAAAGAGGATGACAATGCTTGTGCTGATGGCGTTTGCAAGTTATAAAAAGTTAATATGCCTAAAAAAAATACCACTGTTGCTATTGTTTATGATTTTGATGGTACGCTTGCCCAGGGAAACATTCAAGAAAATTCTTTTATTCCTAATTTAGGACTAACAACGACAGATTTTTGGAAGGAAGTAAAAGAGATAACCAAAGAGAATGAAATGGATGAGATTTTGGCGTACATGTATTTATTGATTGAAAAGGCCAAAGAGAAAAAAGTAAGTTGTAAAAAAGAAAAAATTAAAGAACACGGGCAAAGTGTTAAATATTTTGAAGGTGTTGAGCAATATTTTGCCAGAATTAATCAGCATGCCAAAGACAAGTGTATTGATCTAACGCATTATATTATTTCATCGGGCACCAAAGAAATGATTGAAGGCACCTCAATCGCTACAGAATTTAAATGCATTTTTGCCTCCTCATTCAAATACGACCACGAAGGCGTGCCAGAATGGCCGGCATTGGCTATTAATTACACCACCAAAACACAATATTTATTTCGTATTAACAAAGGCATTTACAACGCTTGGGATAATTCCAGCATTAATAAATACACACCACCGCAAAAGCGCCCTATTCTGTTTGAAAATATGATTTATATCGGAGACGGTGCCACCGACATTCCCGCCATGAAAATGCTCAATTACCAAGGCGGCACTTCAATTGCCGTATACTCACCCGAGACTAAAGAAGCCAAAGAAAAAGCACAAGAGTTATTGCAAAATGACAGAGCAAATTATGTCGCCAAAGCAGATTATTCTGATGGCTCAGAAATAGACCAAGTCCTTAAAAGTATTCTTAATCAAATTTCAACAAAAGCAAGCGTTGAGCAATACACAAAATAAAAATGATGCCATTCAATCGAAAATATATGGATGACATAAGTGTTGCCACCGACAAACCCATTGACGAACTCTATTATGAATAAATTAACCATTCAAGATGAATTAACCGAATTTTTGCTATACAGTGATGGTAATGGCGATATTAGAGTAGAGACTTACTTGCACAATGAGACGCTCTGGTTATCACAGGCACAAATTGCCCAATTATTTGGCGTGCAAGTGCCTGCTATTAGTAAACATTTAAAAAATATTTTTGAATCTGGCGAGTTAGATGAAAAAGTGGTTGTTTCCATTTTGGAAAATACCACTCAACACGGCGCTATTGCTGGAAAAACTCAAAATATAAGCGTTAAATATTATAATCTTGATGCTATTTTATCTGCAGGTTATCGAGTTAATTCCAACAAAGCCACTCAATTTAGAATTTGGGCAACCAATATTTTAAAAGGATTTATTATTAAAGGCTTTGCCATGGATGATGAACGCCTTAAAAATGGCAAACATTTTGGCAAAGATTATTTTAAAGAACTTTTAGAGCGTGTTCGCTCAATCAGAACAAGTGAGCGGAGAATTTATCAACAAATAACTGATATTTATGCAGAGTGTAGTATTGATTATGACAAAAATTCCAACACAACCAAAAACTTTTTTGCTAGCGTGCAAAACAAATTCCATTATGCCATTACAGGGCAAACGGCTGCTGAAATTATTTATACTCATGCGGATAAATCTTTGCCCCACATGGGATTAAAAACTTGGAAAAACGCCCCGAATGGCAGGGTTTTAAAATCTGATACTAAAATTGCTAAAAATTATTTAACAGAAAATGAAATTAAAAATTTAGAACAGTCCATTAGTTCATATTTTGACCATATTGAGATAGTGATCGGCAATCGCACTACAATGACTATGCAAGATTTGGCGGATTCTGTTAATAAATTTCTGGCATTTAATGAGTATAAAATTCTTGAAAATTTGGGCAAAAAATCTAAAAAACAGGCTGAAGAAAAAGCAAGTTTAATATACGATGACTTTAACAAAACTCAAGAAGTCTACTCTGATTTTGATAAAGTTATTGAGCAAATAAAGGGCAAAAAGTGAGTGATAAATTTTTATTTAAAAAGTTAAGCGCTTGCAAAATGTGGGGCAACACAATGAAAGTGAATTTAAAAAAAGAACTGGAGAATTTTTATGTCATATAGTATTTTTAGTAAGGAAGTGGGTGACACATTAACCGAGCCGATGTTTTTTGGTCGTAGCGTAAATGTGGCACGCTTTGATAAACAAAAGTTTGAGATATTTGAAAAGCTTACTGAAAAGCAACTTTCGTTTTTTTGGCGACCTGAGGAAATTGATGTTTCTAAGGATAAAATAGATTTTTCCAAGTTATTGCCCAATGAAAAACATATTTTTATTTCCAATTTGCAATACCAGATTTTGCTTGATTCTGTGCAAGGTAGAAGCCCTAGTATTGCCTTTTTGCCGATTGTTTCTTTGCCAGAATTGGAAAACTGGATTGAAACTTGGTCGTTTTCTGAAACCATTCATTCTCGTTCTTATACACATATTATTCGTGCTATTGTCAATGAGCCGGGTGTGGTGTTTGATGATATTATGAAAACTGATGAAATTATTAAGCGTGCCGAGAGTGTCTCCAAACACTACGATGAGTTGATTAAATACACTCAGGCGTATTTATTACACGGCACAGGCAAGATAACAGCTCAAGGACATGAAATGTCAATAGAACTGTATGCCTTAAAAAAACAACTTTATCTCACCATTATGTCGGTTAATATCCTTGAAGCGGTGCGCTTTTATGTGAGTTTTGCCTGTTCATTTGCTTTTGCCGAACGCAAAGTAATGGAAGGCAATGCCAAAATTATCAAAATGATTGCCCGTGATGAAGCATTACACCTTGCAGGTACGCAACATATACTTAATTTAATGCGTGAAGGCAAGGATGATGTTGATATGCAAAAAATTGCCAAAGAATGTGAAGGAGAAGTCATTGCCATGTTTAAAGAAGCCTGTGAACAAGAAAAAGACTGGGCAGAATATTTATTCCGTGATGGCTCAATGATTGGCCTGAACGCCGAAATCCTTAAGCAGTATCTGGAATACATTACCAATGTGCGTATGAAAGCCCTTAACCTCCCTCTTTTCTTCGATGATCGCACCAATCCCCTGCCGTGGATTAACCACTGGTTAGATTCTGACAATGTTCAAGTTGCGCCACAAGAAACCGAAATCACCTCGTATTTGGTTAGTGCTATTGACAACACGCTAGACGAGAAAGACGCTGATTTTGGTGATTTCAAATTATAACGCATGTTAAAAATAGAAGTTGACAATATCAATGGCAAGACCGAATCGCTGTATGTATTTGGTGAGCGCTCAATTCTGAGTGAATTGGAGGTGCATAATGTGCTGATTGATTATTCTTGCCGACAAGGGCATTGTGGCTCTTGCATATTGCAACTTTTATCGGGTGATGTAATGCACGAAGATTGCTTGGTGCCACTCTCGCCAGGGGAAATTCTTGCTTGTCAGGCAAAACCAATTACAGATATTAAAATAGGCTTGCGTGATTTTACTTGATTGATTTTTCATTTAAGCAAGACCTTTACATAAAATACATTACCCTTTTCTGACAACTTTTTAAAATGGATTGATAGCAGTGGATTGGAGCAGGATTTTCTGCTTATGGGTGGTGTGGTTTTATGGGTATTACAAAACTTAAAAACCCTTGATTGGGAGGATTGTTATTTTAAGAGACCTTTACATAAATATGAGTAATCATCAAGAATCCACTTTTCACCCACTTGGTAATTTTTTAAACCCAGCCTTAGCCCTGCTAGGACAATTACCAATTAGATAAAAATTGAATTTTGCTAATCATCCATATTTATGCAAAGGTCTCTTTAAGTATATCGATTTTGATATTTGTAGTTGTTTCTCAATTATCGGCGTAGATAAATTTCGTAAAAAGTTTTGATTTTTCTTTGAAGTAACTACAATAACTACATTGTCATTAATTTTTGGAGTTATGCGCATGAAAACAATTACTTCAAAAGAAGCACAAAACTCATCCTGTTGGAGTGATGCTTTCTATGGAAAACTTGCCGGCTATATTTGAACTGGCAGATTCTATGAGGGAAACAATTAAGGCAGGTGTTAAAGCTGGTTTGGCTGATGCCAAAGTTGGTAAAACATATGAACTGACTGATGAATTTATTGAGGATTTGAAAAATGAAGCAGGGCAAAGAATACTAGCCAAAAACAAAAAATGAATCACTGCAAAGCGGTATTCTCTCAAAATGCCGTAGATGGATTACTGGAAATTTCTGATTATATTGCCTTAGACAAACCCGTTAAAGCGGGTAGTTTTGTCAAGGAATTAACAACCTCATTAAAAAAGACATTATCAATTTTTCCATATTCGGGAAAAGTAGTGGAAAATTTAGATTTAGACAAGGAAATTAGAATTTTCTCACATGGTAGTTACAATAATTACTACCGCGTTTTAGACGGTAAACAAACTGTAGAAGTGTTGTTTATTTTTAATGCTAGTCGTGATATTGACTCTCTTATAACAAGTCTGTAAAAAATTTAACCAATTTCTTTAGATGCTAAACTGGTCTAATTTACTTGGACACATTTCAAGCCACTTTTTCCAATTCAGCTATTTTCTAGGCAGGTGTTAAATATCTGGTTAAGTAAACTTCTTTCCAGGCAATTAGGGTAAAAATCACAATTTCTTGTTTGGGGTACTGATAAATTTAATTCGCCAATGCGGGTTTTAACACACTTAGACTTTAGCCATTGACATGATCTAATCTATTGCTGCTACGCTGATAAGGTTTGTTCATTTTGTAATAGTTCAGGCGTCTTAATGTAAATGTGCATTTGGTTCGTTTTTAATCATTTTTTTTGTTTAGTTTAACGGGTTTAAAACAAGGAAAATTAAATTGTTGTCCAGAATTGTTGGGGTTTATAATTTATGCAAAGGTTTTCAAGTAAGACAATACTTCTTCAGCATTGCCTTTGAATACCACTCTGTCCATCTTTTTTTGGATTTGATAATCATACATTGGGTCGTAATAATCTACCAATAATTCTTCAATTACTGGGTAAAAACCTGTGGCATTGTCCTGCTCTTGATACATTGAAAGCGCTGTATTTACCTTCTTCAATAGCGCCTGATAGCGCTCCAAACCTAGGCGTTTTTGGATTTTTTCTAGGCTAGTTAGCCAATAATTAGCAAAATTGCTAAAGCCGTGTTGACTGTCAAGTTTTATGAAATTTTGGCACATATCAATTACATACGCATCCATGCTAACTTGAAGTCGTTGTTCGGTGCTAGCGTCAAGCAGAATTAAATCGGCTTGTCTAGTTTTGACTTGTATGCAATCAGGAATATGATTAGCACCGATGTTTGCACCTTCATCTTCAAAAATTAAATGGGCACAATGCTGTTGTTTAATAAGTTCAATCGCCAAGGTGTTTTCAAAATTAATCTGTGTGGGTTGTGGTGTGGTGGTGTTGCCAAAGGCGGAGCCACGGTGGTTTGCCAAACCTTCTAAATCAATGGTATTTTTAAACTTATTAAGCAACAAAGTTTTACCGCAACCTGTTTGTCCGCCAATAACAACAGGTGTGATTTTCTGCATAATTCTATCCGTTTCCTCAATAAGAAACCGACGCAATGCCTTGTAACCACCAGTAATGCGCGGATAATCAATACCAGAAGCCTCATAAATCCATTGCTGGGCAATTTGGCTACGCAATCCACCACGAAAGCAGTACAGGGCGCCGTTCGGGTTGTTTTTAACAAACTCAAGCCACGCTTCTATACGCTGGTCTTTTACTTTGCCTTGCACCAATTGGTGTCCAAGCCCAATGGCTTGCGCCTGACCTTTGTTTTTGTAGCAAGTACCTATCTCCTCACGCTCCTCATCGTTCATCAATATAAGATTGTGTGTATGCGGAAAAGCACCTTGTTTAAATTCAATTGGTGCCCTACTGTCTATAAGGGGGATATTGTTGGAAAACAGGCGAGTAAAATCGGTAATTTGCGTTAATTCAGGCATTAATTTGTACAATAGGCTGGCCGTTGCTTTTAACAATCTCACCAATGGCCTCCAAATCAAAACCTGATTTTTGCATAACTTGATGAAATTCAGATTCGGCATCATTAGATACCATAATTAACAAGCCACCGCTGGTTTGCGGGTCGCAAATAATAGATTGCATTTCATTGTTCATGTGACCAAGATGCTGTCCGTAACTTTCAAAATTGCGTTGTGCACCACCCGGTGAGCAACCGTTGGCCAGGTAGTCTTTAATATTAGGTAGTGTTGGCACTTTGTTGTATTCAATCGTTGCTGACACTTGAGAACCCAAACAAACTTCCGACAAATGCCCGCCTAACCCAAAGCCTGTCACATCAGTCATGGCATGAATACCTTTAATTTTGGCTAATTTGGCACCAATATCATTGAGTTGACACATGGTGTCAATGGCACGCTTTTCATCTTCAAGGGTAATTTTCTTTTGTTTTTGTGCGGTTGTTAAAATGCCAATACCTAGGGGCTTGGTAAGATATATTTTGTCCCCCACTTTGGCGGTTGAATTTTCTTTTAGATGTTTAATTGTCACCCTGCCTGTTACTGACAAACCGAAAATCGGCTCAGGCGAGTCAATACTGTGTCCGCCTGCAAGCATCATACCCGCTGCTTGGCACACGCTACGACCGCCTTCGATAACCTGTTGCCCTACTTCAGCAGGCAGTTTATCCAGTGGCCAGCCAAAAATAGCAATTGCCATCAGTGGCACGCCACCCATTGCATACACATCGCTAATCGCATTAGTTGCGGCAATTCGCCCAAAGGTAAATGGATCATCAACAATCGGCATAAAAAAGTCGGTAGTGCTAATAACCGCCTCGCCATTGCCCAAATCATACACAGCAGCATCATCACGGGAATGGTTGCCCACCAATAAATTAGGGTCAACAATTTCATCGATAGATGAGGCTAAAATCGTATCCAAAACTTTGGGCGATATCTTGCAACCGCACCCTTGTCCGTGACTATATTCAGTAAGTTTAATCATGGCGATATTATAACAGAGACCCTTGCATTAGAGACATGGATGTTGAATAACGGGCAAGAATCACTCAAAAATTACTTGATTGGATAAGGGTAATTATGGCTTTTTTGTTAATTTTATGTGTTTCGCCTTTGTAAAGATTGGCTTCTAATTGTTGTAGTATGGAATCAAGTTCACTCAAATTAAGTGGCAACAATAAATCAAATAAGGCTTTATTACCCTTGCTGGATTTGATTTGTTTGATTAAATCTTGATTTTTATCTGGTTTTTGCCTGTGACTGAGTTTTATACTTAAAAAACTAACAAGTGCGCCGATGATAAACCCCAATAGGAGGTAATAATATTTTAATGTACTGTTGACTGGTACTTTGTTGTCGGGCTTTACAATGGTTGTAGTTGTTGCGGTTATGATGGGGCTGGACTTGTCAACTTTAATATTGATAGGTTGGGTGCTAATGGTCTTTTTGGTTTGGGTTATTTTGTCAAAATAATCCAGCTTTAGACTGGGTATGACAAAACTTTGCCCGCCAACAATGGCAAATTTTTGCTGCCAATCTTTGTAACTGGTAACCACATCATCACTATAAATGGTGGCATTATCAATCTCAATCTTAAAGGCTTCAATGTCTTCAAAATTACCTTTGCCGACGATACTTACTGTTAAATTAACGGCGTCCCCTTGCTTGACTTGGGTTTTATCAACGGTGGCCTTGAGTTTGAAATCACCAAAAACTCTGAGGGCATCTGGCAAGGGTTTTATTGTTAATGTCAAGTCGTTTGAAAATATCTTTTTCTGCTTTTGTCTTTGTCTTGCATTAAAAAAACCGCCAAAAATACTGTTGCTTTGATTACCAATAGTGGCGACCAAACTTGGGATGTGGATGGTGCCAAAATTATTGGCACTGATTTTGTAACTCAATGTTTGAACATGGTAATTTTCATCAGCAACACGCGTTACTTTGTTATTTTTGATAAACAGCAAATCTTTTGCTTCGGGTATGGAAAGAGAGACTTGATTGTTAGAAGGTGGTAAGGATTTTTTTGCTTTAAAAGTAATGTATAAATTAACGGTGTCACCCAGGAAAAATGTTGTTTTATCCGTCTTTATTTGCAAAATATAATCGTCCCCTACTTTGGCTTTTGTTGGTTTTTTAAAGGTTATTTTTATAGGTTGAGTGGTTTGTTTAACGCCATCCACTGTTAGCGTATAGGCTGGAATTTGTAAACTTTTTGAAGGTTTAAAGGTATAAGATCTGCTATTTTGTATGGTGCGCTTGGTGTTAACAATGCGAACGCTTTGAGAATTATTTGTGCCTAAAACAGAATTTCCTGCAATGTTGTTAATTGCAGGAAACACAACTTTATCGCTATCAGCACTCAAGGTTAAGACTATGGCTTCTCCTGGATAAAACCATGTTTGATTAACATTGGCTGAACTGAGTGCGAAAATTGGGGTGCTGAGTAGTAAAAATAAACTACCAAAGATTTTTTTTATCATCATTATTATTGTTTTGTTCATTAAGTGGAATAAGTAAAGTTCTGAGGTTTTTATTAAGAGATTTTTCCCATCGTTGTTGCTTGATGTCGTCCAATTTTTTCTCTTGTTTCTGCTGTTCTTTTTTGTTGTTCTTTTTATTGTCTTTTTTGTCCTTATCTTTGCGTTTTTTGCTGTTTTTCTTATCGCTCTGCTGTTGCTTTTTTTGATCTTGGTCTTTTTTCTGTTTTTTATCTTTGTCCTTTTTGGCTTGTTCGTTCTTTTTCCGCTTGGCCTTTTGCCGTTTTAACATCTTCAAGTTAAACGACGCATCTTCGTCTTGTTTTAATTTCAATGCCTGAGTATAACTGTCAATAGCCTCCTCATCTTTTTTCAATTTAGCATAAGTATTGCCAATATTATACAAACGATTAAAGTCCAATTCTTTTTGCTTAACGCTTTGATATTTTTCCAGTGCTTGCTCGTATAAGCCTTGCTTATAAAGGCTGTTTGCTTGGTTTAGGCGTGCGGCGTCATTGTCAATGTCGGCAAATTTTTCTGTAGCTGTTTTATAATCTTGCTTTTGATAGGCGCTATTGGCTTGCTCAATGTGCAAAAAGTCCAACAATCCTGCTTCTACATTTATTGACAATAATACGAAAAAAAGAAATCTCATGGTTTTCTGGGTAAGGAAAAAAATGCAAAAAATAACAACACTAAAGCAAGTAACAAAGGGTAATAAAACAACTGACGCTTTTGATTAATTCTCACATCCTTGCTGTTATTGTGTCGACTAAAAGTATTGATAAAATTTGACAAATCGTTATTATTTAAGGTGTATTTTAAATACTTTCCGTGCGTTTGAGATGCCAATATTTTAATATTTGGGTTTTCCTTAACGCGAACAATATTTTTGTTATGGTCTTTTAAAAGCCCATTTTCAGTACGAATACTGCCCCCACTCTTGCTGGCGATGTCAAAGATAAAAATTTGTAAATTTCGTTCTGTTGCATACGCAATCGCTTCTTTAAAATTATTGTCATCACCGCCATCGGTCAGCAACAATATTTGCCTGTTTTCCGTCTTACCTGTTAAATCATTAGCGGCTTGTAATAAATTAAGTATGCTGGTGCCTCTTAGGCTGATGCTGTCTGTGCGTAAATTTTTAATTAAAAATTCAAGACTGGAAAAATCATCGGTTAAAGGGGAGATCAAAAAAGTCTGACTGGTGAAACCCAAAACTGCAACGCGCCGGTCATGGATTTTATGTAGGCTGTGTAGCAGCTTGTTTTTTGCAAATTCAAAGCGATTTGGATAGATGTCATTTGCCAACATAGAGCGTGACATATCAATTGCCACCACCAAGTCGCTCAACTGTTTTTTTATCTTAATTTCACCCTTGTCAAGAGTTGGTTGACTCAGTGCCAATAAAATCAAGATGATGGACAGTAGCAACAATTTAAGGCGTGTTTTTAGGCGTATTCCATGCTTGTTTAAACTGATTTTTTCCAGCACTTCAGGGGCAAACAAAGCCTCAAGATTGTTTTTCTTGTGGTGAATAAAAAACCACAATATAGCCACTGGAATGAGGGCATAAAGTAATTCTATTTGTGCAAAATCCATGTGTTTCTCTGCCAAAAATAAAGGAATAAAAGCATTAACGCCAGCCCCAAGGGGTAGTGAAAATAATAAGTTTTCTTTTCGTATTTGTTGATGTTTATTTTGCTTTTTTCTAATTGATTGATTTGTGCATAAATGTCTTTTATGCCTTGAGCGCTATTGGTTGAGAAAAATTCAGCACCCGTTTTTTGGGCAATTTCCCTTAAAACCTCAGCATTAAAATCTCTTTCGTTGCCAATGGCAATTGTATAAACTTTTATTTTATTACTTTGTGCACGCTTAATTGCCACTTCAAGTGGCACGCTGTCTGTATTATTTCTGCCATCCGTAAGCAAAATGGCAATTTTTTCTTTGGATTTAGAGTCTTTAAAAAGTTTTGAGCTTAAAAATAAAGCCTCATACAGTGCCGTTTTTTGCCTTCCAGCAACACCCACATCAATATGGCTGAGTATTTTAATAATACTTTTTTTGTCGTAAGTTAAGGGGATGGCGGTATAGGCAAAATCTGCGAAAATACTCAATGCCAATTTATCAGTTTTACGCTGCTTAATGAAATCTACAACAATGTTCTTTACCAGTCCAAACTTGTTGTTTTGTTGCATTGATCCAGAAGCATCTAAAATCAATGAGATTTCATAACCTTTGCTGTTGTCGAGTATTATATCCTCCGTTGTAATTGGGCTGGCAAGGGCAATAATAACCAAACTAAGGGCTAAAAATTTGAGTGCATTGCGTAATAATTGTTTGGATTTTGCGACAGCTTTCAGACTCTCACTGTGTGGGAAATAAATGGAGAATTTTTTCTCTTGACAAAAAAACAAACAAACAAATGCAACGACAATGGATGCCAATACATAGGGGTGCTCAAAACTAAACATCGACAAACCCCTTAATTTGTTCAATTAAATCTTGCTCTAATTGCTCAACTTTTTCTTTGTATTTGTAGGCTAATAATGCCGTGTTGATTTGCTCAAACTCTATTACATTACCATCATTCACCAATGCACTGGCATAACGACTGAATGTATAAGCTGTGGTTTTGCTGTCGTTAAAATCAAGGTTTTTGAGTATCTTGAGTGCTATTCTTTTTTTGTCATTGCGGCGTTTTAATTGGATTTTTTTCCAGCCAGAATAACCTGCAACCAGCGCTATTAGCAAGGCAATAAAAAGCACAATTAGCAGATAAGTAAAAGAATTATCTGTAATAGCAACAAGCGGTTTAATGTCTTTTAAATTATCCATAATTATTATTTTAAGCGTTTTTCTCTCATCTTAAAATCTGCGAAAGTTTAACAAAAACATCGTCATTGGTATAAATTTTACCAACATTAATTTTATGTTGGGCAAAATGTGAATAACGCTTATCGTCCTCAATTTTTAATTGAGACTGGTATTTTTTTGCCAATCTTTTATCAAAATCTGCCTCAATATCACTGTTATTTTGTGCATTTTTTAAACTTAATTCTGTGCCAAAATTTGGAAATTCTTCCAATGGGTCGCGTACCAATATTGCGTTTATTTGGTTTTTATGGGCAATCATACTGTAATCGCTGGATTGATAAAAATCACCAATCACAAAAACCAATGATTTTGCCTGTTGAACCAAGTAAGCATTCAAAGTTTCGGGGCTTATCTGCGTTTTTAACAAATCAAAATTTAGCAATTCTTCCGTTGCTGCTAGCAAACTGCCCATGTTATTAAGTTGAAAAACTTGCTGCTCGTTGTTGAAGAAAAATACCAATTTTGTTTGGTTTTTTTGCTGCATAGAAGAATAAGCCAAATGCGCAACAATCTCAGCAATCAACTCATTTTTCAAGCGCACAGAACCAAAATGCAAGCTACTGGAAAGCATTACACAAATTACCACATTAATTTGCCTGTCTTCATTGAAAACATTGGTTTGCAATTCGCCAGTTTTACCGCTAGCAGAAAAATTTATTTTACGAATATCATCGCCTGCCTGATAGGGGCGAATTTCGCAAAAATCCAAACCGTCACCTCGCATTTTTGACAAGTGCTCAGCTGATTTTTGAGTAAAAACATTCTTTTTAACGCGTAACAATATTTCTTGTGCTGACATCATGATAAAACCGCCATATTGCTACTGCGCATCTTAATAGAGGTAGAAAATTGCATTTCACTCATCCAAAAACAGAAGAAACTGCCATTAATTTGTCGCCAAATAGTCATCATTTTTCTATACATCGTAAACACTGCCTAGTATCTTTAAATACATTTAAACAATTCTCTTGTTGGTTATAACGAACATTGCCCCTTTATCAAATAACAATCTCACTAATACTCAATGAATAAGTGCCTGTGTTGTCGCTAAAAGCACCAGCAGATAGATAATAAACAGCAGGTTCTATGGTGCTAAAGTTAAGTTGTGAGTTGGCTGTCGTTTGTTCGTCACTGTCATCATTGGTTGTGTTTCTTATTTTGTTGCCTCCAGCGTCGTAAATGCCACGAAAGTAAGGGTCAGAAAGTGTGCCAGCATCTGTAGGCAAGCCTTCTAGGTTAATTTGATAATCGGTATAGGCATCTAAATTAACACGGAACCAATCTGTATCGTTTTCCAATTCAATATTACCTGTTACAACATCGCCTAATGCTAACTCACCTGTCGTATTAATGGTGCTGGTGAAGTCATCATTTTCATCAACAACAAGTGTTACTTCATGAATACTGATTGAATAAGTACCTACATTGGATTGAAAACCCCCAGCAGATAGGTAGTAAGTGCCAGATACTGTTGGAGCATAGTCAAATTGTGAATTCTTTAAATATCCACCATCGTCGTTATCTGTGCCACTTACTAGGTTGCCATCGGCATCATAAAAATCACCCAATGGATCGCCATTGCTATCATAAATACCACGAAAATAAGCATCGCCAAGTGTGCCAGAATAAGTCGGCGCACCTTCAAGGTTGATTTGATATTTGGTATTGGCAGTTAAATCAACACGGAACCAATCCGTATCGCCTGCCAATTCAATCCTGCCTTTGACGGTATGACCTATCTCTATCTCACCCGTGGTATCAATGGTGCTAGCAAAATCATCAGCAATAGGTATGGATACAACCTTGTTAATACTGAGTGCATAAGTACCTATGTTACGGTCAAAAGCGCCAGCAGATAGATAGTAAGTGCCAGATTCTGCTGTATTAAAAATAAGCTGAGAGTTAACTGAATGAGCGGTGTCGTCGTTGATTGTATTGTTTATCTTGTTACCACTAGCGTCATAAATACCACGGAAATAAGTGTCACTAAGTGTACCAGAACCAGTAGGTGTCCCTTCTAGATCAATTTGATAATCGGTATTGGCATCTAAAACAATGCGGAACCAGTCTGTATCATGTGCTATTTCAATGTCGCCTCTTGCAACATTGCCCAGTGTTATTCTGCCTATAGTGTCCGTAGTGCTGGCAAAGTCATCTTTGGTAATGCGTAATGAATAGGTGCCTATATTGGATTGAAAAGCCCCAGCAGATAGATAATAAGCACCAGATTCTGTTGTATTAAAAACAAGTTGAGAGTTGAATGAAAATCCATTATCATCGTCGTCTGTACCACTTATCATGTTGCCATTCGCATCATAAATACCACGAAAATAAGTGTCACTGAGTGTGCCAGCATAAGTAGGCAAGCCTTCTAGATTGATTTGATAAGTAGCGTTAGCACTTAAATAAATGCGAAACCAATCCGTATCCCCTGCTGAGTCAATACTACCTGTTGCAACACTATTTAATGTTAGTTCGCCTGTGGTATCAATGGTGCTAACAAAATCATCGCTAACCGTAGTGGCTTCGTTAACACTTAATGAATAAGTACCCATGCGAGAACTATAGGCTCCAGCAGACAGGTAATAAGTGCCAGATTCTACTGCACTAAAAATAAGTTGAGAGTTAAGTGATTGGCCGCCATCATCATTGGTTGTATTGTCTATTCTATCCCCACTTGCATTATAAATACCACGGAAATAAGTGTCACTAAGCGTACCAGAGTTAGTAGGTTGCCCTTCTAGGTTGATTTGATAATTAGTATTGGCATCTAAATGAATGCGAAACCAATCTGTATCATGTATTGATTCAATATCACCTGTTATAACATTACCTAATGTCAATTCTCCTGTGGTGGCAATAGTGCTGGTAAAGTCATCCACTGGAGTGATGTTAATATTTGCCACCGCTGGAACATTGGTTTGTCCGTCGCTAACATTATAATGTAATTGCACTCGGCCATTAAAATTGGCTGCTGGCGTGAGCGTCCAGGTGCCATTGTTGTTGTCAACTAGAGTTACATTGCTACCAGCAGACAGATTAACCACGCTTAAGTTATTGCTATCTATATCAGTGGCATTGGCAAGCAGTTGCGCTGTGGTAATAGTAAGCGCTTGATCTTCAGTGCCACTAAGATTAACAACACTAGTAACCACTGGAGCGTCATTAGTTGCAACAACATTGATGTTTGCTGTGGTTGAAACACTGGCTTGCCCATCGCTAATATCATAACTTAGTTGCACTTGACCACTAAAGTTGGCCACTGGTGTGAGCGTCCAAGTGCCATTGTTGTTAGCCAGGAGTACGCCGCTACTAACAGATAAATTGATCACGCTTAAATTGTCATTATTTGCATCAGTCGCATTGGCAAGCAATTGCTCTGTGGTAATAACAAAATCTTGATCTTCAGAACTAAGGAGGTTGACTGTTTCACCAGTAATTGGCGCCTGATTTTGAATTGCTTCACTATCACCTGGATTAAGTCGCGTGTTTTCTTCGTTGTTTCCCGTGTTTTCTGACTGACTGCTTGTACTCATAAATCTTTTTTCTCCGTTTTTAACTATAACTTGCTTTCAACTTGGTGTTTTTTTCGATTTTTCTAATCATTCGTATTAACGCAAAAATCTCAAGTGCGTATTTTAACCTCTATTGGATTACCATTTTTTCAAAAAATAAATTAAATGGTCATTTATTTTATGCTTAAAAATGGCACTAATAACACGATAATTTATGGCACTGGAATTGCCTCAAGTATTTGCTTAATAATGGCTTTGACGCTCATATTTTCAGCCTGTGCTTGATAACTTAAAACGATTCTATGTTGCAATACTTCTGTTACCACGCTGGCAATATCAAGTGGCGTAACAAAATCATTACCCCGTATCAACGCCTTGGCGCAACTGGCTTTGTATAAATCAATACTTGCTCTTGGGCTGGCGCCAAACTCAATATAGTGCTTGATTGAATCCAAGCCATAATCTTGTGGATAGCGTGTTGCAAAAATAATTTTTAACATATAATTTTGCACCGCATCATCCACATAAATCTTCTCAAACTGCTGTCGAATTTTAACAATATCTGCTATATCTGCTACTTGCTCAACCTGCTCAAAACCATTAATAGCAACTCGCCTAACCACTTCTAGTTCTTCATCCAGTGTATTGTAATCAAGCACTGTTTTTAGCATAAAACGGTCAAGTTGTGCTTCTGGCAACTGATAGGTTCCTTCTTGTTCTACTGGATTTTGGGTTGCCATGACTAAAAAAGGTTGATCCAGTTTAAAACTTTCGTCGGCAATAGTCACTTGCCTTTCTGCCATCACTTCAAGCAAGGCGGCTTGCACTTTGGCTGGTGCACGATTGATTTCATCAGCCAGTAATAAATTGGTGAAAATCGGCCCTTTTTTAACGCTAAATTCACCTGTTTTTGGGTTGTAAATTTGCGCCCCTGTCAAATCACTGGGTAGCAAATCTGGTGTAAACTGAATGCGTTTAAATTGAATCCCTAGGGCTTTGGACAGAGTGTTAATTGCTGTGGTTTTTGCCAATCCCGGTACGCTTTCAACCAAGATGTGACCACCAGCAATCAACCCAATTAACAAATGGTCAACCAAGTCCTCCTGCCCAATAATTACTTTTTGTATTTCTGTTTTAAGTGTTTTTATCATGATGTATATACCTTTTCTAATTTTTCGTAAAACTGCCCAGGGTCAAGATCAGGATAATCATCCATGATCTTAAAAGCCACCACATTGTCTTCAACGCCACCCCATAATTTAACATAAGTGCCGTCTTTGTAACCGTGGTCTTGTCTAAAAGCATTAAGCTGGTTTTTAACCAAATAACGCTTATAGAGTTCTGGGACATCCATATTCATTGTTGCCAGTGCTTTAAAGAAAAGCCCTGTAATTTCATACAAAGCATTTTGTGATTTATCAACATTGGCACTGGCGGCAACGGCGAGCATTTTTTCCAAAATCTCTACTGTGAGTTCTGGATTAATGTCTCTTTCAGGTTGCATATCAGTGTAAGCCTCGGCAAATTGAGTGTCGCCAAAGTGAATCGCTTCAGACATAATAAAATGCCAAATATCCACCAACTCAACCTTGACATTGTCTAAATCTGGCTCACCCTCGATGTCTTTCCAGTGTTTCCAATTAAACGAGTCAATCGCCTCAGCGGCTTCCATATAAATACAACGCAACCATGAGATTTGTCGCCCTTCTTTGGTGGCACCTTCGGTCCAAATAAGCCCGTTGGTAGCATCGTTAAGTTTTTGTTGTAATTCAAACATTTGTTTGATTTGATTCATAAAAAGTTTTGTCTAAAATAAAATGATGAATAATTATAATCAATAAGACGCCCATAATCAATAAAGTACCATGGAATTATCAATTTTTTTTGCCCAAGCATCGATACCCCCTTGCAAATTAATAATATGTTCAAAGCCAATAGAGTCAAAATAGCGAGCGACTTGCATAGAGCGAATGCCGTAATGGCAAATAATAACAGTTTCTTGTGCCTTGTCTAATTGCTCAATATTGCTCATAATTTGCCCCATTGGCAATAGTGTTGCGTTTTTAAAATGGCATTTATCCCCATTGCTCACGCACATCTAAAAGCAAAGGTTGATTGTTGTTTAAGTAATCATTGAGTTCGGTAGCAGAAAAATCTTTCATTGTAATTGTATCCTAGCGCCCCACGGGATGGGTTCTTTGCCTTTTACCAGCCACATAACGGGGTAATTAGGCTCCCTTTCAGGGAATTTCCCCTTGGCATCGGTAAAGTAAATTAACACATCACAAGCCCTGTCTTGCGCATCAACATAATCAAACACAGGGATAAAATTAGTCCCTTTTCCGCCCCCTAAAGAGGCAGGAAATTGCAATGCATCCCAAGCCTCAAAACGCCAAGGTGAATGCTCAGAGAGTTTGTCATCACAGGCAATTAAAGTAATACTGGCACTCAAATTGGCTTTAATGGCATTCACTTCCGAGACGAACTCATCCACTTCTTCTTGTGTAATAGAGCCAGAAGTGTCAATTGCGACAGTGATGTCAATTTGATGAGATTTAAGTGCGGGCAGAATGGCCTCTCCGCTCCTGCGTGATGGGCGATAATAACTAAAGTCATCTCGTGCAAGTGCTGACATATATTGCGCCAACAATGATTGCCACGAAACCTGAGGTTGCAAAAAGAAATCAATCAATTTGGCAAATTCGCCTTCTAATTTGCCCGCTTGTTGGGCGATTTGTGCGCTTGAAGCAAGGTTTTTTTGCCATTGAGTGGCAAGTTTTTCAATCTCATCAGGACGCAAAATAGCAGGTTGTTGCGCCAGAGAGGAAGAGCCACCCTGCTTGCCCTCGTTTGCCTCACTTTGGGGCTTGGGATCTTGTTGTAGTTGATCTTCCCGCATACCGCCGTCTGATTGTTTGGAATCATCATTCGCTTGATCGTCATATAAATGCTGATCCATTGGCTCTTGATTTAGATTGTCATCAATCATTGGGTAAATTTCTTCCGCAATCATCCCTGCATATTGTTGAAAAATCGGCACATCAATCGGCGGATGAAACCCCTCCTTAACCAGCAGCGGATTAATAGCAAAATCACAAGCCAAATCCCACTTATGCTTAGTACGGTTACCCCGACGGGCAAAATGAGTCAATGCACAATGTAAAGCCTCATGGATTAAAACAAATTTAACTTGATGTTTATTAAGGGAATCAATAAACTCGGGGTTGTAATAAAAACTTTTGGCATCTGTAGCACTGGTTTTACACCATGAATCTGCTGCCACTAACGGCAAACGCAACACCAAATTACCCAAAAAAGGCTTGTCTAAAATCAACTGCGTGCGTGCCTTAGTTAATCTGTTTTTAATGGTCTCCAAATCACCGTCACTCAATTTGTTTTCTTGTGCTGGTTGCACAATATCTTCACCAACTACCCTAACCTTTTCTTCGGGTATTAGTGATTTATCTTGCCATGTTGGGTATGTGTCCATTAGTTAAGTGATGTTAAGGCGGATACGCCTTTGTAATCTAAATAAAACAAAGGTAAAGCGCTTAATACAGCCACTTCTTTGTTTGGGTTAATGTGTTTTGTTAGTTGGGCATTAAAAATATCATGTTGTTCAATTAAACTATCGGGATTTTCATACTGCCCATTCACTAAAAAATTGGCTTTTTTAAGGTGTTTTCCAACTAAGCACCCAAAGTCGCTCAAAGACAATTCCTTTAATTTTTTGAGACTTAAAAGAGGTAATTTCTTATAATCACCGCCTAACTCAATTCTTGTAGTAATATCCTTAAAATTCAAGTCAGAATTATTATCAGCCAAGGCCTCTAGCATTGGATAACTCAGCAAAAGCTTTCCTTTGTCTGTTTCATTATCAAATATTTCCAACATTTCTTTTATCACTTCATTATCTGCCATTGGCACATGTCCATCATAGTCAAAAAATAGATATATTCTAGCAATATCGTCTCTGCCATAACCTTCTAAACTTAAAGCGCTACACTCTTCCTTTAACAATTCAAAAGTATCTAAACCCAAATCATCTTTCAGGTTCTTGTGTAAATTATATATATGAGTACACCATGCTATTTCTATTCTATCAATGTTGACAGATAAGCGATCAAGAAAAACATGCAAATATTGACGCTCTTGTTTTTCCCCTTCAAATACAAACAAAGTAATTGACTTACCCATTGTTTGCTTTAAATGCGAAGGCTTTATAAAGTTTTTGCAAATTATGTGCTTTGCGTAACTCTTGGTCAGTTAATTTATTAATAGAAGTAATTTTATTGCTATCCAAAATAAAATAACAATCAGGGCGAGATAAATCGTTAGTCATAATATCGGTATTGTGAGTAGTAAAAACCACTTGAACATCAATTTCTTGTAATTTTTTAACAATAAATTTAGATAAGTTATGGTGGTAAAACGAATCAAACTCATCGATAAACACAAAAGAGGCTTTATTGGATTGGATGCGTTGATACCAATAATAAAACAAAGCGATAGACCTTGTTCCTTGTGAGGCAATGTCAAAAAAACTAATGGTCTCACCTTTAAAATCAAACACTATTTTTTCCTCATTATTTTCATCTGCAACAACCTTTAATTTGCATTCAATACCCGCTTCATTAAGAAACTTTTCAAAATTACCAACATTCCCCCGATCAATAATATCCTTATCTATCGCTTTTGCACCGTTTTCTAACCCTAAATAAGCGTTATGCTCTAGTGAGCGGAAAAATAGCATTTTATCAATAAAATCAAAAAATTGATTAAAGGTAGTATTATCGTCATTGCTTTCTAATAAGGTGTTTTCTTTAACATACTTAATGATGGATAAATTAGCGGTAGCAATGCCTTGACTTAGGTTTTCTGCACCTTGTAAAGAAAACTTTGCATGCTTTCTTTCACCGGTACGCTTTACCGATAAAACTTCCTTGTTATTGATAGACAAAAATTCATCCAACAAGGTCTCGTGATCGGTTTTTGAATAGCGATAAACCACTTTGTTTTGTTTAAACATAAAACAATATTCAAATTCTGCACAAGGGTACTTATTTGGTTTGGTTAAATAATTCTGATAAAAACTCCCTTTGCTTGCATTGTCAGTTAAATGCTGAACAATGTCGAACATTGCAAAGCCTAAATTAGATTTTCCAGAGGCGTTAGCACCATAAATAATCGCAGTTTTAACCAGGCCCTCTTTAACAGATTGAGGATTAAACTGATAATCGCTAGCAGTAAAATCAAAGGTTAATTTCTCGTTAAAATTTTTAAAGTTAGTAACGCTAAATTTTTCTAACATAGTTATTTATCATAAAAAGTGAGTTATTCTACCCTAAAAACAAAATGCCGTTAAAAAAATACGGATGGAAAAATTCAGTTTTTCTAACTTGGTGAATGTCTCAAACCTTATTCTGGCAGAACTCAAACTAAATTTTAAAAGTTACCCAATTTTATACAAAGTTCAAATATAAAACGCTAAAATACCCTAATGGCAAAAAATAACAAGAAAAAGAAGAAGAGCGCTACACCCTTAAGTGAGGAGCAACGCGCAAAAAATGCTGAAATTTACAACCGTAAAGGCGTTTTTTTTATCGAACAAAAGCGTTATGATGAAGCACAACAGTGTTTTGAAAAAGTTCTTGCACTTAATCCAAATCACACACATGCGCACAGCAATATAGGTCAATTGTTTCAAGAAAAACAGTGTTTTGACAAGGCGCAACAGCACTTTGAGAAAACCTTATCACTTGATCCCGGGCATGCGGATGCAAGGTGGAACTTGTCCTTGTTGCAATTGATTTTAGGTGATTTTAGTCAGGGCTGGAAAAACTATGAAGCCCGTTATCATAAAAACAAAAAGAACTGGAGGGTTGCCCCACTTAATATTAGCATTCCTCATTATCAGGGTGAAAACATTAGGGGCAAGAGCCTACTTATTTGTTTTGAACAAGGTTTTGGCGATGCGATCCAATGTGTTCGATTTTTGCCTTTATTAAAAACCCAAAAAGGTGTTAGAGATATTATTTTGGTCTGCCAAGCACCGCTCAAAAAACTCTTTTCGAGTATAACTTGTATTGACCATTTGCTTGATGAAAATGAGTTTAGAAAAGCTGAAATCCATGGCATTGATTACTGGATGTTTATTATGAGCCTGCCTTTGTGCTTTAATGTCACATCAGCAACACTACCCAATCAATTGCCTTATTTATCCCCTTCTCAAGCCGCTCAAAACAAATGGAAAGACAGGCTTCCTCAGGGTTTTAAGGTTGGCTTGGTTTGGAAAGGTAGCACCATCCATGCCTCTGACAAACAGCGTTCACTCGCTTCAATTAAACTATTAAAACCATTGTGGAAAATTGCAGAAAACATTAACTTTATTAGTTTACAAAAAGATGCGGGCGAGGAAGAGGCTCAAAACCCGCCAGCAGACCAGCCTTTAATTCATTTGGGCAGTGACATTCAAGATTTTTCTGACACCGCTGCCATTGTCTCTCAACTGGATTTGGTTATTTGTGTTGATACTGCCGTCGCTCATCTTGCTGGCTCACTTAACATCCCTTGCTGGGTATTGCTTCCCAACTACCATACCGATTGGCGCTGGATGACTGACAAAGAAGACAGTGCTTGGTATCCCAAAGTAATGAAATTATTTAGACAAACTGCTAATAGCAATTGGGACGAAGTCATTAACAAAGTAAGTGAATCTTTAACGGAATTAATCAACAACCCGACACCGCCCTCCCAAGCAATTAAACATACAGCAGAAACAACAACGCCAAATGAGTTTAACACCCATATTATTCAACTCTACAAACAAGGTGACATCAGAGGGGCGCTACAACTTAGCAAGCAAGCCTTAAAATTATTCCCAGACAATGTCAACTTACTGGAAAATGCAGGTGGGTTTGCTGGTATGCTAAATGAGGTTGAATTGGCAAAAAAATATACCTTAAAAAGTTTGGCAATTAACCCAAATAACGCCAATACCCATAACAATTTAGGCCTATTGTACAAAGAGCAAAAATACCTTGATAAAGCACAACAGCACCTTGAAAAAGCATTGTTACTCAATCCAAATCACAGTGAAGCACATAACAATATGGGTTTATTACTTCAAAATCAACAGTATTTTGATAAGGCGCAACAGCACTTTGAAAAAGCTTTAAAGATTGAGCCTAACCATATTAATGCACACAGTGAGCTGGCGAATTTATTAACAGCTAAAAAGCAATTTTCCGCAGCACATGCACATTATAAAATAGCCTTAGAACTCAATCCAAATGATGTTGATACAAAGTGGAATATGTCCTTGTTGCAACTCATAACTGGCGACTTTAAGCAAGGCTGGAAAAATTATGAATATCGATACCACGAAGGCAAAAAAAACAAAGTTATAATGAAACCTAATATTTCTTTGCCTCAATATCAAGGTGAAGACTTAAGAGGTAAAAATATCCTCATCTATTTTGAACAAGATTCAGGTGATGAAATTCAATTTATTCGTTATTTACCCTTGCTCAAAACCCAAAAAGGTGTCAGGGGCATTGTCTTGGTATGTAAACCTTGGCTTAAAAAACTCTTTTCAAGTATGGATTGCATTGATTATATATTTGACGAAAATGAAGTTAGAGAAACAGGCGTTCAAAAACCAAGTTATTGGGTGTTTATGATGAGCTTGCCCTTACACTTTAACACCACACTAAAAACCATCCCGAATCAACTGCCCTATTTGTCCTCTCCAAAAACAGAACAAGAAAAATGGAGAGACAAACTCCCGCAAGGCTTTAACATTGGCTTAGTTTGGAAAAACGAACCCATGCGTGGAAGCGATGCCAGTCGCTCTTTACCTTCAATCAAAATCCTAAAGCCACTTTGGCAAGTTGCAGAAAATGTTAACTTCATCAGTTTGCAAAAAGGAGTAGGAGAAGAGGAAGCGCAAAATCCGCCAACAGACCAACCTTTAACCCATCTGGGTAACGAAGTCCAAGACTTCGCCGACAGTGCTGCTATTATTTCGCAACTGGATTTGGTTATTTGCGTTGATACCGCCATCGCTCATCTTGCTGGCTCACTTAACATTCCTTGCTGGATATTGCTTTCTGATTACAACTCCGATTGGCGCTGGATGACCGACAAAGAAAATAGCATTTGGTACCCTGAGGTAACGAGATTGTTTAGACAAGCCACTAATGGCGATTGGGATGAGGTGGTTGCCAAAATATCCGTAGCCCTAACTCAAAAAATAAGTGAATAGAGGGTGGAAGCCTTTTAAGACTGAACAAAGGGCAAATTTACAAATAGAGGCCTTTGGTTAATACAGAAGTCTCTATACACAGAACTCTCATACTAATCAAATAAAGTATCAGCGATTGCACCCGCCCAATTAACAAACTCTGGAATGGCGAAAATTTCCTCACCAATAGCACGCTGCATATCGGATACCAACATTACACCAAGTTCTTTTTGTGGAAAGTTGCGAGCAAAATTAAGGATATTACCCCAAATCTTTTCAGCATTGTCTTTGCCTTTGACGCTAATCGCCCTACCCACTAAGGCGGAACAAATGGCATACTGTAAATCAATAGCATCGGGAATTGACACAGATTCACCGTTTACAATGGCATCCAAGTCTGGCAAATCTTCTAAATGTTCGATAAAAGTTGCCACTTCAACACCTGCCACTTCGCCAACACAGGCGCTAGCAGCAGCTCTAAACAAATTCAAATTGCCCTCAAATTTTTGCAAAGCACGATGGGTAAATGCCCAAGTTCTAGGCGAAGGAAAAGCCACAGGATTGTGCGCAGGATCAAATTCAAACAAGTGTTCGGGACGATAACGCAAAAAACCAATAATACGCTCGTCAATGTCGTTTTTATACGCCCAAGCAACCCAATCGTCTAAATTCACTTCCAGTTCATAATGCGAAAAACGGTTAGCCAAAGGAGCAGGCATGGAATAAGTTACACCACGGTCACCTTGACGATTACCGGCGGCAAAAATTACCCAACCATCAGGTACAATATAATCCCCTAAACGCCTGTCTAAAATTAATTGATAAGCGGCAGCAGAAACGCTGGGAGGTGCTGAAGTAATTTCGTCTAAAAATAAAATACCTTGCTTGCCATGGCGTTTTTCATTGGGCAATAACGATGGAATTGCCCAATCAACTTGTTCGCCGTTTTTAAAGGGAATCCCCCGCAAATCACTTGGCTCCATTTGTGACAGACGAATGTCAATCATATTCACATTATGCTCACTGGCAATTTGCGCAATGATTTGAGATTTGCCAATACCAGGTGCACCCCACAACATAACGGGCGTATGATGACCTTGAAGAACAGATTTAAACTCTTGATTTAAAATAACACTAACTTGCTCTGGACGCATAATTAACTTGAAAATATTAAAATTGATACTATTTTATAGCAATAGACACTAAAATTACCTACTATGATTAAACCTAATTCAAAACCTACTCCAGAAGAGATTTTTAACTTCCCTTGTGATTACCCCGTAAAAGTGATGGGTAAAGATTGCCATGAATTGCACACTGAAATGTGTGCCATTATTGAACGCCATGCTGGGAAAATTCATTTGAGTCAAATTAGCAGCAGAAAAAGCACAAAGGGCAATTACATTTCCTACACCGTTAGAATTGTAGCAACCAGTGTAACGCAATTAAATTCAATCAACAAAGACCTTCAAGACCATCCACTGGTTGCTTACATACTTTGAAAATCACCAAACTGGGATTACAAAACTACACACAAACTTGGGCATCAATGCAAGCATTTAGTGCCAATCGCCAAGTTGATACTGAGGATGAATTGTGGATTGTTGAACATCCACCCATTTTCACTCAAGGCATTTCTGGTAAAGCGGAACACTTATTACAACACAGTGATATTCCTGTCGTGCAAAGTGACCGTGGCGGGCAAATCACTTATCATGCCCCCGGTCAATTAATTGTATATTGCCTCATTGATTTAAAACGCTTGGGGATTGGGGTAAAGAAAATGGTGTCGTTAATGGAAATGGCAATTATAGAAGTATTAAGCCATCACAATATTCACTCTCAAACAAAAAATGGTGCACCCGGTGTGTATGTTGAGGGCGCTAAAATTGCCGCTTTAGGGCTTAAGGTAAAAAATGGCAGAACTTATCACGGATTAAGTTTAAATGTCGATATGGACTTGTCTCCTTTCTCCCATATTAACCCTTGTGGATATCAGGATTTAGCGGTTACACAATTAGCAGATTTAACGGATAATATCAAGATTGGAACCATTGCCAACGAACTTACTCAAACCTTAAAAAAATATGTTACAAGAAGTTGAAATTAAAGCCCTAAAAGGCGAATCAAAAACAGCACGCTTAAAAATCAAGCCTGATGTAACGCGTACGCCACTAAGAAAACCAAGTTGGATTCGCATCAAACACCCTACTGGATCAAAAGTCGACAAACTAAAAAAAACATTGCGCTCGCAAAAACTATTCACCGTTTGCGAAGAAGCACAATGTCCCAACCTTGGCGAGTGCTTTAACCATGGCACGGCGACCTTTATGATTATGGGGCAAATCTGCACCCGCCGCTGCCCATTTTGTGATGTGGCACATGGTAAGCCTAAACCGCTAGATGCGGATGAACCAAAGCATTTGGCGCAAACAATTGAAAAAATGAAACTTAAATATGTGGTCATTACTTCGGTTGATAGGGACGATTTGCGTGATGGTGGTGCCAATCATTTTAAGCAATGTATTGATGAAATTAGACACACCACACCACAAGTTAAAATTGAAATACTAACACCCGATTTTAGAGGCAGAATTGATAAGGCACTTGAAATCTTTAACACTTGCCCGCCTGATGTGTTTAATCACAACCTTGAAACCGTACCGAGTCTTTATCCCAAAGTACGCCCAGGGGCTGATTACGCCTATTCATTAAAATTGTTACAATCTTTTAAACAACAACATCCTGATGTGACGACCAAATCAGGCTTGATGTTGGGTGTGGGTGAAAATGAACAACAGGTATTAAATGTATTGTCTGATTTGCGAGCACATAGCGTGGATATGCTCACGCTTGGGCAATATTTACAGCCCAGCAAGTATCACTTAGCTGTTGAAGAATACATTACCCCTGATCAATTCAAACGCTACAAGAACATTGCCACGGAAATGGGCTTTTCTCAGGTTGCGAGCGGCCCAATGGTGCGTTCATCGTATCATGCGGACTTACAGGCGGCTGGCGAGTCTATTGGTTAAAAATTATTTTTTTGTTATGCTTTTTTCAAACATAAAATAAATAAACGCCTTTGTTTGGGTGGTTATTAATGTTTTTCCAAGGCTTTGAATAATGCGGTAAAACTAAAAAACTTAATCCCATCAAGCATTCTGTTTCTTAAGTCACGCCATTTTCAAGAGACCTTTACATAAATATGGATGATTAGAAAAATTCAATTTTTTCCCAATTGATAATCTTTTAAACCTTGTCCTAACAGGACTAAAGCTGGGTTTAAAAAATTACCAAGTGGGTGAAAAGTGGATTCTTGATGATTATTCATATTTACACAAAGGTCTCTTGAAAATGGCATTAAAACATCAGGGGGTCAGCACTCAAATATGAGTCAAAAATATCTATGTCTAACATGGGTGGCAAATTATTTACTTTAAAACGCCCTAACAGCAAGTTTTAAATATCACCCTTGTCCTCTTTCTTAAGTAAACTGCTGATGTCAATTCTGTCAGACTTGGTGTCTATTTTCTTAGAATCGTCTTGAATAATTTCCTCTACAATAATGTCATCTTGCTCAGTTTCTTGGGCGGTGGCGCCTTGTTTTTCTTCTTGCTCGGCCTCCTGAACGACAACCTCTTGCTTTGTCTTTTGCTCGGTTTTCTGAACAGTGGACTCTTGTTTGACTTCCTGCTCTTTGGACTGAGTCTCTTTGCTTAATAAATCTTTAACCCATTTTTTTGCTTCATCGGCTTTAACTTTAGAGTTGACTCGGGTTGTTGATTTTTTCTTATCTTTAACAACATTGTATTTAGCATCAACATCCTCATCACCCGGCAGTAAGCCCATATTAATAGCAATATTACGACAAGATGCTTCACCTGCAGACAAAGTTCCTAATGGAATAACGATTAAGGTTAACACCGTTGAAACCAATACACCAAACAACAATGAAATCGCCATACCTTGGAAAATTGGGTCAGACAAAATAACACTTGAACCGCCAACCAGTGCAAAAGCAGTAATCATAATTGGGCGTGTTCTAGAGGCGCAAGAGTTGATAACTGCATCAAAAAATGGCACACCTTTGGCATATTCTTGCACGGTAAAATCAACCAACAAAATCGAGTTTCGCACAATAATACCCGCCAAAGCAATCCAGCCAATCATTGAAGTGGCAGTAAATTCTGCATTTAACAACCAATGTCCTGGCACGATGCCCAATAGCGTTAATGGGATAGGCGCCATAATCACAGCTGGAATAATGAAGTTACCAAATTGCCAAACAACCAGCATATAAATAACCACCAATGCTATTGCAAATGCAGTGCCCATATCACGGAAAGTTTCAAAAGTTACTGTCCATTCTCCACTCCATTCAAAACTTGGTACGGTTTGATCTTTTGGTGGGCCCAAATACTCACCTTGCAACTGCTTGCCATTCACAGTTTGATAATCTAACAATAAATCATCAACACCGAACATTGCATAGATTGGCGCACTTAAGCGACCGATTGGCTCACCTAAAACATATTCAACATCTATAAGGTCTTTGTGGAAAATTAAATCGTCTTGCTTTTTATACACAAAAGCGCCTAACTCAGAAATTGGGATCATACCGCCATGCTGTGAAGGTACTGGCAGTTGCGTCAAATAAGAGAGCTGTGAGCGCCTGGATAATGGCACCTTTAAACGAACGCTTGAAGGCTCAAGTGCATTTTTAAGACGAATGGTGGTCACATTAAAACTGCTCATTGCCATTGCCAGCGTCTCTTTAATGGTTTGCACACTAACGCCAAAACGCGAGGCTTTTACGGTATCCACTTGAAAATTAATCACAGGATATTCATCACGCATTAAATTATCAATATCGGTCATTGTGCCCGACGCTTTAAACATCTCGGTTAAATCACTGGCCAACTTACGACGCGTCGCCTTATCTGGTCCATAAACCTCTGCAACTACTGGGCGTAATACTGGCGGGCCAGGTGGCATCTCAACCACAGCATAATTTGCACCCGCATCTAGAGCGACTTGCTGAATAAGTTGCCGTGCTTCAAGGGCGATTTCATGGCTAGAACGATGACGATCGCCCTTTTCAGATAATTGAATTTGCAGCTCACCTTCTGAAGCATTTTGCCTTAAATAAGAGTGTCTCACTAAGCCATTAAAGTCAAATGGTTTGGCGGTACCAGAATAGGTCTGAATGGAAACCACTTCTGGCATCTTGCGTAATATTTGTGCCATTTTATGCAAAGTAGAGGCCGTCTTTGAAAGTGCCGTACCATCAGGCATATCAAGAGAAACGCCAAATTCTGATTTGTTATCCAATGGCAACATTTTCACTGGTACTGCCGTGGAATAAAACATTGACATTGATAAGAAAAATGCCACCACTAAGCCAATTAAAAAACTCATGCCATAAAATTTAACATTGAACAATTTAGAAATGGTTGACTGGAAAAAAGCTTGTAACGCCTTACCCTCTCTTTCTTCTTTCTTGTGCATCTTGTGCAAGACATCAAGGGGTGGCACAAACTTCATGACAAAATAAGGCGTGAATGCAAACGCCGCAAACAATGAGAACATCATTGCCACTGAGCCCAATACTGGAATAGGTGCCATATATGGCCCCATCATACCACTTACTGCCGCCATCGGCACCAAGGCAGCAACCACGGTAAAGGTTGCTAAAATAGTTGGATTACCCACTTCACGAACTGCGTCAATCGCAGTAGCAATGGTAATTTTATTGTCAATTAGCCAGCGTCGGTAAATATTTTCGGTAACCACAATGGCATCGTCCACCAAAATACCAATAGAGAAAATCAGGGCAAAAAGACTCACTCTATCAATCGTCATACCCAGCATCCATGCTGAAAAAATAGTCATTAATAAAACAACTGGAATAACCAATGTTACGACAATTGCAGGACGAATACCAAGTGCAAACCAAACCAACAAAGTAACTGCACCTGTAGCAATAAAGAGTTTCTTAATAAGTGAATTAACTTTATCTTTAGCAGATTTTCCATAGTTCCTGCTAACACTCACCTCAACATTGTCTGGAATGAGGCGCCCTTTGAGTTCTTCAACTTTAGCTAAGATATCATCAGCAACCTTAACACCGTTGGTGCCAAATTTTTTCGCAATAGCAACAGTTACCGCTTGCTCACCAGTTGCCCTTATCTTATCCTTACTGGCAATGCCCGTGTAGTGGTTAACCATATGATTCGCTTCTTCTGGCGCATAATATACATCCGCTACATCACGAACATACACGGGTTTACCTTCTTTAACTGCAACCACTAAATTCTCAATGTCTTCCACTTTCTTGAAAAAGTCACCTGAATAAACTTCCATTTTGTAGCCATTTAATTCAATATTACCCGTATGTGAACTAACATTTGCACCACTAATGGTGTGCGAAATTTGCTGAATAGAAATGCCGTATCCTGCTAGACGACCAGGGAAAACATCAATATGAAAAATCTCTTTGCGTCCACCCACTACAAAACCATGATTGGTATTTGGCACTTTTTTGAGTTGCTGTAGCAATTCCAAGCCGAGCGCACGGAGTTGCCCATCGTCTAAAGATTTTGACCATAGTGTTAGATTGATAATTGACACATCATCAATTTCCTTTGGTTTTATCAAAGGTTGCCGTACACTTGGCGGCATAAACTCAGAATTGGAGAGTATTTTATCGCGCACTTTAGCGACAGAATCGGTCATTTCTTGACCCACATCAAACTCAATGGTAATAATGCCACGACCTTTATCACTTACCGAATACACATGCTTAACCCCTAAAATATCAGACATTAAACGCTCTAAGGGTTTAACGATAATATTAGACACTTCTTCCGAAGAAGCACCCGGATACTCAACGAAGACATCAATCATCGGAACAGAAATTTGCGGGTCTTCTTGGCGTGGCGTAGAAATGAGCCCCATAATACCTGCACCAAGCATAGCAAAGAAAAGAATGATAGAAAGTGGCGAGGTGATAAAAGCCTTCGTCAACTTGCCTGCAACGCCTAATTCATAGTCCTTTAAGTCGTCTAGAATTATGTTTTTATCAATGTTCTCTTCTTTAGAGAGGTCGATATGTTCGTGTTTTTTCATAAGATCTCTATGTGAAAGATGGTGTTTTGATTATTATTCATTGTTATTCAGGGGGCTAAGTATCCATTCCTGAAATCATCATAATGTTAGGATTGGTAACAATTTCTTCGCCAATCTTTAAGCCAGATAAAACACTTTTTTGATAATCGTTAACTTGTTCACCAAGGCGCACAAATCTTAACTCAGTTTTATTGGTCTGTGGATTGACAACAAACACACTTGGCAAACTAGAGCGCCATATAATGGCCGTTTCTGGAATAATTGGCATTAGCAAACCTGAATTTGTTTCAAAAATCTCTACCTCTGCATAAGCACCTGCTAAAACGGGTGAATTTTCAGGTAAATCAAATTTCACTTTAACACTGTGTTTATTGTTATCGGCAATTGGGTAAATTTGTGACAATTTTGCATTAACCACCGTATTTGCCATATCTAATTTAATACGATATTTTTTATTGAGTCTTAAACTGGTGACTAAACGCGAAGGCACATTCAGTTCAACTTGTAGTTTTTTAATGTTGGCAAACTTTATTAACACTTGGCCGGGTTGCACAATATCACCTTGATCAATGTTCTTAACCACGATAACACCATCAAAAGGTGCCACAATATTTGCATCTTTAAGACGGGCTTCCACTTGTTTAAGCTTAAGTTGCGCTTGCGTCAATTTATGTTTTGCTTGCTGGTAACTGGTGTAGCGTGAAGTGCGTCTGGCAAACTTATCAAAATCAGGATTGCCTTGCCCACTCATTCTTACCATTGGATCAGTGAACACTGAAAACATACTTGGAATACCGCCAAACATACTGCTTGAGTTTGGTGAAACAATTGATTGTGAATATTGCACACCTGCATTTTTAAGGGCTTCATTAGCAGATGCTATCTCCGCATAAACCGCATCTCTTTGTGCTTGAATAGATTCCTGCTCAAGGGTGATTAAAGTAGCGCCTTGTCGAAACACATCGCCTTCTTGACCTTTGACACTTAATACATCACCTGAAACCTGCGCTGATAGGCTTACTTGTGCAGATGAAATCACCTTGCCACCAAGGAGTGCCCTTTTGTTAAGCGACATACCCCTTACTTGCTGAATATTATAGGTAGAGTTAAAATTTTTCGAACCTTGTTTAAACTGTGCTGCACTAGGAAATGATAATGGCAGTAAAACCAATGTCGTTAAAGCTGTTGTCAATAAGTTCATGATTGCCTTATGTAAAATACGAAAATTAAATGAGGCCTTTGTATAAATATAAACGATGAAAGAAATTCAATTTTTGCCCATTTGACGATTTCTTTAAACTTTGTCTTAACAAGACCAAGGCTGGGTTTAAAAAAATTACCAAGTGGGTGGAAAGTGGATTCTTGATGATTATTCATATTTATGCAAAGGTTTCTAAATAACATTATAGCCATTTAATTTTACACCAATCCTATCTTTTTAATCAAGTATTACCACAATCCAAAAACAGGAAATACAGATACACCCCCTACATTAGACATAAATATTAGCCAAAAGCCAACTTTCGCTCATTTGTAAATTTTTTATAAATCCCACCTTATGCCATTTTCAGAAATAAACCAAACAATCTGGCGTTCACCTTCATTCCAAGTATTTTTACTGCCAATACTTGGGGCAATTATAAGCACCATATTGTTCATTTTATTTTTGAGTAATGATATTTACCTCTGCCAGAATAGGCTTTATAAAAAATTACAACTGAATAAAATTTGCCCTTTATTCAATATTTGTACCCAATACAAAAGCCTGATATAACATTAATTTTCTACTCCATCAAGCGCAATAATTTCAGCTCACCTCCAAAGACCCCTGCATAGCACCCTAAAACCAACCATCAAAACCCAAAACCCTCAATTTTTGACTTTTCAAAGTCAAAAAACATATAAAACCCAGCTTTCATTAAAAAAATCATCAATACCAACTATAAATCGCTCATTTTCTACTCTTTTTTGTACTGTTTCCACAAAAAAAACACAATAATCCCTAGGCTGTATTTAATCCCTTGTTAATATAAACATTCGCCGCTCTAACTAGATTATAAGCAATAGCTTTAAGATTAACTTCGCTGGCAACTTTCTCTAAACCAATATAACGACTTCTTGCCAAACCATAAGTGCGTTTGAGTGTACCAAAGGTGCGTTCAACCACAAACCTTCTTTTGCTGATTGCTTTATTGCGTAATTTATTCCAATGACTCATTTGCTTGCCTTTGGGTTTTTTGCGCATAATACCATCTCTTAACTTTTGTGCTTTAAGTGCCTCACTATTAGCTTGAGAGGCTGCTCCTTTGTCGTATAAAACTCTTACGCCTTTTTGATTGCCTGCCTGTTTAACATTTTCTTCAAAATGAGTCATTTCACTATCATTAGCAGGGTGCGTAGTGGCTTTGTTAATTAATCCATTGGCATCAGTTGTTACTACTGATGAATATCCATAAGTGTATTTTCCCGCCTTAAATGTCCATCTTGCATCTTTATCATCTGAATATTGAATTGGGTTACTATCAATCTCATAAACCTCACCAGTTTTGTGTGTTGTAATAATCTTCTTAGTGCGTCTAGCACTTTGAATTAAGGTTGCATCCATGGCAACATGTTTGCCATTAGAGAGTTTGAGTTGATTGTTCTCAAGCATAAGATTGATGCTACTCAAAAGTCTATCAAATAGATTTTGTTTGATTAGTTTGGTTCTAAATCTGCCAATGGTTGTGGCATCAGGTTTGTTGCCACTTAGGCTAAAGTTGCAAAAGTTAATAAAGACTAAATCTCTACTAAGACTATCAGCCAACTTCTCATCAGAGAGATTGTGCCATGTGCCTATTAATAGCGCTTTAAACAGACTAACAGCAGAATAGTCAACTTTAATATGAGACAGATCTTTGGCTATAACTTCCCAATCGATAACTTTGTTAATGATGTCTAGTTGGGAGTTTGGTATGTTGATAAAACTATCAGCAAAGGTTTGTTCTTGAGTGGTTTTAACTCGAATTTTTTTGTAAGTATCTGATAATTATAGTATTTTATCATAAATGCTAATGTTTGCATAAGGTTTTGAGGGTTGATTTGTGATTTTTTGTTGGGTTTTTTAGTTTAATGCAGGGGTCTTCTCCATTGCTTTTTATCCGTAAAAAAACCACCTTAAGGGGTGGTTTTTATTGTCTACTGAAGGGCGACGAACAAAAGCATAACATTTTTGCTAGACCCTACCTCTCAAGGTCTACTATTGATATTATTCAAGCACTAAATTACCATTATCAATCATATCACTTAACAAAGTGGCACTATAGCCAACACCTAATAACAGGATACTTACAGGGCTATTGAGCTCCCCAGCGCCGTCATGATCAATGGTTAATTTGGTGTTAGCGCCTTCTTCTGTCATTGTTATAAAATTACTTAGAGAAGTAGAGTTATATCCTATTAATAAATCTTTAAGATCAATAATATCTGCTTCATTGTTTGTGCTTACACCCACTGTAAAGTCATCAATAGAATCATTACCAGCATTTTCAAAACCATAATAAAATGTATCTCTGCCACCTTTGCCATATAACAAGTCATCACCTGCTCCACCTATTAAAACATCGTTTGCAGCACTGCCATTAAGTGTGTCTTCGCCACCCAAACCATGTAGTGTAGCTTGTGTAGCAGTCACTGTAAGTGTATTATTACCGTTATCACCTTGTTGTGTCTTACTACCATCAAAAGTACCCTTGATCCTCCAATTATAGGTGTCTATTAAATATTGCCTGGCAGTAACATCGGTGTAGTTTGCAATATCCCATTTAACACGCTCCTGAATAGCAGTCTCTCCTGCCACAGTATCAAGCTTTGCCCAGCCACGCAAGGTATTGTCCATATTATCTACACTCATCAAGGTAGTAGCAAGCATTCCTTCCGCATATGTTAAACTAGAAACATCCCAACTGCCAAGATCTTGGCTAAAGTTAAGCTTCCGAGCGCCTGCATAAGAAAACATACTACTCATTTCAGTCACATTACTAACATCCCAACTGCTAATATCTTGGTTAAAAGAATATGCCTCACGAAACATCTCGTTCATTCTAATCATATTACTAACATCCCAACTGCTAATATCTTGGTTAAAGGCATCTGCCCTGAAAAATGCGTTAGTTGCATCTTTTACATGAGACACATCCCAATGAGTTAAATCATCAATACTAGATTCTGTACCAATAGCAACCCGATCTTTTAATAGAGTAATACTGGTTTCATTTTTACTAATGGCAACATTGGAATTTCCAGCAATATTTTCAAAAGTATCTGCTGCAACTGTAATGGCAACATTGGAATGCTTCCCACCTAGGCTTGGGGCTACTACAGCGGTGTATTGGCTTGTATTTACTCTGAGAAATGAATCTGAAACAATGCTACCATTGACAATACCAATATCCTCTACGGTAAACGACCCGTTTTTAATGGCTTCACTAAAATTAAATGTGATTATATTAGCGTCAATATTCAAACCGCCACTGCCTGTAATCGTCAAAGTTGGTCCAATGCTGACAGTGTTATTAGTAACGCCTAGGTCATTCGTACTTGCAGCATCATTACCCGCTATATCTTGAATGGCTTTAGTGTCGTCACCCGCAGTAGGATCAATATAACTAATCGATACAGTGGCATTACTGGCAACAGCGTTCACCAAAGTCAAGGTAATGGTCTTAGCAGTGGCATCAATCACGACAGCATCTGTAAAGGCATTTGCAACAACACTACCCGCCACTTTGAAAATAAAGGCGCTAGTTGCAGGTGCATTGCCAGCGTCTAAAATTTCATCACAGGTAAGTGTTAAGGTCGCACCATTAACAGTGGCGCTGGTAAATGTAGGTGCAGTGGTATCAACAGCAAGTTCCATAAGTCCGACCAATTGAACCGCATCAATTAGATTGAACTCGTTTACACTGGTACTTCCAACGCTAATGCGAATTTTCTCTGATTTATAACTCAGCATACTATCAAGTGTAATTTCTGTATCACTAACCTTGCCTTCAACAACACCTGTCATCTTTCCACCTGTTTCAGCTGTTCCTGATTTAGTGTAAATCGTTGTAAAGTCACCGTCTTTAAATACCTCTACCCTGCTGATGTCACCCGAGTTAAATACTTCTCTAACAACAATTTTCTGAATAAAAACCTCAGTATCGTAGGTTAAAGTAATTGTGTTTATTTTCGACCTGTCATCCCCGTGTTCTGCCCACGAGTTTTCGACTTTCGCCTCATTATCACCAAGAGTCAAGGATGAATCAGGTGCGCCAATTACTTGATTGGCATTATAATTGGCAGATTGACTACTAGCAATAGCGCTGATCGCCCACTGCTCCCTGCTGCCATTATCTGTAACAATAGGCGTTGTTAAAACAGCGTCATGTCCAACATTATCTTTAATAGATGTGTCACTTGCTACAAGCAATGCATCAACGCCAGCAGTAATACCACCAGCAAGGTCATTGTCGCCAAGAACAATGGTATATCCAAATACCAAAGTATCGCTAGAAGAACCTGAGATATAAGTAGCAGTCTTGTCCGTGTTACCCACATTAATAGTATAAGTAGGCGTGCCAGTTACCTCAACAGCTTCACTCATGGTAACAGTAACAATAATTTTATCACCTGCACTCAATATACCAGTCTTAACAGCACCCGTAGAGTCTGTTGCAGTGATGGCTGTAGCACTAACTGTTGGTACGGCAGTGTCAACAATAAGTTCTGCAAGTCCCACCAATTGAACCGCATCAATTTCATTATATTCGTCTATGCTATTTCCAATACTAATACGAATTTTGTTTGATTTATAACTCAGTGCATCGTCAAGTGTAATTACTGTATCACCAACCTTATTTGCAACAACACCAGTCATCTTGCCACCCTCTTCAGTCGCCCCTTTAGTATAAACCGCTACAAAATTGCCGTCTTTAAATGCCTCTACCTTGGTAATAGTACCTGAATTAAATGTCTCTCTAACAATAATTTTTTGAATAAAAACCGCCGTATCATAGGTTAAAGTAATTGTGTTCACTCTTCCTTTGTCGCCTCCAGCTTCTGCCCACGAATTAACCACATCTCCCTCATCACTACCAAGAACTAACGATGAATCGGGTGCACCAATTACTTGACTGGCGGAATAAGACGAATCATTATATTGACTACTGGCACTCGCACCAGTCGCCCATTGTGCTTTGCTACCATTATCTGTAACAGCAGGCGTTGTTAAAACAGCGTTACTGCTAGCAATACCTCCTTTAATAAGCACACCACTTGCTACAAGCAACGCATCAACGCCAGCAGTAATACCGCCAGCAAGGTCATTGTCGCCAAGAACAATGGTATATTCAAATACTAAGGTATCGCTAGAAGAACCTGAGATATAAGTAGCAGTCTTGTCCATGTTGCCCACATTAATAGTATAAGTAGGCGTGCCAGTTACCTCAACAGCTTTATTCATGGTAACAGTAACAATAATTTTATCACCTACATCCAATGCGCTAGTCTTGACAGCACCAGTAGCATCTGTCGCAGTGATGGTTGTGGCGCTAACTATTGGCCTGGTATCAACAGTATTATTGACAACAATTAACCCATTCATATTTGCAACATCATTACCCGCTATATCTTGAATAGCATTAACATCATCCTCTGCAGTAGGATCAACATAATTAATCATTACAGAGGCATCACTGTCAATAGCATTCGCTAAAGTTAGGGTAACAGTCTTAGCCGTGGCATCAATCATGACATTGCCTGTAAAGGCATGCTCAACGGTATTATTATCGACTCTAAAAACAAAGACACCAGTTGTAGGTATATTAGTAGCATCTAAGTCTTCACTACAAGTAAGCACTAAAGTCGTACCATTAACAGTAGCACCAGTAAATGTAGGCGCTGTAGTGTCAATGCTGATCTTATCATTAGCAACATTAGTAGTGCTATCACCTGCCGCATTACTTACCGTGGCGACCACGCTATAACTACTGCCATTAGTGAGCGCCACCAAGGTGCCGCTGGTTGGGGTATCTACGCCCAAATCAAGATGCCAAATACCACTGGCATTTGGAATAACGCTATAAGTCGCACCAGAAACAGTCACACTGAGGCTCTCGCCACTGGCAAGTGCCGCATTGGTGCCAGTAGTGCCAGTAATCACTGGCTCAGTGCTATTAATGGTTATTACATCAACCGTTGGTGCCGCTGGTTTATCTGTTGGGTCGTTAACATCATTGCCACCATTGCCATTATCATCACTACTACCACTACCAACGGCAACGGCAACAACTACAGCCGCAACTACAGCCACAATTTCTTTATTTGCAACAATGATATCTTCAAAACTTTGATTATCATCTGTGCTGACTACACTAGATTCTGTGGAAACAATAGATTGTTCGCCATAAAAATATACCACTTGTGAACCATCTTCTAAAGTGAAAAATATATCAGCAACAACATGATAAAGTCCGCCGTTTTTGGTGGGTAGAGAAACCAAGCAAGATAAATCAGTTGTGCAAACATTAAAATAGTTATCAAAGATAATGACACTTTCTTCTAACGCTACTTCTAAATCATCGCCGACTTTTTTGGCAATTAAGTTTAACTTTTTAGTGTTAAAATCTTTGGTGTTTAATTGGTAAGCCGTGCTTGCTTGAACTTGAATGTGCTGAATACCTTTGGCAATAGTAACAACTTCTTTATTAAGATGATTAGTAAGTTTTTGTGCTTTATTTTGTAATACCATTATTTGTTTTGGCGTTTTGACTTGCATAGCTCTCTCCTGGCTTATTTATTATTATTTTATAACTCTTACATTGACTTACTTAAGGGCATTGCGCATAAAAATTATACAGTAATCCTTTATTTAAACACAAATTATTTATAGTCAGCACCAAAAATAATTTTATCTACCTAAAGTTCTACTATTTGAGACCTTTGCATAAATATGGATGATTAGCAAAATTCAATTTTTGCCCACTTGGTGATTTTCTTAAACCTTGTCCTAGCAGGACTAAGGCTGGGTTTAAAAAATTACCAAGTGGGTGAAGAGTGGATGCTTGATGATTATTTATATTTATGCAAAGACCTCTATTTACATTTTATATCTTTGAATTAGGGCATTAGGCTTTATAATGACTGCAATTTTTCAACACACTTTTAAACAAAAAAAATAATGCTCGCATTTACCCTCGGCGAACCCGCTGGAATTGGTCCTGATTTGGCAGTGATTATCGCCCAAGAGAAAACAGCACAAAACTTACTGCTTTTTGCTGACCCCGATGTATTGATATCACGGGCAAAAATTCTTAATTTAAGCCTTAAAATTAGCGAAACAGAAAGCAGTTGCCAACCCAATACCTTGTGCGTTTACCCTGTAAAAACTGCCGATAAAGTTGTTGCTGGTAAGTTAAATAAAAACAATGCCGAATATGTCCTGAACACACTGGATTTGGCAACACAATATTGTCTTGATGGTAAAACTCAAGCCTTAATTACTGGCCCTTTACATAAGGGCGTGATTAACCAAGCAGACATTTATCAGGATAAAAATGGCAAAGGCTTTAGCGGACATACCGAATATTTGGCTGAAATTTCTGGTGCTAATAAAACGGTCATGATGCTAGCCACCAAAGGGTTGCGCGTTGCACTAGCAACAACACATATACCCTTGTCTCAAGTAGCACAACATATACATACCAATGCTTTGGAAGAAACTTTACACATTATTCACAATGCTTTGCAAAATTACGGTATTCAAAATCCAAGAATTGTGGTTTGTGGACTCAACCCGCATGCGGGCGAAGGTGGGTATCTTGGTTCTGAAGAAATTGAAATTATCAACCCTTTGATTGACAAACTGAACACGCAAGGCTTTAATCTTGTTGGCAGCGTGCCAGCAGATACCGCCTTCACACCTGATGCACTACAAGGCGTGGATTGTGTGCTAGCAATGTATCACGATCAAGGATTGCCAGTGCTTAAAACTTTGGGTTTTAAAAAAGCAGTAAATGTAACGCTGGGTTTACCTTTTATTCGCACTTCAGTAGACCATGGCACTGCACTTAATTTAGCGGGCACAGGTAACATCAGTTTAGGCAGTCTATACACGGCAATTGATTACGCCAAAAACTTACTCAATAATGCATAAGGCTCGCAAACGCTTCGGGCAAAACTTTTTAACCGATAATCGAGTAATTGAGCGTATTGTGGCGGTGATTGCACCAAAATTTAATGACAATTTACTTGAAATTGGTCCTGGGCAAGGAGCAATGACATTGCCTCTATTGGAGCAGGTTAAAACATTAAATGTGATTGAGATTGACAGAGATTTAATTGCTTTGCTAACTGATTTTAACAAAGACAATCTGGTTATTCATGAAGGTGATGCACTCAAATTTGATCTCAGCATTCTGCCAAACCCGATTCGAGTGGTTGGTAATCTGCCTTACAATATCTCATCCCCGATTCTTTTCCATCTGCTTGAAAATCGAGACAAAATAGTAGACATGACTTTTATGCTACAAAAAGAAGTGGTGGAAAGAATAGTAGCAGACAAAGGCTCAAAAATCTATGGGCGTTTGAGTGTGATGATACAAGCGTTTTTTGAGGCTGAATTAATCTTTATCGTTCCACCCGAGTCTTTTAACCCGGCACCAAAGGTGGAATCTGCTATTATCTACCTCAAGCCTTTGCCCAAAACAGAAGTTAAAAATATGGCAATTTTTGAAAAAATTGTTAAAGCTTCTTTTGCGCAACGCAGAAAAACCTTAAGAAATTGTTTAAAATTACACCTATCGCAAGAACAAACTGCTATTGATTTATCGCAACGCGCTGAAATGCTTGCAGTACAAGACTTTATTACTTTGGCCAATGATTATGAAAAACAACATTAGAATTACCGTTCAAGTTGTACCACTACCTCAACACACCAACCCTTCTGAAAGTAAATATGTGTTTGCTTACACAATCACCATTAATAACGAAGGTGAAATCGGCATGCAATTGCTCAGCAGACATTGGGTCATTCAAGATGAAACAGGATATATAGAAGAAGTGACTGGCAAAGGCGTGGTTGGCGAGCAACCTCACTTATTACCGGGTGAGTCATTTGAATACACCTCTGGTTCCGTTATTAAAACTCAAACTGGCACCATGAAGGGTGAATACAATATGATTAACGATGCCGGCGAACACTTTGATGTTGATATTCCAGAATTTGTCCTAAGTGAGCCATACACGCTACAATGAGTGATTATTTAATTGGCGATATTCAAGGTTGCTATGACGCCCTCCAAATACTGCTCAAAAAAAGCCATTTTTCTCTCGATAAAGACCGATTATTTTTCCTTGGTGATGTGGTTAATCGTGGCAATAAATCACTTGAAACCTTACGCTTCATTAAAAACTTAGGTGACAATGCAAAAATGCTATTAGGCAACCATGATTTTCATCTATTGGCATGTGCACTTGGTAGTAAAATACCAAGCAACAAAGATACTTTTAGTGATATTTTAAACGCCAAAGACACACAAGATTTGATTAGCTTTCTGCAAAAACAACCCTTGGTAATTGAACATCAAGGCGCATTATTGGTGCACGCAGGCGTTCCGCCAATTTGGGACAAAACCACCCTCTTAACACAAGCTGCCACAGTTGAAAAACACTTAAAAAGTCATCAAGCAGGTGACTTTATCAATACCATGTATGGCGACCATCCACATACCTGGTCAGAAGATTTAAATGCAATGGACAAATGCCGATACACCATTAACGCCTGTATGCGTATGCGTTTTTGTAAAGCAGATGGCACCTTGGAGTTTCAAGGAAAAATGAATCACGATACTGCCCCCGAGGGTTTTAAAGCATGGTTTTTACAAGACAACAGGACATTGAAAAACACCGATATTTTCTTTGGTCATTGGTCTACTTTGTCAAACATTGGCCAGCCACATATTTATCCAATGGACAAAGGCTGCGCTTGGGGTGGTGCATTGAATATGATTCGCTTTGAAGACAAGCGCATATTTTCTATTGATTGTTAAACCAGAACTAGGCTTGGCGTGCTAGATATCCACCTGCCCTTCAAATACAAACTCAGCAGATCCTCGCATATTAACACCATTATTATCAATATCAATAAACAATTCACCCCCTTTCAATTCAACCGTAACTTCATTGGCGTCAATGTTATTTATTTTCTGTAAATATGCCACAGTTGCACATGCACCACTACCACAAGCCAAAGTTTCCCCTACGCCTCGTTCATAAACTCTAAGTGTGATATTGTGTCTGTCCATAATACTGACAAAATTTACATTCACCCCTGCTGGAAAATCAACAGAGTTTTGTATTTTTTTAGCAATCGTTTCAATGTCTTGGCTAATATCATCCACAATTAATACCGCATGTGGATTGCCCATTGATACCACGCCAAGTGTTTCACCTTCAACAACATAGGTCGCATTAACGCTGTCTAATTGCCCAAAAGGGATGTCTTTTGAGTGCCATATTGGCTTTCCCATAGCAACAACAACTTCATTGTTATTGCGAACAAGCAATGTCATTACACTCTCTTTAGTTTCCACGACAATTTCTTCGTCAAATCTTTTGTTTGTTAATTTTTTTTCAACCACAAAACGCGCAAAACAACGCGCGCCATTCCCACACTGCCCTACTTCGGAGCCATCAGCGTTAAAAATTCGATATTTAAAATCATTGTTATGTGCCTCTGGCTTTTCAACTAACAACAATTGGTCAAACCCCACGCCAAAATGCCTATTTGAAAGTTTTTGAATTTGCATCACGGACAACGATATCGACTGATTGATTGCATCAATCACCATAAAATCATTGCCAAGCCCCTGCATTTTTGTAAAATTAATCAACATACGCATATTTTATCTCTAAAAAGTTGAGACCTTTGCATAAATATAAATAATCATCAAGAATCCATATTTATGCAAAGGTCTCAAGTTACTGAAAAATTATACATTCAACCCCTCTACTCTCAACAGTTCTATTTTAAAAAAATAAAATCAATAAACAGTGCTCCACAACGACATACATTTAATAGAGTATTAAACCCATAATTTCTATTTTTAGATTGAAAGGCTGTAAGCAAATAAACTTCGGGTAAAATCGCATTTAATCTAATTTCTTTCGAGCAAATCTAATGCAAACACCCAGTAATATTACCCTTAATAAAGCAAAAAACCTTTTAACCCTTACTTTTGGCGATACCGAATATCCGTTGACTGCTGAATATTTAAGAGTTCATTCACCTTCTGCTGAAGTGGTGGGGCATGGGCCAGGACAAGAAACCTTACAAATAGGCAAAGAAAATGTTACTATTAAGCGCATTGAACCTACTGGTAATTATGCCATTGTTTTGTTTTTTAGCGATGGTCACGATAGTGGCATTTATTCTTGGGAACATTTGTATAATCTTGCGACAGAATACGAGGTACGCTGGTCTAATTATCTAACAAGACTTAAGGACGCAGGGCATTCTCACAAACAACATTAAACGCTGTATAATTACACATTTTTTTATCCTCTAACTGTCTTATTGCCATGAAAAAAATAATCGTTAAACTCGTTTTAATGGCAAGCCTATTAAGTGCTTCATTGGCTTTTTCAGTCCCCATTAAGAATATTGAAATCCTAGGTCTTAATGCCATTTCTAGAGGAACGGTACTCAGTTATTTGCCCGTTGAAGTAGGAGATGACTACGGCACACAAACCTCATCAAAAATTATCCGGGTTCTTTATAAAACACAATTTTTTAAAGACATTGAGGTTGCAGAAGAAGATCAAGTTTTAAAAATCAAAGTAATAGAAAACCCCTATATTAAATATGTAGATTTTCTCAATAATTCAGAGAAAGTGCTTGACCAAGATACCATTGAAAAAGTGCTAAGTAGCATGGATTTAACCCAAGGCAAAATTTTCAATAAAAAACAATTAGATGAATTGATTGACCAAGTGAAATCAACTTACATTAGCCAAGGTTACTACAATGTCAAAATTACCAAAAACATTGAAATTGACAATCAAAACAGAGTGGGAGTTGAGCTCGATATTAGCGAAGGGGAAATTGCCCGTATCAAGACAATGCGCATTATGGGTAGCAAAACAAAGACCGAGGAAGAGCTGCTTGATTTGTTTGAAATTGGTGAGCCTAATTGGTTTTTGTTAAACTATTTTACCGAAAAAGACCATTATTCAAAAATTGCATTAGATGCAGGCATTGAGGCGTTAAAGTCACAGTACATCAACTCAGGTTATCTTGATTTTAAAGTGACTGAGGTCAAAAGTGAACTGTCTGAAGATAAAAAAAATATCGATATCGCTCTTCAAATAAAAGAAGGAAATAAATACACCATTGGTAACATTGATTTCTCAGGAAACACACTAAATAAGTCTGACAAAAGTCTGACAAAATTACTAACAATTAAATCTGGCGATGTGTTTTTACGCAAAAAAATTATCAATGATATTAAAGTTATAACAGATGCTTATACCGAACAAGGTTATGCTTTCGTTAAAGTAGATGTGACAACCACTGCAAGCACAATAAAATCTGTTATTGACTTAAATTTTAAAATCATACCAAAGAAAAAAGTTTATATCAATCGCATTACTATTACTGGCAATACCAGAACGCAGGATGAAGTTGTGCGTAGGGAAATTAGCGTTTACGAAGGCGGGCTATATTCAGACAAAGCATTAGAAGATTCAATAGCCAAGATTAAGCGACTGGGGTTCTTTTCTAATGTAACGATGCGTGTTTCTAAAGTTAAAGACTTTAGCGACAAAATTGATTTAAATTTTGTGGTAGAAGAGACCAAAACGGGCACCTTTTCTGTTGGCGTATCTCATTCTAGCAGTTCTGGTGCCGCCTTTAATTTAGGTGTGCAAGAAAAAAACTTTCTTGGTACGGGTAATGTATTAAATGCATCTGCGTCTAATTCTGAAGCGGTAAAAGAGTTGTCCATCTATTTTTCCAATCCTTATTTCACTCAAGATGGTCATAACATTAATTATGGCATTTTTAATAAAAAAACTGATGGTGCGCAATTGGATGTTGCTTCTTATAAAATCAATCAAAGTGGGGGAAGTGTCGGTTACGGCATCCCGATTACAAAAAACACACGCATTACCACAAATTTAAAATTTTCCAACAGAGATGTTACTTGTGGCACTGATTTTTCAGATAAATACGAACCAACACAATGTGCCAGCAGCAACAAAACTGAGGTTAAATTTAATGCAAATTGGAGTCATAACACCTTGGATAATTATAATTTCCCGACAGCGGGAGACAAAAGAAGTCTTAATTTGAGTGTTGCATTGCCAATTGCCGATTTCAGGTATTATAAATTAAACGCTTCACAAAAAAAATACCGTCCACTCTTTAAAAATATAACCTTTAAAACAAATACCAAAATAGGTGTGGCACAAGGTTATGGCAACACAGAATTGCCATTCTTTGAGCGATTCTATGGAGGTGGCTCCTCTTCTGTGCGTGGCTTTGATTTTAACTCTCTGGGTGAAAAATACGAAAATGGAAAGGCCAAAGGCGGTAAATTGTCTGTGCTAACAGGTATTTCTGTAATTTCACCGCTTACCTTTGTAAAAGACAGTACCAATATGCGCTTAAGTGCTTTTATTGACATAGGTGGCATTAGCGAAGAAGTGTTTAACTTTGCCACCTCTGATTTGCGTGCTTCTGCTGGCATCGCATTTACTTGGCTAACCCCTATTGGCCCATTAGGTCTCTATGCTGCCGAACCTTTTTTAAAGCAAGAGGGTGACAAAACCAAGTCCTTTGAGTTTACTATTGGCACAAGCTTTTAAGGCGCTTAATAATGTATATATTAAAAGACATTGCCACTTTTATTGACGCCGAATTAATAGGCGATGCGTCAATAAAAATCAACAGTCTTGCCACTAGTTTTAATGCACAAAAAGATCAACTTACTTATGTTGCCTCCAATAAATACAAATCAGATTTACCAACCTTAACAGCAGGTGCAGTCATCATAACCAAGGATTTGTTAAAAGATTGCCCCACTAACGCCCTTGTGGTGGATGATGTTTATTTGGCTTTTGCTCAAATTACGCATTATTTTAAGCAACCACCCACCTATTTTGATGGTGTCCACACCAGCGCTCAAATTAACAGCAAAAACATTGCCAAAAATTGCACTATTGGAGCACATGTTAGGATTGGCAAAGACTGCACCATTGGCGCCAATACAGTCATTGAGCAAGGTGTAACAATAGGGAATAATGTCGTTATCCAACCCAATGTGACTGTTTTGCAAAACTGCACCATTGGCAACAATGTCTCGCTCTCAGCAGGCGTGGTCATCGGTTCAGAAGGTTTTGGCAACGCTCTGGACAGTCAAGGACATTGGCACACTATTGCACATTTAGGCAATGTGGTCATTGGGAATGATGTTGCTATTGGTGCAAATACAGTTATCGACAGAGGCACATTGGAAGACACGCAAATACACAATGGTGTGCGTCTTGATAACTTGGTGCACATTGCCCACAATGTCAGTTTGGGTGAAAACACAGCAATTGCTGCTGGTGTAACCATTGGCGGTAGTGTAACATTGGGCAGGCGATGCCAAATTGGTGGTGGTGCAGTGATTGCCAGCCATATACACTTAGCAGACGATGTTGTTATTACTGGTGCCAGTACGGTGGACAAACATTTAGATAAAGGGCGCTACACAGGCTTTACCTCCATTTCTCCGCATTCAGATTGGAAAAGAACCCAAATATGGTTGTTAAAACTTGATAAAATCACACAATACTTAAACATTCAATTGAAACACTTAAAAGGACGATAAACATGGAAATGAACATTCAAGATGTTAAAAATTATTTACCACACCGCTACCCTTTTCTAATGATTGACAGGGTACTAGAATTAGAAATCGGCAAATCTATCGTTGCTCTCAAAAATGTTTCTTTTAATGAGCCACAATTCACTGGACACTTTCCAGCGCAACCAATTATGCCAGGCGTGTTGATTATTGAGGCGTTGGCACAAGCCACAGGTATTCTGGCATTTAAATCTGAAGTGGGCAAACCAATTGATGGGCAAATTTATATGCTGGTTGGTGTGGATAAAGTGCGTTTTAAACGCATGGTTGAGCCGGGTGACCAATTGCACCTTGAAGTAGAAGTTTTAGCGGTTAAACGCGGCATTTGGAAGTTTAAATGTGCTGCCACAGTTGATGGAAAGATAGTGACTACTGCTGAATTAATGTGCACCCAAAAAGCCGCAAGTTAAACGAGGACTAGTATGACAATACATCCCAGTGCAGTTGTTGACCCCAGTGCAAAAATTCATAAAGATGCCAAAATATGTGCGTACACTATCATTGGTGCAAATGTTGAAATTGACTCAGGCACCGTTGTAGAATCCCACGCTGTCATACAAGGGCCAACCAAAATTGGCAAAAATAACCATATTTATTCATTCACCTCGATTGGTGGCGATCCGCAAGACATTACTTATGAAGCCGGACAAGAATCTAATTTGATTATTGGCAATGACAATCAAATTCGAGAATTTTGCACCATTAATCGTGGTACAGAAAAAGATGAATCTATTACTCGTGTTGGCTCCAATAATCTGTTTATGGCGTATGTGCATATTGCCCATGATTGCTATATTGGCAACCATATTATTATGTCAAACAACGCCTCATTAGCTGGGCATGTGCGCATACAAGATTGGGCAATTCTGGGTGGTTTTACCTTGGTTAAACAATTTTGTATGATTGGTATGCATACTTATGTTGGCATGGGTTGTCAAATCAACAAAGACATTCCCTCTTATATGCTGGCATCAGGTGTGCAAACTCGTGTTCGTAGCATTAATGCCGAAGGTATGCGCCGTCGAGGCTTTTCAACGAATGCAATTGCTGCCATTAAACGCGCTTTTAAAATAGTTTATCGTGGCTCTGGGTTGCTTGACCAATCTTTAAAAAAATTGGAAGAAACCGAATCCGATCATGTGGAAGTCCTACAATTCGTAGCCTGTATCCGCAGCTCTAAAGCAGGCATTATGCGTGGCCCTAACGAAGAATAACACCTAGGTGGACAAGTCTTTTTTAAAGTCTAGTGGTGTTGTTACTATAATGACTTTTATATCACGAATTTTAGGGTTAATTCGTGATTATATTGTGGCACGATACTTTGGTGCAAATGGCTTAACAGATGCCTTTTTAGTTGCTTTCAAAATCCCTAATTTTCTCAGGCGTTTGTTTGGTGAAGGTGCTTTTTCTCAGGCATTTGTACCCATTTTAGCTGACGCTAAAGCCAATCACAGTGAAGCGGAAGTGCAAAATATCATCAACCATATTGGCACCAAATTCCTAACCACTCTCATTGTTCTTACTTTGATCGCCGTAATCATCGCTCCTGCCATTATCTTTGTGTTTGCTTGGGGCTTTTATTTTGATGCCGATCCAACCAAGTTTAACTTGGCAACAGATATGTTGCGCATTACTTTTCCCTACCTATTACTGATTTCATTAACCGCATTTGCGGGTAGCATTCTCAATACTTACGACAAATTTTCGATACCTGCCTTTACCCCTGTGCTGTTAAATATTTCCATGATTTTGTGTGCAGTTTATTTGTCAGGAAATTTAGACACGCCCATTATGGCACTGGCTTGGGGAGTGTTGATTGGTGGTGTTGTGCAATTGTTATTTCAAATCCCATTTTTAATCAAAATCAAAAAAATGCCTCGCCTGGTAAAAGGCGACCACCAAGCTGTAAAAACCCTCAAAAAACGACTAATACCCGCCCTATTCGGTGTTTCAGTATCACAAATCAACCTACTAATTGACACCATGATTGCCACCATGATGGTCAGTGGTAGCGTGTCTTGGTTGTACTATTCAGACAGATTGCTAGAATTGCCTTTGGCATTGATTGGCATTGCCTTAGCAACAGTAGCCCTGGCTAAACTCAGTCGTCATTTTGCCAACAAAGATGAGCAAAAATTTACCCGCACAGTGGACTATGCACTCAAAATTGGCTTAATATTGGGTGCACCTGCTTGTATAGGGCTTGTTTTGTTGGCAGAACCCCTAATGATTACTTTGTTTCAATATGATAAATTTGATGCCTTCGCTGCTCATCAATCTGCACTTAGTCTGATGGCTTATGGCGTTGGATTGATAGCATTTATTACCATCAAAATTTTAGCACCTGTGTTTCTTGCCAGAGGCGACACCAAGACGCCTGTTAAAGTAGGCATAATAGCAATGGGTACCAATGTGTTTTTAAACGCCATATTGGCTTATTACTATGCACACACAGGTTTGGCAATTGCCACCTCAATATCTGCGGCTATCAACGCCTCTTTATTGTATTATTACTTAAATCAGCGTGCTATTTTTACGCTTTCTAAGAATTTTTTCAAACTATTTCTTAAAGTTTTACTGGCAACTATTATAATAGCCATCTTTATTTTAAATTTTAATCAAACAATCAATGACTACCTAAATGCCAGCGCTTGGAACAGAGTGTTAGAAATAGGGTATGTCATTAGCCTTTCAGTGCTTATTTATTTTGTAAGTTTAAGACTGTTGGGTGTAAAAATGAGGGAATTATGAACACTGTAAATTGTATCCAACTAAACAAAGAACTCGAAGCTTTAGAGCGAGCGCCTTATCCAGGTGAACTGGGCAAACGCATTTTAGACAATGTGTCCAAACAGGGCTGGCAAGCATGGCTAGATCATCAAACCATGTTAATTAACGAAAATAACCTTAATATGTTAGACGAAAAAGCACAAAGTTACTTAAAAGAACAAATGGAAAAATTCTTCTTTTCAGCAGACGGAGCTGATGACATTGTAGGTTACACAAAAGAATAATGGCCAATCTATTTATTATCGCCGCCCCCTCTGGTTGTGGCAAAACCTCTTTGGTCAAAGCCTTGATTGAAAAAACGCAAAATCTTTGTGTCTCAGTCTCACACACTACTCGTGTGGCTCGTCCAGGTGAAATACATGGAAAAAACTACTTCTTTGTTGACAAAGATGAGTTTGATGCCATCAACGACAATGATGGCTTTATTGAATCGGCTTGTGTGTTTGACAATTACTATGGCAGTGCCAAACAAACGGTTAAAGATTTATTGGCAGCAGATCAAGATGTGATTTTAGAAATTGATTGGCAAGGTGCCAGACAAGTTGAAAAAAGTTTTCCAAATATTATCAGCATCTTTATCATCCCCCCTTCTATTGAGGCACTTAGAGAGCGTTTAACCGGTAGAGGGCAGGACGATGCAGCCATTATTGAACGCAGAATGCAAGACGCTGTCAGTGAAATGCAACATTATAATGAATTTGACTATTTGGTCATTAACGATGACTTTGAAACGGCACTCGATGACTTGTCCAATATTATTCATTCGCAGAGATTAGACACCGAGCAACAATTTTCTAAGCACCAAACCTTGCTTGCATCTCTAACCCGACAATAGAAAATATAAATTATAGCCAACCCTTTATCAACCTAATAATTAAACACAGCAAATTGGCACTAAATTTGCATTTCCTATTTTTTAAATTGGGTGCGGAAGCCTTATAAAAAAACCTTAAATTAAGGTATAATACTTTTGTGTTTTCTCCTCTTTAATACAAGACAATGAATCAAAAATCTACCCTACCCAGCGTTCAAACGCCTAGTGCAAATACTGGCATTGGTGTTCAAAAATATCCGCCGATTCTATCGGCAGAAGAAGAATATGCCTTGGCTGTTGAATTGTATGAAAACCACGATTTAAGCGCAGCCAGAAAACTGGTATTATCACACATGCGTTTTGTTGCTTTTATTGCACATGGCTATAAAGGTTATGGGCTTGAGCAAGCAGATTTAATTCAAGAAGGCACGATTGGTTTAATGAAGGCGGTTAAGCGCTTTAATCCCAATAAAAATGTACGCCTTGCTTCTTACGCAGTTTATTGGATTCGTGCTGAAATTCACGAATTTATCTTTAAAAACTGGAAGATTGTCAAGGTTGCGACGACGAAATCACAGCGCAAATTATTTTTTAAACTTAAAAAAGCAAAATCACATATCTATACCTCCCTTAGTGCAGAACAAGCAGAAGAAATAGCCAATGAACTGGGTGTGCGCCCTAAAGATGTTTTGGAAATGGAATCTCGATTACAATTCAATGATGTTGCTTTTGAGGCTACAGACTCAGACGAAGAAAATACCTTTGCACCAGAGCGTTACCTAACTGACGCTAATGCACAAACACCTGAGCAATTATTACTCAGTAACGACACTCGAAAAAACCAGCAACAACAACTCTACAAAGCACTTTCCGCACTTGATGAAAGAAGTTTGGATATTTTGCAATCTAGATACTTGAAAGAAGAGAAAACGACCCTACATACTTTAGCAGACAAGTATGATGTTTCTGCTGAAAGGATTCGTCAACTTGAAAACAAAGCCATGCAAAAGCTTAAGAGCTTGTTAAAAGAACAAGTTTAAAAACTCAAAAATTAAATAGGAGAAAAAATGAATATTCGCCCCCTACACGACCGTGTGGTCGTTCGCAGATCAGAAGAAGAAAAAACCACAGAAAGTGGCTTGATTATCCCTGGTTCAGCAAGTGAAAAGCCTTCAGAAGGCATTATTGTTGCCGTGGGTAATGGTAGAAGAAATGACCATGGTGATGTGATTGCCTTGGATGTCAAAGTTAAAGATAAAGTTTTATTTGGTCAATTCGCTGGCACAGAAATTAAAGTGAAAGGCGAAACCCTATTGGTGATGAGCGAAAGCGATATCGTTGCTATTATTGAATAAAGGAGATTAGAATGAGTGTAAAAGATATAGAATTTGGCATAGACGCCAGAAATTTAATGCTAAACGGCGTTAACATACTGGCTAATGCAGTAAAAGTAACCTTGGGCCCTAAGGGTCGTAATGTGGTTTTAGACCGTTCATTCGGTGCACCAACCATTACCAAAGATGGCGTTTCCGTAGCACAAGAAATTGAGTTGGAAAATAAGTTTGAAAATATGGGTGCGCAAATGGTGAAAGAAGTTGCCTCCAAAACCAACGACATCGCTGGCGATGGCACAACAACGGCAACCGTATTGGCACAAGCCTTGATAACCGAAGGTGTTAAAGCAGTTTCTGCTGGCATGAACCCAATGGATCTTAAGCGTGGTATTGACAAGGCTACCGAAGTGGCTGTCAAAGCACTACACGATCTTTCTCAACCTTGTGATGACACCAAATCAATCGCTCAAGTGGGTACAATTTCTGCCAACTCTGATACAAGCGTTGGTGATATTATTGCTGAAGCCATGGAAAAAGTGGGCAAAGAAGGGGTTATTACTGTTGAAGAAGGCTCAGGTCTTAACAATGAATTAGATGTGGTTGAAGGTATGCAGTTTGAACGCGGTTATTTATCGCCTTATTTTGTCAACAACCAAGACAATATGAGTGCCGATTTAGAATCACCTTTAATCTTATTGAATGAGTCAAAAGTCTCAAACATCCGTGATTTATTGCCTGCTTTAGAAATCGTGCAGAAGTCTGGCCGCCCTCTTTTGGTTATTGCTGAAGACATTGAAGGGGAAGCCTTAGCAACTTTGGTTGTTAATAATATGCGTGGCATTGTTAAAGTAGTGGCAGTTAAATCTCCAGGCTTTGGCGACCGTCGTAAAGCAATTTTGCAAGACCTTGCCGTGCTAACAGGTGCTGTGGTAATTTCAGAAGAAGTTGGTTTGTCCCTTGAAGCCATCACCGAAGAACAGTTAGGTTCTGCTAAACGCATTGAAGTTGGCAAAGATGAAACTGTGGTTGTTGATGGTTCAGGCTCAAAAGAAGACATTGCTGGTCGTATTAAACAAATCAAAGCGCAATTAGAGCAAACCACTTCTGAGTATGATATGGAAAAACTACAAGAACGCTTGGCTAAATTATCTGGCGGTGTTGCCGTTATCAAAGTAGGCGCTGCCACTGAAGTTGAAATGAAAGAAAAGAAAGACCGTGTTGATGATGCACTTCATGCCACGCGTGCCGCTGTGCAAGAAGGCGTAGTACCGGGTGGTGGTGTTGCCTTGGTTCGTGCAATTAAAGCCTTAGATAAATTAACAGGTGACAATCACGACCAAGACATTGGCATTGAAATAACCAAACGCGCCATGGAAGCACCTTTAAGACAAATTATTTCGAATGGTGGCGGCGAGCCTTCTGTTGTTCTTAATGAAGTCATTAAAGGCACAGGCAACCATGGCTACAATGCTAGCACAGATGAATATGGCGATATGCTGAAAATGGGTATTCTTGATCCAACCAAAGTCACTCGCGCTGCTTTGCAACATGCAGCAAGTATCTCTGGCTTGATGATTACCACTGAAGCAATGATTACTGATACACCGCAAGAATCTGCACCTGCAGCCCCAGATATGGGGGGCATGGGCGGAATGATGTAAATCATCTGACTTTTAGTTATAAAAAGCCTCGTTTTTACGGGGCTTTTTTTGGTATGATACTTTTCAAAATAACTTGAAACAATTGTATAATTATTGCATTAACTTTTTACAACTTATGAAACAAACAAAACGACGCTTTCTCTGCTTTAAAATTCGCCAAATAACAGATTATTTTATATATATTTGGGTGAAAAATTTATCATTTGCAAGCCTTTCTAAATCAAATTGGGTTCATTTATGAGTAACTATGATTCGTCTTCCATCGAGGTATTGTCAGGCTTAGATCCAGTGCGTAAACGCCCCGGAATGTACACAGAAACTGAGCGTCCCAATCATTTGGCACAAGAAGTTATTGATAACAGCGTCGATGAAGCGGTGGCTGGATACGCCACCAAGATCAATGTGGTGCTTTGCAAAGATAATTCCATCTCAGTGGAAGATAACGGTCGTGGTATGCCTGTTGACATTCACCCCGAAGAAGGGATATCGGGTGTTGAGGTAATTCTTACCAAACTGCATGCGGGGGGTAAGTTTTCAAACGATTCTTATCAATTTTCTGGAGGCTTGCACGGGGTTGGTATTTCAGTGGTAAATGCCCTGTCAACCTTGGTGGAAGTGTGGATTAAACGCGATTCTAAAACACATTATATTTCATTTTCCAATGGTCTTAAAAAATCTGAACTGGAAGTAGTTGGCACTGTTGGAAAGCGCAACACAGGTACCAAAGTTAAGTTTATTCCAGATGCACAATTTTTTGACACAGTTAAATTTTCTGTTACCAAGTTAAGACACAATTTACGCTCAAAAGCAGTATTATGCCCAGGTTTAGAGGTTACTTTCCGCAATGAAATTGACGGCACCGAAGACCATTGGAGTTATAAAGATGGTTTAAAAGATTATCTGTCCATTTCACTTGATGGCTTAGACTGTTTACCAGAAGTGCCATTTGTCGTAACTTATGAGTCCAATGAACAGCAAATGCATTGCTCCTTAGCGTGGACAGAATACAACACCAATGTCATCAGTGAAAGTTATGTCAATCTCATTCCCACTTCCCAAGGTGGCACACATGTTAACGGGTTACGATCTGGATTAACAGATGCTTTAAAAGAATTCTGTGAATTTAGAAATCTATTGCCAAAGAACCTTAAGCTTACACCCGATGATGTTTGGCAAAAAATCGCCTATGTATTGTCTATTAAAATTTTAGACCCACAATTCTCAGGACAAACCAAAGAACGACTGTCCTCTAGAGAATGCGCAGGTTTTGTTGCTAATGTGGTTAAAGATATATTTAGCCTTTGGTTAAACCAACACACTTCAATTGCTGAAAAGATTGCCGAATTGGCAATTATGAATGCGCAATCACGGATGAAAATAGGGAAAAAAGTGATACGCAAAAAAATAGTAAGTGGCCCTGCCCTACCGGGTAAACTATCAGATTGCACCAGTATTGACCTCAATCAAACTGAAGTATTTCTCGTTGAAGGAGATTCTGCAGGTGGCTCTGCCAAACAAGCACGAGACAAAGAATACCAGGCTATCTTGCCATTACGAGGCAAGATCTTAAACACTTGGGAAGTCGATTCGGATCAAGTGTTGGCCAGTAATGAAATACACGATATCAGCGTTGCCATTGGCTTAGAGCCAAACTGTAATGACTTGTCAGGGCTAAGATATGGAAAAATTTGTATTTTGGCAGATGCAGACTCAGATGGTGCACATATTGCCACCTTGATTTGCACGCTATTTGTCAAACACTTTCCAAAGTTAGTCAAAGAGGGGCATATTTATGTCGCAATGCCGCCACTATATCGCATTGATGCTGGCAAACAAGTACATTATGCACTAGACAATGCTGAACGCGATGCCACAATTAAGAAAATAGAAAAAGACAACAAACGCGTTAAAATTCAAGTCCAGCGCTTTAAAGGCTTGGGTGAAATGAACCCCTCGCAACTGCGAGAAACCACAATGTTGCCCGACACCCGCCGATTGATTCAATTAACACTTGATAACCCCCTACAAGTAAACCAAACAATGGATATGTTACTCAGTAAAAAGCGTGCGCCAGACCGAAAGAAGTGGCTGGAAGAAAAAGGAAATCTTGCCAATGTCTAAAGCAGTCGTTCTTTTATCGGGTGGTTTGGACTCTACCACCACCCTTGCCATTGCCAAATCCCAAGGGTTTGATTGCTACGCATTAAGTTTTGATTATGGGCAAAAACAAAAATCAGAACTGAATGCTGCCAAACAGGTTTCTGAATTGTTTTCTGCTACTGAACACCGCATTATGACCATCTCTTTAAGCGATATTGGCGGATCTGCACTTACTGACAGTGCGATTGATGTGCCAAAATTTAAAAAAAGTAACGACATTCCCATTACTTATGTGCCTGCACGCAACACCATCTTTTTGTCTTATGCAATGGCATGGGCAGAAGTGCTAGAATGCCAAGACATCTTTATCGGCGTTAATGCACTGGATTATTCAGGCTACCCAGATTGTCGTGCAGAATATATTAGCGCCTTTGAAACCATGGCAAATCTTGCCACCAAACAAGGTGTTGAGGGTCAAAAACTTACTATTCACACGCCATTAATAAATTTACATAAGGCGCAAATCATTCAAAAAGGTCTGTCATTAGGCGTGGATTACGCCATGACCACCACTTGCTATCAAGCAGATGAAAATGGCGATGCCTGCGGGTTTTGTGATGCTTGCGAATATAGAAAACTCGGCTTCAAGGAGGCGAATATAGTTGACCCCACCCGTTATCAAAAATAGTTGCAAAAACACTATTGCATAAAACTATTTTTACGATAAAATGTAACTTTTATAATTATTACACAGGAAATAACAAATGAGTATTGAGCAAAGAGTAAAAGCAGTGGTAGCCGAACAATTAGACGCAAGTGGTGATATTGACAATAATGCCTCTTTTATTGATGATTTAGGTGCAGATTCCCTAGATACTGTTGAGTTAGTTATGTCACTTGAAGAAGAGTTTGACTGCGAAATCCCTGATGATGAAGCAGAAAATATTACTACAGTTCAGCAAGCAATTGACTATATCAATAACAATTTGTAATTTCCATTAATTGACTTAAATTCAAAAAAGCGCTTTTGTTAGCGCTTTTTTTATATAAAAAAGAGGCGTTTGCATGAATACGAATAAAAGAAGGGTTGTTATTACAGGCATGGGTATAGTTTCCCCCGTTGGATCAACTATATCTAGTGCATGGGATAACATCCTTAAGGGGCAATCAGGTATCAACACTTTAAGTAATATTAAAACTGAGGGGCAGTCGGTTACTATTGGTGGCTCAGTTAAAGATTTTGATATTGCTGATTACTTAAGACCCAAAGATTCTAAAAAAATGGATGTTTTTATTCATTATGGCATGGCGGCAGGTATTCAGGCGATTGAAGACAGTGGACTTGAAGTTACTGAGGAAAATGCCGAACGCATTGGGGTTGCAATTGGCTCAGGAATTGGTGGACTAGGTTCCATTGAAAAAGCCGTTGACCTTTTTAGAGAAAAAGGTGCAAGGCGAATTTCGCCCTTCTTTGTCCCCTCTTCTATTATCAATATGATTTCTGGCAATTTGTCTATTAAATATGGTCTCAAAGGGCCAAATTTTGCCATTGTAACAGCATGTACAACGGGCACACACAATATCGGCGATGCATCGCGTCTGATTGAATATGGCGATGCCGATGTAATGATAGCTGGCGGTGCTGAAATGTCAACCACCAATTGTGGCTTAGGTGGGTTTGCATCAGCACGCGCCCTCTCCACTCGTAACGATGACCCAGCAACCGCATCCAGACCTTGGGACAAAGACCGTGATGGCTTTGTCCTTAGTGATGGCTCTGGCGTAGTGGTACTAGAAGAATACGAGCACGCCAAAGCTCGTGGTGCAAAAATATACGCCGAAGTTTCGGGCTATGGCATGAGTGGCGATGCCTACCACATGACTTTGCCTTCTGAAGGGGGCAAAGGTGCAGCTAGATGTGTAAAAAATGCACTTCGAAATGCAGGCATTAATGCTGAACAAATTGATTATATCAATGCACACGGCACTTCTACACCTGCTGGCGACCAAGCAGAAACTGATGCAACTAAGTTGGCATTTGGCAATCATGCCCACAAAATTGTAATGAGTTCTACAAAATCAATGACGGGTCATTTGCTAGGAGCTGCTGGAGGCATTGAGGCAATTTTTACTGCCTTATCAATCAGAGATCAAGTGTCACCACCCACCATTAATATCATCAATCAAGATCCTAATTGCGATTTAGATTATTGTGCCCATGAAGCCAGAGAGATGAAAATTAACCATGCAATCAGTAATTCGTTTGGATTTGGTGGCACCAATGGAACGATTTTATTCTCTAAAATTTAAAACTTATCGTTTTTTATGATGGACACTTGAATTAATTAAATTCACCAAATTGGCGATTTTTTTTAAATTTTTTTTAAAGGCAAACTTCATTCAGTTGTAATTTTTACAAATGAATGAAATTACCCTTGGGTTAATTATTTATCTTTAATGCAGGGAGCCTCTGTCTTAATAAAACCAAGACTGGGTTTAAAAAATCGCCAATTTAGCGTGAAAAGTGAAGGCTTAATGTTGATATAAAGATTTCACTATTTTTTAGACTGGGAAAATTAAAGTTGCTTAATGCCGTCATCAAACAATGATTTACCAAAATCATAAATCCTAAGTACACCATTTTGCACACTGTGTTTTGCCACTTCTTTGTTCATTGTTAAAGACCAGTATTCATCTGTTGATTTAAATTGAACTGCACCGCCAGTCAACGCTAAAATCACAATGCTACCCACTAAAATCTTAATCATAAGCAACCGCCCTATTCTTTAATAAAAAGAAATCATTTTACCCATTTTCACCCTTAGCATAAATGCCATTTGACTTAAGCAATGCTTTAATACTTGGGTCTTTTCCTCTGAATTTAATATATTGCGCCATAAAATCTAAACTACCACCAACTTGCAATATTTCCTTTAAAAAAGCATTTGCCGCATTCGAGCCAATGCCACCTTGAGATTGGACATAATAATACGCATCTGCTGCCAGCACTTCCGCCCATTTATAACTAAAGTAGCCTGCCGCATACCCACCACTAAAAATATGCCCAAAAGTGTTTAAAAAACGATTCTCATTTATACTAGGTATTAAGGCTGTTTCTTTTCTGATTTCATCCAAGATCGCATAAGTATCTCGGTCTTCTAAATGCGTTTTAATGTCCCATAGAGAAAATTCACATTGACGCAACATACCGAGCGCCGATTGGAAGTTCTTGGAAGCAATGAATTTATCATACAAATCATCTGGTAACGATTCGCCCGTTTGCCAATGCTTGGATAGCAATTTAACCGCAACTCGTTCGTAGCAGAAAAATTCCATATACTGACTTGGCAACTCCACCCCATCCCAAGGCACACCGGCAATACCTGCTGCTGATGGATACTTAACCGTGGTTAATATATGGTGTAACGCATGGCCAAACTCATGAAACAAAGTAACAATTTCATCGAACTCAAACAAAGCGGGCTTGCCATCAGAGGGAGAATTTAAATTACAAACCACAAAAGCAACCGGTTTATTATCGCCCATCAATGACTGATAATCCGCCATCCACGCCCCACCTCGTTTGTCTTCCCTAGCGTATGTATCCAAATAAATACGCCCAACCAAACCTGCTTTATTGATAATATCCAACACCTGAACATCTGCGTGATAACAACTCTCATTTACTACTGTAATGTGAACTTGATAAAGACGCTCAATGGTGGCAAACAATCCGCTTAACACCTGTTTTTCAGGAAAATATGGTGCCAAATCTGATTGCTTAAAACCAAATTTTTGCTGTTTGAGTTTTTCTGAATAATACGCCAAATCCCAAGGCATTAAATCCATACCCGAAAAAGCCTTAAGTTCTGCCAACTCTTGTTCTGCCTGTGGCTTTGATCGCTGCACCAAATCTTGCAAAAACTCTAACACTTGCTCGGTAGAATCTACCATTTTGGCGGCAATAGAGCGTTGTGCATAATGCTCAAAGCCCAATATTTTTGCCATCTCTAAACGCAATACCAAAATCTCATCCATAATGGCTTTATTGTCAAACTTTTTATCAGTAATGCCGATTTCAGATGCACGAGAAACATACGCTTTATAAACCTCTTCTCGCAAATCACGCTTATCCGCATACGCCATCACATCCATATAAATCGGTGCTTGCAAACTAATTTCATAACCATTAGCCGACTTGACTTTGGCAAGTTTGTCTTCGTCATAACCCTTTAAATCCACTTTGAAAACTGTTTTTTTCCATGCATTGGTTGCCATCAAACTGTTTTTAAAAAATTGATTACTCAAAATGCTTAAGCGCTCTTTAATGGCTTTAAACCGAGTAGATTTTTCACCCATCAGCCCCACGCCAGAAAGTTCAAAAGCCTTAATACTTTCTTTAATAATATGCTGTTGTTGCTTATTTAAGTCCGTGTCCAACAAATTCTTATAGACTTGATACAACTGTTTATTGCTGTTAATTTCAGTATAAAAATTAGTGATCAGTGGTAAAGTTTTTTCATACTCGGTGTTAAATGCTTCGCTAAACATAACTGCATTGAGATGAGAATTCACGCTAATATATTGCCCAAATTTAAATTCAAACTTGTCCAAAGGTTCGATCACCTCAGACCAAGTCTTGCCTTTGGCAGCGACATCCACCACTTTTAACCCTTCTTTGATTAAAGTTTGAACAGTTGTAACGATGTCTTTTGGGTGGAAATCAGGTTGCTTAAATGTATTTTTCATTTTCTATAATATTTTAATTGATTGTTTTTAATTTGAAACCCGTGTATAAATATGAATAATTATCAAAAATTCATTATTTGAAACCTTTGCATTAAACATAAATGTTAACCAAGGGTCAACTTTCACGCATTTGTAAATTTATATAAAGCTCATTTTAACCCCGATAGGGTAGAATTTATAAAAAATTACAACTGAATAAATAAAAAACTGGATGCAAAAAAAATGCCCTTAAATATTGATTCAAAGGCATTCTTGTATAAAATAATGGTGGAGAGAGAGGGATTCGAACCCTCGGTACCGTGAGGTACACCCGCTTTCCAAGCGAGCAAATTAAACCGCTCTGACATCTCTCCGTATAAAGGAAGTATTTTAACTGATTTTCATCCCTATTTGGGCACCAGAATCAGGTAATAAAATATGTAGGGATTTTCCATCACCAGCGGCCAACACCATGCCTTCTGAAATACCAAATTTCATTTTTCTGGGCGCTAGATTGGCAACCATAACAGTGAGTTTTCCTTCTAGTTCTTCTGGCTTATAGTGTGCTTTAATACCAGCGAAGACATTGCGGGTGTTGTCTTCGCCGATGTCTAGTGTGAGTTGTAGTAATTTATCTGCGCCTTCAACTGCTTGTGCTTTGACAATTTTAGCAATGCGTAGATCAATTTTAGCGAAATCGTCAATTTGAATCATATTGCCATCCTCTTCTTGTGTTTCTTCTTTGGTAACTTGCGTGCTTTGCTTGGATTTTTCAATCACTTGATTGATTTGCTCATCTTCAATGCGTGACATTAATGGCTTAAATTTATTAATTTGATGCTTGGTGAGTGGGTGTTTAATGTCTTGCCAATTTAATGAATCGACATTTAAAAAAACTTCAACTTGCTCTGCCATCGCTGGCAACACTGGCTTTAAGTAGGTCATCAACACTCTAAATAAATTAATTGCCAAAGAGGTAACATCATGCACTTGTGCCTCTTTGCCCTCTTCTTTAATAAGTTGCCAAGGTTTGTGTGCATCAATATATTGATTGGCTTTGTCGGCAAGTTTCATAATTTCACGCATGGCTTGACTGTAATTGCGTGCTTCGTACAGTTTGGCAATCTGCTCACCTTGATCAACAAATTCTTGATACAATTGTGGCTCAATCGCATACGCTGACAAGGTTTTATCAAATTTCTTCACGATAAAGCCAGCACTTCGTGAGGCAATATTTACCACCTTGCCAACCAAATCTGAATTAACCCGTTGTTTAAAATCTTCCAAATTAAGGTCAATGTCATCAATCTTAGCAGAAAGTTTATACGCATAATAATAGCGTAAACATTCGGGGTTTAAACTCTCTAAATAAGTTTTGGCTTGAATAAAGGTGCCACGAGATTTGCTCATTTTTTGCCCGTTGACGGTTAAAAATCCATGTGCAAAAATTGCACTTGGTGTGCGATAATTCGCTCCCATTAACATAGCTGGCCAAAATAGCGCATGGAAATAAACAATGTCCTTGCCAATAAAATGATACAACTCAGTATCAGACTCTTGATTAAAATATTCATCAAAATCAATATTTTGCTCATCACACAATTTCTTAAAACTCGCCATATAGCCAATCGGTGCATCAAGCCAAACATAAAAATATTTGCCCTCCACACCAGGAATTTGAAAACCAAAATAAGGCGCATCACGAGAAATATCCCATTGCTGTAAACCTTGCTCAAACCATTCTGCTAATTTATTGCTAATCTCACTCTGCAAATGCCCCGCTTCCGTCCACGCTTTTAGTTGTGCTTCAAACTGCGGTAAATCGAAGAAATAATGCTCAGAATCTTTGGTAATTGGTGTTGCACCCGATACAGCTGATTTTGCATTTTTTAATTCCGTTGGTAAATAAGTTGCACCACAAACTTCGCAATTATCGCCGTATTGGTCGCCTGCACCGCATTTAGGGCAATCACCTTTGATAAAACGATCGGGTAAAAACATTTTCTTCTCCGGGTCAAATGCCTGGGAAATGGTGCGAGTTTTAATGAATCCACGCTTGTTTAGTTTGTTGTAAATGTCTGCTGATATCGCCTTATTCTCATCCGAATGTGTTGAATGATATTGACTAAAGCCAATCAAAAATGCGCTAAAATCTGCTTGATGGCGATCACTCACGCCCTTAATTAATTCTTCTGGCGTAATGCCAAGTTCGTTGGCTTTCAACATAATAGGCGTGCCGTGCGCATCATCTGCACAAACAAAATGACATTCATTGCCCATCATCTTTTGAAAGCGTACCCAAATATCGGTTTGAATGTATTCTAATAAATGCCCTAAATGGATTTCACCATTAGCATAGGGCAGCGCTGAGGTAACAAGGATTTTTCTTGGTGTCATTATTAATATTAGGGTTAACTGATACAGTTATACGATAAAATAACTCATTTTACTTAATTGGACGCACTAATGGCAGATTTAACTCAAGACCAAATTGAAAAAATTCTTAGCAAGGTTGTAGATATTTACACTGAGCAAGATATTGTTTCTTCAAACGCACTAGACAGCACTGAAATCAACGGCGACAACATCACCATTAACATCGTCCTAAGCTACCCAGCACAAAGTTACCACCAAGCATTAACAGAAGCAATTACAACTGCATTATCAGACGCTGGCGCCAAAGAAGTAACCGTTAATATTGAGACAAAAATTGCCAAATACGCCACGCAAAAAGGGGTGGACATATTATCAGAAGTTAAAAATATTATTGCCGTTGCCTCAGGCAAAGGTGGCGTTGGAAAATCGACCACAGCCGTTAATCTAGCACTTGCACTACAAGCAGAGGGCGCCAAAGTGGCTATCTTAGATGCCGATATTTACGGACCTTCTCAGCCAAGAATGTTAGGCGTTTCTAAACTCAAGCCCGAAACCACTGGTGAAGGAAAATTACTCCCCATTTTAGGCCATGGCATGCAATCTATGTCAATCGGCTATTTGGTTGACGAAGAAAATCCTATGATTTGGCGTGGCCCTATGGTAACACAGGCTTTGGAGCAAATGCTACGCGATACTTTGTGGCGTGGTATAGACTATATGATTATCGACTTGCCACCCGGTACAGGCGACACACAATTAACCTTATCACAAAAAATCCCAGTTAGTGGTTCAATCATTGTAACCACGCCACAAGACATTGCTTTATTAGATGCTAAAAAAGGTTTGAAAATGTTTGAAAAAGTCAACATTCCAATCTTAGGCATTGTTGAAAATATGTCATTACACATTTGCTCTAAATGTGGTCACGAAGAAGCAATCTTCGGCGTTGGCGGCGGCGAGTCAATGGCAAAAGACGCTGATGTGAATTTCTTAGGTGCTTTACCATTAGAAATAGACATTAGAACAGATGTTGACGAAGGCACACCAACAGTTGCTAAAAATCCAGACGGCAAAGTGGCGCAAATTTATAAAGAAATTGCCAAAAAAGTAGCCGCCAAACTCACGCAACAAGACAAAGCATTAGGCTCATTCCCAAGTATTACCATTGAGTAAACTCGTTTAAAATGGACTATTTGGCACAGTTTCAAGGTCGCTTTATTGGCATTATGCAATGGGACGATTGTCGCGCATTGTTTGACAAACTTAGTAGTAATCCAAATGATTGGTATGTATACGACACCTCGAAAGTTGCGCCAAAAACAGTTACCAATACCAACGATTTTCTTGATACCATAAACAACATTAAGAAAATCATTAAAAGCGAACACCAAGAAAGGTATTGTGGCATTGTCTATACTAACGACCTAGACAACCCTGATTTTGTGAAAATATTTCACCCAAACAATCTAGGGAAATCTTGTGGCAGCAGCGAAAATCCACCAATACCCCAATGGCTACTGTCTAAAATAAAGCCAGTTGAAGTAATGGAAAAGTTTAATTCTCCATCTAAGAAAAAAGGATTTATTTCTAAATATTTTAAACTTTGAATGACTGAGGCATTATCATGAAAAATCAAAATTTATGGTTGGATTGCCCATTAAAGAGGTTCAATAAACGATTGGCTCAACCATTAAACTTAGTCTTTAAGTTATAAAAATATGGTGCAACTTAAATATTACGGAGACGATAGAGATTATTTTAAATATGACCTTATCTCCTTTGTTCTTAAAAATGGAGATTTTAAGCAGTATGGATTTGTCCCCATGCTCACTGAGCATCGCCATGATAATGAAGGTAATATTGCACCAAAATCCAGTGCTTGCAAATCTAAGGACTTGTTAAACTTTATTGCCACACATTCAAATCGGGATTTGAATAACTGGGAGTTATGGTTAAATAATTACATATCTACATACAATAGCATACAACCAATAAATACCGATTATTTTAATGGCGGCAATCGAATTGGTTATTGGGAAAAATACAAAAAAATTATAAGTGCTGAAGAATCACTTGTATTCTTTGACCCAGACACGGGTATTCAGGCAGGTAGAAAATCAAGAATAGAGCCAGAACATAAAGAAAAATACATATTAAATACTGAAATTGGCGCCATTATAAGCAAATTATCTGCTTCATCTGTGTTTGTTATTTATCAGCATTTGCAACGGAATAGCAAAAAACACGAACAAGACATTAAAAGCAAATGTGACGAACTGGCTAAAATAGATTCAACACTAAATATTTCTGTTTATCGAGAGAAAGATTTGGCATTTTTATTCATTGCAAGGGGTGTAAAAATAAGGGGTATATTAAACGCCTATCGCCAAAAAAGCACTGTTTCACCGAGTGATGTATATCCTAAAACTTGACTTCTTAATGATTTTCACTCACTTGGTTAATGGTATATTTTGGAATTTCAATGACCAAATCAATGTCATTGACGAGCGCTTGACAAGATAGGCGAGAATCGGGATCTAGTCCCCACGCTTTATCAAGTAAGTCGTCTTCTGTTTCATCGGATTCTTCAAGGTTGTCAAAACCTTCACGCACATAAATATGGCAGGTGGTGCAGGCGTTGGACATTTCACAGGCGTGTTCAATGTCAATGTCGTTGGCAAGCATTGCTCTACAAATACTAACACCCTTCTCGGCTTCAATAACAGCGCCTTCTGGGCAAAGTTCTTCGTGTGGCAATATAATTATTTGTGGCATTTTCTTACTCCTGTATTAAAACTGCTTCTCAATTGGAAAATTCATCAACATTGTGGCCTTTCATGGCTTGTGCGATGCTGCTATTCATACGCATTTCTACAAACTTAGCGCTGACTGCTTCAAGGTTGTCTATTTTATCCTGAATGACTTTTTCATTGTTATCTTTTGCAACGCTGGCCAATTCTGCTCTGGCTTGTAAAATGGCGTCAATCATCACTTGGTCTAGCATATTTGCATCTTTAGCCAATGCTGAATCAATCGCTTCTAGTGTTCTGTCTGCTTCTACTTGGGTTTCGTGCAGTTGTCTGGACTCAATATCATCTTTGGCAAATAAAATAGAGTCTTTTAACATTTGCTCCATTTCGCTGTCGCTCAGTCCGTAAGAGGGCTTAATTGTCACATCGGCTTTAACACCCGAGGTTTCTTCGATGGCGCTAACAGAGAGCAAGCCATCAGCATCCACTTGAAATTCCACTCGAATGCGTGCGTTGCCTGCCACCATGGGTGGAATGCCTCTGAGTTCAAATTTCCCAAGTGAGCGACAATCTTTAACCAATTCTCGTTCACCTTGTAGCACATGCACGCTCATCGCCGTTTGCCCATCTTTAAAAGTGGTAAATTCTTGCGCTCTGGCAATGGGAATGGTGGTATTTCGATGTACCACCTTCTCTACCAAGCCACCCATGGTCTCTAAACCGAGCGACAAAGGTAAGACATCTAGCAACAACATATCCTCTTGTGATTTATTACCTGCCAGTAAATTGGCTTGAATAGCAGCCCCTTTTGCCACCACCTCATCAGGATTGATGGTGCATAAAACGGGCTTGCCAAACAAATCGCCAACCATACCTCTGACCAAAGGCATCCGAGTTGATCCACCTACCATAACAATGTCTTTAATTTCACGCATTTCAATCTCAGCATCTCTTGCAGCGCGTTTAGTGAGCAGCAATGTGCGCTTGATTAACGCCTTGGACAAGGATTCAAATTTTTCTCTGGTGATGCGATACGGCGCTTCTACGCAATTAAATTCAGCAAATTCATGGTCGCTGAGGGTTTCCTTTGCGGTGCGTGCAAACTGTTTGATTTTCTGCATTTGTGTGGGGGTTAATTCACCCAGTTTTAACATTTCAATGCAATCGTCAATAATCAACTGGTCAAAATCATCACCGCCCAAAGTAGAATCACCGCCCGTTGCCAGCACTTTAAACACCCCTTTTTGAAAACTCAGAATCGAAATATCAAAAGTGCCGCCACCCAAATCATACACAGCATGAATACCCTCTTCGCCCGACTCCAAACCATACGCAACCGCTGCTGCCGTTGGCTCATTTAATAACCTTAAAACAGTTAACCCTGCCAGCGTTGCCGCATCTTTGGTGGCTTGTCGTTGTGCGTCATTAAAATAAGCAGGCACAGTAATGACAGCACCGACTAAATCACCGCCAAGGGCTTTTTCCGCACGCTGCTTGAGCGAAGTTAAGATAGTGGATGAAATCTCTACCGCAGACAAATCACCCATCGCAGTATGAAATTGCACATTGTTGCCATTTTCTACCAGCGTATAAGGGCAATTCTTAAAGGTCTTGACTTCCTTATAACTTAACCCCATAAAGCGTTTAACCGATATAATTGTGTTGGTTGGGTCGGTTTTTGCATAAGGGCAAGCGTCGCAACCCACTGTGAGTTTATTGTCTTTGCCACAATGTACAACTGAGGGCAAAATCGCCTTGTTGTTCTCATCTTTCAGCACCCTACTCTCGCCACTTTGCACCGTTGCTACCAAAGAGTTGGTTGTGCCTAAATCAATGCCAATTGCTAATTTATGCTGGTGCGGTGCAGTGATTTGACCGGGTTCTGAGATTTGTAAGAGTGCCATTTTATTTTGATTGTTTTAAAGTTTTTGCACAATTAATTAAGGGTTTTATCCAATTGGGTAAAATTTCATATTTTTTTAAAACTTGGCTGCCTTTATTGTTTTTGACTCTAAAAACAAGTTTTGGACTTCGTTCATCAACTGAATTATCATATACATATACTCTGTCAACTAAATTAATAACTCTAGCACAGTTCACAATAGATTTATAATATCGACTAATAATTTTATCAAGTGGAACATTATGCCCGCCTTTCATTATTCTACTTGCATTAATTTCAGGGCCTTCAGTTGCAATAAAAAAAAATCTAATAAAAAAACTAGCCTCAAGTGCTTTTTTTACAAACTTAATCTTTTCATTGGTAGAAAATACAGTTTCAAACACTAAACTTTGCTTATTTTTAATACAGTTTTCACGAATTTCTTGTGCATAATTTGCTGCTTTTACAAAAGACTCTTTGTTGCCCCATCCGCCAAATTTTTCTTGGGCAATAATATCTGGATTAACATAAGTAGCATTACCCAGCCACCCATGCTCAAGAAATCGTTCAGTAATTGTTGTTTTCCCAGAGCCATTAGTCCCCATAATACTTAAAGTAGGGTTTTCCATAATTTATCATTATTTCCATTGACATCTTTGGAAAGCCCTTGTAAGGTTTTATGCATTTCTAAACTGTTACTATTTGTGTGTACTGCACGCTTGTTTTCTATAAAAGAAACTTTACCAACATCTTTAAGTAATTCTTCCAATGCAAGTATGGATATTTCTTTTTTATCAAATTTTTTCTTCATAACCATTCGTCCATTAGTTGGCTTGCTTGGGTATTTAATTGTGTATAAAATTTTAATTCTCTAACTAAATCTTTAATTACGCTAAATTTATTAAGTTTAAATCCTTGTTGAATTCCCCCAATATTCTGTTTCATTTTACCAGCAATATTCTCAATAAAACCATCCAACGCCATCTCATCTTTTGCCATATCTATCGCCTCCAATGATTCTCTAAGTTCAATTTGACTCATTAAAAAATCCACATTCATTTGTGTGTCTTTTTCATCAAAAGCATTAATACCTTGTAATTCTAATAAATAAGTGGCTCGCAAAAGTGGTGATTTTAGCGTATCAAAAGCAGTGTTAATCAGTGAGGTATTTTGCATGGCAAGGGCTTTCTCTTTGTCGTTACCAGTGGCAAATTTATCGGGATGATGTTGTGCAATTTGCGTTTGATAAATTTGCTCCAAAGCAACCAAATCTATTGAAAAATCAGCCTCTAAAGAGAACAATTCAAAATAATTTTGCATTTATTTTTTAAAAGTTAAACAGTAAAAGATTCGCCACAACCACACTCGGCTTTGGCGTTTGGATTGTTAAACTCAAATCCTTCGTTAAGCCCTTCTTTGACAAAATCCACTTCGGTGCCGTCTAAATAAATCAAACTTTTGGCATCAACAATAACTTTAACGCCATTGTCTTCAAAAATAGTGTCATCATCATTCGCACTGTCAACAAATTCCATGTTATAACCCAAGCCAGAACAACCTGTGGTTTGCACAGACAAACGAATACCAATACCAGTGCCTCGATTGACTAAAAAACCAACGACACGATTAGCGGCAGTATCTGTCAAAGTAATTGCCATAATAAAAACTTATGCTTTACTTTTGATGTCGTTAATGGCTGCTTTAATTGCATCTTCAGCCAATACCGAGCAATGTATTTTTACGGGTGGCAATGCCAATTCTTCGGCGATGTCAACATTTTTAATTTGTGCTGCTTCGTCCAATGTTTTGCCTTTGACCCATTCTGTTAATAATGAACTTGAGGCGATTGCCGAACCGCAACCATAAGTTTTAAACTTCGCCTCTTCAATCACGCCATTCTCATCCACTTGAATTTGCAAACGCATCACATCGCCACAAGCAGGTGCACCCACCATGCCTGTGCCAACATTTTTAGCATCTTTGTCCAAAACACCCACATTGCGTGGATTTTCATAATGATCCAATACTTTTTCACCGTATGCCATCTTTCTATCTCCTTATTAAATACTTACTGTTATTCTAACCTTGTTGTGAGTCGCTAACCCATGTATTTATTATGCTCATTTTAATGGGCAGCCCATTCGACTTTACTTAAATCAATGCCTTCTTTAAACATATCCCACAATGGCGATAAATCACGCAATTTTTCTACTTTTTCACGCACTAAAACAATCGCTTTATCAATGTCAGCCTCAGTGGTGTAACGCCCAATACTAAAGCGAATGGAACTGTGTGCCAATTCATCATTTAGCCCTAATGCTCGCAACACATAAGATGGCTCAAGACTGGCACTGGTACAAGCCGACCCTGAAGACACGGCAATTTCGTTAATTGCCATCATCAATGATTCACCTTCTACATAATTAAAACTGATGTTAAGATTGCCTGGAATACGCTGCTCTAAATCTCCATTAACTTGCACTTCTTCCATATCCACAAAACCTGCCAATAAGCGGTCTCGTAGTGCAGTAATTCGTTTATCTTCCTCAGCCATTTCAACCTGTGCAATGGCAAATGCCTCACCCATGCCTGCGATTTGGTGTGTTGCTAGCGTGCCTGAACGCATACCCCGTTCGTGTCCACCACCGTGCATTTGTGCTTCTAAGCGAATGCGTGGCTTGCGACGCACATACAAAGCACCGATGCCCTTAGGTCCGTAAATTTTGTGCGCTGAAAAACTCATTAAATCTACGGGTAATTCGTTCACATTAATCGCCACCTTGCCAGCAGATTGTGCTGCATCAACATGGAAAAATACTTTGTGTTCACGGCACAGTTTGCCAATTGTCTCAATGTCTTGAATCACGCCAATTTCATTGTTCACATGCATAATAGAAACCAATATTGTCTCTTCGCGAATAGCGTCTTTTAACACTTGTAAATCCAACAAGCCGTTTGGCATTGGGTCTAAATAAGTTACCTCAAATCCTTCTCTTTCAAGCTGACGGCAGGTATCTAGCACGGCTTTATGTTCTGTTTTTAGCGTGATAATGTGATTGCCTTTTTTCTTGTAAAAATGCGCCACGCCTTTAATTGCCAAGTTATCGGATTCGGTTGCACCCGAAGTAAATACAATCTCTCTCGGGTCGGCGCTAATTAAATCTGCCACTTGCTTTCTGGCTTTTTTAACTGCCTCATCCGCTTGCCAGCCGTAATAATGTGAATTGGAAGCAGGATTGCCAAAATCGCCATCTAAAGTTAAGTATTTCATCATTATTGCAGCAACACGCTCATCAACGGGCGTGGTTGCAGAATAATCCATATAAGTAGGTGTTGTCATAATTTATAATCCTTTGTTAAGACTGGTGTCGTGATTGTCAATTACCATTTGCAGGGTTTTGCCATTCAAAAATGTTCTAATTTGTTGACTAACCTCACACCACAATTGGTGGGAGATACATTGGCGGCCGTTATTACATCCCTTCATCCCTTTGCAACGACGGAGGTCTATGTTTTCATCGACCGCTTCAATGATTTGCGTTAAACTAATATCCTTGGCCTTGGCATCAAGTAAATAACCGCCCCCAGGGCCGCGTACACTTTTTACCAGTGCCGCTCTCCTAAGTTTGGCAAATAATTGCTCTAAATAAGACAAAGAAATATTTTGCCTTTGAGAAATAATATCCAGCGTAATTGGCTTACCCGTATTATTAGATGCCAAATCTAACATCGCTGTTACCGCATAACGACCCTTGGTGGTTAACTGCATAATTCATATTCCCTCTAATAAACCTCATATTATATATAACCAAGTATTTTAGTCAAGTTTTATTTTCAATTTCATCTAATCGCTTGAGAATAGATTTTATTGCTTCAACATTCGGGTCATTGTCGTTACTCACACCATACGCATCAAAACTTAAATGCTCTGATTTATCACTCAGTACCCTACCCGGCACACCAACCACAGTTTCATTCGCAAAAACAGGCTTAGTCACCACAGCATTTGAACCAATCCTAACGCCATCCTCGAGAGTAATTGGCCCCAAAACTTTCGCACCTGCACCAATCACCACATTGTTTTTTAAGGTGGGATGGCGTTTGCCTTTGTCCCAAGTTGTACCACCCAAAGTAACCCCATGATAAAGGGTGCAATCGTCGCCAATCTCAGCCGTTTCACCAATGACCACACCCATGCCATGGTCAATAAAAAAGCGTCTGCCAATTTTCGCTGCAGGATGAATTTCAACACCCGTCAACCATCTTGCCAACATGGCAACAAATCTAGACAACCATTTAAGATTCAATCCCCATAATCGATGCGACAAGCGATAAAACAACATTGCCTGCACACCAGAATAAGTGGTTATTATTTCAAAAGTGTTTCTTGCCGACGGGTCACGCTCAAATACACTTTGAATGTCTTCAATAAATTTCATCTGCATATTATAACATCCTAATATTTTACAACACCCTTAAAGCGCTTATAATTCCACAAATATTGCTCAGGTTTGGTCTTTACCAAATCTTCAATCACTTGATTCATTGCCGCCACATCCTCCGCCAATACGCCCGATTTTGACAAAACATCCACAGGTTTAATATTCAATTCATACCCCCTGCCCTTGTCCAATCGTGTTGCCCAAATCAACAGCACTTTGGCGTTATTTTTTCTAGCCAATTTAACCAGCAGCGTCATTGTCCTAGCATTTTGACCAAAAAAAGGTGCCAAAACCCCGCCGCCTTCCCCTGGATATTGGTCAGGAAGAATAGCAATCAATCGCCCACTTCTTAAAGTGCGTTGCAATTTCAAAACGCCTTTTTTATTCGCCTCTATCATCTGCATATTCTGCCGTTTACGCACAGAAAGTAACAAAGAATTTTGCTTTTTATCACTCAATTCCTTATACATAGTAGTAATCGGTCTATAAAGCGACACTACACACCCTGCAATCTCCCAACAGCCAAAATGTGGTGCCAATAAAATCGCATTTTGCTCAGTTTGCAAGTGCTCTTCACCCTTTATTTTGACAACATGTTTTGCGTTATGCTCAACACTATTAAACCAAACAAAACCCATCTCACTCAAGCCCTTACCCGTTTCAATTAAAGATTTTTTAATTAAATTCTGCCGTTGCTCCTCACTCAAATCTGGAAAGCAAATATCAATATTTCTACTCACCACAGATTTAGAACGATTATTCGTCAAATACAACAGTCGACCAATCCCCCCACCGATAAAATGGTTCAACCTAAGCGGCATCAAAGCAAAAAACTTAAAAATAAATTTAATCATTCGTCTCATCCAACATCGGCTTCATCGCACTCAACAGATTCTTATACAAATTAGGCGAACGCTTCTCCTCACTCAACAACCACTGCTTAAAATGATCTCGCTCACTCGGCATACTAAAACACGCTGGACACGAATCCGCAATTACTGGCAAATCAGCAGATTCAGCAAAATCCGCCAACTGCCGCTCACGCACATATACCAACGGACGAATAACACGCAAATCCTTGTTGTCAATAACATAATGCGCCTTCATCGTCTGAATCTTGCCATTATGACACATCGACATCATCAAACTCTCACACAAATCATCCAAATGTTGCCCCAACGCCAACACATTGTAACCCTCTCTACGAGCCGCCCGATACATCAAACCCCGCTTAATACGCGCACAAAATGAACAATAAGAATCCCCTTTCATACTTTTTTTAGCCTGTGCCAAAATAGGAAATTCTTCAAAAAAATAAGGCACCTCAAACCGCTCAAAAAACCCCGCCAACGCCTGCGGCTCAAATCCCTCAACCTGTGGATCAATCGTTACCACCCCCAACTCAAATTTCACCGGAGAATGCGCCTGAAAATGCCGCAAAATATGAAACAAACTCAACGAATCCTTGCCTCCCGACACCGCCAACAAAATCTTATCTCCCGTCCTAATCATCCCAAAATCAGCAATCGCCTTGCCCACTGGTTTCAAAAGTAATTTAGGTAATTTTCGCATTATCATCCGCATAATTTTACAGTCTATCCAGCGGTAATCTTAATTATTATCATTGTCTGTTTTGCCAATGGAAAATATTCTAAAAAATTGCTAGTAATCTTGAGCAATGTATAACATTACCTCTAACAATGACGATGACGGCAAAGTTAAATCTGAAGAGTTATACCATTTTCAAAAATAAAATAAACAATATGAGACCTTTGCATAAATATGGATGATTAGCAAAATTGAATTTTTGCCCAATTGGTAATTTTCTTAAACCTTGTCCTAGTAGAGCTAAGGCTGGGTTTAAAAAATTACCAAGTGGGTGAAAAGTGGATTCTTGATGATTATTTATATTTATGCAAAGGTCTCTAAATGTATTTTTAATGGCAATAAAGACCCCTGCATAGCACCCTAAAACCGACCATCAAAACCCAAAACCCTCAATTTTTGACTTTTCAAAGTCAAAAAATATATAAAACCCAGCTTTCATTAAAAAAATCATCAATATCAACTATAAATCGCTCATTTTTTACTCTTTTTTGTACTGTTTCCACAAAAAAGACACAATAATCCCTAGGCTGTATTTAATCCCTTGTTAATATAAACATTCGCCGCTCTAACTAGATTATAAGCAATAGCTTTAAGATTAACTTCGCTGGCAACTTTCTCTAAACCAATATAACGACTTCTTGCCAAACCATAAGTGCGTTTGAGCGTACCAAAGGTGCGTTCAACCACAAACCTTCTTTTGCTGATTGCTTTATTGCGTAATTTATGCCAATGACTCATTTGCTTGCCTTTGGGTTTTTTGCGCATAATACCATCTCTTAACTTTTGTGCTTTAAGTGCTTCACTATTAGCTTGAGAGGCTGCTCCTTTGTCGTATAAAACGCTTACGCCTTTTTGATTGCCTACCTGTTTAACATTTTCTTCAAAATGAGTCATTTCACTATCATTAGCAGGGTGCGTAGTGGCTTTGTTAATTAATCCATTGGCATCAGTTGTTACTACTGATGAATATCCATAAGTGTATTTTCCCGCCTTAAATGTCCATCTTGCATCTTTATCATCTGAATATTGAATTGGGTTACTATCAATCTCATAAACCTCACCAGTTTTGTGTGTTGTAATAATCTTCTTAGTGCGTCTAGCACTTTGAATTAAGGTTGCATCCATGGCAACATGTTTGTCATTAGAGAGTTTGAGTTGATTATTCTCAAGCATAAGATTGATGCTACTCAAAAGTCTATCAAATAGATTTTGTTTGATTAGTTTGGTTCTAAATCTGCCAATGGTTGTAGCATCAGGTTTGTTGCCACTTAGGCTAAAGTTGCAAAAGTTAATAAAGACTAAATCTCTACTAAGACTATCAGCCAACTTCTCATCAGAGAGATTGTGCCATGTGCCTATTAATAGCGCTTTAAACAGACTAACAGCAGAATAGTCAACTTTAATATGAGACAGATCTTTGGCTATAACTTCCCAATCGATAACTTTGTTAATGATGTCTAGTTGGGAGTTTGGTATGTTGATAAAACTATCAGCAAAGGTTTGTTCTTGAGTGGTTTTAACTCGCATTTTTTTGTAAGTGTCTGATAATTATAGTATTTTATCATAAATGCTAATGTTTGCATAAGGTTTTGAGGGTTGATTTGTGATTTTTTGTTGGGTTTTTTAGTTTAATGCAGGGGTCTTCAATATTAAATTATTTGCCAATGGAGTTACCCAGTCTTTTTTACCCTTGCCATCCCACACTGTGATTTGCTTAAACTCAAAATCAATATCTTGCACACGCAAACACGCCACCTCAGAAATCCTCAAACCCCCAACATACAACAATTCCACAACCAGCCCAACCATGCCACCAATCAAAATGAGTACTTGTGCCACTTATTTTTTACTCAACACCACAGAGATTCTCGGCTCTTTGCGCGAGCGAGCTACATTAACGCCTGTCAAAGGTTGCTTTAAACCTTGGTATATAAAAAACACCAAAGCATTTTAAATGCCTGATTTTGCGTACTTTTTTGCTCAATAGCTAAATAAGTTAAATATTTTTCCACCTTTTGCTCAGAGTCTTCAAGCAAAGATTGTTTGTTTTTAACTGATAAAACCCAATAAACCGACCCACCCAATCTAAGTAAACTGTCTCTGTTGAATAAGCATATCTCTGCCTACGCAACACTTCACGAACTTTTTGTAAAGTTGTCTTGTTTTTATTTATAATAGTCATAGTATTTAAATAATCTAGTTAAAAAAGACCGTTTTTTCAATACAATACTTGATATTAGGTTTTATTGACAGTTTTTTACTAAAAACAAAGTAAATATGCCTAATTTTATTTTTAATACAGTATAATTGGGGGTGATAATACCTTGCGATAATAGTTATCTGTCAAAAAACACAATACAAACATGCAAGAAACAAAGGAAATATTGCAAATATTTATTATATGGTCAACGGTTGTAATAATTAGTGTTTTTGCATCAAGAAACCCAATACAAAAACTAGTAGGTAGGCTCATAAAATCAGAATCTGGTAAAGCAAAGGTGGGCTCGTTGAGATTGAACTTGGAAAATTAGCGGAAGAAGGAAAGAATGCTGTTCAAATTTTGAATAAATTAAATTTACTTATGGGTGAGTCAAGATTTCTAAAGTTGGAAGCAACCGAGAGGAATTTTGGGGCAGTATTTTCTGATGAGCAAAGAAAGAAAATGAAGTGGCATATTCAAAAATTGAAATTATTAACAAGCGAAACAGCTAACAAGGCAAATTAACTCAGACAGGTTTCGCCGCTGCGCTTCTCAGTCTGCTGGTTATTTACAATGTTAGCTTATATATTACTACATTATCAATGTAAGAGCGTTTCATTCAATGTGAATATTACTGAATCAAAGGATGTATTATGGATTTGTTTACCCCTATAGTTGAAGAAGATAAGCTACACAATAACTTTAAAAATATAATTTTAGAACCTGAAGCATATGCTCGTGATGTTATAAATGAGTGGGCAGATGGATTTATTGATAGAGATGGTAAATTCATAAAAGAGTTTCAAACTACATTCAACTCCTCATTTTGGGAAATATATCTTTACGCATCCTTAAAGCAGTTTAACTATAGTATTGACTTTACATTTCAAGCACCAGACTTTGTTGTAAATGATGGGGGGGAGTAAAACCTACATTGAAGCAACAACAGCAAATCATGCACAAGGAACAGATCCCGAATGGGGGGCAAAGATTGGAGATTTAGGAAAAGTTGATAAAGATGAGGTGGTAAAACATTCTAGTATACGGCTAGCTAATGCTTTAATTTCAAAATCAAAAAAATATGAAAGAAGCTATAAGCATTTAGTTCATATTAAGGGAAAACCATTTGTTCTAGCAATTGCCCCCTTCGAACAACCTTTTTTTTGGACGCAAAATGATAATGCAATCTGCCAAGTTCTTTATGGCTATAAAAAACCAATATTTAAAGATATACCTGAAGAAAACCGCCGTGAAATTCTTGGTCATGAATATATAGATTTCATAGAAAAACCAAATGGCGCTGAAGTGCCTATGGGCTATTTTACTAATGGAGAAATGCCAGAAATCAGTGCCGTAATATTTAGCAATACAGCGACTTTTGGTAAAGTCCGTGCGCTTAGCAAAGATCCATGCCCAATGGTTTTTGAGCATTTACGCTATAATAAAAAAGGACTAACGGCACATCATAGGGTTACACCTAAAAATGGATATGTAGAAACTTTACTAGAGGGGCTTCATGTTTATCACAACCCAACAGCAAGACACCCTTTAGATGAAAAATTTTTACAAGATAATGATGTTACACATCACTGGTATTCTTTTGAAGATGGCTTCCCGTTTGATGATGCAAAAGATGAGGCCTTAATTCAACGAATGACTATAGGAGTACGCCCTGAATAATAAATTCATTCGGCGCCTAAATCAACATCACAGCCAACAAGAAAATAAGGAGAAAATAAGGGGCACTACCCTTTTATTTATTAAATTATATTTAAAAACAATAACTTATGATTAAAAAAGCACCTAACCAGATGACTGCTGACGCGTCAGCTGATTTCAAGCATTAGAACATAAAATGAAAAATAAGTTTATTAAATTTATAGCCATAATATTTATTGTAAGTATTGCTGGATGTTTTACTGCACCGATAAACAATAAAGATTTTCAGAAAATAAGAAAAATTGAAAATTTAAACGGTACTTATCTTAACAAAGGCGATGCTGGAGATGAAAGAGATATATATTTGTCTCAAATTATTTGGGATAATGATAAACTGCTTAACCATAAATTGATTGGTGAAATTGTTATTAAGGCTTTAAATTCAAATGAATTACAAGTAAAGGCTGTGCAAAATCAATCCACAGTAAAGAAGCAAATTTTCATAAAAGGCAAAGATTTTAATATTGACTCTGGAAAGATTAATTTACAAAGTAAAATTTCGATAATAAATGATATTGTGATTGGGGTACAATATTACAATATTACTTTAGGAATAGATACGCTAGGAGATGGCAAATATGTTTATAGTGGCGGCGGCATGGGTCTCGCTCTTCTCGTTATTCCAATTGCCGTATATGTCACTGAACATGTTAGGTTTGTGAAAATAAAGTGAAAAAATATTCTAACAAATTATTCCGAAATAAGGGTTTAGTAAATTAAATTTAAATAAGAAATAAGAGGGTGCCACCCTTTTATTAAATGTATTTTTAATGGCAATATTAAATTATTTGCCAATGGAGTTACCCAGTCTTTTTTACCCTTGCCATCCCACACTGTGATTTGCTTAAACTCAAAATCAATATCTTGCACACGCAAACACGCCACCTCAGAAATCCTCAAACCCCCAACATGCAACAATTCCACAACCAGCCCAACCATGCCATCAATCAAAATGAGTACTTGTGCCACTTCTTTTTTACTCAACACCACAGGGATTCTCGGCTCTTTACGCGAGCGAGCTACATTAACGGCCTACTTTAAAACCTTGGTATATAAAAACACCAAAGCATTTAAAGCCTGATTTTGCGTACTAGACGCCACTTTTTGCTCAATAGCCAAATAAGTTAAATATTTTCCCACCTTTTACCCGGAGTCTTCAAACAAAGATTGTTTGTTTTTAACTGATAAAACCCAATAAACCAACCCACCCAATCCAAGTAAACTGTCTCTGTTGAATAAGCATATCTTTGCTTACGCAACACTTCACGAACTTTTTGTAAAATTGTCTTGTTTTTATTTATAATAGTCATAGTATTTAAATAATCTAGTTAAAAAAGACCGTTTTTTTTCAATACAATACTTGATATTAGGCTTTATTGACAGTTTTTTTACTAAAAACAAGGTAAATATACCTGATTTTATTTTTAATACAGTATATTAAGGCAATAATGCCTTATACTGATAGTTAGGTGGCCATCTCTCACTCCTTTTTTAGAGGGTGATTTAAAGGAGAAGTTATTATGACTTTTAAAATATATAGTGGCGGAACGCCAAATAATGCACCAAGTAAAACTGGCAATCCATCGGGTCCTAGCAGAGGAAACAATCCGCCAAGTAAATAACTTAGTGGTTTTTAAGGCAAAGCAAAAAAAAACATCTGTTTTTCCTTTTTTAATGATAAAGTAATTTTATGCACAAAGGCACAACATTAATGAAAATCCATAAAGTGTCAAAAGAGGAGTTATCTTATTTATTTTAAAAGCACATAACAAATCATTCCAGCCGACCGCTACCGCGTCCGCTGAATTCAAGCGTTATGTGACAATTTTTACAAATAAATGGAGAAGTAAAATAAAAAATATTTTAATAGTTGGTTTGAGTTTATTTTTTACTATCAATGTTTTAGCAAATTATTTGGGAAATTATAACAATAACTCTTATGGAATTAACTCTACTGGAAATGAATATGGTGCTGGAAATAAATATAAATCAAATAGCATTAACAATGAGTATGGGGAGTATGGCAGTAAATATAGTAACAAATCTGTAAACAATCCATACGCAACAAATGCACCCAAACTATATGACTCACAAGGAAACTATAGAGGTAGACTTAATACGACCCAGATTCTATATCAAATCCATATGGCAGATATGGTAGTAAATATTCTCCAGATAGCATAAACAACCCTTGCGGAACAGGAAATCAATATAAACTTGATAGCCCAAACAATTTATACGGCACTGGGTTGAGAATTTACGGGCAATGAGGTATACAAATATTTACTAAATAAGACTAATAAATACTAATATAGACTATATAATAGTAATTTTTACTAGGATTAATTATTATGAACAATATAGAACACCAGTTATCACAAGTAGAGTTAGTCTTTGAAAATGTTGCATTTCTTATTGCTAAAGAAGCTCAAGCAAAAGAAATTCATTCAACCGTAATTAAGGGGCTAATAATTTTATCAGAGGTTAAAAAATCAATCACAGAAAAAGATATTAAAGAAGATAAATACAGTCAAAGTGAAACCGATGAAATAAAAAAAGTGGAAAGGAAATTAAAACTTTGGAGCAAAGAAGAAAGACAGAAAAATATTAATTCTAGGATATTAAATGAATTTTTGAAATTAAAAAAATATGGCAATAAAGACATAACAGAAACTGACATACAAAATAAGTTACTTGATGTAGAGGATTTTAAAAGTAATTTTGACCAAATGAAAAATATTGCAGAGAAAAATAACGGTAAAATTTTTGAGCAAAATGGCGATAATATTGAAATATGGAAGCCAGTAAGTAAGTTTGTATCTAAATATGAAAAGATAGTATTTCAAGAGTGAAGCCACATAACAAATCATTCTAGCCGACCGCTAACGCATCGGCTGAATTCAAGCGTTATGTTTGGAGTATAAAAAATAATTGAGGTCAGTGTGTCATTTATGGTATGGGTATCAGCCAAGAAAGAAATGCAAATTATTTGAATATGTTTGAATAAGTTGAACCTGAGTTATTATTTAAAATAAGACAAACAGCAAGCAAATCTTTGGTACTTGGTAGTGAAAAGTTTATTAACGAGATTGAGTTATTAACTAATCGGAGGGTGAGCAGTAGGAAAGCAGGCAGACCTAGAAAGCGTAAAAATGAAAATTAATAACACACTGACCCTAATTATTTCAAAAAATCTTGCAAAGAGGTTTGGTGTTTCAATTGATCCAAAAAGAGATTCTGGCATTCGCTTGTTGAGAAAGCTGGTAGAGGAAGACGCCATTAGTGATGACCAGTTTCAGCTCGCTGTAAAAATCATGAATGTATGTAATAAGGCTGTTCATGGTGAGCATGTTTCTTATGAACAAGCATTATCAATAATTGATTCCGCTGATGTGAGGCGTTAGGTGTGGAAAATATGAACAATTATGAAAGGAGTGTATTTAGCACTACATTGCTAAATAATGACAATTGGTTAGTAAAAGTTGGGATTACTGGAAGATTTAAAATTAGCCTTAAAGATAGAAACTTAACAAGAAAAGTATCTAGATTTGAAGGTCGTCATTTAGTAGAAATTGTAGAATCTATGTTTAACCTAAAAATAACCCCTTTTCATTTGTTAAAGTTAATAAAGGCAAAAACACCAGACTTTTTGAATATGGTAAAAAATAATGAATTTCAATATATGATGGAATGTTTTGCAGAGGCTGTTTTTAGTAATGGAGGCGTTAGGTGGCAAACATTTTTTGAATATTCACCAAATGATGTTGCTAAAACTATCAATACACAAAGTGTGATAAAATTTAAATTTATTTAATCAAATAAATTATGAAAACAATTATTAAAAAAGACGGCGATGGTTATTTAGCCCAAGTAGAGGGGCATCAGAACTTATTTGCATTTGCCTATTCTGAGAAAGAGGCAATTATGGAATTAAAAAATGTTGTTGAAATGATGATGGATTATCATCTTGAGCAAGTAAATGATGAAAGAATTATCAAGAATGAATTAACTCATGCGGTAGAAGAGTATGCCGTTCAAGTATAGAGAGTTTGAAAGAAAATTAACAAAACTTGGGTATAAGGTTGTGCGTCAAAAAGGCTCGCATGTTATATTTTCAGATGGCAAAAATACTTTTCCAATGCCAAATCATGGTTCAAAAGATATTTCTCCTGGTGTTGAAAGGCAGTTATTAAAAATACTAAACTTAACAATCAATGAATTTAGAAAAATCAAGTAGAGCGCCTAATAAATCATTCCAGCCGACCGCTAACGCGTCGGCTGAATTCTAGCGTCAATCGCCTTGCCCACTAGCCTCAAAAATAATTTAGGTAATTGTCGCATTATCATCCGCATAATTTTATAATCTATCCAGCAGTAATCTTAATTATTATCGTTGTCTGTTTTGCCAATGGAAAATATTCTAAAAAATTGCCAGTGATCTTGAGCAATGTATGACATTATCTCTAACCTTGATGCTAATATACGTTATAATTCTCATTTTTAATAATGACGATGACAGGCAAAGTTAAATCTGAAGAATTACAACCTACCATTCTTTCTTTTGTTAAAGATCTTCCCAACCTTTGCTCTCTTGCAGGATTAGCCTGTACAATACTCGCCATTTATTTTAGTATTTTGGGTGTTTATCACGCTGCCATGATTGGTATGATTTGGGCAGTTGCCTTTGACTGGGCAGATGGACTTATCGCCCGAAAAATGAAAGGCCGAACTAACAAACAAGGCTTCTTTGGCGGGCAACTTGATTCACTAATAGATGTTGTAAACTATGGTGTGGCACCAGCCATTCTGCTTTTAAGTTATGGCAAATTTTCCCCTATTTTTCTATTGGGAGCATTTATTATTATTTCAGCAAGTGCCATTAGGCTAAGTTACTTTAATACCTATGGTCTTTCCAATGGAACACGATATACTGGAATGGCACTTGATAACAACAGTATAATACTAGTTTTTGTATTTCTATTCGAAAATACTGTCAGTGTAGGCGTGTATTCAATCATTCTTTATGTTGTTTGTTTACTTCTTTCCGCATTAAATGTTTCAGAAATAAAAACACCAAAACTTTCTGGAAACCCAGTCAGCGTTTATATGCTTGCTATTTATACGCTAGGAATAACAGGTATCTATGGTTGGAAACTTCTATAGAAGATAAAAATCACTTTAATTTAGGAGCTAAATAGCATAATGGTAGTTTACACAGTAGGCACTTTTGATTTATTGCATGTTGGGCATCTTGCGTTACTAAAATATTGCGCCACTTTAGGCGATTCAGTTGCCGTTGGCGTTGCATCCGATGAAGTTGTTAAATTATACAAACCCAATATCCCAGTTATTCCCATTGAACAACGCATGGAAATGCTTCAAGCACTTTGCTGTGTAGATATCGTACTCCCCTACCATGAACTAGATTACCTTACCGTCTGCAAGCAAGTCAAGGCAGATATTTTTGTCATTGGAGAGGATTGGGGTAAAAAACCACACAATCAAGATGTGGAAAACTATTTTAATACAGCCGGAAAAAAAGTAGTTCAAATCAAATACAGTCCAAGAAATTCGTCCACTAAAATAAAACAAGATGTTATTGCTCAACTTCAAGTAGCCGATGCCATGAGGTAGCAATTGTACGGAATGAGTAGCCAACAAATTGTCCGTTGAGTCAGGTGTTAACATAAGAAAGTTGCCCTTGAATTTAAAATATTGCACACACCACTAACCAACAACATCTTTATTTTAAACGCCTCTTATTCAAGGTTTTTGTTATACCTTCGCTCCCAAAACCCAAATATGCACCCCCAAGTGGAGTTTGGGAGCAGGGGCAACATCAAGATCTTAAAATTATTTTAGAATAAGGGTAAACAATGACAATATTTAACATCCTAAGTTTGGCAGGAGCGATGTTTTTACTGGCAATTATTCCTGGGACAGGGGTTTTTATTACCATTTCAAGAGCCTTGGCATCGGGTTTTAAAAATGCATCTTTAGTGGTTGCTGGGATTGTTTTAGGGGACTTGGTTTTTCTTTTATTGGCTATTTATGGTTTATCGACTATGGCTGAAATATTGGGAGAGTTATTTGTGGTGGTTAAATATTTAGGTGGAGTGTGCTTAATTTGGATGGGTTATAAAATATGGATTGAGAGGCAAAAAAATATTAACTTAGAGGGTGTTGCAGAGTTGTCGTGGAAAAGTAATTTTTTTAGTGGTTTGGCGATAACATTCGGCAACCCAAAAGTTATTTTATTTTATTTGGGTTTTTTGCCAACATTTGTTAATTTGAGGGCTTTGTCTAAATTTGATGTGCTTATACTTGTGTTGGTCGTGTCTATTGTTTTGGGTGGGGTAATGCTTACTCATGCTTATTTTGGAGCAAGTGTAAAGCGACTATTTAAAGATGAAAAAATAAACAGGAGAAAGAATTGTATTGCTGGTGGGGCAATGATGGCAATTGGTACCGTTTTGATTATAAAAGCCTAGCAAAAACATCTGGGGGCGGCAAAAGCGACGCTCGCTCCTCGCTCTGATTTTTGTCGTCACTAATGCTAAGTGTTAAGTACAATAGGAAAGCGCTTTAATTTAAAACATTGTATGCACTGCTAGTTAACAATATTTTTATCTTTACTTAAACACCTTTTGTTCAAACTTTTTATTGTCTTCTTGCTCTTAAACTCAGGTATACATCCCTAGGCAAGGGTTGGGAATGAGGGATTTATATTTATACAAGGGTTTCTAATAATAACAAGTTGGGTCTGCCTATGATGATATTCAAGGTGAATATTATGTAAATGAAAAAAAATGATTCATATTGAAATGAGTTTTATCAATATGAAATCAATCTAAATGGTATTAATTATTAAAATACCACTACCTTAAGTTCTAAATATGGTAAAAGTAATCTTACTTTAAAACTTATATTTAATTTTAGGGGAAAAACAATGAACAAAAAAATCTTACTTCTGTGCATAAGTTTCTTTTGCTTGGCATCTACTAATGCTTATTCAAAGTTTGCGGATTTATCGAGAATAACGCCTACTATTGGCAAACAATCTATTAATCTGTGGTTTTGGAAAATAGCATCAACTATAGATGATCAAGATGATATTGAGAATAATCTACTGGATACGATATCAAGTGTAGATCCTAATGTCAAAATTTATGTGCACTGGTTTGACTCTAATGATGAGTATTACTGGTTTTTTTATAATGCTAATCGCAAGAATGACATCCCTTCTTTTCAATTAAGGCTGTTTCGCAATTATGTTCAGAGTAGTTACTACCTCAATGCTGTAGGTCACAATGATTATCATATATTGGTAGCAGAAGATAAATGGGGGGATTACTCAGGGGTAGCGTATTTACGAGGTCATTTTTCCTTGTCATCTGACGATAATGAGAAAATTGCTGCACATGTAATGGGGCATATGTTGAATGCTCAACACAACTATGATACAAGTTGGTTTTCAGCGTCAATTATGTATCCACATCCTTCCTATTGGCTTTATACCTTACAGACTAAATTCTGGAATAGTGACAATCAACATTCCGTTGGAAGAACCCTTAAAAAATTAAAGCACTTTCCCGATAGCAAGCTAATTGATATTGAATATCTTGGCGATGATAGCACTAAAAATGCAAAAAAATATAACGGATTAAAATGGGATGAAAGCAGGGCAAATATTCACAAACTCTTGGTTGAAAAAAACACGATATACGATATAACCATAATACAGGCAGATTTTGATACCTATCTATATGTTTATGATAAAGATGGGAATCTACTTGATAAAAATGACGACGGTGGCCCTGGCTCATGGAGCAAGTTAGAGCACCAAGACTTTGGATCCGCTAAAGAAGTTTATCTTGTTGTGAGTGGATACAAGCGTGCTTCTGGTGAATATAAAATTAGGCTGACTGATTACAAAACCCTTATTATTGAAGACAGTGACACGCTAAGTTCGCTAGGAGAGAATAACAATCTTAGAAATTTCATTAATTTAAACAACAAAGTTTGGATTAAGGTTCACAATGGTATATGGGTTGGAGAGATTACATTGCCACAAAGATTCCTCGGTAAAAAAAGGAAAGTAACACTTACCGTTGATTCTAAGTGGCCAGTCAAGGTTATATTCACTGTTAATCGTATTAAAAAAAGCCGTATAGTTTCCCAAGGAGAAGAGATTACTTGGGTTAATACTGGGGATGGCTGGTTGATAAAATAAGGGAAAACAAGGTGTGTATGCCGTTTCAAAAAATAAAGCAAACAATACGGCGCTTGTAATTGTCTGGGTATTAGTAATAAAAATATCTATTCCCCATTCCCAGGCTCCGCTTGGGAATGCGGAGAATGAGCCTTATCAATATGAAATCATATCCAAATGGTATTAATATGCCATTTTAGTTCCAGATGCGCTAAAAGTAATCTTGCTTTAAAACTTATATTTGAGACCTTTGCATAAATATGAATAATCATCAAGAATCCTCGTTTTACCCACTTGGTAATTTTTTAAACCCAGCTTTAGCCCTGCTAGGACAAGATTTAAGAAAATTACCAAGTGGGCAAAAATTGAATTTTGCTAATCACCCATATTTATGCAAAGGTCTCTATTTAACTTTAGAAGGAAAAAACAATGAACAAAAAGAACCTTACTCTTGTGTATAAGTTTCTTTTACTTATTATCTACTAACGCCTATTCAAGGTTTTCAGTTTTACCAGGAAGAACGCCTACCATTGGTGAGAAATCTCTCAATTTGTGGTTTTGAGAATTGGATTCAATGGATGATCGGGATGATATTGAGGGCAATGTGCTGGATACAATATCAAGTGTAAATCCCAATGTCAAAGTTTATGTGCACTGGTTTGACTCTAATGATGAGAATTATTGGTCTTTTTATCATGCCAATCATAAAAGCGATGATCTTCTTTCTCAATTGGATATGTTTCGTGATTATGTCTTGCACCATTACTACTTCAGTGTTAGGAATCATAATGATTATCATATATTGGCAGCAGAGGGCAATTGGGATGGTGGCTCAGGAGCGGCGTATTCACCGGGTCATTTTGCCTTGGCATCTGACGATAATGAAAAAATTGCCGCACATGGAATGGGTCATATGTTGGGTGCCTCACATAACCGTGATACAAATTGGTTTTCAGCACCAATTATGTACCCGCACCCTTCCGCTTGGTATTATCACTTACAGACTAAATTTTGGAGTGACAGCAATAAAAGTGCTGTTAGAAAAACCCTTCAAGAATTAAAGCACTTTCCCGATAGCGAATCATTTAGTATTCAATATGCAAGTCTTGACAGCACTACAAATGCAAGAAAATATAATGGGTTGGAGTGGAATGAGAGCAGAGCAGAGGTTTACCAACTAATGGTTGCAAAAAACACGACATATACTATAACGCTAACCGATGCAGATTTTGATACTTATCTATATGTTTATGATGAAAATGGAAAGCAACTTGCCAAAGATGACGACGGTGGCCCTGGCTCATGGAGTAAATTAGAAAATCAAGACTTTGGCTCTGCTAAAGAAGTTTATTTCGTTGTGAGCGGATACAAGCGTGCTTATGGTAAATATAGCATTAGGATGAGCACCTACAGAACCCTTTTTATTGAAGGCAATAGCACCCTAAAATCACTACAAAATAGTGTCGTTAATCTTAGCAAATTCATTAGCTCAAACAACAAAGTTTGGATTAAGACTCATAATGGCGCATGGGTTGAAAGTTTTACATTGCCACCAGAATTTCATGGCAACACCAGAAAAGTAACACTTAGCGTTAATTCTGAGTGGCCAGTCAGGGTTACATTCACCGCCAATAAGATCGAAAAAACCCTTTTAGTTCAACAAGGGCAAGAGGTTTCTTGGGTTAATACTGGGAATGGTTGGTTGGTACAATAAGAGAAGGCAGGAGCGCGCAATCTAGTGCTGATAATCACCCAAGTATTAGCGGTAAAAATACTTGCGCTACTTCTTTACCACTAAGAGACTTCTGTATTAGACATGGATGCTGAATAAAAGGTCAGTTGTCATTTTTTTTATAAAACCTACTCTGGCAGGACTAAGATGGACTTTATAAAAATTTACCAATGAAAAGCATTAAGAACTTGATTTTACATTGAAGGTGTAATATTCTACTTGACCAAGTCTGTCAAAAAAAACACGGTTACTTTATTTTCAGTATTCTCAAATAACCCACCTCCTACTCTGCATCTGAGAAAATTTGATAAACCACTTTGTCTAATCGTAGTAACTATTTCGCACAGCCCATTCACTACATTATTTCTCGCATTTGCCAAATAATTGATTTGTTTCCTGTTATTATTTGCCAATTTTAAAAATAAATTGCATTATTAATCTTCATATTTGTTGACCAAAATAATATCATATACCAAGTAAAAATATAAATTTTATCTTGGGACAGGTGGCTATTTGGCTTTTTTAGGGTTTGTTTTTAATATCGCAACATAATGAAATACACTCTTACAATAGTTGGCTATTTAGGATAATAATGCACATTCCACCAAAATTTAAAATAACGAATGCAGATGCTTTGCATCAGTTCACTAGAAACAATTTATTGGGAATATTTGGCATCATCAATTGAAAATAATATTACTGCCATCTACATTTCTTTTTATACAGGCACAACTGCTCTAAGGGTTAGACTAATTGAAAAAATCCAAAATTTTGTTAATGAAATAAGTCATTCGCTCAAAGCAAGCACTTCTCTTTATTTGATTGATAAAAAGGTAGTAAATAGAAACTTTACTATTGGAGGTATTGCGCCATTAATTAAAGGAAAAATAGGGGGAAACTTTGACAAATATAGAATAAACACTCCTCTTGGCGTAGGAACGATTGATTTGTTGGCTGGAAAGGAGACGGTGCTATTAAAAAAAAATGCCAGTGTTTTGACTGCTAAAGTTTTCTTTCTAAAGCCTTATGTGCAATAGACTTTGGGAAAGCGTGCCTACTATAATAAAAGAAAGTATTGCTTCTGCCCTCTCTATTGTAAAGATAATCCTGCCTAAATATTTTGAATTAATAAAGCCTCTTTCAATGCTTCTTTTGCCTGTAATGGAGTTGTTAGAGTTGCCAGATGAATTTACTATTGTTTGAATTGTGGGGCTGCTTTCTGGTGGATATGGGGCTGTTGTAACATTCTTTTATGCTATAAGCGACCCAAGTGGCTAAGTTAGCACATTGTCAGCACTGATTTTAATGGCACACGCTTTACCAATTGAATCAAAGATATCAAAATTATTAGGTGTTGGCTTTTTCAAAACCATATTCTTCAGATTATTTTCGGCAATATTAATAATAAGAATTTCGTTTTTTATTCATATTTATGCAAAGGCCTCTAAATTGTTGTCTGGAGTTGTTGGGGCTTTATATTACCTCTTAAAATGAATAAAATTTAGTTGTTTTTTTACAGTGTTTATTCTTAATATCTCAACACAAGGCAATATGCCCTTATAATATATATCTACAATCAAAAGGAGGTGATATGGAAAACACAAGGAAAAAAGTTATTATTGATACAGATATGGGGTGGGACGACATACTTTCCATTTTGTATCTCATAAGGAACCCTACTATTGAAATAATAGGAATTACGGTAACAGGTTGTGGAGAGGCAAACCTTCGATGGGGAACAATTATTGCCAAAACGCTTATGGATTTGGGTGACCAAACTCAGGCAAAAATTTGTGTCGGAACCAGCACTCCTTTAAAATTTAACCATGTTTTTCCACAATCTTTTAGAGATAATGTCAATGATATAATGGGGTTACTCGGATCTTTAAATCCAGAAACTTCAATTGATGTGCAAACACAACCTGCATGGGAATTTATTGCAGACACCCTGAATAAAACTGAAGAAAGCATCACAATTCTTTCTCTTGGTGGCTTTACCAACCTAGCAAAAATGTTAGAATTATGCCCCTCAACTCGCATTGATAAAATTACAGAAATTTATGCAATGGCAGGTGCTGTTTATGTAGATGGCAATATAGCACTATTCAATGATGCAAGGCCTGAATGGAATCAAGGACCAATTTACAAAACAAATTATGCCGCCGAATGGAATGTCTTTATTGATCCAGTAGCAGCCAAAAAAGTGTTCAAAACGCACATTCCCATTACTTTAATACCACTTGATGCCTGTAATTATGTCATATTAAATCCTGACTATGTTGACAAAATAACAGCCACCGATCCAATCGCAAAACTGACGAAAGATATTTTCAAAAAAGTAACAGGGGTTGATAAAGAAGCCATCCCAGTTCCTATTTTTGATCCTTTGGCAGCAGTGATTATGGCCGGTGGAATAAAAGAATACCAAGCACAGAGTGAATATTTGGATGTCAACATCACAGATACCGCAATTAATAATCAATGTGGAAAAACTTACATTGTAGATTCGGGATCAAGAAAAATTACAATCGTTCAAGGGGTGTCACAAAATGAATTTGCTATAAACTTTTCCAATATGATCAATGGAAAAGCCTTATAAGGGCTGGACTGCACTCAAGCGAATATAGAAAGTTAAACAAAAATACATTTGCATTCAAGATGAAATCACGCCTGAATTATTCAAAATTCCCCGCCCTTGTGCAATTATCAAGCAAACATTGATGCTTGACGGGTAAAACAAGCCAAAAAGGAATATACAAAAAAAAGTACCCTAATTTATTTAACGCCAATTAATGACCCTACTTAGCTTTGACTTTGTCCTTATCTTTAGCCTTGTTCTTGACTTTGCTTTTGTCTTTGCTAGGATAGTTGCAATTGCCATTAATACACAAGGTGTAACCATCAAAAAGAGGAAGGAGTCCTACATCAATATAGTCACCTGACACTAAGCCTGATTCGTGAATAGAGGGATCACAATAGATTATGGTTTGGGTAAATTCGCCATGACTTTCGCCGGAAGCACTAAGTGCACAGGTTGTTTCATGATTATCAAACACCGTTTTGATCCTCATATCAACTGCTTGCATGGTTGTTACTATTGGGGTGTTAATAGCAGGGTCACTAATATGAAGTTCTTTGGTTACAGGATTGGGGTTAAGTGTTGCTAAGGCTGGAACACACAAGGTAAATAGAAAAAATAAAGCAATAAAGCGATTGGTAGTAGTCATAATAAATCCTCAATTAAAAAATAAAATATTAAGAAATCTTTGCGTAAATATGAATGATTAGCAGAATTCAATTTTTGCCCACTTGGTGATTTTCTTAAACCTTGTCCTAACAAGGCTAAGACTGGGTTTAAAAAATTACCAAGTGGGTGAAAAGTGAATTCTTGATGATTATTTATATTTATACAAAGGTCTCATTAAAGATGATAAAAAACAAATAAACCACAGGTGGCGAGACCAAGGATTTAACTTAGATAATCATCGTTAACAGTTTGCACTGTGTACTTAATAGGCTACATATTATCCATAAAATCAGATTACGGGGGTGTGTTAATGAAAAAAAAGTGTTAGAGCATAAAATCCCATGAAACCCTAGTGATTTCAGACGGCAATTTAATTTAATTTTAAACGCTAGTTTGTTGTTATTTGTAAAGAGGCGCCCTTGACATCTCTCAATACTAAGAAAGAAATGAGAAATTAGAATCGTCAATTAAATAAAGTTTATACTCTACCTGAATATGTAAAAGTCGTTTTGGCATCAAAAAATAGAAAAACACATCTTTACTACAATGGAATCATAAAATGAAAAATATAATATACAGTTTAATAATCCTGCTGTCTTCTTGTGCTGCAAATAATCAGGCACAGTCAACAGATCAGAGTACTCATAAAAACATTAAACACATTTATTTAACTTTTGATGATGGACCCTTAAATGGAAGTCGAAGAATAAACGATGCGGTGTTAGCGGAGGAATTGCCAATTTTCGTTATGTTGGTAGGTGAGCATGCTTTGGCAAGGCCTAAAGATGTAAGGCTTTATAAGGAAAATAAATTTATTGGGGTTGGAAATCATAGTTATAGCCATGCAAATGACCATTATAAATTATATTATTCAAACCCTAAAGGGGCGCTTAAGGATTTCATTAAAAATAAAAACGCTTTAAAATTGGACAATAAAATAGGAAGATTACCCGGTAGGAATATGTGGCGCATCAATGGAAGAAGTAGAAATGATGTGAGCAGTGGAATAGAGGCGGCGGATTTATTGGTTAAAAATGGATTTTCACTGTTTGGATGGGATTTAGAATGGGCGCATGACCCGCATACAGGGGATCCAATAGGCACTGCTGAAGATATTTTCAAGAAAATTGAAAAAAAACTTAACGACAACAAAACTTTCACAAAATCTCATATTGTATTGCTGAGTCACGATGAAATGTTTCGATACAAATATGAGGAATCTGAGCTTAAAAAATTAATAGAACTTTTAAAAAATAGAGGTGGCTATAAAATCAGTCGATTAGAAAACTATCCGTAATATTTTTTTAACACTCTAACAATTTCAGACAATGAGCAATAAGCATGCTCTCTTGAATGCAGCAGTCAAACCCCTTCAATCAAATAGGACAAACTGCCCAGTATCAAATAAACCACACTGGTAACAACAAGTGTGGTGGCAATAACCTTGGCGAGTACTAAGTTTCTTCCTAAAATGCGGTTATTTATTAGCCAAATGATATAACTCAGTATAAAAACAACAATAAGTATTCTAATAATCATATTTTATTTTTTAATTTTTCTGCTATTTTATCCGCTAATGCTTGCGAGATACCTTCTACTTTTGCGATTTCATCACGGCTGGCTTTTTGCACTTCTTGCAAACCACCAAAATAATTAAGTAATGCCATTCGGCGTAGTTTTCCTACACCTGGAATACCTTCAAGCACTGATGTGGTGCGTTTTTTGCCACGCTTCTGTCGATGATTTTTAATGGCAAAACGGTGTGATTCATCACGAATATGGTTAATCAACATCAGCGCTTGGTCGTGTGGTGGTAGATTGATTTTTTTTGTTTTGCCGTCTTTGACCATAATCAAAGTTTCCAACCCTGCTTTTCTACCCTCGCCCTTTGCCACGCCAACCAGTTGGATAGATTCAATACCAATTGAATCCATAACCATAATCGCCTGATTTAACTGCCCCAAGCCGCCATCAATAAAAACCACATCGGGCAGTGTTTTTTGCTCTTTTAATAGGCGTGAATAACGCCTAAAAACTGCCTGATTCATCGCTGCATAATCATCACCTGGGGTGATGTTGCTAATGTTGAATTGGCGATATTGCTTAACTCTTGGCAACCCTTTTTCAAACACGACGCAGGAGGCAACTGTCGCCTCACCCATGGTATGGCTAATATCAAAGCATTCCATGGTGTTTGGTAATGTTTTAAGGTTAAGTGTTTTCTGCAATTGTTGCAGTTGCGTGCGTTTGGTGAATTTTGAGATAAGGTGTTGTTTTAGGTTTTCTTGTACAGTAAGGGTGGCAATTTTTAAAAAATGACGCTTGTCTTTTTGTGGTGCGTCAATAATTTGTGTGGACAATGCTGAGGCAATGAGTTTTTTATCCACCAATTTGTTGCTTAATAAAAGTTGCTTAGGCGTGTCTTTGCCTAAATAATACAGGGGCAAAAAGGCTGACAAAACCACTTCAGCATCTTTGCCTTTGGCGTGTTGCGGAAAAATACACTCTTGACCAATTTGCTTGCCTGAGCGCACAAATAATATTTCAACAGCATGAATACCATCTTGAGTGGCAATGCTAATCACATCCATATCGCCCATTGTTTGGGAACTGTGCTGTTCTTGAATGGTACGCAAGCCAATCATTTGGTCACGCAAATGGGCGGCCAATTCAAAATCTTGGTTTTTCGATGCATTTTGCATTTTTTGTGAGATATTGTCTAAGGTTTGTGCGCCTTTGCCTGAGAGGAATAACCGCATCATATTGACATCTTGCCTATAATCCTCATCACTAATTTTATTAACGCAAGGTGCGCTACAAAGTCCAATTTGATATTCCAAACAAGCTCGTGATCTGGAGCGATAAGTAGCATTAGCACATTGTCTTACTTTAAAAATTTTCTTCAATAAAGTAAGAGAATTACGCACTATATGTGCAGATGGATAAGGGCCAAAATATTGGTATTTTTCATTTCTAGTGCCACGATAAAAACCCACGCGTGGGTGCTTGTCGTTACTCACGCAAATATAAGGATAACTTTTGGCGTCTTTGAGTAAAATGTTGTACCTAGGTTTGTGCTGTTTAATCAGTTCATTTTCCAGTAACAACGCCTGTGTTTCAGTATCGGTAATTACCACATCAAAATCTTGAATATTAATAACCAACACTCTGGTTTTGTCATCTTGATGGGTTTTAGAAAAATAACTGGATACGCGTTTTTTTAAGTTTTTTGCTTTACCCACATAAATCACCAGCCCCTGCTTATCAAGCATTTGATATACACCGGGTTGGGTTGTTAAATTTTTTAGTTTTTCTTTAATTGGCATCTATACAAAAAGGTAAAATCAATATTTTTATTATTTTATGAATTTTGACATGAAAAATACAGTTAAAACATTGTTCATTATATTGTCTATTTTAACTACTGGTGCAACTTTAGCAGTAGAGCATAATGTGGCACCACATTCAAGGGCGGCGACTGATGTTGTTGGTCCGCCAAATATCGCTGCATTCAATATTATGACAAATGCCTTGCTTGCACTTAAAAAACTTAGAGATCAAAAACGGGTTACACCTGAAAACATTGAGGCGCTCATTAAAGCGGAATTATTGCCTTATATTGCCATAGATGTAGCAGTGCGTTTAACGCTAAAAGAACATTGGAGCGCTCTCAATAACCAACAAAAAAAGGCTTTTCAACAATATATTACCAAATCTTTAATTAATGATTATGCAGGCATTTTAAGCACTTACGATCAGCTTAATAATATTAAAATTTCCACCGATCCAAAGATAAAGCGTAAAGGCAATAAAGCCATTATTAAATTATTTATTAGCTTTGATAAAAATCAAAACCCGCTTAAAGTTACTTTAAAAATGATTCGCTTAAACCATTGGCGTGTGTACGATTTGGTGTTTTCGGGCGTAAGTTTGATTAAGAATTATAAGGCACAATTCAGTTCCCACATTAAACGCAAAGGCCTTAACAGTTTGATTAAAAAAATCAACAAAAAACTAAAGAATGTATAAGCTTGTTATTCAAGGTGGCACGCCTTTACGGGGTAATGTAAAAGCATCTGGGTCTAAAAATTCTTCATTACCCATTTTGTTTTCCTCCATTCTGGCAGACAGCCCTATTACACTCCAAAATGCACCACAGCTCAGCGATATATCTACCACATTAAAATTGCTAATGAGCATGGGTGCTGAGTTTATTCTAGAATCTGATTCTTCACTGTATGTAGATGCATCAAAGCTTGATAATTTAGTGGCTGACTACAATTTGGTTAAAACCATGCGTGCTGCAATTTTAGCACTTGGGCCAATGTTAGCAAAATACGGAAAAGCCAAAGTATCACTCCCTGGTGGTTGTGCGATTGGCACTCGCCCTGTTGACCTTCACCTTAAAGCCTTAAAAGAATTAGGTGCCACCATTGAAGTTAAAAATGGTTATATTTATGCAGAAGCCGAAAACTTAGTAGGAGCCGATATTTATTTTGACCAAATTTCTGTAACTGCTACAGAAAATGTCATTATGGCAGCCACTTTAGCACAAGGCACCACTACAATCAATAACGCCGCACAAGAGCCAGAGGTTTCCGACTTGTCCCATTGTTTAAACAAAATGGGTGCAAAAATTAGTGGTATTGGCACTTCTGTTATCGTCATTGAAGGGGTAAAAAAATTAAATGGCGTGCAATATTCAGTCTGCTCAGACCGCATTGAAGTTGCCACTTATTTAGTGGCTGCTGCCATTACTGGTGGCTCGATTACCGTTAAAGGCACCAATCCAAAAGCAATGCGCTCGGTATTGGGAAAATTAATTGAAACCGGTGCAGATATCAAAACCGACAGTCAATCAATCACATTAAATATGAACGGCAAGCGAGCAAAAGCCGTTAACATTAAAACCGGCACTTACCCCAATTTTCCAACCGATATGCAGGCACAATTTACAGCATTAAATGCTATTGCAGAAGGACACAGTAGCATTACTGAAAATATCTTTGAAAATCGCTTTATGCATATTCCTGAGTTAATGCGTATGGGTGCCAATCTAACTTTAGAGGGTAACACAGTGTTTTGTAAAGGCGTAAAATCCCTAACGGGAGCGCATTTAATAGCGACTGATTTAAGGGCTTCAGCATCCTTAGTATTGGCAGGATTGGCCGCCAAAGGCACAACCACGATTGAGCGAGTCTATCACCTTGACCGTGGCTATGAAACCATTGAAGAAAAACTAAAATTATTGGGTGCCAATATTGAAAGAGTCCAAGATTAATTAAGGGTATATATTATGTTAACAATCGCATTGTCCAAAGGCAGAATTCTTGAACAAACCTTGCCACTATTAAAAAAAGCAGGGTTAGAAATTGCTGACAAAGAACTGAATTCCAGAAAACTGATTTTGGATACTAATTTTGACGACATTAAAGTCATTGTCATTCGTGCCACCGATGTCCCTGTGTTTGTGCAACACGGTGCAGCAGATATGGGCATTGCTGGCAAAGATGTGCTATTAGAACACGGCGCCAATGGCTTATTTGAGTTACTAGATTTAGGCATTGCCAAATGTAAGTTAATGGTAGCTGCCAGCGACAAAAAACAATTAAAACAAGACACTTTAAAAATTGCCACCAAATATGTCCGTTCAGCTAAACAGTATTTTGAAGCCAAAAACCAGCAAATTGAAATTATCAAATTATATGGCGCAATGGAGCTCGCACCCGTCGTTGGCTTGGCGCACTGCATTGTTGATTTGGTTGATACTGGTAACACGCTCAAAGCAAACGGACTTGTGCCACTTGAACACATTAAAGACATTAGCTCTCGTTTGGTGGTCAATACCGCCTCATTTAAAACCAAAAATACCCAAATTAAATCTTGGGTTAGCAACATTGAGAAAAACTTATGATCACAAAATTGGTATCCACGCAAGTTGATTTTCAAAAAAAACTGTCCTCACTACTTGCTTGGGATAGCGTTTCAAATAAACAAGTTGCGCAAACAGTTGATGACATTATTACCAAAATTCGCAACAACGGCGACAGCGCTTTAATGGATTATACAAATACATTTGATGGGACGAATGCCACCAGTATGGAGGCATTAACCATTAAATTACCCGCCCTTAAGCAAGCCTTTGACACGCTGAATGAAAAGCAAAAATCTGCATTAACCATCGCAGCAGACCGCGTGCGCCTATATCACGAAAAACAAAAACAAAGCACTTGGACTTACACCGAAGACGACGGCACAATGTTGGGGCAAAAAATCACCCCCCTTGATCGTGTAGGCCTATATGTACCAGGTGGCAAAGCAGCCTACCCCTCTTCTGTACTAATGAACGCCATTCCCGCTAAAGTGGCTGGTGTGCAAGACTTAATCATGGTAGTACCTACGCCAAATGGCACCAGCAACTCGTTAGTATTAGCGGCAGCCTATATTTCAGGCGTTACTCAAGTCTTTACTGTAGGGGGTGCACAAGCAATAGCAGCCCTTGCTTATGGCACCGAGACCATACCAAAAGTAGATAAAATTGTTGGCCCTGGCAATATATATGTTGCCACCGCCAAGCGTGCTGTTTTTGGGCAGGTTGGTATTGATATGATTGCCGGTCCTAGTGAAATTTTAATTATTTGTGATGGCAAAACCAATCCCGATTGGATTGCCATGGATTTGTTTTCTCAAGCAGAACACGATGAAGATGCACAGTCAATTTTACTTTGCCCTGATGCTGATTTTATCAACCAAGTGGAAAAAAGCATTGCCAAATTATTACCCACCATGGACAGAAAGTCCATCATTGAAACGGCACTTACAAACCGTGGCGCACTCATTCTTACCAAAGATATGGATGAAGCCATTGCCTTGTCTAACCAAATTGCCCCTGAACACTTAGAGTTATCCGTTGAAAATCCACAAGAAATGTTAGACGGCATTCGACACGCAGGTGCAATTTTTATGGGTCGCTACACTTGCGAGTCTTTAGGCGATTATTGTGCGGGGCCTAACCATGTTTTACCCACCTCAGGTACTGCTCGTTTTTCGTCTCCACTGGGTGTTTACGACTTTCAAAAAAAATCCAGTTTAATTATGGTCTCCGATCAGGGTGCCAACACACTAGGTAAAATCGCTGCTACTTTAGCTGACGGTGAAGGCTTGCAAGCGCACGCTGAATCTGCTCGTTATCGTCTTAAAAAATCATAAACATTTATAAGAAATTAACTATAATAGAGTTATGGCAGATATTGTTCAAGTTAAAAATCCACGCACCAATCGCTACATTAAAATTGATCGCGATAAAGGTCGTATTCTCTCGCATAAAAAAAGTGTTGGTAAATATGCCAATGTTCCTGTAGCAAAAAGCAAGCGTAGGTGATTATTTATAGCCCTATTGATGGCGATGCCATTAATAATTTAATTGATTTTCGGCCGCAACATTGTTTCTTAATTACCCAACTAGGTGGAATGATACCTACGCCAGTTACTGATATTCAAAATGCCATCAAGAGCCATTGCTTGTCATTTGATTATCAAACCATAGATGCCAGCGAAGAAACAACGGGTAGAGATTTTTTATTAAAAATATGGAAACTTATTGAGTCTGTAGCAATATGCATTGTTATTATCCACAGAGACACGCCAGTCAAAACTCAAGCAAATTTATATTATGAACTTGGTGTGGCACAAGCATTAGGAAAGGAAACCATTATTGTTAAAACGCCTAAAACGGAAATACCATCAGATTTCAATCGAACAGAATATATAGATTTTGACTCACAATTTGAAGCGAAATTCAAAAGATTTTTAAAGAGCACTCAAAGGCAAGCAAGGCATTACGAGGAGTTGTCAGAATATTTGGAAAAAGACCCTATTTTAGCAATAGACTACTTAAAAAGAGCATTTTTAATTACTGGTAATACAAACTATCAATCGTATGCCAAAGAGATACTGGAAACAATTGACACAGATAATCGTGCCAAAAATAGCATTGAATACTTTTCAGCAGCTTTTTCAAAAAAATCAAGCCAAATTAAAAAATAATTTTGTACTTGCAACTCAATAAAACCATATTTTTATCGTAACCAGAGTTTGTAACACTTAAAAAATGGGAGTGGAAATGGTTTTTCACAAACAGCATTAAAACGGAAATTTATTGCCGCCCATATTTGGCAACTTCATTTTTGATAAATCAGGCATACCGCCCTCTTTGCCCTGCATTCCTGCCATTTTTGCCATCATTTTTTGCATTTTTCCACCGCTCATTTTCTTCATTTGTTTTTGCATTTTTTCAAACTGCTTAATCAGTTTGTTAATATCTTGTGGCTGAGTGCCAGAACCTTTAGCGATACGATTTTTACGCGAGCCTTTAATTAATTTAATGTGGGTGCGCTCTTTGGGGGTCATTGAATTTATAATGGCCACCATTTTTTTGGTTTCCAGCGACCCCATCATTTGATTTTTAACACTTTGTGGAATTTGTCCCATTCCTGGCATTTTATCCATCAAAGCCTCTACTCCGCCCATTTGCTCCATTTGCAAAAGTTGATCGCGCATATCTTCTAAGTCAAACTGACCTTTTGCCATTTTTTTAGCCGCTTTTTCTGCTTTTTTGCGGTCAACTTTTTGCTCAATTTCTTCAATCAATGACAAAACATCGCCCATACCCAATAAGCGCGAAACAATTCTATCTGGATGAAATGGTTCTAGTGCATCGACTTTTTCACCCACACCTAAAAACTTAATCGGCTTGCCAGTAATATGACGCACCGAAAGTGCTGCGCCTCCCCTGGCGTCACCATCAGTTTTGGTTAAAATAACCCCTGTTAATGGCAATGCATCAGCAAACGCTTTGGCAGTATGCGCTGCATCTTGACCTGTCATTGCGTCTACCACAAACAAGGTTTCAATTGGATCGACTTGTTTTTGTAACGCTTGGATTTCAGCCATCATCTCACTGTCAATATGCAGGCGCCCTGCGGTGTCCACCAATAACACATCAAAAAATTGCTTTTGCGCATGTTTTTTGGCTCTGGCAACAATTTTTTCCGGCTTGTCATTAACACTAGATGGGAAAAAATCTACTTCTACTTGTTTTGCCAGCACTTCTAGCTGTGTAATGGCTGCAGGACGGTAAACATCGGCACTAACCAACAAAACTTTTTTATTTTCTTTTTCTTTTAAATAACGCGCTAACTTGGCGATTGAGGTGGTTTTACCTGCACCTTGCAAGCCAGCAACCATGACTACTGCTGGCGGTTGTGCCCTTAAATCTAAGGTTTTGTTTTCGCCACCGATAATCTCAGTTAGTTCTGTTTCTACTAATTTGACAAAGGCTTGTGACGGGTTAAGTCCCTCGTTAACTTTAAGCCCTAAAGCCTTTTCTTGCACTTTATCAAGAAATATTTTAATGACTTCAAGTGCAACATCAGCCTCTAGCAAGGCACGGCGTACCTCACGAATGGCATCTTTAATATTGGATTCTGAAAGTTTATTCTTGCCTTGTAGGGTTTTAAAACTGTTGGCAAGGCGGTCGGTTAAGTTATCAAACATTTTTTTAATTAATAGTGTTAAAGTATCGTATTATAGTGCCTTGTTTTCATTCAAAAAATAATTATGCTTTTATCTTACTTTGCCATTATCTCCTATTCGCTGGCAACCGCTCTGCTAATGCGTTTTTACACTAAAGACGATATTCAGCATCGTCATCAAAAAAGTATTTTTTTGTTGCTCAGTTTTGCCATTATTGCACACGCCTTAACTTTTACCAATTTCTGGGCGGCTAGTGGCGTGTTTTTTGGGTTGGCTAATAGCACCTCTTTTGTCGCTTGGCTAGTAGCAGTTTTGTTGTTCCTATCATCTATTTCCAAACCTGTGCATGCGCTCGGTATTTTGGTTTATCCATTGGCCGCTTCATCGCTATTATTTAGCGTTTTGTTTCCCGACACTGCTGGAAAAATCATCCCCTTAAGCATTGCCTCACATGTGTTTTTATCCATCACTGCCTACGCCCTACTCGCCTTAGCGGTATGTCAATCCGTGTTATTAAAAATCCAAGAAAGGCACTTGCATGCCAAGAAAATTAATGGCTTTATTAGTAAATTGCCACCGCTGCAAACCATGGAAGCCTTGTTGTTTCAAAGCCTTAGAATCGGCTTTTATTTATTAACCTTGTCGCTACTCACTGGGTTTGTCTTTATTGAAGATATATTTGCCCAACACCTGATTCACAAAACCACCCTTTCAATCATCGCTTGGGTTATTTTTGCCACTCTCGTTTTTGGCAGAAAAGCCTTTGGCTGGCGTGGAAAACAAGCCATTACTGCCACACAAATTGGTTTTGGTATTTTGGTTCTTGCTTATTACGGATCCAAGTTTGTATTAGAAAGACTTTTGAATTGAGACTTTTGTATAAATATAGATGATTAGCAAAATTCAATTAATTGACAATTGTTAAAAACCAATCTTGACCTTGCCAAGATAAGGTGTAAATATTGAATTAAAACAATTTACACCAGAAATGTTTTTTAATTTATAATAATTAACAAAATTTTACAACTTTATAAAAAAAATTATGAAAAAAATTATTTATGTATTAATATTCCAATCGCTGTTATTCGCCCCATCAATGGTCAAAGCCTATGGGCTGGAAGGACATATAAGTATTTTGCATATTGCACTTAACCAACTTTCTGCAGAAAAACGAGCAAAAATCACACCCTTGTTATCAGACATTCTCGATCAGATTTATGATTCTGAAAAGTCACTTGACCCCGTCATATCTGCTAACTGGTTAGACAATATGTACAACATTGAAATATTAAATAAGGCACATTTTTCTGGCAAAATAATACACAATCCTCAAAAAATCAAACTTCCAAAAAACGCAGAAGAGGTTCTTTTTTACAAATTAGATGTATATTGGAATCTTGACGAGATCAAATATGCATTCAAACAACACAAGAAAGACCCAAAAGACAACCCTCTTAGCACATTTAAACAATCTTTATTGTTGATGTATTTAGTGCATTTAGTAGGCGATGCTCACCAGCCTCTACATGTAACAGAGCCTCTATATGGCGTTTACCGAACCAATACAAATCCTTATGGAGAAACTTATGGCGCCAATTCAGTTCTTGTTAAAACATCTGGCAAATGCCTAGGAACAAAAAAATTACATGCAATTTGGGATGGCATGGGATGTTTAACCGATGCAGCAAGAAAAAAATATCCACCAAGAACAGGAACAGAGCAAGAATATTTTATCAATGCAGAAAAGTTTTTTGCCAAAAACTTAGTCAAAGATTTTGTTGCAAATATAGTAAAAAAAGCCACAATAGATCCTAAAAAATACCAAATGGATTTTGACACCAAAACTTGGGTAAACGATTTACAGAAATTTGACAGCAATGTATTCGCTGCCATAGATGCCGATATTGCTAAACTAAAACACAGCACAGACGCAATCGTCTTAACCGATGAATATCTAAAGAATGTTGAACAAACTACAATTAATTTAGTGTACTTAGCAGGATTGCGTTTAGGTTATATTCTTAATTCCATATATTAAGCAATCCGCATAAACGCTTTAAACTCCTTCGGGATTTATTGAAAAATCGTTAAACAAATCAGCGCAACTCTTGTCATTATATTGTAAGAGTTGCGCTGATTTTTTTCGACTCAACTAAAATCTTTATTGATAGATATACTTCACTGAGCAAAGCAAGATTTTTTTTACCTTGAGATAGGTTTCTGGCAATATATTTCCAATGGTACAGTTTTTTACACTATTCTTACCTTAAGAATAAGCTTGCTAGACTTTGCACAAATATAAATGATTAGCAAAAACAAATCTTAATCAATGTGTAGTACCGCTAAGAACGCCTCTTGGGGAATATCTACCCTGCCAACGCTACGCATACGCTTTTTGCCTTTTTTCTGTTTATCAAGTAGTTTGCGTTTGCGAGAAACATCGCCGCCATAACATTTGGCGGTTACATTTTTTCTAAGGGCTTTAACATTGGTTCTGGCAATAACTTTAACACCGATACAGGCTTGAATGGCGACATCGAACATTTGTCTTGGTACCAATTCTTTCATTTTTTCAGCAATTTCTCTGCCTTTGCGTACGGAGTCTTCACGGTGAATAATTAGCGCTAGGGCGTCAACCGATTCTTGATTGATTTGAATATCTAGACGGATTAAATCAGAGGTCTGGTAGCGTGCAAATTGATAGTCCATTGAGGCAAAACCTCGTGAGACTGATTTCAGCCTGTCAAAGAAATCAAGTACCACTTCATTCAATGGCAATTCATACACCATTGACACCTGTTTACCCATGTAAGTTAAGCTTTTTTGTACACCTCGTTTTGAAACGCACAAACTGATTACATTGCCAACAAACTCGTCGGTGACCAAAATATTGGCAGTAATAATCGGCTCTCTAAACTCATCAATAAACTGATTTTCTGGCATTTTTGAAGGGCTGTCCACCCGAATGGTATTGCCCTTGGTGTCTAAAATCTCATATACCACAGTGGGGGCGGTGGTGATTAAATCAAGGTCGTATTCTCGCTCTAGGCGCTCTTGCACAATTTCCATGTGCAACAGGCCTAAAAAGCCAATACGAAAACCAAAGCCAAGTGCGTCAGAGTTTTCAGGTTCGTATTGCAATGCTGCATCATTTAAGCGCAATTTTGCCAGCGCATCACGGAATTTTTCATAGTCTTCGCCAGAAATTGGAAACAACCCTGCAAATACACGAGGTTGCACGGGTTTAAAGCCCTCCAAAGCTTCAGAAACAGGATTTTTAACACTGGTGATGGTGTCGCCTACTGGTGCGCCATCAATATTTTTGATATTGGCAATTAAAAATCCTACTTCTCCTGCTTTTAAACTGTCTGTTTTAAGGCGTTTAGGGGTAAATACACCAACTTCATCAACCAAATGTTCGTTGCCATTTGAGAAAATTTTGATTTTTGTTTTGGTTTTAATTTCCCCATCAATCACTCGAATCAACGACACCACGCCTAAGTAATTATCAAACCATGAGTCAATAATTAGAGCCTTAATTGGCGCATCAACATTACCCTCTGGTGCTGGGATTTTTTCTACAATCTGCTCTAAAATATCCTCAATACCTATCCCCGATTTGGCGCTAGCATGCACTGCATCTTGTGCTTCAACGCCAATCACATCTTCAATTTCATCAACCACTCGCTCAGGATCTGCTGCTGGCAAGTCGATTTTATTCAGCACTGATACCACTTCTAAACCTTGGTCAATAGCCGTATAGCAATTAGCCACTGTTTGCGCTTCTACTCCTTGTGAGGCATCAACAATCAACAATGCGCCTTCACAAGCAGAGAGTGAACGGGAAACTTCATAAGAGAAATCCACATGCCCCGGTGTGTCAATAAAATTTAGCTGATAAATTTCGCCATTTCTGGCTTTGTAGTCTAGCGAAACACTTTGTGATTTAATGGTAATGCCTCGCTCCTTTTCAATGTCCATGGAATCCAGCACTTGGGCAGACATTTCTCGATCGCTTAAACCGCCACAGAACTGTATAAAACGGTCGGCAATGGTGGATTTTCCATGGTCGATATGAGCAATAATAGAGAAGTTACGAATGTTTTTCATATAAGTGTTAAAATTAAAATTTTAAAAATCAAAATTATACCGTTATGAATAAAGTTCAACCAACTACCTGTCAAGCGACAAGCAATTTAGAAATCAATATCCCCGATACGCAAGGACGCAATATTGTTTTGTATTTTTACCCTAAAGATGCCACACCGGGTTGCACCACTGAGGGGCAAGACTTTAGAGGCCATCATCAGGCTTTTGTGGATGCCAATACGGTCATTTATGGGGTGTCGAAAGATGATTTAAATAAACATGAAAAATTTAAAGCCAAGCAAAATTTCCCTTTTGAACTGATTGCCGATGTTGATGGCACTTTGTGCGAATTGTTTAAGGTTTGGCAGTTAAAAAAATTTATGGGGCGTGAATATATGGGCATTGTACGCTCTTCGTTTATCATTGATGCTGATGGTAATATTCTCAAATCTTGGGACAAAGTTAAGGTTAAAGGCCATGTTGAAGAGGTGTTAAAAGAAGTGCAAGCATTATGAGCAATGTAGATTTTAACGAAGTTGATAAGTTTGCCGCCCTCGCCTCTCGCTGGTGGGACAAAAATTCTGAATTCAAACCCTTGCACGATATTAATCCACTTAGACTTGATTACATTAAAGCACAATGTGGCGGCTCACTCAAAGGCAAAAAAATCCTTGATGTCGGCTGTGGTGGCGGAATTTTAGCAGAATCCCTCGCCAAAGAAGGTGCATTAGTAACGGGCATTGATATGGCAGAAGCAGGCTTAGAAGTCGCCAAATTGCACTTGCTTGAATCGGGCTTGAGTGTAGATTACCAAAAAATCCCTGTAGAAGAATTTGCCGAACAACACGCCGAAGAATTTGACATTGTAACCTGTCTAGAAATGCTAGAACATGTCCCCGACCCTGCTTCAATTATCAATGCCTGTGCCGCCTTAACAAAAGCACATGGGTGTCTGTTTTTCTCCACTCTAAATCGCAACACTAAATCCTATCTATTCGCCATTATCGGTGCAGAATATATCCTCAAACTTCTTCCCCAAGGTACTCACGACTGGGATAAATTCATCCAGCCAAGCGAAATGAACGAATGGGCAAGGCACTCAAATCTAACCCTAAAAAGTATGATTGGTATGACTTACAATCCATTTACCAAAACTTATAAACTTGAAAGTGATGTGAGTGTAAATTATTTATGCTTTTATCAAAAATAACACCCAAAATACAATAACAAAGGAATGAAAAAAACACTTACTTTTTTATTATTCAGCATTAGTTTTAATGTGCCAGCACTCTCACCCAACGAAATGTTGGTAATGGTCGGTGCGGTAAAGTATTACAATGAGAACTGTGCAGGATTGAATCTGGCGGGGTATCGTAGAATGAACAAAGGCTTAAAGCGCTTCAAAATGCACAGAACACCTGTGTTTGTATTAGAGCAACACCCTTTGGCTGTGTCTGGTTACAAAACTGCGGAAAAATTTGGTTGCAAAGGCACTAAGCGTGAGGCTCGAAAAGCGGGGTTTGGGCAATATATCAATTAACCTTCCAGGTGTGGAAATCAAAAAAAACACTGGGGTGTCAGTTATTTAGTCGTATATAAAGTGTAAGTCATTAACCAACTTGGCATTTTTTTTAAATCCATCTTAACCTTATCAGGACAAGATTTAATAAAATTACCAAATTGAATCTTACCAATCAAGACCTTTACATAAATATGGATGATTAGCAAAATTCAATTTTTGTCCAATTGGTAATTTTCTTAAATCTTGTCCTAGCAGGGCTAAGGCTGGGTTTAAAAATTTACCATTAAAACTGAGTTTGTAGTTTACAATATACAAAACAATAGGGGAAGATCATGGCGAACACAACAAAGCACACTTCAACTTCAAAAACTTCAGGCAGTTGCTCAACCAATGAAATCACACGCTTTACACCTAAGGTTGACGCCATTGAACTTAGTACCGCAAAACAGTGGGCAATAGTTGCTAGTGCCAGTAGCGAATATACCACTACTCGGTATTCAGCCAATCAAGTAATAGGTGCGCCTGACACTGGATTAATTACTGGCGGAGACCAACAAGAGATAGGCAAAGCATGGGCAGAAGCAAGATCAAAAATAAACGAATCGAATGCCCTTACTTTAACTTACAGCGAACCGGTTTACATCAAAGATATTGTTGCTAGAGAAACATGGAATGCAGGGGCGATTAGCAAAGTAGAGGTTATGAAAGATGGTGTTTTTGTGACGGTTTATACAAAAACTGACGCTGGTGAAACAGGCGGCACCATGTCAGGTGTCCAAGTGGGTAAAGTCAGTGACACAAAAATTTCACTCACCCATGCACTTGATTACTTATCAAATAAAATTCGCTTGACGGTTGGTAATAATGCCAATGAATACAATGAAATTGATGCGGTGCAATTGATATCAGCCCCAGTTTTCGCTGATATTCTTAATAAAATTTATGAGGATTCTGGCTATGCTGGAAACACACCTGATGACGACAAAACCACTGTTGAGCAATTATCTGTGGTGGTAAAAGGCGTTAATTATTACTTAGAAGACCGCTATCAGGCTGCCATTAAAGCAAAAACAGACTTTACCAATCCAACAGATAGCGCTGCTCAAGCAATAATGACTGATGAGGTAACGACTTTGGTCACCGAACAAAGTGCCAATCTCTCTTCTCTCTATTATGGGCAAACTTTCTTTAATGATGATATTAGCGATATGGATACTTCGTTAGCAACCAATATGAGCTTTATGTTCTACTATAACGAAGTCTTTAATCAAGATATTGGCAACTGGAATGTTGGCAAGGTTGTAAATATGAATCACATATTCTCTGGTGCTGCTATTTTCAACCAAGACATTGGCGACTGGGATGTTAGTAAGGTTGTGGATATGAGTAGCATGTTCTCCTGCACCACTATTTTCAACCAAAACATTGGCGACTGGGATGTTGGCAAGGTTGTAAATATGAATAGTATGTTCACCAATACCGTTACTTTCAATAGAAACATCGGTAACTGGAATGTTGGTAAAGTTACCGATATGAGCGCAATGTTCTACTCCGCCGAATCCTTTAACCAAGACATTGGCGATTGGGATGTTAGCAAGGTCGTGAATATGAGCTCTATATTCAACCGCGCTACTGCTTTTAACCAGGATATTGGCAATTGGAATGTGAATTCGGTTGTAGATATGGGCTGGATGTTCTCCAACGCCACTGCTTTCAACCAAAATATTGGCCGTTGGAATGTTAACGAAGTTACCAATATGAATGCAATGTTTCACTATGCCATAACCTTTAACCAAGACATTGGTGGCTGGAATATTGGCAATGTTACAAACACAAGTCTAATGTTCTACCAAGCCAAGGTCTTCAATCAAGATATTGGCAACTGGAATGTTAGTAAAGTTACAAACATGAGTTACATGTTTTTCGGTGCCCATGTCTTTAATCAGGACATTGGCAGTTGGGATGTTAGTAAGGTTACAGATATGAGGGGGGTGTTTTTCAATGCCACTGCTTTCAATCAAGACATTGGCGGTTGGAATGTTGACAAGGTTGAAAATATGAGCAGTATGTTCTCCAGTGCCATTGTTTTTAATCAAAACATTAGCAATTGGAATGTAAACGAGGTCACGAATATGCGTGGAATGTTCTACTGTGCCAAAGCCTTTAACCAAGATATTGGCGACTGGGATGTTGGTAAAGTTACAGATATGAGTTACATGCTTTCTAATGCGACTGCTTTCAATCAAGACATTGGTAGCTGGAATGTTGGTGAAGTTACAGATATGAGCTGGATGTTCTTCGGCATTACTGCCTTTAATCAAAACATTGGTAACTGGAATGTTAGTAAAGTTACGGATATGAATTGGATGTTTAGCCAGGCTAAAACTTTCAACCAAGATATTGGCAACTGGAATGTTAGTAAAGTTACAGATGTGAGTTACATGTTTTCCGATGCTACTGTTTTCAACCAAAATATTGGCAATTGGAATGTTGGCGAAGTTACAGATATGTGGCATATGCTTTCCTACACTGACACTTTCAACCAAGATATTGGCAACTGGGATGTTAGCAAAGTTGCAGACATGGAGGAGATGCTCTACTACGCTAAAGCCTTCAACCAAGATATTGGCAACTGGAATATTAAAAATCTGGAGGCTGCCAACAATATGCTTAATTACACCGCCTTTAGCACTGAAAACTACGATCTATTACTAGCAGGCTGGTCAGATGTTAATGTAACCGACAATGAGGGTATAAAAACAGGCGTAAGTTTTGGTGCAAATAACACTAAATACACCAATGCCACTGCACGCCAAGCACTACTGGATAAAAACTGGACTATTACTGATAATGGATTGCTCAATGACAGTAATAACAATGGCATTGAAGATGTATTTGTTGGCAACAACGCCAAGAATACAATAGACAAGAGTGGACATAGGGAGGCCATCACCCTTCACGGTTTAGGTGACAATGACACGCTAATAGGGAGTAATCATGCCGACACACTCTACGGCGGTGCAGGCGATGACACTCTTACGGGTAACGCTGGTGCGGATACTTTTGTTTACAGTTATCAAAATGCGGGTCATGATATAATTAAAGATTTTAATGTAGGTGAAGGCGATAAAATTAACCTGAGTTATTTAATGGATGGCTACCAAAAAGATAAAGTTTTATCTGACTACTTAACACTCTTAAGCAACAGTAAAAACCAGGCTGTATTACACATTAGCGCTAATGGCAATAGTAATGTTGCTGTTGTAATAACAAATATTGATGATGTCGACGGATTGTTGAATGATTTAAATAGTGATGCAACAAGAAACGATAGCACTGCCATTACCTTGGAAAATATCGCTTATTCAGAGGAATTATTAAACAATTTGGTTGATAACGGCTATATTGTACTGATTTAATAATATGAACACAAGGTTTGACACTAGGCAGAATTATGCATTAATCAATGTGTGACACTGCCAAAAATGCCTCTTGTGGAGGTTTGTACATCCATCAATTCGCATGTTTTTTTGAAAACTAAGCCTATAATTTACAATATAAAAACCAAAGTTCAACCAATCAGTGAAAAACTTGCTCGTCTTTAATATTTTTGACATACAAATAGGATGAAACCATGATAAACACAATAAAACACACTTTAATTCCAGTCAATTACTTAACTGCCCAAGAAAACAATAATAATAAAATTATTGCCAATGGGCATAATTTCTTCTCAAGCACCACTACAACAACAGTTAATACTACTTCTGACAACTTATTTACCACTGAGTTTAATGTAAAACAGTGGGCAATAGCCGCTAGTGCTAGCAGTGAATATAGCGCCACTCGGTACTCAGTTGAGCAAGTAATAGGTGTGCCTGATACTGGATTGGTTACTGGTAAAGATCAACAAGAAATAGACAAAGCATGGGCAGAGGCAAAATCAAAGATAAACGAATCAAATACCCTTACCTTAACCTATAGCGAACCAGTTTATATTAAAGATATTATTGCCAGAGAAACATGGAATCCAGGTGCAATTAGCAAAGTAGAGGTTATGAAAGACGGAATTTTTGTGACGGTTTATACAAAAACTGATACTGGTGAAACAGGTGGCACCATGTCAGGTGTTCAAGTGGGTAAAGTTAGTGACACAAAAATTTCACTCACCCATGCACTTGATTACTTATCAAATAAAATTCGCTTAACGATTGGCAATAGTGCCAATGAATACAATGAAATTGATGCAGTTCAGTTGATATCAGCCTCAGTTTTTTTTAATGTTACTGTATTAAGTAGTGCCGATGTTCTTAACAAAATTTACGAGGATTCTGGCTATGTCGGGAACACGCCTGATGACGACAAAACCACTGTTGAGCAATTATCCATGGTGGCAAAAGGTGTTAATTACCACCTAGAAGACCGTTATCAAGCTGCTATTGAAGCAAAAACAGACTTTACCAATCCAACAGATAGTGCTGCTCAAGCAATAATGACTGATGAAGTGGCAACTTTAGTCACTGAACAAAGTGCCAACCTTTCCTTTCTCTACTTCGGACACACTTCATTCAACGACGACATTAGCAACATGGATACTTCGTTGGCAACCAATATGAGTTATATGTTTTGCTATGACGAAACTATTACTCGAGGCGTTTGCTATAACGAAGGCTTCAATCAAGACATTGGTAACTGGGATGTGGGCAATGTTACGAATATGAATCGAATGTTCTATGGCGCCAATGTTTTCAATCAAGATATTGGTAACTGGGATGTTAGCAAAGTTGTAAATATGAAAGAAATGTTTTGTTATGCCACTTCTTTCAATCAAGATATTGGTAACTGGGATGTTAGCAAGGTTGTAAATATGAGCCATATGTTCATTGACACTCTTTTCAATCAAAATATTAGTAACTGGGATGTTGGCAGAGTTACAGATACAAGCTCAATGTTCTCCTCAACTCCTTTCAATCAAAATATTAGTAACTGGGATGTTGGTGAGGTTGTAAATATGGAGGATATGTTCTCTGGTGCTATTGCTTTCAATCAAAATATTGGTAACTGGAATGTGAGTAATGTTATAAATATGATTGGAATGTTCGACTATACCGAAGCTTTCAACCAAGATATTAGCAGCTGGGATGTGGGCAATGTTACGAATATGCGCTGGATGTTTTTCGATGCTTCTGCTTTCAACCAAGATATTGGCAATTGGAATGTTAGTAAAGTTACAGATATGGGCTACATGTTCGCCAGCACTATCGTTTTCAACCAAGATATTGGTAACTGGAATGTTAACAAAGTTACAGATATGGGGTATATGTTTTCCTACACCGACTCTTTCAACCAAGATATTGGTAACTGGAATGTTAGCAAAGTTACAAATATGGGAGAGATGTTCTACTACGCTAAAGCCTTCAACCAAGATATTGGTAACTGGAATATTAAAAATCTGGAGGTTGCTAATAATATACTTGATAAAACCGCCTTTAGCACTGAAAACTACGACCTATTACTAGCAGGCTGGTCAGATGTTAATGTAACCGACAATGAGGGTATAAAAACAGGCGTAAGTTTTGGTGCAAATGACACTAAATACACCAATGCCACGGCACGCCAAGCACTACTGGACAAGAACTGGACTATTGCTGATAATGGATTACTTAATGACAGTAATAACAATGGTATTAAAGATGTATTTGTTGGCAACAACGCCAAGAATACAATAGACAAGAGCGGGCATAGGGAGGCTGTCACCCTTCACGGTTTAGGTGACAATGACACGCTAACAGGGAGCAACCATGCCGACACACTCTACGGCGGTGCAGGCGATGACACTCTTACGGGTAACGCTGGTGCGGATACTTTTGTTTATAGTTATCAAAATGCGGGTCATGACACCATTAAAGATTTTAACGCTAGCGAAGGCGATAAAATTAACCTGAGTTATTTAATGGATGGTTACCAAGAAGATAAAGTCTTGTCTGACTATTTAACACTCTTAAGCAATAGCAAAAGCCAAGCCGTATTGCATATTAGCGCTAATGGCAATGTTAACGGCTCAAATGATGAGGCAACAAGAGAGGGGAGCATCGCCATTACCTTGGAAAATATCGCTTATTCAGAGGGGTTATTAAACAACTTGGTTGATAACGGTCATATTGTGCTGATTTAATGACATTACATCATTTTTAAAACATGGCAATCTACAGCCACCTTGAGGCGTCCATCTTTTTTTAATTGTCTTGTGTGTTGCCACATTCCAGCACCACAAATGCCACGGCATTAAATTTTTCATCAGATAGACTAAGGTGTGCTTGTTTGATGTTTTTTCCCACCAAATATAGGCGCAATTTTTCACTGGGAATAAAATAAGGTTTGCCATTTTCGTTATTGTGTACGGTTAAATCTTGAAAACTGACAATTTTTCCAATACCTGTGCCTAGGGCTTTGGCAAAGGCTTCTTTGGCGGCGAAACGCTTGGCACAATAGGCGGCACTATCGCCTTTGTTGGCAAATAGCGCTTGTTCGTGTTCGGATAGCACACGCTTAACAAAGCCATCTCTGTTTTTATTTAAGATATGTTCAACACGCTCAATGTTGATGATGTCGGTGCCGATGCCGTAAATCATTCTCTGGCACCAAGCATTAAATTTTTCATTTCACGAGTGGCGGCTTCAAGCCCAACAAACACGGCTCTGGCAATAATTGAATGACCAATATTAAGTTCTGCAATTTCAGGCAGTTTGGCAATGGCTGCGGTGTTCTCTAGGGTTAAGCCATGCCCTGCATTAACTTGCAAACCGATTGAATGTGCGTAAGTTGCCATAGTTTTAATTTTTTCTAATTCTCGCTGTTGCGCTTCGTCTGTTGCATTTGCATAATGCCCTGTGTGTAATTCAATCACGGGGGCACCGCATTGTTTGGCAGCGTCAATTTGGGATTTTTGAGCATCGATAAACAAAGAAACAGTGATATTTTCTGCATTTAATTGAGTACAAACATCATGCATTCTAGAAATTTGACCCACCACATCAAGTCCGCCTTCGGTGGTTAATTCTTCGCGTTTTTCTGGTACTAGGCAACAATCTTGTGGCTTGATTTTGCTGGCAATGGCAATCATTTCATCGGTAATTGCCATTTCTAAATTCATTTTTGTGACAAGTTGTTGACGCAAAACCTCCACATCACTGTCTTGAATATGACGCCTGTCTTCACGAAGATGCAAGGTAATGCTGTCTGCACCTGATTGTTCACACAATAACGCACCTGCAATTGGCGAAGGATAATGGGTGCCTCTCGCCTGCCTAATGGTGGCTATATGATCAATGTTAACACCTAAATAAATACTCAATTTTTACTCCAGAATAATAAACGACTTTGCAAGGGCTTGTTGCCCAATAATGGGTGTAATCTCGCCCTATTCAAATCTCTACACACCTTAAGTTGCTCAACGCTTGGTGCATTTAATACATCTTCAGCTAACATTAACTGAATTGTATTGCCCGATATTTTACCCATAGAACGCTTCATAAAACCAACTTGCGATTGATATTCATATTTACACTCAATACTGGTGTCAATCTCATCACTATTAACATCATGTTCAAAATCAAGCCCATAGCCCAACTCAGATAACAGGCTGTTTTCAAATAAACGCAATGCCCAATAACTTGCCTGCTTGTCCAACTCAGGCAACTGACTAACAAACTGCCTGTAAATCTCAAACAACTCAAAATACGGGTCTTGGTCTTGTAATAATCGGGCAATCAACTCATTTGCATACATTCCTAATATCAGTGCCTCACCTTGCAAACTCCTTGGCTGGTCATCCACTTCTACATCGCTCAATGACTTTAAATCACCTTTGCCTGAAAATGAAATTTTAATGTGCTGAAACATTTGTATCGGTGCCTTTGACTTGCGTGACCCTCGCCCAACTAAGCGGATTTTCCCATATTCTTGGGTGAAAAAATCCAGCAACAAAGAAGTGTCTTTAAACGCCCTTCGATGAATTAAAAAGGCAGGAGTTAAATCAATCTTAGCCATTATTAGCCACCAAACATTGCCCCTACATCAACTTTAATGGTATGCCTATAAGGCTCTACCTGCTTCCATTGGTTGTCTATTTTTTCAGCAATAACAAAACTAAACATTGGGTTTTTGATGTTGCCCATTCTTAAATCTTGCAAAATTAACCGATTACCATCCACTTCAAGATTATAAAAATTACTTGAAAATTTGGCATACTTGCTGACACTTTCAAGGTTAATTTCACCTAATGACTGTTGATTTTTGACTGAAATGGCGGTCTTTTGATTGCCAAAAATATCCACAAAATACTCAGAAATATTACTATCCTCTACTTTTACAACACGCCAAAGATAAGTGTTAAATGGCGTTGGCGTAGCAAAAGCATACCCTGCTGGCGTCAACATTTGTTGAACAATAACACCAAATAATAAATAAATATGACTGAACATCAGCGCCATTGTATTGAACGATTTTCCTTGAATTAACCACGGTTTCTTGCGAACCACAAGATATAAAAAACTCGCCAAAAGAGGCAAGGTGTAAATTGGGTCTATAATAAATACCGACCCAATCATTATTTTTTCATCACTAAAAGGCAAAAACAACGAGGTGCCATAAATGGTAAAACTGTCTAATATTGCATGCGTGGTCAATGCCAAAAATGTGATCAACCACCAGCGAAAATAATCAATATAATTAAAAAACTTAAATAAAATAAGCGCCAATAATGGCGACACCAATGTTAAAAAAAACAGGGAATGGGAAAAGCCTCTGTGATTAATAGTGCTGTCCAAATTATTTGAATAATTAATCAGCACATCTAAGTCTGGCAAACTTGCTAATAAGCCTGAAATAATGGCTACTTTTGGTGTTTTCTTAGGTGAAATGGCAATGCCAATAACTGCACCAAGGCTAAATTGAGTAATCGAATCCAATTAGTCATACCCCAATGAGGCCAATGCACGCTTGTCATCAGACCAGCCTGTGGAAACTTTAACCCAAAGTTTAAGAAATACTTTGCGCCCTAAAAAGCCTTCAATACTTTTTCGTGCCTCGGTGCCAATAAGTTTAAGCATATCACCCTTATTGCCAATAACAATATTTTTTTGCGAAGCTTTTTCGACCAAAATTCTGGCTGAAATTCTTTGCATGGTGCCATCTAATTCATATTGCTCAATTTCAACGGTTAAATCATAAGGCAATTCATCCTCTAAATGACGCATTAATTTTTCTCGAATAAACTCAGCAACGATAAACTTTTCACTTCTATCAGTAACATAATCGGGGTCAAAAATATTATCTTGCTCTGGCAGATATTTTAAAATCAATGTCCGCAATGCTTGAGTATCAGGCTTTTTAAAGGCTGAAAGTGGGAAAAAATCATTGGGCTGATATTTCTGCCCAATTTTTTCTAAAAAAGGCAATACAGCTTGCTTGGATTTGAGTTTATCAATTTTATTCACACACAAAATTACGGGCACTTCAGCCCTAGACACATGCTCCAAAACACGGGCATCTTCTTTGGTCCATTTGCCCGCTTCAATCAGCCATAAAATAATATCAACATCATTAATACTGGCACTCGCCGTCCTATTCATATAGGCATTAATGGCTTTTGCATTACCAATGTGCATACCTGGCGTATCTACAAATACCATTTGATAATCATCGCTAGTATCGATTGCATGAATGCGATGGCGGGTAGTTTGCGGTCGGTGTGAAGTAATAGATAATTTCTGACCAATTAACTCATTTGTTAAGGTTGATTTGCCTACATTAGGGCGGCCAACAACGGCGATAAATCCTGCTTTATGATTCATTTTTTTAATTTATCCAATAAAATTTCAGCGCACATTTGTTCTGCTCTTTTAATACTTTTGGCCTCTTGTTCCACCTGTATCGCTTGGTCTTGTAATAGGCACCTAACTGTAAATAGTGCGTTATGGTCTTTGCCTGTGGTTTTAATCAGTTCATATTGTGGCAAGGTTTGCTTGAACTTTTGTAAACGCTCTTGAAGCTGGGTTTTAAAATCTTTGAGCGTGTCATTGGGATTGATTTCATTGATATATTTTTTAAACAAATCTAAAATTACGGTATTCACAGCATCAAAACCTGCCTCCAAGAAAATCGCACCCAAAATAGCCTCTACCGCATCAGCTTGAATGGATTTGCGATTATGTCCACCACTTTTTAATTCACCCGAACCCAAAATCAATAAACTTGATAACTTAATATCCAGCGCAACCAATCCCAAAGTTTGCCCCCTAACCACATAGGATTTAAAGCGCGACAATCTACCCTCAGCAATATGTGGAAAACGCTTATACAGCTCGCGTGCAACCACCACGCCCAAGATGCTATCGCCCAAAAATTCTAAACGCTCATTGTTGCTTTTGCCAACACTACGGTGTGTTAATGCCTGCTTTAACAAGTCAACATCTTTAAATTGATAATTAATTTTTTTTTGTAATTTATCCATCGTTTATAATATGCGTATTTTAAAAAAACCAAATTCCTATGTTTTGGCAAGAAGACACTAAACAAGAACATTTTACGCTCCCTGAGACGATTCAAGACGCTGTGTTTGTCATTCGTGCCAAAGTTTTACCTATTGACCACGCTTACTTACTATCTCAAGCACTATTAAAACACTTGCCTTGGTTGGCAGAAGTGAATGCGGGCATCTTTGACATTAGCGTGGCAGATGGCAATGGCTGGGAGCAAGATGAATCTGGGTTTTACTACCCCTCTAAACGCTCCAGACTCAATATTCGTGTGCCTCAAGAAAAATTAAAGTCTGTGCAATCATTGGTGGGTAAAACGCTTGATTTGGGCGAATACAGCATTGATATCGTTAAAACATTAGAAGCAAAATTAATGAGCGATATGCTTATTGTCCTTGCCAAACATATTGCTTGTGATAAAAATGCCAGCGAAGAAAAGTTTTTACAAACCTCTTTTACACAATTGCAAGCACTGGGCATTCAGCCTAAAAAAATGATGGCAGGACTTAAAAGAAGTATCAGCACGCCAAACGGCACAATTCACACACGCTCCTTAATGGTTGCAGACTTGCGAAAAGTTGAATCTGTTACTTTGCAAGAACAAGGCATTGGCGAGCATCGGCTATTAGGCTGTGGCTTGTTTTTACCTCAAAAAGGTATAGAAAGTGTGAATGCGGTTTAAACTTTTTTAACAAATTCCGATTTCAGTTTCATGCCGCCAAAACCTGGAATCTTACAATCAACATCATGATCGCCATCGCACAGGCGAATATTTTTAACCTTAGTACCAACTTTAACGGCTGACGAGGTGCCTTTTATCTTTAAATCCTTGATCACTGTTACTGTATCGCCATCTTTTAGCACATTGCCATTAGCATCTTTAACAACAACCTCTTGCACCTCTAAATCCTCTGCTGAAAACTCGTAAGCACACTCTGGACACACCAAAAGATTACCATCTTGATAGACATATTCAGAATTACATTTTGGACAATTAGGCAAAGTCATACGGTAAAGGGGTATTTGACTACCGGGTGGTGTTTATAATTTATCAATTCAAAATCCTCCATGGTTACCCAGGTTTCTAAATCTTTCAAGGTTTTAATTGCTGGGTTAATCTTAAGAGAAGGTGGCGATAATGGCTCACGCTTCACTTGCTCGTTTTTAAAAATCTCTACTTGGTCTTCGTACAAATGCACATTTGATAGGTGGTGGCGCATTTTTTTGGCCTTTTTACCCGTAATTTGTGCAGTAATTAGCAGTAAAAATGCAACTTGAAAATGATTAAACGGCTGACCGAGTGCGTAATCACTACTACGCTGATAACTTTCAAGATACAAATCATCGCCAAGAAGATTAAAATGATGGGTGTGCATACAGGCTGGCAAACAGGCACGATGAATCAGATTTGGGTGGTTAAAGGTCATAATCTCACGCCTATCATCAATGCCACGAGATAAATCGGTAACAATTTTTTGGTATTGGTCAAACGGCTTGTCATCTTCAATCCCAGGAAAAGCCCGCCCAATCGCACCATAGCATAGCCCCATATCGTCTTTGCCTTTTCTGTGTGGATTGTCAAGCCAAGCTTGATTTTCATTGGTATTCGCATTCCAAGTATTACACCCCAACTCTCTAAATTGAGCTGCACTTTGGTAGCCACGAAGATAACCCAGCATTTCAGCAATTGCTGTTTTCCAAAAAAGTTTCTTAGTGGTTACCACTGGCACAGTGCCATCTGCTAAATCATACTCAAACGAAGCACCGATAATGCTTAATGTTTTTTTTCCAGTGCGTGCATTAGACAACCACACACCCTCTTCTAAAATTCGTTTGCCAATGTCAATATAACGCTTCACACTCGCTTTGCTTTTAAAAGAAGAAAGGCACCCAGTACAACCATTGGTAAACTCAGTAACTGCCCCATCGTTAGCCAACCAAACGCTAAATATCCCAATTGCACATCAGGCATCCGCACAAATTCAACAATAAATCTAAACATACCGTATAGAATTAAAAACAAAGCGGAAATTACCATTGGCGCCCGTGGTTTTTGACTAAACAACCACAATATCACAAACAACACCCAGCCTTCTAAAAATGCCTCATATAATTGTGATGGATAACGAGTAACACCCTGCTCATTAATAAACATACCAAATGGACTGTTGGTAACTTTGCCCCAAAGTTCGCTATTAATAAAATTACCAAGTCGCCCAAATCCTAAACCTAATGGCACTAATGGCGCAATAAAATCCACTGTGGTAAAAAAAGCTTTATTGTATTTACGATTAAACAAAATCATCGCCAATATCACACCAAGAAGACCGCCGTGGAATGACATGCCTCCATTTTGCACAGCAAAAACCGTCAGTGGGTTTGCAAGGAAAATATCTAAATTATAAAACAACATATAACCCAAACGACCACCAGCAACCACGCCAATAGCACCATAAAAAATCATATCTTCTATTTGCTGCTTATTCCAATCATCCAGTTGTTTGGCACGATGATTTGCCAGAAAATAAGCACTCAAAAACGCCAAAAGATACATAACGCCATACCAATAGATTTGAACAAAACCTAAATCTAGTGCGACTGGATTAATATTGGGATAAATCATAAGCTGTTATTAGGTTTCATAAACTTCCTTTAAATATGGTGCGCTCGAGGTGATTTGAACACCCAACATTTGGCTTCGGAGGCCAATACTCTATCCAGTTGAGCTACGAGCGCATAAACTTCAATCAGGATTAATTGTATTCGGAGCAAAAAACTGCTTGTATATTGACAACCAATTTCAAAATTTTTGCATCTTTTACTCTGCATAAAATTCGGTTACCTTCACGCCGTGATTCAATAATATTTTTAGTCCTAAGAATATCAATGTGCTGTGAAATATTAGACTGAGAAGAGCCAACATATTTTACGATTTCAAGCACAGGCAACTCATCCCCTTTCAAAGCGCATAAAATCTTCAATCGTAACGGATGTGCCATTGCCTTCAAGGCATTTGTTGCCTTTTCAATATCTTCTTTTTTTTCTAATAATTCCATGTTGTCCATTGTTTTATATAAATTAGATCCTACTTAACATACCATACACGCCGTATCTTCTCACCTTAACTCGCACCATTCTTTGGTAAAAATTAATCAAATTGTCGTAACCAAGGGCGACATCAAAAACCTGCCATGCGCCCGATTTCCCTTTGTGAAATGACAAATCTACATTAAAGCCAAATCGAGAATAGCCACTTGCATTCAACTTAACAACAATAATCTTGCCGCCTCTCATTGGTCTTGCAGAAATAAAATTAAGTGAACTTGAACGACCCTGTGCTAATTTCATCAGCAAAGTGTTGACAATTTTTTTCTTTAGTATATTTGAAAAATATACAGTCTCTTCTTCACTTAAAGTAACATAACTTGCTGACAGAACTTCACTGGCAATATAATCAAAATCAAATAAGGGGATAATCTCTTGGTCAACAAGAAAACTCATCATTCGTGGTGAGTAGGTGGATGCGGTGGTTAGTTGGTTGAGTTTGACAATAGTTGATTGTATAACTTTGACAGGGTTATTTTCCACTACCTCTGTCGTCGCTTCTATTGGCATTTCTTCGTATGCAAATACAGTTGATGTCAGCAACAAACCAAGCGTTAATAACAGCGTGTATAATCTTTTCATTTTTTCTCCCCTATCTAGAAAATAAAAACAAGTAAAATAAAATACTTGAAACGCTATTATATCTACTTTTTAAACCTATATAAGGAAATAATTATATTATGATTTTATTGAAAACCCTATTTATCGCTACCGCTCTTGCGCTAACCCTACCTGCTTCAGCAGAATACAGTGCAAAGAAAAAAATATCCAATGCTGAAGAAAGAAAAGAACTAGAGGCGTTTTTCAAAGATCTTGAAGTATTTACAGCCACTTATGGCAATATAAAAAAATTATATGTAGATGATGTTGATAATAAAGAATTATTCACCAACGCTATTAAAGGCATGGTAAGCGGATTAGATCCACATTCGGTTTACTTGGAACCTAAAGAGCAAAAGAATCTACTAGAAAACACCACTGGTAAGTTTGGCGGGCTAGGTATTGTTATTAGCAAAAAAGATGATATTATTCAAGTAATTTCCCCAATTGACGACACACCTGCTTATAAAGCAGGCATCCAAGCAGGCGATATGATTGTTAAAATCGGCAAAAAACCTGTGCGTGGCATGACATTAGAAGATGGCGTGGATCTTATGCGTGGCAAGCCAGGTACAGATGTGGAAATAACCATTGTGCGTAAAAATGTAAAACCATTTGTGGTTAAAATTACCCGTGAAATTATTACCATTGTTACTGTAAAAGGTTATTTATTAGACGATGGCATTGGCTATGTGCGAGTTTCTAGCTTTCAAAAACCAACCACTGATTTACTGCAAAAGGAAATTGGGCGCTTAGCAGTAGAAAATGATGGCGACTTAAACTCACTCATTCTTGATTTAAGAAACAATCCGGGTGGTGTTTTAGATGCTGCTATTGATATTTCTGACTTATTCCTTGATAACACTGGCACCATTGTTTCTACCAAAAGTAGAATTAAAAGTGGCAACACTCAATTTAGCGCTACTTCAGGTGATATCTTATTAGGTGCGCCAATGGTGGTTTTAATTAACGAAGGCTCTGCTTCAGCTTCAGAAATCGTTGCTGGTGCCTTACAAGATCACAAACGCGCTATTATTATGGGCAACACTTCGTTTGGCAAAGGTTCGGTACAAACCATTTTAAGACTCAGAGACGGTTACGGACTTAAGATAACGACCGCTAGATATTACACGCCAAATGACCGCTCTATTCAAGCCAAAGGTATTGAACCCGACATTCAGCTTAAAAATATCAATCTTGATAATAAAAAAGAAGAAGGGATTGCTGGCATCAAAGAAAGTGATTTAAAAGGTCATTTAGAAGCTGAAAATCCAGCTGAATTATCATCAAAGGAAATTTTAGATACGCAAGAAGAAAGAAAAGTAGTGGAAAATGAAAAGGCACTTGAGAGACTTGAAAAAGACTATTTTGTACTTGAGGCTCGTCACTTACTAAAAGCACTTACGGTATTGAAAAAATAAAGTGGCAATCATTCTTTCAGTGGCAAACCAAAAAGGTGGCGTGGGTAAAACCACCACTGCCGTCAATTTGAGTGCCGCCTTAAAAACCATCAAAAAACGCGTTCTGTTGGTTGACATTGACCCACAAGGTAATGCCACCATGGGTTGTGGTATCGATAAATATCATCTAAAAAATTCTGTTTGTGAACTGTTGTTAGGCGAATGCAGTATTGAAGAGGCCATTACACATTCAGATAAAACAAAAATCGATGTAATCCCTGCAAACACTGAATTAATTACCGCTGAAATTGCCCTAATAAAAAATAAGCATTCAGAATACATATTAAAGGAGGCGCTTGCTCAAGTGAACGATCAATATGACTATGTTATTATTGACTGCCCGCCTTCGCTCAATATGCTAACAATTAACGCATTTACCGCATCAAAAGGGATTATTATCCCGATGCAATGCGAATATTATGCCTTAGAAGGGTTAAGCGCCTTAATACAAACCATTGAAAAAATTCAAGTAACCACTAACCCTGACTTGAGAATCACAGGATTGGTTAGAACAATGTATGACACTCGTAACAACTTATCAAATGAAGTGTCGGTGCAATTACAGCAATATTTTGCACAAAAAGTATTTAAAACCATCATCCCTAGAAATGTAAAATTAGCAGAAGCACCCAGTTTTGGTCAAGCGGCAATTAACTACGCCAGATCCTCCAAAGGGGCAATCTCCTATGTTTCACTTGCAAGTGAAGTCATTCGAAAAACAAAAACACCTTTAAATTAATATGACAAACTCTTCAAAATTAGGTCGTGGACTGGATGTATTACTAGGAAAAACAATCGATAATGGCCAATCTGGCAACAATTTAAAAATCTTAAACATTAACGAATTACAACGAGGAAAATTTCAACCTAGAGAAGACATTAATCCCGACACACTAAAAGAACTTGCCAATTCAATTACCGCACAGGGCATTATTCAGCCACTGGTAGTTCGTAAAGTTACTTACGATAAATACGAAGTTATTGCCGGTGAAAGGCGCTGGCGTGCCGCCAAGATTGCTGGACTAAAAAAAGTGCCCGTTATTGTGCGTGAAATCAACGACCAAATTGCACTGGCAATTGGTTTAATTGAAAACATTCAGCGTGAAGCTTTAACCCCACTAGAAGAGGCCAAAGCATTGCAAAAATTAATTGAAGATTTTAAAATGACACATGAAGAAATCTCACATGTGGTGGGTCGTTCTCGCTCCAGTGTCAGTAATTTAATTCGATTATTACAATTAAATAATGCAGTTAAGCAATTTCTCAATAACGGTAAAATAGAAATGGGTCATGGGCGCGCTTTATTGCCACTGCCAATTGAGCAACAACTTGAGGTTGCCAATCAAGTTATTCAAAAATCTTTGTCTGTGCGTCAAACCGAAGAATTGGTCAAAAGAGTGCTAAACCCAAAACCAAGCAAGGCTGTCGTTATCAATCCCCACATTCAAACACTTGCCGAGAATCTAAGCAAAACACTAAACTCAAAAACTGAAATTAGAACCAATGGTAATAAAGGCAAAATTATTATTCATTATCAATCTGAAAATGAACTTGACGCTTTATTAAAGCACATTAATCAATAACCCCGTTACGAGAAAACGAAAAAGTTTTAAGTGCTTTCAGAGGACTGCTAGAAAATATACCACCAACATCTCCATGTGCCCAGATATAAAAAGCCCTGCCAACAATATATTCCTCAGGCACAAACCCCCAAAATCGACTGTCACTACTGTGCGCCCTATTGTCACCCATGACAAAATAATGCCCTTCAGGAACCACCAACTTAACATTTCTAGAAGCGCCCTTAGGATGGAGCAAAATATCATGTGGATTATTACCCAACATCTCACGATAACGCTTGTGACCTGTCATTTCAATGCCTTTTTCGTAGCCTTTGTAAATGCCAATTTTTTGATATTCAATCGCCTCACCATTCACAGTAAGTTTGTCATCAATATATTCAATCTTATCACCCGGTATGCCGATTACACGCTTAATGAAATCCGCCCCTTTGTAAGTTTTTTGTTTCTCATAGTTTGGATACCTAAATACCACCACATCACCTCGCTCTGGGTCTCCAAAATCTACCAATTCAGTGTTTAAAATGGGTAAATGTATGCCATAAGATAACTTGTCAACCAACAAAAAGTCATATGTTAAAAAGGTTGGCATCATTGAATTAGAAGGGATTCTAAAAGGTTCTGCCACAAGCCCTCTAAGTAAGAACACCAATAACAATACGGGATAAAACTCTGCTGAGAGTTGTACTACTTTAGAGCGGTGCAAATATTTTTCTGATTTGTCAAGCCTTAAAAAGCAAACAAAATACAGCCACTTAGACAACAAATATTTTTTCGTTGACGGTGCGTTTTCTGTCGCCCCACCCATAAAAAAATGATCTACCGTTACAATGACAAATGCCAAAATTAGGAACGCCGCTAAATAAGAAGAAACATCCCAAGCAAAGAATGATGAAGCATTTTCGAGAATCATAATAAAAATAGAAAAATGTAAAGGTGTTTATTATATAATAATTCTTTTTTATTATTTTTTTATTTGGAGAACAAAAATGGCATTAGCAGATTTAGAAAGAGATGGACACGGATATTTAGTAGATCTTAACACATGGGATAGAGGTGTTGCCGCAGAACTTGCGGAAGAAGAAGGAGTGAATTTAACAGATGAGAGTTTTAAACTTATTGATTTCTTGCGTGAAGAATACATTAACAACAACGCCAACCAGCCTAACGAGCGCAATATGGTTAAAGGACTAAAGGACAACTGGGAAGGAAAACTTACCACTAAAGAACTTTACACTTTATTTCCAAAAGGCCCTGCCAAACAAGCAGGAAAAATCGCTGGATTGCCTGAGACGAAACGCAAAGGTGGTTACTAAGATTTAAGGATTCAACAAAAAAAGGCGCTCATTGAGCGCCTTTTTTTTGCTACACCCTTTGCAACAATAAACCAAACAATCTGACACCTATTCTCATTCCCAGTATTGACACCCTATAATTGATTTTATTCTTGAATATAATGAGACCTTTGCATAAATACGGATGATTAGCAAAATTCAATTTTTGCCCGATTGGTAATTTCTTAAACCTTTTCCTGGCAGGGCTAAAGCTGGGTTTAAAAATTACCAAGTGGATGGATTATTCATATTTATACAAAAGGTCTTATGATATTACCTGTTATATTTTTTAAATTTCCACAAGATTCATACCCGCAGAGTTTGCCAATGCAACAAAATTAGGAAATGAGGTTTTGACATTGTCCACACCGTTAATTTCTATGGCGTGTTTACACCTAAGAGACGCAATGGCAAATGACATTGAAATACGGTGATCATGGTGCGACTCAATCGTACCACTTGGTTTTGAAAAGACGCCACCTTGAATCTTAATGCCATCTTCAAGCACTGTGTTTTCAATACCCAGAATATTCAAACCATCTGCCATCACTTGGATACGGTCAGATTCTTTAACTCGCAATTCCTTTGCATTGGTTAAAACAGTCTCTCCTATGGCGCAACTTGCTGCAATGAATATAGCGGGAAATTCATCAATGGCAAGTGGAATTAAGTTTTTTGGAATCTCAATTCCTTGTAAATCTGATGATTGAATGCGAATATCAGCCAACAACTCACCCCCAATTTCTCGCTCATTGGACACAGTTAAATTGCCACCCATTAACTGCAAAATATCAATCACGCCTGTGCGTGTTGGGTTAATGTTCACACCCATTAAAGTAATATCAGCCTGTGGAGCAATGCAAGCAGCCACCATAAAAAACGCAGCAGATGATATATCGCTTGGCACTTGAATTTTCGTCGCAGTTAACGCACCACCGCCCGTCAAGCATATTTTCTTAGCATGGGTATGCACTGGGTAATCAAAGCCATTTAACATACGCTCAGTGTGGTCTCGTGTGGTCTCTGGCTCATTGACACAAGTCTGACCTTGGGCATACAAACCTGCCAACAAAACACAGGATTTCACTTGTGCTGATGCCACAGGCAAATCATAATCAATAGCGACGAGTGATTGCCCACCTCTAATTTTAAGCGGTGGCTTGCCAGCATTACTTTCAATCACTGCCCCCATCTCAGTAAGTGGGTTAATCACCCTACCCATAGGGCGCTGAGACAACGATACATCGCCAACCAATTCAGTATCAAAAGCTTGTGCTGCTAAAATACCTGATATCAAGCGCATAGAAGTGCCAGAATTGCCCAAATCAAGTGGCACATTGGGCTGACTTAATCCATGCAAACCAACGCCGTGAATAGTAACTTTATCCTCTTGCCGCTCAATCTTAACGCCCATTAATTGAAAGGCTTTTAGCGTGGCTAAAGCGTCTTCCCCCTGTAAAAAGCCACTCACTTCGGTAACGCCGTTTGCCAGCGATCCTAGCATAATACAACGATGGGAAATGGATTTATCCCCCGGTACTTTGAGTGTGCCTGATAGTGTGTTGGCAGGTTGGGCGATAAATTTACTCATTTGTCTTTCAACCAATTATCTCGAGCCATTTTAGCATCTATAAATAATTGCTCTATTTCCTGCGTCTTCCCTTCTTCAATAAAGTCAACAATTTTATCCAAACTACCTTGAAATCCTTTAATGTGTTTGATAATATCACTAGAATTATTAAAGCAAATATCACGCCACATAGAAGCATCCGAAGAGGCAATGCGTGAAAAATCTTTAAATCCACCGGCAGCATAATCCAATACATTTTTACCGTTTCCAGTCAAATAATCCATGAGTGAAAATGCCAACATATGTGGCAAGTGTGAGGTCATTGCCAACAAATCATCATGGGTTTTGTCGTCCATAATTTCAACCTTAGCACCCAGTGCCTCCCACAATGCTCTGACTTGCGTAACTGAGCGTGTATTGACATTCTCTGTTGGTGTTAAAATCACGAGTTTGTTGTTAAACAATGCACCATCTGCTGCGTCCACACCACTTTGTTCTTTGCCTGCAATCGGATGCGCTGGCACAAAGTTCTCAGGCATTGCGCCAAAAACTTCTTTGGCAGTTGCAATTACACTGCCTTTCGTGCTGCCAACATCGGAAATAATTGTTTGTTCGTTAATATGGGGCTTTATCATTTCAAAAATATTTTTAAAACTGTTGACAGGTGTGGCAATCAACACCAAATCTACGCCAGACAGTGCCGTAACAATATCCAAACTATAAGTATCAATCGCACCCAGTTTTTGCGCTTCTTGCAAGTGTGCCTCATGTCTGCCGAAACCGACAATTTTAATTTTTTGTGTGTTTTTCAAGCCCAGCGCAAACGAGCCGCCAATCAATCCAACGCCAATAATACAAATTTTATTCATAGTAGTGATTTTAGTGTATCTAAAAATGTTTTATTCTCATTTTTTGTGCCAACCGAGACTCTTAAATAATTCTCCATTTCCACAGGTCGAACGATAAAACCGCTCTCTAGTAATTGCTGATAAACCACACTAGCATTACCCACCTTAACTGCAATAAAATTTGCAAACGAAGGAATATAGGACAAACCCAATTCATCAAACCCCGTAGCCAGTTGCAACAAACCTTGTTTATTTGCAGTTACAGAATGTGTTAAAAATTCACCCTCTGCCAATGCCGCAATTGCCGCACTCTGTGCAATGTGATTAACATTAAAAGGCTGACGAATACGGTTTAAATAATCTGCCGTTACAACGCTAGACAGTGCATACCCCACACGCAAACCCGCCAAACCATACGCCTTAGAAAAAGTGCGTGTTATCACCAAATTATCAAACTCTTTGAGCCATTGAACAGTAGTATCATCTGCTTCTAAATACTCAATATAGGCTTGGTCAAGTACCACGATAACAGTGCTCGGCACTTTTGATAAAAAAGCATAAATCTCATCATCTTCTAACCAGGTTCCAGTTGGATTATTTGGATTGGCAATAAAAATCAACTTGGTATTCTCAGTAACAGCCGCCAACATTGCCGCCAAATCATGGCCAAAATCATTGGCAGGCGTGACTACCGCTGTTGCACCTAGTGCTTGCGTAACCAGTGGATAAACCACAAATGCATACTGTGAAAAAATTACTTCGTCCTTTGCACTGCACACCACAACTCTAGCCATCAATTCCAAAATATCATTTGAGCCATTACCCAGCGTAATTTGCCCTGCTGATACTGATAAATGCTGTGCAATTGCTTGTTTAAGTTCAAAACCATTGCCATCAGGATAGCGCCCTACTTCGTTAGCAGCCTTTGCAATGGCTTGTTGCACTTTTTTGCTACTGGGTAACGGGTTTTCATTACTGGCAAGTTTGACAATATTGTCCAAACCCAATTCGCGCTGTAATTCACTGATTGGCTTGCCACCTTGATAGGGCTTCAAAGACAATATCGATTTGCAAATATTATTCATGTTTGTTGCACCTCAAGTTCTGCCTACAAAACCGTAACAGGATAAGAACCTAAGATGTTTATCTTAATTGCCTTTTTGGCAATTTGTGCCAATGCTTTTTCCACAGACTCTTCTTGTTGATGCCCTTCCACATCAACCAAAAACATATATTCCCATTTGGCATTAGGGATGGGGTGATGTGCGAGTTGCAGAATGTTAATACCCTGTTCTTTAAGGGGGGATAGTAAATCAAGCAGTGCGCCCGCTTCATGTTTGGCAACTATTAATATGGAGGTTTTGTCTTTACCTGATACTGGCACCTCTTCTTTGCCAAGCACTAGAAAGCGTGTGGTATTACCTGTTTTGTCTTCAATATTTTTAGCAACTCGCTCTAAGCCGTATAAACCGAGTGCCACTTCTGAGGCAATTGCTGCTGCGTTTGGCTCATCTTTGATAAATTTTGCTGCGAAGGCGTTAGAGGCTACTGCCTGTAATTCAGCGTGTGGGTAATTGTCGTTGAGCCAACGCCGACATTGGTCAAGTGCTTGTTGATGTGCGTAAATTACTTTAATTTCCTGAGATTGGTCTGCCATCATTAACTGGTGACGAACTGAAATTTCTACTTCACCACAAACTTTTAGATTTTGAGAGTAAAGCATATCAACTGTAGCGCCAATCACGCCATTAGAAGAGTTTTCAATTGGCACAACGCCATAATTCGCATTGCCCTTTTCCACTTCATGAAATATCTCATCAATGCTACTGCAATCCAAGGTTGAGACCGCATGTCCGAAATGTTTCAAAGTTGCTTCTTGCGTATAAGTGCCTTTGGGGCCAAGATAAGCGACTTTAATTTTTTGCTCTAAAGCAAGGCAAGCGGACATAATTTCACGAAATATGTGCGCCATGTCTGTGCCTTTAAGTAGATTGTCATTGCGCCCAATAATCGCACGAAGAACTTGTGCTTCTCGTTCTGGGCGATAAAACCCCCCTTTGTCGTTTGTTGTGCGCTTGACCTCTGCAACGGCTGCAGCGAGTTCAGCTCGTTTGCCAATCAATGATTGAATTTGCTTGTCCAGCGTATCAATCTCAACCCTGAGTTCGTTTAATGTCTTGTTCATCGTTTTCTACAAAGCCCTCACGCTTAAAATACCTTTAACTTGCTTTAAATTGTCAACCACTGCATCAGGAATGCCACTCTCTATATCAATCAAAGTATAAGCAACTTCTTCTCTTGATTTATTCAACATATCAATAATATTAATCTTTGCATCTGCCAATATAGTGGAAATTTGCCCCACCATATTTGGAATATTCTGATGCGTGATTGCCAGTCGAAATTCACCCACTCTTGGCATTTTTGCCTCAGGAAAGTTAACTGAATTTAAGATGTTACCATTTTCAAGATAATCTTTTACTTGGTTTGCCACCATAATTGCACAATTGTCTTCTGCTTCAGCCGTTGAAGCGCCCAAATGTGGCAAGGCAATGACACGATCATGATTTTTTTTATCATCAATCGGGAAATCTGTCACATAATATTTAACCTTGCCAGCCTCCAAGGCAACCATCAACGCTTCCTCGTCAACAATCCCATCACGGGCAAAATTCAAAATCGTGGCACCTGCTGGCAACAAAGCAATACGCGTTTCGTTTAACAAGTTTTTAGTACCTGCCACCAATGGCACATGAAAAGACACAAAATCACTTTGTGCAAACAGTTCGTCCACACTTAACGCCTGCTCAACATCAGCTGAGAGTTTCCAAGCACTCTTAATGGTAATACTCGGATCAAAGCCGATAACCCTCATCCCTAAAGCATTCGCAGCATTGGCAATTTGCACCCCAATTGCACCTAAACCCACAATGCCAAGCGTTTTTCCAGGCAATTCTGAGCCCGCATAATTCTTTTTACCGTCTTCTATCGCCGTTTTTAAATTGTCCAAAGGCAAGTTATTAACATAATTCCACGCTTGACAAATATTGCGACTGGCAAGCAGCATTGATGAAATAACCAACTCTTTGACCGCATTAGCATTTGCCCCCGGTGCATTAAACACCACCACCCCTTTTTCGCTCATTTTATCCAGTGGGATATTATTCACGCCAGCACCCGCACGACCTACTGCTTTGAGATTATTGCCAATTTCCAAGGTATGCATCTTGGCACTACGCACTAAAATTGCATCAGGATTCGCTATCTCAGAAGAAACTTCATACCGCTCTCTTGGCAATTTATCCAAGCCAACGGGAGAGATGTTGTTCAGCGTTTGTATTTTATTCATTAGCCGTTTTCCTTCTCAAAATCTTGCATAAAGCCTACCAATTGATCGACACCCTCTTGTGGCATTGCATTATAAATACTGGCACGCATACCTCCCACGGAGCGATGCCCTTTTAAAGTAATGAGCCCATTATTTGTTGCTTTTTCTAAGAACAAACCATTTAAATTTTCATCAGCCAGCAAAAAAGGCACATTCATCCAAGAGCGGTATTTTTTTGCCACAGGATTTGAATAAAAATCAGATGCATCAATCGCCTCGTAAAGGGTGTTTGCCTTGTTTTGGTTAATTTTAGCCATGGCACTTAAGCCACCCTGTGCTTTTAGCCATTCAAACACACGGGCTGCCACATACCAAGGGTAAGTTGAAGGTGTGTTATACATAGAATCATTGTTTGCTTGTGTTGCATAATCGAATAAAATTGGCTGATTTTTTACCACACTACCTATTAAATCTTCACGCACAATCACGATAGTCAAGCCAGCAATACCGATATTCTTTTGCGCACCTGCATAAATAACGCCGTATTTTGATACATCAATCTCACGCGATAAAATGGTAGATGACATATCTGCCACTAATGGCATATCCACCTCTGGCACATAATCAAATTCCAAACCTGCAATCGTTTCATTCGGTGTGTAATGCAAATAAGCCCCTTTTTCATCTATATGCCATTTTGAAAAATCATCGATATTGGTGTATTTATTACCCGAACTGTCTGTGCAAATATTTACCTTGCAATACCGCTCACCTTCGGCAATTGCCTTTTTAGACCAGTGTCCTGTATGTGCATAATTAGCCGTTGTTTTGCCACGCAATAAATTAATTGGCACCATAGAAAACTGCGCTGATGCACCACCTTGCAAAAACAACACTTTATAATTATCAGGAATGTTCATTAACCCCCTTAAATCGGCCTCTGATTTTTGTGCCATTGCCATAAAATCTGCACCCCGATGTGAAATTTCCATCACCGATGCTTTGGCATTGCCATATTCTAACAATTCACCCTGCATTTGCTTTAACACCTGCGTTGGTAACATTGCAGGTCCTGCACTAAAATTATAAATCTGACTCATTTAAACTCACTCCTTAGATTAGAACCCCTTAACAAGGTCTCTATATAGAGACCTTTACATAAATATGAATATTCATCAAAAATCCACTTTTTGCCAATCATCCATATTATATGCAAAGGTCTCATATAATTAAAAAATAAAAACACAATTTTATCAGAACTCAGCTATTTTAATATCTATAATACCACTCAGTTTGATTATGGAAGTGGGTGAAAATCCCACACTGTCCTCGCAACGGTATTTGCAATCGCATCAGTCCGACACATAGCCTAATTTTTTTAACATCACGAAGGATGAGAAATCATGAAAAAAACACTTGCGTCTATCGCATTAATCACCACCCTTAACGCCCATGCAACTTTAGGCCCCATTCCCATTTACCTAAACACCGAATATCGCACCGACAGCCCTGTTATTGGCTCAATCGCCTCAACGCTTAGTTTTAATGCGGACGATATCAAAGCAAGTGGTGTCAATACTTTTATAGATTTTTTAGCCACTGTGCCGAGCGTTGGCTTGGTTAATGCCCAGGGCAATATCCCTGCAATCTTTATGCGTGGCAATGAATCTGATCACACTTTGGTTTTGGTGGACGGCGTCAGTATTAACGATATTTCATCAGTAGATGGTGCCGTTGGATATGGATTAAAAAACATTCCATTAAATGACATTGAAAAAATTGAAATCATCAAGGGGTCAGGGTCTGTTGTATATGGCGCATCCGCTATTGCAGGGGTAATTTCTATTACCACTAAAAAAGGTGAAAGTGGTGAAAATGCCACAATAAATGCCAAATTTGGTACACACGATTCTAAAGTTTACGCATTATCAGCAAGTGATGGCGATAAAGATGGTTTTATTAGATTTACCCATAATAAATATACGACCAATGGTATTAATGCCCATATTAGCGACACAACAGGCGAAAAAGACAGTATCAACCATCAAGCAACACAAATTAAATTTGGCAACACGCATTTTAATGCCAGTTATTTAGAAAGTGAAAACAAAACCGAATATGACAAATGTGGCTTTCCCAGTAGTAATGAATGTTTGGCAGATAGAAAATTTCAAAAGATAGCGATTAATGTACGCAAACAATTTAACAATCATTGGACAGCCAAATTGTCTCATATACAAAGTAAAACCGAAGTAAGCACTTATGAAAACAATGTCGTTAGTATTTATGCTAGCGATGATTACAAAAGCACCAACACAACTTTGCTTAATGATATTAAAGTTGGCAACGCCTTGCTTAATATCGGATTGTCAAAAATTGATGATGAAAATACCACGGATAAGCAAGAATTTTCTAGTAATAATGCATTTGTAACTTGGCAAAAAAATATTATTAATATGGATGTCAATGCAGGCATTCGCCACATTAACCACAGTGAGTTTGGCGCTCATACTGTTTACAATACTGGCATTGGCAAAAATTTATACAAAGGCATTAAATTAACTGCAAATTACAACACTGCTTTTGATGCACCATCACTCTATCAAGCCTCCGACCCTCAAAACCCCACTAAATTAAAACCAGAAACCTCAAAAAATATCAACATAGGCTTAAACAAACAACATTCGTGGGGCCGAATAAATATTGAACTCTATCAAAACACAGTCAATGACATGGTAACTTATAAATTTACAACTGCGCCCTCATATATTGACCATTATAGCAATGAAGACAAACTCACAAACCAAGGCATTGAATTGTCACTCAATGCCAATGTTGCTAATTACAATGTCGGCTTTAGTCACAACTATAATAAAAGCAGGAAAAACAACCATACCACGCAAAGCCTAAGAAGGCCAAAAAATACAAGTAATCTGTCCATTAGCAAGCAATATGGAAAATTCAATTCAAAAGTGCAAATTATCGAAAAATCCTCCAGTTTAGATGCAGGCGATATTAAATTAGACGGCTATACTTTGGTTAATTTATCAAATGGATATCGCATCAACAAAGAAATAAAAGTATTGTTTAATATTAACAATGCCTTTAATGAAGATTATGTAATTGTCAATGGCTACAATCAGCTCGGTAGAACTATTGAGTTGGGTATTAATTGCAATTTCTAAAGGTCTCAAATAATATAGTGTCAATACTTGAGATGAGAATGAGCACTAGATTGTTTAGTTTATTTTTGAAAATGGTATAATCACCAAGGATCCACTTTTTTACTAAATATAAATTTTACTGATCATTCATATTTATACAAAGATCTCAAGGAATAAAAAAATGACAAAAAAAATAACCACCCTATTCGCTGTATTTATTATGATATTGCTAATGATTGCCACGCGTGGGCATGACAACTGGCTTTCATCATTCGTGCATTTGCCTGATTTCACCATACCTGCGTTGTTTATTGCAGGCGTTTATTTTCGTCATTTTTGGGTTGTGTTTACGCTTATTTTTAGCGCTATTGCGATAGACAATTATGCCATCATACATCAGGGTGTTAGTGCAAATTGTATCACCCCTGCTTATAGTGTGTTGCCGCTAACTTACTATGGAATTTTCTGGGTGGGTAAATATATTAGTGCTTTAATGGTAGAGGGTAATATTATTAAAAATGCATCTCTTATCATCGTTGCCACAAGTGTGCAATGGCTTATGGCAACTGGCACTTATTACTTTTTTACAGCCACTTATGCCAAAACAGGTTGGCTCGATTTTCCAGCATATATAGCACATTGGTCAATCGTCGAAATTCCAGTTACCCTATATTGGATGGTTGCTGTCATGGTTGCTTTTACCCTTATGCCACGCATTACCCCAAACCTAAGTGCCGCAAAGTTATAAAGACAGAATGCAGCGCAAAAAAGCGCACATTGATGCTTGCATTGAGCAAGCAAATATAGACAGAGGCATTATCGTCTTACTCACAGGCAATGGCAAGGGAAAATCCTCTTCTGCCTTGGGTATGATTTGCCGTGCGCTTGGCTATGGTATGCAAATTGCCGTGGTTAAATTCTTAAAAGGTGTGCAAGACACAGGCGAAGACACCTTTCTCGCCCAGCAGCCGAATGTGAAAACCACTTTTATGAAAACTGGCTTTACTTGGGACACACAAGACCAAGAGTACGATACCAAAAAAGCACTTGAAACTTGGCAACAAGCCGAACAATATCTTAATGATGAATCCATCAATTTAGTCGTTCTTGACGAACTTACCTATATGATTAATTACAAATACCTAGATGAACAAACCCTCTTAAATGCATTCAACAACCGCCCAGCCAGCCAACACATTGTTATCACTGGCAGAGCGGCAAGCACAGCATTAATTAATTGTGCCGACACCGTTAGCGAAATCAAAGACATTAAACACGCTTTCAGAGCCAATATCAAAGCCCAAAAAGGCATTGACCTCTAATACATTTTCAAAAGAATAACAGCGTCTCAATACTTGGGATAAAAATAAGTGCCAAATTGCTTGGTTTATTTTTTTTGAAAATGAACCAAACAATATTTACTCGAATTAGGGGCGAAAAAAAAACCCTAGTGATAATAAAATCACTAGGGTTTTTTTAAGTGTTAATCTAAAGTTTGAACATTAAAACCAAACTTTAAATCAGACTTCTAACCAAGATTAGAACTTAACATCAAGTCTAAGGCCTTTGTTGCTAGCATTCATAGTCTTATAAGTGTCACTAAAACCACTAAGTTTTCCAAAGTTTGCTGTCAACTGAGCACCACCTAAAGGACGAGTAATAATTAACTCTATGCCTGATGCTTTTTCATCATCGGCACCAGCAATACCAGCAGGCATTGTGTTTTTAGTATAAATACCTTTGATTGTGTTGCCTGCTAACTTAGTGCTAACTGCTACACCAACAATTGAAGTAAATTGACCAACATTAGCCACTGCTGTTGCTGTACCGCCACGAGCGCCTTCACCTATTAACATAGAACCTAGAGGTGCAAGTGTACTGTTCTTAAAACCTCCAGTTGTTTCATGTCCGTTATAAGCTATCTTATTGCTAATACTTGCCACATCCCACTTAATTGAACGGAATTTGCCATTAACATGAATTAAAGTTGTGTTGTTCTTTTCATCGTCAGCTATAGCATCATTAGTTTTATCCAAATGTAATTCCAAAGCACCTGTAATACCTTTGAAAGTACCTTTAACAGATAAGTTTGTAAATTCCTTAGGATTAAGTACCGCTTTAATAGAGACACCTTTAACCTTAGCTGAAGCATTTACATTGGTTGAATGTGCATCATCACCAGAGGTATATACGCCTAATGTAGCAGGACCAACCTTAGCTGATAAAGCAACTGCATTTTTCTTAGATGCACCTTTAGAGCGTGCGCCTAAACCAATAGTACCCCAGTAGTCACCTGCTTTTATATTAAAACGACCTGCTTTGGTCGTGATATATAAACTATCCATTTGAAGACCACCTTTTCTAACATTATCACTCAGTTCCTTGTTACTACTATCAACACGAGTTGCACCGTTGTTACGAAGGACTGCGGTTACTTTAGTAGCGCCTGTCGTTCCAACTACTTTTAAACGAACACGCTGACTGTCTACATTTTTTTCAAAATCAGCGGGTTGATCCTCATCATATCCGATTGCATTGTTAGCATAAGAAAAATACGAATCACCTGTAATCGAAATACCAGCCTGAGAGACTGATGCCATTGTTGCTGCAACTGCAGCGATCATTAATTGTTTTTTCACTATGAAATCTCCAAAAAATTATAATTATATTAGAATAGATATAAAACAAATTCTAACGCTTTTTCTTGAATCTGCATTCAAGATATCAACTATTATACGAGTACCTACTCAAAAGTCAATCATTTTTTGTAAAAAAACGACAAAAAATAGTTTTTATACCACAATCTAAATTAAGATACCCTAAGATTCCTCGCCAAACCCTTTGGTGTAAACGATTTAAATTTTGTTGCAAAATAACCACTTTATTGTTTATTCCCATTGTGAAGCCAATAACCTGTGTGCTGTCATTGAATAAATATACCATTGCCCATTAAAAAGCTGCTGGTGTGTTTCACAACATTTATTTTATTTATCGGTTAAGGCAATGATAAAATTGCCTCCATGAAAATCCTAGATCGTTATATTGCCAAAACATTGCTCTTTTACACTTTAGGTGTCATGGTTATTTGGGCAGGTGTTTATGCGCTTTTTAATTTTATTAATGAAGTGGATTTGATTGGACGGCAAGACTACACTCTGTTATCGGCAATAATTTATGTGGTTGCTGATTTGCCATCGGTGATTTACGCACATTCTTCGGTAATTATTTTGTTGGGTTGCTTGTTGGGATTGGGGCATTTGGCGACAACTGCGCAATTGATTGTTGTTAGAAGTGGCGGTATTTCTATTATGAAAATTGCACAAAAGGTGGTGATTGCTGCCTTATTGTTTATGTTGATAACAATATTATTGGGTGAATTTGTTGCGCCAGTAACGACAAAATATGCTGAATTGTATCGTTCCAAGGCGTTGGGGCGCAATATTTCTACAGCAAGTCAACAAGGTTTTTGGTTGAAAGATGGCAATGCCATTATCAATGTTAAAAAGAACTTTGATGGTAGTGTGTTTAAGAAAATCACTTTAATGCGATTAAACAAAGAGCATCAATTAGATGCGGTGATGTATTCAGATAAGGCGGTATTTGACGGCAATCAATTAAATTTTGAGGAGACAACACGCCACCAACTAAAACAAACTGGGAAATTTACTGACATTCAGTCTAAGGATTATCAGCAATATAATGCCAAAGTATCTTTTAACCAAAGTTTAATCAATAACTTAAAAAAAGAGCCTCAAATGTTATCTATGATAGCGCTATATAAGCACATATCATTCTTAAGCAGCAACAATCTCACCTCTGAAGATTTTGCAACGGAATTGTATAAGCGCACTAGTAAACCGGTAACTTTGGTGGCAATGTTAATGTTGTCCATGTTGTTTATCTTTGGCTCGTTAAGAGATTCAACTTTGGGTAAGAAAATATTTTTAGGCATGGTTGTCAGTTTACTCTTTGAATTGTCATCACGCATTGGTGGCGTGGTGTCGTTGCGCTTTAACTACGACCCTTTTTTTGGTGCCTTTGCACCCGCATTAGTGGTCTTAATGATTGCCTTTTTCTTGTTAAGAAAAAAATCTTTGGAAATATAATATTATGCTAAAAATATCTGTTAATCGTTTGTTACTCTTGGTGTGTGGGTTTATTGTTGTTTTCGACAATTTGGTATTTTGGGGTAAGTTATTCCAGCGTATAGATTTTTTCGAAGCCTCTGGATTTGGATTTTTCTGGGGGTTTTTGGCGTCAATGTTTGTATTGACTTACTTAATATTGGTCTTGTTTAGCAATAAATATATGCTAAAAATATTTTTGTCTATTGTGCTAATAATCAGCGCCATTATTGGTTATTTTGCAGAACTTGGCGTGGTGTTTGATCAATTTATGTTAACCAATATTGTTGATAATATTAAAGAGCAAAATACCAAAGAAGCACAGGAATTGTTGTCTGTGCCGCTGGTAGTGCATGTTAGCATTTTTGCTTTTGTGCCGATTACACTGTTGTGGATGGCTAAAATCAAACGCCACTCTTTCTTAATTGAAAGTAAAAACAGGATTTTAACAACGCTGGCTGTTGTTGTTATTGCAATTATTTTGATTTGGGCTAATATGAAATATGTTACTTATTTTGGTCGGGAAAATCGGGATTTGCGTTATTTTATCAATCCGCTGTTTTTGGTTAAATCGGGGTATTCTTATGTTGAGGATATGTTTGATACAAAAGACTTTAAAGTGATTGGCAGTGATGCTATTATCCGCAATAACAATAAGAAAAAAACCGTAGGCATCTTTATCGTTGGAGAAACAGCAAGAGCAGATCGTTTTTCACTAAATGGTTACCACAAATTAACCAACCCCCTACTGGAAAAACGCACACTAATGAACTTTAGCAATGTCGCTTCATGTGGGACTTCTACGGCTTATTCTGTGCCTTGTATGTTTTCACTATTAGGCAAGCGTGATTACTCACCGAAAAAAGCTGGCAATCAATCTAATGCACTGGATATTTTGCAAAAGGCTGGTGTTAAGGTTTTTTGGCTAGACAATAATTCTAGTTGCAAAGGGGTTTGCAACCGAATCGAAAATGAGAATATATTTTATCAAGATAAACTTGATATTGCTATGCTTGATAATTTAAAGCGCTATATTGATAAGCAACAATCTGATGTATTGATAGTCTTACATTCCCTTGGTTCTCACGGCCCCAGATACTATAAGCGCTATCCTCAGGCTTTTGAAAAGTTTACCCCCACTTGTAAAAATACACCTGAAAAATGTACCCATATAGAGGTGGATAATGCGTATGACAATAGTGTTTTATACACCGATTATTTAATTGATAGTGCCATTCAATTGATGAAGAAAAATTATCCCGATAGTTTTGTCTTCTACGCTTCAGATCACGGCGAATCACTGGGTGAGAAAGGGGTTTATTTACATGGATTGCCTTATGTTATTGCCCCTAAAGCGCAAACCCATGTGCCGATGCTGGCTTGGTTTAGTAATAAAAAATCAGGTAATGTTGATCAAGCCTTGTCACATGACAATATTTCGCATTCCTTATTAGGGTTATTTGGCGTTGAAACTAAGGTTTACAATAAAGCGTTAGACCTTTTTCGTTAGAAAAAAGCCAATAAAACTGCGGCTAAAATAATTCGATAGGCAACAAATGGCAACATGCTTATTTTTTCTAACGATTTGATAAAAAAATAGAGTGTCAAATAGGCAAAAATTCCCGCAGTTGAAAACCCAGTTGCAAGGAATATCCAATTAACTGGCTCTGGCGTTTGATACAAATCTACAAAAATAAGCAGTGAGGAAAGCACAATAACGGGAATTGAGAGCAAAAAAGAAAACTTCAAAGCAAGTTTATAACCAAACCCCAATAACAAAGCAGCAGTAATGGTTATACCACTTCTTGAGGTACCCGGAATAAGTGCCAATGCTTGAAAAATTCCAATAATAAGCATATCAAGCCAACCAATATCTGTCTTAAAAGTACCCCGCTTACGGTTTAAATAATCAGCCAAACCAAGTAACAGCCCAAACAACAAAGTGGCATAGGCAATAACTTCAGGACTGCGTAAATTGTCTTCTATCACCCCTTTAAACAACAAACCCGCAATGCCCACAGGAATGGTGGCAATAATCACCCCCCAACCAAGTTTTGCATTAACATCTGCATTGGGATTTTTACTAAAAAACGCAACAATAATTTCACCAATACTGTGACGATAATAAAAAATAACTGCGCTAAGTGTGCCTAAATGCAACACCACATCAAATGCCAAACCCTGATCAACCCAATCACCCAATTTAGGCACAAGAATCAAGTGTGCAGATGATGAAATCGGCAAGAATTCGCTAACGCCCTGCACTATTGCTAAAATAATTGTTTGAATGAAATCCATATATTGACAATTTTAAACGCTTAAAAAGGGATGTTGTTGACTAAATTTATATATCTTTTTGCCAAAACAAGGGTATATTTCACGCCTTTGAAAAAAGCACTTTATTTACAATGAGACCTTTGCATAAATATGAATAATCATCAAGAATCCTCGTTTCACCCACTTGGTAATTTTTTAAACCCAGCCTTAGCCCTGCTAGGACAAGGTTTAAGAAAATCACCCATTGGGCAAAAATTGAATTTTGCTAATCATCCATATTTATGCAAAGGTCTCACAATGAATTTTTTTATCTTATTCCTGCTTCTTTCTACTTCGGTGCTAGCGCTCAAGCCACACACGGCAACTTATACGCTATCAATGTTAGATTTTGAGATTGCCGAAGTGAATATTGCCCTACATAAAGTAAACGGCGTTTATACCTATACCTTAGAAGCAGAAACTCAGGGGCTTGCTGCTCTAATCAAAGACTATCAAATTCGTTCAAAATCTGTTTTTACCATCAATCAATTTGGCATACACTCACAGCATTATCAAAACTTTGAGCGTGATGGTGATGATATAAAAAAAGACATTGATATCCGCCTAGACAACACTCAAGTTGATCCGCTTAATCAAACTTTGGCCATTAGCAACGCCTTAGAAAAGAACCCAAATAAAAAAGATTTTTATTTCTTGTTAAACGACGGCAAAAAAGTTGTCAAAAAACATTATCAACAGGTACATAATAACGATAACAATCTCATTAAAATCGTCAGTTCAGAAGGAAATTTAGAAGTTTATTTTTCCAGAAGTAAGCACTACATCCCTACGCTTATTCGTCGCAAAAAAATTACTTATCGCTTAAATACTCTGCACTATTAGCCCAGCAATTACCTTAAGAGACCTTTACATAAATATGAATGATTAGCAAAATTCATTTTTTGCCCAATGAATGATTTTCTTAAACCTTGTCCTAGCAGAGTTAAGACTGGGTTTAAAAAATTACCAAGTGGGTGAAAAATGGATTCTTGATGATTATTCATATTTATGCAAAGGTCTCTTTAAATACAGGGGTCTCACTTGGTAAAAATTTCAATTGAAAAAGGTAAACACCGATTATTTTCCTAAAAAACTTTAAATCTTTTACAAACCCTTAGCCGTTGTGGTTAAAATACGCCTATTGTTTTTAGCCAATCTGGCTATAAGTGTGTAAAAACACTTTTAAATACAGATTGTGTTATGCAGTTTATGGCGGGAATAGCTCAGTTGGTAGAGCCCCGGATTGTGATTCCGGTTGTCGCGGGTTCAAGACCCGTTTCTCGCCCCACATTTATCTTAAAAAAGCTTGTAGCAATACAAGCTTTTTTTTGGCATTAAATCTTTGCATCAATACGAATGGTTAGCAAGGGCTATTTTTAAGCGAAAGCGTTACACCTATAGGTTAAATTCGCCTTAAAGAATAATATGGGTAATTGAAAATAGGTGCTAAATATACCTAAAGGTGCTTATTGGATTTTTGTGCAAAGATGGGTAGTTATCAAGTATCTACTTTCATCCACTTGACAATTTTTCTAACGACGCCCAACCGTAGGGAACGATTTGCAACCGCCCGAAAAAGGTTTAAAAAAAATCACTCATTACACCAAGTCTTGCCTTTTAGTTAGGTACAAAACAATAGAACGGTTGTCAAATCACCGTTAAACCCTGCTCTATCCACAGTTTTGCAGTAGGCGCTTTGGTATTGCCATACACATCATAAGTCTTGCCATCAGCATGCTTTGTACCTGACTTGCTGAATCCAGTTGCTTTAACTTTATCACCCGAATTACCAACAACTTTAAGCACATTGGTTACACTGGAAACATCCAGCAAATCATTCAAATTAAGTGTCAAAGTATTATTACCTGAACCTGTCAAATCAATAATCTCAATGTCTTGAATGCGGCCATTGGCTATTTGCGTAAGATCTAGGTTTAGACCAGTACCTGCTAATTTCAGCGTATCAGTATTACCACCGCCATTGACACGAGCAAGCAAAAGGCTACCAAGCACCTTACTGGAGAGTTTAGCAAGGTTATCCGCATTAACAATAATAGTATCGTTACCCTTGCCTGCATTAAAGACATCGGTGCCGCCATTACCTGTTAAAACATCATTACCTGAACCAGCAACAAACAACTCATCGGCAGAGGTACCTGTTAGCGTGTTGTCCTTAGTATCACCTTGAAAATCAACGGCATGGGCAATAACACCTTTGCCAGCACGAATATCTGCCAAATCAACGGCTTTTGTATCGGTTTTGCCAAATATTACGAAAGATTCACCTGCCAAACCTTTGCCATCAGCAGGGTTTGCCAAATAAGCGCCAACAATCAAATCATCCAAGCCATCGCCGTTAACATCGCCTGCTGAGGAGACTGAGGCGCCACTCCAATCCCCAGAATTCGCACCATTAATAACAAAGCCACCTGTACCCGTGTTAAGAGCCATGGCTGATAAATTAACAACATCGTCATCAGTCTTACCAAACACAACGAAAGATTTGCCTGTTTGGCTTCCACCATCGTAATAAGCACCAACAATCAAATCATCCAAGCCATCACCGTTGACATCGCCTGCTGAGGAGACTGAGGCGCCACTCCGATCCCCAGCTTTATCACCATTAATAACAAAGCCACCTGGGCCAGAGATTATGGGCGTTGATAAAATAACAGCGTTCCCATCAGCTGTGCCAAACACGACGAAAGCTTGACTTATTTTTTTACCATCAGGATCTGCAAAATAAGTGCCAAGAATCAAATCATCCAAGCCATCACCGTTGACATCACCTGCTGAAGAGACTGAAAAGCCACTCCGATCCCCAGCTTTATCACCATTAATAATAAAGCCTGTTTCCGTGTGAGAAGAGGCTATGGTTGATAAATTAACAGCAGTCCCATCAGCTTTGCCAAACACGACATAAGTTTTACCTGCTTGACCTGATTGACCTGCTCTATCATCGGGAGTAGCAAAATAAGCACCAATAATCAAGTCACCTAAGCCATCGCCATTGACATCACCTGCTGAGGAGACTGAAAAGCCACTCCAATCCCCAGCACTCTCACCATTCATAACAAAGCCACCTGTACCAGAGGCTACGGCTGATAAATTAACAGCAGTTCCATTAGTTTTACCAAATACTACATAAGACTTACCTGCTTTGTTTTTACCACCAGGGGCTGCTTGATAAGCACCAACAATTAAGTCACCCAAGCCATCACCATTGACATCGCCTGCTGAGGAGACTGAAAAGCCACTCCAATCCTCAGCACTCTCACCATTAATAACAAAACCACCTGTGCCTGCACCAGAGACTATGGTTGATAAATTAACAGCAGTTCCATCAGCTTTACCAAATACTACATAAGATTCACCTGCTTTGTTTTTGCCACCAGGAACCGCTTGATAAGCACCAACAATCAAGTCATCCAAGCCATCGCCATTAACATCGCCTGCTGAGGAGACTGAGTGACCACTATGACTCCCAGAATCTTCACCATTAATAACAAAGCCACCTGTGCCAAGGACTATGGCTGATAAATTAACAATGGCTCCGTTAGCCTTACCAAACACGACGAAAGATTTACCTGCTGCGCTTTTAGCAAAATAAGCGCCAACAATCAAGTCATCCAAGCCATCGCCATTAACATCGCCTGCTGAGGAAACTGAAAAGCCACTCCAATCCCCAGCATTTTCACCATTCATAATAAAGCCTTTTGCAACAGAGGTTTTCACCGATACAGCAGTCTGTTGTGTTGTGTTGCCTGCAACATCAGTGGCAATAATGGTTACTGCGTCATTAGGCGCTGTCGTTTGCATTTTTTTGTAAGTAACGATGCCAGTATTAGCAGCAACTGCAATGGATACAGTCGCAACAAAGGCTATGATTCCTTTGGCAAGAATAAGTATTTTTTCATTAAGCTGGTTGGTGATTTTTTGTGCTTTATTTTGTTGTGTTGCAGTTGATGATTTCGCTTGAGTGTCTTTCATATTTTCCTCTTTTAACTTTGTTTTTATTATTTTTACGGAATTATACCTTTGAATATTTTTCTTAAAAGACTTGAATTTAAAAAAAATGGATGATTGGCAAAATTCAATTTTTGCCCACTTGGTAATTTTCTTAAACCTTGTCAAGGCAGAGATAAGACTGGGTTTAAAAAATTACCAAGTGGGTGGTTGTGCAAAAGTCTCATCAAGTATTTTCAGACATATATTGCAAAGCCTGATAAAGGTATTCAACGGGAACAACTTTTAAGCCTTTGATAGATTTTTTAGGCGTATTCGCCTTTGGAATAATGGCAATTTTAAAGCCGTGCTTCTGCGCTTCTGCTAGGCGCTCAATGGCGTTATAAACAGGACGAACTTCACCCGTTAAGCCGACTTCGCCAAAAGCAATCCAATTATTCGGGATAACTTTATCTCTCAAGCTTGACATAATGGTCAACATTACCACCAAATCTGAGGCAGTTTCATTCACTTTAATACCACCGACCACATTCACAAACACATCTTGGTCAAAAGTAGCAATGCCGCCATGTTTGTGCAAGATGGCAAGTTGCAAGGCTAGGCGATTTTGATCCAATCCTACGCTGACACGCCTAGGATTACCATTCGCTTGGTCAACCAATGCTTGCACTTCAATCATAAGTGGTCTGGTCGCCTCACGCGTTACCATTACCATTGATCCGGGGGAGGGTTTGGCTTGATTGGACAAAAATATTGCTGACGGGTTTTCAACTTGTTGCAAGCCAGTTTCCCGCATCGCAAAAACGCTAATTTCATTGACCGCACCAAAGCGATTTTTAACCGCACGAATAATGCGATAACGCCCGCCTGCATCGCCTTCAAAATACAACACACAATCAACCATGTGTTCTAAAATTCTAGGCCCTGCCAATGCACCGCCTTTGGTCACATGTCCAATCAATAATAAAATAGTATTGGTATGCTTGGCATATTGTGTCAACTGTGCGGCACAATCTCGCACTTGGGTAACTGAACCGGGTGCAGAAGCTGAACCGTCAGTAACCATGGTTTGAATGGAATCAATAACAATAACTTTGGGCTGTAGTTCTTTGGCAAATGTGATGATTTTCTCAAGGTGGGTTTCGTTCAACAGCAAAATATCTTCTTTGATGCCCAAACGCACCGCTCTATCGCTCACTTGTTGTGCAGATTCCTCGCCACTTACATATAAAGCCGTGTTGCTTTTATTAATAACTGACATAGCCTGTAGAATCAAAGTGGATTTGCCAATTCCCGGATCGCCACCAATTAAAACAACAGAGCCATCAACCAAGCCACCGCCAAGGGTGCGGTCAAGTTCTGTGAGTCCAGTGGTGAGTCTGGGTTTGCTCTCAGATTTAATCTCAGAGAGTCTTTGTACTTTTGAAGGTGGCAAGTCTTGCAAGATAGTTGGCTTTAAGGAGGCGATTTGCGACAACACCACCTCTTCCAAGGTATTCCAAGCCTTACATTCTAAGCATTGCCCTGCCCATTGAGGATGCGCCGCACCACACGCTCTGCAAACAAACTCTAGTTTAGTTTTTGCCATTTTTTGCCATTAGTTTGTCTATCTCCAAGCGAAAGGCTTCCACATCTTGAAATTGTCGATAAACAGAGGCAAAACGAATATATGCCACTTCATCAAGCGCCTTTAATTCTTCCATCACCCATCGCCCCAACCTATTGGTTGACACCTCTCGATCAGATTGTGTCATTAATTTATGCCGAATATGCTGAATGGCTGTTTCTATTTGTGCGGTTGTTACAGGGCGTTTTTCTAGGGCTTTGAGCAAACCAAAACGCAATTTTTCTTCACTAAAAGATTCACGAGAATCGTCACTTTTAATCAACCTTGGTGGATTTAAATCAACCACTTCACGGGTTGAATAGCGTTCATTACAAGCCGTGCATTCCCGCCTTCTACGCACCTGAGAACCGTCGTCAATCAAACGCGTGTCTAGAACTTTGGTGTCATCAGATTGGCAAAATGGGCAGCGCATTTTTTAGTTGTAAACAGGGTGTTTGGCGCAAAGCGTGGCAACTTTGATTTTCACTTCATCAATCACCGCTTGATTGTCTAAGTCGTCACAAATATCACACATCCATTCCGCTAATTCGGCACAATCTACTGCGTTAAACCCTCGTGTTGTTACCGCTGGCGTACCGACGCGAATCCCACTGGTAATAAAAGGCGACTGCGGGTCATTCGGCACAGCGTTCATATTAACCGTAATATGTGCATTGCCCAAAGCCGCATCCACTGCCTTACCTGTTAGCCCTTGGTCAATAAAACTCACGAGAAACAAATGGTCATCTGTACCGCCCGATACCACATCAAACCCTCGTTTAATAAATGTGTTCGCCATCGCTTGCGCATTAACTTTAACTTGTTTTTGATACGCCTTATACTCGTCACTCATTGCCTCTTTAAAACTCACTGCCTTAGCAGCAATAATGTGCATCAATGGCCCACCTTGAATACCTGGGAAAATTGCAGAATTAAGTTTTTTCTCAATTTCTGCATTGGCTTTAGCCAAAATTAACCCCCCACGAGGGCCACGCAAAGTTTTGTGTGTCGTCGTCGTTGTCACATCAGCAATACCAACAGGTGATGGGTATTCCCCGACGGCAATCAAACCTGCAACATGTGCCATATCCACCATAAAATAAGCACCAACTGCATCGGCAATATCTCTAAATCTCTGCCAATCCACCACACGAGAATACGCCGAAAAACCAGCAATAATCATCTTTGGCTGATGCTCTTTGGCAAGTTGTTCGACTTGTTCATAATCAATTTCACCCGTTGCTTCATTTAAGCCATATTGAACCGCATTAAAATTCTTACCCGAAAAACTCGGTGCCGCACCGTGCGTTAAATGCCCACCATGCGCCAAACTCATCCCTAAAATCGTATCCCCCGGTACCAACAATGCCTGAAAAACCGCCGCATTTGCCTGCGAACCAGAATGCGGCTGTACATTCGCATAATCCGCACCAAACAACGCCTTAGCACGGTCAATCGCCAACTGCTCCACCACATCTACATGCTCACACCCACCATAATATCGTTTGTGCGGATAGCCCTCAGCATACTTATTGGTCAATTGCGACCCCTGTGCCTCCATCACGGCTGGCGAAGTATAATTTTCACTGGCAATTAATTCAATATGCGCCTCTTGACGCGCTTCTTCTTTGGCAATTGCCTCTGCAATATCGCTATCTACCTTGGCTAAAGTCTGGGATTTATCAAACATAATTCTCCTTGTTGTTGATGTAATGTCAAAAAATTTTAAAGCATTTATTTTAACGCACAAATGCCCAATTGTTGACACAAGTTTTACTTGTTGGACTCAGGTGGTGTTATAAAATAACACAGCGTTTTGTTCTTGCTGATAGGGGTCTGACTGTTAATCCTGAAGGGGGATCTAATGTGTGTAAATTTTTTGGTATTTTTGTTGCCAAATTGCCAAAGACGCTTTTCATGATAGGCTTTTGACCGATAATTAAGAAGGCATTTTCTATTGAGCCGTCTTTGCCGTAAACCCATAAGCCGTATTCTTTTCCTTGCCTAAAATCTCTATCAAGACTCGTGGGATAGGTGTCAAGATTTCTTTTGGGAATTAAAGCAATACTGGTGTCGGCTGCAAAATGCCAATAGACGGGAAAAGCATTTTCATGCATTCCAATCTCTGCTCCTATGGTGGTTAATGTGTGAAATAGCAAATGAGCGGTACCTACTAAAAAATCTGACCCTCCTGTTAAGCCTTGTTCTTTTAATTCTGCCTCATCAAGGGCAATGCCTTTCCAACTATCTGAGGCAATGGTGTAGCCTTGTCGGTATTTTGTTAGTTTGTATGCAGATTCTACTGATTCTCTTAATTCTTGGGATTTGGTTGCATCTTCCACAAACAGGTATTCTAAAAAAAGATCTAGCGCACCTTCTACCCAAGGGAGGAGTCGGTAGGCTTTTTTGTGAAAAGATGCTTCGAATATTATGTTTCTTTTTTGCATAATAGCACTATCTAAATCAAGGATTAATTGTTTTCCTTCTGGCTCATAATGATTATCTCCAACCCAAAGATTTAATTGCCGAGTTTCTAAGTATGTGTTAATTGTGAACGAAGAATCGTCCCAAGATATGGTAAAAATATGCCCCGTTGGGTCAATATATTTAAGTGGATTGTTGCCGACATAAACATACAAATTCAAGCCATTAACACTGCCTGCTGAATCTGGACTTATCCACCTTGTTAGCCAAGGGGCTAGGTATCTGGCGCCGTAATAGTATAGACCGCTACTGTCGTCTCTTTCTTTGCCTGTGTAGCGGTAGCGTTTTTGTTGGGCTTGGGTTTTGTCTTTGCCGGCGATGATAGCGGTGCCACCATAGGGGTAGTGGTGTTCGTAACTAATAACTTGGGCTTGGTCGTTGAGTTCCAAGGCATTGGTTTTCAGATGATTAGAAAGTTGGTAGTGGGTTTGGACATTGTCTTTGGTTTGTTCGGCGAGGATGTGGGTGCCAATATGTAGAGTATTGGTTTGGTTAGTTGAAATATCTAATGAAGGAAGGTAGTTTCTTTGGCTTTGTATTTGGTCATTGGTTTCAATAACGGTGCGGACTCGGTTGCCTTGGTAGTCATACACATAATATTCTGTGGTTTTATTTTGTTTGGTAAGTTTACTTAGGGTGTTGTTGTAGTGCCAATTTAGACTGCCGATATTGTCTAGGTTTGATAAATTGCCGTTGGCATCAAAGTTGTTTGGGTTGTTGTTTTCAGTGCCACGGTTGCTGTTTGGGTGCAGGGTGATGGTTTGTTGCCAAGTGTTACTTTGCGCTTGGTGTGATAGATGAGTCAGGTTGTTGCCTGTGTCGTAGGTGTAAATTTGACGATAGAGTTCTAGAGGTATCATTTAATAACTTTACTTTTATGACATTATGAGACCTTTGCATAAATATGGATGATTAGCAAAATTCAATTTTTGCCCAATTGGTAATTTTCTTAAACCTTGTCCTAGCAGAGCTAAGGCTGGGTTTAAAAAATTACCAAGTGGGTGAAAAAGTGGATTCTTGATAATTATTTATATTTATGCAAAGGTCTCATTATAAATGAGGCCTTTGCATAAAGTAAAGGGTTAGCAAAATTTTATTTTTGAAAATGGCATTAAGTGGCGTTATAAAATAACACAGCTTTTTGTTCTTTCTGGGGGGCTGGCTGTTGATGTTGAAGGGGGTTTTAATGCGTAGAAACTTCTTGGTATTTTTGTTGCCAAATTACCAAATATATTTTTTATAGTATGTTTTTTACCCAGGATTAAAGCGGCATTTTCTGTTGACCCGTCTTTGCCAAGAACCCATAAGCCGTATTCTTTTCCTGCTCCTGATTTTCTAGAAATGCTCGCAGGGAAATTGTCAAAAACTGTTTTTGGGATTAAAGCAATACTGGTATTGGGTGAAAAATTCCAATAGGCGGGAAAAGCATTTTTACTCATTCCCATGCTTTTTGCATGGCCATCTACTGCGTGAAACATCAAATGAGCAGCACCTACTAAAAAATCCGACCCTCCTGTTAGCCCTTGTCTTTTTAATTCTGCTTTGTCAGAAACAACATTGCTCCAATCATCTGAAGCAATGCTGTAGCCTTTTCGGTGTTGCGTTAGTTTATATACAGAGCTTGATGTATCTTTTAATTTTTGGGATTTGGCTGCATCACTCAATATATACCCTAAAGAAAGGTGTGGCGAATCCTTGCTCCAAGGGATAACTGTACCGGCTCTTTTGTTACATGCTTCGAATATTATGTTTCTTTTTTGCAGAATATCACTGTCCAAATTAAGCATCAATACCTTTCCTTCTAGTTCGGTATGACTTTCTCCAACCCAAATATTTAATCGTTTGGTTTCCAAGTGTTTGTTAATTATGGACGAAAAATCATCCCAAGATATGGTGAAAATATGCCCTGTTGGGTCAATATATTTAAGCGGGTTGTTGTCAACATAAACATACAAATTCAAACCATCAATACTGCCTGCTGAATCTGGACTTATCCATCTTGCTAGCCAAGGGGCTAAGTATCTGGCGCCATAATAGTATAGGCCACTGCTGTCGTCTCTTTCTTTGCCTGTGTAGCGGTAACGCTTTTGTTGGACTTGGGTTTTGTCTTTGCCAGCGATGATGGCGGTGCCGCCATAGGGATAGTAGTGTTCGTAACTAATAACTTGGGCTTGGTCGTTGAGTTCCAAGGTGTTGGTTTGCAGGTGGTTGGAGAGTTGGTAGTGGGTTTGGGTATTGTCTTTGGTTTGTTCGACGAGGATGTGGGTGCCAATATGTAGAGTGTTGGTTTGGTTGGTTGAAATATCTAGTGAAGGAAGGTAGTTTCTTTGGCTTTGTATTTGGTTATTGACCTCAATAACGGTGCGGACTCGGTTGCCTTGGTGGTCATACACATAGTATTCTGTGGTTTTATTTTGTTTGGTAAGTTTACTTAGGGTGTTGTTGTAGTGCCAATTTAGACTACCGATATTGTCTAGGTTTGATAGATTGCCGTTGGCATCAAAGTTGTTTGGGTTGTTGTTTTCAGTGCCACGGTTGCTGTTTGGGTGCAGGGTGATGGTTTGTTGCCAAGTGTTGCTTTGTGCTTGGTGTGATAGACGGGTCAGGTTGTTGCCTGTGTCGTAGGTATAAGTTTGATGATAGAGCTCTAAAGATACCATTTAAAGTTTTAATAGTTTTACATTTATGACATTATAAATGAGACCTTTGTATAAATATGGATGATTGGAAAAATTTGATTTTTTGAAAATGATATCATAAAATAACACAGCGTCTTGATCTCCCTGATAAGTTGACTGTTAAGCTTGAAGGGGCAGCTAGGAGATGTAAATCCTTTGGTATTTTTGTTGCTAAATCGCCAAAAAGGTCTTTCATCACATGTTGTTGACCCAAAACTAAAAAGGCGTTTTCTATTGAGTTATCAGCGCCTTTAACCCACAAGCCATATTCATCCGCTGTTCCGGTGTTTCTGGAATACTCCGAAAAATTCAGGTTGGTAGCTTCTTTTGGAATCAAAGCAATGCTAATATCAGGTTCAAAATGCCAGTAAACAGGATAGGAGTTTGTACAATGTCCTAGGAATATTGCAGAGTTGCTCAACCCATGATTCAGCAAATGAGAGGAACCTACTAAAAAATCTGCACCGCTTTTTAGACCCAGTTGTTTTAATATTTTTTCATCACTAGCCACATCTTTCCAGGATATTTCGCCAATCGTATAACAGGCACGATGTTCTGTTAGTTTATGCACAGAATCCCCCGCTTCTTTTAATTTTTGGGCTTGGACGCCACTAAACCTTCTATACACATCAAAATATTCAGGGCTTCCTCCTCTCCAAGGAGGAAGCCTCCTGATTCCTGGAGAGGCGTCTTCAAGCACCATATCTCTTTTATGAATAATGGCGTGATTTAAATCAAAAAACAATTGCTTTCCTTCTGGTTTCGCATGATTTTCTCCAACCCAAATATTTAATCGTTTAGTTTCCAAGTGTTTGTTAATTATGGACGAAAAATCATCCCAAGATATGGTGAAAATATGCCCTGTTGGGTCAATATATTTAAGCGGGTTGTTGTCAACATAAACATACAAATTCAAACCATTAACACTGCCTGCTGAATCTGGACTTATCCACCTTATTAGCCAAGGGGCTAAGTATCTGGCACCGTAATAATATAGTCCACTGCTGTCGTCTCTTTCTTTGCCTGTGTAGCGGTAGCGTTTTTGTTGGACTTGGGCTTTGTCTTTGCCAGCGATGATGGCGGTGCCGCCATAGGGGTAGTAGTGTTCGTAACTAATAACTTGGGCTTGGTCATTGAGTTCCAAGGTGTTGGTTTGTAGGTGGTTGGAGAGTTGGTAGTGGGTTTGGATGTTGCCTTTGGTTTGTTCGGCAAAGATGTGGGTGCCAATATGTAGGATGTTGGCTTGGTTAGTTGAAATATCTAGTGAAGGAAGGTAGTTTCTTTGGCTTTGTATTTGGTTATTGGCTTCAATAACGGTGCGGACTCGGTTGCCTTGGTGGTCATATACATGGTATTCTGTGGTTTTATTTTGTTTGGTAAATTTACTTAGGGTGTTGTTGTAGTGCCAATTTAGACTGCCGATATTGTCTAGGTTTGATAAATTGCCGTTGGCATCAAAGTTGTTTGGGTTGTTATTTTCAGTACCACGGTTGCTGTTTGGGTGCAGGGTGATGGCTTGTTGCCAAGTGTTGCTTTGTGCTTGGTGTGATAGGCGAGTCAGATTGCTACCTGTGTCGTAGGTGTAAGTTTGTTGATAAAGTTCCAAGGATATCATTCAATGCATTAATAATTTTACTTTTGTGGCATTATAAATGAGAACTTTGTATAAATGGGAGGGTTGGAAAAATTTGATTTTTGACAATGGTATCATAAAATAACACAGCGTTTTGTTCTCACTGGTAAGCTGGCTGTTGATCTTGAGGGGGGAGTTAAGAGGTGCAAATCTCTTGGTATTTTTGTTGCTAAATCGCCAAAGATGCCTTTTATGACATGCTTCTGACCAAGAATTAAAATGGAATTTTTTACTAAGCCATCCTTGTTGTGAACCCACAAGCCATATTCCTCTTTTCCCCTTAAATCTTTAGAAAGACTCATAGGAAAATTATCAAGCGTTTGTTTTGAAATTAAGGCAATGCTGGTATCGGGTTCAAAATTCCAATAAGCAGGAAAAGATTTTTCATCCATTCCAGACTGTTTTGCATAAGTGTGTAATTTGTGAAATAATAAATGAGCCGCACCTAGTAAGAAATCTGACTCTCCCGTTAGACCTTGTCTTTTTAATTCTACATAATCAAGAGCGAGATCTTTCCAATCATTTGCAGCAAAGGCGTAACTTTTTCGACGCTTTGATAGCTCGTGCACAGATCTTACCATTTCTCTTAATTTTTGAGAGTTTAATGTTGTGAATCGTAAATAAGGTGCGCCACTACTCCAAGAGGAGAGTGGCTCAGCTTTGGTGTGATCAGTTTCTTCGAATATCAGGTTTCTATCCTCCCAAAAACTGCCATTTAAATCAAGAATTATTTTACCCCCTTCTACTTCATCATGATTTTCCCCAACCCAAAGATTCAATTTTTTAGTGGACAAGTGTTTGTTAAGTATAAACACAAAATCATCCCAAGATATGGTGAAAATATGCCCTGTTGGGTCAATATATTTAAGTGGGTTGTTGCCAACATAAACATACAAATTCAAGCCATCAACACTGCCTGCTGAATCTGGGCTTATCCACCTTGTTAGCCAAGGGGCCAGGTATCTGGCGCCGTAATAGTATAGACCACTGCTGTCGTCTCTTTCTTTGCCTGTGTAGCGGTAGCGTTTTTGTTGGGCTTGGGTTTTGTCTTTGCTGGCGATGATGGCGGTGCCGCCATAGGGGTAATAGTGTTCGTAACTAATGACTTGAGCTTGGTCGTTGAGTTCCAAGGCATTGGTTTGTAGGTGGCTGGAGAGTTGGTAGCGGGTTTGAGCGCTGTCTTTGGTTTGTTCGCTGAGGATGTGGGTGCCAATATGTAGAGTGTTGGTTTGGTTGGTTGAAATATCTAGTGAAGGAAGGTAGTTTCTTTGGCTTTGTATTTGGTTATTGGTTTCAATAACGGTGCGGACTCGGTTGCCTTGATGGTCATACACATAGTATTCTGTGGTTTTATTTTGTTTGGTAAGTTTACTTAGGGTGTTGTTGTAGTGCCAATTTAGACTGCCGATATTGTCTAGGTTTGATAAATTGCCGTTGGCATCAAAGTTGTTTGGGTTGTTGTTTTCAGTGCCACGGTTGCTGTTTGGGTGCAGGGTGATGGTTTGTTGCCAAGTGTTACTTTGTGCTTGGTGTGATAGACGGGTCAGGTTGTTGCCTGTGTCGTAAGTATAAGTTTGATGATAAAGTTCTAAAGATACCATTTAATAGTTTTAATAGTTTTACATTTATGACATTATAAATGAGACCTTTGTATAAATATGGATGATTGGAAAAATTTGATTTTTTGAAAATGGTATCATAAAATAACACAGCGTCTTGATCTCCTTGATAAGTTGGCTGTTAAACTTGAAGGGGCAGCTAAGAGATGTAAATCCTTTGGTATTTTTGTTGCTAAATCGCTAAAAAGGTCTTTCATTACATGTTTTTGACCCAAAACTAAAAAGGCGTTTTCTATTGAGTTATCAGCGCCTTTAACCCACAAGCCATATTCATCTGCTGTTCTAGTCTCTCTGGGGTAATTTATCGAAGGCAGATCAACAACTTTTTTTGGAATCAAAGCAATGCTAATATCAGGTTCAAAATTCCAGTAAACAGGATAGGATTCTGCACAACACCCTAGGAGTTTTGTCAAGTCGCCTAACTCATGACCCAGCAAATGAGCGGCACCTACTAAAAAATCTGCACCGCTTTTTAGACCCTGTTGTTTTAATATTTTTTCATCACTAGCCACATTTTTCCAGGATCTTTCGCCAATCGTATAACAAGCACGATATTTTGTTAGTTTATACACAGAATCCCCCGCTTCTTTTAATTTTTGGGCTTGGACGCCACTAAGCCTCCTGTGTACATTAAAAACTCCAGGGCTTCCTTCTCTCCAAGGGGAAACCTTCTTGATTCCTGGAGAGGCGTCCTCAAATACCATATCTCTTTTATTAATAATGGCGTGATTTAAATCAAAAAACAATTGCTTTCCTTCTGGTCTTTCATGTTCTTCTCCAACCCAAATATTTAATCGTTTAGCGTCCAAGCGTATGTTGATTATAAGCGAAAAATCATCCCAAGATATGGTGAAAATATGCCCTGTTGGGTCAATATATTTAAGTGGGTTGTTGTCAACATAAACATACAAATTCAAGCCATCAACACTGCCTGCTGAATCTGGGCTTATCCACCTTGCCAACCAAGGGGCTAGGTATCTGGCGCCGTAATAGTATAGACCGTTGCTGTCGTCTCTTTCTTTGCCTGTGTAGCGGTAGCGTTTTTGTTGGACTTGGGTTTTGTCTTTGCCGGCGATGATGGCGGTGCCACCATAGGGGTAGTAGTGTTCGTAACTAATAACTTGGGCTTGGTCGTTGAGTTCCAAGGTGTTGGTTTGTAGGTGGTTGGAGAGTTGGTAGTGGGTTTGGGTATTGTCTTTGGTTTGTTCGACGAGGATGTGGGTGCCAATGTGCAGGGTGTTGACTTGGTTAGTTGAAATATCTAGCGAAGGAAGGTAGTTTCTTTGGCTTTGTATTTGGTCATTGGTTTCAATAACGGTTCGGACTCGATTGCCTTGGTGGTCATACACATAGTATTCTGTGGTTTTATTTTGTTTGGTAAGTTTACTTAGGGTGTTGTTGTAGTGCCAATTTAGACTACCGATATTGTCTAGGTTTGATAAATTGCCGTTGGCATCAAAGTTGTTTGGGTTGTTGTTTTCAGTGCCACGGTTGCTGTTTGGGTGCAGGGTGACGGTTTGTTGCCAAGTGTTGCTTTGTGCTTGGTGTGATAGATGGGTCAGGTTGTTGCCTATGTCGTAGGTGTAAGTTTGATGATAGCGTTCTAAAGATGTCATTTAATACATTGATAATTTACTTTTATGGCATTATAAATGAGACCTTTGTATAGAAATAAAAAGAATGGACAAAATTTAATTTTTGTGTGTTTAAGGGGTGTAAATATTACTTGCGCTTAATGATGGACTTTAAGGACTCATTAGATAGATTGACATGCCTTTTATTCGGAGGGGCTTAAGGTGTTTAAATTTTCCGGGATTTTTTTTGCCAAATTACCAAAGATATTTTTCATAACATGCTTTTGACCAAGAACCAAAAAGGCGCCTTCTACTGAACCATCGATACCTTTAACCCACAAACCATATTCATCTGCTGTTCTGGTGTTTCTGGAACGATCCTCAGAATCCAGGTCGATAACTTCTTTTGGAATTAAAGCAATGCTAATATCAGGTTCAAAATGCCAGTAAACAGGATGGGACTTTGTACAATATCCTTGGGATTTTGCAAAGTCGTCTAACCCATGATCCAGCAAATGAGCGGCACCTACTAAAAAATCTGCACCACTTTTTAGACCCCCTTGTTTCAATATTTTTTCATCACTAGCCACATCTTTCCAATCTCTTTCGCCAATCGTATAACAAGCACGATGTTCTGTTAGTCTATACACAGAATCCCACACTTTTTTTAATTTTTGGGTTTGGATGTCACTAAGCCCAATGTGCTCTTCAAAAACCCCAGGGACTCCTTCTCTCCAAGAGGGAACCTTCTTGATTCCTGGAGAGGTGTCTTCAAATACCATATCTCTTTCATGAATAATGGCGTGATTTAAATCAAAAAACAATTGCTTTCCTTTGAGTTCTTCATGATTTTCTCCAACCCAAAGATTTAACAAGTTAGTCTGCATATGTGTGTTAATCACTGGGATAAAATGATCCCAAGATATGGTGAAAATATGCCCTGTTGGGTCAATATATTTAAGTGGGTTGTTGCCAACATAAACATACAAATTCAAGCCATCAACACTGCCTGCTGAATCTGGACTTATCCACCTTGCCAACCAAGGGGCTAGGTATCTGGCGCCATAATAGTATAGACCACTGCTGTCGTCTCTTTCTTTGCCTGTGTAGCGGTAGCGTTTTTGTTGGACTTGGGTTTTGTCTTTGCCAGCGATGATGGCGGTGCCGCCATAGGGGTAGCAATGTTCGTAACTGATGATTTGGGCTTGGTCGTTAAGTTCTAAAGTATTGGTTTGTAGGTGGTTAGAGAGTTGGTAGCGGGTTTGTGTGCTGTCTTTGGTTTGCTCGCTGAGGATGTGGGTGCCGATATGCAGGGTATTGGTTTGGTTGGTTGAAATATCTAGTGAAGGAAGGTAGTTTCTTTGGCTTTGTATTTGGTTATTGGCTTCAATAACGGTGCGGACTCGGTTGCCTTGATGGTCATACACATAGTATTCTGTGGTTTTATTTTGTTTGGTAAGTTTACTTAGGGTGTTGTTGTAGTGCCAATTTAGATTGCCGATATTGTCTAGGTTTGATAAATTGCCGTTGGCATCAAAGTTGTTTGGGTTGTTGTTTTCAGTGCCACGGTTGCTGTTTGGGTGCAGGGTGACGGTTTGTTGCCAAGTGTTGCTTTGTGCTTGGTGTGATAGATGGGTCAGGTTGTTGCCTGTGTCGTAGGTATAGGCTTGATGGTAAGACTCCAAGGATGTCATTTAATATGTTAACCATGTTGTAATCTACAATATTATAAAGCAGGAATTTTGTATAAATAAAAAATTGGAAAATTCAATTTTTTCCTTCCTAGAGAGTTGCCATGTAATACTTTCTTTAAATCCTATTTTAAAAAAAATTACTATTGTAATGTTTGTGGGTTTTTATTGGGTTTATTGGTTTTTTTACTTAAAATGAGACCTTTGCATAAATATAAACAATCATCAAGAATCTGCCTTTCACCCACTTGGTAATTTTTTAAACCCAGCCTTATCCCTGTTAGGACAAGGTTTAAGAAATTACCAAGTGGGCAAAAATTGAATTTTTCTAATCATTCATATTTATGCAAAGGCCTCAATATGTCTGTGTTAAAATCTGCTTTTTTTTGCTTATTGCTAAATGATACATTTTGGAAAAATATCTTTGGAGCAATTCTTACAAGTGTATTGGCAGAAGAAGCCGTTGCTGATTAAGCAGGCTGTACCTGATTTTATTTCACCAATTGTGCCTGATGAATTGGCTGGATTAGCGCTTGAAGATGTGTTTGAATCTCGATTGATTACGGGTCGTGTGGGGGCGTCGTGGTCGTTGCGTAATGGGGTTTTTACGGAGCAGGATTTTTTGGATATGCCAGCGCAAGATTGGACGCTATTGGTTCAAGGGGTGGATAGGTATGTTGATGAAGTGGGTGATTTGGTGTCGAAATTTGATTTTATTCCTCGGTGGCGTTTTGATGATGTGATGATTTCTTATGCTGCCACGGGTGGAAGTGTGGGGCCACATTTTGATTATTACGATGTATTTTTATTACAAGGAACGGGGAAGAGGCGTTGGCATTTGAGTACAAAAAATTGTGAAATGGAAAATTATTTAGAGGATGTGCCGTTGAGGATTATGGATAAATTTGAAGCGGAGCAAGTGTTTGTTGTTGAGCCGGGGGATGTGCTTTATGTGCCACCAAAAGTCGCACATCATGGGGTGAGTTTGGATGAGGAATGCACAACACTGTCTTTTGGGTATCGGGCTTATGGAGCGCAGGAGTTGTATGAGTTTATGGATAAGCCCTGTCCTGATGGGATGAAAGGTACTTATTATCAGGATCCGCAGTGGTGTGATATTGGACAACCTGCATTAATTTCTGATAGCGCCGTTCAACAGGCGCAAATTTTGCTGGATATTAGCGGTGTGCAGTTTGCTCAATTTGTCACAAAGTTGGATGTGATGGATGTGCAGACTTTGCAATTGTTTGAGTATGAAAATCAAGATGAAGGCTTTGATGTGTGTGGTCGTTACCAGCTTTATTCTGTGTGTAAGATTGCTTATTTGCGAGAAAACAATATTGTTCGGGTGTTTGCGAATGGGGAAGAAGTTGAGTTTAAGGGGATTGATGCGGGAGATTTGGTGGATTTTTGCAACAAACGGCGTGTTGAATCATTACATTGCCTAGAACTTGCCAAACAACTGTTTGAGCAAAATCTAATCTTTTTAATATAGCGATGCCAATAACACTGGTTTTTTTATCTGTGGTTGTCATTTGGTCAACCACCCCGCTTGCGATTGTTTGGTCAACCCTTGGTACCAGTCATCATTTTGGCGTTGCTGTCAGAATGACGCTTGGATTGAGTATTTGTTTGTTGCTATTGCTAATAAAAAAGCAGAAACTCACTTTAACACCCTCAAGTTTACTGAACTATTGGTATGCTGGCTTGGGGGTGTTTGTCACCTTGGGTTTGATTTATTATGCTTCACAAAATCTAGCCTCTGGCGTTATCTCTATAGTATTTGGTTTGACGCCCATTATAACTGGCGTGTTTGCGCTGATATTATTAAAGGATAAGTTTTTTGGTTTTAATAAAATGGTTGGCTTGCTGCTGGGATTAAGCGGGTTGCTTGTTATTTTTTCTCATTCTTTAACGGAATCAAGAGACCTTGTTCATGGGCTTTTGGCAATTGCCTTTGGTGTGGTTTTTCAAGCGTTTATATCGGTCAAACTCAAACAAATCAACGCCCAGATTTCAGCATTAGAAACCACCACAGGTGCCTTGTTGTTTAGCGCTCCTTTGTTTATTGTTGTGTGGTTTTTTAGCGAAGGAACAATCCCTGAAATTACCCTTAAAGGGGCGCTGTCCATAGCTTATTTATCTACATTCGGCTCAGTTCTTGGCTTTATCTCTTATTATCATTTAATCAAGCATGCGAGTGTAAGGGTGGTGAGTATTGTGCCACTAATGACCCCTGTTTTTGCTTTGTTACTGGGGTCGTTATTTAACAACGAAACCCTAACGCTGATGCAAATTGGTGGCACTGTTCTTGTATTAGCAGGTTTGGGGTATTATGAATATGGGGAAAAGAGCAAATAAAATAAGGCTTTTTTTTTGCAAAAACCTCATTTTGAAAATGGTATTAATACGGGCGAATTGAATTTCACCCCTTCCCAGCCATAAATAATAAAATTGCGGATATTTTGATGTGCAATGCCTTGAGGGTCGTTTAAAACATCTTGGTAGTGTTCACCAAAACAGTGCAGCGTTTCTAATGGGGTTAATTGATGAATGGCAGCAAAGCCAAATAATTTTGCACTCCCTTGGTTTTCATCCTCAGAATTGTCAAGAGTACCATTGGTAAATGATGCAGGAGTGTGGTTAAAATTATCATCAACCAATGCCATTAAATCTTTAAATTGCATTTTTACGCCTGACCTAAGTTCTTTTAAATACGCTTCTTGTGTCATTTTCTTACCCTTTTTATACCGTCATTGGATTTGGTTTTTCTATATCAACACCGTATTTTTTAATTGCAGCGGCAACGCTAGATGCGTCCATTTTCCCTTCGTCAACTAAGGCTTTAAGGGTGGCAATTGTCACATAATTAGCATCAACTTCAAAGAAATCTCTAAGAGCAGCCCGTGAATCTGAGCGACCAAAACCATCTGTGCCAAGGACTTCATAACGATTAGGAATGTATTTGCGCACTTGCTCGGCGTAATTGCGCATATAGTCGGTGGTGGCAATTACAGGGCCTTTTGCATCTGCTAAACATTGGGTGATATAAGGCACTTTGGGGGTGTCGGCGCTAAATCTGTTTTCTCGGTCAATCGCCTGTGCTTCACGGGTTAATTCATTGAAACTGGTTACTGACCAAATATTAGATTTTATACCCCAATCGTCTGCTAGCATTTGTGCGGCTTTTTCGACTTCTCTGAGAATGGTGCCGCTGCCAAGTAATTGCACTTGTGCATCAGCATCGCTATGCAATTGGTAAATGCCTTTAATGATCCCATCTTCTGCGCCTGCTGGCATTTCTGGATGGGTATAAAGTTCATTCATAACGGTAATATAGTAAAAAATATTGTCGTGTTTTTCATACATTCGATATAATCCGCTACGAACAATGACTGCCAATTCATAGCCATAAGTTGGGTCGTATGACACGCAATTTGGGATGGTGTTAGCAACAATGTGTGAATCTCCATCTTCGTGCTGTAGTCCTTCGCCATTTAGCGTTGTGCGCCCTGCTGTGCCACCAATTAGGAAACCTTTGGCTTGCATATCACCTGCTGCCCAAATCAAATCACCTACGCGTTGGAAGCCAAATTTAGAATAATAAATATAAAACGGAATCATGGTAGTATTGTGTGTGGCATAGGCTGTAGCAGCGGCAATCCAATCGGAAACTGCACCGGCTTCGTTAATGCCTTCTTGTAACACTTGGCCTTTTTTGTCTTCCTTATACCACATTACTTTATCAGAGTCTTCAGGTTGATAAAGCTGCCCTGAGGCGGAATAAATGCCAAGCTGTCTGAACAATCCTTCCATGCCAAAAGTGCGTGCTTCATCAGGAATAATAGGCACAATTTTAGCACCCAGTTGTTTATCACGAACCAGCAGTGCCATAATGCGATTAAGTGCCATTGTGGTTGAAAGTTCACGATCACCGCTGGATTTTAACAACGCCTCAAAAACACTCAATTCTGGCGTGGGCAATGTTTCCAATTCAAACGAGCGAGCGGGCAATGAGCCACCTAACTTTTGGCGTTGGGCATTCATATAAGTCATTTCTTCGCTGTCATCGACTGGTTTGTAAAAATTTAGCTGCTTGGCATCTTCTTCGGTAACAGGTATGTCAAAGCGTTTGGCAAATTTTTCAACTTGTTCAAGTCCAAGTTTTTTCTGCGAATGCGTGGTATTCTGACCTTCGCCCGCTTCACCCATGCCGTAACCTTTAACCGTTTTGGCTAAAATAACCGTTGGTTTGTCACTACAGGCTTTGGCAGCATGATAGGCTTGAAAGACTTTAAAAGGGTCGTGTCCACCACGATTAAGTGCATAAATATCGTCATCACTAAGGTCTTCAACCATTGCCAATAATTCTGGATACTTACCAAAGAAATGTTTGCGCACATAAGCACCATCTTTGGCTTTATAAGCCTGATACTCGCCATCCACCACTTCTTCCATACGCTTTTTAAGTAACCCAGTATTGTCCTTAGCAAGCAATTTATCCCACTCGCCACCCCAAATTACTTTAAGCACATTCCAGCCTGCACCTCGGAACATGCCTTCCAATTCTTGAATAATTTTGCCATTGCCACGCACGGGGCCATCTAGGCGCTGTAAATTACAATTAATCACAAAAATTAAGTTGTCTAATTTTTCACGACCTGCCAAGGAAATTGCACCCAGCGATTCAGGCTCGTCCATTTCGCCATCACCCAAATACGCCCAAACTGTGCGTTGATCAGTCGGCTGAATATCACGGTGATGCAAATATTTCATAAACCGTGCCTGATAAATCGCCATAATTGGGCCCAGCCCCATGGAAACAGTTGGAAATTGCCAAAAATCAGGCATTAACCATGGATGTGGATACGAACTTAACCCGTCTTTGCCCGCCTCTTGACGGAATAACAACATTTGCGCCTCGGTAATGCGCCCCTCTAAAAAAGCACGAGAATAAATACCTGGTGAAATATGCCCTTGGAAAAAGATTAAATCTGCACCCTGTTCTGCATCAGGACCTCGATAAAAATGATTAAAACCCACTTCATACAAAGTGGCACTAGAGGCAAAAGAAGCAATATGTCCACCCAAATCATACGGCAATTGGTTAGCCTTTACCACCATCACCATGGCATTCCAACGAACAATTGCTGAAATTTTCTCCTCAATATCCGCATCAATATCCGTAACCACTTCCCTGTCTTTGGCGATACTATTAAGATAAGCGGTATTAACACCCGTTGGCAAATCCATCCCTTCTTGATGTGCCATATCCATCAATTTATTTAATAAAAATTTAGCACGGTCATCACCCTCAACACGGGCAACAGATTTAAAGGCTTCTAGCCATTCTTGGGTCTCTAAAGGATCGATATCTTGAGTTGACATAATTTAAAAGAAATGTATTTATAAAGAATGGGCTAATTATCCCAAATTTAGGAAGCTTTAAAGGTTTACTTTACAAAATATTTTGTCAATAAAAGTGACGCAAAAAATCCCACAAAAGCCAACAAAATTTGCACCCCCTCTAACGCAGGATATAGTATATTACCCAGTATTCCGCCTGCAAACAAGGCTAAAAGTGGCAACATATAAAGTTGAAACGCCCGATAAAACAATTCATTTGATGAAATTTCCAGAGTAATGAAATCACCGACTGTCGCCCCACTTTGCAAGGGTTTGTTAAACAGTGTGTATTGTTCAAAATAATTTGCCAATATCCCTGTACCACAGCCACTTCGTGCTTCGCAACTGTGGCAGCCTGACGAACGATTCACCTTGAGTTTCATCGTTTGATTTTCAATTTCAATCACTTCAAACTGTTCTTTCATTAAAATAAGCCTTGTTTTTTTTAATATTTTATCAGTATGTTCATCTCAAAATCAATCTTTCAAGCCTACGACATTCGTGGCATTGTTGAGCAAGAATTAACCCCTGAAGTCGTTAAACTCATCGGTTTAGCCATTGGTAGCGAATCCATTGCCAAAGGTGAGCGTGGTGTCGTCGTCGGTCGTGACGGTCGCCTAAGTGGTATTGAATTAATGGATGCCCTAAAAGCAGGGCTCAAACAAAGTGGCTGTCATGTGGTTGATATCGGCATGGTGCCAACACCGTTAGTCTATTACGCCGCTCACACAACAGCAGCCACCTCTGGGGTTATGATTACCGGCTCGCACAATCCACCCCAATACAACGGCTTCAAGATTATGATTGCAGGTGAAACCCTCTCAGGCGAACGCATTCAAGCGCTTTACCAACGCATTCAAGACAACGATTTTTCCACAGGTCATGGCACTTCGACCAAAGTAGATATTGAACAAGACTATATTGAACGCATCACTCATGACCTTACTTTGGACAAGCCCCTTCATATTGTTGTTGATGCAGGCAACGGTATTGCAGGCAATATCGCCCCAAAACTGTATGAACAACTGGGGGTAAAAGTAACAAAATTATTCTGCCTAGTTGATGGCAATTTCCCCAATCATCATCCCGACCCTGCCAAACTTGACAATCTCAAAGACCTAATTGAAGAGGTTAAAAACACCAATGCAGATATGGGCTTTGCCTTTGATGGCGATGGCGATAGACTGGGTTTGATTGACAATAAAGGCACCGTCATTTGGGCAGATAGGCAAATGATTTTATACGCAAGAGACATTCTTAACCGCAACCAAGGCGCCAAAATCGTCTTTGATGTTAAATGCTCATCACGCCTCCCCAAAGACATTATTGAGCATGGTGGCAAAGCCATTATGTCACGCACAGGGCACAGTTTTATCAAAGCCAAATTAAAAGAAACAGGTGCGGCACTTGGTGGTGAAATGAGTGGACACATTTTCTTCAAAGAACGCTGGTATGGCTTTGATGATGCTCTCTACGCAGGTGCCAGATTACTGGAAATTCTATCAAAAACTGACCAGACTTGCGCACAAATCTTTGCTGATTTGCCCGACAGTTTTAACACACCAGAAATCAACATCCCCTTTGAGCAACAAGGACAGCAATTCGATGCCATGGACAGATTGTCCAAAAACATCCACTTTCCTAATGCCGATATCACCACCATCGACGGCGTGCGTGTAGATTACGATAACGGCTGGGGATTGGTTCGCCCTTCTAACACCACCCCCTGCCTCGTGTTGCGCTTTGAAGCGGATGACGAAAAAACCTTAGGTGCCATTCAGGAAAAATTCAAAGTTTGGCTAGCCAATAACGACATTGCTACCGACTTTTAAAAAATACTTTATAGAGACCTTTGCATAAATATGGATGATTAGCAAAAAATTTCATCGGGACTTTAAAGAACCAAAGTCGCCAACCCTAAAAAAGCAACAAAGCCAATAACATCGGTTATAGTGGTAAGAATAACACCACCAGCAAGCGCAGGATCTATTTTAAATCTAATCAGCAACAAGGGTAGAAAAGCACCTGAAAAAGCAGCAAAGATTAGATTAACGATGATAGCAAGTGCAATAACCAAACTGAGCATTAAATCTGCAAACCAAATGTAAGTTGCTGCACTAATGACCAAAGACCAAACGATACCGTTAAGAACGCCAATGGCAACCTCTTTGTTCATTAAGACTTTAAGATTAGAGGTTGTAATCCTACCAGTGGCAATGCCACGAGTAACAAGAATAAGTGTTTGGGTGCCAGCAATCCCCCCCATGGAAGCGACCACTGGCATCAGAATAGCAAGGGCGATTTTCTCTTGTAAAGTAGCTTCAAAAAGACTGATGAAAAATACAGCAACAAACACAGTAACCAAATTAACACCTAGCCAAATACTACGGCGTTTAGAACTTTGCAAGACAGGAGCAAAAACATCCTCTTCCTCGCTCAGTCCCGCCATGGACATTACCGAGTGTTCAGCCTGATCACGAATAACATCTACCACATCATCAATGGTAATGCGACCAATTAATTGATTGTTTTTATCAACCACAGGAGCGGAAATCAAATCACGCCGTTCAAACAAATTCGCCACTTCGTGTTCAGGCATATCGGCAACAATCGGATGAAAATTTTTGTTAATTAAAGGAGCAATATTTTGCTCTGCCTCGTTAGTTAATAGCGTAGAAATATGAATTGACCCCAAATATTTATAAGCACGGTCAACGACAAATACCTGATCGGTATCAATCGGCATTTCCTTTAATAAACGCAAATAGCGAATTACCGTGCGCACAGTAACATCGTCACGAACGGTAATAATGTCAATATTCATCAAACCGCCAGCAGAATCTTCAGGGTAAGACAACACACGCTTTAAATGATTTCGATGCTTGTGATCCAAAGTTAGCAGTAAATTGTGTAATGCCGACTCAGGTAAATTAGGCACAATATCTGCCAAATCATCCATGTCTAAACTTTCGGTGGCCTCAACAATGGAATCAACTTCCATTTTACTGAGCAATTGTGTGCGCACTTCCTCACTTAAATCTTTAAGAATATCGCCTTGTGTGCCAGTGTCAATATTAAGCCACAGTTGCGCTCTATCCTTAGGGGGGATGGCTTCTAATAAGCGGGCGATTTCAGCCGAATGTAAATTGGCAAGTTGCGTAGTGGCTTCCTCATACAAAGAAGCCTCCAGAGACACTATTAGTTTCTGCAGGCATTCCTCGAAAGAAGTATTTTTAGCTTCTGACATTTACTATAATTTTAGGGCATTGCCCTATTTAACCTTATTTTCTATGATTATTAAGTTTCTCTTTGTGTTTTCTAACTTGTGCGTCCAGTTTGTTAACCATTTTATCAATTGAAACATACATATCGTCACTTTCGGCTTTTGCGAATAAATCTGCGCCACTAATATGAATAGTTGCCTCAGCTTTTTTCACATCTTTTTCAACTTCTAAAATCATATTAATGTTAATTAAATGATCAAAATGATTTTTAATTTTAGCCAGCTTTTCTTCTGAATGCTGTCTAATTGCCTCGGTAATGTCAAGATGATGACCTGAAATACTTAGTTGCATAAATGCTCCTCGTTAGGTTGAATAATTAGGTTTAATTGTGCCATAAAACCAAGTAAATTATAAAGTATTTATTACATTTTTTAATAAATAAAAATTTCCACCAAGGTTAATTTTAGATTATAATGACTCTTTTTACATATATTTACTAGAACTATAAGGAGATTAATATGGACGCAGTAAGCAAAGAAAGTAATGAGTTAAGCGCAAAAAGAATCGCACTACAAAACACTTTTAAAGAATTTAACGAAGCCAATGGTTTTTCTTATGAAGAATGGGTAAATCCACCAGCAGGTCATTTTTACGAAGGCTACAAGAAAGAGTTAGATGAAATCAATAACCAAATGGCGCCACCTTTACAGTACCAATCATAATTCACACTCTGATTGCTAACAAAAAGCCCCTTTTTGGGGCTTTTTACTTTTTTAAAGCAAATTAATAATGTCTTATTTAATGTCAAATTATGCGCCACTTAAAGTTACCTTTGTTAAAGGTAAAGGCTGCTACTTAACAGACACGCAAGGTGAGAAATACTTAGATGCACTGTCAGGTGTTGGTGTGGTAGGTTTAGGTCATTGCCACCCCAACATTACCGCTGCCATACAAATGCAAGCAGCAGAATTATTGCACACAAGTAATTGGTATCACATTGCCCATCAAGAAACGCTCGCCGAGAGACTTTGTAAATTAGCCGATATGGACAATGTCTTTTTTGCCAACTCGGGTGCCGAAGCAAACGAAGCGGCAATTAAAATTGCCCGCCTACATGGGCATGCCAATCAGATTGCCAATCCAGTCATTTTAACCGCCAATCAAAGTTTCCATGGGCGCACCATGGCAACACTTTCTGCCACAGGTAATGCCAAGGTGCAAGCTGGATTTTCCCCCTTAGTGAGTGAGTTTATTTACATTGACTTTAATGATGTAAGCGCCATTCAAGCACACACTAACAATCACAACATTGTTGCTGTGATGCTGGAACCCATCCAAGGCGAAAGCGGCGTACATGTGCCAAAAGATGATTATTTAAACCAAGTGCAATCCATTTGTCAAGCCAATAATTGGCTACTTATTTTAGACGAAGTGCAAACAGGCATTGGTCGCACAGGAAAATTATTCGCCCATCAGTATAACCACATTACCCCCGATGTCCTTACCTTAGCAAAAGGTCTGGGCAACGGCGTGCCAATCGGCGCATGTTTGGCCAAAGGCAAGGCAGCAACTTTGCTTACACCTGGTACGCACGGCTCTACTTTTGGTGGCAATCCACTGGTTTGCAAAACCGCACTCAGTGTGCTTGACACCATTGAACAAGACAATATTCTTGAGCATGTCATACAAATGAATAAATACTTGGTCTCTGGTTTGCAATCAATAGCAACCGACAAAGTAACTGAAATCCGCTCAAAAGGCCTAATGATTGCCATTCAACTTAACCAAGATTGCACCGAATTACTAAACGCTGCATTACAAAAAAAACTACTCATTAATATTACCGGACGCTCTATTCGCCTACTACCGCCACTCATCATCAGTCAAGCCGAAGCAGATATTATTATCAATACTATTAACGAACTACTAAGCGCTCTATAAGCGCAGGAGAGTTACATGAAACATTTTATCAATCTAGACGACCTGTCAAACAATGATTTAACTCAAATTATTGACCAAGCAATTGCCTTAAAAAAACAGCACAAATCAGGGGCAATCAACAACACACTAGAAAATAAAACACTGGCAATGATTTTTGACAAATCATCCACCCGCACCCGAGTTTCTTTTGAAGCAGGCATGGCGCAGTTAGGCGGGCACGCATTGTTTTTATCGGACAGAGATATTCAACTTGGACGCGGTGAACCAATCGTTGACAGTGCCATTGTTATTGGTTCAATGGTTGATGCTATTGTAATGCGTGTGTCTTCACACGAAAGCATCGATACTTTTTCACAAAACGCCAATGCACCCATTATCAACGCCCTATCCGATGAATCTCATCCTTGCCAATTATTAGCAGATATGATGACCTACAAAGAACATAAAGGCGACATTCAAGGCAAAACCGTAGCATGGATTGGCGATGGCAACAATATGTGCCACACTTATATGCAAGCTGCAAAAGCATTTGGCTTTAAGCTTAATATTGCCACCCCAAAAAACTACCAACCAGACCCAGTTTTTGTTGAAAAGTATGCCCATTACATCCACTTATTCACCAATGCACAAGATGCTTGCCAGGCAGTTGACCTGGTAGTAACTGATGTGTGGGCAAGTATGGGACAAGAATCCGAGCAAAATATGCGTGAAATTGCCTTTAAAGATTTCCAAGTAAATGACAAACTCCTTGCCCATGCAAAATCTGATGTTGCCTTTATGCACTGCCTACCTGCCCATCGTGGAGAAGAAGTATCTGCCAGTGTTATTGATGGTAGCCAAAGTTTGGTGTGGGATGAGGCTGAAAATCGTTTACATGCGCAGAAGGCATTGTTGCTTTATTTAATCAACACCTAAGAGCACTTCCAAAAACCCCAATATAATTTATGAGAAGTATAAAATAGCACTTTTTTCATCCAAAAATTCATCAAATAGCGGGCTATTCTCCTCATTTTTGGCTAAAAAATGCACTATTTTCTAATCCCCCTAAATCGCACTGGAGTTTTTGGAGGTACCCTTAAAGTTTCAGGTTTAAACCAAAAAAAATCTCAAACTCTATCGCTTCTATCAACTAAAAAAAGCAATAAAAAACTCACCTGAGGCCTTTGCATAAATATAGATGATTAGCAAAATTCAATTTTTGCCCACTGGGTAATTTTCTTAAACTTTGTCCTAGCAGAACTAAGGCTGGGTTTAAAAAATTACCCAGTGAGTAAAACGAGGATTCTTGATGATTATTCCTATATTATGCAAAGGTCTCACCTGCACTCTTTTTACTCTCGCCCCTATATTTTCCACTAAGTGCCGTAAGGAATAAAGACAAGCGCCTGAAAAAATAAAATAAAAAATAAAAAAATTACTCTACGGAACGCACCAAACGAACATAATAGTTGCTGATATTGCGTTCATCGTAGTAAGCAGATCCAAATTCGAAATTCAGCCGCCACGCCCATTCATGAAGAGAGAAATTATTAAAGGGTGCGCTAACGCTAGGCGAGGACGACCAAAAGTAGTTGGCAGGTGTATTTGGGAAAAAACTCAAATTAATACTAGGGTCATAGCAGTGACGCGCAGCCAAAGAACTTAGTTCCTTTATATTTGGTAAACGCCAATCGTCATGAGATGCAAAACTGTGATTGTTTACTGATTGTAACGCCTGTGTCCAATTGTATGTGCTACCTGTACCTTCATTACAATCATTACCACTTAAACCTTCTGCGCATTTTTTCCACATTAATTTGGTTTGATTGTCAGTAACTGTACCATTACTATGATCGGTGTATCTGCTATTTGGCCACTTGTTAGGAACATAGTTTTCACAAGTTTGAGCTAATAAATAGTTGTTGGCTAAAAATATAAGGTTGATTGTTAAAAATAAAATTATTTTTTTCATATTGTGTCCTTTAGTTATAGATGAAATAATAAACGAAGTTTGTGATTTTTAAGTCGATTGTGCCGATAACCTTGCTCGCTAACAAAAATATAAGGGGTAATTGGTGGCCGCTATCATTGCCATAACTGAAACTCAGCCGCCACGCATTGCTAGAATTGTTAGCGTTAGGCGAGGACAACCAAAAATTGTTGGTAGTTTTCTTGCTACTTAACGCACGCACAAACATCCTGAACATTCTTAGGTAATTTGCTTGCTTTAAAAGATCCGTTGTTGCCAATTGGCGAGTAAGAGGCACAGTGATAAATGCACACTGAGGAAAATTATCTTTATTCAACATAATTCGACTCATGCTGGCGCTGGTGTTGCAACTTATTTTGCCAGGCTTTACATTGCTTGGAAAGATTAATGGTAAGGCTGACAAGTGTTTCAAAAACTTTAAAACTAAGATTGACAATCTGTTTGGCAATTTGAATTGTTAGAACTTCGCTAAATTGATGTGCTTTTTTAATTAATTGCTTTCTGTCATTTTTATTGTTAATGATATAAGGCATTACCGTTAATAAATCGTAGGCAAGGGTGTGCATTTCGCTGCCTAGCGTATATTTTTGATAACGAGGAAAATCTTTGACAGCACTTTCTATTTCAACGACTAAGCGTGTTGCATCACGATAAATAGGGAATTTGTTTTGATAATTCATCATTTTAAAATAAAAAAGTTACTATTCAGAGCGCACCAAACGAACATAATTGTTGCGGTCTCGACCGCCGTCGTCATCAGAGCCATCGTGGTCCAGTCGCCACGCATAGCCAGGATTGTTAACAATAGGAGAGGTCGACCAAAAGTAGTAAGTAGCGGTGCTTAGAAAATTTGGAAAATAATGAGTGTCAATAGCTGGCTTGACAGTTGATAAATCAGCAATTGAGTGTAATTCTTCTAGGGTTGGTACACGCCAATTATTGCCACCACAGAGATTTTCAGTGTTTGTGCCATCGACTAAGCCCGTCCAATCGTTGTAATAAGTGCCTCTCTTGTCAGCATGGTTTCTACCAGATGCCGTTTTTCCACCCCAGCGATAATGATTGCCTTTATGATGAATATTGGTATGGGTATTGTCGGTAGTATCATCATCTTTACTGCCGTCGTCTGTTTTTACTTCCCAAACCAATCCCGTGTAATTGTCTTTCACGCAAGACCATTTAGTGCCGGCACTTTCTGTGCCAGCACCACCTGCTGCCCAGGTTACATTTTGAATGGCTAACACATTGCCTGTGCTACCGAGTTTGGTGAAATCAAATCCTGCTTTGCCACCACCCACTTTTGTTAAAGTCCCAGCGGCTGCTCTAGCATCTCGTCCGTGTGAGCAATCTTGTGCTGATATTTCTACACCTGTGCAGGTAGAATTATTACTCGATGGATAATCCCCGCCCAAGGTTATACCTGTGTCATTTAGCATTTTAATTGGTATTTGAGGGGTGGCTGTTACTTCGTCAGATCCACTGCTTTCAAAAGTGTTTTTAGTGGCTGTAACGACAAAATAATATTTTGTGCCATTGGTTAAGTTGGCAATGGTTTTGTTATTGTCTGTGATATTTTGCAATAACGAACCACCATTTAAAGAGGCGTAATTGGATAAATTATCACTAATACCGCTAAAACTTTGCTTAGCATAATACACCTGATACCCTATTGCACCACTAACTGCGTCCCAAGTTAAATTAACAGAGATATTACCTTTGGTTGCTATGAGATTTTTTGGCATGTCTAAATCAACGCTGATGCTTATCGTGGCAGTGTCATCGCCTATTGCATTGACGGCTGCAATCGTGTAAGTCGTGGTATTTCGAAGGGTGGTTGGTGTGCCAGAGATTTGACAACTGCCGTTAGCAAGCGTTACTGATAAACCATTTGGAAGGCTGCCAAAGACATTGCAACTAGTAGCAGTACCGCCCGTGTTATTAAATGCAAAGGCTGTAATGCTACTATTAAGGATTAAATGTTTGGCTGGTAAATTGGCGATCAGTGGTTTGTGCAATACGACAATAGGAGTAGCATCAACTACAGCACTTGGGGCGCCTTCAGTATCTCCTTTTACTGCGGTAACGACAAAATAATACCTTGTGTTGTTGGTTAAGTTGGTAACGGTTTTGTTGTTGTCTGTGATATTTTGCAATAACGAACCACCATTTGAAGAAGCGTGGCTGGATAAATTATCATTACTAATGCCATCAAAACTTTGCTTTGCATAATACACCTGATACCCTGTTGCACCACTAACTGCATCCCAAGTTAAACCAACAGAGGCATTGTCTTCGGTTGCTGTGAGATTTTTTGGCGTGTCTAAATCAACGCTGATGCTTACCGTGGCAATGTCATCGCCTGCCGCATTGATGGCTTTAATCGTGTAAGTCGTGGTATTTTGAAGGGTGGTTGGTGTGCCAGAGATTTGACAACTGCCGTTAGCAAGCGTTACTGATAAACCATTTGGAAGGCTGCCAAAGACATTGCAACTAGTAGCAGTACCGCCCGTGTTATTAAATGCAAAGGCTGTAATGCTACTATTAAGGATTAAATGTTTGGCTGGTAAATTGGCAATCAGTGGTTTGTGCAATACGACAATAGGAGTAGCATCAACTACAGCACTTGGGGCGCCTTCAGTATCTCCTTTTACTGCGGTAACGACAAAATAATACTTTGTGTTGTTGGTTAAGTTGGTAACGGTTTTGTTGTTGTCTGTGATATTTTGCAATAACGAACCACCATTTGAAGAAGCGTGGCTGGATAAATTATCATTACTAATGCCATCAAAACTTTGCTTTGCATAATACACCTGATACCCTGTTGCACCACTAACTGCATCCCAAGTTAAATCAACAGAGGCATTGCCTTCGGTTGCTGTGAGATTTTTTGGCGTGTCTAAATCAACGCTGATGCTTATCGTGGCAGTGTCATTGCCTATTGCATTGACGGCTGTAATCGTGTAAGTCGTGGTATTTTGAAGGGTGGTTGGTGTGCCAGAGATTTGACAACTGCCGTTAGCAAGCGTTACTGATAAACCATTTGGAAGGCTACTAAGGGCATTACAACTAGTAGCAGTGCCGCCCGTGTTATTAAATGCAAAGGCTGTAATGCTACTATTAAGGATTAAATGTTTGGCTGGTAAATTGGCGATCAGTGGTTTGTGCAATACGACAATAGGAGTAGCATCAACTACAGCACTTGGGGCGCCTTCAGTATCTCCTTTTACTGCGGTAACGACAAAATAATACTTTGTGTTGTTGATTAAGTTGGTAACGGTTTTGTTATTGTTTGTGATATTTTGCAATAACGCACCACCATTTGAAGAAGCGTGGCTGGATAAATTATCATTACTAATGCCATCAAAACTTTGCTTTGCATAATACACCTGATACCCTGTTGCACCACTAACTGCATCCCAAGTTAAACCAACAGAGGCATTGTCTTCGGTTGCTATGAGATTTTTTGGCGTGTCTAAATCAACGCTGATGCTTATCGTGGCAGTGTCATCGCCTATTGCATTGACGGCTGCAATCGTGTAAGTCGTGGTATTTCGAAGGGTGGTTGGTGTGCCAGAGATTTGACAACTGCCGTTAGCAAGCGTTACCGATAAACCATTTGGAAGGCTACTAAGGGCATTACAACTAGTAGCAGTGCCGCCCGTGTTATTAAATGCAAAGGCTGTAATGGCACTATTAAGGATTAAATGTTTGGCTGGTAAATTGGTAATCAGTGGTTTGTGCAATACAACAATAGGAGTAGCATCAACTACAGCACTTGGGGCGCTTTCAGTATCTCCTTTTACTGCGGTAACGACAAAATAATATTTTGTGTTGTTGGTTAAGTTTAAAATGGTTTTAGCCAAGGTATTGGTGTTTATTTTACTCAAATCAGATAAACTGGTGATGTTACTGGTTGAATGATAAACATTATAACTGTCAACACCCGAGACTTTATTCCAACTAAGATTTACCAATTTATCACCAGCAACAGCATTAAGATTGGTAGGCTGGGTTAGTCCGCTACCACTATTACCACCACCACTACTGCCACAAGATTGTAACACCAAGGTCAACACAATTAAAAAATACTTTAGAAAGTTAAACATTATGCACTCCAGGCAACAAAAAAATAACCACTTTATGAGGCTATAAATAGAAAAATTGGAATTTTTTTTAGACCTTGTCCTAGTGATTGCTCATACTTTACACAATGGTCTTTTTTTACACAATGGTCTTTCAATATTATTTCGAAAATATAACATTATAAAGTACTATGCAATCAAATAAACTTTTTTTTGAAAAATTAAATGCAAACACTTTTTAAATGGGTTGATAAGAATGAGCTTGATAGAATAAATGCGAATTTACAGAAAGAAGTTTACTTGACCACTGCCCATCGTGGAGAAGAAGCATCTGCCAGTGTTATTAACGGTAGCCAAAGTATGGGATGAGGCTGAAAATCGCTTACATACGCAGAGGGTGTTGTTGCTTTATTTGATTAACACTTAAAATCTCAAGCTTACACCATTTTTCAAAAATAAAATAAATAAACTTGGGGTAAATATGCGCGTTAGATTGTTTGATACTGATGCTGGTGTTGCAACTTGTTTTGCATTGTTTGGAGAGATTAATAACAAGGCTAGCAAGTGTTTCAAAAACTTTAAAACTAAGATCGCTAATCTGTTTGGCAATTTGAATTTTTAGCACTTTGCTAAATTGGTGTGCTTTTTTAATTAATTGTTTTCTATCGTTTTTATTGTTAATGGTATAGAGCATTACTGTTAATAAATCATAGACAAAAGTACGCATTTCACTGCCTAGCGTATATATTTTTTATAACGAGGAAAATCTTTAACAGCGCTTTCTGTTTCAACGACTAAGCGTGTTGCATTGCGATAAATAGGGAATTTTCCTTGATAATTCATAATTTTAAATAAAAAAGTCACTGTTCGGAACGCACCAAACGAACATAATAGTTGTAGTTGCGATTGTAGGTGTAATCATAGCCGTCGTCGAAATCCAGCCGCCATGCACCGCTAGAATTGCCAGTATAGGGCGAGGACGACCAAAAGTCGTTGGCAGTAGTGTTTGGAAAATAATGACTATCAATAGCTGGCGATATAGTTGATAAATCAGCAATCGATCGTAATTCTCCTAGGGTTGGTACACGCCAATTATTGCCACCACAGAAATTTGCAGTATTTGTACCATCAACTAAACCCGTCCAATCATTATGATAAGTGCCTTCCTTCTCAGTATGGATTCTACCAAGTGCCGTTTTTCCACCCCAGCGATAACGATTGTCTTTATGGTGAATATTGGTATGGGTATTGTCGGTAGTATTATTGTCTTTACTGCCGTCGTCTGTTTTTACTTCCCAAACCAATCCCGTGTGATTGTCTTTCACGCAAGACCATTTAGTGCCAGCACTTTCTGTGCCAGTGCCGCCTGTTGTCCAGGTTGCGTTTTGAATGGTTAGCACATTACCTGTACTACCGAGTTTGGTGAAATCAAATCCCGCTCTACCATCACCCACTTTTGTTAAAGTCCCAGCGGCTGCCCTAGCATCTCGTCCGTGTGAACAGTCTTGTGCTGATATAACCATACCTGTGCAAGTGACATTGTTACCTGTTAGGTCATATCCACCCCAAGTTATGCCTGTGTCATTAAGCGTTTCAGTTAATGTTGCGCCTACTTGCGCTTGAGGAGTGGTTGTTGCTTCGTTAGATCCGCCACTTTCAAAGGTGTCTTTAACGGCTATAATGACAAAATAATATTTTGTGTCATTGGTTAAGTTGGCAATCGTTTTGCTATTGCCTGTGATGTTTTGCAATAATGAACCACCGTTCAAAGAAGCGTAGTTGGATAAATTACTACCAATACTGCTAAAACTTTGTTTGGCATAATACACTTGATACCCTATTGCCCCACTAACTACATCCCAAGTTAAGGCAACGGTAGCATTGCCTTTGGTTGCTGTAAGATTTTTTGGCATATCCAAACCAACACTGATACTGATCGTGGCTGTGTCATCGCCTGCTGTATTAGCAACTTTAATGGTGTAGGTCGTGGCATCTTGAAGTGTGGTTGGTGTGCCAGAGATTTGGCAACTGCCACTGGTAGGTGTTACTGATAAACCACTTGGAAGGCTAAGAACGCTGCAACTATCAGCAATGCCACCCATGTTATTAAATGCAAAGGCTGTAATGCTATTATTAAGAATTAAATGTTTGGCTGGTAAATTGGCGATTAGTGGTTTACTCAATGTGGCAACAGGAGTGGCACTAACCACAACACTTGGCGTGCTTTCAACGCCCTCTTTTACTGCGGTAATGACAAAATAATAGGTTGTGTTGTTGGTTAAGTTTGAAATGGTTTGAGCCAGAGTATTGGTGTTTATTTTACTCAAGCCAGATAGATTGGTAATGTTACTGGTCGAACGATAAACAGTATAACCATCAGCACCTGGTACTCTGTCCCAACGCAGATTTACCAATTCATTACCAGCAATAACATTAAAGTTAGTGGGTTGGTTTAGGGCTGTAAGTGGACGACTAAGTTGGTTACTTGGATCTGTGCCTGCCTTAAACTCTGCTAAATTACTAAAGCCATCGTTGTCTTGGTCTTGATTGGTATCGGTTAAACCATAACGATTTTTAAAATAATCAGGTATTGAATTGGCATCAACAGCCAGATATGTGTTTTCGATGCGAATATATTGCCTTGCCCAGCCGAGGGAAGAGTTATTGACTAAGCGCAAAATATTGCTACTAATATCATTAGGGGTAAGCCAGTAGAATTCACCGCCTCTGTCAAGTGTGATGTCAAAATTATTGCTGATTTTTTCTATGCTCCAATTGGCGCATTTTATGTAGTTCTTTTTGCCCAAACCCAGTGAAGTATAAAATATATTGTCCACGGCTGTGCAACTTGGTATAAGTTTGATGGCTCTGGAGTTAATGTCGCTTGGTGGCTTGTCACTGGTATTAATGGTATAACTTAACCTTGGGATGCCTAAAATTTTATTTTTGGCAAGAACTTCAAAGGTTTTATAGTCATCACGAATAGTTTGGTAATAGGCTCTGGTTAGCCTTCGGTGGTATTCAGAACTGCTGTTCATAAAATTAACACTTCTGAGCCTCTTGGACCCTAATTTAGTAGGTGCATATACGGCTCCTTCAGGGTAAATAAGATTGTTTAGTAAAAATTGATCAGTGGCGTTCCAAGCGGGGCCTGCATAAACTCGTATATCCATGCCAATCCCCGCCTCTAATTTGGTAAATTGTACGGCAGAGTCTGTCAACACGCTTTGTTCGTTGCTTAATGTTAGGTTAATTTCACCGTTAACCCCAACTGTGGAATATAAATACGGCTCCAATGAGGCGTGAAAAGCAGCGGCTTCATACAGGCTCACTTCTAGAGTTGGAATAATACGCACAATAACGGTTGCTTCCGCATTGGCTTTGCCGCCTGCTTTAAACTTATAGGCGAATTCTTTGTCTTTGCTGATTTCCCATTTTTTGGTACTGGTGTTGTAAACCATATTAATGCTCATCGTTAGTTTGGCTTCACTCTCTACCACAGCATCTAATTTACCACTTGCTTCTATTTCAGCGATTGCCATAAAGCGTAAATCACCAATCAAAACGACTGGAACAACGCCAGCTTGGACTATTTTTAAAAATCTGTGGGTCTTAATGGGTTTTGGTGTGAATATATGTGAGCCACTGCCTTGGGCTTTAATGGTAAATAAATTGCCAAATTCTAATACGGCTTTAACGCCTGCTTCGGCTTTTTTGATACTTCCTAATTGAATATCAAAATTAACTTTAATTTCTGGGGAGAAATTTGCTTTAAATTTGTTGTTAATGGAAAAATTACTATTTTCAAACAATATTGTTTTTTCTGCATCTGCAAGTTTGACGCCCCCATTTTCAGTTGGTAGGGGGTTGTTAGCATATAGTTTAACATTGTTTAAATCGATGGTGTCTTCGCCATTCGTTTTTTCATAGTCTGTGCCACAGGCAACGCCTTGAATGGTGTCAATATCAATATCTAACAAATAGGGCTCGCCCGCTTCTTGATCAACATTTTCTATTCTTGGACTCCATTTTAAATAAGGCTGGTTGTTATTCACTTCAATAATAGGAAGATTACTACTGTTGACATTTTCTGGTTTTGTTGTTTCTATGGAAGTTGTCAAACGACATATTTTCACAGATGCATCACTACAATAATTATCAACCCAAAAATTTATATTATTTTTTTCAAATGCGCCATTCGCATCTCTACACACTGTTTTTTGTGCTTCTAGTTTGCTTTCAAAATCTGCATCAGTTTTGTCTATATTGGGAAAGTTAAAATCTTGTTTTTCCTGCAAACTTGTTAATGTAATTAACTGATTAAGGCTTTCCCCCACCTTGGTAATTAGCACCTTTGGGATTGAGCCTTTAAAATCACCTTGACTGTCAGAAGCAACTTCACTACTAGCACTATTGGAAAATGCACTGTATGTGCTAACAGCATGCAATGCTGCACTATTTACACTAAGTTGATTGGCTTTAGCATAATGAGTTGAACCCATAACTAAGCCTGATTTCCATTGGCGTTTATATTGCTTAGTGGTTTTGATATTTGCGTTTTGAGTTTGTCCAAACGCTTGAGATAAAAAACTTTGATTTTGGTAAGCGCCAATACTTTGAGACTGCACAACTGTTGTATTGGCAGTATCGGCTACTTCTTCTAATTTAATAGAACTGGAAAAAGACAAATTTTGATAAACATCTCGTAAGTTTATGCTTTTGGTTTCGGCAACTGTTTCGCCTGTTGCATTTGTGGTAACGCTAACAACTTGTTTTAGTTGAGCGCTATTATCAATAGTGGAAAAGATAATTTCATCTTTTACCACGGTTGCTTGAGTGGTAATAATGCCATCATCAGAGGCAACTAATTTTTCAGTGCTGATTTTCAAGCCTGTCTTTTGCGTGGCAGCCACTCTGGAAGTTTTAACAGATAGTTGGTTTGAAGGTCGGCTGGATTCGGTATTTTTAGCCACTATAGTTGCGTAATATAAGGTATCAGCCGTTAGGGTTGCGTCAATAGATGCTGATAATTCTTTGGTAGTAAGTTTCAGGGTGCTTGCAGAAGGCTCAAAATCTTTTGTGGTTGAAATATGTACTTCGTATTCAATGTCATCACCTGAGGCTTCCATCCAATCTAGCGATATTTTATCTACTGAGCCCGAGGAAGCAGAAACCAACTTTGCACCAACAAAAGAGGTGTTGATTGCATTACTAATAACACTGCCTTTAATATTGGTAAAATTAGTATTTTTAAATTTGGAATCTAAGGCACTAAATGCGGTTGATAATTTTCCTGCAGTTGTTTGATCTAGTGTGCCATCAATTAAATCGGCTTTGAGTGAATTTATAATTTCGCTAAGGTTGCTACCCTCACTTGTGTTTTGGCTTTCAAGTTTTGAAAGCATTGCTAAAATCATTGCATAATTTCCAGCATCATCATTAATTAAATCCATTTTATCAACATCTGCAGGGAGGATGGAGGTGATGTTTTTTCCTGACAAGCCAAAAGCATTGGCGACTGTGTCATTATGAATATTAATAACATTATTAAGATTGCTGTCAATCTGTGTGGCAATTTCGGTTAGTGGCGTGATGGCAAATTTTTCACCTTCGATAAAATTAAGTGTTACTCGTAATATTGGCGATAGTTTTTCATTGCCTGTTGTTTCATCAATATATTTTCCACCAGCAGAACATTCAATTAAAGCCTTACCAGAATAGCCAACATTACTAAACACAACGGTACCCTTGTTGCTAATCGTAGAGGTTAATTTATCACCTTTTACACCTTCTGAAGTGATTTTATAAATAGCACAATTTGCATCATTAATTGGCGCAGCGGACAAGAAACCAGAAGAGGTCTTTGGCGATGACTCACTACCACCGCCACAAGATTGCAATACCAAGACCAACATAACCAACAAATACTTTAACAAGTTAAACACCATGCACTCCAGATAATAAAAGAATATATCACTTTGAGACCTTTGCATAAATATGAATGATTAGCAAAATTCAATTTTTATCCACTTGGTGATTTTCTTAAACCTTGTCCTAGCAGGGCTAAGGCTGGGTTTAAAAAATTACCAAGTGGGTGAAACGAGGATTCTTGATGATTATTTATATTTATGCAAAGGTCTCACTTTATTGTCAAATAAAAAAAGCGACTGAGTTGCGTTATACTAAAGACCTCTGTATTAGATTAAAGATTAACCAAAGGGAAAAATTTATTCAACATCCATTCTAATGCAGAGGTCTTATCTTGTCACGAGGACAGCATTGGCACATACTAAATCTTAATAAAAAATAAGAGAAAAAAATAAAAAAATCACTGTCCAGAGCGCACTAAACGGACATAATAGTCTTTGGAGCGATCGTAGCTACTAATAGATCCACTGTAAAATCTCAGTAACCACGAATAGCTCGAATTGTTAGGTTGCGAATTCAAACTCGAATTGTTAGGCTGCGAATTCAAACTCGAATTGTTAACCTGCGAATTCACACTCGAATTGTTAAGCTGCAAATTCACACTCGAATTGTTAACCTGCGAATTCAAACTCGAATTGCTAAACCGCGAATTCAAACTCAAACTGTCAGGTGAAGATGACCAAAAGTAGTCACTAGGTGTATTGGGAAAAATACTTTCGTTAATACTAGGTTCATAGCAGTGATGTGAAGCCAAAGAACCCAGTTCTTTTATATTTGGTAAGCGCCAATCGTCATGAGATGCAAAACTGTGATTGTTTGCCAATTGTAACGCCTCTTCCCAATTGTACTTAATGCTTGTGCCTTCACAATTATTGCCACTTAAGCCTTGGATACATTTTTTCCACATTAGAGTGGTTTTATTGTCTATAACCGTGCCATTACCATAATCGGTGTATCTGTTATCTCTCCACTCGTTGGGAACATAATCTTTGCAAACTTGAGCCAATAAATAGTGGGTAGCTAAAAATATAAAGTTAATTGTTAAAAATAAAATTGTTTTTTTCATATTATATCCTTAGTTGTAGGTGGAACAATAAACGAAGTTTGTTTAAGTTGATTTCACCGATAACCTTTAATAAATCGTAGGCAATGATACGCATTTCACTGCCTAAAATATATTTGTAATAACAAGGAAAACCTTTAACAACTCCTTCTGTTTCAATGACTAAACACATTGCATTGTGATAAATAAAGAATGTGTTTTGATAATTCATAATTTTAAAATAAAAAATTACCGTTTGGAACGCACCAAACGAACATAAAATTTATTGCGGCGACTATAATTACCGCTATTGCCACTGGAGAAATCCAGTAGCCATGCAAGGCCTGAATTGTAAAGACTGGGCAGAGACGACCAAAAGCTAAGGCTAACAGTATTTGGAAAATAATGATTATCAATAATTGGCGACACAACTGATAAATCAGCAATTGAGTGTAACTCTTCTAAGGTTGGCACACGCCAATTGTTGTCGCCACAGAGATTTTCAGCATTTGTACCATCAACCAATCCCGTCCAATTATTATCATAAGCACCTTCCTTATTATCAGAATCCCTGCCAAGTGCAGTTTTTCCGCCCCAGCGATAACGATTATCTTTGTGATGAATATTGGTATGGACTTGATCGAGAGTATTACTGTCTTTACTGCCACTGTCTGTTTTTACTTCCCAAATCAATCCCGTGTGGTTGTCTTCTACACAAGACCATTTAGTGCCAGCACTTTCTGTGCCAGTGCCACCTATTATCCATGTTGCATTTTGAATGCTTAACACATTGCCTGTGCTACCAAGTTTAGTGAAATCAAATCCTGCTTTGCCACCACCAAATTTTCTCAAAGTTCCAGCGATTGCCTTGGCATCTCGTCCATGCGAACAATCTTGTTCTAATATGACCGCACCTGTGCAGTTGGTATTATTACCTAATGGATAATCCCCACCCCAAGTCATGCCTGTGTCGTTAAGCAACATCCCTTTAGGGGTGGCTATTATTTCGTTAGATCCGCCACTTTCAAAGGTGTTTTTAACAGCAGTAACAACAAAATAATATTCTGTGTTATAGGCTAAACCAGTAATAGTTTTACTGTTACTGGTGATATTTTCCAATAACAAGCCACCATCTAAAGAGGCATAGTTAGAGAGATCGCTGATACCGTTAAAACTTTGCTTAGCATAATACACCTGATACTCTGTTGCACTACTAACTGCGTCCCAAGTTAAACCAACAGAGGCATTGCCTTTGGTTGCTGTGAGATTTTTTGGCGTATCTAAATTAACGCTAATGCTTATCGTGGCAGTGTCATTGCCTACTACATTGGTGGCTGTAATAGTGTAAGTCGTGGTATTTTGAAGGGTGGTTGGTGTGCCAGAGATTTGACAACTGCCATCAACAAGTGTCATTATTAAGCCACTTGGAAGGCTGGGTTCGCTACTGCAGTTACGAACCAGTCCACCTGTGTTTGTGAACGCAAAGACTTCAATATTGACATTAAAAATTAACTGTTTGGTTGATAAATTGGCAATTGATGGTTTGCTTAAAATAGGGATGGCACTTATCACGGCACTTAGAGAACTTTCGGTACCCCCTTTTACTGCTGTAACAGCAAAATAATATGTTGTGTCATTGATTAAGTTGTCAATAATTCCACCAACATTAGATACTTGCGCTAACGAGGCACTACCTAGGTTGGATGCGCTAATTGCATTTTGGGCATAATATATTTTATATCCTGTTGCGCCACTAACTGCACGCCAAGCCAAAGTAACAGAAGTATCACCTTTGGTTGCCGTAAAATCTCTTGGCTTACCCAAGGCAATGTCAATGCTTACCGTAGCTGTGCTATTACCTACCAAATTTAGGGCTTTAACAGTATAAATCGTGGCATCTTGAAGGGCGTTTGGTATGCCAGAGATTTGACAACTGCCACCAACAAGTGCCATCGTTAAACCACTTGGAAGTTGGGGCACACTGCTACAACTGCTAGCAGCGCTCTCTGTGTTGCGAAATATAAAGGCTTCGATGTCATTACCAAGCGTTAAATGTTTGGCTGGCAAGTTCTCAAGTACTGGCTTGCTCACAGGGGTGGCACCCGCCATGGCACTTGGAGGGCCTTCAATGTCGTCTTTTATTGCTGTAACAACAAAATAATATGTTATGCCATTGGTTAAGCCGATAATGATTTTATTGTTGTCTGTGATATTTTGCAATAAGGAGCCACCATCTAAAGTGGCATAATTAGACAAGTCGTTACCAATGCTACTAAAACTTTGCTTGGCGTAATACACTCGGTATTTTGTTGCCTCGTTAACTTTATACCAAGTCAAGGTAACCATAGCATCGCCTTTGATGGCTACAAGGTTTTTTGGTGCATCTAGTGTCTTTGGCGATGACTCGTTGCCACAAGATTGCAACAGCAAAACGACTACCACTAACAAATATTTCAAAACATCGAACATCATATACTCCGAATAAAAAAGACGAGTAAGTTAAACTTTATACTAGAGGCCTTTGTATAAATACTTTTTGTTAACTTATTCTTATACTGCCCAGACCCATAAATAATACCATTTTCAAACATTGACTATTTGGCCAAAATATAATCAAGATTGACTGAGGGTGCTACCGAAGACAAAACTGCTTCAGTAACATCTTTTTGGCTAATAGAATTTGATACCTCAACAAGGGAAGCGGCGGTAATTTTTAAATTTGCTTGAGCGGGTAAATTCATATTCATATATGCCAATGCAGATTCCATTGGGGACATACTTGGATTATACGCCACATTCTCTGCATAACGCCCAGTATAAATTTGATTGTTTTCCCCCATTAGAGCAACACCACAATAATCTTTTGTATAAGGGGCATAACTCGCATTTGCACCGCTTAATGCTGCCTGAGCAAGTGCTTCTTTGCTTGTTATAGATAAATGATGGGACTCTGTTTCCATTAATCCTTTTTCTTTTTGATCGGAGTTCTGAAACTCAAAAGCATCTGGGAGGTAATAACTTAAAGGTTTTTCTGTGTATGAACAACTTTCTTGATCTTGGTCTTTTTTGAGTAAGATATTGAGCGTTTTTGCAGTTGTTATTTCATATAGAAATTGTCGACAATAACCACAAGGGGCGGCATTAATAGCGAGTGATTGTAAACCGGTTTCACCTTGAATCAACGCATGATTGACGGCTGATTGTTCCCCATGAACACACAGACTCAGTGATTCATTCGGAAACTCCATATTTGATCCCAAATAAAGATTACCTGGGCCAATAATTGAGCCAGAAGGAGGCATACCTAGAGCCACCGCTCCAACATAGAATTTTGAAATGGGTGCACGAGCGTATGCTTTTGCAACAGGCAACAATTTAATCATAAGGGCGCCAATATCAATGTTTAATGTATTGAGCCAACTGAATGCTAACTCCGAGGGAATAACACCCCCTTTTAATAAAGCATCACGCAGTTCTGTTTGAATGGCATCGGGAAATCCAGATAATGCTGATTCTAATGAAATATTTTTTGTTGCCATGGAAAAACCTCTATTTAATATAATTATTTATTGGAGGTGTTGCTTAAACTTTGCATTGCTTCGGCATAAAACTTAACCCCTCTTTCAACTTTTTCTCGCCCCCGAGAGACACGCCATTTATTGGTATCGCGTAATGAATAAACGCAACCACAATATTCTTGTTGGTAAAATTCTTCTTGTTTTGAAAGTTCCAGCATTCTAGCAGATCCACCTTGCTTACGCCAATTAAAATCCCAATAAGTAATGCCGTCAAATACATCAGCAGCACGCATACCACAACCATTAATTTGGCTCATATCTTTCCAGCGAGAAATACCTAAGGTGGAAGAAATTAAATCAAAACCATGTGCTTTGGCATACGCTGCCGTAACTTCAAAGCGCATATCAAAGCAAGTGGTACAGCGTGCGCCACGCTCTGGCTCATCTTCCTGCCCTTTGATTCTTGTAAACCAATCGTCTTTGTTGTAATCAGCATCAATAAATGGCATACCAAGTTTTTCGGCAAAGCGAATATTTTCTTCTTTACGCAATTCATATTCTTCTTGTGGATGAATATTTGGGTTGTAAAAAAAGACAGTGGTGTCAATTTCTGACGCTGCCAAAGCCTCCATAATTTCACCCGCACAAGGTGCGCAACAAGAATGCATAAGTAACTTGGTTTCACCATTCGGTGTTTGCAATTTGGGGCGTTCATAGCCTGATAAACTGTAATCTATTTGAGACATACTTGCACTTTTTTTAACACTTCCCATGCTTCTCGTTTGAGTGTGTCATTAGTTAAAATATCACTTGGGTGGTGAGTAGTAAAATGATTATTTGCATTTAACGCCAAACCCTTGCTCATCGATAACACCACTTTAGCGTCATACTGTCCCAGCGTATGGGTTAAGTTATTATTCTCAACGCTAATGCATTTAATATCCGATTTTTGCAACCCAATAGCACCCAACATTTTTAATAAAAAATCTTGAGTCTTGCCGGCTTGACAAAAAGACTGTGCATTTGGCACTTCAATCACCAAACATTGCACACGAATTTTTTGCACACTGGCTGTTATTGCATCAGCACGCTCAGCGTATAAAAACGCTGGCACATCAAATGCCTCTAAATAATTAATGCGTTCTAATTGATTCATACCTGTGGATGCGCCTTATCGACTGCTACTAGAATTTTATTCAAACCATGAACATAGGCCTTGGCACTGGCAATAATAATATCGGTATCTGCCCCTTGTCCATTGACAATACGCCCATCACTCTCAAGACGCACATTAACTTCACCCAGTGCATCGGTGCCATGCGTTACATTCGATACCGAATACAGTTGCAAATTCACCGCCACACCTACCAGTGAATTAATGGCACTAAAGGTGGCATCTACTGCGCCCGATGTGTTGGCGGTGGCTGATACTTCTTGTCCGTTAATAATCAGTGTGATGTGTGCTGATTTTTGTTTGTCTGTTTCGCTGGAAACTTTAAGTGACACCAATTGAATGCTTTCATATTCTTCACTTTGAGATTCCGAAACCAATGCTTGCAGGTCTTCGTCAAAAATTTCATGCTTCTTATCTGCCAATTCTTTAAAACTCTTAAAAGTAGCATTCAGCATATCGTCATTTTCAAACTCAACACCAAGTTCTTGCATTTTAACTTTAAAAGCATTGCGACCTGAGTGTTTGCCCATAACCAGTTTGTTGGCATTCCAGCCAATGTCTTCTGCCCGCATGATTTCGTAAGTCTCACGGTGTTTTAGCACACCATCTTGATGAATACCTGCTTCATGGGCAAAGGCATTAGCACCAACAATGGCTTTATTGGGTTGCACGATAAAACCCGTTACACTAGAAACTAGACGAGAAGCTGAGAGAATTTGCGTGGTATCAATATTGGTATCACAATCAAAAACATCTTGACGAGTGCGCACTGCCATAACCACTTCTTCAAGCGAACTATTGCCTGCACGCTCACCCAAGCCGTTAATGGTGCATTCAACTTGACGAGCGCCATTTAGCACTGCTGATAGAGAATTGGCCACTGCCAGACCCAAATCATTATGACAATGGGCTGAAAAAATTGCTTTGTCAGAATTTGGAATGCGTTCAATCAACGATTTAATGGTTGCGCCAAATTGGTGTGGCATATTGTAGCCCACAGTATCAGGGATATTAATAGTGGTCGCACCTGCATCAATTGCTGCCTCAATAATGCGACAAAGAAAATCTTCATCACTACGCCCTGCATCTTCGGGTGAAAACTCAACATCATCCGTCCAATTTCTAGCGCGTTGAACTGCACGAACCGCTTGTTCCATCACCTGATCAGGTGTCATCTTCAACTTCATTTGCATGTGAATATCGCTGGTGGCAATAAAGGTATGAATGCGGGATGAATTGGCACCTTTGAGCGCTTCGCCAGCACGGTCAATATCTTTGTCCAGCGCTCTTGCGAGTGAACAAATAGTGGCGTCTTTGATGGTATTGGCAACTGCTTGAACGGCTTCAAAGTCTCCTTGTGAGGCAATGGCAAAGCCTGCCTCAATAACATCAACACGCATTTTTTCTAGCACTTTGGCAATGCGTACTTTTTCGTCTTTGGTCATTGATGCACCGGGTGATTGCTCACCATCTCTTAGGGTTGTGTCAAAAATAATTAGTTTGTTGGACATTTCTCTCTCCTGTATTTTGTTGTGTTTTTTTGTTTTGTTACTGTGTATGGGTGCTGGCCTTTCAGCCGAGCAAGATGATAGATTACCTTACGGTAATAATCGTAACAAAACTAGGAAAGTATTATTTGGTTTAAATGAAGAAGTTTTAATTTGACATTTCATGGGAGAGCATTATAAATTAAAGTTTGCTTGATTTTTTACTTTTTTTCTTGAAAGTGCGTTTTTTACGCACATCAATCGTTGTCATGATCAAACCAGACAAAGTATAAATCAAGAAAAACATAAACAGAATAACGCGTGGCGACAAAGTAACAACCACAATAACCAAAACAACAATCAACAATAATTTAAACGACGACCTACCTTTAAGGTTGATTTCTTTAAAACTATGATAACGAATATTGCTTACCATTAGCACGCCTGCTCCTACCAAAATACCCCAACTCACCATCGCAAAATATTGATCGTAATCCGTAACGCCAATAAAATCCTTAGCCAACACCAACCCCGCAACAAGTGCCGCCGCCGCTGGCGAAGGCAAGCCTTGAAAATAACGCTTATCTTCTGCACCAATTTGCGTGTTAAAACGAGCCAAACGCAACGCACCAGCAGCCGTATAAATAAACGCCCCAATCCAACCAATCTGCCCCATTTCTGAAAATTGCCAAAAATATATCAACAAAGCAGGTGCCACGCCAAATGAAACCAAATCCGCCATAGAATCGTATTGCTCACCAAATGCACTTTGAGTATTCGTCAATCGTGCCACACGCCCATCTAGGCCATCCCATACCATTGCCACAAAAATGGCAACAGCCGCTTCTGCATATTGCCCTTTGGTGGCTAAAATAATGGAAAAGAACCCAGCGAACAGCCCAAATGTTGTCAGTATATTGGGGAGTAAGTAAACGCCTCTTTTTATTTTTTTCTCTACCATATTCACCTGCTATAAATAAAAACGCCCAACTAAGTTGGGCGCTTAATGCTGTTTTTTAATTTTTGCTTTGATCGATAATTTTATTCTTAGCAATCCACGGCATCATTGAACGCAATGATTCGCCAACTTGCTCGATTTGATGAGCCCGTTGCACTTCACGACGCGCAGGCAAATCACCCACATTGTCCACAAATTCTTTGGCAAATGAACCGTCTTGAATTTCACTCAAGATTTTTTTCATTTCCAATTTGGTTTCCGCCGTAATAATACGAGGGCCACGCGTTACATCGCCATATTCAGCCGTGTTGGAAATGGAATAACGCATATTTGCAATACCACCTTCATACATCAAATCAACAATCAATTTAAGTTCGTGCATACATTCAAAATACGCCATTTCAGGCTCATAACCAGCCTCAACCAAAGTTTCAAAACCTGCTTGAACTAAAGCGGTTGTACCACCACATAATACGGCTTGCTCACCGAACAAATCGGTTTCTGTTTCTTCTCTAAAACTGGTCTCTAAAATACCCGTGCGACCGCCACCAATGGCTGATGCATAAGACAATGCAATGTCTTTTGCTGTGCCAGATACATCTTGCTGTACCGCAATCAAATCAGGAATACCACCACCTTTAACAAACTCACTGCGCACAGTATGACCCGGCGCTTTTGGAGCAATCATAATGACATTCAGGTCGACTCTAGGTTTAATCATTTCAAAATGAATGTTTAAACCGTGTGCAAATGCGAGTGTAGCGCCTTGTTGTAGGTTTGGTTCGATGTTGTCAGTATAAATCTTTGCTTGAAATTCATCCGGTGCTAATACCATAACCAAATCCGCCCATGCGGTTGCTTCTTCAACTGATTTCACATTTAAGCCTGCTTCAGCCGCTTTTGTTGCTGAGGCTGAACCCGCTCTTAAGGCAACCACAACATCTACACCTGAATCTTTTAAGTTATTTGCATGCGCATAACCTTGAGAGCCATAACCCACAACTGCCACTTTCATATTTTTAATAATGTTTAAATCTGCGTCTTTATCGTAATATCTGTTCATTTTCTCTTCCTTGTTATTTTAATTTTAATATTCTTATTCCCGACAAACGCCTGTAACGCCTGTTCTAGAAACTTCCAAAATTTTATTGGCATCAATTGACGCTAAAAAATCACTCACTTTTTGACTTTTTCCTACCACTTCAACCGTATAAGTATCCTTGCTCACATCCACTATTTTGCCAGCATATTCCTCAATGTGCTTGTCTATCTGAGCCTGAGAACTCGAATTAACATCAATTTTAACCAGCACCAACTCTCGCTCAATATGCTCGGCAGCGGTTAAATTGGTTACCTGAACCACATCAATCAACTTATCCAGTTGTTTGACGATTTGCTCAATAATACCTTCGTCGCCTACGCTAACAATGGTCATTCGTGATAAAGTTTCATCATTCGTGGGGGCTACTGTTAGTGATTCAATGTTAAATCCGCGTGCGGAAAATAAGCCTGCGACTCTTGATAAGGCACCCGATTCATTTTCTAATTGTAAGGAAATAATGTGTTTCATACTAAATTTAATCCTTCGTCATTTGTAGATGCCATTTCATCACGCCCTGCCAATAACATTTCATGATGCCCTGCCCCTGAGGGAATCATGGGGAATACATTTTCTGTAGGGTCGGTCAGAATGTCTAAGAATACCGTGCGGTCTTTTTGTTTAAATGCCTCTATTAAAGCAGGCTTTAAGTCCGCCTCTTTTTCAACTTTAATACCTAAATGACCATAACTTTCTGCCAATTTAACAAAGTCTGGCAATGCATCCATATACGACATTGCATAGCGTTTGTCATAAAAAAACTCTTGCCACTGGCGCACCATACCTAGGTAACCATTGTTCAAATTAATGATTTTAACAGGTGTGTTGTATTGCAACATGGTTGATAATTCTTGCAACATCATCTGAATACTGCCTTCGCCCGTTACGCAAGCGACATCTCTCTCAGGCATGGCTAACTTTGCCCCCATTGCTGCCGGCAAACCAAAACCCATTGTGCCTAAGCCACCAGAGTTAATCCAACGACGCGGTTTGTCAAATGGATAATATTGTGCCGCCCACATTTGGTGCTGCCCAACATCACTGGTAACAATCGCTTCGCCTTTGGTCACTTCATACAATGCTTCAATCACGCTTTGTGGCTTAATCACGCCCGCTTTGGTTTTATAAGCCAAAGAATCAACCGCACGCCAGTCTTTAATTTCTTGCCACCAAGCATCAATATTGCCTAATGTTTTGCCCTCTAATGCTTTCATTAACGCAGTTAAGGCCTCGTTCACTTGCCCGATAATAGCCACATCAACGCCCACTGTTTTGCCTACCGAAGAAGGGTCAATGTCAATGTGGATGATTTTTGCATAAGGACAAAATCGCTCTAAATTACCTGTAATACGGTCATCAAAACGCGCGCCTACAGCGATAATGCAATCTGAATCATGCATTGCCATATTGGCTTCGTAAGTGCCGTGCATACCCAACATACCCAAAGATTGCTTATCGGTAGCAGGATATGCGCCTAGCCCCATTAAGGTTTGTGTGATGGGGAAATTGGTATGACGGGTGAAGGCAATCAGTTCTTTGTCAGCATTGCCAATCACACTGCCACCACCTGAATAAATAATTGGCTTTTTTGCGTGACAAAGTAAGTCAACTGCCTTGGCAATTTGACCGGCTTCAATCTTTATTTCAGGCTGATACGAACGCATACTGATTGCCTCGGGATAACCGCCAAATTCAATTTCAGCAATCGTGGTATCTTTGGTAATGTCAATCAACACAGGGCCAGGACGGCCAGTCGTGGCAATGTGAAAGGCTTTTTTAACAACATTTGCCAATTCATTCACATCCGTCAACAGGAAATTATGCTTAACACACGAACGCGTAATACCCACTGCATCCACTTCTTGAAAGGCATCATTGCCAATCACCGCAGAGGACACTTGACCCGAAATTACCACCAGTGGAATGGAATCTATATATGCCGTGGCAATACCCGTTACCGCATTGGTCAATCCAGGTCCAGAGGTAACAAGTGCCACGCCGCACTTACCGCTAACACGCGCATAACCATCTGCTGCATGCACAGCACCTTGCTCATGGCGGACTAAAATGTGATCAATAGTAGTGCAGGCATCCAGTGCATCGTAAATATGCAAGACGGCGCCCCCCGGATATCCAAAGATATGATCTATACCTTCTGATTGAAGGCAACTAACCAGTATTTGAGCGCCATTTAACTTCATTGCTTATTTGGTTGAAAAAAACCCTAGGATTATACATAAAATAAGAATGTTGGTAGTTTTTTTTACACTCAATGCATTAAAACTTTATCAAAATTATTTTGTGCTTATGTCGTAGCGTTATAAAGTATTCTGCCAATCTTCTGAATAAAAGGCAATTGGCGAGTCGTCTTTTTCAAAAGTTTCAATCGACCAAGTTTCTGTTTGCTCAAGAATGGCTGACAATAATTGGTCATTCAACAAATGCCCAGTTTTATACCCTTCATAATGCCCAATCAAACTGCCACCAAGTAGATATAAGTCGCCCACAATGTCTAAAATCTTATGCTTGACAAATTCATTCTCATAACGCATACCGTCTTCATTAAGCACATCATTATCACTCAGGGCAATGGCATTATTCATACTGGCGCCTAAGGCTAGGTTTTTTTCTTGTAAGGTTTTTATATCACGCATATAGCCAAAAGTTCTGGCTCTAGAAATTTCTTTAAGATAAGATTTTTGTGCAAAATCAATGCTGAGTTTTTGCCCACTTTCTTTTACTTTTTTGTTATTAAAATCAATCTCAAGCGAGACTTTAAAGCCTTCATAAGGCGATACTTGCGCCCAAGAATCATTATTTTCCACCCGTACTGTGTCTTTAATAACAAAGAATTTCTTAGGCGCTTCTTGCTCTTCAATGCCTGCTGATTGCACTAGGAAAACAAAGGGTGCGGACGAACCATCCATAATCGGCACTTCAAACGAATCTAATTCCACCAATATATTGTCAATACCAAGTGCTGAAAATGCACTCATCAGATGCTCAACCGTTGAGATTTTCACCCCTTTTTCTTCAATGCTGGTTGACAATATCACTTCATTCACAAAGGCATTGTGCGCTCTGACCAATTTACCACCCACATCCATCCGCCTAAAAACGACACCATGATCTGCAATGGCTGGAATCAGTGTCATATTGATCACATTGCCGCTGTGAATGCCCACACCACGCGCTTTAACAGATTTTTTGATTGTCCTTTGTTTGATCATGCTCTCCGCCATTAAAAAACTTGGCGTAAGTATAAAGGTTATTTATAATTTATGTAAAAATCTCACTGTTAAAAACTGCTTATAAGGTTTTTAAACGCACTCTTTATCCCCCCCTTATTGACCAACTGCTCTTCCTTGTAACCTAACTCCTCATCATTAAACAACAACAAACCCAAAGCACACGCATATTCTGGTGCCAACAAATTTTCATTCGAAGAAACAGAGTTAGGGTTCAAGCGAATCACCTCTCTATTAACATGCCCAACCTTCACCCGCCTCTTCAAACAATCAAATGCCAAATCAGCATAACCTTCAATCTTCACACCACCGCCCACAAACACAAAGCCTTTGATAGAGCGATACAAGTTTTTATCTTCTTCTTGTATTTTCTTCTTAATTGACAACAACAACGCCTTATAAGATTCTTCAATCACCTCAATCAACGACTCATGCGATAAATAATAATCCGCCACATCATTTTGCTGAAAGCCAATCAACATATCCCTCTCCAGCGTTTTAACTTGCGCCTGCCCATGCTCCAACTTTAAACGCTCCGCTTCTGCAAAAGAGGTATTAAACGCATTCTCAATATCCTTAGTAACTTGCTCTGCCCCGACCTGAATCGCCGTGCTATAAAAGATCCTCCCCTGCTTAAAAACGGACAAATCCACCACCCCCGCACCCACATCAACCAAACAAACACCATCATCTTTCTGCACGGGGGTTAAATAAGGCTCACTACTCGCCATTGAATTAATCACCAATTTCTGCGCTTGAAAACCACACAGCCCAAGACTTCTTTCAATATTCTTAACCCGCTGTTTAGCAGCCACAACAATATGCACACTGGCCTCCAACATATCCGCCTGCTCACCAATCGGACGCTTAACCACCACCCCTTGCTCAGTATCCGAATCCTTGTCTAATATGTAATGATGCGTTATGCTGCTAATGCGTTGCTCAGTTTCTTTAAATCTCTGCGCTTCAGCAGTTCTCATCAACGCTTCCACATCACTTTTTTTAACCAAATCACTGTCCACATGCTTATTTGGTGTCAGATTAAACACCCGAAGATTCGGATCTGAAATATTCACAATAACACTGTCAAATTCAGAATTACAACTCTTCCCCGCCTTATTCGCCACCGTCTTAATCACCGACACCAGCGCATCAACATCAACAATCTCACCCCTTCTCACCCCCTTAGAAACCCCCTTAGCATGTCCAACAACTTCTAACAACCCATCATCCAGCCTGTCTGCAATCAACACCACAACCTTGCTACTACCAATATCAACACTGGCAATATAATCTCCATCCGCCATCTAATTCTCCTCCGTTACAAAATCCAACCATGTATATAAATGCGCCAATTCCACCGTCTTCCCACTCAACAAACGCCTAAACTTTTTGGCATTCGGCTGCCCATGATACAGCCCCAAAATATGCCTCGTCATCGAACGAATCGGCACCCCTTGCCCCTGCTGATTTTTCATATATTCAATAAACCGCAACAACACCTGCTCACGCGACACCACCGCCGTCTTTTTCTGATAAATCATCACATCCACCTCACTCAACAAATACGGCTGATGATACACCGCCCGACCCAACATCACCCCATCCACACTTGCCAAATGCCCCTTCGCACTCTCCACCGTCATAATCCCCCCATTAATCCCAATCCCCAACGCTGGAAAATCCCGCTTAAGCTGATACACCCACTCATAATTCAACGGCGGCACACTCCGATTCTCCTTAGGACTCAACCCCTGCAACCACGCCTTGCGTGCATGAATGACAAAATCCTCACACCCCGCCTGCGCCACCACGCCCACAAATTCCACCAACTCCTCATAACTGTCCCTCGCATCCACCCCAATCCTCGATTTTACCGTAACTGGAATATCCACCCCCTGCCGCATTGCATCCACACACTGCGCCACCACCTCCGGCGTCTGCATCAAACACGCCCCAAAATTCCCCGAACGCACCCTATCAGACGGACACCCCACATTAATATTCACCTCATCATACCCCCACACCTGCGCCACCCTCGCCGCCTGCGCCATCTCCCCCGGATCCCCACCTCCCAACTGCAACACCAGCGGATGCTCCCCCGCCTCAAAATCCAACAACCGCCCCTTATCCCCATGCAAAATCGCCTTAGCCGTTACCATCTCCGTCCACAACTGCACCTCCACCGACAACAACCGATGAAAATACCGACAATGCCTATCCGTCCAATCCATCATTGGGGCGACTGAGAATTTATGCATGAGATAAGATTAATTTGTTCATAATTTTCTACTGTATTTTCTAAATGCTTGAATGGTTTGGTAGATTAATAAGCCTTCAATCAACCTAAAAAGAAAGTCAATGGCATAACTCCAAAAATCCCAGTATTCTTTTGCTATAAACCTTGTTTTATGTGTCGGATTTAAGAATTCAAAATAACTTCGCCAGTGTTCAAGTTCGAGAATGGGTATATCTAAATTACATAATAATAAAAAATAAAATAATAGAGAAACGCCAAATAACAAACACAATGGCTTCCACCAATTTAAACCAAATTCATTGGTATACTTATTAAACGCTAGCGTTATCTTGTTGCCAAAATCCTTTTTCCATTCAGTTATTTGCCAATGATTTTCCATTTCTTTTTGATAAAAAACTAGCGCCTCTTGTTGATCGTGGTTTCTTATCATAACTTTTTTTAAGGTTCGATGAGTATCTCGTTTTTTAGCAATTTCTACCCTATTAAATTCATAACTATCAAACAGAAATTTAGCTAAATTTGAATCGTTCCATACTTTGGGAGGATTAGCCTTACCAAATTGCCCAACTTTTATTTCATGCTCCCACTGCATATTTGTATAATCAAGTTCAGTAAAAATATTATCAAACATAATTACTCTAGCAAATGAAACTAAATTGATACTCTGAAAATCTGCCCCACCTATAGAGGTATTGTCAATTTGAAATCTTGGGTTATAACCCTCTCTCTTGTCATATTCTTTTGGCAGAACATTAATTTTATAAAGTTTAAACTTACCCATATTTCTAAAATTAGTCAGTTTAAAGTATTGAAAATGGCAATCACCAATATTTAATTCTGCATTTTGTGGCAACCGTAGATTGGATAATTCAAATTTCCCAATATCTAAAAAACCAATTCTCAAATAGGCACCTTCATCAGCCGTGCAATCAGTAATTTTAAGTTCTTTCAATTGTGCTTTATTTTGCTGATGATACGGATATCTACTTTTTTCTGGCAAGGGCTGCACATCGTCTTCATAATAATTAGGAATAATAGTCTCGTAATTCCTAACTTTTAATTTTTTACCAAAATTACATTCAATAAATTCTAGTTTTGTATGTGTGCCAGAAATTTCTTTATTACTAAAATTAAATAACAATTCTTGAGCAAAATCGCTTTTTCCAAAAGACAATTTGTGTATTAACTTAGAGTCTATTACCCTATCCCCCAAACTAACATTTCTATTAAAAATAGAACAGACAAAAGATAAGTCTTCTTGCTCTTGAATTGGGGCTTTTATATCTTTAGAGGTAACAAAAAAATCTGAAATTGATATGTCTATATCAAAAAAATAATATTTTTGCTCTCGCTCCTCAAGGTCAGTTATTTTTTTCACATCAACTTTATTTTTTATAACTTTGTACTTTCTGCCATTGATATTGACGGAGTTGTCTAGACTATCAATTTCGTAATCAACGCCACGGTAATTTACCTTTTCTCTTTGGTACAAAGATCTAATTGTCATTATATAACCCCTATAGTTGCCACGCCATGCGTGGGAATTCATATTATATTTTTTATACTTTTAAATCGCCACCTTTATTTCACAGCAAAAGTGATTTTTAAGCAAACTCCCAAACGGTACTTGGGAACGAAGTAACATTTAGTGCATTTTTCTTTGTCGTTATTTTTTTTAACTTGTCATAATTTTGACAGCCTTTTGTAGATTTTAGGCTACAGGCTTTTTCGTAATATTTTAAGGCTTTGATGGTGTGTTTTTTAACGCCTTTGCCATTTTCATACATAAAACCAAGATTGGAACAGCTGGGGGCGTTGCCTAAGCCGCATCCTCTTTGGTAAAACTTTGCTGCTTTGAGGTTGTCTTGTTTGACGCCTTTGCCTTCTTCTTGCATAAGTCCTAGGTTAAAGCAGCCTAAATCATCGTCTAAATAACAGCCTTTTTTAAAAAATGCTGCTGCTTTAGAATCATCTCGTTCAATGCCTGTGCCATTGTTATACATCACTGCAAGATTGGAGCAGCCTAAGCCGTCATTTAGGTTACAGCCTTTTTGGAAAAACTCTACTGCTTTAAAATCATCTTGTTTAATGCTTGTGCCATTTAAATGCATAAACCCAAAATCAGAACAACCTCTGCCATCATTCAAATAACAACCTTTTTGTAAAGACTCTACGGCTTTAAGTTTATCCGGTTTCACGCCTATGCCATTTTGATACATACTGCCAAGAATGGAGCAACTCAAGCCATTATCCAAATCACATCCTTTTTGGGTAACTTCTGCTGCTTTTGAATAATCTTGTTTAACACCTTTGCCCTTTAGATACAAAAGCCCGAGATTGGCACAACCCAAACTGTCATTCAAGCCACACCCCTTGCGATAAAACGCTGCTGCTTTTAAATAATCTTGTTTAACGCCTTTGCCAATTTCGTACTTAAGCCCGAGATTGACACACTCAGCACTTTTATCACAATCACTAACTGGGTCTGCCATGGCAGTGGTTGCGAGTAGGATTGCTAGTATTAATGAGGTTAGGGCTGTGGTTAAATTTTTCATAAAATTTCCTTGGTTGTTTGCTTAAAAAAAAGCCCTGATTACTCAGGACTCTTTAAACTTTGTTGTGTTAAATTTTTGTTATTGGGCAATAACTTTAATGGGGGTCACGGTAATGGTTTGAATTCTGTATAAACTTTTTCGGCAAATCTGACGATTTTATCTTGTGTAAGTTTGTGATAATCTTTGATTGCATAACGGTCGGCTTTTGAAATGTAATTGTGTATCGCTTTTTGTGTTTACTTTGTGCGTATTGCTTACATCTTTACTACCTGTGTTGCTCATTTTTTTTACTACCTATAAAATTAAAAAAGGCAATTATATCACAGTAGTTCAGGTGTTTTTTCTTGAATTTTGGGGCGGGGTGGGGAACTTAGGAGAGGCATGTGGCATGCTCGTGGTGGTGAGGGCTTGTTGTGGTGTGATAAGCCCGTGTAGCGTGTTTTTATTCTAAGAATGTTGCCTTGCTTTTGCTTGTTTTAAATTGCCAGCAATAATTTTAGCATTCGGGTGATCAACGCCAAACACCTGCTGTGTAGTTTTTAAAGCTAATTCCCATAATTCAATCGCTTTGGTTAAATCCCCAGGCTGGTTTCTAGCCTGAAGAGCACTTGCTAAATCGTTTCTTGTTACTGCAACTCTTGGATGCGATTCATCGTAAGTTTGAATACTACTCTCTAGTGCCAAGTCATACAACTTAATCGCTTTGGTTAAATCCCCAGGCTGACTCCTAGTCCAAAGTGCATTTGCTAAATTGTTTCTTCTTGTTGCAACCTCTGAATGTGATTCACCGTAAGTTTGAATATTGCTATTTAGTGCCAAGTTGCATAACTCAATTGCTTTGATTAGATCTTCAGACTGGTTTCTAACTCTAAGCACATCTGCTAAATTGCTTCTTGTTGTTGCAACTTTTGGATGTGATTCACCATAAGTTTGAATGTCACTCTCTAGTGCCAAATGATACAACTCAATCGCTTTGGTTAAATCCCTAGGCTGGTTTCTAATTCTAAACACAATTGCTAGATTGTTTCTTGTTGTTGCAACTTCTGGATGTGATTCACCATAAGTTTGAATATTGCTACTTAGCGCCAAATCGCACAGCTCAATTGCTTTGCTTAAATCCTTAGGCTGGCTTCTAATTCTAAGCGTATCTGCTAAGTTACTTCTTTTTGCTGCAACTTCTGGATGTGATTCACCGTAAGTTTGAATGTTGCTATTTAGTGCTAAATTATACAACTCAATCGCTTTGGTTAAATCCTTAGGCTGGCTTCTAGTTTTAAGTGCACCCGCTAAATTGTTTCTTGTTGTTGCAACTTCTGGATGCGATTCACCGTAAGTTTGAATATCACCCTCTAGTGCCAAACTATATAAATTGATCGCTTTAGCTAGATCTCCAGACTGGTTTCTAGTTCTAAGCGCACTCGCTAAATCATTTCTTATTCTTGCGACTTCTGAATGTAATTCACCGTAAGTTTGAATGCTACTCTTTAGTGCCAAGTTATACAACTCAATCGCTTTAGTTAAATTATCAAGATTACCAATTCCCATATAATGCCTTGCTTGCCTACTAAAATCATCAGAATTATTATTTCTAATAGGGTGTTGGGCATTGTTTACCTCTGCAAAACCATAAATATCTTGAAACAATGTGCTTTCTGTGATGTTGTAAAAAGTTTTTAATTCTATAATGATTTGCTCTTTATCCTTTTTACTTATGATAATTTCATATAAATCATTTTTATAAAAAACTCTATTGCTAAAAATAAAAACGCCATTTTGGGCGAAAATTCTATTGTTACTTTTAAAGTTCAAATCAACTAGGCAAAAGTTATTTAGTGTATTTTGATACAAATCTTTGTTTTCAACATACTCAACGCAATCACCTTTATTTAACAAAGATATTTTCCCGTCTTTTTTTGGATTGGAATTACTTGCAAACCATAAGGCAACTAAAAAGTTCTTGGAAAAATCAATCAAGCCAGTTGCTGCACCAAAATGTTGTAATTCTGCCAATAACTCTATTGGTGATAACTCTTTATTTTTGTGGTAATGGTAACTCTTAGCGTCTAGCAATAACTTCTCGTGGTAAGCCTGAAACTCTTTAGCACTGGGTTTTTCTGGGGGATTTTTACCCAAATTAAAACGGCGATAATAAGTGCTGCAAACGGGGTGCTTCTCATCAGATAGGCCACGATAAACACAATCTATTCCGTTTTTTTGAATGTCTTTTAGTTGTGTCAAATATTTAATAACTGTGTCCATGATTTCTCCTAATTCGGGTTTGTATGGTATTTAAGGAACGGTTACAAACCGTTCCCTACGGTTGGGGTTTTTTTAAAAAAAATGCCAGGTGGGTGGGTGGATTTTTTTTAGGTTTTGTAATAAGGTTAATTAAATCTTTTAATAAATTCATCTTTTATGGGATGCTCGTCTGTAGCCAAAATTTCTTGCTCGTCTTGGGTGTGTGTTTTCTCTGGTAAGTGATGTTAATGCGTTTGCATTATAATGCTTTGTTGTCAATTGGCTTTAGAATTTGTCTTTTTTTTGATTTTGATGGGGTGATGTTGTGTGTGGGGTAACCTGCTTAAATAAATAAAAAAATACAATATAGGTGTTTGCTTTATGGCATAATTTCTAGATTGAATACATTTTTTTAATTGTATTTGATATTGGACAAAAAAACAACTAACAAACCGAGACCTTTGCATAAATATGGATGATTAGCAAAATTCAATTTTTGCTCAATTGGTGATTTTCTTAAACCTTGTTCTAGCAGGGCTAAGGCTGGGTTTAAAAAGTTACTAAGTGGGTAAAAAGTGGATTCTTGATGATTATTTATATTTATGCAAAAGTCTCAAACTATTAATAACATTAAAAAATAACCATTAATGAGCAATTAGGAGATCCACCATGAACATGCTTAAGCGTTTTATTCTTACCACTTTATGCCTTTTATTCACCTTGCAAGCCTTTGCGAGCGTGCCAAAGATTACCAAGATTGAAAGGGTGGGGAAAAAATTGGCCATTGCGACTTTTGACCAACCTGTTAAACTGGATTCTGTCTTCGCTTTTACGCTCATATCTGTCAGACTCTATTCTGGAGATACCTATTATATGGGCAGTGCGGAAAAATCAGCGAGTTTGAATACAGTGTATATCAACCAAGTGAATGGTTATGCAAGACAGATGCAGATTCGATTTGCAGATACGAATATTGAGTTTACCAGTCTTGATGCGGCTGATGCCAGTGGCAAAACTTCGCTTACGATAAGACTATCTGTGCGTATTAAAAATGCTGCGGGGGAAAGTAATGTTGTTGACAAAAAGGCAACTGAGCATATTGGCAATCTTTTCCTATGCTGGGAAAATTGCATTCCAATGATTGAGCAATTCACCGTTACCCAAGGGGGCAATACTGATAAAGGCCGATTGATTACTAAAAATAGTGGCATTGTTACGATTCGTGCTGTTGCCAATGCACGGACTTATCAATGGGATGGCTCTGATTTTTCCGCTATTGATGGCAATGATAAGGCGACTTTTTCCTTTGACCCCAGCACTGCAAATCTTGGTACGCACACCATTCAATTAACAACGATGTTTGACGGTCATTCAATCACCAGAGTTTTGGCACTTAAATTGGTTGACGATTATCCCGACCATTGGACAGATGCCAATAATAACGGCATTCCTGATAGTAAAGAAACAGACTATCAAAACAATCAATTACTCGCCGGAATAGACAAAAAAATCACCAGCCCCGCAGGCACCAGAATATTACTAGGCGCCATGGGCACAGATTCCGGATACCTAACCCCCGAGCAAATGAAACAATACCGAGCAAACAACCAATTATCCGACAACACCAGCGACACACAAACCACCGGCGACATCTATGACTATGTCATTGAAGGCCTAAACGCCACTGGCGACAGCACTCAAGTGATCATTCAACTCACCACCGCCATCCCCGCAGAAGCAGAATTACGCCAATACTCACCCACCCACGGCTGGCAAAAATTTGTCATTAATGACAACAACATACAATCCAAAACCAGCACCACCTGCACCGATGACAGCCCCTGGCAAACTGGACTAACCACAGGCGCCACCTGCCTTAAATTAACCATCAAAGACGGCGGCGAAAACGACACCGATAACAACCAAGCCAACGGCGTTATTACAAGCACCATTTCAATAGCAACGCCCACAGTTGTTAATGATGACAATGATGGTGGCAGTGACGATAGCAGTGGTAGCAGTGGCAGTAGTGGCGGTGGCGGTGGTTGCACTTACAACCCCAATGCGCCCGCTAGATTTGACATAGGTTTTATTTTATTAATAGCATTAAGCACTTATTACCTAATCAGAAGAAAACGCCGATTTACTCATTAAGCAACCCAATTAGTGAAGAAAAAGTCCTGTAAAACAGGACTTTTTTTTATACACACGCCCATCAGTAGGGAAGGGTTTGCAACCCTTCCTTCTCTCGCAAACTCTATTTATACATGCATCAGCAATTTTTTATCTTTGTTTAATGCGCACTCACATAGCGTGTAATGAGTAGGTTTGTGCCAAGAGAGAGGAACGGTTACAAACCGTTCCCTACGGCAAGGTTTTCCTCCCGAAGGCGAGGATGAAAAGAAGGTTTCCTTTCAAAAGCGAGGATGAAAAGAGGGTTTCCTTTCAAAGGCGAGAATGAAAAGAGTTTTTCCCCTCAAATGCGAGGATGAAAAAAAAGCCCCTCAAAAAAAAGGCAAGGGTGAAAAAAGTTTTCCTCCCAAAGGCAAGGGCAAAAACAGAACTTTTTCACACAAAAATAAGGCTCGCTCCCACAAGTAGGGAAGGGTTTGTAACCCTTCCTTCTCCCCTCCCCCACAAACTCTATTTATATGCACCAGCAACATTTCACCTTTATTTAAACACCTTTTTCCCAAACTTATTTTTGCTATATTCTTGTCCCAAACTCAAATACGCACTCCCACGCATAGTAAGTTTATGCCAAGAGAGGAACGGTTACAAACCGTTCCCTACGGCGAGGTTTTCCTCCCAAAGGAGAGGGTAAAAAAAGGTTTTCCTCTCAAAGACGAGGATGAAAAGCCCCCACAAAAAAAGAGAGGATGAAAAGCCCCCCAAAAAAGAGAGGATGAAAAGAACCACCCCCAAAAGACAAGGATAAAAAAAAGCCCAAAAAAAAGGCAAGAGCAAAAAGAAACTCCCCTCCCAAAAGCAAGGATGAAAACAGAACTTTTTCACACAAAAACAAGGCTCGCTCCCACAAGTAGGGAAGGGTTTGTAACCCTTCCTTCTCCCCTCCCCCACAATCCCCATGCCTACACCCACAACAACATTTCACCCAAACTTTTTTACTATACCCTTACCCCAAACCCAATATACACAGCATAAGAACAAAACTCACAAAAAAGAAACAATTACAAACCATTCCCCACAATAAAGTTTATCGCCAAAAGCACCTATAAACGAGGCTTGTGAACAGGAAGCCGAACACCTATTTTTTTAAAATTAACAAAGCCTTGTATTTCTTCACCATCACCCCATAAGCCAGATAAATCACTGTCTTTGTCACCTTCTTTATTAGGATAAATAACAAGGCATTTAGCAATGGTGCCATTTGTTCCCAAGCACTCGATAATTTTTTCATCCCTAGCGTAGCCTGAGAGCTGGCGAATGTCTTCAATTGTATCTCGATTGATTTTTTTGTTTTTGTATTTGGGTTTGTATTTGGTGTCAACAATCATATCTTCTATTAAAAAATCAACTACACCATAACCGCCTTTTACTTGATATTTGACTTCGTTGTTTTCCAACAGCAACGCATACACATATTGCTCAAATAACAACGACATATCAATATAAAAAGGCGGGGTTTTCTGGGTGTTTTGCGTGTTTTTAAGATTGTAGGAAAAACGCTTTAAAATCATTTTTGCCAGCTTTAACCCTTGTGCATATTCTTTAAAAAAAGCGTTATTTTTAAAACTTTTGAACCTTCTAACATCCACATCATCACTCACCAATTCAAAGGATGCTAGGCAATATGACAACAATTGCCCCAATTTTTCTTCTGTTTCAATGGGGGATTTGGACAGATAGGATTGCACGAAGCGCAAGGCTTTTTTAAGTAAACGATTTTCCAAACAATCTAAACCAAACACTGGATAACGGCACACCGTTTTATGATTTTGCCCTTTGAAAATATGATGCTTTAAAGTGTGGGATAAATTAATTTTACCTTTCACCTTGGCATTCAGATTTTCCTCAACAAAATAATAATTTTTCTTCAGCCCTTTTTTAACAATCGCCTTCACCACCTGCAAAAAATGCACAATCAACAACGGCGTTATTTCAAAATCATCACCCTCTAACGCTATTTTCGCCTGATTAAAATCAATGGCATAAATATCAGACAAATGCCGGCTAACCTGAGGGTGTTTAAAACACTTTAAAAACATACTTAAATAATCAAGACCTTGTATTTTTGGCTCAACCTGTAAAGCCAATTGGTTTTCCTCCAGCCAGCATGTGCCGATGAAATATTTGGTTTTTAATTGTTTTTTGCCTCGCCAAACATCGTAATGCAGGCCTAGATACTTTTTTTTATTCGCCTCATTCGGAATATCATCAAGCCAACAAGATAAGCCAAACCTATCGCTTTGATGCTCCTTGAGTTTAATCAACACTCCAAATCTTCAATATCCTTTTGCCTACAAGTCAAAACGCCATCTTTACGATACTCCTGCAAAATTGGCTTAATTTCATATTCTAAAGCCAACGCTAAATCCTTCTTTAAAAAATAACTATGTCCAATCATTACATCGTTTTTATCAAACTCATCAGACAAATTGTCAAATAAGGCTTTAACTTTTTCAAACAATAGCTTGTTGGCTCTACCAAGAATAACGCTCTCATCTGTATTCACATCTACAAACGCAAACCGCCGCCGAATCGCATAATCAATATGCCCTACACTCCTATCTGCGGTGTTCATCGTGCCGATAATATATAAATTCTCAGGCAAAGTAATCTCCCGACTACCTTCATATTCATACATACTCTCCACCGCCTTACCCCGATACTCCAAAGCATAAATCAACTCGCCCAGCACACTGGATAAATTCGCCCGATTGATTTCATCAATAATCAAAACAAAAGAACTATCAGAATCACTGATTGCATTTTCTGCCATTTCTACCAAAATTTTGTTTTTTACTTCGTAACTAATATTACCGTTATCATCTGTTTCAGCAACAATCCCCCGTACAAAATCCTCGTAAGTGTATGCTGGGTGGAATTGGATTAGTTTGTATTGCTCTAAATTTAGAGGCATGTTTTCGGGGGTTGCCGTTTTGTTTTCCTCTAAATTTGTAATTAGATTTTTGAGAATCGTCATTTCCGTTCCTTTTGAATTTGGAGATAGGTTCACTTTGCTTTGAGCGTCAAAAATATGTTTAGCAATCCCCACTTCATAAGAGCTTACACCACCATTTAGTTTCCATTTTTTCTCCTTCTTCTTATTATTAAGCTTATCTAAAATCTTATTTTTTACGATACGACGTAAACTTCCACTTCTTAACTTTATACCTATATACTCTGGCATTATTTCTGTAATTGTAAAAGACGATCTTCCACTAATGGTAGATATAACTAAAAGTTTTTTCAAATATGTTTCAAATATAGCATTAGTTTTGTTAATGCTTTTTTGATTAGATTGCATTAAAATGTTTAATTGCTCCTGTCTTTCATTATCATTATCACTTAAAGTATCTCCAGTAATCAAACAATATGCAATCTCTTGGGCAAGTCGTGTTTTTCCTGTGCCTGGCGAGCCTTGCAGAATGATTTGTTTTTTATATTTTAATAGTTTTATCTCTTCTTTTAATTCATTACTCATTTTCTTTTTTCCTTGATTAGATGATTTTTTACTTAAGAATTCCTCATACCTTTTTAGTGCATTACTAGGGCTATTATTTCCAGTATCTTTACACAATTGTTTTAAATCTCCACCGCTTGAACATCTAACATATAATTTATTAATAACTTTAGTATCAACGATTCCAAATAAGTTTCCATCGCTAACATTATCCCAACTTGGGATAGTTTCCCTTAAATCCTTACATAGGTTTTTTACTTGATCTTCAGAAAAAAGGTTTCCTTTCTGTGTGGTTTGTATTCTTAACCATTGTTTGAACTCTTGCTCCATATCTTTTTCACGCCTCCAAAGGTGGTAATTAATTTCATAAAGTTTTTTATCAGGAAACAATGCACGAATTTTTTGCATTATTTTCAAATATTCTGAAAATCCATTTTGTTCGATGTTTTTTTGCAATTGTTTAATGTTTTTCTCAGCATTCACATTAGAGCCTTCTAATTTATTTGCAATAGGCTTTAACACTTTTTCAATTGGAAGGAAAATATTTGAATTTATTAAAAATAAGGTTTGTGTTAATTTAGGCACGCCAACATTTGTTAAATTTAAAACCTTCTCAAAATTATTAATAAATTCTTCATCTTTTGCTTTTGTTTCCAATTCATCAAAATTTTTAATCGATATTATTTGCTGAAAAAATCTCCATAATAGGTCTGGATCATATTTATCTTTCAGTTGATACAAAACAATTGCATTAGGAAGTGGGGTGGGAAACATCCAGCAATCACCATCATTAAAATCAGGTAATGGGCTATTTATATTAAATACCCTATCAACTTCTTGAAAAAATAATTTCCTTTGATTTATAGTGTTTTTCTGTGCCAAATAATAAAAAAATGAAAATGGGTCATATGCCTCAAATTTAATAATACTCTGTCCTTTATTTTCAATTGCTTTATTGATTGATACAGATAAAGTGTCCTGATTTTTTTTACCGATATTTTTTGCTAATTCACTAAACCATTCAACCCAAGCAAAAATATCGTTTTCCGTATTGTCTTTTTTCATTTCCCCTAACCTCCTTGTTTGTACCTTCATACTCAAACTCCGCTTGGGAGTGCATACCACTCAACCACATTTTATCTTTATCCAAACACTTTTCACTCAAACTTTTTTACTATACCCTTATCTCAAGCAACACTTAAGAACATCGCATTAACCACTCTGTAAACTTTCCACCAAAAAATCAACAACAAACACGATACTTTTGCTCACCACATTAGACCTGCCAATATTACCAAAATTCTGTGTAGTAACCGTATATTCGCCATTAATACAAAAACCAAAGCAAACCATACCAACAGGTTTATTGGTGTCGTCGCTTGTGGGGCCGGCGATGCCGGTGATGGAGACAGCGATGTTGGCGGTGGAATTGTTGATGACACCTTGTACCATTTCTAGAGCGGTTGGCTCGCTGACGGCACCGAATTGGTCTAGGGTGGTGGGGTTGACTTGGAGCATGTCGATTTTTGCGTGGTTGGAATAGGTGATGTAGCCTCGGTCAAAGTAGGTGGATGAGCCGCTTTTGCTGGTGAGGAGTGCGGATAGATTACCACCTGTGCAGGATTCTGCGACGGCGATGGTGAGGGATTTTTGGGTTAGGAATTTGGTTAGTTGGTGCATTTATTTTGTGGTTGGTTGGTGGTTTAATGCCATTTTAATAAGTTTGTCTTTTTTTTGCTGAGATTGTTTAAAAGATTGGGCGAATCTCTTGGTTCTTTCTACGCTAAAGTTCATCTAACAAACTTCTGGCGGATGTTTTAGGGGTTTTACCTTCTCTCATTTGTCTTACCCCTTGAAATGCTTTGTAAAGACGCTCATGGACATCTTGCTCGACAATCGAAGCAACATAACTTTTGGCTGCTTCAATCAATACTTCGGAGCGATCAACTTTGTATTTTTCGGTGATTTCATCAATGTCATTTAATAAATAAGTGGGTATGTTGAGGTTAACTTGTTGTGTTTCTAATTCTTGTATTGAGTGCATAACCGCTTGTTTGTTAATGTATAAAAATGACATTATGAGACCTTTGTATAAATATAAATAATCATCAAGAATCCTCGTTTCACTCGCTTGATAATTTTTTAAACCCAGCCTTAGTCCTGCTAGGACAAGGTTTAAGAAAATTACCAAGTGGGCAAAAATTGAATTTTGCTAATCATCCATATTGATGCAAAGGTCTCATTATATATTATTGTTTAACGATTAAAAAAACAAATGTTAGCCTTCTTTAAGGGCGGCTTGAACGATTTCAAAAATATCTTTGGACAGGTCTTTGGTGGCGAGGATGGTTTCTAATTGTTGTTTTTGTAGGGCTTGTAATTCGGGGGTGAAGCGGCGCCAGTGGTTGTAGGTGGCGACTAAGCGGGCGCCGATTTGTGGGTTAAGGGTGTTGAGTTTGAGGATGATGTTGGTGAGGAATTGGTAGCCTGCTGGGTGGTGGAAGTTGATGCTGTTGTGGGTAAAACTGTTGACGACGCTGCGGAGGCGGTTGGGGGTGTTGAAGCAGAATAATTCGTGTTGCATGAGGGTGGTGATTTTGTCAAGGGTGCAGACTTGACTGAGGGCTTGGGTGGCGAAATATTTGTCCATTACTTGGGTGTCGTCTTTAAATTCTTGGTAAAAATCGGCTAGGGTTTGGGTGCGGTATGTGTTGTCGGTGTCTATTAGGGCTTTGAAGGCGGCGAGTTTGTCGCTCATGCAAGTGGCTGAGTTAAATTGTTTGTGTGCCAATGTTAATTTGCCGCCTTTGGCTAAATAGAAGAGGCAGATGTTTTTTAGGGCTCGGCGTCCGACTGATTCTGGTGTGATGTCGTAGGGTTGGGTGGTGTTTAGGGTGTGGTATATTTCAAGTAATAAGGGGTTGAAGCGTTGGATAATGGTTTGAATGACTTGTTCACGCTTGTGGTAGATGGCGAATACATCGATAGTGGCTTGGTGATTGTGCAATGAGCGTTCGGATGGTAGGGTTAATAAGGCGCAAATGAGCGATTTGTCTTGGGTGTTTGTGAGCATAAATTCAAGGGCGTCAAAAAAGGCGGGGGTGTCGATGCTGTCGGCATCCATTATTAAGGATAGCCAGAGGTTTTGTGCATTGTCCCAGCGGCTGAAACTGTCTGTTTCGTGTTTAACTAGGAATATTTTTTGTTCAAAACTTAAGGCTTGGGTGAGTTTGACGGGTGCGGAGAAACCACGCAGCCAAGAGGGGGTGGGTTCTGATGGTAGGTTGTCAAAGACGAAACTTTGGGTTTGGTCTTTTAGGGTTAGAACGCCGTTTTGTAATTCGGTGCCGGAGGGGGCGAATAAGGCGAATGCGAGGGGAAGGAAATGTGCGAATTTTTGGGTAACTGTGGCGGTGTAAGTCTTGTGGTCTGGGTCGTAGTGTGTGGAAATATTGATTTCGGGGGTGCCTGATTGTGAATACCAGTGTTTGAATTGGGTGAAATCGAAATTATTTGCATCGCTCATTGCGCTGACAAAATCATCGATGGTAACTGCTTGGCCGTCAAAACGCTCAAAATATAGCAACATACCTTTTTGAAATCCTGTTTCGCCTAAAAAGGTGTGAATCATACGGATGACTTCGGCGCCTTTTTCATACACGGTGAGTGTGTAAAAATTGTTCATTTCAATATAATGTTCAGGGCGTACGGGGTGCGCCATTGGACCTGCATCTTCGGCAAATTGTAAAGTGCGTAGTGCGTTAACATCCTCGATGCGTTTGATTGAGCGGGCGTGTAAATCGGCAGTAAATTCTTGGTCACGAAATACCGTTAAACCCTCTTTTAAACTCAACTGGAACCAGTCTCTGCAAGTGATGCGATTGCCGGTCCAATTGTGGAAATATTCATGGCCGATAATGGCTTCAATATTGATGAAATCTGCATCTGTTGCAGTTTTGCTGTCTGCCAGCACGCAGGCGGAATTAAAGATATTCAGCCCTTTGTTTTCCATGGCACCCATATTGAAATCATCAACTGCTACAATCATATAAATGTCTAAATCGTATGCCAAGCCGAAACGCACCTCGTCCCATTTAAAGGCGCGTTTAAGGGCTTCCATGGCAAATTGAGTTTTGTTAATATTGTGCGCTTCTACATAAATTTTGAGCGCCACTTGCTTGCCAGTCGGCGTTGTCCAAATGTCTTCTAAAACGGCAAAATCTCCTGCTACTAAGGCAAACAAATAGCAGGGTTTGGGTGTTGGGTCATGCCAAGTTGCCCTACCGTTTGACTGGGTGACTGGGTTGCCATTGCTCAATAATATTGGGTAGGGTTTGTGGTCTGCTTCAATGTGTGTGGTAAAGACGCTCAGTACATCGGGGCGATCTAGATAATAAGTAATTTGACGAAATCCATGTGCCTCACACTGGGTGCAGAAATTGCCGCTAGAGCGATATAGTCCGTTCAAACTGGTGTTGGTTTCTGGGTGGATGCGTGTTTTGATTTGCAGGATAAAGTGTGCGGGTGTGTTGTGTAGTAACAAGCCCTCTGGGGTGATTTCGTAATCGGGGGTTACTCCGTCTAGTGAAATGGTTATTAACTCTAAATCTATGCCGTTTAAAAACAATTGATTTGGGGGTGTTGTGCCTTGCCATTTGGGGTTTTGATAAAAATCGATTTTTGAGGAAACAATGGTTTCATTTTCCTCTAATTGAAAATGCAGTTCGGTGGTGTGGATTAAATAGGCGCTGGGTTTGTAGTCTTTGCGATAAATTGGTTGTGGTTCTGTGGTTTTATTTTTTAACATATAGTTGCTCGTTTAATGGTTATTATATTTTGCGCTTGAGTGGACATTAGCACGCTTTGGTTTTTGTGTTCTTTGTGGTGCGAGATTGTAAACAGTGGTTTTTTGGGGGTTGTTCATATTTATGCAAAAGTTTGTTATAGGGTACCTCCAAAAACCCCAGTGCGATTTAGGGAAATTAGAAAATAGTGCATTTTTTAGCCAAAAATAAGGAGAATAGCCCGCTATTTGATGAATTTTTGAATGAAAAAGGTGTTGTTTTATACTTTTCATAAATTGTATTGGGGTTTTTGGAGGTGTCCTATAGTTTGTGTAATAAATTTTGCTCTTTAAAGCCTCGTAGTGTTACTTGTGTTTCTTTTGTCAATGCCAAAACTTTAAAACTCTCGCCCATGGCACTTGGCAGCACCAATTGCTTAACTTGTTGCGCCAAACTGGCACGCTTGTCTGACGCTTGTTCTGCCAATAAATATTCATCAATGCCTAAGGCAATTAAAAACAAGGCTTGCGTCGCATAACCTTGAACTTCAAAACTGCCACGCTTTGCCGCCTCAGCAATATCAGAAAAATTAACCGAAGTGGTAATATCTTGCTCGCCAATATGCACAAATGGATTTTCACTTGCCTTGTGCTGGTAATAACATCTAAGTGTGCCTGCGCCTCGTTGCGGATGAAAATATTCCTCCCTGCCCATGCCGTAATCGATTAGCAACACCAAACCTTTGTCCATTATCTCGCTCAAACTTTCAACCCACGCCACTGCCCTTTCATTGGCTTCGGTGATGTAACCTTGTGCCACGCCAACGGGTAAGGGTATTTTGTCGTTCTTATAAGGGCGTTTTGTTTGCCATATTAAAGTGTCATCTTGGCAATCTACACCCAATTCTTTAAATTCCCCTGCTTGATAAATCAGGCGTTTTGCTGGCATGGCATCCAGCACTTCATTCGCAATCACCACACCTGAAAAAATTTCTGGCAAACCATTCAACCACACCACTCGATCCATCAATTCTGGCAAAATCTTAGCAATCGTGCGTTGTTGTCTTTGTTGCAATTCGGCACTAAGTTCCAATATGTAATAGGTTTTTGGCAACTGCTCTAAACGCCCTAATTCAAACAAAATTTGCGCTGCCAACACGCCACTGCCTGCACCAAATTCCAATATATCGTTAGTGCCATCTAATATTTGCGCACATTGGCGTGCCAAACAAAAGCCAAACAAATCCGAAGTTTCAGGGGCGGTAATAAAATCCCCCTGTTCACCAAATTTTTGCGCACCACCGCTGTAATACCCTTTGGCTGGATAATATAATGCCAAATCCATAAATTCATCAAACCCAATGGGTTCAGATTTTTGTATAATGGTGCTTTTAATAATTTCTTTAAGATTCATTGGAACGCTATTTTATATGAAAACAGCCTTAATTACAGGTGGCGCACAACGCATCGGCGCACAAATCACAAAAACACTACATACACATGGCTACCATGTCATTATTCACTACCGACATTCTGGCAAAGAAGCACAGGCTTTGGCTGATGAACTCAACCAAATACGCGCTAACTCTGCCACACTTGCACAAGCAGAATTGACAAACACCCAAGCGTTAAAAACACTAACAAGCGCCATTCAAACACTGGATGTTTTGATAAACAACGCCTCAGTTTTTTACCCAACACCCTTACAAGATGCAGACGAAAACGATTGGAATAAGATTATTAATAGCAACTTAATGGCGCCATTTTTCCTGTCTCAATCCCTAGCTACAACGCTAGCAAAAAACCATGGATGCATTATCAATATTGTTGATATTCACGCACAACGACCGCTAAAAAATCATGCGATTTACAACATCTCAAAAGCAGGCATTGAAATGATGACGAAAACACTGGCAAAAGAATTGGCACCTGATATTCGTGTTTGTGGCGTTGCTCCCGGCTCTATTCTTTGGCCAGAAAATGCAGCGGAACTCAACATTGAGCAAAAAAATAAAATGCTCAGTAAGATACCTTTGAACAAACAAGGCAATCCAGCGGATATTGCCAATGCCGTTTTATTTTTGGCAAATTCACCTTATATTACTGGTCAAATTATTAGTGTGGATGGGGGGCGCACTTTGAATCAGTAATTTTTACCTGAGAAATGCAATTAAAGTGATTGCCCTTTAATTCAACATTTATGTCGGATACAGAGGCTTTTTAAGATTGATTTTTAAAAAAATTTAAGTAAATAAAAAGTGGACTCTTACTGATTATTTATGTTTAGACGCAGGTCTCATGTTATAATGGCGTCTGTTTGATGTAAAAAAATTAGAATTGCATCAATTAAAAAATTTTAAATGTTTTTGGGTGCAGGACAAAACATAAACTAATATACGGCTTTTTTTTGCTGCATAAAAAAATAATAACTGTTCATTGTTTTATTAAATAATTAATTATATGAGTTAATAACCTTATAAAAAACGAGAAGAAACAGATTTTTGAAATATTACAACTCAAATAAATTAAATTTTAAATCCAACTTGGTCTAACCATATTGGAACTTTATGTATGAAAAAAAGTCTCATTACAGGACTTGATCATGAATCATATATTAATTAATGCAACGCACTCTGAAGAGGTTAGAGTTGCGATTGTAAAGAATAAAAAACTAACCTCTCTTAATATAGAAACCAGCCTTAATCAAAAAAATAAAGGCAATATTTACAAGGGAAGAATCTCTAGGGTTGAGCAATCTTTAGAGGCTGCTTTTGTTGATTATGGCAAAGACAAACAAGGTTTTTTGCCATTCAAAGAAGTGGCTGAAACCTTAAAAGAAAATGCAAAAGCCTCTGGTGACAAACTCACCATTTCCGATGTGCTAAAAGAAGGACAAGAAATTATTGTCCAAGTTGAAAAGGAAGAGCGGGGCAACAAAGGGGCGGCATTAAGCACCTACACCAACTTGGCTGGTGCCTATATGATTTTGACACCAAACAATGCAAAAAGTAACGGCATTTCTAGACAAATTACCTCAACAGATAGACAATCACTCAAAGAAATTATTGGCAAAATTGTTATGCCTGAAAACTCAGGTTTAATCATTCGCACAGCGGGTTCGGGGAAAAATTTAGAAGAATTACAATGGGAAGTTGATTACTTATCAGAATTGTGGAAGTCAATTAACGCCGCTGCTGAAAATCGCAAAGCACCCTTCTTAATCTATCAAGAAAGTGATATTGTGATTCGCACGCTGCGTGATTATCTGCGAGAAGATACAGACAGCGTCATTATCGATGATTTAGCAACTTTCCAAAATGCCAAAGAATTTGTTAGTTTCGTATTACCGCACTACATAGACCGCATTAAGCACTTTGATTCTTCTGGACATTCTTTGTTCAACCACATGGATGTTGAATCACAAGTAAAAAGTGTGTTTGAGCGTGAAGTTTCCCTGCGTACAGGTGCAACCATTGTCTTTGACCCTACCGAAGCACTGACTGCCATTGACATTAACTCCGCCCGTGCCACCAAAGGTGCCGACATTGAAGAAACCGCTTATAACACGAATTTAGAGGCTGCCAAAGAAATTGCTGCACAGTTGCAACTGCGTGATATTGGTGGCTTGGTGGTTATTGACTTTATCGATATGACTTCCGAAGAACATCGAAAAGCCATCGAAAAGGCAATGGAAAAAGCCACCAGTTCAGACCGTGCTCGCATCCAAATTGGCACAATTTCACGCTTTGGCTTGCTAGAAATGTCAAGGCAACGCCTAATGAGTTCGGTGGCAGAATCGGTAGAAAGAACCTGCCCTGCCTGCGATGGTCGTGGCACAGTGCCAACCGTTCCAAATCTAGCATTAAGTATCTTAAGACAACTTGAAGACGGCTGCAATACCTCCAATCAAACGCAGAAAATAACCATTCAATCCAGTGTTGATGTTATCACCTATTTACTTAACGAAAAACGCAATAACATTGGTCAATTAGAAGTTAAACATGAGGTCAAAATCACTTTATTGCCCAACCCCTACATGCAATTTCCAAATTTCAGCATCAGCAAACAAGCAGGGTCTAAAAAATCACACCATAAAAGTTATCAAGGTATTTCTAAGCCACAGTACAATCTTGCCGAAAATGGACTGGAAGATAACGCAGAAATTGCAGCCATTAACAGCAATCACCCGACCACACGCAAACCCAATCAAAAGAAGGTTAAGCCTTCATTTTCTTTCATGGGTATGATTAAATCAACATTGGGGCTTGGCGACAAGGAAAAAGACAAGAAGTCAAACAAAAAACAACCCAATAAAAACCAAAATCGCAATAGGAATAAGAACCAAAATCGCAATAGAAATCGCAATCAGAATCAGAATAAAGCGCAAAGCAACAAGCCACAAAATAAACAACAAGGCAAGCAAAGTAACAGAGCGCAAAGCAACAAGCCACAAAATAAACAACAAAACAACAAGCCACAGCAAAAGCCAAAGGAAAATCCTAAGAATGTAGTGCCTAAAGACAAAGAGATTAAAGCACAAGCGCAACCCAAAGAGCAGGCACCAAAAGCAACAGCAGAAAACAAAAAGCCGCAACAACAGCAAAAGCCAAAGGAAAATCTGCAAGAAAAGCCTAAGAATGTAACACCTAAAGAGAAAGAGGTTAAGCCACAGGCGCAACCCAAAGAACAGGTGCCAAAAGTAACGCAGGAAAACAAAAAACCGCAACAACAGCAAGAACCAAAGGAAAATCCTCAAGAGAAGCCTAAAAGTGTAACGCCTAAAGATAAAGAGACTAAGCCACAGGCACAACCTAAAGAACAGGCACCAAAAGCAACAGCAGAAAACAAAAAGCCTGCTAAAGCCTTGCCAAAAAACAAAAAACCCGTTGAAGTAAAAAGCGAAGAAAAGCCAAAGGTACAAACAGGTAATACTGCCAAACCAGAGGCCAGCCCTAACGATGGCAACAAAAGCCAAGACGGCGATGTATAAATTCGCTGTTTTTGGCAATCCCATTGAGCACAGTTTATCGCCTAAAATTCACGCTTTATTTGCGCAACAAACGGGTGTAGAGATTGAATATAGCAAAATACTGGCACCGATTGATAAGTTTCCACAAACGGCGCAAAACTTTATTGATTCAGGTGCCAATGGCTTCAATGTTACCGTTCCTTTTAAAATCAATGCTTTTGAGTTAGCCACTCAACACTCAATCAATGCCGAAACCGCAGGGGCAGTTAACACCATTAAAGTTGATGGCAACGAATTGATAGGTGAAAATACCGATGGCATGGGCCTGGTAACCGACTTAAATCAAAACCTAGGTATTGATTTAGGCAACAAAGTTGTGTTAATTCTAGGCGCAGGCGGTGCAACTCGAGGTATCTTGTTACCCTTGTTGCAACAGCAACCTAAACGCATAATGATTGCCAATCGCACTGCCTCTAAAGCAATTCAACTGGCTAAAGATTTTGCTAAATTCGGCAAAACCTGTGGCTTTGGCTTGGAAAAAATTAAAAATGACCCTGTCGATATCATCATTAATGCCACCAGCGCTTCGCTTGATGGACAAATGCCAAATATCGCTACTGGTGTTGCAAATAATGCGATTTGCTACGATTTAATGTATGGGCAACAAACCCCTTTTATGGACTGGGCAAGTGCCAATCAGGCGTTAAAAGTATTTGATGGATTGGGTATGCTGGTCGAGCAGGCTGCTGCTGCTTTTAAATTTTGGACTGGCAAACAACCTGAGACTCAGACAGTTATTAAGACAATCAGGGCGCTAAACGACTGATTGCCCAGGTGTTGCCACTTTTGGTATAAACAAAACGATCGTGTAAACGGTTTTCCCTACCTTGCCAAAATTCAATTGTGGTTGGTACTATGCGATACCCTCCCCAAAAATCAGGCAAAGGCACTTCGCCTTGGTCAAATTTGCGCTTCATTGCCTTAAACTCAGACAACAGAACTTGCCTTGAACTTAACCTCGATGATTGTGCTGACGCCCAAGCGCCCAGTTGGGAATCTTTAGGTCTGGAGGAAAAGTATTTAATGGATTCTAAAGTAGAGACCTTTTCCACTGTGCCAGAGATTTTAACTTGGCGCTCTAAATCTAGCCATGGAAATAATAAAGCGGCATTTGGATTGTTGTCCAATTGTCTGGCTTTTTTAGAGTTGTAATTAGTAAAAAACACAAATCCATGCTCATCAAATGTTTTTAACAAAACCGTCCTAATCCCTACTCCCTCCTTATCACTGGTCGCCAAACTCATGGCATTCGGCAAAGTCAACTCAGCCTCAATGGCTTGTGTCATCCAAATCTTAAATTGCACAAAAGGATTGTCGTCCAACTCAGCACGAGAAATGCCATTGCTGGTAAATTCACGCCTTAGTTTCGTTAAATCAACACCCATAACAAGCCTTTGTATAAATAAAAAATGATGAGAAAGCCAGTATTTTAACGGTTATTTGTATTTATACAAAGGTTTAGTGGTGCAATATTTTTTTTCAAAGGTTATTACAATAACGCCAAAGGGCAATGGAATCGCCCTTTATGCCCCCATAAGCGAAAATACAGTGTATGAAGTTTTTCTTTGTTAAAGTTTTTTTTGAAAATGTTGGCGCATACTTTGGCATTTTTTCAATTGATAAAGTGGTGGTAAATATACCTAAAAATTTAACGCCTCTATGTCTTTACCCTTGTTTGTCTTTAAAAAAATCAATGGATTTTTCTAAACGCTGTAATGTTATTTCTTTGCCAATCAACGCCGCCACCAAATCAATACTGCCGGCATTGCCATTACCACTTAAAGCCAAACGAAAAGGCTGCCCTACCTTGCCAAAACCAATGTCTAACTCATTGCACACTTGCTTAATAGCAGACTTAATTTCATCAGCTTGCCAAGTGTCCAGTTGTGTTAATTTGGCTAATAAAGATTCAAGTGGTACTTGGTCTTTAAAGTGCTTGTTGGCAAGTTTTTTATCAAATTCTTTAAAATCCTGATAAAACATCTTTAGCCCTTCAACCATTTCTACCAGCGTTTTTGAACGCTCTTGCAATAACTTAACCACCAAAGACAAGTCTGCTCCGTTATCAGTGTCAACTTTTTGATGGTGCAAATGCCATTTTAAATGCTGAATTAAATGCTCGGGTGTGGCGTTTTTGATATAGTCTTGATTAAGCCACAATAATTTCTCTTCATTAAAACTGGCAGGTGCTTTATTAATATCTTTTAGGTCAAATAATGTGACAATTTCCTGTAGTGAAAATATCTCTTGATCGCCATGTGACCAACCTAAACGCACCAAATAATTCAACAAAGCTTCTGGCAAAAAACCTGCATCTCGATACGCCATCACACTAACTGCACCATGGCGTTTTGACAAGCGTGCGCCATCACTGCCTAAAATCATAGGCAAATGTGCAAATTCTGGCAAATCCCAGCCTAATGCTTGATACAAATTAATCTGCCGTGGTGTATTGTTAATGTGGTCGTCGCCACGAATAACATGGCTAATTGCCATATCATGATCATCAACCACAACGGTTAAATTATAAGTTGGTGTGCCATCGTTGCGGGCAATAATTAAATCATCTAACTCTTTGTTGGCGATAGAGATTTTGCCTTTTACGGCATCTGCAAAAACCACCGTGCCGCCTATTGGGTTCTTAAAACGCACAACTCTGTGAGCGCCTGAGGATAATTTTTTGTCTCTACAGCAACCGTCATACATGGCTTTTTCGCCTTTTTTCATTAAGGTTTCTCGCAGGTCGTTCAGTCGTTCTTTTGAGCATTCACAATAATAAGCCTTATCTTCTTCTAATAACTGCTGAATAACGGCTTTATAGCGCTCAAAATGTTGGGTTTGGTAAAAAGGCCCTTCGTCATAGTCTAATCCCAACCAATTCATACCGTCTAAAATAGCATTAACGGATGCTTGTGTAGAGCGCTCTGTGTCTGTGTCTTCAATACGCAGGACAAATTTACCTTGTTGTTTTTTGGCAAAAGCCCAAGCGAATAAAGCAGTGCGTGCACCACCAATGTGTAAATAACCTGTCGGAGAAGGGGCGAATCTTGATTTCATGAATTGTCCGCCTTGGCTGCTAAATCATACCAATATTGTGTTTTTTCTAAGTCTTTTTCAACTTCCTTGCCATCTTCATACAGCATTCCAAGGGTGTACATTGCACCTTGAAGTCCGTATTCAGACGCTTTTTCAAACCATTCAATTGCTTTCGTGATGTCTTTTTCAACACCCTCGCCAGTCATATATGCCACCGCAATCATATGGTGTGCAAATGCATGTTCTTGCTCGGCTGCTTTCATAAAATTTTCAAATCCTAAGGGTTGATTTCCTACCATCCCTAAGCCATTCATCTGCATCATACCAAGTCGCCACAGGCTCTCGGCATTGCCTTGTGCGGCAAGGGGTGCTAACAATTGGTAAGCCATTGAAAAATTTTTGGAATCAAAAGCAGCTACGCCACTGGTTAGATCTGCACTAAAAGCATCGGTTTCTTTGGAATTTAACATATTTTTTTTGTTATTTTTAAAATAGCATAATTTTACAAGATTCACACGCACAAGTTATTGAATGTTGTTTGGGTATAATTTAGCACATTTAAAACATTTATATAAATGGAGGCCTCTGTAAAATATGAATAATCATCAAAAGTCCACTTTTTACCCGCTTGGTAACCTTTTCAGTGGTATTCAGCAGTCCTTTAGAAGGGTAAAATTGGATGTTGACAATCGTTCATATTTATACCAAGGTCTTTAAGGATTATTTTCGTGGAATTTAATCAGCAAGATAATAACAATAACAGTATCATTTCTGTGGATAAGAATGCAGTTATCTTATCGCATGTAACATTGCCCATACCTTGCTTTATCTCATCCAGCCATTACATAAAAACCCCTGATTTAACGCTGGAAAAACTGGATAAAATGGCGCTGTTCCCACTCAGTTCAAAAGACGATATTGATTTACTGATTATTGGCACTGGCAAAACGGGCAAGTTTTTAGACCCACAACAACAAGTTGCAATTCAGCAAATGGGCATTGGGGTTGAAAGCATGAGTAATGCATCGGCGTGCCGTAGTTTTAATTTATTACTGGCCGATGTAAGGTTGGTTGGGCTGCTGCTATTATGAAACGCGCATTGCTGGCTGAAGTCCGTCATTTTTGGCATTATTTTAAAATGGATACGCCCTTATTCTTAATTTTAATGGGAACCAGTGCGTTTGGATTGTTAATGCTTTATAGCGCTTCTGAATCCATGAACTTAATTTACAAACAAATCCTGCACTTTGTGCTTGCTATTGGTGTGATGCTGGTAATTGCACAAATACCCCCTTACTTGCTGAGGCGTTATTCACCCTATTTTATGCTATTTGGTATTTTCTTATTATTATTGGTGCTGTTATTTGGCTCTAGTAGTGGGGGTGCTCAGCGGTGGTTGGATTTGGGTTTGATGCGTTTTCAGCCTTCGGAATTGATGAAAATCATTATGCCGATTGCCATCGCTTCAATCCTGAGTGAAAAAACACTACCACCAAAAATTTTACCTATTGTTATCTCAATTGCTGCGATTAGCACCATTGTTTTGTTAATCGCCAGGCAGCCTGATTTAGGCACTTCGCTACTCATTGGTGCCAGCGGTGCTTATGTGCTGTTTTTTTCAGGTGTTCGTATTCAAATTATTCGGCATAACAATTGGCTTAATTTCGGTGCCATTGGTGCGTTCATTATTGGTGGTGGCTATATTGCTTGGCATTATTTGTTAATGGCATATCAAAAAAAACGCATTTTAACCATGATTGACCCAAGTTTAGATCCACTTGGTGCTGGTTATCACATTTTACAATCTAAAATTGCTATTGGCTCTGGTGGCTTATTTGGCAAAGGTATTGAGCAAGGGTCTCAATCTCAATTAAACTTCTTACCTGAGCATGCCACTGACTTTATCTTTGCGGTCATTGCAGAGGAATTAGGGCTTTTGGGGGTGTTGTTTTTGTTGTGTTTATATGGTTTGATTATTTGGCGTTGTTTTGTTATTTCTTTTGAATCGGAAGACACTTTTTCTAAGTTATTAGGTGCCAGTTTGACGCTTATTTTCTTTACCTATGTGTTTGTTAATATTGGTATGGTGTCGGGTTTGTTGCCCGTGGTTGGTGTGCCATTACCGTTGATCAGTTATGGGGGCTCGTCATTGATTACCTTGTTTGCAAGTTTTGGTATTATTATGTCCATTCGCAAACACAAAACTCCCAGTTATTTATCTCAATTTTAGCCTATGAAAAAATCTATTTTACTACTGTTGTTCCTAACCCTAATATCAAGCAATTGCTTGTCTTTAGAGGGGAAAAAATTGCCAGCCACAAGTTTCAAAATAACGCAAAAATTCATTGAAAAAATGGTGAAAAAGCACGATTTTGACAGAGATAAATTACAATTTTTATTCTCCACTATTGGGTTTATCGTTGCTGATAACTCTGCAAAAGATAAACAAGTTAAGAAAGCCAAACGCATTAGCAGGCCGACGATGTCATGGGATAAATACCGAGACTTGTTTATTACCGAACATCGCATTCAAGATGGCATTAAATTCTGGCAAGACAATCTCAAAGCGCTAGAGCGTGCGGAGCAAACTTATCATGTTCCAGCTGAAGTTATTGTTGCTATTCTTGGCATGGAAACCGACTATGGCAACAAAAAAGGCACTCACCCAACATTTGAAACCTTGGTAAAACGCTCATTTGGCAATTATCGTCGTCGCACTTTCTATCAAAAAGAATTGGAGCAATTTTTACTCCTGACGCGTGAAAATTCTATCAATCCTTTGAGTGTTAACGGCTCATACGCAGGGGCAATGGGTTTTCCACAATTTATTGCCAGTTCGTATCGCTATTATGCTGTGGATTTTAATCAAGATGGTAAAGTTGACTTGTTTTCAAACCCTGTGGATGCCATTGGTTCAATTGCCAATTACTTTGACAAACATCATTGGCATGACTTCGGGGAAATTGCACGCCCTATTACCCTAAAAAGCCAGCACCTAAAACACGCCAAGCGTTCTAATTCTAAGCCGAAAAAAAATGCCAAATACTGGCGCAACAAAGGTTTTGAGATAGATCAAGATATTGACAACAAAACCAAATTGGCATTTATTCGCCTGCCGCAGAAAAAAGTTGACGAAACTTGGCTTACTTTTTGGAATTTTTATATATTAACTCGTTATAATCATGACAATAGATATGCAATGGTTGCTTCTCAATTGTCAGCCAAATTAAAACAACAATTTACTTCTTTAAATACTAAAAAATTATGAAAAAAAAATCCTTACCTTTGTTTACTTTTATTGCTTTTGCCACTTTATCGATTAACACACAAGCGGCTATTTTTATCACCCCCAAAGCCCCATCAATTAATGCGGCGGCCTATATTGTATTAGATCACAATTCAGGTGTGGTTATTGCTGCAAACAAGCCCGATAAAAAACGCTCGCCAGCAAGTTTGACCAAGTTAATGACTGCTTATGTGGTGTTTCAACTGATTAAAGATGGTAGGGTTAGTTTGAACGATGAAGTGCGGATTAGTAAAAAAGCATGGAAAACAGGTGGCTCAAAAAGTTTTGTTGAAGTAGGTAAAACCATTCCACTTGAAACACTACTCAAAGGTATGATTATTCAATCAGGTAACGATTCAGCCGTGGCATTAGCCGAGCATATTGCTGGCACCGAAGGTACTTTTGCTACTTATATGAATGAATACGCCAAAGAACTTGGTATGACCAATTCGCGTTTTGAAAACGCCTCAGGTTTGCCCCACAAAAATCAACACACCACCGCTAGAGACATAACCATACTTGCCTCGGCAACCATTCGTGATTTTCCACAATTTTATGAATGGTATTCGCAAAAAGAATTTACTTATCATGGTATCAAGCAGCCTAATCGCAATAAATTATTATGGAGCGACCACACTGTTGATGGATTAAAAACAGGTCATACAAAAAAAGCGGGGTATAACTTGGTTGCCAGTGCTAAACGCGTGGGCATGCGTTTGATTTCTGCAGTGCTTGGTTCGACTAGCACACAAGCAAGAGCCGCACAAACACAAACTATTTTAGATTATGGTTTCCGCTTTTTTGAAACACAAGAAATTAACAAAATTGATCAAAAAATAGCCATTTCTGGCTCAACCAAAACAGAAATTAAAGTTGGGTTTGAAGCGCCACAAACCATCACCCTATCTCGTGGACAATACAAATTAACCCAACAAGTCATTGAATTAGACGCCGATTTAACAGCGCCCATTAACGCAGGGGATAATATTGGACACTTAATCATTAAATTTGAAGGCAAAAACATTGCAGAACTTCCTGTTATTGCACTTGAAAATGCGCCTAAAGCTGGTTTCTTTTCACGCATGCTGGATAAAATTAAATTTTAATGGTTTACCTTAACGGCAATTTTATTGCGAAAAAGAATGCCTCTATTTCAGTTATGGATAGAGGTTTTTTGTTTGGCGATGGTGTGTATGAAGTTATTCCCACTTATCAAGGCAAGTTATTTCGCCTTAGCGCGCACCTAAAACGCCTGCAAAACAGCCTAGATGCGATAAAAATACCCAACCCCTATACAAATAGTGAGTGGCAAAAAATTCTCAATCAATTATTGGGTTATTCTCAATCGGAAAATCAATCGCTTTATCTACAAATTACGCGTGGTGTAGGCACCCAAAGAAAGCACAGTTTCGACACACTTACTCCCACTGTGTATATTGAATTAAATCCACTCGTAACCAAAACCAAGCACGCCTTAGAAAAAGGTTTTAGTGTGATTACGCAAGCCGATATTCGCTGGTCTCAATGCGATATTAAAGCCACTTCGTTATTGGCAAATGTATTGTATTCTCAAAATGCCAAAGACAACCAAGTGGAGGAAATTATCTTGCATCGAAACAATGTTGTTACTGAGGGGGCAACCTCAAATGTATTTATGATTAAAGCAGGTACTTTATTCACACACCCTACTGGCAAATATATTCTTTCAGGCATTACCCGAGATTTGGTGCTAGAAAGTGCGCTGGCTTGCAAACTGCCTATTGATGAATCGGCATTTACCGTTGATGCATTATTAAACGCTGATGAAGTGTGGATTTCCAGTTCTACTCGTGAAATAATGCCCATCACTCAAATAGACAAGCAAGTTATTAACCAAGGAGAAGTAGGTCGTTATTGGGCATGTGTTTATCACCATTATCAGCAACTGAAAAATGACTGATTTACGATTTGACCTCTTAACTGATTGGCTGGCGTATTTTTTTGGTGACGAAAATTTTGTTATTACCAGTGCTAGCGACGATGCCAGTTTTCGCCGTTATTTTAGAGTTGAGCGTGATAACGCCAGTTTTATCGCTATGGATGCGCCACCAGAAAAAGAAAACAGCGACAGGTTTATTAAAATTGCCACACTTTTAAACGCAAATAATATTCATGCACCTGAAGTTATTGAGGCGGATTTGGTGCAAGGTTTTTTGTTATTAGAAGACTTGGGCAATGTTACTTTCTTGCAAGCACTGAATAAAAGTGCGCGTCTTAGTCTGTATAAAAAAGCCATCAATACACTCATAAAAATACAAAAAATTGATTGTCAAAACGAAAACTTGCCTCTATATGATGATGCGCTATTAACAGACGAAATGCAATTGCTCATTGATTGGTATTTACCCCAGAAAGAGACAACCCCTTCTCTGCAATTATTAACCGATGTTTTTCAATTACTCAGTGATAATGCGCAAAATTCCCCTCAAGTATTTGTTCACCGAGACTATCATGCACGAAATTTAATGGTCATTCACGAGAACATTGCGGTTATTGATTTTCAAGATGCAGTGATTGGCTCAAATACCTACGATTTATGCTCATTGTTAAAAGATGCTTATTTTGAACTGTCAACAGATGAAATACAAACTTTATTACGCTATTACTATACGCAGGCCAATATCAAACTTAAATTTTCGCAATTTGAAAAACAATTTGATTTAATGGGATTGCAACGCCATTTAAAAATTCTCGGCATTTTTAAACGCCTGTCAATGCGTGATGGCAAGCACCAATATCTAAATGACATCCCATTGGTTAAAAAATATGCATTACAAATTGCCGATAAATACCCAGAATTTGCTAACTTAAAGGCATTTTTATGAAGGCTATGATTTTAGCCGCTGGCAGAGGGAAGCGTATGATGCCGCTCACTAAAAACACACCAAAACCCTTACTTAAGACCAAAGGCAAGCCCTTGATTGAACACAGTATTAGTGCGCTAAAAAAAGCAGGCATTACCGACATTGTTATTAACACCGCCTACTTGGGGGAACAAATTAAAACACATTTAGGTGATGGCAAAAAATTCGGCGTACAACTTCAATATAGCACTGAACAGCATGCCCTAGAAACTGCAGGGGGCATCATTCAAGCCTTACCTTTATTAGGTGGACAGCCTTTTATTGTCATTAATTCCGATATATTGTGCGATTACGATTTATCTTCACTCGCCCTACCGCTCAACTCATTGGCTCATCTGGTTTTGATCAACAATCCTGAGCACCATCCTGATGGTGATTTTTCTATTGACACTGAACAAAAAATTACATTTAATAAAAATAATCGCCTTACCTTCTCTGGTATAGGTATTTATCACCCTAGTTTTTTCAAAAACTATAGGCACACCCAATGTGCATTAGCCCTTTACCCACTGCTCAAAGAGGCAATTAACAATCAACAATTAACCGGTGAATATCATTCAGGATATTGGCACGATATTGGCACACCCAAACGCCTTGAATTAATCAATCAACAAATCTAAAATTCAAGTAAAATAAGTTTCGGCAGTGTACAGGGTGCACTAACAATAAACAGTTATGAACTCCGCCAGATCCGGAAGGAAGCAACGGTAATAATTTTTTTATGTGTTAGCCGTTATTCTGACACTGCCACCTTTTTTAATATAAATCCTTTTTCAAGCAAAAGGATTTAAAATACAATGAACACAACATGAGCGCACCTTATCAAGTTTTAGCACGAAAATATCGTCCTCACACCTTTAGCGAGATGGTGGGTCAAATACACACGACCAAAACTTTAATTAATGCCCTTGATGCGGATAATTTACACCACGGCTTCTTATTTACAGGCACACGAGGGGTGGGTAAAACTACCATTGCAAGAATTTTTGCCAAATCCATTAACTGCGAACGCGGCGTTAGTTCCAAACCTTGTGGTGAGTGTGCCACTTGTGTTGAAATAGACCAAGGGCAATCGGTTGATTTAATTGAGTTGGATGCAGCATCGCATACAGGCGTTGACAATATGCGTGATATTTTAGAAAATGCGCAATATATGCCCACCAAAAATCGTTATAAAATTTATTTGATTGACGAAGTGCACATGCTTTCAAAAAGCAGTTTTAACGCACTGTTAAAAACGCTAGAAGAGCCGCCTGAACATATTAAGTTTTTGCTGGCAACAACGGATCCACAAAAAGTGCCTATTACAGTGCTTTCTCGCTGTTTGCAATTCACTTTGCAAAAACTCACACATGAAGAAATCTTAGGTCAGCTGAAATTTATTATGGAGGCTGAAAAGCTCAAATATGAAGAACTGGCACTCGGTCAAATTGCCGACTTTGGCAACGGCTCTATGCGTGATGCACTAAGCCTGCTTGACCAATCTATTGCTTATGGCAATGGCACTGTGATGAGCAAAGACATTAAGGCAATGCTGGGCTTGGTGCTTCACGATGACATTCTAACTTTGGCAAAACACCTGCTTGATCAAGATGCACAAGCATGCATTAACTTTGTCCGAGAATTGTCACACAAAGGTGAAAACCTAACCCAAGCGCTCAAAGATTTAAGCGCCTTATTTCATCAAATATCAATTGCACAACTTCTTGATAATGCAGATATTTCTAACGATATTCAAGCCTTAGCCGCAAAAATATCCACCCAAGATTTGCAACTTTTTTACCACATAGCAATTAATGGTAACAAAGAATTGCCCCTCGCACCAAGTGAACAAATTGGCTTTGAAATGACGCTATTGCGTATGCTGGCATTTCACTCCAATGCACACAATAAAACGCAATCAGTCGCACCCAACAACACACCAGAAACGAAAATAGCAGAAAAAAAAACACCTAAATTAGCGTCAGCGCCTAAAATTAAGCCTAAAACGCAACAATCAACACTCAATATCAACTCTCAATCCGACTGGGAAGAAACAGCAAAAACACTTAAATTCAGCACAGTGGCGCGTATGTTGATTAAAAACACAGTCTTTGAAAGTGCCGACCAGCAAACGCTCACATTAAGTTTGGATGAAAAATTTTCCAATCTACTAACGGACAGCATCAAACGCACCATTCAAGATAAATTACAAGAAAGTTTTGGCAAACTCAGTCTCAACATCAGCGTCAATAAACTCAAAACCCAAACCTTGGCACAAAAAGAAACGCAGGCTGAAAATGAAAAAATGGCAGCCTTACAAAAAGATTTTTTGGCTGATAAAGGTGTGCAAAAATTACAACAAACCTTTAATACCAAGGTGGCTATCAATTCAATTAAAGAGATAAAAATGGAGGCAAGAAATGTTTAAAGGTGGAATGGCTGGCATGATGAAAAAAGCCCAGCAAATGCAAGAAAATGTGCAACAAGCACAAGCAGAAATTAAGCAACTAACTGCCACAGGCACTGCTGGCGGTGGCTTAGTCAACATTAGCATCAACGGCGAACATCAGGCAACCGACATTCAAATCAGTCCCAATGTAATGGACGACAAAGACACGCTAGAAGACTTACTCTTAACCGCTATTAACGATGCCAACCAACAAATTGCCGATGCTTCTGCCGCCAAAATGAAGGATGCCACAGGCGGCATGAAATTACCGGGTGGTGCGAATTTACCCTTTTAAATGATTGAATCCCTCAACGAAGCCTTTTGCACCTTACCCGGTGTCGGTAAAAAAACCGCACAACGCTTTGTTTATCATCTGTTAGAACGCAATCGAGAAGGTGGCTTAAACCTCGCCAAAGCCCTAGTTGATGCCATGGAACATGTCAAACACTGCTCATCATGTCGCACACTTAGTGAAAAAGACATTTGCAACATTTGTGCCAATAACAATCGCACCAATACACAACTTTGTATTGTCGAAACCCCCACCGATATTCACGCTATCGAACAAAGTAGCGTATATAAAGGCAAATATTTTGTCCTAAGCGGCTACCTCTCGCCCATTGACGGCATTGGCGCTGCCGAATTAGGTTTGGATGAATTGGAACAAAAACTACACCAACAAGATGTTGAAGAAATCATCTTAGCCACCAACGCCACCATCGAAGGCGAAGTTACCGCACACTACATTAGCAATATGGCAAAACATTTTGATGTCCGCATCACTCGCATTGCCCACGGACTCCCAATTGGTGGAGAACTTGAATATGCTGATATTAACACCATTGCACATGCCCTCTCTGGGCGAAAAGACTATGGTGACTAATCAAACTTTTTAGACAATAACTCTATCTCATAGCCATCAGGGTCTTTCAAAAAAGCAACAATGGTATCCCCCGCATTCATCGCCCCAGCCTCACGGATAACCTCAGCACCCTGCTCTTTTGCCATAGCAGTTGCCTGATATACATCCGCCACATTAACAGCAATATGCCCAAACCCCGTGCCTATTTCGTAATTACTTTTGCCCCAATTGTAAGTCAACTCTAGCGCTGTATTGTCCGCCTCGGCTCCATAGCCCAAAAATGCCAGCGTAAATTCCCCTTTGGGGTAGTCTTTTTGACGCAACAAATGCATGCCCAAAACCTCAGTGTAAAAAGCAATGGATTTATCCAAATCGCCAACTCGTAACATCGTGTGTAAAATTCTCATCTATTATCCTTATGAGACCTTTGCATAAATATAAATAATCATCAAGAATCCACTTTTCACCCACTTGGTAATTTTTTAAACCCAGCCTTGGCTCTGCTAGGACAAGGTTTAAGAAAATCACCAAGTGGGCAAAAATTGAATTTTGCTAATCATCCATATTTATACAAAGGTCTCCTTATATTTATAATTTGCATGAAGCCTTTGATGAACTATGGTTGATTGGCAAAAAAAGTGAATTATTGACGATGATTCATATTTATGCAAAGGTCTCAATACATTATAATCAAACAAATGACAAGCGCACACACTTATTGGGACACAATTTATACCACCAAAAACCATGAGAAAGTTAGTTGGCATCAATCACAGCCCACAATTTCATTGGATTGGATTTTGAATATTACCAACCAAAATGACGCTATTCTTGATGTTGGTTCGGGCGTCTCAACATTGGCTGATAATTTACTTGAGAAAAATTACCAGCACCTATCTCTATTAGAAATTTCACCAATGGCTATTCAAACAATGAAAAATCGATTAGAAAATCACCTTGGTCAAGTACACTTTTACAATGAAAATATTTTAACCTTTCAAGCCAATATCCAATTTAACCTTTGGCACGACCGCGCAGTTTTTCATTTTTTAACCCATAAAAAAGACCAACAAACCTATCTTCAAAAACTCAAACAACACCTCAAAGCAGACGGATATTTTTTACTCGCTACCTTTGCACCCACAGGTCCAAAACAATGCTCCGAACTTGACATTGTGCGATATGACAGCAATAAAATTACCCTGCTATTAGGTGCAGATTTTAAACTAATTAAAACCACCAGTGAAGTCCACCCTCACCCCGATGGTAGCACGCAAGACTTCAACTATTTTTTATTGCAAAAAACTTAAAAATAAAAGAAAATAAAGGGGTTAACCTCCTCAGATAGGACTTAGAAACAGGCGAATTTGTATTAACCTCACTAATGAGACCTTTGCATAAATACAAATAATCATCAAAAATTGAATTTTGCTAATCATCCATATTTATGCAAAGGTCTCAATGTTAAAAAATACTAGCACCTTATAAATATAACTCTATTTTTTTAAATTTAAAGCCTTGCAATTCTCTAAATTTTAATCTACAATAAGGCACTATGACCCAAGTGCAACAAAAAAAATTCATCGCTGTTACCATCGTTATCATCCTAGTAGGTTTGATTTTCTCTCTCAATATAGACAATCCAATCCAATCCAATGCCACCTCGATATTTAACACTTCTAATACCAAAACAACACCAAGCAACACACAATTAAACACACAATCCAGCACTTCAAAAACAACACTTAACAACAAACAAAATAACAACCCCTTTGACCCAAGCCAAGCCAATGCCACCAACACCACCAACCCACACTCCCCCCCCCAGGTTTTCCCAAGCCCTTTCCTCCATTGGACCCAGAAAAACTCAAAGAAACCGATGATTTAATTGCCACAGGCGATGCCATCGTTGCAAAAATGGATGCCCTAATTGCCACACTTGATTTACCCAAAATCAAACTAAGCAAAGCCGAGCAAGCCCAATTAGACACCCAGCGTCAAGCCCAACAAGCCAAACTGGATGAAATTAAAGCCCAATTAGAAGCACTACAAGGAGATTTACCGTGACTGATTTATTCAAACAATCTATTAATTTAACCCTACCAATTTTACTGGTTTTATTATTAGGCACCCCTACTCAAGCAACCGCAAACATTGACACCACCGCACTAGTTGGCAGCACCGCAGGCAGTTTCAGCGTCAACCAAGGCACAGCAAACTACGCCATCCCCATTACCGTGCCACCAGGCATAGCTGGTATGAAGCCCGAACTTAGCATTAACTATAATTCCAATATGGGCAATGGACAATTAGGAGTAGGCTTTAGTCTAGGTGGCTTGTCTGCCATCCATCGTTGTGCCAAAACTATTGTCATTGATGGCGTAAAAGGCGGTGTTAACTATGACGATCACGACAAATACTGTCTAAACGGACAACGCCTCATTGTCATCTCTGGGACAGATGGGCAACCAAGTAGCGAATATCGCACTAAAATAAACAGTTTCAGAAAAATTAAATACAATGGCAATTATTGGACTGTAAAAACCAAATCAGGGCAAACTTTTAAGTATGGCAATACCCAAAATTCCAAAATTGAAGCACAAGGTAAATCAATCGTCAGACTTTGGGCGGTAAATAAAATTATTGATGCTACTGGCAATGCTATTAACTATATTTACAATGAAAACAATGCGAATGGCGAATATACACTTAGTAGTATTGATTATGCCGACAGTTCGATTGGCTTTACTTACGAGGGTAGAAACGATGTTTCTACCTCTTATCAAGCAGGCAGTAAACTGCGACAGACTAAACGCTTAAGCAATATCACTGCCTATGTAAATAACAATATTGTCAGAACTTATGATTTAGAGTATCAATACCATGGCATACCTAAGAGAAGTCAATTGTCTTCAATTGAAGAATGTGTTGATAATCAATGCTTGCCAAAAACTAATTTTTCATGGAAAACAAGCGATGCAAGCTGGTTACCAACGCTTAATTACATACCTGAAAAGGCCATTGTTAATGGCGATGGTAAAGATCAAGGGGTTAGGTTAAGAGATGTTAACGGCGATGGCTTGGTGGATTTTATCTATAGTAAGGGCAACAATAGAAAAACATATATCAATACTGGTAGTAACTGGGTAGTAAATAACAATTATCAATTAAGCGAACCTATCATTGATGATGACAAAGATCAAGGTGTTAGATTTTTAGATGTTAACGGTGATGGCTTGCTGGATTATGTTAGAGGCGACAATAGTTATAAGAAAGTTTATTTAAACACAGGCAGTGGCTGGCAATTGAGCGCTAGTTTTGTACTGCCACAGCCTATTGTTAGTGATTATAGCTTTCTTTATAGAGATTGTTACACTGTACTAACGATAGGGAGTGAGAAGTGGAGGGAATGTAACGATCACAATCAAACAGCACACAATAAACCATCAGGTATGCATTTTGCAGAACTCAATGGCGATGGTTTGATTGATATTGTATATGGTAAAGACAATCATAAAAAGGCTTATCTAAATAATGGAACCAATTGGATAGAAAATAATAATTTAGCCATTCCAATTAATATAACCAAAACGATTAAAGGAAATATATATGACATGGATCACTCTGGCTATGAACAGATGAGTGTAAGAATAGTTGATATAAATAACGATGGTTTGAGTGATATTATTAAAGCACACGATAACACCAGAACAACTTATATTAACCAAGGTAACAGTTGGCAATCATCTAGTAACTATGCCTTGCCAAAACCAATTCAAACAAGTGTTTATAGTTATAGTTCGCCCGTTGTTCTATTAGATATTAACGGCGATGGTCTAGTTGATATGTTATATGGAAAAGATAATGATAGATCGGTTTACTTAAATACGGGCAAGGGTTGGTCAACAGCACACAACTTTACCCTCCCTGGGGCAATTTTAACTAGCGACAGTAAAGACACTGGCATCCGTTTTGTAGATGTTAATAGCGATGGTTTGGTTGATGTTTTAAATGGCTTTAACACAAACAGAAAAGTCTATATTAATAAAGGCAACAAATGGGTTAGAAACTACAATTATCAAATCCCTGTGCAAATTGTCAATTCAGACCATGAAGATGTTGGCACGCGCTTTGTTGATTTAAATAGCGATGGCTTAATAGATGTACTTAGAAGTCAAAATAACAGGGGTACCTATAGGCGTACCTGTATTAATCGAGGCACACAAATGAAACTTACCTCCATTACTGATGGCTTTGGTATTCAAACCACTATTAATTACAAGTCTTTAACTGATTCATCTGTTTATACCAAGAGCATTAAAGGCTCTTACCCCAACATTGTTACCAAGAATGCCCGCCAAGTTGTCTCTTCCGTGGTCACTGATAATGCCATAGGTGGGCAAAACACCACCACTTATAAATACGGTAACGCCAAGGTAAACATTAAAGGCAGAGGCAGTTTAGGCTTCGGTTGGATCGAGAAAAAAGACTTACAATCCAACAAACTCACTCGCACTCAATACAATCAAACTTATCCTCATGTCGGTCAAATCGCTTTCAGCAAGGAATACATTGAACAAAACGGCAGTCGTCAATTGTTAAACAGTCAAACCAATATCTATCGAAACAAAATAAGCCATAGCAACAGAATACACACCTCTTACCTAACTCAAAGCCAAGAAAAATCCTACGACTTCAACTCAGGCAACCTACTAACAACCATTACCACCCAACAATCCAATATTGACAATTACGGCAATATCGGCACCGTCAAAGTCACCACCAAAAGCAAAAACGACACTTTTTTCACTTCTATCAAAACCACCCGAAACACTTATAACAATAACACCACCAAGTGGCACCTAGGCAGACTAACCGCCGCCACAGTAACCCACCATGCCCCCGATACCACCAACATAATACGCACCTCTCACTTCACTTACAACAACAAAGGCCTACTCAAATCAGAAACCATTGAACCCAACACCACCAAAGCACTAACCACCACCTACAAATACGATAGTTTTGGCAACAAAATCAAAGCCACCACCAGTGCCAACGGCATCACCAGCAGAAGCACCACCACCAAATACAGCACCAACGGCAAATTCCCCATCAAAACCACCAACGCCCTAGGACACTCCGAAACCAAAACCTTTGACAACAAAACTGGCAACATCCTAACCCTCACAGGCCCCAACGGCTTAACCACCACTTGGCAATACGACGCCTTAGGCAGGAAAAAACTAGAAACCCGAGCCGATGCCACTACCACTAGCACCCATTACCAATGGGCAGAAGACGACTCACCCAACAGCCTATACAAAGTTATCACTACAACCAACGGATCCAGCCCCAAAACCACCTATTTTGACGCCTTCAACCGCAAAGTCAGAGAACAACACACCGGCTTTGACGGCCGTAAAATCAACAGCGACACTTACTACGATAATCTAGGCAGAGTAAATCGTGCCACCTTGCCCTACTTTACAGACGAACAAGGCTACTTTATCGCCACCCAATATGACGCTATCGGCAGACTCACCAGCATCACCAAACCCGCCGACTACGGCAAAACCGCCACCGATTCCACCACTTACAACGGCTTCACCACCATCAGCACCAACGCCCTAGGCCACCAAAAAACCACCACCAAAAACGCCATTGGCAAAATCATCCGCATAGACGAACCCGAAAGCGCTTGGCTCATCCACACACACGACGCCATCGGCAACCTCATTCAAACCAATGCTGGCGGTGTCACCACCACCATGACCTACGACAACCGTGGCAACAAAATCTCAATGAACGACCCCGACATGGGCAACTGGACTTACACCTACAATGCCCTAGGCGAACTCATCAGCCAAACCGATGCCAAAAAACAAACCAGCACCATGACCTACGACAAACTCGGCAGAATGACCCAAAGAGTCGAAGGCGAAGGCACCACCAATTGGATCTACGACACCCAAACCAAAGGCATCGGCAAACTTACCTCTGTTACCGCCCCCTTAGGCTACAAAAAAGAATACCATTACGACAACCTAGGCAGAGTCAGCAAAACCACCACGCGCGCCAACAACCAAAGTTTCAACATTCGCAACCAATACGACCAGTATTCTCGCCTCAGCATCCAAACCCGTCCACAAGGCTTCAAAGTAGAAAATGTCTACAACCAATACGGCTACCTAATCGCAAAGCGTGCCCCTAAATCACAGGTTAATGACTATGACTGGACACATTTAACGCAATTAACACAACAAAGTTTAACCAATGCAACAGAAGCATCAACCAGAGCCAATGAATCCGAGGAAAGAGCTAACCTTTACCTCTCTCGTGCCAATACCTATAGACAATATGCAAATTCTGCCAACAATACATCAGCACAATTTACAAAAAAAGCACAAGCGCTTAGAAACAATGCTGATTTACTTGAAGAAGTAGCCAGCCAATTACAAAAAAAGGCAAAGTCATACACCGATTCAAGCAAAGCTTATCTTATTGCAGTGAGACGCTTCCAACATTTATCCAATGTTAATGTAACAAACAACAAAGCCAGAAGTTATATTGATAGTAATACTAATAGCAAGATAGGGGATCGTAGTTTTTCTGACACGAACGGTAATATTAATGCCAAATCCAACACCAACGGTTACGCATGGTGCAACAATCAAGCCGCCTGTGTTTATTGGGCAAATTCGTCAAGGCAAAATGCTGCCCATTATGCAAATCAGGCAGAACAAACGCTAGAATTAGCACAAAAATATATCAATTCCTCAGGCACAGAAAGACAAACCTTTGTCAATCAGAAAGCAGATATTTATGATAAAAACGCTAATATTTGGGCCAGTTATACAGTGCAGTACACCAACCAATCACATAAATACTTAGAACGAGCCCAAAAGTTTATCAATCAAGCAAAATACTGGCGTAAATCAGTAGTCAATAAAAACCACTACCAAGCCATGCTCGCCGACACCAACAACATCTACTTCTGGCGCGCCAAAAGCAGAGACGCCGCAGGCCGCCTCACTGGCCACATCATCGGCAACGGCTTATCCACTGAACAAGAATACAACCCAGCCACAGGTCACTTATTCACCATCAAATCAGGCTTTAGCCCCACCAATGAAATCCGCAGCCTTGAATATGAATACGACCTAATGAACAATGTCACCCAACGCCAAAACCACCAAAGCGGACTCACAGAAGACTTCCAATACGACCAACTAGACAGACTAACCCAGTCCAACACCACAGGCACCATAGAAGGCGTCACCTATAACAACAGCACCAACTTCCAATACGACATCAACGGCAACATCACCCACAAATCCGACATCGGCAATTATTACTATAACGCCCAAAGACCTCACGCCACCACTTCAATTAGCGACGGTCCACGAATCGTCCCCTTGAGCTCCCCCTCGGACGAGGATACTGCCAGCACCGCAAACACATTAGCCGATTACATTTATGACGCCAACGGCAACATGACCCAAAACAACCACAAACTCATCCAATGGACCTCCTTCAACAAACCCAAACGCTTCACCAACAGCAACAGCAACGACACCACCGCCTTCGCCTACGCCCCCAACAGAAACCGATACCAAAAAACCCAAACCAAAGCCAACAGCAACACCACCATTACCACCACCTACATCGGCAAACTCTACGAACAAATTAAACAAAACACCAGCACCGAACACAAACACTTCATCTACGCCGACGGCCAACTCATCGCCATCAACATTAAAACCGACACCACAGCAAACTCACCCTCCATCCCCGACAAAACCCGCTACCTCCACTACGACAACCTCGGCTCCATCGACACCATCACCGATGGCCAAGGCAACATCGTTGAACGCATGGCATACACCGCCTTCGGACAAAGACGCCAAGGCGACTGGCGTGCCAACGACCCACTACTCCCCATCATCCCAACCCTAACCAACAGAGGCTTCACTGGACACGAGCACATTGATGAAATGGGCTTTATTCATATGAATGGACGGGTGTATGATCCGAGTATTGGGCGATTTTTGAGTGCTGATCCAAATATTCAAGCCCCTTATAACACTCAAAGTTATAATCGCTATTCTTATGTTTTGAACAACCCTTTGAAATATACCGATCCCAGTGGATTTTGGTTTATGTTGTTAGGAGATTTTGTAGGGAAGGTTGAAAACCTTATGATGAAGAACGCCACCCTTAGGGCTATTGGCATGGCAGCTGCAAGCATGTTTGGAGGGCCAGCAGGAGCCGCCGCTTTCTCCGCTAGAATGGCATACCTCTCAGGTGCTAGTGATGGAGACATACTTAAAGCAGCAATAGTTTCGTTTGCCTCAGCCAGTGCTGCGGAGTATATTGGACATGGGGGCGTAGATGGTGGATCGATAGTAGAAGGTGCGACTAATAAGGCAATAGCCCACGGTTTAGCTCAAGGGGCAATTAGCCAAATATCAGGTGGAAGTTTTCAAGATGGGTTTACTGGTGGTTTTATAGGTTCAGTAGCAGGTTCAAGTATGGGTGAAGGCGGAGATTGGTCAGATATTGCGGGGCGAACAGCCATTGCTGCTACTGCAGGTGGGGCTGTAGCAGTATTAGGTGGGGGTAAGTTTTCGAATGGGGCGAGGAGTGCGGCGTTTGTGCATTTGTTTAATGATGAACATTTAGCAGAAAAGTGGTTATGCTTAGGTGGTTGTCATGGCGTTGATCATGGTGATGTTAATTTTATGCCAGAAGCAGAGCAGCAAGCATTGGCCAAAGATGTTGCGTTGGGTTTGGCTACTCTGCCAGTTGGCGGCGGAGTATCTGTTCTTTCTAGGGCAGGTTATGCTTTGAAAGTTTGGCGTTATAAAAAAGTAGGAGGAGTTGGTATAAATGTATTAAAAAATGGTAGAAGGCAATTTGGCGTAGATATTCATAAAATTAATTATAAAAGTGTAGATAAAATTAAATTACATTACCATAGAAGGCCAGGAATTAAAAAACATAGGCCATATGAAGGAGGCTGGTAATATGTTTGGCTTTTTAACTACTAAAAAAGTAGATTTGAAAACGGAAAAAAAATTTCAAAAACTACTTCCAGTAAAGATTATTGACCCAGAGGATAGTCAAGATATTACATTAGTTAAAGATATCAATACTTTAATTATGTATTTTGAGGAATTGCATAATGAAATTAAATTAAATGAAATGAATTTCTTTGATAAAGAAAATAATAAAATTGTTTTTAAAGATGGATTTATGATCAATAACTTTTCCTTTAATGTAGAAAAAAGATAATGTAAGGTAAAAATATAGGGGCAAAGGGGCGTTACCCTTTTTATGATAAAATACCCAAATTCCAAGACAAGTTAGAAGCATATTTGCCAATATTCCACACATAACCCAAAGAGATAATCACAATTGCGATGTATTTTTCTGCGAGGTATTGTAATTTCTTTTTTGTAAATTCAACATAAACATTTTTTTTGCTTGCAAAAATATGTGCAATAGAAAGCAGAAGTGGCACTACAGGCTTTGATCCATTTAGATATGAGGCTAGAGGATACCCATTAAAAGTTGACGGCGAGAGCGTAAATTAAACTGTGTAAATCCTTAAAACCCTTCCATTTAAAAATTCAATAGAGTAGAATGTTACCCCATGCAAACCTAAGTTAATATACACCGCAACATTCAAAGAACTCATATGTCAAGAACCTACCTCAGAGGTACCCATGATAATACCAACACCCTGACCTCAAACACAACCAACGACGATAGTAGCATTGGGCGCAACTCAAAAGCCACTTTCACTGCCAACACAAGCAACACTTACTACATCTCAGCAGGCGCTTACAGCAACGATACCACCACTTTCACCTGCACCCCCAACAGAAGCCGATACCAAAAAACCCAAACCAAAGCCAACAGCACCACCACCATTACCACCACCTACATCGGCAAACTCTACGAACAAATCAAACAAAACACCCACACCGAACACAAACACTTCATCTACGCCGACGGCCAACTCATCGCCATCAACATTAAAACCAACACCACAGCAAACACACCCTCCATCCCCGACAAAACCCGCTATCTCCACTACGACAACCTCGGCTCCATCGACACCATCACCAACGGCCAAGGCAACATCGTCGAACGCATGGCATACACCGCCTTCGGACAAAGACGCCAAGACGACTGGCGTGCCAACGACCCACTACTCCCCATCATCCCAACCCTAACCAACAGAGGCTTCACTGGACACGAGCACATTGATGAAATGGGATTTATTCATATGAATGGACGGGTGTATGATCCGAGTATTGGGCGATTTTTGAGTGCTGATCCAAATATTCAAGCCCCTTATAACACTCAAAGTTATAATCGCTATTCTTATGTTTTGAACAACCCTTTGAAATATACCGATCCCAGTGGATTTTGGTTTATGTTGTTAGGAGATTTTGTAAGTAAACTTGAAAATCTTATGGTACGCAACCGCACCCTTAGAGTTATTGGCATGGTAGCCGCATTTGCAGTTGGAGGGCCAGCAGCAGTCGCTGCACTCTCTGCCAGATTAACACACCTCGCAGGTGGCAGTGAGGGTGATGTAATTAAAGCAGGAATAACTGCGGGATTAGCCTCACTTGCTTCGGTTTATGCCTCAGAATATGTTGCAGGAATAAGTGGTGGCGCTAGCCAAGTAATGGTCGGAGGTCTTTCTGGAGGGGCAATCAGTCTAATATCAGGTGGAAACTTTCAAGACGGGTTTATTGGCGGACTTATAGGTACAATAGCAGGTGGATACATGGGTCAAGGTAGTGCTGGATGGGCAGGACGCACAGCCATTGCCGCTGCAGCAGGTGGGGTTGTAGCAGAGTTAGGTGGGGGTAAATTTGCTAATGGGGCGCTTAGTGCGGCTTTTGTGCATTTGTTTCGTGAGTCGATAAGACCTGCACAGAGGTTGAAGGTTAGGTTTTCTGGGGGAGATGATGAAATTGACGGTATGTATAGTAATGGAGAAGAGGCATACAATGCTGGGGCTGAAGATCCTAACGCCTCTATGAAAGTGCGTGACCAACTTTTAATGTATGCTCAAACCCCAGTGGGTGCTAAAGTAATGTCTCAAAGGGGGACTTTAACAATATACCCAGACAATGGTGACGATCCTAGCGCATCCATTGGAAGGATGTCAATAAATTACAATGGCAGAAATCCTATTGCTCTTGCTCATGAAATGGGCCACACAATTTTTGGAGGTGGGTATGTTGATTATCGAGGTCAAGGGGGTTGCTCAAGTTGCCCTGTTGGCAATGTTCAAGTCCATGAAAATCCATTTAGACGAGCAATAGGAAAAAGGCTTAGAAAGTGGTACCCTAATCCTAATGGTCAGAATTTTAATGTAGATGGGATTTGGGAGGGACACTGGTAATGATATACAATATTATTTTTTGTTTGTTTTTGTTTGTTAGTCTAAGTGCTTATACAGAAGAACAGGTGACAATGAAAGGTCTAGTATGTCATGATACAGTCCCTTGGACAAAATCTGAAAAAACAAAATTTAAAGGAAAGTTGCTCGCTGACAATATAACAAAGTTTTTCTTTTTATCTTCTCAGGCATATATTAAAAAAAATGATTTCTGTGCTTATAAAAGTGCAGATAATTTTTTTAGAGTAGGATTTAAAGAAAAAAAGCATTCATCAGGTAGTGTTATTTTTGTACCTACTGGCAAAGCAATAACACCTAAATACAAAAAAACATTATGGATTGAGCATGGTATTTATGTTTTTAGCCCTTATGCAGTTTATGAGCTCAAAGAACTTCTAAGGTTAAAATATAGAAATATATCAAGCCCTCGCTTTTCTCTTTCAATGAAACATAAAGGTTATTTTCAAAACTTAGATTACATATCGTTTATCATTGTTACTTACGATAATAAAGAGAAGTATTTGTTCGCTATGAAGGTTAGACCAAAATAAATATTAAAATTGAATATAATTAAAGTAATAAAGGGGGCGCTACCCCTTTTTATAATAAAATACTCAAATGCCAAGACAAGCCAAAAGCGTATTTGCCAGCATTCCACACCACATAACCCAAAGAGGTAATCGCAATTGTAATGTATTTTTCTGCGGGGCACTGTAATTTTTTTCTGTAAACTCAACATAAACATTTTTTTTGCTTGCAAAAATATGCACAATAAAAAACAAAAAAATCTTGAATTTACATCAATAAGTATAAAACTCAAAACCCCTTCATTTAAAAATTCAACAAGGTAGAATGTTACCCCATGCAAACCCAAGTTAATATACACCGCAACATTCAAAGGACTCATATGTCAAGCGCCTACCTCAAAGGCACCCATGGCAACACCGATACCCTAATCTCAAACACAACCAACGATGATGGCGGCATTGGAAGCAACTCAAAAGTCACCTTCACTGCCAACACAAGCAACACTTACTACATCTCAGCAAGCGCTTACAGCAACAACACAGGCACCTACACCCTAACAGCAACAGCAACCGGCAGCAACGCCAACATCACCCCAAACCCATCAGACAATTACCTCTACGACGCCAACGGCAACATGACCCAAAACAACAAAAAACTCATCCAATGGACCTCCTTCAACAAACCCAAACGCTTCACCAACAGCAACGACACCACCGCCTTCGCCTACGCCCCCAACAGAAACCGATACCAAAAAACCCAAACCAAAGCCAACAGCAACTCCACCATTACCACCACCTACATCGGCAAACTCTACGAACAAATCAAACAAAACACCCACACCGAACACAAACACTTCATCTATGCCGACGGCCAACTCATCGCCATCAACATTAAAACCAACACCACAGCAAACACACCCTCCATCCCCGACAAAACCCGCTACCTTCACTACGACAACCTCGGCTCCATCGGCTCCATCGACACCATCACCAACGGCCAAGGCAACATCGTTGAACGCATGGCATACACTGCCTTCGGACAAAGACGCCAAGGCGACTGGCGTGCCAGCGACCCACTACTCCCTATCATCCCAACCCTAACCAACAGAGGCTTCACTGGACACGAGCACATTGATGAAATGGGCTTTATTCATATGAATGGACGGGTGTATGATCCGAGTATTGGGCGATTTTTGAGTGCCGATCCGAATATTCAAGTGCCTTATAACACGCAAAGTTATAATCGCTATTCTTATGTTTTGAACAACCCTTTGAAGTATACCGATCCTAGTGGTTTTTTTCTTCGGAAAATGTTTGGGCTATCAGACAAAATCTCTAAGAGGTTTTCACCCATAGGATACGCAATACAAAGATCTATTGAAAAGGCCATGATGAAGAACTCCACCCTTAGAGCCATTGGCATGATAGCTGCAAGCGCGTTTGGAGGGCCAGCAGGAGCCGCCGCTTTCTCTGCTAGAATGGCATACCTCTCAGGTGGTAATGACGGTGACATATTTAAAGCAGCAGCAGTTTCGTTTGCCTCAGCCAGTGCTGCAGGGTATATTGGACATGGGGGTGTAGATGGTGCACCGATAGTAGAAGGTGCGATTAATAAGGCAATAGCTCATGGGTTAGCTCAAGGGGCAATTAGCCAAATATCAGGTGGAAACTTTCAAGATGGGTTTGTTGGTGGTTTTATAGGTTCAGTAGCGGGTTCAAGTATGGGTGAAGGCGGAGATTGGTCAGATATTGCGGGACGAACAGCCATTGCTGCTACTGCAGGTGGGATTACCGCAGAGTTGGGCGGGGGTAAGTTTTCGAATGGGGCGAGGAGTGCGGCGTTTGTGCATTTGTTTAATCATGAGGGTGGAAATATTAGTAAGGCTTTAACGCCTGATTCTATTGTTGTTCCAGGGTTTGAAGGGAAAATTGGGGTTTTAACTGTCAATCTTAATCCTGCAACATTAGAGATTAATATGCAAAACCCTTATAATTCTAATTCAGTTTTATCCTCCAAGTATTCTGGAACTATATTTGGCTTTGGCGTTAGCAGGACAAGATATTCTTACGATTTAGGAAAGACATGGTCAACGCCAATTTATGGTTTTGCTTCAGACTGGGGTGTAAATAACAATGGCAGTTTTGTATATAAAACTGGTATTGGATTTAGGAGAGGAAATCTAGATTGGCAATATGATTTTGATGTACCTGTGGGAAATATGATTTTCGGAAGACCGGTATATTAGATATGAATAAATTTAAATTGTATTTCGGATATCATGTTTTTTTTAATTGGTTTTTTGTATTTATTGTATTTTTTTTACAATTTGAGCATTTTATTTCTCCGCTTATTTTTCAATTTTTGCTCATATATATATATATATATATATATATATATATGGATACTGCAAATTGTGTTGTTTTTTTGGATGACATGGCATTTAATTAAAAATAAAAATCTAAAATATAAACCCCTCTGGTTTTTATTTTTTTGTGTAATGTTTATTGGTGTTATTTTTTATTTTTGGTTTATCTATAGAGTGAAATACAAAGATACTAAGATCTTGGAGTAAAAGGGCTCAACCGTTTCTGAATCAAGTTGAGGTTATTGCATGTCTGAAAATAAGTGGATGCCACCCTTTTTAAGGAAATAGTAAAATAATTGGTAGACCTAAAAAAGTGGCAGTGCCCCCTTTTTTCACTTAAAGTATAAAGCCCCAACAATTTCAAATAACAATTTAATTTGCCTTATTTCAAACCCGTTAAACTAAACAAAAAAAATCAGAGTAAAAAAAATGAGTAAAAAATGAACTAAATACACCTCTGCATTCAAGACTAAACTCGTGCTTGAACTATTGCAAAACGAATAAACCTTAGTATAGATTGCCAGCAAGCATAACATCTTTCCTCAGAACCTACAAAATTGGAAGAAAATCTTTCTTGCTAACACAGGAATTGCCATGAAAGCCGCTAAAGCCGTTAAAGCCGTTAAAAGATACAAAGAAGAACTTGTCAAAACACAACAACAGAATGAACGCCTAACTCCCTAGTAGACAAAGTAACAGTAAAGAAGGAGTGCTTAGCAAAAAAAAAGCTAAAAATCTTGGGCTCATCTAATCTCGGAAATAAGGGGCGCTACCCTAATGCCAAGACAAGTTAGAAGCGTATTTGCCAACATTCCACATATACCCCAAAGAAGTAATCGCAATTGTAATGTATTTTTCTGTAAACCCAACATAAACATTTTTTTTGCTTGCAAAAATATGTACAGTAAAAAACAAAAAAATCTTGGATTTACATCAATAAGAGACCTTTACATAAATGCGGATGATTGGCACAATTCAATTTTTGCCAAATTGGTGGTTTTATTAAACCTTGTCCTGGTAGAGTTAAGGCTAAGTTTAAAAAATTGCCAAGTTGATAAAAAGCGGATTTTTGATGATTATTCATATTTATACAAAGGTCTCAACAAGTGTAAAACTCAAAACCCCACCATTTAAAAATCCAATAGAGTAGAATATTATTCCATGCAAACCCAAGTTAATATACGCCGTAACATTCAAAAGACTCATATGTCAAGCACCTACCTCAAAGGCACCAATGGTAACATTGACACCCTAATCTCAAACGCAACCAACGACGATAGTGGCATTGAGCACAACCCAAAAGTCACCTTCACTACCAACACAAGCAACACTTACTACATCTCAGCAGGCGCTTACAGCAACAACACAGGCACCTACACCCTAACAGCAACAGTAACCGGCAGCAACGCCAACATCACCCCAAACCCATCAGACAATTACCTCTACGACGCCAACGGCAACATGACCCAAAACAACCGCAAACTCATCCAATGGACCTCCTTCAACAAACCCAAACGCTTCACCAACAGCAACAGCAACGACACCACCACCTTCGCCTACGCCCCCAACAGAAACCGATACCAAAAAACCCAAACCAAAGCCAACAGCACCACCACCATTACCACCACCTACATCAGCAAACTCTACGAACAAATCAAACAAAACACCAATGCCGAACACAAGCACTTCATCTACGCCGACGGCCAAGGCAACATCGTCGAACGCATGGCATACACTGCCTTCGGACAAAGACGCCAAGGCGACTGGCGTGCCAGCGACCCACTACTCCCCATCATCCCAACCCTAACCAACAGAGGCTTCACTGGCCACGAACACATTGATGAAATGGGCTTTATTCATATGAATGGACGGGTGTATAATTCGAGTATTGGGCGATTTTTGAGTGCCGATCCGAATATTCAAGCGCCTTATAATACGCAAAGTTATAATCGTTATTCTTATGTTTTGAACAATCCTTTGAAGTACACCGATCCTAGTGGTTTTTTTCTTCGAAAAATGTTTGAACTATCAGACAAAATCTCTAAGAGGTTTTCGCCCATAGGATACGCAATACAAAGATCTATTGAAAAGGCCATGATGAAGAACTCCACCCTTAGAGCCATTGGCATGATAGCTGCAAGCGCGTTTGGAGGGCCAGCAGGAGCCGCCGCTTTCTCTGCTAGAATGGCATACCTCTCAGGTGGTAATGACGGTGACATATTTAGAGCAGCAGCAGTTTCGTTTGCCTCAGCCAGTGCTGCAGGGTATATTGGACATGGGGGTGTAGATGGTGCACCGATAGTAGAAGGTGCGATTAATAAGGCAATAGCTCATGGGTTAGCTCAAGGGGCAATTAGCCAAATATCAGGTGGAAACTTTCAAGATGGGTTTGTTGGTGGTTTTATAGGTTCAGTAGCGGGCTCAAGTATGGGTGAAGGCGGAGATTGGTCAGATATTGCGGGACGAACAGCTATTGCTGCTACTGCAGGTGGGATTACCGCAGAGTTGGGTGGGGGTAAGTTTTCGAATGGGGCGAGGAGTGCGGCGTTTGTACATTTGTTTAATAGCGAATTGAGTACTATCTCTTTATTGACAGCTGGGAGCCTAGAATCCAATAGAGTAGAAAGGTTAAGTCTTAATGAATTTAAAGATGAATTTTCATCTCTCGGTTACGAGCAAGGTTTTGATTTTGAATCAGACAGGTTACACTTGGAAAACGATGTGCGTGTAAAAATACTTAGTGGATCTATTAAGGAAATATCAGGTAATTCATATGCTAAATCTTTAACTGCAGATATGACTGGTGGAATATTTTCCAAAGTTAGTATATTTCTTGGAATATCAAATATCTTTAATATCTTGAGTGCCCCTAATTTTAGAGATTATCAGTTTCATTATAGTTACCCTAATGGCTCTTGTCAGTTAGATAATTACTCTATCAAGCAATAATTATGCTTAAAAAAATATTAAAAATATTTGTTATCTTGATTGTTATGTTTTCACTCTTAATCAGTATGGTTAGTATTTATATTTTAGTAAAAAAAGAAAGAAGTATCCTTTATGCGCAATGTTTAACGGATGAATATCCATACGGAATAAATTGCCAATTTAGAAATGTTGAGCATTTAGGTTGTATCTGGAGGGTGCCACATTATATGAAATATAAAAAAAATAAGGAGAGATTCTGGTTTACTATAAGTTCCTCTTTACATATTGGTTCTTCCATTAGTTTTTATAACGATAAATACCAACCAATTAAAGCTCCCAGTGATAAAGAAAGAGTGTCAAATGATTTAAAAATAAAAACATATGTTTCTCACAATCCTTCCAGATCAATTTTATTTACAGAAATAACAAGAGACAACTATAAGGGTGCCGTGAGATTTTTTAATATAGCTTATATCGATCTTTTTTTGAATAATTGTATAAATGGATCGGAGAAATAAAAGGGGTGACACCCTTTTTCGTAAAGGGAAAATATAAAACCCCAGCAATTTCAGACAACAATTTAATTTTCCTTATTTCAAACCCGCTAAACTAAACAAAAAAAATCGGAGTAAGAAAAATGAGTAAAAACAAACTAAATATACCCCTACATTCAAGACTAAATTCGTGCTTGAACTATTGCAAAACGAACAAGCCTTAGTACAGATTGCTAGCAAGCATAACATCCTTCCTCAGAATTTACAAAATTGGAGGAAAACCTTTCTTGCTAACGCAGGAATTGCCATGAAACCCTTTAAACCCGTTAAAGGATACAAAGAAGAACTTGTCAAAGCACAACAACAGAATGAACGCCTAACTCCCTAGTAGACAAAGTAACAGTAAAGAAGGAGTGCTTAGCAAAAAAAGCTAAAAATCTTGGGCTCATCTAATCTCGGAAATAAGGGGCGCCACCCTTTTTATGATAGAATACCCAAATGAAGACCCCTGCATTAAACTAAAAAACCCAACAAAAAATCACAAATCAACTCTCAAAATCTTATGCAAACATTAGTATTTATGATGAAATACTATAATTATCAGCCACTTACAAAAAAATGCGAGTTAAAACCACCCAAGAACAAACCTTTGCTGATAGTTTTATCAACATACCAAACTCCCAACTAGACATCATTAACAAAGTTATCGATTGGGAAGTTATAGCCAAATCTGTCTCATATTAAAGTTGACTATTCTGCTGTTAGTCTGTTTAAGGCGCTATTAATAGGCACATGGCATAATCTCTCTGATGAGAAGTTGGCTGATAGTCTTAGTAGAGATTTAGTCTTTATTAACTTTTGCAACTTTAGCCTAAGTGGCAGCAAACCTGATGCTACAACCATTGGCAGATTTAGAACTAAACTAATCAAACAAAATCTATTTGATAGACTTTTGAGTAGTATCAATCTTATGCTTGAGAACAATCAACTCAAACTCTCTAATGTGCAACCTTAATTCAAAGCGCTAGACGCACTAAGAAGATTATTACAACACACAAAACTGGTGAGGTTTATAAGATTGATAGTAACTCAATTCAATATTCAGAAAGATGCAAGATGGACATTTAAGGCGGGAAAATACACTTATGGATATTCATCAGTAGTAACAACTAATGCCAATGGATTAATTAACAAAGCCACTACACATCCTGCTAATGATAGTGAAATGACTCATTTTGAAGAAAATGTTAAACAGGTAGGCAATCAAAAAGGCGTAAGCGTTTTATACGACAAAGGGGCAGCCTCTCAAGCTAATAGTGAAGCACTTAAAGCACAGAAGTTAAGAGATGGTATTATGCGCAAAAAACCCAAAGGCAAGCAAATGAGTCATTGGCATAAATTACGCAATAAAGCAATCAGCAAAAGAAGGTTTGGTACGCTCAAACGCACTTATGGTTTGGCAAGAAGTTGTTATATTGGTTTAGAGAAAGTTGCCAGCGAAGTTTAATCTTAAAGCTATTGCATATAATCTAGTTAGAGCGGCGAATGTTTATATTAACAAGGGATTAAATACAACCTAAGGATTATTGTGTCTTTTTTGTGGAAACAGTACAAAAAAGAGTAAAAAATGAGCGATTTATAGTTGATATTGATGATTTTTTAATGAAAGCTGGATTTTATATGTTTTTTGACTTTGAAAAGTCAAAAATTGAGGGTTTTGGGTTTTGATGGTTGGCTTTAGGATACTATGCAGGGGTCTTTTTCTGTAAATTTAATACAAATGCTTTTTATTTTTTTGCTTGCAAAAAAAACCGAACGATGAAAAACAAAAAAAAACTTTAAATTCATATTAGTAAGCGTAAAACTCAAAACCCCTCCATTTAAAAATTCAACAAGGTAAAATATTACCTCATGCAAACTCAAATTAACATACGCCACAACATCCAAAAGATTTATACATCAAACACCTGCCCCAAAGGCATCCATGGCAACACTAGCACTCTAATCTTAGGTGTCACCAACGACGATAGCGACATTGGTCACAACTCAAAAATCACCTTCACTACTAACACAAGCAACACTCACTATATTTCAGTAGACGCTTACAATAACAACTACACTCTAATAGCAACAATAATCGGTAACAATACCAACATCACCCTAAACCCATCAGACAATTACCTCTACGACGCCAACGGCAACATGACCCAAAACAACAACAAACTCATCCAATGGACCTCCTTCAACAAACCCAAACGCTTCACCAGCAGCAACGACACCACCGCCTTCGCCTACGCTCCCAACAGAAACCGATACCAAAAAACCCAGACCAAAGCCAACAGCAACACCACCATTACCACCACCTACATCGGCAAACTCTACGAACAAATCAAACAAAACACCCACACCGAACACAAGCACTTCATCTACGCCGACGGCCAACTCATCGCCATCAACATTAAAACCGACACCACAGCAAACTCACCCTCCATCCCCGACAAAACCCGCTACCTCCACTACGACAACCTCGGCTCCATCGACACCATCACCGACGGCCAAGGCAACATCGTTGAACGCATGGCATACACCGCCTTCGGACAAAGACGCCAAGGTGACTGGCGTGCCAACGACCCACTACTCCCCATCATCCCAACCCTAACCAACAGAGGCTTCACTGGACACGAGCACATTGATGAGATGGGCTTTATTCATATGAATGGACGGGTGTATGATCCACAGATAGGACGCTTCCTTGGTGCCGATCCAACCATTCAACATCCTTATAGCACGCAAGACTATAACAGATATTCTTATACCACTAATAATCCATTGAAATATGTAGATATGAATGGTTTTGGTTGGTTTAGCGAAGCTCGGAGAAATATAGCCAATTCTAAAAAATACGGTAGGCAGATTACCTCTATTGGTGTTCTATTTATATTTCCAGGAGTAAATATTTATGCAGCAGGTTTTTTATCAAGCATGATTGATAGTAAAGGTGACTTAAAACAAGGGGGGCTAAGTGCATTTACAGCAGGATTCAATGCTGGTGTATTGCATCCAATGAAAGCAGGCTTTGGCAAACTTATTGCTCATGGATTAACTGGCGGTATATGCAGTCGATTATCTGGTGGTAGTTTTAAAAGTGGGTTTTTAGAATTAGCTACAGGTTATGGCGCAAGTTGGTCAGGTGCCTATGAAGCAGCAGGCGTTAGTAGTCAGGCTGTCACTTGGGGGCAAAGAGCGCAAAATGTTGTTGCTTCTTATGTGGTTGGTGGGGTTGCTGCTGAGTTAGGTGATGGCAAGTTTAAAAATGGTGGAATGAGTGTGGCGTTTAGTAGGATGTTTAACGATCTTACAGATGATTTTACGCAAAGTTTTAGTAATATTGACGATCAAGTTAAAAATTTTATAGCAAAAGGTGCGGATGGTGCTGAATTTACCAAAAAAGATCAGGCAAGAGTCAATAATATTATGAAGGCCATTACAGTGATTCCAGTAGTTAGAGGAACCCTACCTTTGGCAAATACTACTAAAGGTGTTTATTATAGGAGTACACCTCACATTCCAAAGGTTGTAGATTTTATTGGAGGAAAGTATATACCACCAAGTCAACCCTCTAATTGGCCAGGAATCATAGGAACTGGAAGTTCTATAATTCCAAGATTTTCACCTGAAAATTTAGAGTATGAATTTTGGAAATAATGTATAAAATATTATTTATAGTTATGCTGTTTTTTGGAGGTGTGTTTACTTTATTTTCCGAATACATAGTATTACCTTATAGCGGTGTAATTATCAGAGATAAATTTTTTATAGTTTCTTTAGGGATATTTTTTATATTATCCTCAATATATTTAATGACTATAATAAAACACGAGAGGTCTTTGTGTAAGCCAACTAAAAAAAACCGCTGAATATAAACCGTCATTCCCTTTAAAAGCTATTTTTTATAAAGATGATGGAGGAATAGAGGACGCTTGGATTTTAAATGACATTAAAGATATATCTTGCAATATAGAAGAATATGACTCAAATATTAGTGATGATTCGTTAAAAAATTTTGATGCAAAAAATCAGGGAGTTCATTTAGAAATAGATATTCATCATGAGATTAAAGTTTTAAAATTAAAATAAAAACAAAAAAATGAGGGGCTACATGTCTATTTATGACGGAAAATAATGGGGCACTACTTTTCTTAAGGAAATAGTAAAATAATTGGTAGACCTAAAAAAGTGACAGCACTCTTTTTTTCTTAAGGGTTGCCTTAAGTGAAACAGCACAAGACTGGCAAATATACATGAGCAAAAAAAGTTTCTAAGAATTAAACATTATTACACAACCTTATCTATAACTTTATAATTGGGTAAATTATGTAAATACGCCAATTTATCAAAAAAAAATTAGATAAAATTAGGAGTGGCGTTAACAGACAAGCACCCCTTGGTAATAAGAACTGGACTGTAAAAATAACAAATAAACACGATTTATCCTCAACTTTAAATTCAAGAAAAAGACCGAAAGATAAAAAAATATGATAAAAACAGCCTATCCGCATTACTTTCCGCAGGCCACCTCACTGCCTACATCATCGGGCTTATCCACTGAACAAGAATACAACCCAGCCACAGGTCACTTGTTCACCATCAAATCAGGCTTTAGCCCCACCAATAAAATCCGCAGTCTTGAATACGAATACGATCTAATGAACAATGTCACCCAACGCCAAAACCACCAAAGCGGACTCACAGAAGACTTCCAATACAATATCAACGGCAACATCACCCACAAATCCGACATCGGCAATTATTGCTATAACACCCAAAAACCCCACGCCATTGCCTCAATTAACAACAATCCATCCCCAACCTCTTCCCCATCAACCGATGACTATAACGCCAACACCACAACCACAGGCATGCTCACTATTAACAGCAGTATTACTGGCGACATCGAAACAAAAAATGACAAAGATTGGTTTAAAATAACCCTAACAGCAGGCCAACAAGTAACCTTTGACCTAGAAGGCAAACCAACTCAATCTGGCACCTTATCAGACCCCTACCTCAGAGGCATCTATGACAACACCGGTACTCTAATCCTAGGTACAACCAACGACGATAGTGGCATTGGACTCAACTCAAAAGTCACCTTCACTGCCAACACAAGCAACACTTACTACATCTCAGCAGGCACTTACAGTAACAACACAGGCACCTACACCCTAACAGCAACAGTAACCGGCAGCAACGCCAACATCACCCTAAACCCATCAGACAATTACCTCTACGACGCCAACGGCAACATGACCCAAAACAACAACAAACTCATCCAATGGACTCCCTTCAACAAACCCAAACGCTTCACCAACAGCAACACCACCATTGCCACCACCTACATCGGTAAACTCTACGAACAAATCAAACAAAACACCAGCGCCAAACACAAACACTTCATCTACGCCGACGGCCAACTCATCGCCATCAACATCAAAACCACAGCAAACACACCCTCCATCCCCGACAAAACCCGCTACCTCCACTACGACAACCTCGGCTCCATCGACACCATCACCGATGGCCAAGGCAACATCGTTGAACGCATGGCATACACCGCCTTCGGACAAAGACGCCAAGGCGACTGGCGTGCCAACGACCCACTACTCCCCATCATCCCAACCCTAACCAACAGAGGCTTCACTGGACACGAACACATTGATGAAATGGGATTTATTCATATGAATGGACGGGTGTATGATCCGAGTATTGGGCGATTTTTGAGTGCTGATCCAAATATTCAAGCCCCTTATAACACCCAAAGTTATAATCGTTATTCTTATGTTTTGAACAACCCTTTGAAGTATACCGATCCCAGTGGATTTTGGTTTGAGTGGTTAGAAGATTTTGCAGGGAAGGCTGAAAACCTTATGATGAAGAACGCCACCCTTAGGGCTATTGGCATGGCAGCTGCAAGCATGTTTGGAGGGCCAGCAGGAGCCGCCGCTTTCTCCGCTAGAATGGCATACCCCTCAGGTGCTAGTGATGGAGACATACTTAAAGCAGCAATAGTTTCGTTTGCCTCAGCCAGTGCTGCAGGGTATATTGGACATGGGGGTGTAGATGGTGCACCGATAGTAGAAGGTGCGATTAATAAGGCAATAGCTCATGGGTTAGCTCAAGGGGCAATTAGCCAAATATCAGGTGGAAACTTTCAAGATGGGTTTGTTGGTGGTTTTATAGGTTCAGTAGCGGGTTCAAGTATGGGTGAAGGCGGAGATTGGTCAGATATTGCGGGACGAACAGCTATTGCTGCTACTGCAGGTGGGATTACCGCAGAGTTGGGTGGGGGTAAGTTTTCGAATGGGGCGAGGAGTGCGGCGTTTGTGCATTTGTTTAATGGCGAAGGTATGAGTTTAGCAAAAACTGCAGGGGGTGAAATTAGGAGAATCTTTGGACTTAGTGAAGGCGCTTATAATAATGAATTTTCTCAATATGGTTATACTGGCGGCACTGACAAAGATAATGTTTTTCTTAGTAAGCTTAGCTTAAAAACTGATTTAACAAAAATAGTGAGTAATGGAATAAATAAACAATTTAAGCCAACTTATTATGATATTGCATCGGATCCTGTTTCAATGATGGGAAATAAACTAGGAATATTTGGTTCAATTTTAAATGCTGTTGGTCTCTATAACACACTTAATACAAATACAAAGTATATAATACATTATAAATGTTCGAGAATAGATTGTCATGTTTCTGGATATGGTAAAAAATGAGAAAAGTATTGAAGTTGATATTTGTTTTGATTGTAGTATTATCTCTATTAATGAGCTCTATTATTTCGTTGTTCTTGTTGTCAAATAAGAATAGTAAGGCTATTCAAAATTTAGGTTGTTTTATTGCAAACGAGAGATATATTCCAGGGTTATGTAATTTTGAGAAAATTCAATATTTAGGGTGTACTTGGAAAGTCCCTAGTTATTTTACAAAAATAAGTACCCCCAGTTATTTTTCAGCAGATGAAGATACAATATATATCCATGAATCTAATTTAGGTTACTACAGCATCTCTTTTCAAAAAATTACCCCACCTATTTTTCGTAAAAAACCTAAATCTAAAAATAAGCTTTTCAAGGAAAAGCAAAAGATAGGTGACTTTACACGAGAAATTCAATTTTCTATTGAAAATAAAGAGAAATTTTTTACTGAACTTAAAAGTGTAGTTATTACTCGTAATGGATATAATGAGAAAGTTATTTTTTACAATATATACGATGCCCCTTATCTTACAGAATGTTTAAACAAGGTAAATAAGGGGCGCTACCTTTTTTAAGGGAATAGTGAAATAATTGGCAGACCTAAAAAAAAGCGGCAGCACTTTTTTAAAGAACTGCTTTAAGTGAAACAGCACAAGACTGGCAAATATACATTAGCAAAAAAAGTTTCTAAGAATCAAACATTATTACACAACCTTATCTATAACTTTATAATTGGGTAAATTATGTAAATACGCCAATTTATCAAAAAAAATTAGATAAAATTAGGAGTGGCGTTAACAGACAAGCACCCCTTGGTAATAAGAACTGGACTGTAAAAATAACAAATAAACACGATTTATCCTCAACTTTAAATTCAAGAAAAAGACCGAAAGATAAAAAAATATGATAAAAATAGCCTATCCGCATTACTTTCCGCAGGCCACCTCACTGACTACATCATTGGGCTTATCCACTGAACAAGAATACAACCCAGCCACAAGTCACTTATTCACCATCAAATCAGGCTTTAGCCCCGCCAAGGAAATCCGCAGTCTTGAATACGAATACGACCTAATGAACAATATCACCCAACGCCAAAACCACCAAAGCGGACTCACAGAAGACTTCCAATACAATATCAACGGCAACATCACCCACAAATCCGACATCGGCAATTATTGCTATAACACCCAAAAACCCCACGCCATTGCCTCAATTAACAACAATCCATCCTCAACCTCTTCCCCATCAACCGATGACTATAACGCCAACACCACAACCACAGGCATGCTCACTATTAACAGCAGTATTACTGGCGACATCGAAACAAAAAATGACAAAGATTGGTTTAAAATAACCCTAACAGCAGGCCAACAAGTAACCTTTGACCTAGAAGGCAAACCAACTCAATCTGGCACCTTATCAGACCCCTACCTCAGAGGCATCTATGACAACACCGGCACTCTAATCTTAGGTACAACCAACGACGATAGTGGTATTGGACTCAACTCAAAAGTCACCTTCACTGCCAACACAAGCAACACTTACTACATCTCAGCAGGTGCTTACAGCAACAACACAGGCACCTACACCCTAACAGCAACAGTAACCGGCAGCAACGCCAACATCACCCTAAACCCATCAGACAATTACCTCTACGACGCCAACGGCAACATGACCCAAAACAACAGCAACACCGCCATTGCCACCACCTACATCGGTAAACTCTACGAACAAATCAAACAAAACACCAGCACCGAACACAAACACTTCATCTACGCCGACGGCCAACTCATCGCCATCAACATCAAAACCAACACCACAGCAAACACACCCTCCATCCCCGACAAAACCCGCTACCTCCACTACGACAACCTCGGCTCCATCGACACCATCACCGACGGCCAAGGCAACATCGTTGAACGCATGGCATACACCGCCTTCGGACAAAGACGCCAAGGTGACTGGCGTGCCAGCGACCCACTACTCCCCATCATCCCAACCCTAACCAACAGAGGCTTCACTGGACACGAGCACATTGATGAAATGGGATTTATTCATATGAATGGACGGGTGTATGATCCGAGTATTGGGCGATTTTTGAGCGCTGATCCAAATATTCAAGCGCCTTATAACACCCAAAGTTATAATCGCTATTCTTATGTTTTGAACAACCCTTTGAAGTACACCGATCCTAGTGGTTTTTTTCTTCGGAAAATGTTTGAGTTGTCAGACAAAATCTCTAAGAGGTTTTCGCCCATAGGATACGCAATACAAAGATCTATTGAAAAGGCCATGATGAAGAACGCCACCCTTAGAGCCATTGGCATGATGGCTGCAAGCGCGTTTGGAGGGCCGGCAGGAGTCGCCGCTTTCTCTGCTAGAATGGCATACCTCTCAGGTGCTAGTGATGGAGACATACTTAAAGCAGCAATAGTTTCGTTTGCCTCAGCCAGTGCTGCGGAGTATATTGGACATGGGGATGCAGATGGTGGATCAATAGTAGAAGGGGCGACCAATAAGGCAATAGCCCACGGTTTAGCTCAAGGGGCAATTAGCCAAATATCAGGTGGAAGTTTCCAAGATGGGTTTATCAGTGGTTTTATAGGTTCAATAGCAGGTTCAAGTATGGGTAAAGGCGGAGATTGGTCAGATATTGCGGGACGAACAGCTATTGCTGCTACTGCAGGTGGGATTACCGCAGAGTTGGGTGGGGGTAAGTTTTCGAATGGAGCGAGGAGTGCGGCGTTTGTGCATTTGTTTAATGCGGAGGGTGGGAGTATCTCTAAAAAGTGGAAACAAAAAAAAACTATATTTGATAATAGTAGCCACGGTTTTATTGGTGGCAGATTCTTAAAAATAGAAAGCAGAAGTGGTACCGCAGGTTTTGATTCATTTAGATATGAGGTTAGAGGATATCCATTAAAAGTTGATGGCTCCCTAGGTTCTGTTATTGCACCAATAGATTGGGGCTATTACACATCTAGTGGTGATTTTGGCATGGGTAGCACTAGAGTGATAGACTCAGGTCCGTATAATAAATATGGGACTTATTGGAAAGTGAGCATTCCATTGCAACCTTCTACTCATAATAATAGTTATGGGCATCATATTAATATTTATCACAGCGATTAATTATGAGAAAAATACTATTACTAATTTTATTAATATTTTTTACTAGTTCATGTGAAAAAACTTATACACGAAGTGAATGCATTACCAAAGTTAAATTGTATTGGGATAAGGAGTTAACAAAAGAAAAAAGACTTGAAGTTAATAATAAATTTCATGAAGCGCAAACATTAATATGGACAAATCAAGATAAATTGAAGTTACTCAGGGCAAATATTGTGTTTGAATACAGTAAGAACATAAAGCCAGAATTCATGTACAGTCAATACGAATACGAATGTGAAAACAAAGAAAAAATGCTATTTTCTTTTTTAGAACACATTAAGTTTTATGTGCCGAATTTCCCTAAATATCAAATTCTTAATGAAATAGTAAAACCAAGTGTTAAAACTATTTCTTTAAGTGGGCATTGGTGGATTGATAAGGCAAAATTTAGGGAATAAAAATCAAAAACAAGGGGCGCCTTTTTTATGATAAAGCACTCAAATGCCAAGACAAACTGGAAGCGTATTTGCCAATATTCCACATCCACACAACCCAAAGGGGTAATCGCAATTGTGATGTATTTTTCTGCGAGGCTCTGTAATTTCTTTTCTGTAAATTCAACATAAACATTTTTTTACTTGCAAAAATATGCACAGTAAAAAAAACAAAAAGCCTTGAATTTACATCAATAAGTATACTTGACCTATTTTGTAAAATTCTACAATAAGTTAGATATACTTTATTTATCACTTTCTTTTGCTTTTTTATCATTTGCGAATGTAACACAAACTCACTCGCAAAGCATCAGCTCTCTATCAAATATTGGCTTAACTTGGCTTGTGGCCTTGATTTTAGTTTACTTACTATCAGTAAGCTTGAAGCAAAAGAATAATTAGTCAACCTTTAAAAACCACATAAAATTTTATTTTATAACAATAAAAAATCCATATATAAATCAACCAATTTTTGGTATAACAACATTCTTTTACTGGTCGTTTTACATTACCCCAAAATTCCTAACTATCCAGTTTCACCATTTAAATCAATAATTCTCAAACCATGCACCATCGTCATTTTAAGGATTTGTAGTTTACTTCAAAAAACTAAAAAAATAAACAACAAACCCTTAAATTACCCCTAAATTAGGGGGTTATAAAACCCCAGCAATCTCAAACAACAATTTGATTTTCCTTATTTCAAACCCGCTAAACTAAACAAAAAAATCGGAGTAAAAAAATGAGTAAAAAACGAACTAAATACACCTCTGCATTCAAGACTAAACTCGTGCTTGAACTATTGCAAAACGAACAAACCTTAGTGCAGATTGCTAGCAAGCATAACATCCTTCCTCAGAACCTACAAAATTAAAAGAAAACCTTTCTTGCTAACGCAGAAATTGCCATGGAGCCCTCTAAAGCTGTTAAAGAATACAAAGAAGAACTTGTCAAAGCACAGCAACAGAATGAGCGTCTAACTACCCTAGTAGGCAAAGTAACAGTAGAGAAGTGGTTGGCAAAAAAGCTAAAAAGCTTGGACTCATCTAATCTCAAGCAGTTAGTTGATTTCAAGCCATCTTCATCCTCTTTATCCGTTAATTATCAATGTCAATTATTGAGCATTAACAGAAGTGGCTTATATTACAAACCAAAAACAAACGATACTAAGCAAACCATCAAAAACCACATTACCAAAGTGTTTGAACGCATACCTATTTACGGCGAAAAAAAAGTACACCAACAATTACTTGAAGACGGCTACAAAGTAAGTCTAAACACCGTTGCACGCTATCGTCAAGAACTGGGCTTAAAAGCAGTATTAGCAGTTAAACAAGTTAATACAACCATATCAATCAAAACGCATAAGAAGTACAGTTACAAGCTTCTAGACCTTGGTATCAATCATGCCAATCAAGTTTGGTCTACAGACATTACTTATATCAAGATTGCAGGCGGTATGGTGCATATGGCAGCCATTATTGATTGGTATTCTAAAGCGGTGCTATCACACAAGATATTCAATACTATGGATTCGTAGTTAGTGATGAGTATACTCAATGATGCTTTAGAAAAGCATCCACATCCAGAGATATTTAATACCGACCAAGATAGCCAATACACCAGCGAGATACACATTAAACGGCTAAAAGATTTAGGTATTCAAATATCTATGGATGGTAAAGGCAGAGCCACAGATAATATCTGCATTGAGCGCTTTTGGCGAAGTGCAAAATGCGAAAGGGTTTATCTGAACGAGTATCAATCTATTTGTGAGTTGATCGTTGATGCGGATGATTATATTAAGTTTTATAATCATCGAAGATTTCATGAAACATTGGGGTATAGAAAACCAATGTATGTGTGTCGGGAGCGTGTAAAATTAAATCAAGAAAAGGCGAAGGCTTCTTAAATTGGGCTATAAGAAATTTTAAAAAGTTGTCAGGGGTTTTAGGATAATGTAACTAGCGTATTAACTATGAATAAATTTAAATTATATTTTGGATATTATCTTTGTTTTAATTGGGTTATGTTTGCATACATATTTTTTTCTGGACTTATATTTGACCCAGATTTGGTTATGCAAATTATTTTTTTGCAAAGTTGGTTTTCAGGAGTTATATTATTCTTTTGGATGATTTATCATTTAATCAAAAATAAAAATTTGAAATATAAATTTCTTTGGTTTTTATCTTTTTGTATTATGTTTGCTGGTGTAATTTTTTATTTTTGGTTTGTTTATAGAGTGAAATATAAAAACACCAAGGTCTTAAAAAATAATGGAAGCAGGCTGCTTTTTAGGGAAAACATAGACCGTATCGAGGTGGATGGCAGATATGAATAAACCAATCTTTCCGTTAAAAGCAATTTTTTATAACAATGATAGTTCTATAGAAGATATTTGGGTGTTAAACAATCTTTATGACATATCTTGTAATATAGAAGAATATGACTCAAATATTAGTGATGATTCATTAAGAATTTTTGATGCAAAAAATCAAGAAGTTCATTTAGAAATGGATCTTCATCATGAGGTTAAAGTTTTAAAATTAAAATAAATGGGCGAATTCAACCCACAAGTACAACACTTCCATTTAAAAAATAGCCTTACCAGTTATCTTGACAAAGACTATAAAACCCTAACAATTTCAGACAACAATTTAATTTTTCTTACTTTAAACCCATTAAACTAAACAAAAAAATCGGAGTAAAAAACGAACTAAATACACCTCTGCATTCAAGACTAAACTCGTGCTTGAACTATTACAAAACGAATAAACCTTTCCTTGGCTTGATCCTTAGATTTAGTTCCAGTTCTCGGTATATTCTGTAAACACTTTGTAATTCCATTTAAAGTCTTTTATGTTGCGTAAATATAAATAACAGAGTTTAAAACCCCAACGCTTATGCGCTGTGACCAACCTTGGTAGCCAGTCAGCAATTATGGTATTTTCATCACTGAGTTTGGGTTTGTGGTAATAAGTGCTTTTGCTAATGTTACAAACTTCACAAACAAGTTTAATACTTGTGGTCTTATTTTGTTTGTTAATATTTAAAGCCATCTCACACCTTTGAGATGGCTTTAAAAATTTTTTGCCAAAGCATCCTTTATAATTTGCAGTTTTAACTCACTCTCAGCCATACGCTTGAACTGAGTATTTTCTAATTCAAGCTCTTTTAAGCGAGATGTCTGCATCGCCATATTTTGAACACTATTTGTAGAATGTTGCTTGAGATATTGAATATTCTCTGCACAATTCAGCCACGGATATATTTACTTAGTTTTGTTTTAGTGTATTAACGATTTGTGTGTCTGTGTATTTTGATTTCTTCATGTGAATCTTTAGTTGTTTATTATAGAATTTTCTACTTATGAGTGGTTTGGTTTTTTAAGGGTATTACAACTGCACCAAAGCAATCAAGGTTGATTATTAAAGAACAACCCCACCATATAATAGCACTACAATCTCTTTTCTGTAAATTTAATACAAATGCTTTTTATTTTTTTGCTTGCAAAAAAAACCGAACAATGAAAAACAAAAAAATCTTAAATTCATATTAGTAAGCGTAAAACTCAAAACCCCTCCATTTAAAAATTCAACAAGGTAGAATATTACCTCATGCGAACTCAAATTAACATACGCCGCAACATCCAAAGGATTTATACATCAAACACCTGCCCCAAAGGCATCCATGGCAACACTAGCACTCTAATCTTAGGTGTCACCAACGACGATAGCGACATTGGTCACAACTCAAAAATCACCTTCACTACTAACACAAGCAACACTCACTATATTTCAGTAGGCACTTACAATAACAACTACACCCTAATAGTGCCAACATCAGACAATTACCTCTACGACGCCAACGGCAACATGACCCCAAACAACAACCTCGGCTCCATCAACACCATCACCGACGGCCAAGGCAACATCGTTGAACGCATGGCATACACCGCCTTCGGACAAAGACGCCAAGGTGACTGGCGTGCCAACGACCCACTACTCCCCATCATCCCAACCCTAACCAACAGAGGCTTCACTGGACACGAGCACATTGATGAAATGGGATTTATTCATATGAATGGACGGGTGTATGATCCGAGTATTGGGCGATTTTTGAGTGCCGATCCGAATATTCAAGCGCCTTATAATACGCAAAGTTATAATCGTTATTCTTATGTTTTGAACAATCCTTTGAAGTACACCGATCCTAGTGGTTTTTTTCTTCGGAAAATGTTTGAACTATCAGACAAAATCTCTAAGAGGTTTTCGCCCATAGGATACGCAATACAAAGATCTATTGAAAAGGCCATGATGAAGAACTCCACCCTTAGAGCCATTGGCATGATGGCTGCAAGCGCGTTTGGAGGGCCGGCAGGAGCCGCCGCTTTCTCTGCTAGAATGGCATACCTCTCAGGTGGTAATGATGGTGACATATTTAAAGCAGCAGTAGTTTCGTTTGCCTCAACCAGTGCTGCAGAGTATAATGGAAATAAGCATAAAGATTTATTTCCTATAAAAAATCCAAAAAAATGATTTCCAAACATAATAAAGATTTCTTTAATATTATTGATAATTTTTGCTCAAACTATCATGTTAAAGTTGAGGAAAAAAAGAATAACAGTTTTTACATTATCAATATTGTAACGCCAAATAAAAAAATATGTCAAATATCTTTTGTCCTAAGTCAAAAATATACTATTAATCCTGATATTTGGATTGGAGAAAATATAATATTTGAAGGGTCTTCTTGCTCCAAAGAGGCAAACAATATAGATAATATTGAGGAAATATTGTTGTCAGTTTCAAAGGGAATGGTCACTGAAAAAGTTTGGTATAGAAATAAAAAAATAGTAAAATCATGTGGATTTATTACTATATCTACCAATATAATAAAGACTAGTTACAGTAGTTTATTCTCTTTTATAAATAATGATTTTATAAAATTAACATACAAACCTTGGCAAAAGATAAAATCGGGAAAATAAGGGGGCGCTACCCTTTTTAAAGGAAATAGCAAAATAATTGGTAAACCTAAAAAAGTGGTAGCACTCCTTTTTTCTCAAGAACTGCTTTAAGTAAAACAACACAAGACTGGAAAATATACATTAGCAGAATACACTAACCTTATCTCAAGCTTTATGATTGGGTGGATTGTGTAAATACGCCAATTTATCAAAAAAAATTAGATAAAATTAGGAACAGCGTTAACAGGCAAGCGCCACTTAGTAATAAGAACTGGACTGTAAAAATAGAAAATAAATACGGTTTATCCTCAACTTTAAATTCAAGAAAAAGACCAAAAAATAAAAAAATATGATAAAAGTAGCCCACCCTCATTATTTTCCGCAGGCCACCTCACTGTCTACATCATCGGGCTTATCCACTGAACAAGAATACAACCCCACTTATTCACCATCAAATCAGGCTTTAGGGTTGGTAGGTGGTATTGTACAAGACAGAATGGGTGATAGTTTTGGTGCTGGTTTCTTAGTGGGATCACTTGGCTCTTACTTGGGTTCATTAGGCAATGCAAGAAATGCAAACGAACTGATTGGCAATACTGCTAGAGAAGCAATTGTTGGTGGCACCATATCGGTAGTTGGTGAAGGTAAGTTTGCTAATGGAGCTCAGACGGGGTGTTTAGGTATTTGTTTAATGAAGTTATGCATGACGCTAGATCTGGAAGGATTATTCAAAAAATCGAAAAAAAATCAGAAACAGGTGTAACTATATTTAAGGCATTGAGAGAATCCGACAGAACATACTCATTTAGATTTAGCAAAGATAGGCAAACTTCTGGTGCTTTTGTAGATGGCATTTATGATATTGTTATTAATACAGACAATTTATCCTCATACGAAGTACCAACTAAAGATGGTGGTTGGCACATTGAGGGGGCGATGAGATCTGTTTCACATGAGGCTGGACATGCATTAATGGTTGACAGATATACAAGTCATTGGGCGAAGAATAACTCAGTTTATTTTAACAAAGCCACAGCAATAGAGAATGAAATAGCACGCGAAATGAATCCTGATGCATGGCAACACATTGGACATGGCTACCGCCCCAGACAACGATGAACAATGTTTATTGCTCAAGATTTAGCTTAATAATTTTTATAACCTCAATATTGTTTGAACTACTATGGCTTGCTTTAATCAAGATAGATATAAATACCTGCCTGAAAAATACCTTTAAATGGCCAGAACTTTGTGACAATAGTTTAGATATATTGATTATCAACATGGGGATTGCCTGGGAAATAATACACAGAGATATTATATTAAACCTTCCGTTTAAGCATGATTATTTTATATTTTATATGTTTGGATATAAAAGGATAGTCCCTGATTTTTTGGTTGAATTCTCAGCAATATTGGTTATTTCAGGGGCACTCTCTTTTATAAGTTTTATTTTGTGTAAGATTATTTGTAACTATCGATCAAAAAAAAATCTCCCGTAAACCTAGGGAGTTCTCCTTAAAAACCAACGCCAATGCATCTGTTGAACTAATTTCATTTTTACAACAAGCGCTCAAATACCCTCTTATCCTGCAAAATATACTCTCATTCCCAAGCTCCGCTTAGGAATACATGCCAAAAACCCCCTCCATTTAAAAACTCAACAAGGTAGAATGTTACCTCATGCAAACCCAAATCAACATACGCTACAACACTCAAAGGATTCATATGTCAGGTACTTACCTCAAACACAACCAACGACAATGGTGGCATTGGGAGTAACTCAAAAGTCACCTTCACTGCCAACACAAGCAACACTTACTACATCTCAGCAGGCGCTTATAGCAACAACACAGACACCTATACCCTAACAGCAGCAGTAACCTGGCAGTAACACCAACATCACACCAAGCCCATCAGGCAATTACCTCTACGACAGCAACATGACCCAAAACAGCAACAAACTCATTCAATGGACTTCCTTCAACAAACCCAAACGCTTCACCAATACCGAACACAAACACTTTATCTACGCCGACGACCGACTTCATCGACATCATCACCGACGGCCAAAACAACATCGTTAAACGCATGACATACACCGCCTTCGGACAAATACGCCAGTACCAGCGACCCACTACTCCCCATCATTCTAACTCTAACCAACAGAGGGCTTCACTGGACACGAGCACATTGATGAAATGGGCTTTATTCATATGAATGGACGGGTATGTGATCCACAGATAGGACGCTTCCTTAGTGCCGATCCAACCATTACACCCTTATAACACGCAAGACTATAACAGATATTCTTATGCCACTAATAATCCATTGAAATATGTAGATATGAATGGTTTTGGTTGGTTTAGCAAAGCTCGGAGAAATATAGCCAAATTTTATAAAAAATACGGTAGGCAGATTGCCTCTATTGATATTCTATTTATTTCAGGGGTAAATATTTATGTAGCAGGTTTTTTTATCAAGCATGATTGACTTAAAACAAAGGGCGCTAGGTGCATTTACAGCAGGATTTAATGCTGGTGTATTGCATCCAATGAAAGCAGGCTTTAACAAACTTATTGTTCATGGATTAACTCGGTATACGCAGTCGATTATCTGGTGGTAGTTTTAAAAGTGGATTTTTAGGATCGGCTATAAGTTATGGTGCAAGTTGGTCAGGCACCTATGAAGCAGCAGGCATTAGTAGTCAGGCTGTCACTTGGGGGGGGGGAAACGCAAAATGTTGTTGCTTCTTATGTGGTTGGTGGGATTGCTGCTGAGTTAAGTGGTGATAAGTTTAAAAATGGCGAGATAAGTGTAGCGTTTAATAGGATGTTTAATGACCTTGCACAAGTGCATAAAGTTATGAATACGCCTAAAAATACATATAATGGATGGGCTGCTCCGACTGGTGTTATCTTTGCAGAAGTTGGTGGTGCATTAGCACTTGTACCACACCCTTTTGCCAAAGGAATTGGGTATAGTATGATAAGCACAGGTGGAACAATGGAAATTTATGATATGAAAATGAGTGTAGACCAAGTTTTCGAGCCAAATAGTTCAGTTATAAAGCTCAGGAATAATATGAATGAACATTATAGAAAACAGGAAAAATCGTTAGAGGATATAGGATTTTAGAAAATGAAAAAATTACACAAAAAGTACTTAAACTTAATATACATTCTTCCATTCATTATTGCCATTCGTTTGATAACACTAATAGTTATATTGCACAATTATACGGCTATACAAATAGTTGACACAAAAAGCAATATGGAAAAATTGGTTATTGCGTTAGAAAATTCTATTGCTGACCAGGATTTAATAAAATCAAAAATAATTATTCAAACCTTAAAAGAAGGTTATTATTATCAAAATGACTTCAATGTATCTTATATAGAGCAAATAAACAAAAACGCGGAATACAAATATATCAATAGCATTGTTTCTTTAATTTTATTATGTATTTACATGTATATAGTTTTTAAAATAATAAGAAAAATTGAATAAGGCGAAACCCCTAACAGAAGCTGATACCAAAAAAATCCAAACCAAAGTCAACAGTAACACCACCATTACCACCACCTACATCGGCAAACTCTACGAACAAATCTGCCCCCATTTTCCGTACAACTACAAAGTAGAGGCTTGACTGTTTGCAGTCATTTTGTTACGCCACCTTTGCTCTTGGTGGTATTCCACCCAGTGCAAAATGTGGACGCTCGTTATTACAAACCCATAACCACGATGTGGTTAGATTTTGTGCTAACTCAACTGAATCAAACAAATGAAGATCTAAGCATCCTGCCTTACTGTTCGATTAAATCTCTCAATATAGGCATTTTAAGACCCCTGCATAGCACCCTAAAACCGACCATCAAAACCCAAAACCCTCAATTTTTGACTTTTCAAAGTCAAAAAATATATAAAACCCAGCTTTCATTAAAAAAATCATCAATATCAACTATAAATCGCTCATTTTTTACTCTTTTTTGTACTGTTTCCACAAAAAAGACACAATAATCCCTAGGTTGTATTTAATCCCTTGTTAATATAAACATTCGCCGCTCTAACTAGATTATAAGCAATAGCTTTAAGATTAACTTCGCTGGCAACTTTCTCTAAACCAATATAACGACTTCTTGCCAAACCATAAGTGCGTTTGAGCGTACCAAAGGTGCGTTCAACCACAAACCTTCTTTTGCTGATTGCTTTATTGCGTAATTTATTCCAATGACTCATTTGCTTGCCTTTGGGTTTTTTGCGCATAATACCATCTCTTAACTTTTGTGCTTTAAGTGCTTCACTATTAGCTTGAGAGGCTGCTCCTTTGTCGTATAAAACTCTTACGCCTTTTTGATTGCCTGCCTGTTTAACATTTTCTTCAAAATGAGTCATTTCACTATCATTAGCAGGGTGCGTAGTGGCTTTGTTAATTAATCCATTGGCATCAGTTGTTACTACTGATGAATATCCATAAGTGTATTTTCCCGCCTTAAATGTCCATCTTGCATCTTTATCATCTGAATATTGAATTGGGTTACTATCAATCTCATAAACCTCACCAGTTTTGTGTGTTGTAATAATCTTCTTAGTGCGTCTAGCACTTTGAATTAAGGTTGCATCCATGGCAACATGTTTGCCATTAGAGAGTTTGAGTTGATTATTCTCAAGCATAAGATTGATGCTACTCAAAAGTCTATCAAATAGATTTTGTTTGATTAGTTTGGTTCTAAATCTGCCAATGGTTGTAGCATCAGGTTTGTTGCCACTTAGGCTAAAGTTGCAAAAGTTAATAAAGACTAAATCTCTACTAAGACTATCAGCCAACTTCTCATCAGAGAGATTGTGCCATGTGCCTATTAATAGCGCTTTAAACAGACTAACAGCAGAATAGTCAACTTTAATATGAGACAGATCTTTGGCTATAACTTCCCAATCGATAACTTTGTTAATGATGTCTAGTTGGGAGTTTGGTATGTTGATAAAACTATCAGCAAAGGTTTGTTCTTGAGTGGTTTTAACTCGCATTTTTTTGTAAGTATCTGATAATTATAGTATTTTATCATAAATGCTAATGTTTGCATAAGGTTTTGAGGGTTGATTTGTGATTTTTTGTTGGGTTTTTTAGTTTAATGCAGGGGTCTTATTTTGTGTTGACTTGCCTGGTTGAGTATGTTTAAGTTCAATATCACTGGCTTGTGCCTAATCTCGTAGTGCTTGACTGATATACTCAGAACCATTATCACATCTGATTGCCTTTGGTTTGTCACGCCATTCAACTAAGCGTTCTAATGATTGGATAACCCTTCTTGCTGGCAGTGGCAAATCTGAGTCCTTCTCGATTGTAATCATCCACTACATTGAAGGTTTTAATGCTTCTGCCATTAGTGAGTGAATCCGACATAAAACCATTGACCAAATTTGATTGATTTTGCTTGGATCAGTGCCTCAAACTTATCTCTTTTAATTCTTTTCCTTGGCTTGATTCTTAGATTTGGCTCCAGTTCTCGGTATATTCTGTAAACGCATTTGTAATTCCATTTAAAGTCTTTTATATGGGTGATTATATTGAACTTTACAATTACCGAAGATTTTATGAGAGATAAGAAATTTTAACAAGTTGCCATGGATTTTTAGGGTGATACAAAATATTAAAGAATGTTTGCATAAAATACCACTCCGATATACTCACCTATATTTTAATGACAAACCATGAGTACCTCTTGATAAAGACTGTAACGGTAAAAAATTGACTGGCTTTTGCTGCTCACCCTTTATATTAGAGTTAAAGATATTGGCAATTAGCGGTAAAATAAGCCCTTTTTATTCACAACATTCAATCATGGCTTTTAATTTCTTTACTTTGCTTTTTTTAATTGCAATTTTTTCTTATGTTATCACCCTTCTATGGCTTAATATTCGTCAAAACAAAGCGGTTACTAGCTCTTCTGGTGCTGTTCCCAGTGAATTTAGTCAAAAAATCACCTTAGAGCAACATCAAAAAGCAGCTGATTACACATGTGCTAAATTAAACCTTAATTATTTTGAGGTGGTTTTTTCAGCGTTTGTTTTGTTGGCTTGGACTTTGGGTGGTGGGTTGGAGTGGTTAGATGGCTTTTGGCGTGCATTTAGTGATGATGTGCTATTTGTTGGTGTGGGCTTTATTCTTAGTTTGATGTTGATAGGTACTTTGATTGACTTGCCATTTGGTCTTTACCGAACTTTTGTTTTAGAAGAAAAATTTGGCTTTAACAAAACCACAATAAGTACACTGGTTAGCGACACAATTAAAGGCTTTGGGCTGGCATTGGTTATTGGTGTGCCATTGTTGTATGTGGTGCTGTATTTAATGAATGAAATGGGTGAATATTGGTGGTTTTTTGTTTGGCTGGTGTTGACGGGCTTTTCTTTGTTATTATTATGGCTTTATCCTACATTTATTGCACCGCTGTTTAATAAGTTTAACCCTTTAGAGAATCAAGCGCTCAAAGCCAAGATTGACGATTTGCTTAATCGCACTGGCTTTAAAAGTGATGGGATTTTTGTAATGGATGGCTCAAAGCGCTCATCACATGGCAATGCATATTTTACGGGAATTGGTAAAAACAAGCGCATTGTGTTTTTTGACACCTTGCTCAAAGGTATGAATGACAATGAGGTGCAGGCGATTTTGGCGCACGAGTTGGGGCATTTTCACCATAAACATATTCGCAAACAAATGCTAATCTCCTTTCTTACTTCACTGCTTGGGTTGGCGTTATTAGGCTACCTTATTACTCAGCCTTGGTTTTTTTACGGCTTGGGCATTGAGGCAATGAGTAACCATGCTGCTTTGGTGTTGTTTACTTTGACGCTGCCCATATTCAGTTTTTTTATTGAACCGATTAGCCATGCTTTATCACGAAAACACGAGTTTGAGGCGGACGCCTTTGCTGCTAAACATACTGATGCTAATGATTTAATTTCAAGTCTGGTTAAGCTTTATCGTGATAATGCATCAACGCTGACGCCAGATAAGTTATACTCAGCGTTTCACGATTCACACCCCAGTGCATCCATTCGAATAAAACATTTAAGGACAAAATAATGAAAAACTTACTAATAATAATCGCCCTGCTATCGACGGCAACCTTTGCCAACAAAGAAGGTGAGGCATTACACAACAAAACCTGTGTGGCATGTCATGTTGTGCAGCACGATGATAATTTTTATATGCGTCAAAATCGTAAAATAATCTCATTGCCTAAATTAAGCGGACAAGTTAGTCGTTGTGCCCAGGCATTTAACACAGGCTGGTTCCCCGATGAAGAACAAGCCGTGGTTGACTACTTGAACAAAAAATACTATCAATTTAAACATTGAGCCTAACACGACGCCAAAAATGGCGTATTGAAAAGATTCAAGCTGAGCGCATTGCCAGAGCTAATCGAGTGGCTGATGACGCTCAAGATTTAGCAGACAATAATGCTGAGGCGCAAATAGGCCTAGTAATTACTCGTTACGGTCAGCGTTTATTGGTTGAAAGTAAAGCGGGTGATTTAATCCAATGCAGTGCCAGACGCCATATTGATTTATCAGTTGCTGGCGATCAAGTCATCTTTCAAATGGTGGATAAAAATACAGGGGTTGTTACTGCATTATTAGCGCGTGACAATATTTTAGAGCGCTCACACAAACTCATTGCTGCCAATATTGACGAATTATGGCTGGTAGTTGCGATAGCGCCTCACTATCAATTTGACTTAATTGACCGCTATTTAGTGGTTGCAGAAAACAGCAATTTGCCCATTCGCATTATTGTCAATAAAATTGAACTATCTAACAACATTGAGCAAGTCAAAAAAGACTTTGCTATGTATGAATCCATTGGCTATTCTGTTAATTATTTAAGCGTTAAAGAGCGAATAGGCACGAATACATTTAAAGAGCAACTCAATGACAAAGCGCATATTTTTCTCGGGCAATCAGGTGTGGGAAAATCATCTTTAATCAACGAGTTGATACCCGACCTGAATTTGCGTGTCAATGAAATATCCGCCAAAAGTAAACTTGGCAAACATACCACCACCAATACCACGCTTTACCACATTCCATCGGGTGGCGATTTAATTGATTCTCCGGGGGTGCGTGAATTTCACTTGGACAATTTGAGTAACAAAGAAATTCTTAATGGATTTAAAGAATTTTCCCCTTTTATTGGTCAATGTAAATTCAGAAATTGCACGCACGCCAATGAACCCAGTTGCGCCATCAAAAATGCATTAAATGCCAACCATATTCACCCTAAGCGTTACCACAGTTATTTAAACTTAATTGCCAATTGAAATTCAGAGTTCGTTTTTTACTCAAATTCCATTTGCTTAAAAATTCGTTCGGCATTTTGCCGATGCAACTCTCGATATGTACCCCAGTCTCGGTAGGCAGATTGATCTATATTATAGGCATCAGCCAAATCGCCATCATTGTCTAAGATTTTTTTAACTTCACTATACATAGTCAGTAAATAGTCTTTTGTAAATTTAGTTATCGTTGCCAAATCAGTTGGATGCCCATGCCCAGGAATAATGATTTTAGGCTGTAACGCTTCAATTTTATCCCAAGTTTTAATCCACGCCGCAATATCGGTATGGGGGAATACAGGGAGTAATCGCTCATTAAATGCTGTATCGCCACTAATCAGCAATTTTTGCTTTGGCATCCATAATTGAATATCGTCTGGCGAGTGTGATGCGCCAATATGTAACAATTCAATCTGAGTACCGCCCATATTTAAATTAAATTGCTTGTCAAACAACACATCTGGACGCATAACTTTCGTGCCAATCATTTTGTCTTTTTGTCGACTTAAAATACGCATATAAATAGCATTACCATGTTCTGCAATTTCTTTGTCCGTTTTGCTGTGTGCAATAATCACTGCACCCTGCTGTTTCCAGTAATTCACACCTAAAATCGCATGTCCTTGAGAATTTTCAAGCACCACATACTTGACACGCTGTTGTGTTATCTTTTTAATCTCGTCATGCAATGCCTGAGCGACTAAATAACTGCCCCCAGCATTAAATACCAAAACACCATCAGTGGTGACAATAAACGATAAATTATTGTTGTGGTTTGAATTTTCATAAGTATTGGGCTGGGTTGCGCCAGTCGCCGAGTACACGCTTTCTATAACTTTAACTGGCTTGCGATAAAGAATACTATTGGGTTCGTAGTCACTAATTTTAACTGGATTCAGCGCCTTCTTCCAAGTCAAAAAACCATCAGAATAATTTTTAACATTGGTATAACCCATTTCCATCAAGGTTCTTGCTGCCAATGGTGAGCGAATATTCAAACCACAATACACAACAATTGGCGTGTCTTTATCCTGCACATAATCCTCAATTTGAGCCTCTATCCAGCCACGCATAATATTGACATTTTGTCCGCGTTTAATGGTGCCAGTGTGTTTGATTTCAAACGGTGCACGCACATCAATTAACACCACGCTTGCATCTTCATCCAAAATCTTTATAAGTGCCTCGGTGTTGATATTCACTAACGCCTGCTTAGATGGTTGGGCATTAATTGCACTAACCCCAGTTAAAACAAAAACAACACTCATTATCAAAAAATAACGCATAACCCCTCCGAATAAAAGCACAATGACTAAAGTCACCAACGATTTAGAGTGCAGAAAATACTCGTATGCACTGAATAAATTGTGATGGCTTGGCACAACGGTCTTATTATGACATAAGCAAGACAACATTGTTACCAAAATTTGACGCAACTAAGGCATCGGAAAAAGAATAAAGGCTTTAAAATTGTAGATAATGAGACCTCTGCGTTAGATATGGGTGTTGAATACAGAGGTCTCCGCTAAATTGCTTGGTTTATTTTGGAAAATAATATAAAGCAACATTGTTACCAAAAAATGAAACTTTTGCACGCCATTTTTTTGCCAAGTAACGCATCGTATTTTTCGAAAAAAAGCAAATGTGCGTAGGGTCGTTTTTGTAATACCAAGTAGAAAAATCAGTCTTATCGTCCATCATCTGAGTCATTATTGCCAGCACGCCACCCTTTTTAAGGCTACCAAACAAGCGATGCAACTCAACATTTGGCGCACTTAGATGCTCTACCACTTCGGTAGCGGTAATAAAGTCATAACTTTGCTCAAAAACCGCTGGATTGTTTGCATAGAATTTATCAAATAAATTCACTTGATGCCCTTGTTTTTCAAACATTAATGACAAAGTCGGGCCCGGTCCACAACCAAAGTCCAAACCCTTTGCGCCAACCTTGGAAAAATCAAGACCTTGTTTATTAAGATGATCAATAACAGGATTAAACACTTGAGATAAGAAGGCTTGGTAGCGCTTATCGTCTGGATTATTCTGATGTGCGTCATAACGCAACTTTTCTTCTGTGTCGCTAAGATGGTGAGTTTTTGACATAAACACCAGTGCACACTGAGGGCAACTTAAATAACCAACACCCTTGTTTTGATAATAAGGCTGAATACTCTCAGAATGACACAATGGGCAGAATTTATCTGCCACAGGTGTTTAATGCGAACAAGAGTCGCCATGGGCGTGAATATGCCCATGTTCCAATTCTTCCTTGCTTGCCTCTCTAACACTCTCAATACTGATATTAAAATGCAATGTTTTCCCTGCTAAAGGGTGGTTAGCATCAACAATAATTGTGTCTGCATTAATTTCTTTAACACAAACAATGAATGGATTACCCTGCTCGTCTTTAGATTGTAATTCCATGCCTACTGTCAAATCGTCAATACCCTCTAACGCTTCTTTTGGGATTGTTTGAACGCCCTCAGCATGGTGATCACCATACGCATCTTTTGACTGCACAACAATATCACCAGATTCGCCAACCTTCATCCCTTCTATCGCTTTTTCCAAGCCAGGCACAATATTACCATGCCCTTGTAAAAACACCATGGTTTCTTGTCCTTTGGTTGAATCAATCACTTCGCCTTTGTCGTCCGTTAGCGTGCAATGCATTTCAACTACTTTATCTTTTTTTATTGTCATCTGTTTACCTTGGTTTTTATGAGACCTTTGTATTAATAGAGATTCTTAATGATTGTTCCTATTTATACAAAGGTCTCGTATGATTAATATTTCATTAAAAAATGTTATAAAAAAGGCCTATCTAACGATAAGCCTTTTTTTAATATGGTGGGGCGTGAGCGATTTGAACGCTCGACCAGCGGATTAAAAGTCCGATGCTCTACCAACTGAGCTAACGCCCCATAAAAAATCAAGATTATACAGTAATATAAACCCTAATTTTTTAATTATTTACAACTTCTTTAAGTAATTTACCTGGCTTAAAGAATGGCATAAATTTTGCATCAACCTGGGTTTTCTTTCCAGTTCTAGGATTGACCCCTAGGCGTGCGTTTTTATGCTTTCTAGAAAAACTACCAAACCCTCTCACTTCAACACCTTCACCAGTCGCAATGCCATCGACAAGTATCGACAAAATGACATCCACACAAGTCTTTACTTCTGTTTTAGACAGCGTGTGTTTTTCTGATAAATCAAGGATAAGGTCAGTTTTTTTCAAAATTTACTGCTTGGCTTTCTTCAACAAGTCACCTAAAGTAGCGCCTTCTGCTGCATCGGAAGACTGCTTATTGTAGTCTGCCATTGCTGCTTTTTCTTCAGCTGAATTTTTTGCCTTAATACTAACAGAGATATTGCGTGTTTTTCTATCAATATTAACAATGGCTACTTCAATTTCCTCACCTACTTTTAAGACAGTTGACGCATCGTCAACACGATCTTCGGAGATTTCACCTGCTTTTAAATAACCTGTAATATCTTCTGTCAAAGCAACTATCGCACCTTTTGGTGTAACTTCAGCAATGGTTACCTTAACAATAGCACCTTTTTTGTTCATAGAAGCATAAGACATAAAGTCATCTTCTTCGAGTTGCTTAATGCCTAAAGAAATACGCTCTTTTTCGGCGTCAATATTCAAAATGACCACTTCAAGTTCTTGACCCTTAGAATAGTTAGAAACCAACTCATCTGCTGGCAACTTCTCCCAAGAAAGGTCGGCTAAGTGAATCAAACCATCAATGCCACCCGGAAGACCAACAAACAAACCAAAGTCTGTAATTGATTTAACGGTAACATCAATCTTATCATTCTTGTTATGTGTCGCTTCAAATGCTTCCCAAGGGTTTTCTTGTGCTTGTTTCATTGACAAAGAAATACGATGCTTGGACTCTTGGACATCCAAGACCACAACATTAACTTCTTGACCTAATTTAACAATCTTAGAAGGACGAGCATTGGCGTTAGTCCAATCCATTTCTGAAACATGAACCAAACCTTCAACACCCTCTTCAATGCGTACAAATGCACCATAATCTGTCAAATTAGACACGGTACCTGCGACTCTCTTACCCAGTGGTAAACGGTCAGAAATGTTATCCCAAGGGCTGGCAGTTAACTGCTTAAGACCTAGTGATACACGCATTTTCTCTTTATCATAATTAAGAATTTTAACGGTAATCTTATCACCAATAACCAATTTCTCAGACGGGTGATTAACACGCTGCCATGAGATGTCTGTAATATGTAATAAACCATCAACACCACCAAGGTCAACAAATGCACCATAGTCTGCAAGGTTTTTAACCACACCTTCAATTTCTTGACCTTCTTCAAGGCCTTCAAGCAAGGCTTCTCTGTCTGCAGAGTTGGCTTCTTGCATAACCGCTTTTCTAGAAATAACAATGTTGTTTCTAACTTCGTCCATCTTAATAACAATTGCTTCAATTTCTTGACCCGTAAGGTATGAGAAATCTTTAACAGGATGAGTGTCCACCAATGAACCAGGTAAAAATGCCTTAACAACACCAATATCAACCGTCAAACCACCTTTAACAGCACCAGTTACGATACCAGTAACAATGTCTTTTTGATTCATTGCAATTTCTAATGCTTGCCATAACTTAATACGCTTGGCTTTTTCACGAGACAATAAAGTATGTCCTAAGCCGTCATCAATAGATTCTAGTGCGACTTCTACCACATCGCCTTCTACGATTTCCAATTCTCCTTTAGGGTCTTTGAATTGATCAAGAGAAACAAAAGCTTCCGATTTTAATCCTACATTGATAACCGCTTTTTCACGATTGATAGCAACGACAGTACCCATTAATAAGGCACCTACTTTTACATTTTGTTGTTCTACACTATTCTCAAATAGTTCTGCAAATGATTCTGACATATTGTTTTTTTTAGATGTTGACCGGTAAAAAACTCCAACAACGGTATAAGTTGGCATTTATCGGGTTAATTTTTAATAAAGTCTAACCGCTTAGACTTTGGCTTTTTGTTACTAATGCGCTCACCTGAGCGACCACTTCATCAATTGACAACTCAGTGGTATCAATGATAAGGGCATCTTCGGCAGGCTTGAGTGGTGAATTTTTACGCGAAGAATCACGCTCATCTCTTGCCACTACATCTGCTAAGATTTGGGACATTATACCTACAGTATCCTGTGCTTGCAATTGTTTTAAGCGTCTTTCTGCACGCTCTTGCGCACTGGCGGTTAAAAAGACCTTGAACGCTGCTTCTGCAAAAACTACCGTCCCCATATCACGCCCGTCTGCAACTAACCCTGAGGCTTGTGCAAAGTCTTGTTGACGCTTTAACAGCGCACTACGCACCACGCCAATGGCTGCTATTTTGGATGCCATTTCGCCTGTTTGCTCAGTGCGTAAAGTTTTAGAAATATCTTTGCCTTCTAAAAACACACTGACCAATTCACTGCCCACCTCAGTTTTAAACGCCAAATCCAAAGTATGTGCGATTTTTTCCAACGCTTTTTCATCGTCAATATCCACTCCTTTGGCATCAACTGCCAAAGCAAAAGCACGATAAATTGCCCCAGAATCAAGCAAATCCCAACCCAGTTTTTGCGCCATAACCCGTGCAATTGTCCCTTTACCTACGCCACTTGGGCCGTCAATTGTTAAAATATTATTCATCTTTTACTTTAAATCCTGTGTTTACACAATTAAACTCAATCTCAAGGTGTTGTATCCGAATAAACCTAAAAAACAATTCATTGGCAATTCCTTACTCAACTCAAACCCCTTTAAATTCCGACACTCGGATTTTACCGTTAACCATTCTGGATTTTCTTTGGTTAATTTTTTCCATTTTTTGCCAAAATGCTTCGTTCAAATCAAAGTCAGCACTAATCGCTGTGCCTATGAGTAAAATCAACAAATCAGCGGATTCTTCTGCTAAATCGGCTTTGGATTTTCCTTTGGTCACACACGCTGATATTTCCCCCAACTCTTCTGCCATTAACGCTACACGGTAGGCCAAATCCTCGCCACCATTATTTTTAAAATCGTGTTTATCGTGAAATGCTTGAATGGTCGTCAGCATTGATTGGTAGGAATCTTGATTCATTTAATAACCTTTTTTGTATAATTTAAACGAGACTTTTGTATCAATTTAATTTTTAGACTCTAATTTCATGTGCGGAAACAATAGCACATCACGAATAGAGGGAGAGTCGGTAAATAACATCACCAAACGGTCAATACCAATGCCTTCGCCTGCTGTAGGTGGCATACCGTATTCTAAAGCACGGATATAATCAGCATCATAATGCATGGCTTCGTCGTCGCCTGCGTCTTTTTCTGCCACTTGTTTATGAAAGCGTTCAGCCTGATCTTCTGCATCATTCAACTCAGAGAAGCCATTGGCGATTTCACGACCACCAATGAATAACTCAAATCTATCGGTAATAAAGGGGTTGTCATCATTGCGCCGAGCAAGTGGAGAAACCTCGGTTGGATATTCGGTAATAAAGGTAGGTTGAATGAGTTTTTCTTCAACAGTGGCTTCAAAAATTTCAATTTGAATTTTACCCAAACCCCACGAATCTTTAACCGTTATGCCTAATTTTTCAGCCGTAGTGGCGGCATTATCTTGACTCAAATCGGCAGCAGATAAATCTGCGTTATAATGCAAAATTGAATCAAATACGCTGATACGCTCAAAGGTTTTGGAAAAATCAAACTCATCACCTTGATACGGCACAACTGCATTGCCACACACATCCACTGCAATCCCTCTAAGCAAATTTTCGGTCAAATCCATCACATCATGATAGGTGGCATACGCTTGATAAAACTCAATCATGGTAAATTCTGGATTATGACGAGTGGACAAACCCTCGTTTCTAAAATTACGATTAATTTCAAATACCCTGTCCATGCCACCAACAATCAATCGTTTTAGATAAAGTTCAGGTGCAATACGCAAAAACATTTGCATATCTAATGCGTTATGATGAGTTTCAAACGGCTTGGCAGTAGCACCCCCTGGGATGCTTTGCAACATGGGTGTTTCTACTTCGATAAAATCATTTTGATTAAAGAAATTGCGAATATAAGCAACAATTTGCGAGCGGCGTTTAAAGGTATCGCGTGAAGATTTGTTCATAATCAAATCTACATAACGCTGGCGATAGCGAATTTCTTGGTCGCTTAAACCGTGGAATTTATCTGGCAATGGTCGTAACGATTTGGTTAATAATTTTATCTCACTCACTCGCACCGACAATTCGCCAACCTGAGTTTTAAACAAGGTGCCTTTGGTGCCGATAATATCGCCAATATCCCATTTTTTAAACTGCTCATTATAAAAACCCTCGGGCAACTCATCACGGGTTACAAACAATTGGATTTTTCCGCTAGAGTCCTGAATATGTGCAAAACTTGCCTTGCCCATCACCCGCTTTAACATCATGCGTCCTGCCATTGACACTTCAATAGATTTCTCTTCTAACTCTTCTTTTGAAAATTGGTCAAATTCTGCCACAACAGATGCGGCAAAATCCTGTGGCTTAAAATCGTTAACAAATGGATTTCCCGCCACTCTCAGCGTTGCTAATTTTGTTCTTCTTTCTGCTACTAATTTATTGTCTTCTTGATTATTCATACTTTCCTAATGTGTGTGTTTATCTTTTTTGACTTCCTGAAGCCCTTCCAACTCTTTTTTTGCCAAACTTTTTGCCTTGGAAAAATCTGCATTGGCTTGCTTAATTTTTCCCATGCGTTTTAACAAAGTTGCACGATTATAATAGGCTTGATAAAAATTTGTGTCTAAATTGATAGATTTTGACAAATCTTGATACGCCAACGCCTCTTTTCCTAACTTTAAAAACGCATTACCACGATTATAAATAGCGGCAATATAAGTTTCATCCAGTGCCACTGCTTGAGAATAAGCCTCAATGGCTTGTTCAGTTTTTTCCAATCTATCGTAACAATTACCCAAATTATTAAACGCACCACAATCCTTGTCATTCAATGCTAAAGCACTTTCAAGATAGGTAATTGCCAAGTCAAAATCCTCTTTTTCCTGCGCCATGCTTGCTAGGCAAAAATACGCTTCGCTACTATTTGGATTAGATTTTATCGCATTTGACATACTTTCCATTGCCAAATCACTGTTGCCTTGTAACTGATGAAGATTACCCAAACTCAAATGAGCATTGGCTTTTAATGCTTTATCTGCAGCCTGATGATTTAGCAGCCCATTCCACGCCTGAATTGCCTTAGACAACTCCCCTTTTTTTTGATGTGTGTAAGCCAACACCATTAAATCGCTAAGTTCTGTTGCGCCACTCATAATAAAGTAACGACAAGTTTACGGTTACTTCCCTTAGCACGATGCTCGTATAAAAACAAACCTTGAAACTTACCCAAGGCAAGTTTGTTGTCAATCACTGGAATGCTTTTACTTTCACCCGTTAAAACACTGCGAATATGCCCCGACATATCAAAATCACCTTCGCCATTATGTCGGTAATTTGGATTTGCATCAACAACACTTGTTTGCAAAAAATCTTCCATATCTAATAACAAATCAGGGTCCTCATTACCCGTAATCATCAGTGATGCTGAGGTATGGGCAACAAATAAATGACACAATTTGGCGTCTTGTTGTGCCAAAACTGCATTCACTTGCTGGGTAATTTCAATGGCACCACGACCTTTGGTTTTAACAACAAGCGCTGTCATTTAAGCAGTTCTTTGGCTTTGGTTGTGTCAATCGTTTCGACCAAAGGTTTTTTGACACGAAAAAAGCGCACAAGGAAAAACAATCCAAATGCCAAAAAAACAAAAGGCAAAAACCACAATAAATAAGTGCTTTTATTAACAGGTGGCTTAAACACCACAAAATCACCATAACGCGCCACCATAAATGCACGAATATCATCATTGGTTTTATCACTTAAAATCAACGCTCTAACCTTCTCTCTTAAGTCTTTTGCCAACCCTGCATTTGAGCCACCAATACTTTGTCCTTGGCACACAGGACAGCGAATTTCATCAATCAAAGCACGATAACGCCGCTCTTGTTGAGCGTTAACAAAAGTGTTTGCCTCAATACTTTCAGCATAGATAGGATTAATAAGTGTCAATAGTAGTAAAAATTGAATAAAATAACGCATAATTAAACCTTGTCAAGATCTTTACATAATTATGAATAATTACACCAAGATCTCTATTAATCAAAAATAAATAATTTTAACCTATGCCACTAATTACACTTGATAATATTTCCCTTAATTTTTCTGAAAAATTAATCCTAAATGAAGTCAGCACCACCATCTTAAAAGGCGATAAAATCGCCCTCATTGGACGCAATGGCGAAGGAAAATCCACTTTTATGCGTGTGCTTGCTGGCGCAATTGAACCAGATGATGGCAAAGTCAAAGTTAAAAATGGCATCAAAATCAGTTATTTAGAGCAAAGCCCGCCAGAAGACAATGACAAAAATTTATTTGATATTGTTGCTGAAGGTTTGGGGGATATTGGCATTGTATTGACAAAATATCAACATTTTATGGCAGACGAAAAACTGGACGAAGCCGCCGAATTGCAAGAAGAAATCGATCGCCTTGATGGTTGGCAATATTTACACAAGATTGAAACCATTCTGAATCGTTTTACACTCAACGCAGAAGTCATTTTATCCACCCTATCTGGTGGCTGGCGACGACGAGTAATGTTAGCCCGTGCATTGATACAAGAACCGAATGTGTTGCTACTTGATGAGCCCACGAACCACATGGATATTACCGCTATTCTTGACTTAGAAAAAATGCTCAAAGACTATCACGGTACTTTGGTGCTCATTAGTCATGACCGTGCATTTATTGCCGGCATTGTCAATAAAGTTTTTGATTTGGACCGTGGCAATCTAGCGGTGTTTGAATGTGGTTACCAAGACTATGTAAAGCGCAAAGACAATTTGCTTAACTCAGAAACAATGGCAAACAAAAGATTTGACAAAAAACTGGCTCAAGAAGAAGTGTGGATTCGTCAAGGCATCAAAGCCAGAAGAACCCGCAACGAAGGCCGTGTGCGTGCCTTGCAAGAAATGCGCAATTCTTTTGTTAATCGCAGACAAAAACAAGGCAAAGTTAAGATACATTCAGTGGCAGAAGATGAAAAGCGTGCCTCAAAACTGGTATTTGAAATCAAAAAAATGTCATACTCTATTGGCGATTTGCAATTGGTCAAAGACTTTTCTATGCTGGTGTTGAAAGGGGAAAAAATCGGCATCATTGGTGGCAACGGCTCAGGCAAATCAACCTTTATTAAATTATTGCTTGATGAATTACAGCCCAGCAGCGGCAGCATACGCCGTTCCAAAACCATTAAATTGGCTTATTTTGACCAAATGCGTGAAATGTTAAAGCCCAATATGAAGGCAATGGATTTTGTCTCAGGTGGTAGCGAGCATATTAATATTGGTGGCAAAAGCAAACACATAATCGGGTATTTGCGTCAGTTTTTATTTACTGGAAAGCAGGCAATGGCACCCATTAAAATGTTTTCTGGTGGTGAAAAAAACCGCCTAATGTTGGCAAAAATTCTCTCTCAACCCGCCAATTTATTAGTGCTTGATGAGCCAACCAATGACCTTGATGTGGAAACCTTGGAACTGCTAGAAGAAATGTTGGTGGAATACACAGGCACATTAATTTTAATTTCACACGATAGAACTTTTTTGAACAATGTCGTAGGCTCTACCGTTGTCATGGATGGCGATGGTGTCATCAATCAATATGCTGGCGGTTATGACGATTATCTAACGCAAAAACAAGACAATTTAGACAATCAAGTCAAAACCAAAGTGCAATCCAAATCAAAACAAGAGAAGAAAACACCTGGTAACCCTAAGCAAAAACTGAGTTACAAACAACAACAAGCATTGGAAAAATTACCCCATAAAATCGAAACAGCAGAAGCTGAAATTAAGGCCATACAATTACAACTCGCAGACCCTGAATTTTTCCAACAACCAGAATCCCAAGAGGCGCTCGTTCGCCTATCAAGATTAGAAGCCGATTTGGCGCGTTATTATGAAAAATGGAGCACATTAGAATGACCCCACTCATTGTTGACTTAGACCACACGCTCATTAACACTGATTTGTTGTATGAATCCTCAATGGTAGTATTAAAAAAAAGCCCGTGGTTAATATTACTTTATCCTTTTTGGTTTTTTATCGGCAAAGGATACTTAAAAGAACAATTGGTTAAGCGCTGTGAAATAGACATCAGCAAACTACCCTACAACACAACCACCATTGCCTATATTAAGAAACGCAAAAAACAAGGTGACATTATCATTCTTGCCACCGCCTCGCACAAAGTTTACGCACTCTCCGTCGCAAAACACCTAAAATTATTTAACGATGTAATGGCAAGCAACAAAGACTTTAATCTCTCTTCACACAACAAAGCCAAAAAATTAATTGAGCGCTTTGGCGCGCAAAAATTTGATTATATAGGTGACCATATGCGTGATTTACCCGTTTGGGAAGCGTCAAATCTTGCGATTTTAATCAATGTATCAGACAAAGTTATTAAAAAAACACAACACCTAAACACTTTGATTCTCTAAGAAAATTATTAAATAAATTGAAAATAAAGCAACAGGTATTACCAATTGAGACCTTTGCATAAATATGGATGATTAGCAAAATTCAATTTTTGTGCCATTGGTAATTTTCTTAAATCTTGTCCTAACAGGGCTAAGGCTGGGTTTAAAAAATTATCAAGTGGGTAAAAATCGGACTCTTGATGATTATTTATATTTATACAAAGGTCTCGAATTAAGTTATCAGGGGTTTTTGGAGTAAATATAATACTCATTAATTAATATTTATGTCCAATGCAGAAGGTCTCTTAAGGGATTCGGGGCGGTAAAACTAAAGGGTTTTCAATAGATCTCAAGGGATTTTGTGGTTGCAACCGTAAGCGAACATCATAATACTTAGTAATAGTACGCTCCATATGCACAGAAGTTATTTCAAGACCAAAGGCATCAGAAATTCTTAAAGAAGATCTGCCGTTATCAGACTTCAAAAGAAAGTTTTCCCTGAATTGTGAATAATTTTTATCTAACTCATAAGTCTTTAATATTTTTTCTGCGGCATCATTTACTACCTGCTTTCTTAAAAAAGTTCTGGGTAAATAACCTGATGATTTGGCTATTTTTGACATTCCTAAATATTGATAGGCTGTTATTTGTGTTGCATTTATGCTCAGGAAATGTTTCTCAAATTCTTCATTCTTAATATTAAAACCAAAGATAAGGCCTCCTTCAGAAAAATCTATATAATTATCATATAGACCAGGTCCTGGTTTGGTTTTTGCCCCCAGATACAACCCTCCTTCTGATTTTATATGAAATGTTGTCGTGGCATCTAGTTCACGATATATATCAGCGGGTAGGTTTCTCACAATATTTTCCATTTTTTGATACGCTTCAGGAAGGAAAAATAAATTAGCTCTTGGCTCTACATTGGTAACTAAACTTAACACATCTACGGAATAAGGCTTTGCTTGGGTGTCAAATGGATAAACCTTAACCCGTCCTGTTGGGTCAATATATTTAAGCGGATTGTTGCCCGCATAAACATACAAATTCAAACCATCAGCGCTGCCTGCTGAATCTGGGCTTATCCATCTTGCTAGCCAAGGGGCTAAGTATCTGGCACCATAATAGTATAGGCCACTGCTGTCGTCTCTTTCTTTGCCTGTGTAGCGGTAGCGTTTTTGTTGGACTTGGGTTTTGTCTTTGCCGGCAATGATAGCAGTGCCACCATAGGGGTAATAGTGTTCGTAACTGATGATTTGGGCTTGGTCGTTAAGTTCCAAGGTGTTGGTTTTTAGGTGGTTGGAGAGTTGGTAATGGGTTTGTGTACTGTCTTTGGTGTGTTCGCTGAGAATGTGGGTGCCGATGTGTAGGGTGTTGGTTTGTGGGTGGTTTATATTGGTTAGGATGTCGAGTGAAGGGAGATAGGTTGTTTGACTTTGTGCTTGATTGTTAGACTCTATCACCGTGCGGACTCGGTTGCCTTGGTGGTCATAAACATAGTATTCTGTGGTGTTGGTTTGGTGTTGTTTGGTGAGTTTGTTAAGGGTGTTGTTGTAATGCCAGTTTAGAATGCCAATATTGTCTAAATTTAATAAATTACCATTGGCATCAAAGTTATTTGGGTTATTGTTTTCAGTGCCACGGTTGCTGTGTGGATGGGGGCTAATAGTTTGTTGCCAAGTGTTGCTTTGGGCTTGGTGTGCTAGACGAATTAAATTATCGCCCATATCATAGGTGTAAGTTTGATGGTAAGATTCTAGTAAATTCATCAGATAGTAGAACTTCGGTTTCTTTGTCGTATTATTCTGCTGCCATCTTTATTCATTGTGCGAGGTGGTAAAATAAAAGGCTTTTCAACTGGCTCCAAGACAAGTTGTTGCCTTAAGTGTAAATGAACATCACGGTCCTTGCCATTACAATGTAATTCTATAAAGGTTGTCTCAAGACCAAAAGCATGAGCAATTCTTGAAGAAGATCTGCCATTATCACTCTCATTAAGAAAATCTTTTCTGAATTGTAAATAGTTTCGGTCAGACTCATAAGTTGCTATTATTATTTTTGCAAGGGGGTTCCCTATGCTTTCTCTTAACAACATTTTAGGCAGCCTATTTATTGCTTTGGCTATTTTGGTCATCCCTAAATATTGATAAGCTGTTATTTGTGTTGCATTCAACTTAAGGTCAAGAGCAGGCATGTTGTGCTCGCATATAAAATTTATCCCAAAGGTTAATACGCCTGTAGAAAAATTCATATCATTGATAAAAAGATCGGTCGTTACTCGAGTTCTGGATTCAACTGCCAGTACATTTCCGTGACTTTCTTCTGATTTTATAGAAAATTTTGTCCCATGGTCTAACTTACGATATTCATCAGCAGGAATATTTCTAACAATATCTACTACTCTTTGGTACGCTTCAGGAAACAAGAATGTACTATCATTGTGATCTGCCATTTCAACTGGACTCAATACATCCATATCGTAAAAACTTAGGCTTTTAAATGGATAAACCTTGACCTGTCCCGTTGGGTCAATATATTTAAGCGGATTGTTGCCCACATAAACATACAAATTCAAACCATCAGCGCTGCTTGCTGAATCTGGGCTTATCCATCTTGCTAGCCAAGGGGCTAGGTATCTGGCACCGTAATAATATAGACCACTGCTATCGTCTCTTTCTTTGCTTGTGTAGCGGTAGCGTTTTTGTTGGACCTGGGCTTTGTCTTTGCCAGTGATAATGGCGGTGCCACCGTAGGGGTAATAATGTTCGTAACTGATGATTTGGGCTTGGTCATTAAGCTCTAAAGTATTGGTTTGCAGGTGGCTGGAGAGTTGGTAGCGGGTTTGATTACTGCCTTTGGTTTGTTCGTTGAGGATACGGGTGCCAATATGTAGAGTGTTGGTTTGCTTGGTTTGGTTGGTTGAAATATCTAGTGAAGGAAGATAGTTTCTTTGGCTTTGTATTTGGTTATTGGCTTCAATAACGGTGCGGACTCGGTTGCCTTGGTGGTCATAGGTATAATATTCTATGGTGTTAGCTTTGTCTTGTTTGGTGAGCTTGTTAAGGGTGTTGTTGTAATGCCAATCGAGGTTGCCAATGTTATCTAGGTTTAATAAATTGCCGTTGGCGTCAAAATTATTTGGGTTATTGTCTTCAGTGCTACGGTTGCTATGCGGTTGAGGGATAATGGCTTGTTGCCAGGTATTGCTTTTTGCTTGGTGCAACAGGTGGATTAGATTACTACCTGTGTCGTAGGTGTAGGTTTGTTGATAGAATCCTAGTAAATTCATAAGATGGCACAGGAGGTTCGATTTCTTGGTCGTCTTATTTTACTCCCATCTGGATTCATTGTGCGAGGTGGCAAAACAAAAATATCTCTTAAGGGGGTCTGCTGCTGCAAATGCAAACGAACACTATAATAACTCTCTAACCCTATATGAGTTACCTCAAGACCAAAAGTGTGGGCAATCCTTAAAGAAGATCTGCCATTATCGGACTCATTAAGAAAGTTTTCCCTAAATTTCAGATATTTTTGGTCAACTTCATAAGTCATTGCTATATTTTTTGCGAGAACATTTGTCATATTTTCCCTTAAAAAAGTTCTGGGTAGTCTGTCTGGTGCTTTGGCTATTTTTGTCATTCCTATATACTGATAAGCCGTTATTTGCAATGCATTCAAACCAAAATCAGGAACATTATGTTTAAAATTTTCTCTAAAGGTTAATACACCTGTAGAAAAATCCATGGCATTAATAAACACATCAAACATTATTATAGTGGTGGACTTAATTTTCAGTGCATCCTCGTGCTCCCTTTCTGATTCGATAGTAAACTCTGTGGAGGTGTTTAACGCATGGTATTTATCAGCAGGAATGCTTCTAACAATATCCAACACTCTTTGGTACGCTTCTGGAAACTTGAATGTGCTGTCATTATGCTCTACCTCTTCAACTGGACTTAATATATTTATCTCATAAGGCGGTGAGCCTGCAATCGGATAAACCTTAACACGCCCTGTCGGATCAATATATTTAAGCGGATTGTTGCCCACATAAACATACAAATTCAAACCATCAGCGCTGCCTGCTGAATCTGGGCTTATCCATCTTGCTAGCCAAGGGGCTAAGTATCTGGCACCATAATAGTATAGGCCACTGCTGTCGTCTCTTTCTTTGTCTGTGTAGCGGTAGCGTTTTTGTTGGACTTGGGTTTTGTCTTTGCCAGCGATGATAGCAGTGCCACCATAGGGGTAATAGTGTTCGTAACTGATGATTTGGGCTTGGTCGTTAAGTTCCAAGGTGTTGGTTTTTAGGTGGTTGGAGAGTTGGTAGCGGGTTTGTGTGCTGTCTTTGGTGTGTTCGCTGAGAATGTGGGTGCCGATGTGTAGGGTGTTGGTTTGTGGGTGGTTTATATTGGTTAGGATGTCGAGTGAAGGGAGATAGGTTGTTTGACTTTGTGCTTGATTATTAGACTCTATCACCGTGCGGACTCGGTTGCCTTGGTGGTCATAAACATAGTATTCTGTGGTGTTGGTTTGGTGTTGTTTGGTGAGTTTGTTAAGGGTGTTGTTGTAATGCCAGTTTAGAGTGCCAATGTTGTCTAAATTTAATAAATTACCATTGGTATCAAAGTTATTTGGGTTATTGTTTTCAGTGCCACGGTTGCTGTGTGGGTGAGGGCTGATGATTTGTTGCCAAGTGTTGCTTTGGGCTTGGTGTGCTAGACGAATTAAGTTACCACCCACATCGTAGGTGTAATTTTGGCAATAAGATTCTAGTAAATTCATCAGATAGTACAGAGTCTTTGATTTCTTGATTGTATTTTACTTCCATCTGGATTCATTGTGCAAGGTGGTAAAACAAAAGGTGTTTCAATTGGCCTTAAGGTAGATTTCCGCTCTAACATTACAACTATTATTACGATGTCATTCTATAGAAATTACCTTAAGGCCAAAAACATGGGCAATTCTTACAGAAGATCTGCCATTATCACTTTCATTAAGAAAAACTTTTTTAAATTTCGGGTAGTTTTGATTAGCCTCATAAGTCGCTATTATTGCTTGTACAAATGCACTTTTGATCTTTTTTCTTACAAAAAATCTAGGCAATCTATCTGGTGCTTTCGCTATTTTTGTCATTCCAAATATTGATAAACCGTTACTTGTGTTGCATTCAACTCAAGGTCAATGCTGAGGTGATTATTGTGATTCGCCCTTTCAGTTGGGCTTAATACATCTATCTCATAAAAGGACGATTCTATCAATGGAAAAACCTTGATATTCTCCATTGAGTCAATATGTTTAAACGGATTATTATCAACATAAACACTGCCTGCTGAATCTGGGCTTATCCATCTTGCCAGCCAAGGAGCGCACCGTAATAGTGCAGACCACCGCTATCATCTCTTTCTTTGCCTGTAACGATAGCATTTTTGTTGGATTTGGGTTTTGATGATTTGGGCTGTCAATAAATAGCACAGGTCTCTATACAAAGGTTTCTTTTATTGCATGATAATTTGCTGCACACGGCAAGGGTCCTCTAATAGGACCTAATTGACTTAAATCCGTTAAAATTGGTTTGGCTATATCACTAAACAGTCTTTTCATTGCCTTCCCCCTGCCCACCACTAAAAATGCATCGTCTATTGTATTGTTTTTGCCTCTAACCCATAATGCAAGTTCAACGCCTGAATTGTTCCCCCTAAAGGCGAAGGAGACTTCGCTGACGTGAGAAATGATATTTTGTGGGATTAAAGCAATACTTGTGTCAGGCCTAAGATGATCTTGAACAGGTAATGCGTCTTGATGCATAATACCTAAACATTCTTCAGGTATTATGGCTGTTAATAGGTGAGCAGCACCGACTACTGCAAATAAACTACCTGTTATTCTTGAAATTTCTGACCGGGGATTCGCCCACCTCTTTCTACCAATAAAAGAACCCATAAAGTTATGCTTCCCACCTATTAGCCTACTTGCTTTTATCTTATAATTAGCAGTTTCTAGGGCTTTTTGAATACTTTTATTGGTTAAATTCGCCTTTTGAATTTCTGACTCTCGAAACCTCTCTAGATCTTGTATTGGCATAAGCTGTTGACTTTCAGAAACATTTACACCTTCAAGCACTAAATTTCCAATGAAACTAGAATCAATGCTTTCTGTCAAAGCCAACAACAACTTGTATCCACTTGGTTCACTATGTCTTTCTCCAATCCAAATGTTTAATTCATTAGTACTTGCTTGCCCCTTTACCCTCGTTAAAAATTCATTCAAACCTATTGTGTTAATAACATTTTCCTCAGCACCGTCTGTTTTACCATGCCCTGTTGGGTCTGTATATTTAAGTGGATTATTGCCAACATAGACATACAAATTCAAACCATCAACACTGCCTGCTAAATCTGGGCTTATCCACCTTGCCAGCCAAGGGGCTAAGTATCTGGCACCGTAATAGCACAAGCCGCTGCTGTCGTCTCTTTCTTTGCCTGTATAACGGTAGCGTTTTTGTTGGACTTGGGTTTTGTCTTTGCCGGCGATGATGGCGGTGCCACCGTAGGGGTAGTAATGTTCGTAACTGATGATTTTGGCTTGATCGTTGAGTTCTAAGGTATTGGTTTGTAGATGGCTGGAGAGTTGGTAACGGGTTTGTGCACTGTCTTTAGTTTGTTCGCTGAGGATGTGGGTGCCGATGTGCAGGGTGTTGATTTGTGGATTGTTGATATTGGTTAAAATGTCTAGTGAAGGGAGGTAAATTTTTTGGCTTTGTGCTTGATGGTTAGATTCTATTACGGTACGGACTCGATTGCCTTGATGGTCGTAAACATAGTATTCTATGGCGTTGATTTTGTCTTGTTTAACGAGTTTAGCAAGGGTGTTGTTGTAATGCCAATTTAACTTTCCGATGTTGTCTAAATTTAATAAATTGCCATTGGCATCAAAGTTATTTGGGTTATTATTTTCGGTGCCACGGTTGCTGTGTGGATGGGGGCTGATGGTTTGTTGCCAAGTGTTGCTTTGGGCTTGATGTGACAGGAAAATTAAATTATTACCTATATCGTAGGCGTAAGTTTGATGGTAAGATTCTAGCAAATTCATAAGATGGTACAATTTTTTTGTTCTATTATTCTATTTCCATTTTTATCCATTGTTCGAGGTGGCAAAACAAAAGGTCTTTCAACTGACTCTAAGGCAGATTGTCGCTCTAAGTATAAATAAACATTACGACCATTGTTGCGATGTAATTCTATAGAGGCTACCTTAAGGCTAAAAGCGTGGGCAATTCTTAAAGAAGATCTGCCATTGTCACTTTCATAAAGAAAATCTTTCCTGAATGTTAAATAGTTTCGGTCAAACTCATAAGTCATTATTATTATGTTTGCAAGGGCGTTCGATATACCTTCTCTTAAAAAAGTTCTAGGCAATCTATTTGTTGCTTTGGCTATTTTGCTCATCCCTAAATATTGATAAGCTGTTATTTGTGTTGCATTCAACTTAAGGTCAGAATTGGGTTGCCTACGATTGCATGCAAAATTTATCTCAAAGGTTAGCACCCCTGTAGAAAAATCCATCATATTGGTAAAAAGATCGGTCGTTACTTGAGTTCTGGCTTCAACTGCCAGTACATTTCCGCGATCTCCTCTTGATTTTATAGAAAATCTCGTTCCACGGTCTAATTTATGATATTCATCAGCAGGAATATTTCTAACAGTATCCACGACTCTTTGGTATGCCTCAGGAAACAAGAATGTACTATCGTTGTGAACTGACATTCCAACTGGACTTAATACATCTATATCGTAAAGATTCAAGCCTTTAAATGAATAAACCTTGGCATATCCTGTCGGATCTACATACTTAAGTGGATTATTGCCAACATAAACATACAAATTCAAACCATCAACACTGCCTGCTGAATCTGGGCTTATCCACCTTGCCAGCCAAGGGGCTAAGTATCTGGCACCGTAATAGCACAAGCCGCTGCTGTCGTCTCTTTCTTTGCCTGTATAACGGTAGCGTTTTTGTTGGACTTGGGTTTTGTCTTTGCCGGCGATGATGGCGGTGCCACCGTAGGGGTAGTAATGTTCGTAACTGATGATTTTGGCTTGATCGTTGAGTTCTAAGGTATTGGTTTGTAGATGGCTGGAGAGTTGGTAACGGGTTTGTGCACTGTCTTTAGTTTGTTCGCTGAGGATGTGGGTGCCAATGTGCAGAGTGTTGATTTGTGGATTGTTGATATTGGTTAAAATGTCTAGTGAAGGGAGGTAAGTTTTTTGGCTTTGTGCTTGATGGTTAGTTTCTATTACGGTACGGACTCGATTGCCTTGATGGTCGTAGACATAGTATTCTATGGCGTTGATTTTGTCTTGTTTAACGAGTTTAGCAAGGGTGTTGTTGTAATGCCAATTTAACTTTCCGATGTTGTCTAAATTTAATAAATTGCCATTGGTATCAAAGTTATTTGGGTTGTTGTTTTCAGTGCCACGGTTGCTGTTTGGGTGAATATCAATGGTTTGTTGCCAAGCGTTGCTTTGGGCTTGGCGTGATAAACGAATTAAATTATTACCTATATCATAGGTGTGAGTTTGACGGTAAGATTCTAGCAAATTCATCAGATAGTATAGCGTCGGTTTCTTTGTTGTATTATCCTACTTCCATCTTTATTCATTGTGCGAGGTGGTAAAACAAAAGGCCTTTCAATTGACCTTAGGGTAGATTGTCGCTTTAAGTGTAAGCGAACATCACTATTATAAATCTCATTATGATGTAATTCTACAAAGGTTACCTCAAGGCCAAAAGCATGGGCAATTCTTAAAGAAGATCTGCCATTATCACTTTCATTAAGAAAATCTTCCCTGAATGTTGAATAGTTTTGGTCAGACTCATAAGTCGTTATTATTATGTTCGCAAGGGTGTTCGATATCTTTTCTCTTAAAAACATTCTAGGCAATCTATTTATTGCTTTGGCTATTTTGGTCATCCCTAAATATTGATAAGCTGTTATTTGTGTTGCATTCAACTTAAGGTCAACATTAGGTTGCTTATGATCGCTCATAAAATTTGCCTTAAAGGTTAGCACTCCTGTGGAAAAATTCATAGCATTAAAAAAACGATCAGTCGTTACTGAAGTTTCAACTTCAATTTCTAGTGCATTCCCTTGATCCCCCTCTGAATTTATAGTAAATTCTGTTCTAGCCTCTAACTTACTGTATTGGTCAGTAGGGATGTTTCTAACAATATTTACCACTCTTTGATATGCTTTAGGAAACAAGAATGTGCTATCATTGTGATCTGCCCTTTCAACTGGGCTTAATATGTCTATATCGTAAAAGTTCCGGTTTCTAAATGAATAAACCTTGACCTGTCCTGTTGGGTCAATATATTTAAGCGGATTGTTACCCACATAAACATACAAATTCAAACCATCAACACTACCTGCTGAATCTGGGCTTATCCACCTTGCCAGCCAAGGGGCTAGGTATCTGGCACCATAATAGTATAGTCCACTACTGTCGTCTCTTTCTTTACCTGTGTAGCGGTAGCGTTTTTGTTGGACCTGGGTTTTGTCTTTGCCAGCAATGATGGTAGTGCCACCGTAGGGGTAGTGGTGCTCGTAACTGATGATTTGGGCCTGGTCATTGAATTCCAAGGTGTTGGTTTTTAGGTGGCTGGAGAGTTGGTATCGGGTTTGTGTACTGTCTTTGGTATGTTCGCTGAGAATGTGGGTGCCAATGTGTAGGGTGTTAATTTGTGGATTGTTGATATTGGTTAAAATATCTAGTGAAGGGAGGTAAGTTTTTTGGTTTTGCACTTGATGGTTAGATTCTATTACGGTGCGAACTCGATTGCCTTGGTGGTCGTAAACATAGTATTCTATGGCGTTAGTTTGGTCTTGTTTGGTGAGTTTACTAAGGGTGTTGTTGTAATGCCAGTTTAGAGTGCCAATGTTGTCTAAATTTAATAAATTGCCATTAGCATCAAAGTTATTTGGGTTGTTGTTTTCAGTGCCACGGTTGCTGTGTGGATGAGGGCTGATGATTTGTTGCCAAGTGTTGCTTTGGGCTTGGTGTGCTAGACGAATTAAGTTACCACCCACATCGTAGGTGTAATCTTGGCAATAAGATTCTAGTAAATTCATAAGATAGTGCAGCATCTTTGATTTCTTGGTTGTTGTATTTTGCTTCCATCTGGATTCATTGTGCGAGGCGGCAAAACAAGAGGCTTTTCAACTGACTTTAAGGTAGATTGTCGCTTTAAGTGTAAGTGAACATCGCGACCACCATTATAATGTAATTCTATAGAGGTTACCTTAAGGCCAAAAGCATAGGCAATTCTTAAAGAAGATCTGCCATTATCACTTTCATTAAGGAAAACTTTCCTGAATGTTAAATAGTTTTGGTCAGACTCATAAGTCGTTATTATTATGTTTGCAAGGTCGTTCGATATTCTTTTTCTTAAAAAAGTTTTAGGCAGTCTATTTGTTGCTTTGAATATTTTGGTCATCCCTAAATATTGATAAGCTGTTATTTGTGTTGCATTTAACTTAAGGTCAAAATCGGGTTGTTTACGATTGCATGCATAGTTTACCTCAAAGGTTAATACCCCTGTATGAAAATCCATAACATTGCTAAAAAGAGCGGTCGTTACTTGAGTTTCGGCTTCAACTGCCAGTACATTTCTGTGATTTATTTCTGGTTTTATAGAAAATTTCGTTCCATGGTCTAACTTATGATATTCATCAGCAGGAATATTTCTAACAATATCTACTACTCTTTGATATGCCTCAGGAAACAAGAATGTGCTATCATTGTGGTCTGCCATTTCAACTGGGCTTAATACATCCATATCGTAATTCTGGCCGTTGGATGAATAAACCTTGACATGTCCTGTTGGGTCAATATATTTAAGCGGATTGTTACCCACATAAACATACAAATTCAAACCATTAGCCCTACCTGCTGAATCTGGGCTTATCCACCTTGCCAGCCAAGGGGCTAAGTATCTGGCACCATAATAGTATAGGCCACTGCTGTCGTCTCTTTCTTTACCTGTGTAACGGTAGCGTTTTTGTTGGACTTGGGTTTTGTCTTTGCCAGCGATGATGGCGGTGCCACCGTAGGGGTAATAATGTTCATAACTGATGATTTTGGCTTGATCGTTGAGTTCTAAGGTATTGGTTTGTAGGTGGCTGGAGAGTTGATAGCGGGTTTGTGTATTGTCTTTAGTTTGTTCGCTGAGGATGTGGGTGCCGATGTGCAGGGTGTTGATTTGTGGATTGTTGATATTGGTTAAAATGTCTAGTGAAGGGAGGTAGGTTTTTTGACTTTGCACTTGATGGTTAGATTCTATTACGGTTTGAACTCTATTGCCTTGGTAGTCATAAACATAGTATTCTGTGGTGTTGGCTTGGTCTTGTTTGGTGAGTTTGTTAAGGGTGTTGTTGTAATGCCAATTTAACTTTCCGATGTTGTCTAAATTTAATAAATTGCCATTGGCATCAAAGTTATTTGGGCTGTTGTTTTCAGTGCCACGGTTGCTGTTTGGATGAATACCAATGGTTTGTTGCCAAATGTTGCTTTTGGCTTGGTGTGATAGGCAAACTAAATTACTACCCGTGTCGTAGATATAAATTTGTTGATAAGGTTCTAGCAGATTCATAAGATGATACAACGACTTTGTCTTTGCCTTTGCCTTTGTCTTCTTTTCGGTGTCATTCTAGTTCCATGCATGTCCATCATGGTACGAGGTGGCAAAACAAAAGGTGTTGTAGTTGAATCCAAAGGAGATTGTCGCCTTAAGTGCAAGCGCACATTATGTGCGTCGTTACGACTATATGATAATTCTATGGCGGCTATTTCAAGTCCAAAGGCACGGGAAATTCTTACAGAAGATCTGCCATTATCACTCTCATTAAGAAAATCTTTTTTAAATTCCGTGTAGTTTTTATTAGCTTCATAAGTCGCTATTATTGATTGTGCAAGCTTATTCCCTATCTTTTCTCTTACAAAAATTTTAGGCAATCTATCTGGTGCTTTTGCTATTTTTGTCATTCCCAAATATTGATAAGCCGTTACTTGTGTTGCATTCAACTCAAGGTCATCGCCGGGGCGCTTATGATCGTTCATAAAATTTGCCTTAAAGGTTAGCACTCCTGTAGAAAAATTCATAGCATTAAGGAAGCGATCAGTCGTTACTGCAGTTTCAACTTCTATTTCTAGTGCAATCCCTCGATCTCCCTCTGAATCTACAATAAATTCTGTTCTAGCCTCTAACTTACTGTATTGATCAGCGGGGATGTTTCTAACAATATCTACCACTCTTTGATATGCCTCTGGAAACAAGAATGTGCTATTATTGTGATTCGCCCTTTCAACTGGGCTTAATACATCCATCTCATAAAAGAACGATCCTGTCAATGAAAAAACCTTGACATTCCCCATTGAGTCAATATATTTAAGCGGATTATTACCAACATAAACATACAAATTCAAACCATCAACACTGCCTGCTGAATCTGGGCTTATCCATCTTGCTAGCCAAGGGGCTAAGTATCTGGCGCCATAATAGTATAGGCCGCTGCTGTCGTCTCTTTCTTTGCCTGTATAGCGGTAGCGTTTTTGCTGGACTTGGGTTTTGTCTTTGCCGGCGATGATAGCAGTGCCACCATAGGGGTAGTAGTGTTCGTAACTGATGATTTGGGCTTGGTCGTTAAGTTCCAAGGTGTTGGTTTTTAGGTGGTTGGAGAGTTGGTAGCGGGTTTGTACACTGTCTTTAGTTTGTTCGCTGAGAATGTGGGTGCCAATGTGCAGGGTGTTGATTTGTGGATTGTTGATATTGGTTAAAATGTCTAGTGAAGGGAGGTAAGTTTTTTGGCTTTGTGCTTGATAGTTAGATTCTATTGCAGTGCGGACTCGGTTGCCTTGATGGTCATAAACATAGTATTCTGTGGTATTGGCTTGGTGTTGTTTGGTGAGTTTGTTAAGGGTGTTGTTGTAATGCCAGTTTAGAGTGCCAATGTTGTCTAAATTTAATAAATTACCATTGGCATCAAAGTTATTTGGGTTATTGTTTTCAGTGCCACGGTTGCTGTGTGGATGGGGGCTGATGGTTTGTTGCCAAGTATTGCTTTGGGCTTGGTGTGCTAGACGAATTAAGTTACCACCCACATCGTAAGCATAAGTTTGACGGTAAGACTCCAAAAAACTAGGTATTTTTATCATTAATATAAAGAAAGTTTTAATTTTTGTCAATCTATTGAAACTGATTTCATTGTATATCATTAAACATTTACAAATGAGTGGAAACTGGTCTTTGGTTAATATGTGAGACCTTTGCATAAATATGAATAATCATCAAGAATCCTCGTTTTACCCACTTGGTAATTTTTTAAACCCAGCCTTAACTCTGCTAGGACAAGGTTTAAGAAAATTACCAAGTGGGCAAAAATTGAATTTTGCTAATCATCCATATTTATGCAAAGGTCTCTATGTATGTCCAATACAAAAGACCCATTGGTTTGCTTCTAAAAATAGTATTATTTATGTCGCATAACGCAAGTTTGCTAAAGATTTAACCACACTCATTGTTTTTTAGAATCTGGTAAAGGCATATAGATGCTTTGTTTAAATCCAGACACATGTGTGTCTTTTTTGATGCCTACATGTTGATAACCAGTAGAAGTTTTTAATCGATATAGCGAATCATAAGTATAAACACTTTTGCAATCCAAATCTTTAGCCTTAGGCATTAATAATTTAATAGTGTTATCTGTTAGGAAACTCAAATTGCCCTCTGGGTCCCAAACATGTAGCAAATCTTGCACCAATTTTCCTGCTTTATCTTTGCTTTGTATTTTAATAACTCGATGTGTGGTTTTTTCAAAGGAATGCACAACGACAATACCGTTGCCGTACTGTATTTTTTCTTCTTGTCCTTGAGCATTATAATCAAGTGACTTTATGTGGGTTACTTGCGTTTTATTGTTAAATGTTGTGGTTAAGCCAATGGGCTGCAATACTAAATTATATTGATATTGTTGTTGAGTACCATCAGCAGTTTGCAATAGCATTACTCTGTTAAGTGCATTAAATTGCCAATTGGTTTGGTAATGTGTGTCTTCTAATTTTGGGTTTTTCCTCCAATCTGGCTGCTGCTTATAATCCACTAAAAAAGTTTTTTTCTGAGCGCATAAATTATTAGTAATATTATAAATTAAATTTTCTGTTCTACCTGAGGAGTCTTCAATTACAACTGTCTTTCCATTTAAATTGTTCGTTGATGCATTGGGTAAAAAATCACCATAATGAAATTGATGCACCCTGTGATTCATTTTCAATTCACCCTCTTGCCCTGTAACTTGCTTGTAGAATTGTCTGCCATTATTATCATACGCCATTGAACTGCAAAAACCGCGACTGTCCCATTTTTTCAATAGCAGTCCTCTAATATCAAAAAAACTAATATGTATGCCACTGTCGACATTGTTCCATACCATCACAGAAGTTTTACCATGCCCCATATTATAAATAGTCTGAATATTTTGCACAGGTGGATTGAGTGCGCCTAATCGTGGATCGGCTTGTGCAATGACTCGACCTTGGAAATCAATAGTTGTGGTGGTAGCCAAATATTGCGGATCTTTATCCTTGGCATCCAACAAAACTGACAAATGCAAAAAGACATAACCCTGTGAATCCAATATCTTATACTCTGGTGTTTTATAGAAAATACTAGAATTTTGTAACGCTGTTTTTTCATCCTTTGTAGCGGGTATCTTGCCAGACATTACCCCTTTAAAATACGGACTATCTTTAACGGTATCACATCTGTCATAATTCCCCTCATGCCAGCCACTCCACTTGGTTTTTGTAATAAAACCCTTTGGGGTTTGTGTCTGATATAGCCTACCAAGTGGGTCATAATACATTAACCCCGGTGGCAATATGTCAACAGGGAAACTGGCATCATAGTTGGGATTTTCAGTGTAGTAATTTTCATAAAACTTAACTTTTTTACCCTTATTGTTGTAAGCAGATCTGCCAGAACAGATGTAGGTTATTTTGTTATTATATTGGGTTTGCATTTTGACTTCTAAGGCACGACCCAACCCATCAAAATAAGTGATTTTAAGGGGGTATTGTGTTTGACTTTTCACACCTTGGTGATGTACAAAAATATCCCGTTTAACAAATACATCGTGCATTGGTTGCTTATTGTTTTGCCAAGAGAAATCATCATAGAAAATATAAGTATCTGCTGATTGAACATATTTATCTGGATGTTTTAGAATATCTGCCAAGGTTGGTTGGGCTTGTTTTTGATAATGACTAATGGCTTCATTGCCCTCAGCTTTACCATTGGTTTTACCGTACATTGTTTCAGCATAAACACGGCCTAAGGGGTCGTAAGCCACTTCGTGAGTTATATTGTTATTGTCAATCAATTGCCAAGGTTTGAGTGCTTGATAATCAATTTTTCCAACAGATGATTGCTTGACGACTTTACTCGAAAAGTCATCTTTCAACACATGGGTCGCTTTAACGACAAACAAAGCCTGATCGTCGTACTTAAATTGAATATCTTTTCCAAATACATTGCTAACACCACTAATTAAGCAATATTTCTCTTGGCAATACACTACTTCGCTTTGCATCCAATAAATTTTATCTTTCAAAAGATAGCCGGCACTTTTTAAATCACTACTTGCCACCTTGTCTTTGTAAACTTGGGCAATAAGGCCTGTTGTATAAATACTAGACTCATGATGATGCTTTAATAATGGCAAGGTCGCTTGCTGATAAGGCAATGCTTTTTGTTGTTGTTTATCCCAATAGAACTGATTAACACTGTTTAACATACGCGCTTGTATTTTTTTATCTGCAAATGGTTGCTCATAAGCAATGATATTTGCCAAAGCCGTCTTAATTACATTTAATAAATACGCTCGAGTAAAACAGTGGTCAGTTTTGCTAAAATCAGGTGTTTTAATACCGTGTATTTCATAACTTGTCGTATTAATAGGCACACTTAATAAAAATAAATCTTGGTCATCTTGATTGAAATAACTATGCTGACCAAGTGATAATTTCACTTGCTTTTGCTGTGGGTATAGTTTGGTTTCCAAGGCAGTGTTGTTATTGTTTCTACGCCCATAAACAATATTACAAGACAACAAAGGGTGTCCATATTTATCAAGTTTCAACAACACCGTATGCCCTACTCTTGGATCAAAAGGGTCTCTTTCATAATGATAATCAAGCGTTTCATTATTACTAACAAAAAAGGAGGCAAATCCATGCCACGCATCTTTGGTGGTGTCGGCTTCGTGCAGTAACAATAATTGATAATTGTGTTCAATGACTTGATAGGGGTTCTTTGTTTGCTTGGTTTTGTCCAAAGCATAAACCTCACTTCTCAATAAATGCCCTTGTAATGCCTGATACGACTCTTGTAAAGTTTTGTCATTTTTACTAACGAAATTGTTAATAGGCAAATGATAAGCACGCGAATCTTGTTGATAAAACTCAGTTGCTAAATGCTGATAGAAACTGTTATCTGTATCCACAACACCAATAAAATACCACTGTTTGCTATAGACAGTTGGCTGATCCAAGGTGTTATTTAACAAATGCGTCTGTTCATTATCCCAAGATTCAGTATAAGCAAATCCTCTAAATTTTCTCTCATAAGAATCATAATAACCCTCGTGATAAGCATAATTTACACAAGATTTTGAGTCCGTTAAATTGTCTATTACTTCAATTTTATTAACCACCTGAATAGGGAAAGGCACATTCATTTTCCAAGGCTTACCTTGTGCTTTGTCAGCAAGAAAATAATCTACTGAAGAGCAGTGAGATACGGTGTATTCACCCCCATAACCATTGTCACTATGACAGAGTAAATGTGGTTTTCCATCAGTGGAAAAATCATACCAAACAGAGTCAAACCCAGGTGTGGACAAAACAAAACCATAACTGCCTGAACCCTTGATATCGCTAATCCAAATTCTAGAACGATTGGTATAAGGAATTTTAAGTTTTATCGTAATGGGGCTGGAAAATCCATTGCCCGATTGATTAAAATAAATAAGAAAATTATCTGCGTTAAAATAAAGAATATCAGCAACACCAGATCCATCACTATCAACCAAATGTAATCTACTTGAATCAAAATTTGCAAAGGTAGGTGCATTATCAAAGGTAACTTTTTTAGCAAACCTGCCTTTGCCTAAAGAAGCCCAACTCTCTACACATCCATCAATAATTCTAATACGATGAACCCGACCATCACCAAATAAATCACCAAAGCCTATCCAGTGTTTGGCGTCATAATTAAGTGTAGGGACATTGTTGTCATTATCAACTTGATAAGGATTGCCAAACCCCTCTTCATCCAAACCTTCGTAAACAACAATATAATTCTGATGAATTTGCAGCAAACTACTCTGCCCATTGCCATTGATATCGATATGTTCATTAGCAATGGCTTGATTAGCAAAAGCAGGGCTATACTTTTCAAAACTCTGATACGGCTGAAATTTATCGTCATCTGATCGAAGAAAAAAACCACCATAAAGCGCATTACCATATACAAAATCTAACCTACCATTATGATTTAAATCGGCAAAACTTTCTGTTTTCATTTGGTGATGAAAACTTGGAATATCAACAGAAGAAAATTCTTCATACTTACCCTTGCCTAGGGGTTGGGCGTAAAAAAAGTTAGTGTCGTCTCTGTAAATAATGCCAGGAATTCCATTGCCATTTAAATCAATAAATTCAAAATTTCGACTACCCTCCAACATTTTCAAATGATTAGGTATTTGTATGTCTTTGTAATCATTATCACTAAAATGATGCTCAACATAACCAAAGGTAGTTGTTGGTAATTTTTGCATCTGATAAGTATTTTTTTGCTTTCTATAACCTGTTTGCTCGTAGGCAGTCAACTGATTAAAGCCTACCAATTTTTCGGTCTTATAAGTAAAACTATACACATGGTTTAAAAAGGGTTGCCCTTTGTTTTCTGCTGGAAATTGGTGATAAATTAAAATATTTCTACACAAGCGATAACATCGTCTTTCAAAACCAGCTTTATAATGAGAAAAGGGGTCTGATCTTAATTTCCAGTCTTTTGCTGGGGCTTCTGGATTAGACAAATCATATTCACCATAATCAAATACAATTTTATAAGTATAAGAATCTGTCTTTGCCTCCTTTGCTCGCCAATTGCCATACTCAATACTAGCAGGATAAACATTAGCACCAATTACTCTGTTTTTCTCACTGGGCTTTGTTTTATCAACATTTTTATCGTCTTCTCTTTTATAATGATAAATAATGCCGTTGCCCTTGGCATCCCAGCTGCTGCTAATATTCCATTGCAAAACTCTAGATTTGGCATTCGGATCAAATATCTTGTCATTATCGCCTTTACCGTAAATGTGCACCATGCCGTTATGACCAATTACTTCCCAATATGAATCATATTTGGTTGTAAATATCTGTTTAATTTTAGCGAAACTTGTTTCAATTCTTGGTAAGTAAGAAATGCTCAGAATATCGTTATTCGTTTGTCGCTTAACTTCTAACAATTCACCCAAATCGCTTAAAATAAAAGTATCGTCGCTTGTATAAGTGGGTATGCCACGCTCTAGATCTCTTACTACATGAGGCGTAGTCAAAGCAAAACCCAAGCCAAATACCTCCATACCAGAACCCGAGTTATAAGACAGGTGCAAAGGTGGCTTTATACCTCTTGCAACTGGCACAGCCAATGGAATGGCAAACGACCCTTCTCCTTGATTGCCTACTTCATACCCCCCTGTTCTCGCCTCAAAAGAACCGCCACTTTTGGGAATAGATAATTTTGGTAATGTTATTGCCTTCTTCATGCTATTTAGTTGGTCGCCCAAAATACAAAGATAACACCTCAATTTTTAATAACTTATCTGGATCAATAAAGCCATCTTTAAGTATCGCCTTAAGATTATCATCTTTGGCAATAGCGTTCAAGTCAAATGACAACACCCAGTTGGCATTAATTGCATCAATACCCTTTAAGTCCAAATCAGTTGCCCAGCCAGTATCAACGCTCTCAGAATCTTTAACATTGTCTATTTCACCCTCACGCCAACCTTTAATCTCTGCATATTCGCCATTGTCTGTTAAGATTTTATTATTAATATCAACTTTGGTCACTTTGTCTCTAATACTAAGCGACAATATATCTGATTTTTCAATGTTAATACCTGCGCTAGTGGTAATCCTAACAACCACTTTATCTAGACTTACAAAATCAAAATAGCGCAACCCCTTAACATTAAAGTTAAAAGAAAATTCAAGTTGCTGCTTGCTAAGATCGGAATGATCCTGCATAAAGGTGTGCCAATTACTCAAAAAGCTTTGCTTTAAATCATAACAAAGTGCGGCTGGGTAAGTCGCTCCTTGTTTTAATGCCTCCCTCACTGCTTTAGTAAAGGCTGGACTGCCAGCAATAGCACTATAACGCAAATTGATAATAACATCAGAAATACTGGTGTAATCAATGCCTTTGTTGTCACTTACAGGCATAGACAATACCCATGTTGAGACTGCACCTGTATTTTCAAATGGTAAATACATTTCATCTCTAAAATCAAGTTGAAACACACCTGCATCCTCAATACCTCGAGAAATGGCAATTTTTTGATTATTACGCCAATCATTACGAATATTTTTCTTGCTACCATCCTGCTTTAACAAATATTTAACCGCTTCAATATCAGGCTGCAATACCACGGCACTATGCAATTGCAATAAAGTCGCATGTAAATTTTCATAAGGCCCTATAATCATTGGAACGCTAATAGAAATACTTTTAACTTGACGCTGATAATGACCTGGAAAGTCATTGTCAAACAGTCTTTCCGTTAATTCAAAAGTACACTTCCCTTTCTTAAAGTCCTTTAATGCCGCTGGATTAAATTCTTTCAAAGAAATGGTTTTTTCTATTTCTAATTTTCTGTTTTTTAAATATGTTTTATAAGATTGCTCCATAGTGGTCAAACTACCCAATAAACTTTCTCCTGCTAATAACCCCTTATGTGTCGTATCCCAATACACAATGTTGATAAATTCCTGTTCGCTATTTAATTCAAACTGATAGGATTTTTGCGCCAATGTCGCAGTTTTTAATGCCAACTGATACTGTTGATAATACAAGGCAGAAATACGGCCTGCTAGCCATTGATAAAGTTCTTTATTGGTAAACTTATGATGCAAATAATCAGCGACAACTTGATTCTGTTGAATTTGCGTCTTATTGTTTTCCAATTCTTGTTGCGTCATCTTGATTCTAACTCTACTGGCCAACATTTGATTGTTTATTTCTTCTATTTGGTCACCTGCTTGATCTGAAGAAAAAACCCATTCTTGATTGCGCCTATCGTAACTACCATCCGTTAACGCCCTTTGCGAAGCAAAAGTGGAGATGCTCGCACCAAGTGAGAATGTTTGACCAATAGCTGATAATTTTCCACCCAACTGAACGCCACCATAAGTTAGCGCAAAAGGCGATCCATATTGAGGAAGTCCAAAGGCATATGAAGCGGCAGCAAAGGATATACCAGAGGCAATGCCAAATCCAATGGACACATCTTCTAGCACTTGCGCTGTTTCTTCGTAGCTAGAGATACCTGTTTTAATTAATCCGTCATAATACCGCTTCTTATCTATAGCAGATTTTAAATTACTATTTAACCCACCTAAAACATTCTCCTCTTGTTCAATATTATCCTGTTTAAGATTGTTAATTAAGTTTAACATTACACCTTCTTGGGTAGTATGCAATAAAGACAAATCCTCGGCTTCATATTTTTCTAAATCACCCTCCAATAATCTACCTAATGACACCACACTATCGATACATTGTTTAGTTAACTGCACAATAGAGGCAAAGCGATAAATTGGCACAGTCTTACCATTCTGAGAATTGGCACTTAGTGCATTACCGCCCGAAGCAGTCGCTCTAACTAAATCCATAGGATTAATAGGTGGTGCAAATAGAGCCAGTTCTTGAAAATTACCTTTAATATCTAGGCTGTTATGGATTTTTTGTAACCGATCTTCAATGGTATCCCAACGCGCTATTAGATGTTTATTTTCTGGTATGCAAAAATAACTGGGTAAATCATTAAACGGATAATTTACCATCTTTGTTGCTGGCAAATTTTTAAAATGAAAATGGTTTTCCATATCAATCAAAAATTCTGGAATGGCACTTGACTTACCATATTTGGCTAAAATCGTTGCAAAACTGGCAGGGTTTTGCGAATGTTTTCTGCCCAAGTTTTCTGGTTTACTGCCTAGCATATCATAGGCATACAAATACAGCATGGTCGCCTCATTGATGGATTCGCGTGTATCAATAGTAAATAGGCTATCTCCCCACTGAATCAAGATATCAATATACAACATTAACACATATTTTTCAAACGCCCCAATTCTAAGTTGTGCAATGGCAAATGGATCAAAAGGATTGTCTTCGTATCGCTGTATAGAAGCCTTATTTGTCAACATGTCCTTTAAAGTTTGCAAGGTGTGATTGCGAAAAGGTTCAAAGTTCCAATAACTGTTAATTGGATTAACAATGTGGTAATTACTCAGTATACTTCGAATAATTCGAGTTTGCACTACACTTAACTTTAAAAAATCTAATTTTTCGTTGCCTTTGTAATTTTTATTAACATCACCATTACTATCAATATAAGGATTTTCATCTAATTTTGTCTCTTGTAACAACTTAAAAGCAGCGGCAGATGTTGTTGCATTAATTTGCTCGGGTGCCTCAGTGGAAAAAGTTTTTTCTGTTATATGCTTACGCTTTTTGGAGGGATTAAAAATATGCCTTAACCAATTAATTGCTTCCTCAAATTTATTTTGATTACTTAAGTTTTTAACAACCAAGATAGGAGCATGAAAAAATAATTCCCAGTAATATTGAGCATAAGGCCCTCGAACAAAGTCAACTTGATCGCCATTTAGAAGGCTAGGCAACTTGAGATTTTTAGCGGGCTGCAAATCACTTATCCAATTTCCTGTCGTTATTGGAATTTGTTGATTATTTAATGACAATGTCTTGCCTATCCCCTCTGTCATTAGTTGTTTTTTAAGTCGCACAAAAGCATTTGTATCCAAACGCATGACATTACAATTTAAATCTCCACAATCATCTATACTATATTTAACCTTGGATAATGGCTGACTATAAGGTGTATTGAAAATTGCAATCAATGAATTGCAGTTGATAGTTCGATCAAATATAGAATAAAGAGCTTGTTCTGATATAAAAATCTTGTTCCGAATCAGTATTCCCCTCACCCCTGCAATACCCATATCAATAATTTTTTGGCGACAGAGGCTATGTCGTATACTTATTATCCTTTCGCCTTTCTCGATAAAAGCCTGGTATATCGCCTCACTTTGTGATAGATTCACCAAAGGATTAACAAAAAATGCACTAGAAACTTTAGGAGAAGCAAGCATTACACAAAGTACCTCTAGGCTATTTTCGCCTAAAACATCTATCCTTTTCTTATTAAGATAAGTGTCCATCCATTCCCAATTATTAACCTTCATAACTTTTGTAAATTTCTCTATATCAACAAAGCCATAATCGGATTTGTCTGAAGCTAACTTGATAAAACCATCGGCCAAAAAAGCGGCAAATATTCTTTTTGATATGAGCAAGGTCATCTCACTTGTTTTTGGAAAATAAAAACTCCTTACTGATATTTTAGGTGTGCCAAAGTGTAAGGATGGGGAAATAATGCTAGATTGACTTGTATTTTTTGCTTGCAAGTCTAAAAACAAAGCGTTGTTTTTATTTTTATATAAGAAAGTGCCTGACTTATTTTTTACAGAAAATTGTTTACTATATTTACTGTAGATGCCATTAAACAATAACAACACTCTATTATTAATCCCAGTCATCAAGAAGTTGTCGACACTTAAAAGAAACTTCTGGTGTTCTCCCGATTTCAAGTTAAGTATTTTAGTTAATTGCGCCAATCTAGTCTTCTGCTTTTGGGATATGGCAGGATATTTTACTGTCGCACAATAACTAACAGAACGCATTAACTCTAGCCAACCTTGACCCTTTAACTTGTCTATAAGCTGCGCAATAGACATACCATCTGGCAATTCTGATGCCAAAATCTCAAAATTTAAGATCGTAAATTTTTTACTTGTTTGAAACTCGCCTAAAGGTAGAGTGTTGCCAAATTGATAATTGTCATATATATTACTCGCTAGATTTGCATACAACATATTGTCGTTGCCACTCATTAAAAACCTCAGGTCTCCATCTAGAAAAGAGGATAACCAAAAGGAACTTGTAGCCACATAGCCTTTTGCTAATTTTACCTCTGTTGGCATTAATTCTTGGTTAAACACTCTGACATCAATGTAAGGCAAATTCATCATAGCGTCATCTATCTCTATCCAACCCTGTTCTGAATTTTGCATACTTGCATACAAAACCATTGATTTGTATAAACGCAATTCAAATATACTTAATTCCTCTATACTTTCTGTCTTCAGTCCGTTTTTGAAAGGCTCCCCCCATTTATCGTTAAATTGAGCAAGAAAAGGTCCGTAATATACTGCAATATCGTTACCAACATTAGTAGCATAAACAGTATTCCACTCATCAGAATCCATATCATCAAACACACCGTTAAAGAGAATGCCTGTTTCTAATTTATTTAGACCAATACCCTGTTGATCGTCAACATAAACAATCTCTTCTGGTATTAATGTTTGCGCACTCCCCCAAGAGTTATTACCTTGAAGAACAATATATTCAATCTTTGCCTTATAAACATCCAAACGATTGGTAGCAACACCGCCACTATTGCTTCCACCTTTTTTTGATGATGGTGACGAGACATCAGAAGTGCTGGATTTTTCAACTTCCACCCAAAGTATCATCAACTTACCAGCATGATAAATCGGTGTAATGTTCTTACCTTTAATAGCAACATCAATTTTATTCCATGACGACCACATACCTGTACTTTCAAAATCAAAATGACTATTAAGTGGATGACTATAAGTGCAATAATAATATTGTGGTGGGTGCGTTGCACTCACAGCAAAGAAATAATAAAGCGCCTGGTTCTTGTCCTCAGTGTAATAACTGGATAAATATTTCATATCCGCCAATTGTTCAAAACCTTGAAAGTATTTCTCAAACGCTTTTTGTGTGGCTTCTGGGGTAATATTATTCTTTAATATAGTTTGAGAAAAATCTTGAAATAGTGTAGATTGATTTTTTCGCAAACTCGGCTCTAAATAGTTTTCTGGGTATAAATAAACTTCTCTATTGGCCTCCCAAATACGATAATTACTAATCCATTGCCACCATATATCTTTTATTTCCATATGTACAATAAATTGCTCAACATCAAGTTTTACTCGTTGCAAGTAAAGTTGTGCTGCACTGATGGCCTCTTTAATATAAGAAGTTTTAATTTTTGCTGACACACTAACATCTGTCAGCAAATACTCGGACAAGTTATTTGTCGACTGTATATCGGTATAAGTTTTCCTTAAAGCCCAAGTTGCAGCCCCCACGATAACATCACGCTTTTTCTCCAAAACCTTCCCTGATATAATTTGCGCCGTTACTTGAAAGTTATCAGTCGTATAACAAGATTTTAATTGTGCAAAAAGTAACTCTGATGCTGCTTGCATATTAGCATGCTTATCCGTTGTTGTTTTATCAGCCAAAGAAAACAACATATTAACATCATCGCCAAGATGCTTAGTTAAAGAGAAAATATCGTTAACCAAAACAATTAGAGCGACAATATCTTTGTTATATTTTGTATAACGAGACGATATTGCCTGAACTTGATCTATATCCCAATTAGTAAGATGATGCAATATACCGTCTCTTTCGGAAAGACAATAGTCGCTCTGTGACACATTAGTAATAAAGCCACCCACATCTGCAAAAGTAACACATAGATACATATCCTTAGTTTCTTTTATAGTTGATGTATAAAAAAGAACGCCATTTTTATAATAACCAACAGTATTTCCATACCTTTCAACAGATAAGACATCATCAGTCGTATATGAGCCAAATGCAGGCATTTTATTCTTTCCTTTTTCTACAACAAATATCAACCCTTGGTTTGCAAATATAGCATAATTAATAGTACTATAAAATGTACTTGCAAAAGTAACAGCAAGACCAAACATAACTTGTGTATTTCCTTGCCCCATTTTAAAAGAAACCTTTCCATTCTTAACGATATCTGATGAAAAAGCAATACTTTGAGACCAGCTTTCAACTTTAGAGGTATTTGTTATAGTGTTAACATTTGTAATTGTATAGCCCTTGCCTTGATTGAAATTCGGCATAAAGCTTTGTTTGTCTATATAACGAATAAAATCATTCTGCGTGTCATTAAATTGCTCTTGTAAACCTCTAAAAGCAGTCAAATTTTGTAATTGCGTTAAATTAATACCAACTTTTATACTGCTAGCCGGAAATTTCTTAAAGCCATATGACTCTGGATGTTGATTAACACTAGATAATAAAACAGGGGTGTTAATTTGTAAAAAATTATTAAGTGCCAAAAGTCGTGAAAATCTGATAATAGGCAATTGAGCATCTTTGAGACTATCAGTTGTTAAAAAATCAAGCACCCAATCTGTAGAATTCATACGAAACAATGCCTGCATTATCTCTTGCGATACATTGAGGTAATTGGCAATAATATCAATAAGTTTTGACACGGTTTCATCGGTTACCTTACCTACCTCCAATGGGGTCAATGCCCTAGTAGATTTCAACCATTGTGGGAAATCTTTGATAGAAAAACCCAGGTCAACATAACGACTCATATTGCCATTGATAATATAGTCCACTTTAAAAACATTGGTATTGTGTTTTTTCATCCACATTGCAGTATTAACCAGTGATATCAAATCATCAATCGGATTGGACCAGCCCTGTGCTTGTATTTGAATTTTGTTTAAATTTTCATTGATTAAAACAAATTCAACAATATTAATATGCAACCAATTTGCAATTGAACTATAAGAATAGAGTAATGACAAATTTTCAACACTCAATGGCAACGATTTATTAGAAATACTAAGAACTTTTAATGCATACTTACCCAATGCCAGTAACTCTGTTTTCCCCAATCCCAATTGACTTAATATGTTAATTACCGACAAAGGTATTTCTTTATTAGACAAATCCCAAGTTTGCACTGTATCTTTATAAGTGGGGTTTCCCGCATAGGAGGGATGATAAGGGACTTCATTAGCGCCGTTAAAGATAATATCAAAAGGTGCCTCAGAAGCAACGCCAATACCAACACCATAAGTTTTTACAATACCCAAACCATCTAATATATTGACAACAGGTTGCTCTAATAAGTCTGCCAATTGATAGATTTTGCTAACCGCAGTTAGATGATCCCCGCACAAGGCATCAATACGATTACTGTTGGCACCGCTATCATAGGGTGCTATGCCAGTAAGTAAAAATTCTGCCACATTCAATAACCAATCTGCCTCTTGAAACGAAAACCCAATATATTGAGAGAAACGAATAAAGCGCCCAATCATATCAAGATTGTCAGCAACGACAGTTTTGTCACTGTCCACATTTAGGTTTTGAATGAAATCCCCTTTAGAATCTTTTTTAATATAAAGATAATGCTCGGTAACTGCTTTATGCTTAGCAAGGTGCTTGCCAATGTAAAAGTTTTTGGCACTTTCTTTTTCTTTGTCAAGATCTAAATTCTGTTGAAATAAATCTATTAAATCTTTGGCGTCAAAATCAGCTTTTTTAGAAAACAAAGCGCACAGTTGCATTTTTGCTAACGAATCCTCATCCCAAAGCGTCGTTTGTCTTTTTACATCTTCTGTTGTTATTAATTTATATTGCTCTGGAGACAAAGTTAATAATTCACGAAAACAATATTTTTCATCTGCTTGCAATGTTTTATAAATGGCCAATAAATCAAGTTCAACCTGATCAAGCCCAGAGCGGATTTGTGTTAATGGCAAGCAAAAAGGCAAGCTGAATGGATAAACCGCTTGATCTAACCAAGCAACATAATCTTTTTTTGCCTCAGGAATAAGTTTTTTCAATAATGCATCAATTCTTTCGTTGACAATTTTCAATTTTAAGACTTCGGTGGTAACATTATTTTCTGTTAATACCAACTCCTTTATATCGGGTCTTCTGTCAAAAAAATGCAATCCTGAAGGGATGGTTTTCGCATTGGTATCACTAATATAGATTTGGGTAATGCGCATTAGATCTAACAAATAAGCTGCAGGGCCAAAAATAGAAGAAAACTCGGAACATTCATAATAATCCAAACTGCCAAACAAACTCTCATAACTTGGCGAGCCTTTAAAGGAAGCAGAAAGCTCGGGATCTGCTGTAAATGCTTTGGTGCTAGCAAAATGACCAGAGGGATGTAAATTCTTCATATTGGCCATCATATGCATGGTAGTAGACCGAATGGCTTGTGCTGCTTTGTGAGCATCTTCTAACTGTTTGTTATCGGGAAAATCTTGACACAATTCTAAAAACTGACTCAATGGCATTGCTGCAATATGATTGGCAGAATGAAGCCCTTTGTCCATCAAGTATGTTGTTGTATCATCAGCAATATTTAATCGCATCAATCTTTGTCGCCTAGCAAGCTCCTTCCATTCCTCGCTATTTTGAATTATATTGTGCTTTCTTAAAATTACACTGTCAAATAAATCTATCGTTTTAACATCCATTTACATTCCCCTTTAATTTAATACATCAATTGATTACTGTTCATAAAAATAATATTAGTAACAAAAACAATCTGATAACGGTGTCAATAAAAACCTTTAGCATAAACATAAATAATTAAAAAAAAATTAATTTTTTGTGTCTTATGCAGAAAATTCTAACAAAGATTATAATGATATTTTGGTATAATGGAGAAAAGATTCGTATAAAAATATGGCATTCATAAAATTTACCCCATTTTTTCAATACAATAAACTTCAATTTAGCGCCTAAAAGTTAGTAATCCCACACCCAATGCAACCAAACTAACGCCCAAAAATTGATAAATACCAAACGGCTCAGAAAGAATAAATACAGCCAATATAATGGTAACAACGGGTCCCAACATACCTACAATACTTGTTTGCAAGGGAGAAATTCTGTGAATTGCTTCGCTGATTAAAAAACTGGGGATGACTGTGCTAACTATTGCCAATAAAAATATCCACAACCAAGCATTATGGCTAATAGATATTTGAGAAAAATCAAACAATAAGAAATAAAAGAACAAAACAAATACACTGGAGATGCTCATAGCAACCGCAGTAAATAAAACGGAGCCAATTTTACCAATGATATTTTTACTGAGCAATACATAAAATGCATAACTCAATGCCGAAAAAAATACCAATATAACGCCAGTTTGGGTATTGTTGTTGTTACCACTTAATAGGCTTTCTTGGCTGAACATAATCCACAAACCTAGATAAGTGGTGAGGAGGACAATAATAATGCGCTTAGATAATGGGGTGGCAAAAAATAGTGCACCCAAAATGGCAGTAAAGATAGGGTAGGTGAATAAAGTTAATCTCTCTAAGCCGGCAGAAATATATTCAAGCCCTTTTAAATCAAGCAAAGATGCTAAAAAATATCCGATAAAACCCAATCCAACAATACTGAAAAATGTTGCTCGAGTAAGCACTTTACATTTGTCTTTTTTCCAAAAAAGATAACCCAATATACCAAGATAAATAGGCAATGCAATTGCCATGCGTAACATAAGTACGATATCACTATTCAGCCCCTCAAGATAAGCCAATTTAATAAAAATAGATTTTAAAGCAAACAAAAAAGTACCTAAAAATGCTAATAGCAAACCTAATAAGGTGTTTTGTTGAGTGTTATTCATAGATTTTGCGATTATAATAGGTTTTTTTCTCCAACAAGAGCAAATATGTTAAAAAAACTGATTAAATTCCTAGAAAACAATTATCCCGATAGTAATATTGGCAATTATTTAGATGCCAAGTATATTCAACTAAGTGGCCCGCAATTGAAACAAATTGCTGATGCACTAAACAACAATGAGTTACAAATCAAATCAGCGTCCGATTGTAGTGCCGAAAGGTTTATTTTTCACTTTGGCAATACGCTTATTTTGGTGCAAAAAGATCTGACAGATTCATCGGCTACTTATCAGGCAGAACTTGCTTGGGAAACGGATTTTTTAGCAGTGCATTCAACCAGAAATAAAGGCAAGGGCTTTTATTTTATTGCATTTGAATTTGATGACGATTATCAGGCAACACTCAAAACAACCGACAAGTCACTGGAAGATCAAATTAGAAATATTGAACAAGACCAGGCACTGATTGACAAAACAATGCCTGTCTTAAAAGGCTTTATGAGTGCTATATCAAAATAAATATGGGCGCTTAACAAACTTCAATCTTATACAAAGTCTTTAAATGGCTTTTAGCCACTTGACTTTGTGATTTCCTTGAGTTTTAACCCTGCTTTAAAAGTTGTTACCTTTCTGGCTGAAATCATTACAGGCTTGCCTGTTTTTGGATTTCTGCCTGGGCGAGCGACTTTTTCTTTGATGACAAAATTGCCAAAACCAGATAATTTAACATCCTCACCCTTGGCAAGAGAATCTCTGATGGTGTCAAAAAAATCATTGGTTAATGACAATGCTTGGGTTTGACTAATACCTACTTGTTCTGCCAATAAATCGGCAATATTTTTCTTGGTTAATGACATTATCTTTGTACGGCACCAAATTTGCTTTGCAGCAAATCTAACACCTTATCCACTTTGTTATTTACTTGCGCATCATCCATTGTCGCCTCAAGCGATTGGTAAACCAGATTAAGCGCAATACTTTTTTGTCCAATTTCAATATTTTCACCTGCATAGACATCGAATAAACTTACACCAACAAAATTTTGTTGTTGCATTGCTTCAATACTGTCTATCAATACAGCCACAGGTGTTGCCTCATCTAATACCAGTGCAATATCCCGTTGAGATTGCTGGTATTGAGAAAAGGCTTCGTATTTGGCAATTTTACCTGCGAGCAACACCGGTAAATCAATTTCAAATAAATAACATTTTGGCAATGACAATTCCTTAGCAACATTTGGTGCTAAGGCACCAATCCAGCCGACTTGTTTGTCGTTTAATGTTATCTTGGCAGTTTGACCTTTTTGCAAGGCGGGGTGTTCGCTTGCACTAAATTCAAATGTGACACCTGTTAATTTAAGCAACGATTCTAGGTCAGCCTTGGCATCGAAAAAATCTACTGGCATTAAATCACCCGACCACTGCGCATCAAAGCGATTTCCCGAAATAATACCTGCCAATTTATTCGATTGTTCATTGGCTTTAACACCCGAAAAACACAAACCAATTTCAAAAAATCTAGCGTTATTATGCCCGCGCCTTTGATTGGATTCAACGCTTTGCAACAACCCTGCCCAAAGCGATGAACGCATCACCGACAGTTCGGCTGAAATAGGATTGGACAGTGCAATTTTATTGGCGTTAGCATTAATCAAATTGTGATATTTTTCTGAAATAAAACTATAGGTAATAACTTCTTGATAGCCTCGTGTTACCAGAGATTGTGCAATATCATATTTGTCAATTTGCGCCTCTTCAACAGCGTTAATATTGGCATCAAGTGAGAGTTTTTGCACGGGTATTTTGTCATAACCGTATAGCCTTGCCAATTCTTCAATCAAGTCAGCAGGAAGGCGGATGTCAAATCTGAAACTTGGCGGAACAATAGTCCAAGTGTTGTCCGTTTTGCTGCTGATTTCAAAATCCAATCCAATAAATTTCTTTTCAATCCACTTGGCTTCTAACTCAAACCCTAAAATTTTATGAATTTTATCTTGGGTAATGGTAATAGGCAGCAATTTTGGCAAAGAGGCTTTATCAATGCAAGCATTAACATCGCTCGCTTGTCCGCCGCAAATTTCAATAATCAATTGCGTGGCTCTATCCAGTGCCAACTCGGTAATGGCAAAATCCACGCCTCGTTCGAAGCGCAATGAGGATTCAGTATGTAAGCCATAATTTCTGGCCTTGCCTGCAATCGATACGGGCTCAAAAAAAGCGCTTTCCAATAAAATATCTGTGCTGTTACTCTGTGTGGCACTGTCTAATCCACCCATCACACCTGCGATTGCAAGCACTGAACCGCTATCGGCAACGACCAAAGTATCCTCGTTTAGCGTTACCGTTGTTTCATTTAGCAATGCAATTTTCTCACCTGCTTTTGCGTTTCTAACTTCAATTGCACCGTTAATTTTGGTCGCATCAAAAGCGTGCATTGGTTGCCCCAACTCCATTAAAACGAAATTAGTAATATCAACCACAGGCGAATGGAGTGCTTGACCAGAGCGAACAAGTTTGTCAATCATCCACTGCGGTGTTTTAACCGTATTATCAATACCCAAAACACTTCTACTTAAGTATTTAGGGCAAGCTGTGGTGTTGCTAACACTGGTATTAATACTTGATTTGACTTGTGTTTGAACGGGAAAGCTGGGCAATTCAAAAGGCAATTCGTAATTTGCACTTACCTCACGCACCACTCCTAATATTGAAAAACAATCGCCACGATTAGGTGTAATGTCTAATTCAATAATATTGTCATCTAAATTTAAATATTTTCTAATATTTTCACCAATAGGGGCATTAGCGTCTAATTCAGCAATGCCTTCAGATGAATCTGCCATACCTAATTCACTGTCAGAACAAATCATACCCAATGATTCAACACCACGAAGTTTGGCTTTTTTAATCTTCAATCCATTCGGCAACACAGCACCAACTGTGGCAACAATCACTTTTAAATCAGCACGAATATTATTGGCACCACAAATAATTTGCAGGGCATCACCCTTGCCAACATCCACTTGGCACAAATTTAACTTATCAGCATCGGGGTGTTTTTCACAAGACAGCACATGTCCTACCACAATATTTTCAAAATAAGGAGCAACAGGTGCCATGCCGTCAACTTCTAAACCTGCCATGGTTAACTGCTCGGCTAACACTTCATCGCTAACCTTTGGGTCAATCCATTCACGCAACCATGTTGTTGAAATATTCATTATTTAAACTGCCTTAAAAAGCGGATGTCATTTTCAAAGAAAAGACGCAAATCGTTCACGCCATAACGCAACATTGCCAACCGTTCAACACCCATACCAAAAGCCAGCCCCGTGTATTCCTCACTGTCAATCTTCACCGATTCTAGAACATTCGGATGCACGACGCCACAGCCCAAAACCTCTAGCCAGCCTGTTTTTTTGCAAACACGACAACCTTCGCCGCCGCAAATAACACATTCAATATCTGCTTCAGCCGAAGGCTCGGTAAAGGGAAAATACGAAGGGCGAAAGCGCACTTTCAAATCTTCTTTTTCGAAATAGGCACGCAAAAAGTCAATCAACAAACCTTTAAGTTGTGCAAAGTTTGCCTCTTTATCAACAATCAACCCTTCTACCTGATGAAACATCGGCGTATGGGTAATGTCTGAATCGCAACGATACACTCGACCTGGCGCAATAATACGCACGGGCGGTTTTTGATTCTCCATAGTGCGGATTTGCACGGGAGAAGTGTGTGTTCTAAGCACAGAGCCATCGTCAAAATAAAAAGTATCGTGCATTGCACGCGCTGGATGATGTTCGGGAATATTAAGTGCAGTAAAGTTGTGAAAATCGTCCTCAATTTCAGGACCAGTTTCTACTTCAAAACCGTTTTTTGCAAACAAGGATTGAATGCGCTTAAGGGTAATAGTAACAGGGTGAAGCCCGCCCATTTCAGCATTACGCCCCGGTAGAGAAACATCCACTTTTTCACTAAGCAGGCGCTTTTCCAACTCAATGGTTTCTAATGCATTTTTTCGCTCAGTTAATAGCGTTTGCACCACACCTTTGGCTTGGTTAATTACCCCACCCATCTTTGGTCGCTCTTCTGCACTCAACTGCCCAAGGCCTTTAAGTAGGGCAGTTAACTCGCCCTTCTTACCTAAAAGCGCAACTCTTAAATCTTCTAAATCATTTAAGTTTTGCGCTTTTTCAATGGCACCTTTTGCCCTATTGAGAATATCGTCAATCACCGGTAAAACGACTTATTTGCTTAAAGCCGCTTTCGCCTGCTCAGCAATTTTAGCAAATGCCGCTTTGTCAAAGATTGCAATGTCTGATAAAACTTTGCGATCAATTTCAATGCCTGCTTTGTTCATACCGTCAATCATTCTTGAATAACTCAAACCATTGTTACGCGCTTCTGCGTTAATACGCACAATCCAAAGTCTGCGAAACTGACGGCGTCTTTGACGACGGTCTCTGTAGGCATATTGACCTGCTTTAATAACTGCTTGTTTAGCAACACGATAGACTTTTGACCTTGCGCCATAATAGCCTTTCGCTTTCTTTAAAATTTTCTTATGTTTTGCGTGCGCCTGCACACCTCTTGATACTCTTGCCATTTTCTTATACTCCTAAATTAACTATACGGTAACATTTTACGAACCATTGGTACATCAGCTTTTTCAACTGTGTCTGGTGCGCGCAAACTGCGTTTTCTAGAAGTGCTCTTTTTGGTCAAGATATGACGCAAGTGAGAGTGTTTACATTTATAACCGCCACTGGCAGTTTTTTTGAAGCGCTTTGCAGCCCCTCTATTGGTTTTTAACTTTGGCATAATTTTCTCCTTGTCCTTTGGACATATTTATCATTCTTAAGAATGATTTTATTAAACATAAAATAAGCGGTGCTTATTTTTTCTTCGATTTGGGTGCCAGCATCATGCCTAGCTGACGACCCTCCATCTTTGCTTTTTGCTCTACATTGGCAAATTCTTCTGTGTCTTTCTCAATTCTGTCTAGCATATCCATGCCTAACTCACGATGTTGCATTTCACGACCACGGAACCAAATGCTGACCTTAACCTTGTCACCATTGTCTAAAAATTTAACCAAATTTCTAAATTTAATTTGATAGTCACCTTCTTCTGTACCGGGGCGATATTTAATGGTTTTAACAGTGGTTTTCCTTTGCCTCTTCTTTTGGTCGCTGAGCTGTTTCTTTTGCTCATAACGATACTTGCCAAAATTCATCACCTTGCAAACAGGTGGTTCTGCATTTGGCGATACTTCCACTAAATCCAGTCCAGATTTTTTTGCCATCTCTAATGCCTGAGTTGTACTTAACACACCGGCCTGCTCACCTTCACTATCAATCAAACGCACCTGAGATGCTTTAATATGTTGATTGATGCGTATTCTATTTGGTTTTTTAATGATTAATCCTCTTTTACTAACTTAATGAACGCCTCAATTGACATAGACCCGAGGTCTTCACCGCCGCGTTTTCGTACTGAAATTTCACCGTTCTCCATTTCTCTATCACCCACAACCAATAAATAAGGAAAGCGTTGCATAGAATGTTCTCGTATTTTAAAGCCTATCTTCTCATTCCGCAAGTCCGAAATCACTCTAATTCCTTGTTTTTTTAATTTTTTCTCAACATCGATAGAAAAATCCGCTTGTTTTTCAGAAATATTTAAAATAACCGCTTGAATTGGCGCCAACCAAGATGGAAACGCACCCTCATAATGCTCAATCAAAATCCCCACAAATCGCTCTAACGAACCAACGATTGCACGGTGTAACATCACAGGCGTTTGTTTTGACCCATCTTCAGCAATAAATTGTGCATCTAAACGCTCTGGCATGGAAAAATCTACCTGCAAAGTGCCACACTGCCATTCTCTATCTAGACAATCTTTAAGCACAAATTCAATTTTTGGTCCGTAAAAAGCGCCTTCGCCCTCTTGTAACTCCCATTCAATGCCTTTGTCATTCAAGGCTTGCGCAAGTGCTGCTTCTGCCTTATCCCATACTTCATCGGAGCCCACTCGTTTTTCTGGTCGAGTAGAGAGCTTAATGTCAATATTTTCAAAACCAAAATGCTGATAAACACTAAAAGTCAAGTCAATAAAAGTAGATACTTCACTCTGAATTTGCGCCTCGCTACAAAAAATATGCCCATCATCTTGCACAAAATTACGCACCCGCATAATGCCATGTAGCGTGCCTGATGGCTCATTACGATGACAAGAGCCAAACTCTGCCAAACGCAACGGTAAATCACGATAAGACTTAAGTCCTTGATTGTAAATTTGAATGTGTGCTGGGCAATTCATCGGTTTAACCGCATAATCACGATTTTCACTGCTGGTAGTAAACATGGCATCACCAAACTTGTCCCAATGCCCTGATTTTTCCCAAAGACTCTTGTCAATTAACTGTGGCGTATGCACTTCTTTATAATCATTGTCTTTAAAAATACCACGCATATATTGTTCAACAATTTGATATAACGCCCACCCTTTTTCATGCCAAAACACCATACCGGGTGCCTCTTCCTGCATATGAAACAAATCTTGCGTTTTGCCAATTTTTCGATGGTCACGCTTTTCCGCTTCTTCCAATCGGTGCAAATGCGTTTCCAAATCTTGTTTGCTTGCCCAAGCCGTACCGTACACCCGCTGCAACATCTCATTATTAGAATCGCCACGCCAATAAGCGCCTGCTAATTTCATTAATTTAAAGGCTTTAAGTTTGGCAGTTGAAGGCACATGTGGCCCACGGCAAAGGTCAATAAAATCACCTTGCTTATATAAAGACAAGGTTTGTTCCGCAGGAATAGATTCAATAATTTCCGCTTTATAATGCTCGCCTTTGTCCTTAAAAAATTGCACTGCTTCGTCACGCGACATCTCACTTCGTTCAATCTTGAGATTTTGCTTAACCAGCTTGTTCATATTTTTTTCAATCTTGGCTAAATCGTCTTCTGAAAACCCATCTTTATACGCAAAATCATAATAAAAACCCTCTTTGATCACCGGTCCAATCGTAACCTGTGCATCAGGATAAAGCATTTGCGTCGCCTGTGCCAATAGATGCGCCGTAGAATGACGAATTACCTCAAGCCCTTCTGCATCCTTATCGGTAACAATAGACAAAGTGCTGTTAGCTTCAATCACAAACGCAGCATCCACCAATTCGCCATTCACCTTACCAGCAAGCGTCGCCTTAGCCAATCCCGAGCCAATCGACTTGGCAACTTCAAACACACTAACCGCTTGATCAAAAGATCTTTCAGTTCCATCGGGCAGAGTAATTATTGGCATGAATGAATCATAGGAAAATAAAAAAGATGAATTTTACCTTATTATTAATACGCCTGTCTTCTGTGTGTAACTTTATTCGTTCACAATTTCAAAAAATAGCCTAAGTTGTAAATTAATACTGCCACACCATTCATTGATAGACAGTTTGTCTTTGTTGTATATTTTAAGTTTGAATAAAAAGTGTTGTTGGTTGATAGCATCGTATTCCCATGTATAGCGTGGAAACAAAAACGCATAAACCCCCTAATTATTGGACATATCAACATTTAGATGAGAGATTTTTTCAGGTATTCTATTTTAAAAAATCGCCATCAATGATCAATAAATGAACACCATTTTTTGTAACGGAACGGTGAGAACTTAAGTCATCAGAAACAATATATGACATACCTTCAAGTAAAACAGACTGCTCTCCATTTTCCAGTTCATTGGTTACCTCGCCTTTGAGGCAATAAACGATATGGCCTTTTTTACACCAGTGATTGGCTTTGTAGTTTTTTGAATATTCTACATATCTAATTCGCAAACCTTCAAATTGTATTGTTTGCCAATATGCTACTCCCGTTTCTCCTATATGCTCTGTTTTTTGGATGCCTTTCCAGTCTATTGTTTGAAAAGGAATATTCAAATTTTTTATGCTGTTTTTAGCCTCATTCTTAAGTTCTGTTTGGGGGCGTGCATCTCTTTTAGTTTTTTGTTTAATCTCGTTTTTCATTTTTTCAATCAAATTGTTTTTAAAATCATCTATATTGTTAGGTGCCTGTTGGTTATTTTATCTAAATAAGGCCTTTGCATAAATATGGATGGTGAACAAAATTCAATTGTTGCCAATTTGGTGAAAAGTGGATGCTTGATGATTATTCATATTTATGCAAAGGTCTCGAATAACATTTAAATATTTTAATCAACCTAGTTTTTTCTCTTGAAGGGTAAATAAATAGCCTTTTTTTATCTTACGACGAAACAATAACTCACTTCTCAATGGCTATATCTTGTTCGATTTGTAACGCTTTAGCGTTTATCTATACTATTTTTTTCTGGACACCCTTCTTCTTTTTATTTTACAAAAACGCCTTCGTATAAATATTTTCCCGGCACTCCATTAGTTTTTCCCTCATCGCCAGTTACTTCCGTAATCACAACATTTCTATAATAAGATTTTTCGTTCAAAGGAATGGCGTAGGAAACAACCCAAACTTTATTGCTGGCCTTGTAGGCCATTCCTGTTGAATAAAAATCAATAATTTTTTTTCCTTCTTTTTTAACCAACCAGCCTTCATAAGATTTTCCAGGTTCTGGATCCACAACATCCATTGTTAGACCAAGAATAAATTCATTATCAACTGTTGAAGATCTGTAGGCAATCCCCAAACCAGTTAATTCTCCGACATTTTTTAATGTTATTTGCTCACTTGGAATTTTATTTTTTTCTGACATATCTTTTTTTAAATTATAAAATGTTTATTATTATATGCTCTTACTAAGAGAGACCTTTGCATAAATATGGATGATTAGCAAAATTCAATGAGTTTGAGCATTAAGTTTTTTTGGGTTTTTTATAATTCAACAGCCTTGCTATGTATGACTATGTATTTTAGATAACCCACTATACATCACATTCATAGATTTGTTCAACCATCAGTTGCAAGTTAGTGTTACCACGCCATTCGTTGATGGATAACTTATAGGCGAGCTGCACTGTTGTGTTTTTAACGGGTGCTTGAAAGAAGGCGATGCCATCGTGGATGGTGGGGGAGTTGACGAGTTTTAGGCGACATTTTAGGTGTTTTTCGCCGACCACTCTTTGCTCAATCAATTCGAATTTTCCGTAAAAAATGGGCTCTTCAAAACCTTGTCCCCAAGGGCCTGCTTTGACCAGTAATTGGGCGTTGCTGAGAGAGATGTCGGAGGCTTCAAGGGTGCCGTCGGTAAGGAGTTCAACCTTGGGGATTTGATTGTTAAGATGGGCTTGGATGGCGTTGGAGAAGGCGATTTCGAATTGGGGGAAGTTGTCTTTTTTGATACTGAGGCCTGCTGCCATAGCGTGACCACCAAATTTTAGGATTAAATCGGGGGTTTGTCTGTCAATTAGATCTAGTAAATCTTTGATATGGACGCTAGGAATGGAGCGAATTGAGCCCTTTAAATCGGCGCCTGATTGGGCAAAAACTGCGACTGGGCAGTGGTAGTCTTCTTTGAGTTTGCCAGCGACAATGCCGACAATGCCTTCGTGCCATGAGGGGTCAAATAGGCTGAGGGCAAATTTGCCTGTGGCAACGGATTGTGTGTCAATAACGGCTTGTGCTTCGGCTTGCATGCGGGCTTGTTCTTCTTTACGGGTTTGGTTAAATTGCTCTAATTCAGCGGCGTAACGGCGTGCATCGTTTATATCATCGGTGAGCAAACATTTAATGCCACGGGAAATATCGCTTAAACGGCCAGCGGCATTTAGGCGGGGGCCAATAGCAAAGCCTAAGTCGCTGGCTTGCAGGCTTTGTGCGGGGCGGTTGGCAATTTCTAGTAGTGCCAGGATGCCGGGGGAGCATTGTTTGAGGCGGATGCGTTGTAGGCCTTGGTCTATTAAAATCCTGTTATTTTGGTCAAGCTTCACGACATCGGCTACGGTACCGAGTGCGACCAAATCTAATACGGTGCGTAAATCTGGTAGGGGAATGTTGTGCTTGGGGAAATAATTGTTGGCGCTTAGGTGGGTTTTTAATGCGGACATTAGATAAAAACAAACGCCGACGCCTGCCAGATTTTTGCTTAAAAATTCGCAGTTCTTAAGATTGGGATTGATGATTGCATTTGCTTCGGGCAGGTTTTTACTGGGCAAGTGGTGATCGGTGATAATGACTTGGATATTGGACTTTTTTGCCAATTGGACGCCGTCAAAACTGGAGATGCCGTTATCAACGGTAATAATCAAATCAGGCTGTTTTTCCTTGATTGCCAATTTCACAATCTCAGGACTGAGTCCGTAACCGTGTTCAAAGCGATTGGGGACTAAAAAATCAACAAATTTTGCCCCCATTAGTCGCAACGACTTGACTGCTACCACTGATGCAGTTGCCCCATCACAATCAAAATCACCGATAATTAAAATTCTTTTTTGTTCAACAAGTGCGTGTTCTAACAAGGTTAATGCGGTGTTTAATTGCGCAAAATTGGGCTTTAACAATCCTGTTAGGTTTAAAGAAAGTTGCGCTTCGGAAACACCTCTGGCACTGTAAATTTTCTTTAAAAATGAAGGGATATCGTCTGAATAAGAGGCAAATAAGGTGTTGTCTATTTTTCTGGTTAGCATAGTAATTTCTTGATCCTGTTAGCACTTTCAGGTGCCATGTTTAAGCCGTTGCGAAAATGCCCAGCATTGATATACAAATTTGCCAATTGTGGATGTTTGCCAACAATGACATCTGCACTACTGGCGGGGCGAAACCCTGCCCAGTGGTGTTCGATATTGGTGTTTTTTAATTGTGGAAATCGATTAACCGCAAATGCCAGCAAATCGGCACCCACTTGCGTCTGAATACTGCGGTCAAAGCCGACATTTTCCATCGTCGAGCCAATCAAAAGTCGCCCATCTTTTCTAGGAATAATATACCTGCCTTGATCAAGAATAATATGTTTAACCGCACCTGCTTTGGCTTTAATTACAATCATTTGCCCTTTTATCGGATAAATGGTGTCTTTAATATCAAGTAAAGATGAACTCCAGGCACCACTACAAACAATCGTGTTATCGGCATAATACTTTTTATTTTCAGTTATCGCACCAAGTGTGGCACCCTTCTCAGTCATTAGTCCATTCACTTTGGCTTGCTCAACAACTTGAACCCCGAGTTTAAGTATATCGGCTTTTAGTGCTTTTAACAACCTCGGATTACGCACTTGTGCAATGTCTTTAAACAATGCGCCTTTATCATGCACTTGAAAATTAAGTGAGTGTTTGCCCATCCATTGTTGTGCCTCAGGCGTGTTATATTTATCCATCATCAACAATCCACAACGAATATACTCAGGATCAATGCCCGTATTTTCAAATAATTCTGCACATAAGTGCGCATAAACCCCTTGCGATGCCCTGCTCAACTCATTCACCAAATCACTATATAACCAAGGATAAAGCGGACTAATAATACCACCTCCTGCCCAAGAAGACTCCTTGCCACACGCCCTTTGGTCTAGCAAAGTTACCTTTGCACCCGCCATTGCCATCGCTCTTGCAGTCGTTATCCCAATTACACCGCCACCAATGATTAAACAATCACTCATTCAACAACTTTTTAATAGCCTGTAAAAGAATTCGACCCTTGTTGCCCTTGCTTTTTTTCATTATCCTTACACCTCCACTTTAGTTGAATATGATACTACTATCTGTTCAATTTTTTTATCTACACGATAAAATGCCAACATTAATACCATTTTTCAAAACCCACTTACTGTCAACTTGTGGATGATTATTTAAGACCTTTGCATAAATATGGATGATTAGCAAAATTCAATTTTTATCCAATTAATAATTTTCTTAAATCTTGTCCTAGCAGGGCTAAGGCTGGATTTAAAAAATTACCAAGTGGGTAAAAAGTGGATTCTTGATGATTATTCATATTTATGCAAAGGTCTCTATTTGTTTAAAAATGGCATTATTTATGTTTATTCAAAGGCCTCAATTTAATGTCATTAAGAACTATCAAGGCAATAATAGTCATTAGCACACCTAAAAAAGTAGTCCATTGTAATGTTTCATTTAAGAATAAGACGCTTGTTCCAAGTGCAAAAAAAGGCACCAAAAAAGTAAAAACACTGGCCTTCTTGGAACCCAAACTATGAACACTGGCAAAATAAATTGTCGTGGCAAAGGTAGTAGAGCCCAAACTAACAATCACAAAATTAATCCAAAAAATACCGTCCATGGCAAACACCGAGCCATGTGTCGGTTGAAAAAATAACAACCAATCTAATATGGTGGTAATTAGATAAATATAAAAACTCAACACCAATGGATTAAGTGGCTTGGCATAACTGCTGGTAATGGACACAAGCGCCCAAGATAGAGAGGCGGCTATCATATACAAATTGCCAGTTGCCAATATTTCACTTAATTGAAACTGCCAAATACCCATGGTAATTAGCACGCCTATGGCTGCCAAAAGTAATGCCAACCAATCTTTAAATCGTGGTTTTTTTTGTTTGCTAAATAACATCAATAAATAAACCAAAATTGGCATTAATGTCGTTACCACAGCACCCGCCAAACCAGGTGCGCCATGAGTAACGCTTAAAAAATAATAGTTTGAATAAAGCACTAAAAACAAAGCGGCAATACAGGCAATGACAAAATCAATAAACCCAATTTTAAAAGACAATCGCATCCACCACAACACAGGCGCCATGGACAGCGTGACGAAAAAATATCGGTAGGTAATAAACTCATGTACATCCACATAAGCGGACATAATACTGGCAATTGGCCAAGAAGCACCCCAGAAAAACATTGCCAAAATTAACCATAAAAACTGTTGTTGATTAGCGCTCATAATGTGCATAGCAATGATTCTCCATTGTTATAGGGGTAATAGGAAATTGAGGTAATGGTCATTTTTTCCAATCGGCAATAATCAGCATAACCACGCCAATACTGATAAAAATATCGGCAAAGTTGAAAATTGGCCAGTAAAAACCTTGATAATGAAAATCAATAAAATCTACCACAAAGCCATTCACCACCCTGTCAATCATATTGCCAATGGCACCTGACAAAATAAGCGTTAAACTTATTAATTTAAATTGATATTGTGTCGATATTTTTATCATCCAAACGCCAATAGTAATACTGGCAATAACCGATATAGCAGATAAAAAATACCGTTGCCAGCCCCCTTGGTCTGCTAAGAAACTAAAGGCGGCACCATAATTGTGCGCAAACGAAAGTGAGAAAAAGGGGGTAATATCAACAGAGGCACCAACACCTAAATACTCATGAGCCAGTAGTTTGGTTAGTTGATCAAGCACAACCAACAGTGCTGCCAATAAAAAATATTTTATTTTCATGCTTTACTCGGGTTAAATTTAACAATAACAACAATTGGAATCACAAATCCTGCGACAATCACCACCCACAATAAATCACCAAGTTGCGAGTAATCCTGTGTTGTGGTTACCACACCATCGGTAATAACCTCACGACTAACAACAAAGATTTTATTCAAATATTTGGTCAACAAGCCGCCTGCTGATAAGGCAATATTCATCAGCGATGCCATCAATGCAAACCAAGTGCCTTTTTTGCCTTCAGGCGCGTGAATTGCCACCAAAGTTAGCATTAACACTTGGGCAATATAATCAAAAGGCGATGCTAATGCTGTGTCCACCAATGCCACTGTCCGTGCTTCAACGCCAAGCATGGTATGAATATCATAATACATTGCGATAATTGGCATAGACAACAAAGTGCCAATAATAGTGAGGAAAATCAGCACTTCGGCAATGTTGCGTTTAACAATAAACTTGGCACTAAACCACATACCTGCTAGGGCAATACCGCCACCAATTGCTGATAATTTAGCAAAAAACGACTCATCAAATCCAAGTATATCAATCTGCCACCATTGCAAGGAGATACCCACTGATGGCATTGCACGATAGACGAAAATAATAATCATTGCCATTTTAATGTGACGAATAGCATCTTCACTCAAATCTGCAATTAAATCATTCAGCAAATACAACACAATGCCCAAGGAAACAACAAACACAATCTCTTGCGAATAAGGCACTTGTGCATAGCCCATCGTTACCACAAATATAGCAAAAATTAACCCACCAAATAACACTTGTCGGTTAACCTTAGACACTGGCACAGGATTAAGATTGACCAGCGTTACTCCAAGGATTGACAAAAGTGGCACGAACATCGCCATCATAAAGACCACTTCACGATTGTCCTTAAACACACTGGCCAATTCACCCCCAATCCAGCCTGTGATAAAAATTGCAAATCCTAATGACAAGCGTGCCAACACTTGAATACTGGCTAACTCTCGATGGATTTCTTCTTTAGACTGGCTTTTATCCACCACCTCGGTACTCATCGTATCTGCCACCACATCTTGCATCACAAAACCCACGACTGCAATCACGCTGGCAAAAATATACACGCTTTTTTTAGAAAATTCTGCCACAATTGAATAATCACCAACCACCGCAATCATCATTAAAGAACTAAGGGTAATCAGCAATGCACCTATGTAAACATAAGATTTTCGATTAGAGCCAAAAATCAACACACTGTCAACCAATGAGCCAAAAATCATCTTCACTGTCCATGGTACAGTAAGCCATATTCCCAACTCTGCTAAATTTGCGGCACTCATATCCAGCGTCTCTTTTACCCAGAAATTTTCAGCAATGGCTGTAAAAACGCTACTTCCATAAGCAAAATACACCAACAACAAGGGAATATAGCGTAAACGCATGGCTTTAATGGGGGTTAGTAAAATATCTAACATATCAGCTCAATAAATAAAAAAATCCTATTATAATTTGTTTATTTTAATATAGTGAGAATGTTATGGGATTTTTAAACGGAAAAAAAGCACTGGTTGTCGGTGTGGCGTCAAATCGTTCAATTGCATGGGGCATTGCCGAGGCAATGGCAAAGCAAGGTTGTGAAATTGCACTAACCTATCAAAACGAAAAATTGAAAAAACGAGTGGACAAATGTGCAGTAGTTTGTAATTCCAATATTGTCATTCCTTGTGATGTTGGCACTGATAGTGGCATTGAGGCTACTTTTAACGAACTCAAACAACATTGGGATAATTTTGACATCTTAATTCATTCGGTGGCATTTGCCCCCCGTGAGGCGTTAGATGGCAACTATATCGAAGCCACTACGCGTGAAAACTTTGCGGTAGCACATGACATTAGTTCTTATAGTTTTACCGCATTAGCAAAAGCAGCAAATTCAATGCTTAACGACAATGGTGCATTGTTAACCGTCAGTTATTTGGGCAGTATTCGTGCCATTCCAAATTACAATGTAATGGGTGTTGCCAAGGCATCACTTGAAGCTAATGTGCGCTATATGGCAGCAGCAATGGGCCCTGAAAGAGGCATTCGTGTTAATGCCGTCTCTGCTGGACCCATTAAAACCTTGGCGGCCTCTGGTATTAAGGACTTCGGTAGATTACTGGAATATGCTGCTGATTCGTCGGCACTCAAGCGCAATGTAACCACCGAAGAAGTGGGTAATGCGGCTGCCTTTTTATGTTCAGATTTAGCCTCAGGCATTACAGGCGAGATAACTTACATTGATTCAGGTTACAACTTCTACGACAAAGGGCCAGATTTATAAACACAGAGTCGCAAACATCAAGTGGTATGGCGCTATTTCTTATTTTTTTAAGCGTCCATACCATTTTCAAAAATAAAATGAATAATGCAGTGTTCTTATAATCAATCAAATATTTTTACACTTAATGAGACCTTTGCATAAATATGGATGATTAGCAAAATTCAATTTTTTCCCACTTGGTAATTTTCTTAAACCTTGTCCTGGCAGCGCTAAGGCTGGGTTTAAAAAATTACCAAGTGGGGGAAAGTGGATTGTTGATGATTATTCATATTTATGCAAAGGTCTCGTTTGGTTTATTTTTGAAAATGGTATTACACATCATCAAAAAAAACCTATGCAGGTAGAAAAATTCTCTGCAGATTACAATCTGCTTTCAAAAATCTCTATACTAGAATCTTCCTTCAATGTCTCTAAGATACTTCTAAATACTTCATCAGATTCAATATTAAGCATACGACCTGGAAGACTTCTATTAGGTTCATTTTTAGGTGTTTTGACTTCTGATAACTTTAATACAACTGCCTGTTGATCTAAACTTTCAGTACTATAAATAGCGCCGTCATTCGGCTTGGGTAAAGAAAATATATGCTTGATAATGCTAGCACTTGCCAATCTTGAACTCCTTGTAGCCCAATCGACATCCTTCCAAGTCAATTTATTTTTACTCATGAGTGCTTTGGCGGCATCAATATCACCCTTGATAAACGAATCTGCAATCTTATCAGCAATTTCTTTAACAAATTCCTTTGCCCATGTATCAACCAAACGCTTTTTAATATATGACTCCACTTCGTCAAATGTTTGCTGTCTTTCTGCCACTTTTTCATTTAGCCTAAGTACCACAAAACTGCCTTTAGAAATCTCAAGCAACTCAGAATTTTCGCCCTTGTTCAGCACCACATCACTATAAGCCGCTGTCATAAAGATACGATTTTGCATCATGGAATCTTGCGCAAAGAAATCAGAAGTTTCGAGTTTTAAATTCATTTGCTCGGCAACCTCTTCCAAACTTGCCTCATACGCCAAATTACCCAACTGTTCGGTTAAATTATAAATGGTTTTTTGCGCCATTTGCTCGGTATAAGTTTTACTCAATTCATCACGCACCTCTTCAAAAGGCTTTGCTGTTGCTGCTTTAATCTTGTTTAATTTAATAATATGATAACCAAAATCTGACTTAACTGGCGCACTCACTTCCCCTTCTTTCATCGAAAATGCCTTGGCTTCAAACTCTGGCACCATAGCACCTATGGTGAAAAATCCCAAATCTCCGCCACTGTCTTTCGAGCCTGCGTCTTTTGAATGTTTAATGGCTAACTTGGCAAAATCTTCGCCTTGCTTAATTTGCTCAACAAGTTTGTTCGCAAGCACTTCGGATTCCACTAGAATATGCTGTACTTTACGCTCTTCTTCAGTGCTAAAACGCTGCTTTTCTTCTTCATAAAAACTCAACAAATCAGCCTCACTTACAACAGTATCTTTAGCCACTTTTTCAAGCGATAATGTGACAAAATCAACTTTAACTTTTTGTGGCTCTAAGAATGTTTCCTTTTCTGACTCATAAACTTTCTTTATGCTATCCACACTAATCTCTGCCTTGTCAAGATAATCTTTTGTATTAAGTTGAATATAACTAAACTTTCGCTGTTGGTCGTTTAACGATTGCATACGATTAAGCATCAATGGGGTTAAAAATGCAGAATTTAGAAAGTTGTACTTAATTTGATTTTTCAGTAATTCCTTGATTTGAAGTTGCTCATATCCAATATCCGAATAACCATTAAGCCTTAACAGGCGCTTGTATTTTTCTATTGAAAACTTGCCTTCCTCTTTAAATATATCGCTTGATTGAATGAATTCCTGTAACTCTTGTTTGGTTACCACATAGCCCAACTTACTTGCCAATTGTGCCAATACACGCCCGTCTATCATTGATCGAATGACCGAAAGTTTTAGATCACGGTTTAACTCAGCAGGGTATTTGTCGCCTAATTTTTTTTGTAAGCGCCTTTGAGCGCCCTCAAATCTTGGTAAAAATTCTCCTTTGGAAATATCATCACCATTCACTGATGCGACCACAATATTCGAAGTTCCTGTAAAGTATTCGCTAACACCAAACAAAGCAAATGGAACGATAATTAGGGCAATAATCACATAAGCAACCCAACCTTTAATTTTATTTCTAATAGCACTTAACATAATTTATTTTATTAATAACTCAAAAAGGGGTAGATTATAAACGAAAAAAGCTAAAAATTTCGAGTGAACAAAAAAAATAACACTTTAAGAGACCTTTGCATAAATATAAATAATCATCAAGAATCCACTTTTCACCCACTTGGTAATTTTTTAAACCCAGCCTTAGCCCTGCTAGGACAAGGTTTAAGAAAATCACCAAGTGGGAAAAAATTGAATTTTGCTAATCATCCATATTTATACAAAAGTCTCTTTAAGAGACCAAATAATCATCAAGAATCCGTATCTACACAAGGGAAATCCTGCATTAGACATAAATGTTGGATAAAAAACAAATTACAAATAAGCAGAAGTTGCGCTTTAACATTTATGTTTAACGCAGGGGTCTCATAAGGATTTTGTATTTTTTATTGTAAAATTTGACGATAAGTACGCTCAACAATGTTGATTGATTTTTCCTGCCGATGAAATAGAGTTTGAGCCTTTAAGTGAATATCGTTAATATTAACATTTGCTTCAAGTAAGAAATAGTCGCTCTTAATATCAATCAATGTTTCGAATTTTTTCTTGGCTTGTCTCAAGGCAGTGCCAGTGAGGGGCTTGCGTATTATTTTATATACATCATCAGTTGACTTAAAGGGTCTGCCACTAATGATTTCCTCAACTGAATCTGGGTATAAGGCGGTTATCACCTCTTCACTGGCAGTATTAATATTTACTTTGGCTTCAATGTTTTCATAAGCATAAAGATAGGGTCTTATTTTTAGATAATTTTTCAGTGATATGCCTTCAACCAATTTAAGTTGTGAAATGTGTTCAAATTTTGGCAATGATTGTTGCGCGTTGATATGCTCAAGAATAGGGTCGCTCATATAGTCTTGCTCTAACATTGTGTTAAGCATATCTAAAAAGCCACGATAATCTGGATCAATATAAACTCGACTTTCATCTTTCTTGGTCTGAAGCAACTTATTAATATTAAAACGCGCTTGCAAATCGAATATTTTTCCTTCAATAGTGCCATTAGGCACTGGAATTGGGGGGATGGTAGTGGCCCAATCTTCGCCCAACTCATCAATTTTATGATCATCTTTTTTTAAAATGCTTTTCACCCAAGATTCCATGCTATAAAGATAATTAACAGCCTGCTGGGTGTAAATACTATTTTCAGTATTCTTCAAACTCAACGCCTGTTGTTGCCACATCATATTTACAACAAGACTAATCATTGCTACTATAATTAGCACACTGATCAACACAACGCCTTTTTCATGTGATTTTTGCATCTATATTGCCACCACTTTTTTGATATCGCCCCAATAAGGGTGAGTGAATTTAACCTCTATGGCTTTTAAGCGATTTTTGTTGTTTTTAAATTTCCAGGTGGTGTGCCACTTGTTTTTGTTATCAAGTAACCGAATTTTAAATTCTTTAACTTCTTTCAAGAAAATCAATTTTGCAGATTTTCCTATACTAGAAGTGGCGTGGCGGGTAATTGTATTGTCACCAAACTGATAATCAATGGTAAGTAAAGTATCATTTTGCACGCTTTTAAGCTGAATTTTATCTTTACTTAATGTAACCTCTCCCTGAAAAACTTGGGAAAAATCCCGATCCAAATAAAGTGATATTCTTTGTAATTGTGTCAAATTTTGACTGTGGTGTTTTTGGGCAGTTTGGTGTTTTAATGTGCCATCTAATGCCCCATAAGAAATCACCCCAATAACCGACAATATCGTAATTGCTATCAATAATTCTACCAAAGTGAAGCCGTATTGTTTCATCGTTCTAAATATAGCACCAAAGTGGCAACTGATTGCTTAGAATCACGCTTACTAATATTCGAATAAAGAGATAAATCTGTTTTAATAACATTTTGATTGGCAGTTTTTTGTGTATTTGTTTTCCAGTACCAAACTCTTTTACCCATTTTATATTCGCCAGATTGATAACCCATATTTGGCTTTAGCCCAACACGCTTGTCCACACTTAAATTGCCAATAACTAGATTTGCCAATGTTTTACGCTGAAAATACCCAATGCTGTCAGTATTCTGCTGATCAGCAGTAACCAAGGCACTAAGAGACACAGCGACAATCACCAGCGCGATTAAAACTTCAACCAATGTAAAGCCTCTACTTTTTTTCATTTGCAATTGTCTTTAATGAAATGGACTCATCACCTTGAGATAGCGTAATAATAGCATCAGTAATAAACCCATTGGGCAGTATTTCAATCCTATCGATGCTAACACTTCCCTTCCCAGCATTTGCCCTGCTAATACTTACTTCAACAGGCTTAAATGCCAGCGGCTGGAGTTCTGAATTAGGTTGCCAAAGTGATTTCTCTAATGATCTTTCTAATGGCACCCCCTCTTTGTCCTCAGTGTTCTTACTGGGTTCTGGCTGAAAACTAAATGCTTGCATATTATCTTGATTTATCTGTAGGCGAATAGGCTGATTATACAATTGCACATGATTCTTCACCAATGTGATATGTTGTTGTATTTTCGCTTTTAAAACATTGACCGCAGAAGGTTTAGCAAGTTTAACACTCAAAGTAACAAAACCCGCCAAAATAGCCACAATAGCCACTACTACCAATAATTCAATTAAAGTAAAGCCTGCGTTGGTTTTTAGACTAGTCCCAGTTGTTAATGTCTTTGTCTTCATCGCTTCCGCCAGCAACACCATCGGCACCATAACTGTATAAATCAAAAGATTTAACACCATGTGTTCCAGGGCTTAAATAAAGATACTCTCTGTTCCAAGGATCTTTGGGCAATTTGTCTAAATAATCACCAACCAGTACACTCAAACCTTGATTAGAACTTGGATAAGAAAACTTATCCAACTTATACAAACTAAGTGTTGAAGAAAGGGTTTTAATATCATGGTGTGCCTTCTGCACCCGTGCTTGACCTACCTTGCTGGTTAATTTAGGCACAATAATACTTGCCAAAATACCAATAATAGCAACCACCACTAAGATTTCAATCAAAGTGAAACCCTGTTGCTTGCCACCACCTCTGTTGCTTTGTTTTGTTTTCATTTGCTCCTTTTTACAATTAATTAATATCAGGTCATATTATAGATAAATATAGGCAAGCAAACAAGATAACCTTTAAACTAAATTTGCCCTTACCTAGCAGTAACTAACCCAAGCAATCGTATGCCAGAATGAGGCTGATGTTTTTTTATAACTGGCATAGTTTTTTTTAATCTAAAAAATGACAGGCTTAATAAGAAATAGGGGTAAGGCGCAACAAGGCATTTTTCTTATCAATAATAAAGTTAAAATCTTGTAGCCAATCTAGCCCTAACAATCCATCAACATCTTGAGGTAATTTTTCTTTGGGTAGCACAACGACAGGGAAATTTTGCTTGGTAATAGCACCTACTGAGAAAGTGTCAATATTAACTTTAAAAGCAGACAATGTGCCATTCGCAGTGCTGAGAATAATATCACCTAAAGATTGATAACTGTCTGCAACCAAATGAGCGCTTAGTGTGGTAATACTTGCACCTGTGTCTAGGACTAGTTGGGCGGGGGTGTTGTCAATCATAACATTAATATGCCATGCATTAGGTAAGGCAATGAGTGGGATTTCAATATCGCCTTGTTGGAAGGTTTTAATGTAATCAAGTTGGGCTTGTAAACGGTCAAATTGCACTTTCCATTTAATGTTATTTGCTAGAAAACTGAGCTGGTATTGCACTTGTGAATACTGCTCAAGGGTTAGAAATAATTGCGCCAGTAAGTAATGGAATTCTAAATAATTGGGCAAAACATTGATGGCACTGTTTAAAAAGTCTATCGTTTGTTGCGGTTGATTGTCGCCTAATTTTTGAATATATTGCTTACTGGTATTAACATATAAAGTTTCTACGAATGCCCTGGGATAAAGGTCTTGCACTTGAACAAGAAGATCCTCAAGATGTGTTAGTGCAGTAATATAATCACCTTTGTCAATTGCCACTTTACTGCGTTCTATCAAAACTTTAGGTGCATAAGCATCACTCACATTAATAGATTGAGGGTGTGGCATGGGTGCTGAGACTTGGGACGCTTCAGCCAATACTTTTTTAACCACAACCGCTGGTTGCTTAAGTGCAACTGTTGATTGTTTGGGTGTAATGGTTGGTTTTTGGATTTTTGCGACTATAACTGTGGTAGCGTTGTACCAATATCCATTTACAAACCAACCGATTAAGATGCCTAGGCTAAGCGTAAAAACAAACCGTATAATCATTAACCTATAAAGGGATTTGATTAAGTTCAAAAATGGGTAAAAGCATTGCTAAAACGATAAAAAGTACAACACCCCCCATAACGAGTATCATCACTGGCTCAAAGACATTGACCAATTTTGTGGTGTAATGGTCGATTTCGCTTTCTTGATTTTGGGCAGCTTTGTTAAGCATTTTAGCAAGTTGTCCACTGGTTTCACCACTGGCAAGCATATAAAGAGTAACAGGTGGTAGGGCTTCATATTGTTTGAAAGCTGAGAAAAGTGACGAGCCTTCACGGACTTTTTCTCTGGCTTTAAGTATTGCCTGACGCATGGGCAAGTAGTTAAGCGCCATGGCTGAATTATTTAAGGCGCCGATAATAGGGGCGCCACTTTCATATAACAAGGCAAAAGTACGGGCAAAACGAATGGCATTAGTGGTTACCAATACTTTGCCAATGGCAGGGACTTTAACGAGCAATCTTTGCATTTTTTCCTTGATATTGGGCTTTTTAAGGAGTAATTTCACACCCAAAATAAGCGTAAATAAAACGCTAAAAATAGTCAGAGAGTGTTCGGTTAAAAATTTATTTAGACCGATGACAAAGACAGTAATACCAGGTAATTCTTGACCAGATTCTTGAAAAACTGCTGCAATTTGTGGCACAATAAAAACCAATAATGAGTAAACCACAACGAGGGCAATAATAGAAACAACCATCGGATAAATCATGGCAGCAGAGACTTTTCTTCTGAATTGTTGTTGCTTTTCAATATCAATTGCTAACGCCTCTAAGATGGTGCCTAATTTAGCGCTGGCTTCACCAAGTTCAATAGTAGCGATGTAATAATCGGGAAATTGTCCATGATTTGAAGCGAGCGATTTTGCCAAGGTCTGCCCTTGCAAAATCTGCGAATGGGTTTGTTTGATGATTTTAACAAGGTGTTTCTTATGGTGATTTTGCAAAATCGTATTTAGGGCTTGGTCAATGGGGATAGCAGCCTGAATTAAAGAACCCAATTGGCGTGTAAGCATGGCAATATCAGTCGTGCTAAGGTGTTTTTGAAAAAATTCTGTCTTAGCTGCGTGTTGTTTTGTGGACTCAATGCTTAAAACAATAAGCTGCTGTTCCTTAAGTTGAATGCGTGCATTCTTAACATGGTCACTCTCAATTAAGCCGCTAACTTTTTGCTGCTTTTGATTGATGGCTTTATATTCAAAAACACTCATATTTATATAGAGATAACTCTAATGGCTTCGTCTAAACTACAAAGTCCTTGCGAAACCAATGTTCTAACTTGGTCTTTTAAGGTAAGCATTTTTCCATCAAGATGGGCTGAGATTTGATTTTCATTGGCACCATTGTGAATCATTGCCCTAAGTTCATCGTCAACAACCAGCAATTCATACAGGCCAATTCTCCCTGAAAATCCGCTGTGATTACAGTGCTCACAAGAGGAAGGACTGTAAATAACTTGGGGCTGATCTAATCCCAATCTTTGTTGTTCTTTTTCGTCTGTTGTGTGCGTTTTTTTGCACTTGGGGCATAAAGTTCGAATCAATCTTTGTGCCAAAACACCTGAAAGACTGGACGCCAATAAAAACGGCTCCACACCCATATCTTTAAGGCGTATTATGGCATCTTTTGCACTGTTTGTATGTAAGGTAGAAAAAACCAAATGCCCAGTCAAACTGGCTTGGACGGCAATTTCAGCCGTTTCTTGGTCACGGATTTCACCTATCATTACAATATCGGGATCTTGGCGTAGAATGGCACGCAAACCTTTGGCAAATGACATCTTGATATTGTCGTTAATTTGCGTTTGATTAATACCATCAATGTGATATTCAATCGGGTCTTCAATGGTGGTAATGTTTCTGGATTGATTGTTCAGCACGCTAAGTGCGGCATAAAGTGTGGTGGTTTTTCCGGAACCAGTCGGACCGGTAACCAAGACAATGCCATTCGGCTTGTGAATCAATTGACTGATTTGCTCATAGGTGGCATCGTCCATGCCCAATTGCTTAAGTTGCAATCGCCCTACTTGTTTATCCAATAAACGCATTACCACCTTTTCACCTTTACCAGAAGGAATAATGGAGACGCGTATATCCACTGCTCGCCCGCCTAATTGTAAAGCAATTCTGCCGTCTTGAGGTAAGCGTCGTTCGGAAATATCAAGATTGGCCATTACTTTAATGCGTGACACCAACAGAGGAGCAATTTTTTGTTGCGGTTCAAGCACTTCGCTTAAGATGCCATTGAGGCGAAAGCGAATACGAATACGAGATTCATAAGGCTCAATATGAATATCCGAAGCACCCTGTAAAATTGCCTGCGCACACAACGCATTAATCAAACTAATAATGGGAGCCTGATCATCGGAATCTAACAATTCTATTGGCTCAAACAACTCCATGGCAATGTCATCAAGTGTTTTATCTTGCTCAGCATTGTCGCTAAAATCTTGTAAATTACTCAGCGCTCCGCTTTCGTAATGCGTCTGTATTCTTTGCATTAAAGATACTTTACTGGTCTTTTCCAGTTGACACGCACCATGTTTGCGAGAAATTTCTAGCAAAGTAGAAATATCAGGTAGCGTTTCGTAACTGAGCTTGTTACCTTCCAATAACAAACCGAATTTTTTGGCAAATAAATAGGGCAATGAAAGTTTGTTTGTCATTTTAATAACGAGTCTTTAAGGGTATGTTAATAATATTGCCATGCTTGTCAAGTTGCCTTAATGGCAATTTTTCATTAATCCTCATCATCACTCGCATAAAAATCATCTTCATAAAAATCATCTTCATTTGATTTGGATGCTACCGATCCGAAAAATGTAGTTGATGTGTTTGTTTTTACAGGTGCCTTTGATACTGGTATTTTAATAAGCGTTTCTGTTGCTTTAGGCTTCGCTTGGGGGTTGCCAGTTTTACTGTAATCAGGGAACAATCCTTCGGTATCATCCAAGAGGCTTTTGGCTGTAATATAGTTGTATTTTTGCTTACTAATGTTACCCACATTGTCCTCGGACAAGATGGTAGGTCTGATAAATAATATTAGATGGCGCTTCTCTCTGGAACTTCTGTTAAAGCGAAACAAACGCCCTAAAATTGGAATGTCACCCAATAAAGGCACTTTTTGCTGTGTGTTTCTAATGGTATTGTCAATCATACCACCCAATACCAATAATCTATTATTCTTAACCATAACTGTGGTTTTAATTTTACGCTTAGAAGTAATAACATCAACGGCACTGGCTGAAGGCAAAACATTCGACACTTCTTGCTCTATAACGAGTTTAATACCACCACCTTCATTAATTTGGGGTTTAACCTTGAGTGTTAAGCCAACATTTTTACGCTCATAATTTTGAAAAGGATTAGAGTTGCTACTACTCAATTGTGTGTTGGTGATAAACGGCACTTCATTACCCACGACAATTTCAGCTTCCTCGTTGTCCAAGGTAACAATAGAAGGAGTGGAAAGAATATCGGCATTACCCATGCTGTCCAGTGCGCTAATAATTGCACCCAGTCCACTGGTATAATTACCCCCCTCTTTATTAAAATTACCAAGAACATAGTTCGCACCTGCCTTCAAAGAAGGTGTGCCACTACTAATGCTACCTAAAAGTGCTGTTACTTGTTGATTAAAATCGGTTGCCATAACACCAATTTTTGAACCAAAACCTAGTAAACCAATACCCAGTTCATTTGATTCAGAAGAATGAATTTCAGCAATTACCACTTCAATCAGCACTTGTGCACGCTCAATATCAAGTTTGCCAATAATTTTTTTAAGCTTTAAAATTATCGCTGGTGGTGCAGTGGCGATAATAGCATTGGTCGCTTCATCCGCCTGAATATTAGTGGCAGTAGTTTTATTCTTGCCACTAGATTTACTATTGACGACACTTTGCAATATCGGCAAAATATCTTTTGCATTTGCATGTTTTAAGTAAATCACAGAAGTGCCGCCCTCTTCTCCGTTGTCTTTATCAAGTTCAGCAATTAAAAAGCGTGCCTTAAGGCGCTTACTTTTGCTACCGCCAATAATAATTTGGTTGGTCTGTGTGTTGACGCTAATAACCAGCGTGTTACCAGATTTTTTTGCTAATAATGACTTGATAATATTTGCCACTTCTTGTGCGCTTGTGTGTTTTAAGGTGATAATTTCATAGTCCTCATCCACTTGCCTGTCCAGTGTCTCAATCATATCTTTAATACGCTTAATGCTGGCATTGGTGTCTGTCATTACAATGCTATTAGAAGGATGATAGGCAGTTAAATAGCCATATTGAGACACCAACGGGCGCAAAATAGAAATCAACTCTTTTGCTGGCACATTTTTGACTGCAAGTACAGCACTAACAATTAAGTCATCAGCAAGTAGGGTAGGTGAAGTGTTTTTAGTGGCATTTTTAGGTAATATTTTGTCAAAATCATCACCAGGAATAATCACATATCCATGCACTTGCAAAATAGAAGCAAAAAATTGATAAAGTTTAGCATCGTCAACATTTTGATTGCTCACCACATTCACCTTGGCTTTAACTCTAGGGTCAATAATGAAATTTTTGCCTGTCGCTTGAGAAACAGTATTGATAAGCGTGCGAATATCGGTGTTTTTCAAATTAAGCACTAAAGCTTGGGCAGATGAAGTGAATAACAATGTCGACAATAGAATAATTTTAATGTGTTGTTTCATAAATAAGAAATGTTAGTTTAAGTCAATAGTAATAATATGTTGCTCGCCTTCTCGGTCAAGATAAATATCAAAGTTTTTTGTTTTTTTCAAGAGTCCGACTATTTTAAAAGAAGCAGATAAACTGTCAAGCATCGTGTCATTAATACGAGTTATCACATCATGCTCTCTAAAGCCTAGTTCTTTAAATAGGTGCTTTTCTTTGCTAGAATTTATTCTAAAGCCGATAAGTTTACCATCACTAAAGTTTGGTTCAATCCTAATTAAAGACAATAGCCCTCTTGGATTTTTGGAAATTTCTTTTAAATAGCCACCTAACTTGTTTTTTTGTTTTACCGACAATGCGGTTGAAGAAAATTTATTTTGTTTAAATTCATCTAATTCAACTACCTTGCTTCGAGAATTAGCGTTAGGATCAACATACTTAAACTTAATTAATATTTTTTCTAACTTCTCACCTCTTTCAATCACCACATAATCTTTAGCAATATCTTTCAGCAATACACCAGCAATAATCTTGTCACCTTGTCGGTAAATTTTGGCTTTTTTTCTACCATTTTTAATAATAGCCAAAGCATTTCGCCTCTTAAAAACCGTCCCTACCAAAGTTAAATTAAGGGGAGTGAGTTTAACTTTCTTATAATCCTGACGAATTTTAACACGCTGAAACTGGCCAAACAAATTATTGTACGCTCTCATATTGTTAGTATTTGACCGAGGTGTTTTTATATCAATCGCTGCTACAACTTGGCTTTGTGCATTAATAAACAAACCCAATGCCAACTGTGCACAAACATAAGCCAAATAAACCACCAAGCATAGCGTAATGCCAACTCTAATTTTATCTTGGTAAGATACGCTTAATCTCTTAATGCGTATCCAATTGGCAGGTAATACAGTCTTTAAATCCATGAGCGCTATTTTACAATGAATTTACACTGTTGGTTCTGCCACTTTTTCTAAAAATTTTATTGAGACCTTTGCATAAATATGGATGGTTAGCAAAATTCAATTTTTGCCCACTTGGTAATTTTCTTAAACCTTGTCCTGGCAGGGCTAAGGCTGGATTTAAAAAATTACCAAGTGGGTAAAAAGTGGATTTTTGATGATTATTCATATTTATGCAAAGGTCTCTTATATAAAAAGCAAAAAAAAATCCTTTCGTGTAGCTTCTAATACCATTTTCAAAAATAAAATGAACGATATGGCACTTACAATCACCCAAGTATTAACAGTAAAAAACACCTATACCGCCTATTGATAAGCGCAGATATTCTTATAAATAGCCTTATCCAAGGCGCCAACAAAGTTAGATTTAAATAATAACTATGCCATTATCAATCAGCATGTTGTAATTAATATCATTAACACCTATCAAAGTAATATCAAAATTATCAATACTTAAAACACTGTCTTCGCCATTGATTTGAATATTAATATGACCCTGTTTGGCGTTATCATTTTCCAAGTGTAAGAGTAAAGCAGAAACATCAAGGGTGTCATGGCTTAAATCAAAATTAGTAATAGTGGCATCCTTAAGGCTGACATATTTTTTGTCAGCACTGAGTCTGTTCCAGTGAAAATGCTCAATGAGTTTATCACTGGCGGCGATTGAAGTAATACCGTCCATATCTTGATAATGGACGGTTTTGACTTTAAGGGGGTTGGTAACACCCTTGTAGTATTGCACATAGTTACTATATTGTGCGGTTACAAAATCTAATATGCCGTCACCATTAATATCACTAAAGCCAGGCGATCCGATATAAAGCCCTTTATTATCAAGATGATCAAAGAAATTACTATCACCGCGTTGATGGCTAAAAATTGGGTTGTTAATCGTGCCAACATTTTCACGATAACTAATGGCTTCACGGTTATTTGTTCCATAAAAGCTACCTGATGTTAAATCTAAATCGCCATCACCATCTAAATCCCTAAAGTTCATTTCAATACCTGACCCTAAATCTATTCCTGATAGCACATGGTCTGTTTTTAGTGCATAAACACCATTATTATTTTCATAATAAGAAAGAGTACCATTATCTTCAGCAGCGACAAGATCAAAATCACCATCATTGTCTAAATCCACCAAATTATGCATTTGATTCTTGCTTAAATCAAGATGAGAAAAAGGATCGTTGACTCCTGTTTGCAATAAGAATTTGTCTCCCGAATATATGTAATAACCTTTGCTTGTCAAAAAGTCTAAGTAACCATCCCTGTTTATATCAGCAAAAGCCCATGCAAGAATAGCATCGCCAGCAAAGTCAATCTCACGAAATGGATCGGCGTTCCCGGTAATTTTTACAAAACTGTTACTTCCTCCATCTGGAGTGATCTTATAATAGAGACTTCTATCAGAACCACTATCCAAGTCTAGGCCAATAACCAATTCTTCAGCGCCGTCATTATTCAAATCTATAAAATTTACTGTACTGAAAGTGCCTTTTTCAATGCCTGGTATGCTAGCATGAGATCGCTCAAAAGTATCGCTGTTTCTCAACAAAACCAACTCTGCGCTCAAGTCATTAGCCGCTACTCCTGCAACATCGCTGACCCCTGTTAGATGGGTACTGTTAACAACAAAATCACTGCTGATTAAATAATCACCCTCAACCACGGTATAAGTAAAGTTGAGCTTGGTTTTGTCACTTGCAAGGTCAAAAGCGGCTTTGTCAATGTTGAAACGCCTGTTGGCTAACATAAGATAAGCACTACCATCAGTTACCTGCACAGCTTTGCTCATGCTAATGGTTAGCGTCATAGTGTCGCCAATAGAAAAATAATCTTGTCCTGTTGGTGGACTGCTGAAAACCCAGTCGCTAACATTACTGCTGATGTTTGCTGCGACTTGGCTGCTGACCATATAATTGCTTGAGGTGGTAATTTGACTGGGTTTGTTGCCAGCGCTATCATGCCAATCTCTGCCTATGCTCAGGGTGTTAGTGCTATCGTTAACGCCTGAGTCTGGTGCTAGGGTTGCCGTCCATACAAAAGTACCTAGGCTGGTGTCTTGTCTAAAGTTACTCAGGGTGGCGTTTTCAGCAGTAATGTCATCCAATGTGAAGTTTAAAACTTTTTCTGCAAAATGGAATTCAACTTTAGTGCTGTCGCCAGCGGAAAGCGAGATGTCATGGATATTAATACTTGGGGTTTCTGGGGCTTGGGTGTCGATAACCGTGCGGTGAGTATTGCGATAATAATAAGTGTGTTTTAGTGCGGTAATGGCCAAATCCTTATTGCCATCAAAATCAACATCCACAAAGTTAGGAATACCACCTGCTACGCCACTAAAAGGGTTATTAACACCTGTTTGCGCTATCCATACACCGTTGATATTTTGATAATAATGCCAGCCTGAGCTACTGCCAATCAGTAGATCTAGATCACCATCGTTATCAATATCAGCAAAGGTCGGTGCGGCGTGTGTACCCACATCCATGGTAAAAGGATTATTAACACCTGTTTGTTGGGTAAACACGCTTTGCTGGTTAGTATAATATTTTAAGGTACCTTCGCTATCGCCTACCACCAAATCAGCATCGCCATCGCCATCAATATCAGCAAAAGTGGGGATAATTAGACTGGTGGCGCTAATGTTAGCGAGTGAATGCGACCCTTGCATGATATAAATACCGTCTTGGTTGTCGAAAAATTTTATTATATTGTAAGAAAGTTTGCGTTGAGTAACAAGCATATCTAAATCGCCATCATTATCAACATCGGCAAAAGCGGCTGTGCGTAGAGAGCCACCAGCCTCCGCATCAATTTGACCTCCCTTATCCCACTGATAAAAAGGCGTGCCTGCCCCTTCTCTAAAAGTCAAACCTGTGGCAGAACCTTGGAAAAAATAAAAACTCAAACTGGCGTAATTGCCACCACCATCATGATTGTAAGCGTCTGTTGAAATAACATCCATATAACCATCAGCATTGACATCAGCATAAAATGCATTGTTTATTCTATCATCTTTAGGTTGTGTAATGTCCAACGAACTTTCTAACTTGAACAACGCTCGCTCTCCTAATAGTACTTGTTCTGGCATTGATGACAAATCAAGGTTATAGTCATAAGTGTCGGTTACGCCGTTTAAAAATACTTGATCTCTCTTAACCACAAAGTCGGGTAAGTTCAAAGTATCGTTGGCTTGTACGGTGTAGTTAAAATTGAGGACGGTTTTGTCGCTTGCAGCGTTAAAATCGTCTTTGTCAATGTCAAAGCGTTTTTCATCAATAACGATATAAGCTTGGCTGTTATTGACCTTAGCATTGGCGCTAAGGCTTAAACTAATGGTAATGGTATCACCCTGAGTAAAGGCTATTTGTGTACTAGATGGGGTGTTACTTGTCCAGCCTTGGATTTGTGTAGAATTGGTGTCGGTAAACACTTGATAAATGTTTGAACTAAAATTACTAGCCGGTGTATTGCCATTCAAATCTTGCCAGTTGCTGTTAACGCTAATGCGGTTGCTGGCTTGGTTGATGTTGTCGTTTGGAGTGAGCGTGGCAAGGTAAGAAAATGGCTGGGTGCTGTGACGATTGGGATTGAGTTTTAGGTTACTCAGGGTGGCATTCTCGGCACTTAGGTTATCAAGTGTAAAGCCTTTTACCGCTTCACTAAAGTTCAGTATTATCTGGCTACTCTGACCTTTAAGCAATGTGGTTTGGGTAACCACGATGCTTAAACTCGGTGCTTGAGCATCAATCACTTCAGACTGTTGGCGTTGCTGGTATTGTAATGAGCCATCTTGAGCGCCAAGGATTAAATCCAAGGTGCCGTTGTTGTCTATATCAGCAAAAGTAGGGGCGGCGTTGTTGCCGACTTTAATACTGGAAAACAGTGCGTTACTGGTAGTTTTGACACTAAATACAGTGTCGTTGTTTTGGTAATAATGCAGTGCACCATTAACATAGCCAACAACCAAATCTAGATCGCCATCTTGGTCAACATCCACAAAAGTTGGGGTTGAATAAGCGTGGCTAATATTTTGGAACGGATTGTTGCTTGTTTCAGTAAAGTTGTTATTGTTGCTTTGATAATAGGTCAAAGTGCCTGTGGCACTGCCAACAATAAGGTCTAAATCGCCATCTTGGTCAATGTCAGCAAAGGTTGGGGTGGCGTTGCTACCAATATCGATATCACTCAACGGATTAAATTGTGCTGCTACCAAATTAAAGGTGGCTGTGTTGCCGTATTGAATGTTTTTATAAAAATGGAGTTTGCCTTCTAAATCACCAACAATTAAATCTAAATTGCCATCTTGGTCAAGGTCAACAAAAGTAGGGGCGGCACTAGTATGGCGGATATGTTGGAAAGGGCTGTCGGTTGCTTTGACAAAATTGTTGTTAACATTGGTGTAATAACTCAGTGTGCCTGCTGCTGAGCCGATAATAAGGTCTAAATCACCGTCTTGGTCAATGTCGGCGAAGGTTGGGGTGGCGTTGGCGTTGGTGTTGGTGTCGATATTGGCGAAAGGGTTGGTGTTAATTGTGTCTGTTTTGTCACTAGAGATGCGAAGCACTTTATTTTCAATAAGTGTTTCAACGCTAGCATTAACACCTATCAAAGTAATATCAAAATTATCAATACTTAAAACACTGTCTTCACCATTGATTTGAATATTAATATGACCCTGTTTGGCGTTATCATTTTCCAAGTGTAAGAGTAAAGCAGAAACATCAAGGGTGTCATGGCTTAAATCAAAATTAGTAATAGTGGCATCCTTAAGGCTGACATATTTTTTGTCAGCACTGAGTCTGTTCCAGTGAAAATGCTCAATGAGTTTATCACTGGCGGCGATTGAAGTAATACCGTCCATATCTTGATAATGGACGGTTTTGACTTTAAGGGGGTTGGTAACACCCTTGTAGTATTGCACATAGTTACTGTATTGTGCGGTTACAAAATCTAATATGCCGTCACCATTAATATCACTAAAGCCAGGCGATCCGATATAAAGCCCTTTATTATCAAGATGATCAAAGAAATTACTATCACCGCGTTGATGGCTAAAAATTGGGTTGTTAATCGTGCCAACATTTTCACGATAACTAATGGCTTCACGGTTATTTGTTCCATAAAAGCTACCTGATGTTAAATCTAAATCGCCATCACCATCTAAATCCCTAAAGTTCATTTCAATACCTGACCCTAAATCTATTCCTGATAGCACATGGTCTGTTTTTAGTGCATAAACACCATTATTATTTTCATAATAAGAAAGAGTACCATTATCTTCAGCAGCGACAAGATCAAAATCACCATCATTGTCTAAATCCACCAAATTATGCATTTGATTCTTGCTTAAATCAAGATGAGAAAAAGGATCGTTGACGCCTGTTTGCAATAAGAATTTGTCTCCCGAATATATGTAATAACCTTTGCTTGTCAAAAAGTCTAAGTAACCATCCCTGTTTATATCAGCAAAAGCCCATGCAAGAATAGCATCGCCAGCAAAGTCAATCTCACGAAATGGATCGGCGTTCCCGGTAATTTTTACAAAACTGTTACTTCCTCCATCTGGAGTGATCTTATAATAGAGACTTCTATCAGAACCACTATCCAAGTCTAGGCCAATAACCAATTCTTCAGCGCCGTCATTATTCAAATCTATAAAATTTACTGTACTGAAAGTGCCTTTTTCAATGCCTGGTATGCTAGCATGAGATCGCTCAAAAGTATCGCTGTTTCTCAACAAAACCAACTCTGCGCTCAAGTCATTAGCCGCTACTCCTGCAACATCGCTGACCCCTGTTAGATGGGTACTGTTAACAACAAAATCACTGCTGATTAAATAATCACCCTCAACCACGGTATAAGTAAAGTTGAGCTTGGTTTTGTCACTTGCAAGGTCAAAAGCGGCTTTGTCAATGTTGAAACGCCTGTTGGCTAACATAAGATAAGCACTACCATCAGTTACCTGCACAGCTTTGCTCATGCTAATGGTTAGCGTCATAGTGTCGCCAATAGAAAAATAATCTTGTCCTGTTGGTGGACTGCTGAAAACCCAGTCGCTAACATTACTGCTGATGTTTGCTGCGACTTGGCTGCTGACCATATAATTGCTTGAGGTGGTAATTTGACTGGGTTTGTTGCCAGCGCTATCATGCCAATCTCTGCCTATGCTCAGGGTGTTAGTGCTATCGTTAACGCCTGAGTCTGGTGCTAGGGTTGCCGTCCATACAAAAGTACCTAGGCTGGTGTCTTGTCTAAAGTTACTCAGGGTGGCGTTTTCAGCAGTAATGTCATCCAATGTGAAGTTTAAAACTTTTTCTGCAAAATGGAATTCAACTTTAGTGCTGTCGCCAGCGGAAAGCGAGATGTCATGGATATTAATACTTGGGGTTTCTGGGGCTTGGGTGTCGATAACCGTGCGGTGAGTATTGCGATAATAATAAGTGTGTTTTAGTGCGGTAATGGCCAAATCCTTATTGCCATCAAAATCAACATCCACAAAGTTAGGAATACCACCTGCTACGCCACTAAAAGGGTTATTAACACCTGTTTGCGCTATCCATACACCGTTGATATTTTGATAATAATGCCAGCCTGAGCTACTGCCAATCAGTAGATCTAGATCACCATCGTTATCAATATCAGCAAAGGTCGGTGCGGCGTGTGTACCCACATCCATGGTAAAAGGATTATTAACACCTGTTTGTTGGGTAAACACGCTTTGCTGGTTAGTATAATATTTTAAGGTACCTTCGCTATCGCCTACCACCAAATCAGCATCGCCATCGCCATCAATATCAGCAAAAGTGGGGATAATTAGACTGGTGGCGCTAATGTTAGCGAGTGAATGCGACCCTTGCATGATATAAATACCGTCTTGGTTGTCGAAAAATTTTATTATATTGTAAGAAAGTTTGCGTTGAGTAACAAGCATATCTAAATCGCCATCATTATCAACATCGGCAAAAGCGGCTGTGCGTAGAGAGCCACCAGCCTCCGCATCAATTTGACCTCCCTTATCCCACTGATAAAAAGGCGTGCCTGCCCCTTCTCTAAAAGTCAAACCTGTGGCAGAACCTTGGAAAAAATAAAAACTCAAACTGGCGTAATTGCCACCACCATCATGATTGTAAGCGTCTGTTGAAATAACATCCATATAACCATCAGCATTGACATCAGCATAAAATGCATTGTTTATTCTATCATCTTTAGGTTGTGTAATGTCCAACGAACTTTCTAACTTGAACAACGCTCGCTCTCCTAATAGTACTTGTTCTGGCATTGATGACAAATCAAGGTTATAGTCATAAGTGTCGGTTACGCCGTTTAAAAATACTTGATCTCTCTTAACCACAAAGTCGGGTAAGTTCAAAGTATCGTTGGCTTGTACGGTGTAGTTAAAATTGAGGACGGTTTTGTCGCTTGCAGCGTTAAAATCGTCTTTGTCAATGTCAAAGCGTTTTTCATCAATAACGATATAAGCTTGGCTGTTATTGACCTTAGCATTGGCGCTAAGGCTTAAACTAATGGTAATGGTATCACCCTGAGTAAAGGCTATTTGTGTACTAGATGGGGTGTTACTTGTCCAGCCTTGGATTTGTGTAGAATTGGTGTCGGTAAACACTTGATAAATGTTTGAACTAAAATTACTAGCCGGTGTATTGCCATTCAAATCTTGCCAGTTGCTGTTAACGCTAATGCGGTTGCTGGCTTGGTTGATGTTGTCGTTTGGAGTGAGCGTGGCAAGGTAAGAAAATGGCTGGGTGCTGTGACGATTGGGATTGAGTTTTAGGTTACTCAGGGTGGCATTCTCGGCACTTAGGTTATCAAGTGTAAAGCCTTTTACCGCTTCACTAAAGTTCAGTATTATCTGGCTACTCTGACCTTTAAGCAATGTGGTTTGGGTAACCACGATGCTTAAACTCGGTGCTTGAGCATCAATCACTTCAGACTGTTGGCGTTGCTGGTATTGTAATGAGCCATCTTGAGCGCCAAGGATTAAATCCAAGGTGCCGTTGTTGTCTATATCAGCAAAAGTAGGGGCGGCGTTGTTGCCGACTTTAATACTGGAAAACAGTGCGTTACTGGTAGTTTTGACACTAAATACAGTGTCGTTGTTTTGGTAATAATGCAGTGCACCATTAACATAGCCAACAACCAAATCTAGATCGCCATCTTGGTCAACATCCACAAAAGTTGGGGTTGAATAAGCGTGGCTAATATTTTGGAACGGATTGTTGCTTGTTTCAGTAAAGTTGTTATTGTTGCTTTGATAATAGGTCAAAGTGCCTGTGGCACTGCCAACAATAAGGTCTAAATCGCCATCTTGGTCAATGTCAGCAAAGGTTGGGGTGGCGTTGCTACCAATATCGATATCACTCAACGGATTAAATTGTGCTGCTACCAAATTAAAGGTGGCTGTGTTGCCGTATTGAATGTTTTTATAAAAATGGAGTTTGCCTTCTAAATCACCAACAATTAAATCTAAATTGCCATCTTGGTCAAGGTCAACAAAAGTAGGGGCGGCACTAGTATGGCGGATATGTTGGAAAGGGCTGTCGGTTGCTTTGACAAAATTGTTGTTAACATTGGTGTAATAACTCAGTGTGCCTGCTGCTGAGCCGATAATAAGGTCTAAATCACCGTCTTGGTCAATGTCGGCGAAGGTTGGGGTGGCGTTGGCGTTGGTGTTGGTACTGGTGTCGATATTGGTGAAAGGGTTGGTGGTTGATTGATGAAAAATTGCATTCTGATAAAGGCTTGTGGCAATAACCAAGGAAGGTAAGGCCAGCGCATTGCCCACCATATCGGTAACACCGTTGAGCGTGATTTGGTCGGTTTTGATAATGGCTTCTTGTTGTGCCATTGTTTCATCGACACTAACTTGATGGGTAAAAACCAACTTTTTATTGCTGTTCTCACTGGATTTAGCAACATCAAGAACGAATATTTTGCCGCCCATAATAAGCTGAGAACCAGTGGTGTCGCCAAATTTTAATGGCTCACTAGTGGTAACACTGAGTTCAATAATGTCATCCACTATGAAGGAGTTTTGTCCTATTGGCGGTGTGTTAATATGCCAACTGCTGCTTAATAGTAATGGCGATGCTTCGTCTATGATGATCAATAGTGCGTTACTGTCGTGACTGGTGTTACCCAATTGGTCTTTTATCACGGCAGTAATTTCTGCTTCCGTGCCGTTTTCACCTAAATCTACTCTATTGATAAGTTGTGAAAACTTCTTATTATCTATATCACTTTGTTGAATAACATACAGTTCTCCCACTGCACCTGACTTTGTTTTAAACTGAACGCTATCGCCTACCTGGGCATCTTGTTGCAAGGTAACTTCTATTCCAATAGTGGCTTCTGTAGCATTAAGATAGCGGTCTTCGCCTTGTTGAATCGCCAAGATTGGTGGGCTTTGAAAACTGGAGGTTACCGATACTTGCACGACGGCCTCAGGTGTATTGCCAGCCATATCTGTCCAACCTGTAGCGGTAATGGTAAAGTCAATATACTTAGACTCTATATTTTGTGTTGCCGTATAGGTGGCAGTATAAAGGCTAGCGTCGGTACTATCAACAACCAAATTAGTGATGGTGCCTTTGTCGGTGGTGATATCGCTTAGGTCAAAATCCTTAACTATTTCACTAAAGTTAAAACTGATGGTTGCAGTATTGCCAGTTCGCAGAAAATCAGTGTTATTCATACTGATGGCCACAGTTGGTCTTTGTAAGTCTGCTGTTTGCACGGATTGTGCGGCAATACTGTCAATGTTGGCACCGTCTTTGGCTGCACCAGTGGCGACATTAACGGTTATATTGTCAACACCTGTTTGCGTAACAACTAAACTGTAAACTGCATTACTGACTTTGGTAAATTGCCCTTTTGTGCCATTACTGACGCTGATATCGGCCTGGTCAAAACCAGTAACGGCTTCACTAAAGGTAAAAGTGTAAGTGATATTGGCACCAATACCAATATCTCCAGCCACATCGTCTGTAATAACAATCGTTGGTGCATGCGTATCGGTTATTTTGTAGTTGATTGATTGGGTAAGCGCTTCTGGCGCATTACCTGCTATGTTGGTCCAATTGGTGCCAACACTAATATAATTGCTATCGTCTGCTACGCCTTGTGCCGCAGTAAAGGTTGCTGTGTAATGTTTAGCATCAGCACTATCAACGGTTAAATTGGTGATAGTACCATTGGGTGCGATAATATCGTCAGAAGTAAAACTGTTTACTGCTGGTGCTTCGCTGAAGTTAAAGCTTAAAGTAGTGTTTTCAGCAGATGTTAAATTAGTATTACCTATGCTAATGCTTACACTGGGTCGTATTGTGTTGACTATTACAGGTGTTGAGGTTATTGCAGCACTACTGTTACCAGCACTATCTGTTGCTGCATTGGCGGCTATTTCAATATTTAGGTTGCCAGTAAAGTTTGCCGTTGGCGTAACAACTAAGGTGTAAGTTGTGTCGCCAGTTTTGACAAATGCCCCTTTTGTGCCATTGTCTACAACAATATCATCCTTATCAAAGCCTGTAACTGCATTATCAAAGGTAAAAGTATAGGTAATGACATTGCCCGCTTTAAGTGTTTCAGTAACATCATGAGTGATACTTATCTCTGGAACAGTGCCATCAATACTAACCAATGCGCTAATGTCAATACCGGCAATCGTGGCAGTGCTATCAAAAGCATTGTTTGAGGTATCAGTAATACCAGCAATCAGAGCCGTTTTTAGGGCGGCTTTGTCAATAATGACTGTGCCATTTTGACCTGCTGCAATAGTGTAAGTGAGGCTTCTTGTTGCGGTGTTATTACTTCCCGACCAAGTGGCCTCAACAGGAGTACTTTGCACTGTAAAAATATTGTTGGTAGTACCTGTTTCAAGTCCTTTAACCATTTCATTAAAGACGAATGTAAGTACAATTGTATCGCCGATACTATTGCCACCGCCAGTAACAGTTAAGACTGGTGGGCTTTGTAAGTTTGGTACCATGGTGTCGGCATCCACATTCGTATTAATTTGATAATTAACAGAATTTGTGATGGCTGTTGGTGCATTGCCCGCTATATCTGTCCAATCGGTGCCAACACTAATGACATTAGTGCTTTCATCAATATTTTCAGTTGGGGTAAATAAGGCTGTGTAGCGCGAAGCATCTTCGCTATCAACAACTAATTGACTGATACTGCCATTAGAGGCAGTAATATCACTAATATCAAAACTGTCTACTGCCGGTATTTCACTAAAATTAAATTTTAGCGTGGTACTCTCTCCTGTTGTTAAATTAGTATCATCTATATTAATGGTGAGAGTGGGTGCAATGGTATCCACAGTAATGGCTTGACTGTTTTTACTAATGCTTGAAGCATTGCCAGCCACATCGGTTTGTTTTACCCAAATACTATCTACGGCATAAGTACCTACATTTAGCACAAAACTACTACCTCCGCCTATATGCCAATTGCTACCACTATCAGTACTATAGTGCCAACTATTACCTTCTTCTACGCCGCTAATCGTCATATCGCCATTCTGGGTAATGCCATCGGATGAGCCAGTATCGGTTGTGAGGGTTATGGTTAGAGTTGATGGAATGAGGGTATTAAGAGTGATACTTATTGCACTGCTTGGCACGCTGGTATAACCCATGATATCGGTAATGGTGGCAGTAATTTCTGTTACATCGCCAGTTGAACCTAAATCTGCTTTAGCAATCCTAATGGTTGCCTTGCCGTTGCTAATGTCGTCAGCAGTAACGATATATGCATCGCCCAAACTGACATCACTGCTTTTTTTAAGTTGAATTTCATCTCCTACCGCCATACCCACGGCAGATATTTGCAGATTTACCCCTGTTTCAATACTGTTAACATACGCATCTTCGCCATCTTTAATAGTAATGATTGGTTGCTCAGTGGCCATGGTATCAATAAGCACTGTGCGTGTGCTAATGGTCTCTGGATTGCCAATAGCATCACTGACTTTGGCGCTGATAATGCTACTAATAGCATCAGCGGGAACATCGGCGGCTGCATAAGTAACATACCAAACCCCTGTAATGTCATCAACGATGGCTGTTTTATCATTGCCACCCCAACTAACGGTAACAGTTTGACCAAGAGCGTCAGATTTGCCATTAATAACAATACCTGCATTTTTCTCGACGGCATCAATTTCGTCATTCGTGGCAACTGTGTTGATACTAAGTGTCGCTGAAGTAATGTCAATATGCACCGTATGTTCGACTGTTTTCTCGTTGCCAGCAGCATCATTTACTGTAGCACTGATAACGCTACTATCGGCATTGTAAGTAATGTCGGCTGCTACATAAGCAACAGACCATACACCATTAGCTTGAACAATTGCAGTTTTCTCTGTACCAACCCAGCTGACGGTAACGGTTTGACCAATGGCATCAGAACTACCTGTAACATCAAATCCTACATTTTTTTTATCAAAATTAATAATGTCGTTAGTTGCAACTGTATTAATATCAAGGTTTATTATGGTGTCGTAGGTAACTTGTTTGCTGTCTAAAACGACTACTTGATTGTTGCTGTCTTTTAAACTTACTTTAGCGGTGTAGATGCCATCGGCTAAATTAGCAATCTGGGCTTTTGCAATACTATTTAATTTCCAATTTTCGCCTGTTGAAATTATGTTGGCTTTTTCAATATCAATTGTGGTGTTGTCATTTTTAACAATTTGAATACTGTCGATTGTTACTGGATCCCCTACCGTAACAATAGTTCCTGACAAAGTGGCACCAGCTTTTTCAATGCTATTGATATAGTTATCAGCAGTTGCACCAACCCAATCAATACTGGTAAAGAAATTTTTAACACGAACTGTAACAACAAGCTCATTGCTGTTACCTGCAGTATCAATGGCAACAATAGTAACTGTGTCGCTATGCTCTGTTGTTTGTATTTCCTGATAAGTTAACCAACCTGTTGTTGCGTTAATATCAAATTTATTGTTAGCCGCATCTTTTATGCTATAAGTAATACCAGCGTCATTAACACCACCATTATCAGTGGCTTGAGCATCATAAATGACTACTGCAATAGCTGTATTAACGACAACATCAACCACTACAGCACTATTGAAAGTTGGAGCCACGCTATCCACTTGCTCATTACTAACGGCATTCACCTTGCTGAAAATCTTGCTAACATCGTTGCCACTAGCGTCTTTAAAAACTGTTGCTAAAAAGACGAGTGAACTGGCTTTAATCTCAACACCATCGCTGTCCGCCAAGCCATTTGGTAAGGCTAGAGTGGTAAAGGTAAGTTTATTGCTACTTGAGCCATTGCCAGTAGCAGTGGCTATTACTTCCATAACGCCTGAACTGTCGATTTTATCAATCAATAAGACAATGGTTGCTATTTCTCCATTGGCCAGTGTTGCTTCTTCACTTAAAGTCAATTCAATTGACAGTGTATCACCTGCTTTAATCACTTCGGTGGCACTTGGGTTGACAGCACCAGTAACAATTGGGGCGGAAATGTCCACCACTGTTGTTGTCGTTAGCAGATCGCTGACAACCGAATTACCCGCACTGCCTTTAAGTTGTTTGTTAGCGTCTGTGTTTTGAGTATAGGCAATTGTAACACCGTCTCTTTGATCCACAGCAGTGGTCAAGGTCAAGGTTATGGTGTTACCGCTCACAGTAACAGCGGTTACAATGTTATCAGTCAATGAATCAGTAGCGCCATTCTTAACGACAAAGTCGCCCTTATCTGGTGTACCAATTACCCCTTTGCTTAAGGTTAATACCAACAAAGTAGTGCCAGAATTAATGCTGGCAGTGTTGATAATTGGGGCAATATTGTCTATGGTAATGGCAGCCATTTGGGTAATGTCACTAACATTACCTGCTTTGTCAGTTTGTCTGACTTGAATAGCGTTTTCAGCATAAACGGTGTTTTCTGCAAGTTCAAAACTGGTGCCTGTGCCTGTTGTCCAGTTTGTGCCGTTGTCTTTGCTGTATTCCCAAGTGGCACCTGTTTCAAGATTTGTAATATTGACGGTTGCGTCTTTGGTAAGGTTGTCAGAGTTAGAGCCACCTGTGTCGGTTTCCAGTGCTGCTGTGAGGATTGCAACACTTGTGTCTAGTGTGAAAAAAAAGGTTTGTTCGTCGGAGATATTGCCCGCTCCATCTGTTTGTCTTACTTTTACTGCGTAAGCGCCATCCGTTGTGGGCTTGGTATAGGTTTCACGCCAAGCACCCTCGTTAATTTTGTATTCTACCGTTGCATTGGTTTCTGTATTAGTAGGCGCACTGATGGTGGCATCATTGGTAGTATTGTCTGTTGCATTACTACCGCTGTCTGTTAATATAGCATTTGGTGTCGCTGGTTTGGTCTCGTCAAACTTTTGGATAAATTGTGTGGCGGCAATATTGGTTTTATTAGAAGTTGCACTTGTTGCTGCATTGGCAGCGACATCAACGGTAATGTCGCCATCTGTGAGTGTAGTTTCTGGGGTGACCATTAAGGTGAAAACTTTGTTTTGATTAGCCCCTGAAGAGGCGGTTGTTAAAGTGCCTTTGCTAATGTTTACATCATTCGTGCCTGCACCTGTAAAGACAATGTCGCTCAGTTCAAAACCGTTTACTTTTTCAGTAAAGGTAAAAGTTAGTTCAAATGCACCATTGGTACCATTGGGCTTATTACTGGCAATAACAACCAAAGGCTGATCCACTACTGTGATTGCTACATTGCGGATACTGGTATTGCCTGCAATATCGGTAGCAGTGATGACGATGTTATCTGCTGTGAGGGTAGCTGCAGTTAGAGCAGTTTTGTAAGTAACGATACCGCTATCTGCATCAATGTTAAATTTAAGTAAATCAGCCGCTCTAAGTGTGTATTTAACACTGGCATCGCCGCCGTCAACTTCTGCGTTATAAACAGGGTTAATTTGATTAATAACACCTACCCCTGTACTGCCACTGGTGAAAGTGGGAACTATAGTGTCTACGCTAACTGACAAAGCGTCAGAGACTGGACTTGTATTGCCAACGGCATCGGTTGCTTTGGCGGTAATATTTGTGGTTACATTTGCTGCTAAAATAATTGTTTTGCTAAAATTTCCGTTATTATCAACAGTGATTTTTTCGCCCAATGAAATATCGCCATTAAACAATTCTACTGTTGAGCCTGCTTCTGCTTCACCAACAATAGTTACGGCGGTTTTGTTGGTTATATTATCGCTATCGCTAAGACCTGTGTCGTCATTAGTTGCTAATACCAAATTTTCTGGAGCGGATGGGGCCTTAACATCGTAGGCTTGGATGAAGTTTATTGCTGAAGCGTATTTGCTCAGTTTGGCATCAACACTTATTATTATGTCGCCTTCAGTATTGGCATCTGGGGTAACGATTAATTGATAAATGGTAGTCGTTGAGCCTGATTTAAATGAATTGGCTGCAATGCCACCAGTAACACGAATGTCGCTAATGGCAAAATCTGATAGATGTGTTAGCGCCTGATCAAATGTAAAAGTAAAGATAATGTCATCGGTTGCGATGCCTGTTTTATTGCTAGTAATAGTAACAAGCACTTGCGCTGTAATACTGCCATTGCCCGTTAATACTGCGTTTAAAGGAACCTCATCAATTTCATCGTTGCTTGCCGCTACTTTGGCAGCGCCATTAACAAATTCTTGTTTTACCACATCCTTAAAGGTGCCGTCGTTTTGTGTTGCAGTATCCCATTCACTCATGGTATCGTATTTTTCAACAACATCTTTAACCATACTTACACCAGAAACTGCCGCCAAAACTTGACCGTAATTATCGGCACTATGGGTGGCTTTGCCGTCTTTGTCAATCATGGCTTTGGGGATACTGCTAATGTCATTAACCCCAAATGCGTTGCCAACACCTTCGTTTTTTGCATTGACTATTGTTTCAGTTAATGGAGTTGAAGAAACTGTAACGCCACCAGCCTCAGCCTTGCCATCGTCTGTAATACCTGCTTGTTTTGCGGCTATTGTGGTTAACACGGTGATTGCCGCTACACTTTTACCTTCTGTGTTAGTCACTGCTAACAAGGCAATGTCTAAATCCATTTTATTGCCTTTTTCATCTTGATAGTCAACAGCATTATTGGTGTCGTATGCTTTAAAAATAACAATGCCAGTTATTTTGCTCTTATCGAACTTATAACGACCGTCTGCTTGTTTTTCGCCTTCGGCTATCAACTTTCCATCTTTGTCATAAGCAGCAATTTTGATGCCTGTGTTGTCCAATACTGGACCTGCCATAAGTGTAACAAAAAAGTCATTATTGCTACTACTGCCACCACCGCCGCCACCGCCACTGCTAGCAATAACAATAACTGCCACTGAAGCTGCGGCTACGATTTCTATATTTGAATAGATAATGTCTTCAAAACTTTGGCTGCCCTCTGTATTAATTACACTAGATTCTGTAGAAACAATAGATTGCTCGTTATAAAAATACACAACTTGGGTACCGTCTTCTAAAGTGAAGAATATATCAGCAACAATGTGATAAAGTCCGCCGTTTTCGGCGGGGAGAGAAACTAAGCAGGACAAATCAGTTGCACAAATATCAAAATAGTTGTCAAAAATAATAACACCTTCTTCTAGTGTTACTTCCAAGTCATCACCGATTTTTTTGGCAATTAGATTTACCTTTTTAGTGTCAAAATCTTTGGTGTTTAATTGATAAACCGTACCTGCTTTAACTTGAATGTGTTGAACGCTTTTGCTAATAGCAACGACTTCTTTGTTAAGTTTATCAGAAAATTTTTGCATTTTATCTTGTAATGCCATAACTTGTTTTTGTGTCTTTACTTGCATACTTACTTCTCCTAGATTTTGATTTTGTCGCTACTCTTCTTTTGTTATTCTTGGATAAATACCACACCATTTCCAATTAACGATCATCTCTCTAAAAACACCTAATTAAGGCATTTTAAATTCCAAATATTCTCTCGTTTTAGAATTAAATTTATTTGTTGCTATTTTAACTTCATTGTGGTTCGTGTTTACCAAAAATACAATTTTTAGTAAATATCGGCTAAAAAGTGACTAATTATCAAGCGCAATACCAAACCCTTGCATTACTTTTTTAAAGTTATCAGCCCTTTCTTTTTTGGCATGCACATCACCAGTATTGGGGCATGTGCTATCAGGGCAGCCACGATTAACAATGCCAGAAATAGCATCAACAAAAGGAATGCCATTTAAGGGCTGGTAATTGTTTTGACCAAAATCACTGTCAACATATTTTTTCAATTCTGTTTGATAATGCCAATCTTGGTATTTGCCACCGCCTGTGTATGCTTGAACTGAATTCATCCAGTAAAACAATCCTGCAACCCATTTAATTTCTTTGTGTTCTGTGGAACTACAAATTAATTCTGGATTGGCGCATAAATCCATGTCTGCATACAGTGGATTTTCAGGGGGTGCTTTAACTTCAACAACGCCACCTTGCCAATCAACATGACTGCCAATCAAATCTTTATCAACATGGCTTCTGCCAACAAAATGATTAAGTTTGCCAAAGTTTTCCCTACCAGTTGTTTGGATAACGCCACGACCCCACCAACCACAACCTTCAAGTGAGCGCTTGCTAGAACCGTCCCAAACAAAACTACCGGCTTTTTGACCTTTGTAAATTTTACACTCGTCTCTTGCCCAACCTTCAATTTTAGGGTCTTCAAAGTCATCAGCAGTTGCTGGCTTACCAGCACAATCACCTGAATCTTCCCAGCGACCGGGTTTGCCATCAAGTAACAATCCTAAATCGCTCAACACGGCATCTGGCGCTGCAAATATAGGTGCTGCAGCAGCATAATATTTAGCATTGGTTATTGCCGTTACTTCCATTTTTGGCGCTCTTGGGCATGAATAAGGATTGTCAACGCCGTAACTGTCAACGCCATAATCTGCATAAACTTGACCTAATTGCCCACAGGAGGCATCCATTGGCTGATCGACCGTAAAATCACCTCTGGCAATAGAATCGGCAACTGCCTTGCTGGTGTTGGCATCTTTGAAAAATTGCCAAGAATTTTCATCGCACGCATTATATTGAATGGTTTCTTGCATACTTTGTGCCAAGAAAGAAGCGATAGCAACTGCGCCATATTTTTGCTTTTTCTCATCACTATCACTGTCATCAAACAGCCAGTATTTGTCACCCGAAATACCTGTATTGTGCATCGCCTTTAAAGCATTTAAAAAATCTTCCCACTTATAAATGGAAGAAGGTATCCAACTTCCGGGTGCATCATTGAATAGAAATACATTGCTATTCATTTCATTTGCAACACTTGCACTGGCTAATATTGTATTCAAACCAAGAGCAGAAGTTAAGGCGTTAATATCATTGTCACCCGCTTTCTTTTGATGATATAAAGGTATGCCTCCTTTCGCTCTGTAGTCAACTATCTTATTTTTTAGCCAATTATAACCACCCGTTTTATTGGTAGAAATAGGCACAGAACCTGTTGTTTCACCACCCCCCCATAAGACAGCAAAGGCATTGGAAAACACAGCATGTCTCAATTCACTAACGCCCCAGTCGTGGCTTGAATCTTGAGCCAACAAGTCGCCAACCTTAGTGGCGCCATTGTAATGAGAACCGCTAAGAGAAATATCTAAAACATCCTGCCTAATGTTGTTCGTATCTGTACCAATTTTTTTGTCTCCCATAAAATACGACCCACCCGAAGCAGAATGACCGCCATGGGTATCCGTATCTAAATGTCTAAAGCACTCACTTGATTCATTGTTGGCACACAATTTCGACTCGCCACTCAAGTTTTCTGTTTTAGTAACCATGTGTCCACCTGGAATTTGCCACAACATTGCTGGCGTTCCAATGAAATCGGTAATTTGTTTAACATACATTAAATAATTGTCCCATTCCCTAGAGGCAAAAGCATAACTGGGCTTGCCTGCTGCCCCAAAACCATCTCGTTCGTATTTGTCAAAAGTTAAAAAATCGGGGCGATAATCATTATCATCGTAAGCACCAATCCACTTGGAAAATACTGCCACGCCTTTTGAGGCATTATTCCAAACATCACGCTCACCCGTATATTTTTTATGCACCCAATGCGCACTACCAGGATTCCATAAATTAATCACCCAACCAAAAGCAACATCGGGAGCAAATTCTTTAATCATAAAGTTTTGCGCTTGAACCCAGCCTTTAATGTTGTTTTTAATATTGGTTTCGGTAATTTTTGCCTTAATATCATCAAGTTGATAGGCTATTTCCAATCGATCCACTTCCACAGTTTTGGTGGCATTAGTCGCAGCAGATGAATATTTTTTAACCATATAGTTTTTTTCCGCCTCAATAGCGGCAACCATTGCTTCTCTAACTAATATGGTCTGATAATTCTCGCAGTCAATATCATCACTACCCCCACAATACTCATTTTGGAAAGAGCCATTCAACTTGTTCTTTTGCCACTCGCCAAATAAATCAGCATTTAATACAATGGTCGCTGGATTAGGATGTTCATCATCTTTATTGGCTTGCATATTGGCAACCATTCTAATGGTGTTCCTAAAATGTTTAACCAAATTACTGTCTTCAATCACTGTGTTATTAGAACTGTCTATGGCGTTCACTGTTTTGTAATTGGTCTTAATATCATTTTGTGCCAAACCGCCACCACTGCCATTGGCGGTATAAACAACCAAGGTTGGCATTACTCTGGTTTTATCTGCACCGTATAACGCTTCTATTTCTCGCGCCTGTCTGATGGTTTGTGTTGTAACAATAGGCTCAATGACATCGCCTCTATCGCCAAAACCATCACCTTCGTATTTGAAAATCGCATCTACTTTACTGTCAAAAAATCTTTGATTAAGCCCAAAATCATTGTCAGTTACCGTTCCCATGGCCAATGTGCTTGGCCAGCCTTTGACTTTTAAGGCGACCGAATCTGCTCTGTTTGGCTTGGCTTTTGTGGCATCCTCTTGTGCTATGGTTACTTTTCCTGGGGTTACCTGTACAACACTAATGTGATCTAAATTGATTGGTGCTGCTGGCCAAAAATTTATTGTTATTGTTGACCCAATACCGCCAAACAAAGTATCAACATACTTTTTGGCAAAAGTATCAAATACCAGTGTGGTTAAAACTCTTTGAGTGGTATTGTCATAATCATACTCTTCTCTTGGGTTGACCCAACTCAGAGTTGGTGCAACAATATCTGGTGTGTACTGGGCATCGCCACTGATCACAATTTTGGCATCTCTAAAATAGATATCCGCTTCTTTTTTATATGTCAAAATAATGGAAACACCTGAACCATTTGCCACAGTTTGTTGATCAAAATAACTTAATATATTGAGTTCTCTAACAGCGTTATCACCACCATTTGAAGGGGGCGGGGTTGTGCCTGTCCCTTCGTCATCTTCATTTACTTTATCATCATCAGGTTTTAATGCATTAATGGTGACTATTGCTGTATTTATTAATGAGGCAAATTCAACTTTCAGCGCTTGTTTTTTAACAATATAAGTTTGCTCTAATGCCATCAGAGTTTGTGAATTTTCCTCTGAATAGGTGCTGCCTATCTGCCCAAATAGTATTGCTAAAATATTTGTTTTTGCAGTAACCTTGGTTTTAAATTGGTCAACAAGTATTTTTTGTTTGTCAATTTCAGCCTGAACCTCAGTCCTTGCATCGTTATTAAAAATTTCTCTTGCTAAAGCCGTGGTAATGCTGGCTTCAAAACTTGCTTCAATATCTAATATGCCAGCATTAACTTTAATCCTAAGATTTTGATACACTTCTACAGTTCGTGCTTGCTCTCTTGCTGCTTCAATTTCTGCATTGTGCCTTAATAAAGCGATTTCATAGTTTGATTTTTGCTGTAAAAAAGTATCGTTTATCACCTTTAAATAGTTTTCTAAAGAGGTTTTTAATGCAGCATTTTTTGCACCAGAATAAGCACTTGCAGCATCTGAAATCGCAGTAGTAATCGCCGTCATATCAAGAGTAAACCCATCTAATGTATTTGCATCATTTACCAATTTAATGTATTTTGGAATGCTTTTAAAGGTAGATATTTGCGCATTAACCTCGTCAATATCTTTGGCCAATTGCTCATCTTCAGTTAAAGCCTTGCCACCTAAAAAATGTCTAGCGGATGCATTGAAAGCCTGATAACTTAAAGCCTTATTACAGGATGGAGACGCCCCTGCTGCCTTATACATAGACCACAACATAATGCCACTATTGGGTTGAGTTTTTATAAAGTTAACAAGGCGTTCAACCGAATAAGGTTTTTTTGTATCAAAAACACGATAAGAATCTCCTGCCAACATGGATGATTTACTAACCCCATCACAACTTCTGGCTTCAACATCTGTGGAAACCAACTCGGCACCACCCCAAGCTTCGGTTGCCAGTTCAAAACCAATAGCAAGTTTTCCACTGTATATTTCTTGATAATTTTTATATAATAAAATAGGATCAAATCGCTTGAAACTACCATCATAAGACATAATAGCAGTGTAATCAAAAACATCATTCGGCTCTAAATTATCTGCTCTCATCTTGTTAAAAACAAGGCGTTCACGCCCAGCATTGCCCTGCCAAAAAGAGGTTTTATCTTTGCAACTGGTGTCGCTTTGGGTTTGTGCTGTGCAATCAGCCCCTGTTGACCAGCCTGCAATACTTAATAAGGTATTGGTTTGTTGAGTAATAGAATACAAAACTTCAATGGACTTGTAATACTGTACGATATTTCCATCATCTGTACCGCTAATTTCGTAATCCACATCAAGTCCATCTAAGTCTAAATCGGTTATCAGATCAACCAAAGCCTGTCTGTGTGCGCCTGCATTGTTCGCCAAAGCACTCCAATTATTATAAGTAGCACCGCCAACTGCCAACAATACTTTAACATTTTTGGCTTTTAATAGTTTAACAGCCTCTTTAACCGCATCAAATGTAGCGCTAAACCCAATACCCGTGCCTTGAAAACTGTTGCTATTCTTAACATAAGTAATATTTGGCTGCGCAAACGAAATAACCACATGGGTATAAAGCGGATCTATGTTAACCATCTGTGAACTTGATGCATTTGCTTTGCTAAACCAATTAATACCCCAAGAAGGTAAATAACCTACTGCAAAATGATCACTACTAAAATGTGCAGGTGGTGGCTCAGTAGGAATTGTGGGAATTGTGGGATTGGTAGGGTTTGTGGGATTTGTAGGCGTTGTTGGTGGCGTGCTATTTTGTGCTAAAAATGTAACCGTTTTTTCATTACTAACAGTACAAATATCATGATTACATAAGGCTACCTTAAATATATGGTCTGTATCAGCAGTAACCGCATTTGCGTATCCGAACCCACCTCTTTGTGCGCCTTTACTTGCGCTAAAATCATCCAATGTTGCTGTTGCTACTACCACATCATCAACATATAGTTTTGCAGTGGTGGCTCTGTCTCCCCACCACATATTCCATTTTAATCCAAAATCGCCATAAACTACAGAGGCAGCCAACCAAGCAATAATGGGCTTGCCTGGGGTTTTGTCAGAGGTAACAACCGGTGTGGTGTCCTTAATGACAACGGGAATGCTAATAACATTACTCGCTACAAAGGCGTGATCACTACTTGCTGCTTTTTGAATGGCAATAGAAGTGTTACCTACTGCTATTGCTTCAATGATAAATTGATTGGCATAATTGGGGATTGCAGTTATTCGGGCGATGCTTGTATTTGTACTGCTGACAATCAAATTGCCGTCGCCATCACCGCCATTGATATAAATTTTTCCACTATTTTGACCAACTGCCCCTGCAAAGGACAAGGTACTCGTTGTTAATAAAGATTGTGGTTGATTGAGTGCTGTCCCAGTTACTTTCTTTGCCTTAATAATTTGAATAATACTGGCATTGGAATAATCCCTTTCATTGGCAGAACGAGCAAGAATACGATAAGTTTTAACGAAATATCGATGAACATCGTCATCTTTCAAGCCATGCTCATTGGCTATTGTATCTTGCGTATTAGACCACGCAACTTCTTTTACTTGTTGCCCATCTTTATACAATATATAGCCATCAGGTCTGTTTGAATTATTGGTATAAGTGGCGTATATCAACAAAGTATATTGTCCATCACTTTGGTCTAATTGCAACAAAGGCCTTTCTAAAGCTAATTCAGCTTGATTCTCTTGCTCTTCTTGGACAGCATCATCGTCACTGTTCTTCTTATCATTGTCTTGTTTAACATTGTCTGCCACATCGTAATGACCTGTATATTCTCTCCAAGCATCTTGCCAGCCATTGGTACCCGGTTCCCTTAATTGACACCATCCTGTATAAGGCCAGCCTTTACATTCATAAGCATCACCCTTGTAATATATTTTGTTGCCAGCCACATAAGCTTGGTTTGACCAGTAATTTATGTTGTTAATATCTGTGTCACTTTCAACGATATTAGCAGTGCCACCATCAGTATTCCATGCCCTGGATGACAAGGCCGAACCCGGTTGATAAACGGGGGAGGCACACCAAGCCCCATCTGGCCATGCTTTACATGTGTATTCAACGCCATCTTTAACCACTTTGTCATTCGGCTTGTAAGCCACATTCGCTAGATACGCATTGGTAGTAACAACATTAGTCGCCCCATCTGCAAACATCTCAATGCCAGTATCTTTACCTGCTTGGTTGTCTTGCTTTGTTGACATCTCGAAACTTTCTCTGAACTGCGATAATAGTGCAGAATCTTGAACCGCTTCACCTTGATTCTGAACATTAATATTTTGCGAGAGTTCTGTAGAAATCTCTGCTATGCTTTTTTTGGTGTCTTGTTGCAATTGAGACAAACCCGACATCAATGACGAATACACTTTTTGATTACTCTGAGAATTTTCAACTTGCAATGACTCATTTAAATCAACCGGCTGCGTCGTAAACAAATTTAGATCATCAGGCGCTACCGCACCCAATAACCCTCTTACTGTATTTTGAGCCGCTACCCTTCTGGTTGCCTCTGAGAAATTACCTTCTCTCTCTAATATTTTAACAACAATATCTGTTGCTGGTGTGATGGCAACCTCTTCAATCCCACCTTCCTTTAGGTAAGTAATACTTTGTATTGGTTCTTGAGAGTTTAAAACCATGGTGGCTTCAATTTCAGCCTCAGCATCTGTTTTACCGTTAGCTTTGGCGGCTCTTATTTTTGCTTCGTCAATATAAGTTCCACTAACTGCTTCAATAATATAGGCTTTATAACCATAAGTAATATGGCTTTCTAAAAAAGAATAATGCCCTGTGTCGTTCGTGACTACAGAGGCTATATACTGTTTGCTATTATCGTCCTTAACGCCATATAGTTTTATCACGCCATTTTTAACATAATTTGCATGGGCAACACCTTTAAGTCCAACAGCCTTGTCGCCATTATCGCTACCACCACAAGATATTAATGTAACAATTAATGTGATTACTATAAGAAATTTGTTCATTTTTTTTCCGCCTCTTTTGTTTAATTTTTTTAATGGTTTCTTTACTTTACGCCCAAATCTTTGTAATAATATAAATCTCCACTTTTTTCTAAAATCTACCTTAAAATGTCCAATGACAAGGCTCAATTACCACTTGTCTTTTGCACAACTTGCACTTTTATCTCACTGATAACGGTTATCTCATTTCAAGGGGTTTTTAGATAAGATATTTTCTACCCCTAGCACTTCTTTTGCACTCACATACTGTCTTCTGAACGGGCTTAACAAGATTAGCATTAGCGTGAGTAATGTCTACATCTGGTGTTTTTGAATCGTAAATATTTGTCTCATGGCTTGCCATGCCAACGACGATATTACTGTCTTTAAGTGAGGCGATTGAAACTTGATTGCCACATTCAAGACTTTTGTAAAAATTTTGGTATATTTATTATACCACCACTTTTTTTAAAATATTGTCAGAATTGTAGTTAGATTGACAACCTGCTCCAGTCATTTACACGCTTTTCAAGGCTTAACAAAAGTATAATCTTACATTTGTAATTACTCTATCAAATCTTAAACTATGGCAACAATGATTCGTACCTTAATTTTATGTGGCTACCTAGGCAGTACCTATGCTTGGGGTGGATTTTTTCATCTTGATGTTGACAATATTCTAAGTGCGGATAGCATGGGCGGATCTGCAACAACACTTGAGCAAGCCCGTTCAAGCATTCTAGAACACAGGGCTCAATTAAATCTTAGCAGTGATGGGGCGTTACTTTTTCAACAAACCAATACCGACAGGTTCGGCAATCAGCATTTGCGTTTCAAGACCACATACCGTGGCATTGAGGTGGAGAAAATGCAGATTATTGTCCACTTTGACCAAGAGGCTGTTAGTAGCATTAGTGGTTATCAGCAATTATTATCACCTTCGTTTAAAAGTAAAATTGACGCACACCTTAATCAAGAAAAAACCCAATTAACTGCTGACAAAGTATTGGCATTTATTGACCAAAAACAACACAAAGTATTGTCCATCAAGCCCATGATTATACAAACACAACCTTATGTTATTTGGCAAGTGCGATTATCGGTTAACGGCATAGAAACTATTTATCGTGTTAGTGATAGCAATCCACCCAATATTCTATCAAAAATAGAGGACATTAAATACTAATGATAACTTTACCATTACAGCTTAAAGGCATTCGGTGTTTTACTCTACTTAGTGTGTTATTGCTATCTGCTTGTGGTGGTGGCAGTGGTGGTGGTGATAATGCACCCGTTGAAACTGGCTATTTTAGAGACAGTGCAGTTGAAGGACTAAACTACACGACCATAACACAAAGTGGCACAACTGATAAACTCGGCAGTTACCAATATGTAGCAGGAGAGAGGATTACTTTTTCTTTGGGTAATATGGTGTTGGGTAGTGCCATAGCAAGTGAAGCACTTTACCCTCATAATATCGCAACAGATTATGAACATAGTATTAAGATTGCACAATTGTTACAAACCTTGGATAGCAACAACAATTTAGACGATGGCATCGATGTGAGTAAACAATTTAAAGGTGCTGATACTACATTGCCTAATGATGATTTAACGCAAGATTATATTGATAGCCATACTTTTTCAAGTAAAACTTTAGTAACGAAAAATAAGGCTCAAGAGCATTTAGTTCAAACACTCAATAAATATGGTGTTGCCAATGCCCCAGCAACTGTTTATATTAACGGTCATGCCGTAAAAAACACGACTTTAACAGCTGAGATTCAAGACCCCGGTGGTGTGCCGCATAACGGCATCAGTTATCAGTGGTATGCTGATGACAATCTTGTTGATGGGGCAAACAATAAAACATTCCTCCTAACTCAAAATCATATTGACAAAAGAATTAAAGTAAGGGTCATCTTTAAAGATTTAATGGGTGTATCAGAAAACAGGTTTAGCACGCCAACCAATCCAGTTGCTAACGAAATAACTGGTTATTTCAAAGGTAGTGCCGTTAAAGGGTTAAAGTACGCCACTGAAACCTTTACTGGCACAACTGATGAATCTGGCGCTTTTAAATACCAAGCAGGGGAACGCATTAAATTCTATTTGGGTGATTTATATTTGGGTCAATCGTTAGCCGCCGATATATTATATCCAAGTGATATTGCTGCTAGCAACCTAGAGATGGGGAATATAGTGCAATTATTGCAAACCTTAGATGTTGATAGCAACCCAGATAATGGCATTGATGTCTCTAGATTCTTAACCAAAAATACAAAAGAATACCTGCCTTATGGCACTTTACTCCAAATACATATTAATGAATTTGATGCAAGTAAAACATTGGTGAGTAAAGAAAATGCCAAACAGTTTTTAACCGCTCAAATAGAAAATGATAGAGATACAAATGGCTATACAAAAAGCACTTCTCTTGAAAAGGACACTCATTACTTTACTTACGACGCAACAGGGAGGCGAACCTTTGAAATACCAACACTTGCTTGCGCTCAAATTAACTGCTGTCAGGTCAGTGTATTAAAGGATGGAGCAACTGAAGACGAAGCCATTGCAGATCAAAATAGAGTCATTCGTTTTAGCGTACAACAGCAATTCCAGCACGCAGTAACCATTAAAATCCAAGCAATAGGTACACAAGCTTGCTACTATAAACCCCCCATTGCTGGCTCTATTCAAGCACTTGATCAAACGCATAAAACAATAAATGCGCAAGGACAAGGCAACAACAGTTACCCTGCATTAAAAGTTTTAAAATCAAACCAACATTATTACTTAGAAGAGGTTATTTCCAATCCAGGAAGTCCTGATATAAAAATCAAAACAATCAAGTCAATTGGGCTTGCCCCCGCAAGGCATATTAAACACACTGCCACAAAGGTAAAATACTTTGATAAAGACGGGGTTGATGCCCATGCCAATTCAATCAAAGTTTACGATTATTTAAAGAATGTTTTAAACATGAACAGTTATAACGATAAAGGGGGAACTTTATCAGCAACCACTAACTATTTATATCCTCGATTTGACATGCTCTCTTGTGGCAAAAGAAGCGATGCTGGATCGTGGTTTAATGCTTTTTCTGGTGGCAATAGGATTTTTTACACGCCTGCCAAACCAGAGTACGGCTATGAGGCAAGTTTTGCTTCCGTTATTAATGTTGCCGCACACGAATGGGGACATTCAGTTACCAATAGTTTCTCCAAATTAGCCTATTCTCGTGAATCGGGAGCGCTCAACGAAGCATTTTCAGACTGGCTTGGCATTGCTATCAAGCAACATTATTCAACTGGTGTAAAAAGTTGGACGATAGGTTTGAATAACCACCCCCCTCTTCGTTCAATAAAAAACCCGTCTTCTATAAGCAGAGGTTATTCGTCCCATCAAACATATAAAATTCTAAAAGCAGGTAAGGTTTACCAGCCAACCTTAGCCGAAATCATACCTTATCCAGATACTTATAAAGGCGAAAACTGGCACATAGTAGACGAGAATATATGCGTTCAGCCATCGTCATGTGGAAATGATTATTGTGGTGTGCATTACAACAGTTCTGTTGCCAATAAAATGTTTTACCTATTGTCAGTCGGCGGTACTCATAACGGCATTACTGTTACGGGTATAGGCATTAATAATGCAATGAAAGTCGCCCTAGATGCCAATAAGAATCAATGGACTAGAGTTACCACATTTCATGATGCCAAAGCAGGCATGATTACCAGTGCTGGAAATGATGTGATCAATGGCATTAATGTTGCAGAACAAGTTAAATTGGCATGGGAAGCAATTAATGTACTTGATTCAAACAAGTCTGGTAATTAAGTCCTTAGTGGATATAAGCAATCTGCTGTTCATCAACTTGAGGCCTCTGTATTAGACATGGGTGTTAATAAAAAGCAAATTTTATTCATTGACCAATGAGTGGAAATGGGCCTTTGGTTGATATTTGTGCCTAATGCAGGGGCTCAGAGAAGGAACGGTTACAAACCGTTCCTTACGGTTGGGCTTGCTTTTCTAAGGGACTACTGTCAAGTAAGGATTATTTATACTTGTTGCAAAGGTCTCAAATGTTATCAGCCTTGCTTATAATTGATAATTGAATAAGACTTTATCTTTAACATTGGCACTATTTAACAAGGATTGCATCTCTTTATTGTTGGCTTTAATGTCACCTTCAATCTTAAGTTGATTGCTGAGACTTAGCGTTACATTTAGATTGGCTTTAATTTGAGCTTTTTTCTCAGTAAAGACACCGTTTAATTGCTGATCTTTGCTGTCAATACGCAGTTGGTAATCCCCCAGTTGTTCACCCAATACATTAAGATTTTTCACTTGCAAAAGCCCTTGTAATAAGTCTGGACGAGCAGCCAAATTGCCTGCATCCCAGTCAATATTAAGCTCATCAATTTGCACTTCAAACGAGGAAACATTAAAAACATTATCAGGCAATAATTTAAAATTTTTCAGCGCTATACTGGATAAAGTGCCGGCAACTTCACTAAGTTGCAATTGTTTGAATACATCAACGCTAAGGTTAAAAACAAGCGCATACTGCGCCTCTTGCTCAATCTGTATTTGCCAACCTAATTTTGCTTGCAACAACGCCAATGGGGAAAAATCCCAATCAATCTTGCCCAATTTAGGGCTGTTTGCGTGTCCTTGCCAAATGCTACCTTCTACAGTAGTAAAGTTTAAATAAGGAGATTGTGACTGGATAGACGAGACAAATAAACTTGCAGGTAAACTGCTAATCAGAAAAAAAGCCAAAGACATTAAGAACAATAAAATATATTTTTTCATAAGAAACCTTGGTGTAAATGTAGATATGGACAATGAGCAAAATTTAATTTTTGCCAAATTAACAATTTTCGCCAGCCCTGTCTTGATGAAACCAAGACTGAGTTTGAAAAATTGCCAAGCAACTGAAAAGTGGATTTTTGATGACTATTCATAGTTATACAAAAGGTCTTCATGGATATGAAAAAATCAATTTTGCATCAACTATGCCGTTATCGACATACTTAATATCTGCACCAATGACGATAATGCCGTGCTTATTTTTGAGTGCACTCAATCCATTCAATATTTTAAAAAACTGTATTTTTGACCCACTCAACACAATGTGCTTATTTTTATCAATGTGCATCTTTTTGCCCTTGAATGTACGATAAGTTTTGCGAATAATCTTTTTAGCCTTTGCCGTAGATAAGGCAGGGAAAATCACGGAACTTTGTAAGGTTGTCAACGAATGCGACAAGGCACGCTCTCTGGTGAGTTCTTGATTCAGCGTACTGTTTTTACTATTAAGAAAAACAATGCTTAGTATAAATAATACAAACAACAATGCAACAACGCCCAAAACCAAAAAATTTGCCTTCTTTTTATTAGATAAGTTATGCCAGTTCATGGTTTTAATGTGAGAGTTTGTTGGTTAAATTTAAGGTGCTTAATGACTGCGTCAGGCTTATTTTTTAACTTAAGTTCAGTTAATAAATCACGACTTGATCGGGTCTTACTGCTATTCGCCTGATTTACTTTTTGTTTAATTTGCACAGGCAAGTCAACAATACGCTTAACTTCAGGAAACAGTTTTTTAAAGGTACTTTGGTTAGCGCTGCGTTGCATTTGAACCTTCTCAGACAAATAATAATTGTCCATAATCAGATGGACTGGCAACAACACAGCCAAGAGTAAAATAATCACAATACCAACACGCCATTGTCGTAGCGATTTTTCCCAATTCTTCAGCCAATCCACTTCTAGTAAATTAATTTGACTGTTCTTAATATCCAGCGTTGCATTAATTAGTTGATATTGATCTATTGGCGACTCGTCAAATATGACTTTGTCCATTCTGCCACCTAAGAACTCGCCAAAACGAAACAATATGCCTCTTTCGTCTTCTTGGTAATGCATTTTTTCTTTGTCATTAGGTAACAACATAAAATCAATGACACAACGCTCAACGCCCAATTGTGCGTGCTCAATTTTTTCTTGAAGTTCGCTCATAACCTGCTTGCCCATTACAATCACTTCGTAATAATGGGTGTTTGCTGTTTTTCGCACAAAGAAATCTAAGTTTTCAATGTCATCCAATAAGGTATCTTCCAACAAAAAAGGAATGGCTTTTTTTGCCTTAGCAAGGTTCATCTTAGGCAATTCCACTTGATGTGTCGACACCAAATCCGAATCAATCGCAATCAGATAGCGTTCATTAGACGATAATTCGTCAAACACACTAGATTCATTGTAGTAAATAATATTCATTAAGACGCTATTTTAAAGACTTTTGTGTAAATATGGATAATTAGCAAAATTCATTTTCTGCCAACTTAATAAATTCCTTAAACCTTGCTCCAACAAGGCTAAAACTGTATTTAAAAAATGACCAAACGAATGGAAAGTGGATTTTTGATGGTTCATATTGATGTATTAATGTCTCTTTTAAAGTTTTGTATTATTATAAAGGGAATAAGGGTCCTTGTATAAATAAAAACAACCAGTTTGGCGATTAAATATTATAAGGCCATTTGCATAAAAGTGATTGACAAAATTCAACGGTTGCCAACCTAGCCATTTCCTTAAACTCTGCCCTAGCAAAGTTAAAAAAATGCCAAGTGGGGGAGAAGTGGATTCTTGATGATTATTCATATTTATGCAAAGGCCTCTTATACAAGGGTCTTACTCTACTAGAAGCCTTGTATTAGACATAAACGCCCAACAAAAGGGTCTCTATTAATTTACATCTGCTACTTTTTAACGGACAAAAAAATAGCACTCAAAAAGAGTGCTATTTAAAAATGGCGGAGCGGACGGGATTCGAACCCGCGACGTCCTGCGTGACAGGCAGGCACTCTAACCAACTGAGCTACCGCTCCATTTTTTGGTGGGCGCTACAAGACTTGAACTTGTGACCCTCGCCTTGTAAGGGCGATGCTCTACCAACTGAGCTAAGCGCCCAAAAAACATACTCAATACTTAATTAAGCACCGAGGTATTATACTTAATAAAAAAATTAATTTACTGCTTCTTTCAATGTTTTTCCTGCTTTAAACGCTGGAACTTTAGATGCTTTGATTTGAATCGTTGCGCCCGTTTGTGGATTACGACCTGTGCGTGCTGCACGGTCTCTTACTAGAAAATTACCAAAACCTGTAATAGCAACATTGTCACCTTTTGACAATGAATTTGTAATTGCGTCTGTTACTGCATTTAATGCACGACCTGCGTCTGCTTTAGAAAGGTCTGCTGTTGATGCAATGGCATCAATTAAGTCTGATTTATTCATTTTCTTACTTCTCCTTGTTGTGTGAATTATTGTTTAAAATTAAAAACTTTGAAAAATAGGATTATCCAGTAAAAATGCTTGCTGTCAATAGATTTTAGAAAAAAATCTATTATTTTTGTAATTGCTCAATTAATGGCAATATTTGTTGCTGCCAAATGCTTGGTGTAATGTCGCCAATACGCTTAAATCGGATAACACCTTTTTTGTCAACCACAAAGGTCTCAGGTGTGGCATACACACCTAATTCCAAGCCCAGCTTACCCCGATCATCAAATACGATGAAATCGAACGGATTGCCAAGTGTGCGTAAAAAACGCTCACCCTCTTTTTTGCTGTCTTTATAGTTAATACCGACCATTTGTACACTGCTGGTTTGGGCAATATTGTTCAACATTTTATGTTCTGCTCTACAAGTAACGCACCAAGAAGCCCACACATTAACCAACGATACTTTGTTTTTTAGGCGACTTGGTAGTGTAAATTTATCACCCGTTTGAAAATCTTCAACTTCAAGACTTGGGAAGGTTTTGCCGATTAAAGGTGAAGGGATTTTTTTCGTATCTCGCCCTAAACCGTTATATAAAAACCATGCCAAAACAACAAAAATTGTCAAAGGTAAGAATTTATTCATGATTACTCCTTCGCTTTTTCTAAAGCATCAGAAACTTCGGGAGGCATATAATTTTCATCGTGCTTTGCCAATACTTCTGTTGCTATAAATACCTTGCCCACCAAAGAGCCCATGGCAATAATACCCTGCCCCTCTCTAAATAAGTCGGGCAAAATACCTGTGTATTGGATGGTAAATTTGTTTTTATTGTCGGTAACATCAAAGGTAGATTTTAAATCTTCCCGCTTAAAACTACCCACAGTAACCAAACCACCCAAGCGGAAACTTTTGCCAATCGGCGCCTTGCCTTCTGCCACTTCAGTGGGTGAATAAAAGTAATTGGCATTATTCCCCAATGCTTGAAATAAAAGCGTTACCGCCAATACTGCACCGGCAACTAATATTGCCACAAGCACCATTCTGTTTTGCCTTTTAGTCATTGTCATTTCTCCCTCTAATGTATTTAATGCGTAATTGTGTAATAACGCGTGTACGATTTACCTTGGCGCTGATAAATAAAAACGCCACCATGGCAAAAGTGAGCAAATACGACACCCATATATAAGTTGTGTATTTATCAAATAGTAAAAAATCCATCATTCTTTGCCCTCTATTAAGGTTCTTACCCAGCGTGAATTTTGCTCTCTTACCAATACCTCATCTCGGGCACGCATTAACATCAATGCGCCATATAAAAACTTAAAGGCAAAACTGATTAACATCAGCGAAATAAACATATCGATTTGCATAGAAACCTTTGTTACACCGATAGATGAGCCTTGATGCAGGCTATTCCACCATTCAACTGAATAATAAATAATAGGAATGTTGACCAAGCCCACAATCGCCAAAATAGCAGATGCCTTAGAGGCTGTTTTCGGATTGTCAAAGGCATTATTAAGCGACATATAAGCCAAATATAAGAACAACAAAATAAGTTCAGAAGTTAGACGCGCATCCCACACCCACCAAGTCCCCCACATGGGTTTGCCCCAAATACTGCCTGTGATTAATGCCAAAAGCGTAAATAATGCACCAATTGGTGCCGATACTTTGGCAACTATATGTGCTAATTTAATTTGCCAAATGAGGCCAATGGCACCTGAAATTGCCATCACCATATAAATAAATAAACTCATCCAAGCAGCAGGCACATGCACATACATGATGCGGACGCTATCGCCTTGTTGATAATCAGCGGGAGAAACCACTAAGCCCCAATACAGCCCTGCCAAGGACAGGGCAACAAAAGGAATCATAAACCAAGGGATAATTTTAGCACTGGTTTGATAAAAATTTTGTGGTGAAGCAAATGCTTGAATCCATTTCCACATACTGATGATTCCAAAATTAAGATTGAATTGGTTATTTTAACGATTTTTGTGCAACATTGTTACGCAAATAAGTTGGCAACGGCAACTCGGCACCAATCTCAGTGTTTTTGGCTAAAAACAAAGCGATTAAATTCTCAGATTTTGGATAAAAATTTGCCACAAAATTATCAATCCCTGTGCGTGCTGCAAGTACCTCCGCATAAGCACCCCAACCCGTGCCTACCCCCATAAAATCAACACCCAGCACATCAACCAAATCAGGCTTTTCCAAACGCTCAACACTTAACACCCCTTCTTGATATATCCCCCAATAGACCTCATTCATACGCGCATCAAGGGCAATGGCAAGTTTATCAATTTTGTATTTTTGCACAGCACCAAAGCCAACCACTTCAAGGGTAGAAAACCCCACAGTGGGAATATTGTGCGCCAAAGACATTCCTTGCACCACGCTCACACACATACGCACACCTGTAAATGCACCGGGGCCTTTGGTGTAAACAATCACATCCAAATCTGCACTTGTTATATTGGCTTCGGCAAACACTTCATCGCACAACGGTAAAATTAAACTGGAACTTTTTGCCACATCTTGCACAAAGCGTGAAACCATCTCACCTTGTGTATAAAGACTCACAGAACAAACTTCGGTGCAAGTGTCAATTGCCAGTATGTTTTGCATATTTTGTGTATTTTGTGTATTTTGCATTGTGCCATTTTATCGTTTTTTTATACTTATAATACAGTTGTAACACTAAATTTCTGCGCCTTAGTAAGCGCCTCGGGTGTTTGGTTGGATGATAATAACTTGGCCCCTTTATCAATGCCACCAAAGTTGCTAAGTGTTTCAGGGGTAAATCCTCAAGCTTTGCATTAAAATAAAACTGCGCCGCACGCTGAAATCCATGCACTTCATAATACCCATGTTGCCCCAAATACACACTGTTCATATAGCGATTCAAAATCATCTCTTTGTCAAATGTAGCCTCCAACAACAATGCCATTAACGCTTCATTAAGTTTTCTAGTCAGGGTTTTTTTACGCGTGAGCAATGAATTTTTAATCAATTGTTGGGTAATGGTACTGGCACCCCTCATGGGCTTATCATGCAAATAATAATCACGCACCACTCTGGTGATTTCTCTAAAATCCACCCCATTATGCTGAAAAAATGACTGGTCTTCTACTATTAACAACATATTAATAAGCGCCTGCGGCTGTTGTGCCAGCAATAAGGTGGAATTTTTTGCATCTAACGGCTTAGAAAATTCATCTTTAACCACGCCATGCAGATGATTAAGATAAGCAGAAAAAACAACAACAATAAGCAACATTAACCATAAAATTAAGCGCTTTAACCACTTCACAACATATTACCCCGCTGTGCCAAACTCTCAAAACGCCCACCGTTGCCTACAATAATATGGTCTAGCACACGCACATCAATCAACGCCAATGCGTCTTTAATTTTGTGAGTAATATTAATATCAGATTGTGATGGCGTTGGATCGCCTGACGGATGATTGTGTGCCAAAATCACAGCCGCTGCATTGTTATGCAACACGGCTTTAACCACTTCTCGTGGATGCACACTGGCTTTATTTAGCGTGCCAGTAAATAATTCCACCAATTCAATCAAATGATTTTTTTGATCCAACAACAACATCGCAAAAGTCTCCCGATGTGAATTGCCAATATGCAAGTGCAAATAACTGGCAATTTGCTCTGGTCGAGTAAAAGTATCACCCTTGTTCATACCCGACTCAAAATACCGTTTTGCCATCGCCATCACCCCACGCAAATTGGCATATTTTGCTGGCCCCAAGCCCTTACCTTTGCAAAATTCCTCCTCATTTGCATTTAACAAATTATGCAAAGAGCCAAATTGATCAAGCAAATCTTGCGCCAATACCACCGCACTTTTACCCTTAATACCGGTGCGTAAAAATATAGCCAACAACTCTGCATCGCTCAAACTGTCCTCGCCAAATTTAATCATTTTTTCTCTGGGTCTGTCGTTTTCGTGCCAGTTTTTTATTGTCATAATTGCTTTTTCATTAATAAGAAATCTTCACATAAAGATAAATAATCACTCATTTACGCCACCTTTGCTTGGTATAAATATTTTTGAAAATCAACAAACAAAGGGACAATGTCTTCTATCTCGCCTAATACCTCTTTAGCATCCTCCAGCGACTGGTATTTTATTGTTAACAAAGTTGATAATTGACTCCGCTTAAGTTCTTCAACGCCGCTTTCAATATACTTACTCAAAACAAATTCTATAAATTCTTGCTGGACTTCGTTCAAAGAAAACAGTATTTTTGCCCTTGCCTCAGACACCCTTTCTTGTCGGGTCATCAGTTGAAAATCGCTATTAAATACATATTCAAGCACATCGAATAAATCGCTATTTTCCGCATTAATAAGTTTTTTCAAACTGTTTAATTGTTGTTTACCAAAACCCGCAACCTCTAATTTTTGCAGCAAATCCTGTCTGGTGCTTGGATGCCCCCATATCTCCCGCAATTCCTCTTCATCTTTGAAAAAATTAGGCAATTCACCAAACAAATTTTGCAAAAATTCTGTTGCTGAAATCAACTCACCACCCGCACCCCAAAACGAAGTTGTGAGCATATACTGAATTTCTCTTGCTTTGCCATCAGCCAATTCTATTTTCACTTTTTTAATGCAAACACAAGGGCTTTGTTCACAACCCTCACAAGTTCCCTTAACGCACACACAAGGAGATTGTCCACATTTTTTACAAGACTTCGATGGCATTTTTTCACAAACACAAGGACATTCTCCACAGCCATAACACGCTTCTGGCTCAATCGGGTCACCATCCCACTCAGGGTCTAAGAAATTTTGATAAGCATCCACAAAGTCATAAATGGTAAAAAAGTCTTTGCCCTCAAAAAGTCGTGTGCCACGCCCAATGATTTGTTTAAATTCAATCATTTGCCCCACTTCTCGCATCAACACAATGTTACGAATATTACGGGCATCCACCCCCGTTGAGAGTTTTTGCGAAGTGGTTAGAATGGTGGGAATAGTTTTTTCATTGTCTTGAAATTCACGCAAAAATTGCTCCCCAAGCTCCCCATCATTTGCCGTAACTCGCACACAATAATTCACATCAACACTGTTTTTATACTGGTTAATCAAATCCCTAACCATCGATGCATGCGCTTGAGAGGCACAAAAAACAATGGTTTTTTCATTCTGATTAACTTCGTCCATAAAAATCTGCACCCGTTTAAATTCACGCGCTTTAATCTCTATGTTTTTGTTAAAGTCTTTTTCTTCATAAAGTTTGCTAGTCTCAACATTGCCTTCCAGTATTTCATCCTCATTGATATAAATATAATCATCCAAGGTTGTCTTAATACGCTTGACTTTAAACGGGGTCAAAAAACCATCATTCACCCCTTCTTTCAGAGAATAAACATAAACAGGCTCACCAAAATATTCATAAGTATCCACATTGTCTTGGCGTTTTGGCGTCGCCGTCAAACCCAACTGCACCGCAGGAGAAAAATAGGCCAAAATCCCACGCCAACTACTTTCATTATTGGCCCCGCCCCTGTGGCACTCGTCAATAATAATTAAATCAAAAAAGTCTTGTGCATATTGATGGTAATAAGCAGTTTTGTCGTCAAATTCTGCCTCATCTCGCTCCTCATCTTCTGGCAATTCAGCCGTATTGTCATTTGCCATTAACGATTGAAAAATGGTAAAAAAGACACTGCCATTGGTTGGCACCTTACCCCTTTTCTTAATTTCTTTTGGCTTAATACGCACCATCGCATCCTCATTAAAGGCTGAAAATGCATTAAACGCCTGATCGGCTAAAATATTACGGTCTGCCAAAAACAAGATTCGCGGCTGCCTTTGCCCATCTTTGCTTAAATTCCAACGCGTATGAAACAATTTCCAAGCAATTTGAAACGCAATCGCTGTTTTGCCCGTACCTGTCGCCAGAGTTAGCAAAATACGCATTTGATTTTTTGCAATCGCCTCAAGCGTCTTGTTCACCGCAATTTCCTGATAATACCTCGGCTTCCAAGTGCCCGATTTATCCTCAAAAGGCACCTTTGAAAACGCATCTAAGCATTTATCTTGCTCACCATAAACAGCTCTCCAAAGTTCATCAGGCGTGGGAAAACCAGCAACAAACCGCTCCTCACCAGTGTTCATATTGATTTGATAAATTTCTTTACCATTAGCAGCATAAGTGTAATTTAAATTTAATTTTTGCGCATACAATTTAGCCTGTGCCACCCCCTCGCCCACCGCCAAATCAGCACTTTTAGCCTCAACAACCGCCAGTTTAAACCCTTGATAAGCCAAAATATAATCCGCAATAAGCGGATTTTTACGCCCACCACCAATCTGAATCCTACCCTCAGTAATTTTACAAACATCTCGCTCACGCAATACCTTCGACCCCTCTACAACACCCCAGCCACTCGCCTTTAGTTGTGGGTCTATTAACTCCGCCCTCGTTTCTGCTTCATTCATCATTATTTTAAGTGTTTATTTTCATTAAGTTATTTACCTTATTTATTCACAGTCAAGAACCAGTCAAGAAACTAAAATTACAATAAGTGTTTGATTTATATAGTTTTATTTAACTATCCTAACACCTATAAGTTGCAACAGTCAAGAACCAGTCAAGAAACTAAAATTACAATAAGCGTTTGATTTATATAGTTTTATTTAACTATCCTAACACCTATAAGTTGCAACAGTCAAGAACCAGTCAAGAAAAAAACAGCCCACTGATTTTTCTTATTATTTTGCCAATACCTAACGGCTATTTTTCCCTAATTTTTTACCCAAATCCAACAAATTATCCGCATTCATCACACTTCTGCCCAATTCCTTTTCGGTGTCTTTTCTAGCATTACCTGCCACTGTACCACCTCGTTTGGCAACTTTTTTGTTTTTTACCAAAGTATCTGGCTTTTCCGCTTTGGATATTTCAGTGGTTACTCGCTCACCCAACATTGTAAAAATCAACTCTAAATCATCCATATTATCACGCAAATTGGCCTTTGATTTTACCGGCAAATTTTTAAACGCTTTGTATTCACTTGGCGTCATTCCAAAAGTCGCCTTGGAAATTTCAGCCGTTAAAATCGCATAATCTCGCTGCTCGCTAATGCCCCTTTCCTGCCATTCATCCGTAAGATTCTGACGAATCGCAATGCCCCGTAGTCGCTTATCAATCCAATCTTTTGGATAACCTTTTTGCTCATAAAGCGCTTTCATTCGCACTTGAGCAAGTTCTGGATTTTCTATTTCGTCCAATCGCTCTTTGCCAACTTGTGCCAACCATTGTTTAAAGGGCTCGGCTTTTTTAGAGGGGATGGATTGGATTAAACGCAGAATATCTTTAGTATCAGCAACATCGGTTAGCCTCATTTTTCCATCAGCAGAAGACATTTTCAACTGGTTACAATTTGTAACCGTTTCATTGCCTTCTTTTAAAAGCCGATGTTTTAAAACCTTCCAATAATTTCTTGCACCCTGATAATCCTTTTGTTCAGTTAGTATTTCCACAATATCAATAATTGAAAAATACCATTTTTCTGCTGCCTCGTCCCAGTGGCTTCTTATTTTTTGGTCTTGGAATAATTGTAATTTATGTAGATTTTTCATTTTTTCATGATTTTTTTTGTGACATTAAAGTCATTATATTTCCAGTACATTCTCAGGCCCAAACCACTCTTTTGCTTTTGTTAACGCTATACCACTAGGTTGATGATAAAATACAATCAAATTCTTTTTTGCTCTGGAGCAGCACACATAAAACATTTTGTTTGTTCGCTCGACTATAGACTCCTTTCTAGCAGTTTCTTCAAAAAAGTGTTTAAAATTGTATAGATTCCACTTGCCATTATCTAAGATTACAAAAACATTATTAAATTCAGCCCCTTTAATTCCATGTTGCGTAGAGTAGGGGGTTTTCTTTTCTTCAAATTTATAAAGATTGGTTATTTCAGTAAACGGCAAACTCTTAACTCTATCGTACACATATTGATTTTCATTAATAAAATTAGTAAAATTATCATCTTTTTTCACAATGTTCATGCTATCTGCAAGATTAACAATAGTTTCTATCGTTTCATTTTTTTGATTAACTATGGTATCTATTGCACTTTTTAACTCTTTTTTGTCGTTAATTGATAAAATTTTATAATCTACTTTTCTTGTAAACTCATTAACCTGTTTTGTTTCGTATAAATCAATTCTTTCCTGTATTTTTTTGAGATGAATGCATAATTTGTCAGAATTATTACCTATAAGTTGGTCTGTATTTAAACGAATTCTTGATAATTCCTCAAAAAAAATAGATTTAGTTTGATTAAATAGCTCCCCATTCTCGGAAATAAATCCTTGAAAAGCCAGTGTTTCTTTGGCGATGTCCATATTTAAAACTTCTTCAAATGTCTTACTTTTAATGTCATCTAATGAACTGCCTTCCTCTGATTTTTTTTTAATTTTTTTTACTTGTTTAATAATTTCATCATTGTTATAAATTTGAAATATTTTACCAAAACCAGCCTTATCTGCTATTAAATTATGTGTCAGATACAACTCTTTTGTTTCATTGACATCATTAAAATCCCAATGCTCAAACAGCGGGTTGATTTTTATGCTTTCAAAATCAATATCTTCAGCATTTGAATAAATGAATTTTGCACTACCACTCAAATCTATATCTATCTCATCACCTCTTCTTTTTCGTGTTTGTTGAATATCGTCAGTTCTAATTTTGTTAAGAAGATCAATAACTGTTTCAGAGCATCGCCAATTGTCATTCTTTTTTATTTCAAAAACTAAGCCATCTTTAATATACTGCTTTAAGTCGCCTATTCTATTCGAATATATTGACTGCATAGAATCGCCAAAAAAACCAATAATATTTTTTTTATCATTTGACTTTGGTAAATACTTTAGGAAAATGTCAATAACTTGTTCTTCGGTATCTTGATATTCATCAATAAGAATATATCCGTATTTATCCTTTAAAACATCACATAATAACGGATATGTTTTAAACATATAATTTGATATTTTAAAAATATCATCATGTGACAATATGCCATTATCTATTTTTCTATAGTCTTTATAATTTATTTCTTTGTCCTGTAAATATTCAATAGATATATCTTTTTCTCCAGTATATTTAATGCCTGATTTTTCCACTTCTTTTTCCATTATAACTAAATCAACAAGAGATTTTTTTAAATCATTTTGATAATTTTTTATTGATTTCCATAAAAAATCATGAATTGTAAATACCTCTAATTTCTCATGTTTTGCCCTATGTTTAATCTCATTTGCTGCAATATTAGTAAAGGTAATACAAGCGATAGTTGATGAAGAGTCTATCTCATATATTAAATCTATGACTTTCATTAAAGAATAGGTTTTGCCGCTTCCTGCACCACCACTTATAAGAAAATTATTGCCTATTTTAATTTGAGATTTGATTTTATTAATTATTTCGCTAGCCACACTAACCCCTCTTTTATATACTCAGGCACACACCATTCTTTATAACTTTCGCTACTGTAATAAAGAATATCCATTGCAAAAAGAGTTTTTTTATCAATGCAATTATCTGCAATTTCATAAAAATTAGGGGGTGTCGATGTTATTTTTATTATATTTTTCAAACTTTTAAAATTCTTCTTATTGTTTTCAATAAAGTTAATATTAATAGAAATAAAAGAATCTTCAAAACTACGGGCATGGTAATTATTCTGCTTTATTTGGTAGGCAATACAAAGCAATCCATCTCCATTCTTCTCCCACAAAGACCCAGTTTTTGATAATATTTTTGATGTGTGCTCTAATTTTTGTAAGGCATCCCACCCCTTATCTTTTAAAAAATACTTTATAGAAGCGTTGCTTGTATTTTTTCCATCATCAACAACACATTTTTTTTTACTTGAATCAACTGAATCAATATCGGTTATTATTAAAGTTTTAATTCCAAGAAAGTTTAAAAATTTATCAAAAACATGAGAGTAGGCACCAACTTCTACAACTGAAATATTTTGAGACAACAAAGGAATATACCCTTCATCTTCTTTTTTTTCTTCATCAATTTTTTTCATCATAGCAGGCAATAAAATTCTTTCTGTGTCCCCCTCAATAAAAATAATCTTTTCAGCAAAAAACAACTCTGCTCTGTAAAGCGTAAGATGTTGTTTTAAAAAATTAAAATTCATTCTTTCGCGATCTTCAGAATTTTCTTCGTTTTCCAAATTAGATAAATTTTTACAGGTAACTTGGTTATCCATTTTTTTGAAATACTTAATGTCATTAAACTCACTTTGAGATGCAATATGAGAAGAGTGAGTGCTAATAATAGTTTGTAAATTATTTAATTCCTCCTTTCCTTCGGCTAATAAGTTTTTAATATTTTTAATAAAAACATATTGCATTTGAGGGTGGGTATGTGCCTCTGGTTCTTCAATAAACAATAAATTTATATCGGCTTGCCCCCCTTGATTTACATCATTCTTTTTAAAGGAATCAAATATTAAATGAAGTTTAAATACCATGGCGAATAAATTCATATACCCTAAACCGTTATAATCTTCTGGTAATTCCATATCCCCCTGCTTATACACAACAGAAGTATTATCTTTTAAGATATTCATCTCTTCAAGATTTGATTTTATTAAAACTTCTGAATCGTTAACACTGAATTTTCTTATGTCACCAACTACTTTTTCAAATATTGCTTTATAAGTTTTATTTAACTTGCCATCTGTTCTAATTAATTCACTTTGTAAATCTGAAACAGTAGTTGGATTTGACTTGTTTGAATGACTATAAAATTGATACGAAAGTCTTGAAAGAGTTTTATTGCTTGTAAATCCTCCTCTTTCTCCATTTGATACATCTCTTTTGGCATTGATAGTTTCAAGTGAAATAATTTTTGACAATTGCTCATCTTTTATTTCTTTTTCATTTTCTTCCTTGTTATGTTCAACAACTGTTTTTTTGATTGAAAAATATTGTTTGTGATTTTTACCAAGAAAGTCTATTGCAGATTTATCTTTGAATTCATTTTTAAATTTCTTGTAGTCACCTTTTAACCTTGAATAGCTCTCATATTCCAATACATAACTAAACGATAGAACAAGATAGTTTTCTTCGGGATCTAAATTAAGAATAAAATCAGATATGTTTTTCAAATTATCTGATTCAAAATATTCAATATAAAATTTAAGGTTAATTTCTAAATTATTGTAATTTTCTTTTGTTATATCTTCATCTAATATACCTTTAATTTCTTGCTGGAATTCAAGATTAAAATCATGTAAAGTAAAATGGTTTGTCTTACTTGAGAAAAATAGCTCCAAAAGTGAAAGCAAAGATGTTTTTCCAGTGTTATTTTTGCCAATTATTAAAGACAGGTTGTCTTCAAGGTCAATACTAAAATCTTTCAACAATCTAAAATTAAGTATTTCGATTTTTTTAATTTGCATATTGCTCCCTTGTTTCCATAATTATAATTCTCCTTCAAATGCTTTTTGTAAGATTGATTTTCTAAGCGCTATTAAACTTTCATTTTTTTGTTGGTAAATCTTCTCTAGTTTTTTAATTTCAAATTGCAATTGATCTAACTTTTGAATAATTTGTTTTTGTTGTTTTACCAAGGGGCAGTAAAACGAATAATTAAAAAGATGTTTTCTATTTACTTTTGGCATTCCTGCTCTTTGGGATCCTTCAATTGCATATTTTGTAAAATGACTTGAGAGCAATAAGTAGTATAAGAATGATTGTACCAATTTACCTTTAATTGGCGTTAATGGATAAATATCTGCACTACACAACCCCTTAAATTCACATTTTACAATTTTCATTAAATACGGTCGTATTTTACTATACAAAACCATTGAGTCATCAAACAAGAATTTTCCAGAAATAAGAGCCTCCTCTTTTGCTGTTTTTAAATCAATCAGCATTCCCTTTTCTGAAACAATATTTCCTGCTCCAATGTGAATAAAATCCTGATATTTTAATTCTTTTGGATCAATTAACTTGGACTCTATTTTACAAATATCCCCTAAAAGTTTTTCCTCCCAATCGTCACTTTTGTTTTTAAAAACATTATCCAAATAACTTTCAAATAATTCTTTGGCGTTTTGTAAATTGGTTTTGGCGATGGCTTCTGCTTTGGCTATTTCGGCAAAGGCTTTATCAAGAATGGCGACTATGCGTTTTTGTTCGGGGAATAATGGGATTGGGATTGGGATTTTTCTTATATCAGATAATTTCAAAGAAGGGTAAGCAATATTTTGCATTAAATCCTTTGCATCAATCATAATTAAGTAGAACCAAACATATCTATCTTTAATCCTTTTATTGGGTTTTATGGTTGCTAAATGGCTTGATACATAGCCATCAATATCCATTATTACCCTATGATTTAGAAATGTAGATGCCCCGCTTTTTGGGAAAAGTATTGTTCCTGCTTTATGTAACTTTAATTTTAGAATTCCCTCTTCACTCAATAAATCATTACTCGAATTTATATGTCCTTTTTTTATTTTTCCAACATCAGAAGTTCTAATAAAAAAATACTTTCCATTTTTAAATAACTCTTTATTTTGAGGTGCAGAATTCCCTGCACCGACTAAAGATATTTCCCCCAGTTTCTTAACCTCCCACCCTTTCGGCAATTTCAAACCCCCACTACTCATTATCATCACCCCGATAAAAAACCTCTCCCATTCTATCAATATGATCTAACAGACTGGGATTGTTGATAGTTTCAAATAATTGTATATCGCACAAATAAGGAAAATCACTTTCTATAATATCGTCAATTAAATCCTCGACTTGATGGGCGTTAAGATGGGTGGCTTTTAAAACCAAATCTATATCGCTATATTTTGTGTAGGTGCCTTTAACCCTTGATCCGTAAACAATTACCAATCCTGTTTTAAGGTGTTTTTTAAAAATACTTTGTAGTATTTGCGCTTGAGTTGTGTTTAGTCCAAACATCATTCGTTTAAATCTTGTGTCATAAAGTCTATATAAAGTTCTTCTAGGTGGAAATAATAGGTGTCTTGTAGTGCTTTCAAAACTTTGTTAAAGTTGTCAAAGTTATAGGTATGGCTCATTAGATTTCTATCGTTTACCATTGCTATCCATACTTTTATATTGTTAATGTATTTACTGTTATACGCCAGTTTTAAGATGAATTTTGGGCTGATTTTGTCTATCATAATACCGTCTTCTTGCATTTTATCTTTGAGCGTTCTCCATGCCAGTTCAAAGGTGAATTTAAATCGTCTGATAAGTCCTTCTTTTTCTAGGTCGGATAAAGTTAAGATGTCTTCGTTTTCTTCAATGACAATGCGCAATAGTGCGAATGCTTTTGAATAATTTTGAAATCTTTGTTTCCATCTAATGTCTTTATTTTCGCTCATAACTATTCTTTAATTGTTTGTAAAAAACTTTTAACTCTATATTTTTTTAGAGTGTCAGTTGCCCAAGTTCTAAATTGTACTCCTCTTATGCTTTTCACACGATAACCAACTGCTAAAACCATTTCTAAAGCGTAGAAAGCGACCTTATATTTTTTGCCATCAGAGGCAGTTGTCAAGTAATCCTTGACAACTGATTTTTGTTGTAACTCATTGTATTTTAATGTATTTGCAATATGAAGGCTGATATTTTGCTTAGAGGTGTTAAAAAGTTCTGCCAGTTGATTTTGGTTCATCCAAACGACACCATCTTTGGCGTAAAGTGCAACAGAAGCTTTGCCATCAGCCGTGTTATAAATAATAATGTCTTGTTGTTTGTTCATATTAAATCCTTGATTGTTTCCAAAATCAATTGGCTTTCTTCATCCAATTTAGCCATACTTTCTAAAATCTCGCTTGGCTCTCTAAGGGGTGCTTCTTCGGGAGTATTGGGGTTTTTTGCGGATAAATCTAATGTATTTTGATCAAGGTCGGCGGTGTTTAGTGTCCAAGAGTTTTCGCTGCTGGCTTGGGTTTTTTGGAGGGTGATAAATTCGGCTAAATCTTGTTCGTTGAGTGGGTTGGTTTTGCCTAGGTTTCTGTCTAAATTGAGTTGGTAGAACCAAGTTTTTTGTGTGGCTTTGCCTTTTTCGAAAAACAAGACGACGGTTTTAACGCCAGCGCCTGTGAAGGTGCCGCCGGGTAAATCGAGGACGGTGTGTAAATTGCAGCAGGTTAATAATTCTTTGCGCAGGGCGATGGAGGCGTTGTCGGTATTGCTTAAGAAGGTGTTTTTAATGACCACGCCTGCTTTGCCGCCTGCTTTTAAAATTTTGATGAAGTGTTGTAAGAATAAACTGGCGGTTTCGCCTGTTTTAATTGGGAAGTTTTGTTGCACTTCGTTGCGTTCTTTGCCGCCAAAAGGGGGATTGGCTAAAATAACTTGGTAGCGGTCTTTTTCTTGGATGTCTGCTAGATTTTCGGCGAGGGTGTTGCTGTGAATGATATTGGGGGCTTCTACGCCATGCAAAATCATATTCATAATGCCGATAATGTAGGCGAGGGATTTTTTTTCTTTGCCGTAAAAGGTGTTTTTTTGCAAAATGTCGGTTTGACTGGCAGACAGGTCTTTGGTGTTTAGATAATCAAAGGCTTCTACCAAAAAACCTGCTGAACCTACGGCGCCGTCATAAATAGTATCGCCAATGACGGGGGCGACCACTTTGATGATGGTTTTGATCAGGGGGCGAGGGGTGTAATATTCGCCGCCATTGCGCCCAGCGTTGCCCATATTTTTGATTTTGCCTTCATATAGATGACTCATCTCGTGTTTTTCTTTGTGGGTTCTAAAGCGTAATTCGTTGACTAAATTAACCACTTCGCGTAAATTGTAGCCGCTTTGAATGCGGTTTTTTAATTCGCTAAAAATCTCACCAATTTTATATTCAATGGTGTTGGCATTTATGGCGTTGCCTTTAAATTTTTTAAAATAAGGAAACAGTTCGTTGTTGACAAAATTTACTAGGTCATCACCTGTTTTTGCGTTGTGATCAATTTTGTCGTTTGCTAATTTAGGGGCAGCCCACTGGTGCCATTGAAATTTTTCCTCAATAATTTGCTGATAAGTAGTGCCTGAGAGTTTTGCGGCGGTGTGCTTGTCTTTTTCTAAATCGTCTAAATATTTTAAGAATAAAATCCACGAAGTTTGCTCCACATAATCTAATTCACTGCCGCAACCGCTATCCTTGTGCAAGATGTCGTCTATATTTTTAAAAGTTTGTTCAAACATAAGGTTTATTGTAGTGCCAATGGGAAAGCAAGCATTATATCAATAACATAAAAACAAAATACTCTAATTATGAAACCTTTATGGAGACCTTTGCATAAATGTGGGTGATTAACAAAATTCAATTTTTGCCAACTTGATGATTGTCTTAAACCTTGTTCTAATAGGACTAAGGCTGGCTTTAAAAAATTGCCAATTTAGTAAAAAGTAGATTGTTGACGATAATTCATATTTGCACAAAAGTCTCATATATAAACAACCCTCTCAAAGCACAAACCCAACCGTAGGGAACGGTTTATAACCGTTCCTCCCCCTACCAAAACAAGGTTTAAAGAAACCACCAATTAGACTAACACACACCCCTAGAAGAATAAAAGCAAGGCAAAAATTGAATACTGTCAATCCTCCATGATTTATACAAAAGTCTCAATATAAAAATATAAAACAGGGTATAATCCGCTTTCCCTTGCTTGACCGAGTGCTGACTTGGCAGGCTATTTTTTTTAATAACCATAAGGAGAAAACACTCATGAGACACTATGAGATTACACTAATTGTGCATCCCGACCAATCTTCACAAGTTGGCACGATGTTGGACAAATACAAAGAAATGATTACTTCTGACGGTGGCAGCGTCCACCGTGAAGAAGACTGGGGTCGTAAACACCTCGCTTATCCAATCAAGAAAATTTATAAAGCGCATTACTTAATGTTTAACATTGAATGTAATCAAGAAACACTTGATAAATTAAATTATAACTTCCGTTTTAACGATGCTGTTTTAAGAAATTTAATCATTTCTAAAAAAGCGGCAATTACTGAGCCTTCAGTTATGATGACTGCCAAAGACTCAGACGAGAACAAAAACAAGCGATAGGAGATTATTATGGCTAAGCAACAAAAGAGAAAACGCAGACCTCAAATTAAAATCAACACTTTTTGTCGTTTTACGGCAGCAGGCGTTAAAGAAATTGACTACAAAGAAGTAGATGTGTTACTAAAGAACATTGACGAAGGTGGCAAAATCACCCCGTCAAGAATGACCGGTACCAGTGCTAAGTTTCAGCGTCAATTAACGACTGCAATTAAGCGTGCTAGATTTCTAGCATTGATTCCTTACACTGATAAACATAAAAAATAGGAGTTAACCATGCAAGTAATTTTATTAGAAACAATTGGTAAATTAGGTGGCTTAGGTGACATTGCTAATGTTAAATCTGGCTATGCACGCAACTTCTTAATCCCTCAAGGCAAAGCCAAGCCAGCAACGGCGGCTAATATGGCTGAATTTGAAACAATTAAGGCTGGCTTAGAAGCGAAAGAAATGGCCACTGTTAAAATGGCAACAGAAAAAGCAGAAGCAATGGCGGGTGTGGTTTGCATGCTCAAAGCCAATGCCAGTGAAGAAGGCAAGTTATTCGGCTCTATTACCACAGCAGATATTGTGGCAAACTTGGCTGAGTTAGGTCACGAAGTTGAAAAACGCAACATTAACTTATCTGAAGCCATTCATCATATTGGTGAATACGATATTAGCATTACGCTACACACCAATATCGACATTGACATTAAGATTGTTGTTGAAGCCTCGGAAGATGAGCAGTAAAAAAACAGTGGTTCGTTATCTTTTAAAAATTTAAGGTAACGAGCTCAAGTTAAGTTAAAATAAAAACCCTCTTATTGAGGGTTTTTTTTATTTCAAGAGAAATACTTACCAACCATTATGAACATCGAAAACATTAAAGTACCACCAAATTCTATTGAATCAGAGCAATCCGTTCTCGGCGGCTTGTTGCTACATAACGAGGCTTGGGATGAGGTGGCAGATGTATTGGTAACAGATGATTTTTACAACACCTCGCACCGTGTTATTTTTGATGCCATTCACATGTTATTAGAGCACAGTGAACCTGTGGATATTTTGACGGTTAAAGAGCGACTTAAGAAAACAGGTGATGAAGAAACGGTGGGTGGTTTTGCTTATTTGGCACAAATTGCTGAAAACACGCCCAGCATTTCAAACATCAAAACCTACGCCCAGCATGTGCGTGAACTTTCTGTTTATCGTCAATTGATTATCATTAGCCAAGAAATTGCCGATTCTGCTTACCGTCCAAAAGACATTGAATTGCAAGAATTAATCGATTTATCTGAAAGAAAAATATTTGAAATTGCAGAACAAATTACCCGTGGCAAGCAAGGGGTTATCAATGTCAAAGACAAAGCCAAAGATGTGGTTAATTTAGTGCAAGAATGGGCAGAAACTGCGGGCTCGTTAACGGGATTGGAAACAGGTTTTACCGAGTTAGACAAAAAAACCTCAGGCTTACAAAAAGGCGACTTGATTATTATTGCAGGTCGTCCTTCTATGGGCAAAACCGCATTGGCAATGAACATTGTCGGCAATGTGGCTATTGAGCAAAGCAAGCCAGTATTGGTATTTTCGCTAGAAATGCCGATTGATGCACTCATCCTTAGAATGATTTCCTCGTTTGGACACATTGATAGCAAAAAAATCCGTGCAGGTGAAATGACAGAAACCGATTGGAACAGTTTTAGCCACTCAATTAGTGCCATGGAAAAAAACAACATCTTAATTGATGAAACCCCTTCGATTACACCGACAGAAATCCGTGCAAAAGCCCGTCGGGTTAAAAGACAATATCCCGAATTGGCTGTTATTATGGTGGATTATTTACAATTAATGACGGTGCATGGGAAAAGTGAAAATCGAGTACAAGAAATTTCTGAAATATCCAGATCGTTAAAAGCATTGGCCAAAGAAATCAATGTGCCCGTCATCGCCCTATCGCAACTTAATCGTGGCGTTGAATCACGCCCCAAAGCAGGCAAAGGCCGTATGCCACAGATGTCAGATTTGCGTGAATCAGGTTCGATTGAGCAAGATGCAGATATTATTGCCTTTGTTTACCGAGATGAGCAATATCACGATGAAAGTTACTCCGACCCCGAAGAAGTTGGCAAAGCAGATTTAAAAATTGCCAAACACCGTAATGGCGAAACTGGCAACATTAAATTGTCGTGGATTGGAGAATACACCCGCTTTGAAAATCTTGCCCCCGACGACCAAATGCAAAATGCACCTGAAGACTGGCAAATAGATGCTGCCGATGCCAACAATGCACCCAACTTCGAAACAGAAGAATTCTAACGCTAAAAAAATATGCCTGCTGTTGCCTTAATCTCCCAATCTGCACTAACGCACAACCTATCCATTGTTAAAAACAAATCGTCAGCAAAAATCATCGCCATGGTTAAAGCCAACGCCTATGGTCATCACCTAAATTTAATAACACCTTTGATTGAAAATGCCGATCTATTGGCAGTGAGTGAATTGTCAGAAGTCCAGAAATTACGACAACTAACCGATCAACCTATTTTGTTATTATCAGGCGTTTACACCTCTGAAGAATTGCAACAAGCCATTGATTTAAAGTGTCAAATTGTCATCCACCACCCTGCGCAAATCGTATTAATTAACCACAACACGCAAGCACTGGGCATTTGGCTAAAAATTGATACAGGTATGCACAGACTGGGCTTATCACATGACGAATACCGACAATGTTTGCCTGATTTTGAATCCAATGCATTGATTACCATTAAAGGCGTTATGAGTCACTTTGCCTGTGCAGATGAGTTAAACCATCCAATGAATTTATTGCAACTAAAAACCTTTAAGCAATTAACCGACAATAACAACAATCGCTCCATGGCAAATTCCGCAGCAATTTTGTCAAATCCAGCCGCACATTTTGATTTCATACGCCCCGGCATTATGCTCTACGGTGCATCACCTTTTGCAGACAATGATCACGATCTGCAACCAGTAATGCAATTGTCTGCACCGGTAACAGCCATTAAAACCATTCAAGCAGGAGCAACAGTTGGCTATGGCTCAACTTGGATTGCTGATCAGTCAACCACAATTGCCATTATTGGCATTGGCTATGGCGACGGCTATCCACGACATGCAAAAAACGGCACACCAGTATTGATAAACGATATTCTGTGTCCCTTAGTGGGTCGTGTTTCTATGGATATGATAGCAATAGATGTGAGCCATATAACTGTGTCAATTGGCGATACAGCCATTTTATGGGGGCATAAAAAACTTCGGGTTGAAACTGTGGCACAATATAGCGATACCCTTAGTTATGAATTATTAACGGGCATTAGTGGCCGTGTGTCTGTTGTTCGTGGCACATAAAATGAAGCATTTTATCCAAATCAGCGATTGTCATATTGATGACGCCGAACAGTCAATGGGGGTCAACACACACCAAAATCTAACACATATTATTGACAAAATCGCCCCCATGCAGAGTGACGCTTTATTGATTAGTGGCGACCTAACCCATCATGGCACGCTAACTTCTTACAAAAAATTAAAAGAACTTCTTGCCCCTGTTCAAAGCAACATTTTTGTCCTAGCAGGAAATCACGATAATCCACACAATCTTGCTGCTGTATTTTCAGCCTGCTTGTTTAACACTCTATCAATGGGGGTGTGGGATATTATTAGCGTTGATTCGGTGCAAGCAAAAAAAACCAGTGGTTATTTAACAAAAGATGTGTTGCTTGAATTGGATCAACAACTGGCTAATTCACAAGCCAAATACATTCTTGTGGTATTACACCATCCCATTGTGCCGATGTGTAGCACTTGGGACGATACTCTTTCTCTAGAAAATCCACAAGATTTGTTTACCGTCTTAGACAAACACCTTAAAATACAAGCGGTGTTATTTGGCCATGCACACGAAGCAGCAGAATTTGAAAGAAACGGTTTAAAAATTATTGCCTGCCCTTCAACTGCTGTGCAATTTACCGATGAAAAACGCATTGGCTTTAATCATTACACGCTAAACAATAACGGTCATTTGGAATACAAAACGCAATGGATATAGAAGACAATTTCCTCAAATCCCTATACACGCAACACAATCCTAAAACTTATTCAGAAGTTTCGGCCTTGTTTGAGTTGAATTATCAAAAGATTTTAGAACTGCTTCCCACGCTAAAAGAAATCACACGCGACAGCGTAATATATCACGACAACGAACAAGACCTGTATTTGTTTGTTGAAGAAAGAACGCCTTATACAGGCACTTTCATCCTCACGCACATCTTGGCGTTAGAATCAGGTGCAATCAATCGACCTGATATTAAATTCAAAGTATTTTTTGATGCCAAATTGTTAGAAGTGCTGTCAGTTTGCAATGAAAGCACACTGAATAATTCACACCCATATCTTGCACAATGCAGCGATATGAACATACAATGGGAGCTTAATACTTTTATGGAAAAGTGGTTAGATTATTGTTTAGATAAATATCAAGGAAGGTTATGGCAGACACTGTAAATACAAAAAGAAAATTGGTTGTTGCCATTTCATCAAGGGCATTGTTTGACTTGGATGAATCACACAAAATCTACAAACAAGCAGGGGTTGAAGCATACGCCAAACATCAACAAGAAAATGAAGATGTGGTGTTAAAACCGGGTGTTGGTTTTACTTTGGTGAAGAAACTACTGGCTTTGAATAACCAAAACAACCCTGTTGATGTTATTCTGCTCTCTCGTAACAGTGCCGATACGGGTTTGCGTATTTTTAACTCAATCGAACATTATGGCTTAAAAATTGAACGGGCTGCCTTTACCCGTGGCGAACCTACGCACACTTTGTTAGATGCCTTTGAAGCGGATTTGTTCCTCTCCAGTCATTATGAAGATGTGCAAAAAGCACTTGAATCTGGCTTTGCCGCCGCCTCAATAGTTGGCACGGGGTCTAAACACACCCACAAAAAACAACTGCGCATCGCCTTTGACGGTGATGCAGTGCTGTTTTCCGATGAAGCAGAAAAAGTTTATCAACAACATGGCATTGATGCTTTTTCAAAAAATGAAGAAAAATTTGCCAATGTTGAACTCAAATCAGGCCCTTTTAAATGCTTCTTAAAATCATTACACGACATTCAATCTTCATTCCCAGAACAAGACAATCCCATCAGAACCGCATTAGTCACCGCCAGAGGCGCACCATCACACAAACGGGTTATCCACACCATGCGTGCTTGGGATATTCGTATTGACGAATCTTTCTTTTTAGGTGGGCTTGACAAAGGTATGTTTTTGAAAAAATTTGGTGCTGATATTTTCTTTGACGACCAGCACAAACATTGTCAATCAGCCGCCCAATATGTCTCCACTGGGCATGTGCCAAATGGAATTACAAATAAAGAGACCTTTACATAGAGACTTAAACCCAGCCTTAGCCCTGCTAGGACAAGGTTTAAGAAAATTACCAAGTGGGCAAAAATTGAATTTTGCTAATCATCCATATTTATGCAAAGGTCTCACATAAATAGGAATAATCATCAAGGCTCCATAAAGTAAAATAAGCGCACTTTATTATTTAAATTTTATCATGTCGAATAAAATCAATGCCATTCGAGGAATGAACGACATCCTGCCAAAGGATTCTACTTTGTGGCTGTCGTTGGAAAAAACAATCATTGATTTGTTTATGTCTTATGGTTTTAAAAATATCCGTACACCTGTGGTAGAAAAAACCGATATTTTTCATCGGGCTATCGGGCAAGCAACGGATATTGTGGAAAAAGAAATGTATACTTGGAAAGATTCAAACGGGGATTCATTAAGCCTCAGACCTGAAAATACTGCTAGCGTAGTACGGGCAATGATTGAACACAATCTACCCAGGGAAGGCATTCAAAAAGTATTTTATCAAGGTGCAATGTTTCGCCACGAACGCCCGCAAAAAGGCCGTTATCGCCAATTTCACCAAATCGGTGCAGAAGTCTTTGGCGTTGATAATGCCAAAATAGATGCTGAACTCATCGCCATGACCCACACCTTATGGCAAAACTTAGGTTTAAAAAAAGTTACTTTGGAAATCAACACCCTAGGTTCGGCGGAGGCACGAGTAAATTACCGCACCCTATTAGTGGATTATTTCACCCAACATAAAAACCAACTGGATGAAGATTCTACCAGGCGCTTAAAGACCAATCCACTCAGGATTTTAGACTCTAAAAATGAAGATTTGCGTGGCTTAATTGAAGCCGCACCGAAATTAATGGATCACCTTGATGAAGCGTCAGCCAAGCATTTTGAGAGCTTTAAAACTTATTTGGATTGTTTAAATATTACTTATAAAATTAACACTCGCTTGGTGCGTGGCTTAGATTATTACAATCGCACCGTATTTGAATGGACAACCACCGATTTAGGCGCACAAGGCACGATTTGTGCAGGGGGTCGTTATGATGGTTTGGTGGAACAAATGGGAGGCAAGCCCTGCCCCGCCATTGGTTTTGCCTTAGGGGTGGAGCGTTTAATTTTATTATTACAAGCGCAAGGTTTGACAATTGGCACCCCGCCTTTGTCTATTTATATGGTGGCATTAGGCGACAAAGCGCAATTAAAATCATTACAAATTGCCGAACAACTACGACAAGCATTACCAGAGATAATCCTTTATAATGACATCTCTCTGGGAAGTTTCAAATCACAATTTAAAAAAGCAGACAAAGCTGGAGCAGATTTTGCGATTATTTTAGGTGAAGAAGAGTTAAACAACAACGAAGTGGCAATTAAGCCCTTAAAAAATCAAGGTGAGCAACAACAAATGTCCCTTGAAGATGCAATACAATATTTCAAAAAAGGATAGAAAAAAATGAAGAATTTTATCGAAGTAGGCAAAACTGAAGAAGAACAAGCCGAACAAATTAAAAAGTGGGTCAAAAAGAACGGAGCGCAAGTTATTATTGGTGTCTCACTAGGACTTTCAGGAATCTGGGGGGTTAATTATTACAACACTCAACAATACAAGCAAACCATGCAAGCACGAAGTTACTATTTAGCAATGGTTGACAATCCTAGTGACGCAAAGGCCATCGATGCCTTAAAAGAAAAATATGCCGATAACATCTACTCACAACAAGCAAATTTAATCCTAGCAAAACAAGCAGTAAGCGACGGCAATTACCAAGGTGCCTTAGATTATTTACTGCCATTTGTGGACAATGAAGATAAATTCATTGCCCATACTGTAAAACTCAGAATTGCCAATTTATACTTAGAAATGGGCAATCCTGACCAAGCACTTTCAATATTAAAAGACAACGATGACAAGGAATTTAATGCCTTATACAATCATGTTAAAGGTGATGCGTACTTTGTAAAAAATGACCTTCCTGCCACTAAAAAACATTATCAATTAGCACTTGCTCAATTGCCCGATAAGTCTCAATTAAAAAACTTAATTAAAACCAAACTCAGCGATATTGACTAAAGCCTTTATGCCTATTATCTCCCTAGTTGGTCGCCCAAATGTTGGCAAATCCACGCTTTTCAATCGTCTCAGCAAATCACGCCAAGCCTTGGTTTCTGATTTTGAAGGCCTAACACGAGACCGTCAATACGCCGAGATTTTGTTTGACGAAGACAGTGAAACTTTTGCCACCATTATTGACACTGGTGGCTTAACCCATCAAGACAATATCATTGACAGCGGCATTCAATTACAGGTACTAAATGCCCTAGAAGAATCCGATGTTATTTACTTTATCGTCAGCAGTAGAGATGGGGTAATTGGCTTAGATAGAGAGATTGCCGCACAATTGAGAAAACTCAAAAAAGACATCGTTTTGGTGTGCAACAAAGCCGAAGGCCTCAACCCATCCCTAGCAGCAGAATTTTACGAATTAGGCATGGGCGAGCCTATCTTAATATCCGCAGAACATGGACAAGGCATTGGCGATTTGATTGATCACACCCTACCTTTATTACCCACAATAGAAGTAGAGGAAGAAACAGAAACAGTAGAAGGCATCGCCGTTGCCGTCCTCGGCAGACCCAATGTAGGCAAATCCACTTTAATCAATCGTATTCTAGGGGAAGAGCGTGTTTTGGCAATTGATTTACCCGGCACAACCCGTGACAGCATCTACATCCCCTTTGAACGCGAAGGGCAAAAATACACCTTAATCGACACCGCAGGCATTCGTCGCAAGCGTTCCACACATGAAAAAATTGAAATATTCTCCATTATCAAAGCACGCGAAGCCCTAGAGCGCTCTCATGTAGTAATACTAATCCTTGACGCTCACGAAGGCGTTACCGAGCAAGATGCCACCTTATTAGGAATGATTGCTGAACGCGGTCGAGCCTTATTGATTGCCATTAACAAATGGGATGGCTTAGATGAATATCAAAAACAAGAAGTAAAACGCAAATTAGAAGTTAAATTGTCTTTTGTCAATTACGCCAGCGTACATTATATTTCCGCACTCCATGGCTCAGGCGTTGGTAAATTATTCGCCCCCATCACCAAAGCCTATACCAATGCTGGCACCGAATTTAGCACCCCAGTATTAAACAAAATCCTCGAAAAAGCCAACACTGGACACCAGCCCCCACCCGTAAAAGGCAGAAGGCTCAAAGTTAAATATGTCAATCAAACTGACATATTCCCACCCACATTAACCTTCCACGGCAACCACTTAAAAAGCGTTCCCAATGCCTATGACCGCTATTTAAAAAACTTCTTCATTGACGCATTAAAACTTACCAACACCCCCTTAAAAATCGAATACAAAAGTGGAGACAATCCATTTAAAGGCAAAAAGAATGAACTGAACGCCAGACAAATCGCCAAAAGACGCCGTTTAATGAAGTTCATTAAAAAGAAATAAGCTGGTCTTATATTGTCATTAGCAACAACTCATCACCCCAATCAAAAGGTACAAAATTTATTTTTTATACGCCTCGTTCTTGTACTGTGTATGGAAATGCATACACCATCAAAAGTTGGCAAAAATTGAATTCTGCCAATCATCCATATTTATGCAAAGGAAGACCCCTGCATTAAACTAAAAAACCCAACAAAAAATCACAAATCAACCCTCAAAACCTTATGCAAACATTAGCATTTATGATAAAATACTATAATTATCAGACACTTACAAAAAAATGCGAGTTAAAACCACTCAAGAACAAACCTTTGCTGATAGTTTTATCAACATACCAAACTCCCAACTAGACATCATTAACAAAGTTATCGATTGGGAAGTTATAGCCAAAGATCTGTCTCATATTAAAGTTGACTATTCTGCTGTTAGTCTGTTTAAAGCGCTATTAATAGGCACATGGCACAATCTCTCTGATGAGAAGTTGGCTGATAGTCTTAGTAGAGATTTAGTCTTTATTAACTTTTGCAACTTTAGCCTAAGTGGCAACAAACCTGATGCTACAACCATTGGCAGATTTAGAACCAAACTAATCAAACAAAATCTATTTGATAGACTTTTGAGTAGCATCAATCTTATGCTTGAGAACAATCAACTCAAACTCTCTAATGGCAAACATGTTGCCATGGATGCAACCTTAATTCAAAGTGCTAGACGCACTAAGAAGATTATTACAACACACAAAACTGGTGAGGTTTATGAGATTGATAGTAACCCAATTCAATATTCAGATGATAAAGATGCAAGATGGACATTTAAGGCGGGAAAATACACTTATGGATATTCATCAGTAGTAACAACTGATGCCAATGGATTAATTAACAAAGCCACTACGCACCCTGCTAATGATAGTGAAATGACTCATTTTGAAGAAAATGTTAAACAGGCAGGCAATCAAAAAGGCGTAAGAGTTTTATACGACAAAGGAGCAGCCTCTCAAGCTAATAGTGAAGCACTTAAAGCACAAAAGTTAAGAGATGGTATTATGCGCAAAAAACCCAAAGGCAAGCAAATGAGTCATTGGAATAAATTACGCAATAAAGCAATCAGCAAAAGAAGGTTTGTGGTTGAACGCACCTTTGGTACGCTCAAACGCACTTATGGTTTGGCAAGAAGTCGTTATATTGGTTTAGAGAAAGTTGCCAGCGAAGTTAATCTTAAAGCTATTGCTTATAATCTAGTTAGAGCGGCGAATGTTTATATTAACAAGGGATTAAATACAACCTAGGGATTATTGTGTCTTTTTTTGTGGAAACAGTACAAAAAAGAGTAAAAAATGAGCGATTTATAGTTGATATTGATGATTTTTTTAATGAAAGCTGGATTTTATATGTTTTTTGACTTTGAAAAGTCAAAAATTGAGGGTTTTGGGTTTTGATGGTTGGTTTTAGGGTGCTATGCAGGGGTCTTAAAGGTCTCAAGTAGAAATAAGTTTACCAGCCCTACTTGTGAATACCTGCACCCCTCATTTGACAAAAAAACTTACACGGCTATTCGTTTATATGGAATAATTTATTAAATGAATATGTTGCACTATGCTAATGGCTTTCCAATTTTCGTCAACGCTCACACAATAACAAATCCACCTAGAACTTGATTCGCTCGTTATGACACTACCCAAAGAAAATACAACGCTTATAACATGCGACTTTATTCGCCATTACTTATTGTCTGTTAATTTAGGAGATTTATTATGAACACACTTAATCGTTTTATTGTCACTTCGTTATTAATGTTATTTGCCTCGCAAGCATTTGCCATTATCCCAAAGGTTATAAAAATTGAAAGAACAGGTTTGACTACACTTACCATTACGCACGATCAGCCTGTTAAGGGGAGGGATCCCAATGCCAATTATGGAATATACATGAAAACGAATGGAAAAATTTATGTGGGCACTAGTAATAGCGAACATTCTAGAACAGTCGTTGCTGTCAATCCAAATACCAAAGGCTATGCTATTGCATGGGAAATGGAAGTAGTAGAACTTGTTGATATGGACAATGACAATATAACGACTATTGATGAAATGCGTGTTCGTAGTTATGGCTGGAGCAATAACTCTAATCCTACTGAATGGATGACTGATGCTCATAGTGTTACCAATCTTTCTCTTTATCACTTTAGCTTTATCTCCGTCAATACTCTTAATGCCAACGAAGGTACCGAACTTATCCACACTCTCGCCGCCAGCGATACTGCCACTTTCAGAATTATTGAAAATACCGACGGTTTATTCAGCCTCAGTGGCACTAATAACGCCACCCTAAAATTCAACGGCACCACTACCGACTTTGAAAGCAACAAAAAATCCTATACTGTCAAAATCAAAGCTGAAAACAATACAAATAATGAGAATGCCGAACAAACTATTACCGTTAAGCTTATTGACCTCAACGATGAAACTCCTACTGCCATTACCTTCGCCATCAATGAAGAAACCTCTACTGCTATCACCTTAAAAGACAATCTCACCATCAATGAAAACACCGCCATTGGCACTGAATTAGGCACCCTCTCTGCCACTGATGCCGATACTAACAACACTTTTACCTATACCAGTAGCAATGCCATATTGAGCATTAACGGTGGCAAACTCAAACTCAACGCTGCTTTAGACTATGAGAGTGCCACCAGTTTCAGCACCACCATTACCGTAACCGATGGCAACCATCACAGTTTTGATCGAAAATTCAATTTTACAGTCGGCAACATTGACGATACTGCCCCCACCAACATTGTCCTAACTAGAGTAAGCATTGCACTCAACGCAACTGCTGGTGCAATCGTAGGCATCTTGTCTGCAACGGATGTAGATACAGACAATAGCAAATTAACCTACAGGGTCAATCCTAGCAGTTGGTTTTTAATTACTGGCAATCAACTAAAAGTCAAATCTAGTGTTGCCACAACTGCAAAAATATTCACATCTCCAATACGCATCTCTATCACTGTCAGAGATGGCACTTCAACCTCTACAGAAAACTTTAACATTGCCTTTAATGCCGTTAATACAAACATCACTCCAGTAGTCAAGCAATTCATCGTAACCCAAGGTGGAAATAGTGGTCGGCTGATTAGTAAAAATGGCGGAACAGTTACCGTAAACGCCTTGGTAACTGCAAACACTTACGATTGGAGTAAGTCTAATGTTACTGGCACAAGCGCCAATACAATTTTTTCTTTTGACCCCGCCAACATAGAACCTGGTATTTTGACCATTAAATTAGAGGCTAAGAACGATGACCTGCATTCATCAACAAGAGTTTTGAAACTTAAATTGATTGCAGGCGATGTCGACAGTAATAACAACGACAGTGACAACGATGGCATCCCCAATAACAAAGACAACAATACCGCAGGCAATAAAATCCAAGCAGGTGAGGGTAAAACCATCACCAATTTGAATCCAGATATAGATATAAATACAAGTCCAAACCCAAATTCAAATTCAAACTCAGGAAAACCTAGAGTATTATTAGGCATCATGGGCAAAGATTCTGGGCGTTTAACCCTTGAACAAGTGAAACAATATATAGCAGACAACAAACTAACCAACAACGCCAGTGATACGGCAACCACTGGCGATATCTATGACTATATAGTTGAAGGCTTAAGTGCCGTTGGTGCCTCCACTCAAGTGATTATTGAACTTACTACTGCAATTCCTAAGGATGCAGAGTTGCGTAAATATTCGTTGACAAGTGGTTGGGATAATTTTATAGTTGACACTGAGAATACAATTGAATCTAGTACAGACAACACTTGCACCAATGATAGCACTTGGAAAACTGGATTAATCGTAGGTGCAACTTGCCTTAAATTAACCATCAAAGATGGCGGCGAAAACGACACCGATGGTGGTCAAGCCAATGGCGTAGTTGAAAGCACTATTTCAATAGCAACGCCTGCTAGCAGTGGTGGCGGTTGTGTTTATAACCCTAATGCACCTGCTAGATTTGATATGGGCTTTATCCTGCTGATGATATTAGGTGCTTATTATTTAATCAGAAGAAAACGGCGACTTATCCGCTGAGTAGATAAATCAAGCAAAGTTTTTAGCATGAGGAATGATAAAAAAATCAATAAGAGACCTTTGCATAAATATGGATGATTAGCAAAATTCAATTTTCACCCACTTGGTGATTTTCTTAAACCTTGTCCTAGCAGGGCTAAGACTGGGTTTAAAAAATTACCAAGTGGGTGAAACGAGGACTCTTGATGATTATTCATATTTATACAAAGGTCTCAATTTAAGGGTCATGCATAAGACATTAATTTTTATGTAAAAATTGCCTACTATTATTCAACAAAAAGCACAATGACAATGCAAACAAAACAAAACAAAACATTACTTCAATTTTAGTTCTAGTATCAGTGCTTTTATTAGGTGCATGCAATGAAAAAAAACACTTATGCAAACGCCCAAACAAACCTTCGTCAACCTTAACCCCGACTGGAGCGAAAAACTTTACCTAAACGAAGGCGGCTCTGGCGTCATCGTAACACTCATTGACCATACTGGATCAGTATTCACTTTAGCAGACTTTGGTGGCTTCCCACTCCTAGCAAAATGCCCAACTCAAACGGACAAAAAAACCAGCAAAAAACCCATTGAATACATCAAAACCCTCCACCCAGAATTCTGCGAAACATACCCAGGCTACCAAGCAGGTAAGCCCGTCTCAATGGTATTTGACTCCAAGCCAATCGTAGCCAGATTTACCCTTTGCCTACTGGATGACGATCAACCTGGTAAAGCCGATTGTGGCGATGGCTATAAAAAACGCTCCACACGCTAATGCACATCCCCACGGCGTGGGAATATGAATAAAAAATCCCTGTTCTCACGGGGCTTTTTTTTAAGAAAATATCTCTAAGGAAAAAATAGATATATCCGCAATGAGGCCTCCTACATTAGACACATGTCCAATATAGGAAACTCAAATAAAAAAATGTTTTTATGGGATAATTTAACACTTGGATATGTTGTAGTCGTCATTTATACCATTTTCAAAAATAAAAATGGATAATATAATACTATAATCCAACCATGTATTAGCAACAGCAGTCAATACTCATAGTAATGACGCTTTCATTTGCCATTACTTAAAAATTTAATTACTAACCCAAGGAGTTTTACTATGAATATACTTAATCGCTTTATTGTCAGCGCCTTATTGGTTTTATTTGCCTCACAAACATTTGCCATTGATGAGTCACAAAACCCAGTCGTTATAAAAGTCGAAAGAACAAGCGATAATACGATGATCGTTACTTTTAACCAACCTGTTAAACTTCCCGCATCATCTAGCACAATAAAAATAACACTCTATTCTGGCACTACATATTATGTAGGTGAAGCAGTTCAAGGTAGGGTTTTTGAAACAGAACTTATAAATCCAGTTTCTAATTACAGTCAACAAATGAAAATTAAGCTTAACAACGGTTTTGCGAAAGCCGACGAGAGTGGCAACAATTCAGCCACTCTAATCCTTACTGCCATATTAGCCAAAAATACAAATAATAGCGCTGTTCAAGATTACATAAAGTTTAATTTTATTTTTGCCAAACTTGTGATTACCTCGGACAGTGCCCTTAACACCAATAAAGGCTCTATTTTTAACCACCTTCTCACTGCCATTGACCCTGCTGCTATTTTTAGCATTACCGAAGATAGCAGTGGCTTATTCAGCCTCAACAACAACACCTTAACCTTCAACGCTACCAACACCAACACAACATCCTACACCGTCAAAATCAAAGCCACCACCGGCACCAGAGTCAACCAAAACGCCGAACAAACCATTACCATTACCGTTAACGACACCCCACTACAACAAAAGCCATCCGTCAATGTTAGCAAGAAACAAACCATTACCCAAGTTACCCTTGAAGCCGCAGCCACCGACCCCGACGGCGACGACAACGCCTTAACTTACCAATGGACGCAAACTGCTGGCACTCCTTCCGTTACTCTTGCAAACGCCAACACTGCCACTGCCACCTTTACCCCCACCGATGCCATGAGTGGGAAAACCCTTACCTTTAAAGTAACCGTTACTGACACTGACAACAAAACAACTGAAGTCAGTATCAGTGTAACAATTACTCGTGCGCTCACCATTATTACCGATAACATTGTCACACCTGAAAATGCAGATAAAATAATAACTTTGGTTGCCAACAAAGAAGGTGCAACCTTTGTTATTGTAGAGGGTGCAGATGCAAGTAGATTTACCATAAATGGCAACGACCTAACTTTTAAAGCCACCGACTACGAAAAAGAAAAAGACAGTAAAACTTACAGCGTCAATATAAAAGCCACCAAAGGTGATGAAACTGCAACCAAAACCATCACTGTTACTCTAACAAATATCGACGAAGCCCCAACCAACCTAATCATCACTGGCGGTGGCAAAATCGACACTGGCAAAATCGTTACCTTAACTGCTCACGCTGATGATGTTGACAGCGAAATAACTTACACATGGACACAAACCACTGGCACGCCGCTTAATAAAGACTTAACAAACACCCCAACTATCAGCTTTACCACCACCCCAGTCATGGAGGGTGAAACCTTCACCTTTAAAGTGGTTGCAACAGGCGATGGACAAACTATTGAAACCACTACCACCGTTACTGTCAACAACGCCGAAACCACAGCCATTGCCAAAGCTGCAGCCATACGCAAAGAAAGCAAAGCTGCCGTTAAAATCCTACTCTCTCGTGTTAGCAAAACCATCATTAGCAGATTATCCTACCTCCGTCACCAACAAAACAAACGCAGCAACTTTGACGCCAATGGCTTTGCCGAAGGCATCCAAGTCAATTTTGCCGATACCCAAACCAACACTCTCGTTAACCATATATTAAACGCCAATGAACTCAACAACACCATCAAAACCCCAATTCCCAAAATCAACTCTTGGGACACTTGGACGAGTGCCAAAATCGTCATCGGTGAAAGCAACGGAGAAAACACAGACAAAACTAAATTCAGTCTAAAATCCTTTAATATTGGCATTGACAAACAACTAAACCGAGACACAACCCTCGGCTTCTCCCTCGGTTTCGGCAAAGAAGAGCGCACCGTTACAGGCAACGATTTCTCAGGCGATGTGGACACCAACCAATGGAGTCTCTCCAGCTACGGTGCATTAGAAATTGACAAACAAAATAGCATCGAAGCCATCCTTGGCATCACCCAAGGGGCGCACAAAACCAATGTTATTAATCAAAACAGTAATAGCTTATTCGCTAGCATCGCCTACCGTGCCAACCTACAAACAGACGAATTTAACCTGTCTCCCTTCCTCCGCTACGACATCAACAGCATCAAAATAACCGACAACATCCTTACTTCCGAAACGGCCACTGACAACAACTTCGCTATTGGCATCGACATCAACAATGAAGTCGCTTACCAAAACAGCAAACTGAACCATTTTCTCTCTGTAGAATACAAAGCCAACCTCGGTCAAAATGACGACGAAGAGGACTATCTCAGTCAAAATGCCAAACAAGAAATCGAACTAAAAATCGGCATTGATTATCAAGAAGGCGATACCAGTACCTCCGTCAACTACCAACGCATCCAATCCACCAACAACGAAGCCTACAGCAACATCATCGAAGGCACCCTCCGCTGGAAGTTCTAAATGAGGTGTCTTTATTTGACATGGATGTTGAATAAAGGGCAAAATTTACAAATGAGTGAAAGTTACCCTCAAATTAATATTTACCTAATACGGGAGTCTTAACCAAAGTTTCACTCAAAAAAAAGTCCCATTTTCACGGGGCTTTTTTTTGAAAAAACACTTTGCTCAAAAAGAAATAAGTGCTGTTGTTTTGTTGAGTTCAGCGTGCAATTCACAATATCCATTTTCATACATTATCGCTTGTAGCGGGTCATCGCTACAGGCACAACCTGTGAGCACTTCACGGAAAAATACGCCAATCTTTAATTGAAATCTTTGCATAGTTTCAACACTTGAAAGCAGGATAATGCGAATAGAAGACTCATCAATATTACCACTGTGTTGACAGCATTTAATAAGCAATGATTGATTGCCGAGTATCAAAGATTTAATTTTTTTCTCGTCAAATGGCGTCAAAATTCACGAAGATAAAATAAGATTACGCACTTCTAAAGCAGCCTTAACAAAACTCTCAAACAACGGATGCCCGTCTCGTGGCGAAGAAGTAAATTCTGGGTGGAATTGACAAGCCACAAACCACGGATGGTCGATAATTTCCACCATTTCCACCAAAGAACCATCAATTGAACGACCAGAAATCCGCATACCTGCTGCTGCCAATGGCTCAATCAAAGTATTGTTAACCTCATAACGATGGCGATGGCGTTCGGTAATCACCTCTTTGCCATAAATTTCTCTGGCTTTAGAGTTGGCAGACAAAGCGCATTCCTGCCCACCTAAACGCATTGTCCCGCCTAAATCTGAATCTTCATCACGCCTCTGCTTATTGCCCTCTTCATCCTGCCATTCAGTAATCAAGCCCACCACTGGATAAGGTGCAGAAGAATCAAACTCAGTGCTATTAGCACCCTCCATATTTGCCACATTGCGTGCATATTCAATCACGGCAACTTGCATGCCTAAACAAATGCCCAAATAAGGAATGTTGTTTTCACGCGCATAAGTTACTGTGGCAATTTTGCCTTCAACACCACGATTGCCAAAACCACCGGGTACCAAAATTGCACTCATATTACTTAGGCAATTTGCGCCTGTTTTTTCAATGTCTTCAGAGTCAAAATAATGAATATTAACTTTAATTTGGGTATTGATGCTGGCGTGCAATAAAGCCTCTGATAACGACTTGTATGCCTCGGTTAAATCCATATATTTACCTACCATGGCAATATCAACACTTGCAGTGGGTGCATTCAGTCGCTCAACCACTGTATCCCATTCGCTTAAATCAGTCGGCTTACAATCAAGTGACAATTTCTTCACCACAACATCATCCAAACCTTGATCGTGCAACGCCCTTGGCACTTTATAAATGGTATCCACATCCAGCGAAGTGAACACGGAATCTGAGGCTACATTGGTAAATAAAGCAATCTTAGCGCGTTCTTCATCAGGTAATTCATGTTCAGAACGGCAAATAAGAATATCAGGCTGAATGCCAATGCCACGCAATTCTTTCACAGAGTGCTGAGTTGGCTTAGTTTTGAGTTCGCCTGCAACTTTGATATAGGGCAATAAAGTTAGGTGTATAAATAAAGTGTTTTCACGACCCAGTTCAAGCCCCAACTGCCGAATGGCTTCTAAAAATGGCAAAGATTCAATATCACCTGCCGTGCCACCAATCTCAACCAAAGCAACATCTGCTCCAACTGCCCCAGCTTGTGTCAATTCTTTAATTTCATTGGTAATATGCGGCACAATTTGCACCGTTGCACCAAGATAATCACCCCGCCGTTCCCGCTCAATCACACGCTGATATACACGCCCTGCGGTAAAATTATTTCTCTTACCCAATTGCAAGCGCACAAAACGCTCATAATGCCCTAAATCCAAATCCGTTTCCGCCCCATCGTTGGTCACAAAAACTTCACCATGTTGAAACGGGCTCATTGTGCCGGGGTCAACATTGATATAAGGGTCAAGTTTCAGCAGGGTTACTTTTAAACCACGAGATTCAAGGAGTGTCGCCAAAGAAGCGGAAGCGATGCCCTTGCCCAAGGAAGAAACCACGCCACCAGTGATAAATATGTATTTTGTTGCCATTGAAAACTAACAAAGTTGAAAAAGTAATGATACCTTAATTTTGTAATTTTTTAACTATTTCGTTGCAACCGACAGGTAAAATCCATCCAATGGGCTACAAAAACTTTATTTCAAGGCTGTTTTTTTATCTAAAGCCACACATCATCAAACTTGTCTTTACCTCGCTGACAATAATATTAGCGACGGCTTTAGAAAGTTCAATTCCCGAAGTAACGGGACGCATTATTGACGACCTCTTTATTGGTGATCGCAATCAACAAACTGCTATATTTTATGCGGGCTTATTGTTGGTAATTATTATACTAAGCTCTTTGTTTTCACTCACTTCCACGGCGACCAGTTCGTGGGTTTCTAACAAAGTAATTATGGATTTGCGTAGCGATATGTTCGCTAAGTTAATCAAATTACCAAAGGCTTATTTTGACCAGCATCCAACCGGAAAAATTCTTTCTAAATTAACCTATGATGTTGAGCAAATTGCCAGTGCGGCTTCCACAATGTGGCTGAGTTTTGTTAAATCTTTCGTGTTTGTGGTGATTCTCATTGGTTATTTGTTTTATAAAAGTTGGGCGCTTAGTTTGAGTTTGATTGTGTTTTTTCCCTTGATGTTTTTGGCTGTTAAATTATCCTCCAATCGTATGCGCAACGCCAGCAAACAGGTGCAACAATCAATGGGCAATATGACGCACTTGCTTGATGAAAACATTTCTGGCAATTCGTTGATTAAAATTTATAATGCACAACATCAAGAAAGCAATAAGTTTGGCAATTTAATTAAAAACATTCGTCAACAACGCTTTAAAGTAGATATGACTGGCGCTCTCAATGTAGCATTTGTCAATACTTTAATTGGTTTGTCTCTGAGTGGCGTGGTGTATTTTTCTGCCATTTATCTAAAAATGAGTGCAGGCGATTTTTTGTCTTATTTCACCGCAATGGGCATGCTAATCAAACCTGCAAAAAGTTTGATTAATATTAACAAACCCTTGCAAACTGCCATGGCAGCTGGCGAAAGTGTGTTTGGGCTGATGGATGAAAAATTAGAAGAAAACACAGGGAAAAAACAACTTAATAACGCTAAAGGTGCCATTCAATTTAAACAAGTTTGTTTTGGGTATGCAGAGGATAATCTCGTTCTAAATAATATTAATTTAGACATTAAAGCCGGTGATACCGTTGCCATTGTTGGCTCTACAGGCAGTGGAAAAACCACCATTATTCAATTATTGGCAAAATTTTATTCGCCAAACTCAGGCTCTATCACCATTGATGGCGCCGACATCAATCATTTTGACCTTAGTTCATTGCGTGCGCAAATCGCCTTTGTTGATCAGCATGTGCGCCTATTTAATGACAGTGTAAAGGGCAATATCGCCCTTGGTCAGACCAACACCATGAGCAATGAAAAAATTGAAAATGCCGCCAAAGTTGCCAACGCTTATGAATTTATACAGGCGTTAGGCGCTCAGTTTGACGCTGAAATTGGCGAAGATGGCGTTAAACTCTCTGGTGGACAACGGCAACGATTAGCCATTGCCAGAGCAATCGCCAAAGACAGTCCAATTTTAATCCTTGATGAAGCCACCTCAGCACTAGATTCTGCCACCGAAAAACAAGTGCAAACTGCCATCGATAAAATGCAAAAAAACCGCACCACTATCATCATTGCACACCGCCTTAGCACGGTACAAAAAGCAGATAAGATTGTGGTCCTTCACCAAGGGAAAATTGTCGAGCAAGGCACGCACCAAGACTTACTTGATGCCAATGGCGAATACGCCTCATTATACAAATATCAATTCGACTAACTCAAGGACGCTTCCAGAAACCCCAGTGCGATTTAGGGGAATTAGAAAAGAGTGCATTTTTTAGCCAACAATGAGGAGAATAGCCCGCTATTTGATGAATTTTTGGATGAAAAAAGTGCTATTTTATACTTTTCATAAATAGTATTGAGGTTTTTGGAGGTGCCCTCAAGTAGAGAAAGGTTTGCAACCTTTTTTAACGCCCACTTAATACCATTTTCAAAAATAAACTAAACAATCTAGCACCCATCCTCATCCCAAGTATTGGCAGTAAAAATACCCGTGCTATCAATAAGTAGCATGGGTATTTTTACTGCCAATACTTGGGCGATTATAGGCACTATATTGTTTAGTTTATTTTTGAAAATGGTATAACTACAAACACTTGGTATAAAAAAATATCACCTTTTCGTCACTATCATTTTATGCTCAAGCATATCACGCATACTATAGCCAATCCCGCCAATCCCATAACCCGAATGCTTTCTCCCAGCAAACGGCATCCAATCAACCCTAAAAGTAGTGTAATCATTAATCATGACCGCAGAAGCTTGTAATTTTTTTGCTATTGTCATTGCCGTTTCTGCATTGTCACTAAACACTGAGGATTGAAAAGAAACATCCAAACTGTTTGCCCACTCAACAGCCTCTTCTAGCGTTTTATAGCCATAAATACAAACCACAGGTGCAAAGACTTCTTGAGTAGAAACCTTGGCATCTTTAGCAGGATTTAACAACACAGTTGGTGCGTAACTCACTGCATTAATACGCTTTCCACCAGTCATTAACTGTGCGCCCGAGGCAATAGCCTCATTGACCCAAGCCTCAATTCTATCAGTTGCTTGCGGTGAGATAAGGGGGCCTAAATCGGTATTTTCGTTAATTGCATCGCCGACCACTTGCTTTGCTGCAATAGTGGCAATTTTTTCTGCCAAATCTTGCGCACGCTTCTCAGGCACATAAACTCGCTGCACCGAAACACAAACTTGCCCAGAATGATACATACTGGCTTTAACCACGCCATTCACAAAACCTTCTTCATCTGCATATTCATCAAAAATTAACGGCGCAACACCGCCGTGTTCTAAGGCACAACGAGTGCCGTAAGCAAGTTTTGACTTAAGATGCCAGCCAACTTTAGCAGAGCCAATGAAGCTAAAAAATGCCACACGAGAATCGGTAACCAATTTTTCTGCATTTTCATTGCTCAATAACGCCACTTGCACCCAGCCTACTGGCAAACCTGCTTGCTGAATCAATTCCGCTAATCTCAATGTGCATAATGGCGTCAAACTGGCGGGCTTAATAATCACAGGGCAACCCGTGGCAATTGCAGGAATAACTTGATGTATCGCTAAGTTTAACGGATGATTGAACGCACTAACTGCCACCACCACACCAATTGGCTCAAGGATTGTATGTGCCTTATGCCCTGCACCTGCTGGGGTGTAATCCATTGGAATTTCTTCACCCGTTATATTGTCCAATTCTCTAATGGCAATACGAATACCACTAATAGCACGGGTTACTTCCACCCTGGCATCACGAATAGGTTTGCCGCCTTCATTAGCAATTAGGTGAGAAAAATCCTCATGCTCAGATTCAACCAAATCGGCTAATTTTTGTAAAATTTCAATACGCTGAGTTTCAGACAAGCGTCCTGCTTGATGTCGCTTTTGTGCGTTGGATAACATTTGCTCCACCTGCGCACTGTCATGCATTTTTAACTCAGCAAGAACTGCGCCAGTGTAAGCCTGTTTAACGGTTATCATTGTCATTTTTATACCTTTTGTAATTGTTTGGGCAATAATTTATCATTCTCTTGATAATCAATTGGCACATCAATAATATGCACCCCACCTTGGGCAAAGCAAGATTCAATTAACGGCTTAAATTCATCGGTACTTTGTACTTTGTGTCCTTGTGCACCATAACTGTGAGCATATTTAACAAAATCAGGATTGTTATATGTCAAACCAAAATCTGCAAACCCTTGCCCTTCTTGTTTCCAGCGAATCATGCCATAAGCACTGTCGGTTATAATCAAGACCACCAAATTCAATTTAAGTCGCACCGCCGTTTCCATTTCTTGCGAATTCATCATAAACCCACCATCACCACAAATCGCCATCACTTGTCGCTGAGGATATAACAACGCGCAAGCCATTGCACTCGGCAAACCTGCACCCATTGTTGCCAAAGCATTATCCAGCAATACCGTATTGGGCATATAAGTATGATAATGGCGTGCAAACCAGAGTTTATACATACCATTGTCTAAGGCAATAATAGCATCCTCAGTCAAGGCACGACGAACATCAGCAACAATTCTTTGTGGCAACAGTGGATAGGCATTGTTATTATCTTGTTCATGAATAACTTCTTTGATGCTGTTTTTAAAATTCAACAATTCTAACGAGCAATTTGTTAAGACAGAATCCAGCGCCTCAGCCAGTCTATTAACAGTCGTTTGGATATCGCCAATAATCTCTAATTGTGGAAAATAGACCTCATCCACTTGCGCTGAATTAAAATTAACATGAATAACCTGAGTACCACCTTCACGCATAAAAAACGGCGGTTTTTCCACCACATCATGCCCAATGTTAATAATCAAATCTGCCATTTTAACCGCTCTGTGCAACACATCACCCTCTGACAATGCCGCCGTACCAAGGAACAAAGGGCTTTTGCAACTTACCACGCCTTTGCCCATTTGTGTGTTAAAAAAAGGAATACAAGTTTTATCAATAAAATCTTGCATGGGTTTAAACAATTTTTTCCGATTGGCACCAGCACCAATTAAAACCAACGGATTTTTAGCCTTTTTAATCATTTCCACCGCAATTTCTATCGCCTGCTTGTCCGCATCAGGACGACGAATTTCATTCACAGGAAACAAACGCCACTCTTTCACCTCTTCAGCAGCCACATCTTCGGGCAATTCCAAATGCACTGCCCCCGGCCTTTCCTCCTCTGCCAAACGAAACGCATCCCGCACCATTGGTGGAATCATACCGCCATTCACAATTTGCCGACTAGATTTGGTCAATGGCTCCATCATCCGCACCACATCAATAATCTGAAACCGCCCCTGTTTGCTAGAATGAATCGGCTTTTGCCCTGTAATCATCAACATCGGAAAAGCCCCAAGTTGCGCATATGCCGCACAAGTGACCAAATTGGTCGCCCCCGGCCCAAGCGTCGCTAAACACACCCCCGCCTTACCCGTTAAACGCCCATAAGTCGCCGCCATAAAAGCCGCCCCTTGCTCATGACGAGTAAGAATAAAGCGAATGGATGACGACCTCAAAGAATCCAATAAATCCAAATTCTCCTCACCAGGAATACCGAAAATATACGCCACGCCTTCGTTTTCCAATGCTTTTACAAATAAATCAGATGCTTTCATTTTTTATATTCCCCTAAATTTATAGATACGATGCCTCGCCAATAGCGATTTTCCATCTTTTAAAACCGTGCAATAAACAACCAATAATACACAAAGTATTCAAACACATTGTCAGTATAGTTATATTATTTACAATCGTTATTCTAAAGGCAACTCAAACCTTAAAGTGCATTTAAATACTCTATTAATTTATACATTGTAGCAAAAAAAAAGGTTTATTAATAATGCTTTACCCAGTCAAAAAAAATATCTTAACGCAAAACACCCTGGACTTCTCTCTCCAATAAGCTACTTCATTATGCTGCCAACAGATACAAACCAAATTCTACAAAAACCACACAGGTAAAATCAAGCATTATGCGCAATAACAATACTCAACGAATCTTAATATTTGGCAATGCTGGTTCAGGCAAAACCACTTTGGCTAAAAACTATGCTGATAAGCACGATCTTCCACACTTGGATCTTGATGAATTGGCGTGGTTGGATACAAAAATACCTGAGCGTAAGCCTTTGAAGGAAAGTGCTAGGCTCATTAATGCATTTGTGAAAAAAAATAAGAGTTGGGTTATTGAAGGTTGTTATTCAGATTTGCTTGATTTGCTAGAAAGTATTGCGACAAAAATGATTTTCTTAAACCCCGGTGTCGATACTTGTACAAGTAATTGCAAAGCTCGGCCTTGGGAGCCTCATAAATACAAAACTGCAGAAGCGCAAAATAAAAACTTAGGTATGTTATTGCAATGGGTAAGTGATTATCCTGTTAGAGAAGATGAGTTTTCATTAAGCGCCCACAAGGCATTGTTTGAGCGTTTTAAGGGAAATAAAATTGAACGCACTTCGAATGAAAGAAAATAAAGGTGTCAATAATGATGGCTTACGCCATTTTCAAAGAAAATAACATTAAACAACGCTACTTGTTGCTTTATACACACCAGTAACAATGGAAATGTAGATTGCTGAGGTGATGGAGGTGCCAGCAATGACACCAATGAGGATATTTTTGAGTTTGATATTGATAATAGAAAGAAAGTAGATTAGCACATTGATTGAAACGCCTGGAATAAAGCATAGGGAAAAAATAATGGGGATTTCTTTACTTTTGATTTTTTGTTCAAATTGAAGTATTTTTTCTGGCACTTTGAAATTAAGTTTATGGGAAAAATGATAAATTATCAGGCAATAGCTGATAATTGCGATTTGAATAGCAAAAAACACTTGAATGAAAGAAAAAAGGTAAATGCCTGCCAATAAGAATACGGTACCGGGTAACAGCGTTAATCCTCTGATAATCAGAATTAAAATATAACCAATATAGGCAATTAAAAAATGTTGCTCAGTTAAAACAGCCTTAATCATCTCGGGATCAATTTTATAATCTATCAAATATAGGTAAGCAACGACGGCTATATTGAGCGCAATAAACCCATAAAACAGATATTTTTTGTTAGTATTTTTCATTATCAGTAACCTTTATTTTATTTAATTGTTGGTAAAAATCAGACAAATCTTCTTGCTCCCCATATCTGGGCTTGTCGTGCATTTTTAGAAAGGGGCGTGAATTAAGTTCTAAAAAAATACAGGCTTGCGCATTAAAATCAACCTCAATGCCTTGCTCACAAATCACATCAATGCCGAGAATATTGGCATCAAAAAAAGTGAGTATTTTTTCCAAATCCTGTTTGTTTTGCCTGGTTAAGACTTTTTTATCAATAATTTCAACGCTAGAACCTAATTTCAGCGCTATTTTGTGATGCAAATACACTTTTTGCCCCGCCACAGGCACACTAGAAAGGCACATTTTTTGTTGCTTTAAGTGTCGTTTAATGGCTGAATTTTTAGGAATAGGATGGACAATCGGTAATAAATCCATCTGTTTTCTAATTAAATTTTCGTCATCAATCAGTTGACTTATATCGCTCGTGCTGTTGCCAATAACAAAAGGAGGGTAGCGCCTAAGAATAGACATTACACCAAGTTTGGTCATAACCACACGATAATTTTTACCCAATAAATATTGCTCAATAATGCTCACTGGCCACCATTTTTTAACGCCAATACTGGCTTTTAACAATGCGGTGTTGTTGTTAATGGGGAAATACGCACCTCTGGAAAAGCCGCCAACATTGGGTTTAACCACCAAGGGGAAGGCGTGTTTTTTGGCAAACTTTAGAGCGCTGATTGGATTAACAAAGGTGCTGCCTTGTGCATACGGCAGATTATTTTGCGCAAAAGCTGTTCGTGCTTGTGATTTAGAACGGCAGGCACGACGCACTTCAAGTGGATTGTAATCACTACAACCTGAGAGAAAAAATCGTGATAAAAATCGATGTAGCCAAGGTTTTGTCATTTAACTTTTGATTGGTAATGCTTGATGATTTTCTTAAAAAACACAAAGCGATTAAAATGTTGTTTGGGTATAGAGCCACTTGCTTTAACCAGATGATGCATACTGTTTTTAATAAACCGATGCTTGGCTTTTTTAGACAGTTTATTGTCCAATAAATTTATAGGAAAAGGGGCGAACAAATTAACTTCAATAATATGAAACAACCCTGCCAATAAATCAGCTCTAGAATTAACCCTAAGCCCTACTCTGGCAATGCGAAAATTGGGCAATGCTTGCAGATGTGAGGTGATTTTTTTAAGTTCATTTTGACTAAAAGTATCACTACAGTCTTGATACATAACATTGGAATTGTAAATGTTATTAATAGGATAACGCTCATCCGATTGGTTAATCGACTGGGTAATGGTTAGCACTGCAAGTTGTTGCAGATTGTCAACATCCCGAATGTAGAAAATTTCATATTCTTGCGTTTCGGATGCCGCTTGCTGGACAATGTAGGAGATTTTGCTTTTTATCTTAATATTTAAAAATGCCGCTTTTGTGTCAATCCTGACGATGCCGTTGGAATTTTGCCCCCATTCTGGCTTTAAAAACACAGGGAACTCAGCGGGCAAATGATTTTTATCAAAATAACATTGTTGCAAGCGCCATTGCAAAGGAATGTGCTTGTCCATATCAATTTTAGAATAAAAACCTTTTTCTTTGTTATACCACTCAGCATTAATCTGAAAATAATACCACGGCGGAATACCAAGGCGTATTGACCAGAGAATATAGTAAAAAATTAATTTAACTGTCAAGCGCTTCTCCTAACATTTATGAAATTCCAAGATTGAGACACTGTGCTCAAATTGGGTTTTTCTTTTAATGTTTTAACACTTTGATGATTGATAAAATTTTCAGATTTTTTCAAAACTTGAGGTTTAAAATATCAATTGTTTTTGATAGATTTTTCTGCATCAGCATTCAGTATTAAGATTTTCTATTAATGAATAATAAAACAATACCTAAAATAAGAATAGACAACGCTGCATTTGCCAATAGCGTATCCGTGCATAAACCGGGATTAGAAAATACCGCTTGACAAGCCGCTTCATCATCCACCGACCAAGTTGGCTTCCAACCCAATGGCGTGAATAAATGAAAAAATATTGCACCCGCCATTACCACTGACGCCATCAATCCACCAATGCAGTGAAGTTTTGCTCTGTGTTTCCATAAAACAATTGGAGCAAGTAATACCGAAGCAGTTGCTAACTCTGCTAAACCAATAAAAATCGCACCATATTCAGTGAACAGTGCACCCAATGTAACATGTAAAGTCTCCCCTATCCAAGTGCCGATAGTGCTAAAAATATGTTGTGGCTCTAAGGCAGTTTCATCAAATTTATAAAACAATGAGGTGAGAAAAACATTTGATGTCCATAGGGCAATTATCCAACTAACTGTGATTCTGATTGTGTTATTCATATTTTTTTTGCTTTTAATTTGAAATATATTTATAAACGCTTTAACGCTGTGCCAGCATCCAAAGTTGCTCTTGTCATTTCAGCCGCTAAAGCCAATGAAGTGGCTTTTTTAGTATGCCATAAAACCAAACTTGCCGCCAAAACCAAGCCATCATAAAACAACCCTTTTTCACCTGCAAGTGCCGCCTTACCCAAGTCAACGGTATGTTGCGCCAATTTTTCAAGGTCATTTTCAACACTTAACCCCTCAGGGAATGCAATGGCACGCAATGTTTGCTCAATACCGAGCGATTTAGGGTCGATATCCACCCTGCCTTGCTCAGTTGAACCTTGGTAAGAAATCATTAAACCCTTTTGCCGAAGTGAAGGAATAACCCCACCTTCAACGCCACGCACCAACAATGCACTGTCCATACCGCTGGCATTCACCAAATGTGCATAAATCGGTGGATAAGGTTTGTGTACATAGCCCAAAATCGAGTGTGTTGTCTTGCCACGCAACGGTGCAATCAGCGTTTCCACAGTGTTAATCACAGTGCGCTTAATCAGTCTGCCACGCAATGGTACTAAGTCATGCAAACCTCGGCAATAACTGGCTTGGTCAATATAACTCCAGCCAATTGAAGGGGTTTCTAATCGAGTTTTTGCTTGTGCAGTTGAATGGTTAACATCCAAGCCCAAAGCGGCATTAATGTGACGATGTGTTAGCCCAAACTTGGGTGATACACTGTCCAACCCATGAATAACCGTTGGCAATCCAAGATCAGCCAACAATGGTGGTAAAAATGACGACACGGGAATAGAGCGATTATAACCACTATAAGGGTCGCCCAAATCCACCAACTCATCAACTTCAACTTGTTGCCTGTCGCTCTCTGCAAGAATGGCTGCTAAAATGCCTTCATTCTCATCCATGGTTTCTCGTTTCATTCGCAAAGCAATCAAAAAGATAGCCGATTGCACATCGTCAATTTCGCCACGCAATATGCCTTGCATGCCTGCTTTGGCCTCTTCGAGGTCAATATTTTTACTTAAATCAGGCCCTGTTGCTATGCGCTGAATGATTGAATGCATTAATGTTTGAGAAGTTTTCATTGTTTTAAATATTAATATAAATTTTATTATTTTCTTGTTTGACGGGATAAACACGCAAATCATCAACATCCACTTGCGAACTGTCTCCCGTGGTTAAATCAAAACTGAACCCATGTAGCGAACATTTGATTCGATTGCCCTTTAAACAACCTAGTGTTAATTCAATGTCCTCATGGGGGCAACGATTATCCGCTGCATACAATAGGCCATTATTCAGCGTGATAAACACTTTGTTACCCTTGACCGTTGCCTTGAGCATGGTACCTTCTTTGGGTGCAGAATCCAGTGCTTTTACCCACATTAGAAGAAGCTCCAAGTGCTATTTTTATCCAATTGTGCAGAGCACAGCGTTAATTGTCGCTTATATCGTCTGGCATTACTGGCTACTTTTTTGGCAACCCGCTTAAGCCAAGGTTTGCGGTTATGCGTTTTACGATTAAAGCCACCATGACCTTCATGATAAGCAAGATACTGATGATAAGCATTTGTTTTAGAAATACCAGAGAGTTTATTAGACTTATTTATATACCAGCCCATAAAATCTATAGAATCTGCAAAATCACCACGATCAGCATCAGCATTACCCGTACTTTGTTGATACCATTCCCAAGTTGCATCTACTGCTTGTGCAAAACCATAAGCGCTGGTTGGTCTAGTCCATGGCACAAAGCCAAATAATCTACTTCTGGGCGGTTGTGCGTCTGACTTAAAATTCGACTCTTGGTACATAATCGCTAATTGCACATACATAGGTACGCCATATTTTTTCTCACTGGCTTTTGCTGCCTGATACCAACTAACTTCTTCATCTAGCAAGTGGCAAATGTTGTTCACTGTTATCGCAGGTGTTGAAAAACACCCAGAAAGTATCAAGGGGAGTAAAACAACAAATAGCAATTTCTTCATTAAGGACATCTCCAAAAACCCCAGTGCGATTTAGGGGAATTAGAAAATAGTGCATTTTTTAGCCAAAAATGAGGAGAATAGCCCGCTATTTGATGAATTTTTGGATGAAAAAGGTACTGTTTTATACTTTTCATAAATTGTATTGGGGCTTCTGGAAATGCCCTTAACTAAATACCTTATAAATAACTGCAATTTGAGCAATAAATAAAATGGCAAACATAACTTTTACTGTGCCATCCGATAATGACTTAGACTTAGATTCAGTTTTAGGGGTTTTGGCATTTTTTTCCAAAGTAACATGCATTGCCACCCAACCTTTTTCAGAATTCTCAGCATTAAAAACGACACGCGTGCCTACTTTTAAACGAGACTGATTAAAAACATTTTTCTGATGCACAAAATATTGATTACCATTATCACCTGCAATAAATCCATAGCCTTTAGTGCCAAACTGAGTAACCTTACCTTTTATTTTTTTTTCCATTTTTCCTTTTATTCCTTTTTTATTTTTTATGCAAACAATAAGTTGCTTTCTCAACAAAACTAACGCCTGCTTTTTGAAACTTAGGTTCATTTTTGATATCGTTAAAACACTGCAATTGTTGACACTCAAATCCCTCAAAAAGTGAACCCACTTCCGCTTCACTTACCGAAAAAGGAGGTCCATCTATCTGTGATTGCGGATAATGTAGCGTCAACAATAACACTCGGCAACCACTTGGTATTATAGTGTGCGAATGTTGGGCATATTTTACCCTTAAATCCGCAGGCAATGCAATTAACGACCCTCTATCATATACAGCCTCAACCTTGCTTAAATGATCCGCATCAAGATCAAAGTAATCGCCACAAAAAATACGGATATTATCGGCATTATAAACACTGAATTTCTCAGCCTTTTGCACAGTATATGCAATCGCATTTTCGTGGAAAAAAGCCTCAATTGCCAAAGCACTCATCTCCACAGCAATCACTTTATACCCTTGTTTTAATAAATATATCATATCGTAACTCTTGCCACACAAGGGCACAAATACCATTCCGCCTGCCTGCAATTTCAAACTGTCAATAAATTCCACTAACTTGTCATTCGTTACCTCCCTGTGCCAACCTGTCTCTCCGTTTTCCCAGCGCTGTATCCAATCTATCATTGTTATTCTCCTTTATAGTCGTTATCTTTTGTTTTTTGATAGAAACCTTTGTATAAATATGAATAATCATCAAAATCCACTTTTCACTCATTTGGAAATTTTTCTAGAAATACCCGATAGCCCTCCTAAAAAGGGTAAACCCCAGCCGTAGGGGTTTGAAAAAATCGCCAATTAGATTAACTACACAGCAATCCTCTAGGGTAGAAATTGATTTTTGCTAATCATCCATACTTACACAAAGGTCTCTTTATAATATGCAATATGAATATTAAAAGACCTTCTCGTAAAACTCTCATGCAATTTATAATGGTTATTTTAGCTGTTTTTGTGGTTCGTGCGTGGCAACAACAAAATTTAACTACTGGGGTGGCGCCAAGTTTTACTTCCAAAACCCTAAGTGGCGATACTATCAATAGCAAACCTTTGTCCAATCAAGCGCTACTAATACATTTTTGGGCAACTTGGTGTGGTATTTGTGCACTTGAAAATGACAATATTCAGGCACTTAGTAAAGATTACAAAGTGCTTAATATTGCCATGCAATCAGGCACAAATGCCGAGTTGATAAAGTATGCCAATGAACACAATATGCGTCTCGATAATATTATTAATGACAATTCTGGCTCTTTGGCTAAATTATTCGGTGTGCGTGCCACGCCCAGTAGTTTTTTCATCAACCCCAAAGGTCACATTCAGTTTGTTGAAGTTGGCTATGTAACAACGCTTGGCTATAAAATTCGACTTTGGTGGGTTGGCTTATGATTAAAAAATGGCACCCTCAAATTGCCACTTTATTGGCAAACGAATCGGCACAAAGCCTAAAAACTTTTCTACAACAACAAAAACAAGCCCATAAAATCATCTTCCCCCACTCTAGTAATTGGTTTAAAGCCTTTGAATTAACGCCATTTGACAAGGTTAAAGTCGTGATTTTGGGACAAGACCCTTACCATGGCGATGGGCAAGCACATGGCTTAAGTTTTTCTGTGCCTAATGGTGTAGCAACACCCCCTTCTCTAAAAAATATTTACAAAGAATTGGCATTGGACCTTAATATTGGGCCGAATGCCAGTGGCAATCTTGAACGCTGGGCAACACAAGGCGTGTTGTTACTTAATAGCGTTTTAACCGTAGAAAAAAACACCCCCAGTGCACATGCAAAATCAGGCTGGGTGGACTTTACCGATGGGGTTATTGACATTATCAGCGCCCAAAAACAACAGGTGGTATTTTTATTATGGGGTGCGTATGCCCAACAAAAAGCAGCACTGATTGACCATGACAAACACTTGGTTTTAAGTGCCGCTCACCCTTCTCCCTTCTCAGCGCACAAAGGTTTTTTTGGTTGCAAACATTTTTCTAAAACCAACGAATACCTTAAAATGCACAATCAAAAAACAATAAGCTGGTAAAAATGAAATTAATAATAGACGATGCGTGTTATGCATACGAAAAAATATTTGGTGATTTTGGCAATATTACCGCTATGGCTGGGCGTGATATTGACGCCGATTCTGTCAAAAATGCCGAGGTGCTTATTGTGCGTTCTCGCACCCGTGTTGACGAAAAATTGCTGGCAGGTTCGTGCGTTAAATTTGTAGGCTCAACAGTGGCTGGATTAGACCACATTGACCAGCAATATCTACAAGACCACAATATTACATTTTTTTCCGCCCAAGGTTGTAACGCCATGGCAGTGGCAGAATTTGTTATTAGCGCCATTGTTAATTTAGCAGACAAACACGGTTTTGATTATCGCACAAAAACCTTAGGCATTATCGGTGTGGGCAATGTTGGCTCAAGACTTGCCGCTAAAGCCGAATTATTAGGCATTAAAACTCGTCTAAATGACCCGCTACGACAAGACACAGAAAACTTGCCTCATTTTGTGGATTTAAACCATGCGTTAAGCGCCGATATAGTGTCATTCCACACACCCCTTTCATTGACGGGAAAGCACCCTTCTTACCAACTGTTAAACGAAAATAATTTTCATCATATTAACAAAAACACCATCCTTTTTAATGCCGCCCGAGGGGGGGTTATCAAAGAAGAAATTTGGCAAACAACCCACACCCTCGAAAATGTCATTGACTGCTGGGAAAACGAACCCAACATCAACCAAACACTGCAAAAAAATGCATATTGGGCAACGCCACACATCGCTGGACATTCAGTTGATGCTAAATTTATGGGCAGTTTTATGGTGTATCAGGCGCTGTGTGATTTTTTAGGCGTAACACAAGATGAAAAAATTACACATTTAATCAACCCCGGCACCCTGTCCGTCAATCAGGACAACTTAAAAGACACGCTAACAACAATCTACGATTTCCAACAAGACACAAACGCCATTCAAAACCTCAACAATTTTGAAACCTACCGCCGCAACTATCCCGTTCGCTATGAATGGCATCACTACCAAAGCCAAACCAAACTACCCATAGTCTAACCCGTACTCCAACCCCTAGGTCGTCTCATGCCAGAAATCTTACAGGCCTGTTGCACATACCCATAAGGAAACAAAGAAAACAATTTGGCTTTAGCCTCTTTCTTGTTGATATTCAAATCCACACTCATTTGCTTAAAAATATGACGAACATCAGGAATAACCCCTTCTTCGTTATAAAAATCACGCATCAAATCCAGCACCATCCAATGCTCATCATGTAATTCTAAATTTTCCCTTTTTGCCAACTCCATAGCCACATTGCGTTGCCCAACTAAATACCCTTCATTGTCCAATTCAATTACTTTGCCTTCTATTTCCATTCCCTTAGCCTCCGTTAACGATTGATTTGATTTGAGCGAATGCGTCTTTAAGCGTGGTTTGCTTAATCACAGTCATTAACGCCTTAACATCAAATTTATGATGACGCTGTGGCATTACACCCATCTGTGGCATATCCGATAATCCCGATTCAATTGCATGCGCTTTAAACTGGTCGTTTTTCCAGAAAAATGCCCCCGGCATAGTCGTTGGAATAACCACTGCATAAAACAAAATCCGACCCAAATATACTGAGGTCAAAACACTCAGAAAACCAATGCCTAATAACCAAATATTTGGATTGAACATCAAAGCAAACATCAATAGCACATTCACCCCAAGCAATGTATAACGAAGTCGCTCAGTTTTGCCAAAAGTCGTGGTCTGCTCAAAATCTGCCGCCTGCCCTTCGCCAGTTTTTTGATTGGCCTTTTTGTGCGCAACCAGTCCAATACTTTCAAGCACCAAGCCAACTACAGCCACCACAGCCACAAAACTCAACACCTTAGGATTAGCACCAAACACCGACAACAGTACAGCAAACAACAAACCGCCCAAACTAAGCATAGTGCCATAAAACGCCGTACCCGTTTGCCAATGATTCCAAAATGCACGCGCAGGAATAAGATACAATTTCATCATATAATACGAACCCAACACCAACCCAAAAAATGCCACTCCATAAGCCATTGGCAACAGAAAATCCAATGACAATATTTGCACGACAAGCATTGCCATTAACCCCATAAAGAACAAACTCACCCCCGCAATTTCTCGACTCACTGGCGAATGCCTAAGATTATAAAATCCACGATAAAAAAACTGTGGCTTGCCAAGATGCATATTCAATGTAAACAACCCATACCCCAACAAAACCAACAACACACTTAATACAAAAATACTAGGACGCTCAACCAACCCCAACAAATCCAATGCCATCACCCACATAGTCGCACCCATCACCGCTTGCGCACAAATGGTAAAAATCGCATGCGCATTTTCGTGCGAAGCAAACAATTTGTCCAACCCCCAATGCTTTTGATGACTGTGCTTCTTATTGTCAAGCATAGATCGAAATTCACCTTCATCAGTTTTGTGATATTTAATAGGCATCCCATCAGGACGCGTCATATCTCTCTGTGTGTCTTTAGTTTGCTGAAAACGAATATTGGGATGGGTAATATCTGTCGTGGGAAAACCGGGTATATTGGTTTTTGCCTGCTCACGATTTTCTGGCACATTGTCAATCACACCAAAATCCAACGCATTACCCAAACACGCCGCCACACACGCCGGCTTTAACCCCACTTCCAATCTATCCACGCACATATTACACTTGGAAACCACCCCTTCAACCGGATCAAGTTGCGGCGCATTATAAGGACAAACCCAAGTACAATACCCACAACCAAAACAAATATCCGGGTCCTGCAACACCGCCCCATATTCCGCAAATTTGGTATAAGCCCGTGTCGGACACCCCTTTAAACAAACCGGATTATCACAATGATTACACGCCATCGAAATATTTAACCGCTGATAATTAGGAAATGACCCCCCTTCCACAAACCCCACCGAACGAAACGCCAAATGCGACGGCACATCATTTTTCTCACTACACGCCGACTCACACGCATGACAACCAATACAATTATCCGCATTAAAATAAAAACCATGCTGCTTATAACGGTTCGGATTATCCCCAATCTCACCATCCCCATTAATATTCAAACTAACCTCTCGACGAATATCATCCTTAGTAACCGTTTCTATACTGTCACCATACACATTATTATTCTTAGTTTCCTTGTCCCAAAGTTTTGCGTATTGGGGCTCGTTTTTTCTTGTTTTAAACATAGTTTTCCTTGTTTACTATTTTGTAGTTTTTGTAACAATAAATATTTTCTATCACGATTTTGATTTAATTTAAGCTTTTCTTTTTTTGATAATTATTCAAATTGGTGAATCCAATGTTTTTGATTACTATTAAACCAAAACTTATGCCTCTCTGAGGTTCCATCTAATTTTTTGCATCATGTTTTTTCTTTACCCACTAATTTATCAATTTTCATAACTTCACCGCTATGAATATTTTTATCAAACTTTTTCAAGCGTTGTTTTAAACTGATTATTTGCATAACCACTTTTTTGTTGTTGTTTAACTTGATCCCCATAATTCTAAAACTTCCGCATTTCCATACTCAACTTCGCAGCGGCGGCTTGGTCGTCGATTTTTTCAATGCGGATGGCTTGTTGTTTGTAGGCGGGTTGGCGGGAGTGGGGGTCGAGTAGTCCGAGGGTGAGGCGGTTGGCGCAATCGTGGAAGTGGAAGGGGAGGAAGACCATATTTTTGCTTACTCGTTGGGTGAATTTTGCCATGACGATGGCGTCGCTGCGGCGTGAAATTAGGCGTACATAGTTGCCATTTTCGATGTTTAGGTCAAGGGCTAAATCGGGGTTGATTTCGATAAAGGGGATGGGACTGAATTTGTTGTTGTTTGCCACTTTGCCCGTTTTACTGCGACCATGCCAATGTTCGATTAAGCGGCCTGTGTTGAGCCAAATGGGGAATTTTTCATCGGGTATTTCGTTGTTTTCGATATAGGGCAAGGGAATGAGTTTTGCTTTGCCGTCGGGGTAGCGGAATTCGGCGGTTTTGGTGTAAATGCGTTTGCCGCCTGCGGGTGGTGCTTCGTTGTTTTCGACTTGTGTTTGTGTGTAGGGCCATTGGATACCGCAATTTTTTTCAATTTTGGCATAACTCATACCGCTAATATCGCATAAACGATCAACGGATAGTACTTTCATTTCTTCAAAAGTTTCTTCGGTGGTTTGAGGGAAATGCACTTTGTTTTGTGGGTTAAAGCGTTTTGCCATTTCGTTAAAAATCCAAAAGTCGGCTTTGGATTCTCCGGGGGGTTGCATAATGGGCTTGATTAAATTAACACGGCGTTCGGTATTGGTCATAACGCCTGATTTTTCTGCCCAAGTGCCTGCGGGTAAAAAAACATTGGCATATTGATTGCTTTCGGAATCAAGGTAGCAATCTTGCACTGCACAAAATTCAAGTTTTTCCATGGCTTTGCGAATGCGGGCGGTATTCGGTAGTGAGGATAAGGGGTTGGTGGCAATTAGCCAAATGCCTTTAATCTCGCCAGTTTCAATGGCACGATAAATATCGGTTTGAAACATACCGCGTTTTTTTGGCAAAAAATCTACCTCAATATTCCAAAATTTTGCCATTTCTTCACGGTCGCTTTCATTTTCCAGCAAACGATGATTAGGCAAGCCTGAGCAAGATGACCATTCTCGTGTGCCCATCGCATTACACTGCCCGGTAATTGATAGGCTGGTGCCGCCTTTTTTGCCGATGTTCCCAGTAATCAGTGCAAGGTTATTAATGCCTACCACGCCATCTGAGCCGTGTGTGGATTGGTTAATACCCATTGTCCAAATCTGCATTGCTGCTCCTGCTTTGGCAAATAGGCGTGCTACGACACGAATGGTGTCCTCATCAATGCCGCAAATTTTGCTTGCTGTTGTTGGGTCGTATTTGTCTGTTTCGGCTTTAAGTTTGTCGAAATCATTGGTATTTGCTGCGATATAGTCGATATCGTGTAGGTTTTCAGAAAAAATAACATACATCATGGCATTCATTAAAACAATGTCGGTACCCGGTGTAATTGGCAGATGAATATCGGCATTTTGTGCCAACATAGTAACACGGGGGTCAATTACAATTAGGGGGAATTTGCGTTTTTCTTGGGCTTCTTTCATACGCCAATAGATAATCGGATGTTGTTCTGGTAAGTTTGAACCCCAAGCAATTAAACAATCTGTATGTTCAAAATCCTCATAACAACCCGGAGGCCCGTCTGAACCGAATGAACGCTTGTAGCCCGATACCGCAGATGCCATACACAAAGTGGTGTTGCCGTCATAATTGTTGGTGCCAATTAATCCTCTGGTGAGTTTGCCCAAAGTGTAAAACTCTTCTGTGAACATTTGTCCAGTGGAAATAATGGCAAAAGCATCGCGTCCATATTTTTTCTGAATGGCTTTAATGTTTTCTGCAGTGGTGTCTAAAGCTTCATCCCACGAAGTTGGTGCAAAATCCTGATGCCAATGCTGGCGTATCAACGGTGTATCTCCGCGTCCAACAGAATCAAATAATTCATGCTCCATAATGCCTTTAAGGCACAATTTTCCACGATTCACATCCGCACCCGCTGCGCCACGCGAGGAAACTGCTTTGCCATCAGCATTTAAGCCCACTTCAATTGAACAACCTGTGGAACAATAACCACAGGTGGCGTACTGCCAATCTACAACTTTTTTATCTGTAATTTTAATTGGGTTTTTTTGTGTTCTGCCAAATAACATATTTTCTCCTAACGAACCAATAATAACAATAAAACAATATTGAACGAAAACGATAAAGCGATTAACAAGCGATAGGTTTTCGACGCAACTTCGGGTTTAAGCACTTCTTTTGTGCTAAATAACGCCTGATTAGGGTGTGACAAATCATATAAAAATTCGCTCAACACTTCATAGCGTTCTGTTTTGTTTAAGCAACAGGCTTTTTGCACTGCACCATCCACCCAAATCGGCACATGGGGGTCGTATTTGAGAATGGAATTGTACAACAATTTAGATACTTTTTTATCCGTTAAATTCTTGTCTAATTTGTCTTCATAAGGCAAACACCCTGCCAACATTTCATAGACAATCACACCCAAACTAAACTGGTCGGATGCTTGCGATACTTCATCTTGTAAAATGGTTTCAGGTGCGGTATAACCTTGTGTGCCTTGATTATTTCTAGTATTAATGGGGCTTATTAATTCCACCACACCTGCAATTTTGGCAGAACCAAAATCAATCAATTTGATTTGCCCAATCTCATCTATCATAATGTTTTCTGGCTTTAAATCACAGTGCAGCATTTCTTGCCTGTGAAATGCTCTAATACCGCTAATAATTTGCTTGACAATGCTCAACACCACATCCATATCTGGTGATGGATTTTCATCTATCCATTGTCTGAGCGTTTTGCCTTTAATGTATTCCATTGCATACGCAAGGAATTTATCTTGGGCATTGGATTTGTGAATTTTAACCACATTTGGGCTTTGAATACGCTGCCCAACCCACTGTTCATACATAAAGTATTGTAAATATTGGGTGTCATCTTCAAAATTAACCGATGGTGTTTTTAGCGCAACCCATTCCCCTGTGGCAATATTTTTTGCCAAATACAATTGAGTTTTTGCACTAGACACCAATAACGACGCTACTTCAAAGCCGTTAATTTTCATACCTTTGTTCAAATCAGGTGGCACGGGTTTTTGGGTTAGTTCATCAAATGCTTCATCTAAATTCTTCTCAGGCAATTGTTGCACTTGGCAAATCATGGCTGAAATGTTGTCTTGAGAGCCGGCTTCCATGGCTTTTTTAACCAAATCTTGGCAACTGGATTGTTGCTTTAAGCACGCTTGCAAAGTTTCTTTGTTCAGCACATCATGCACACCATCGGTGGTCAATAAGAACAAATCTTGTGCTTGCATATCAAAAGTTTGATAGTCCACGCTGACCCTTAAATCAAAGCCGATTGCTCTGGAGAGATAAGTTTTTTTCTTATTAACATTTAACACATGGTCTTTGGTTAACTGCGTTAATATGCCATTACGATAACGATAAATACGAGAATCACCCACATGAAAAATATGCGCCGTATTGGATTTGGCAATAAAAACACTGAGCGTTGACAACATTGAAGATTCTTCGCCTGCACGAATAGATTGCGAATAAAGCCAATTGTTAAGCGCTGAAATGACCTTAACCGCTGCATGCTCTGTACTCCAAGAATCTGGTGTTGAATAATAATCACTCAAAAAGCCTTTTACACAGCAACTGCTTGCCTCAGATGCCCTATCGCAAGCACTCACACCATCTGCCATAACGCTGGCAATGCCTTTGTATTCTAGGGCTTGATTGTCTGGCGTATGATAGGCGCAGGCATCTTGATTTTCAGATTTAACGCCTGCGATAGAATGAGAATTAACGGTAACTTTCAACTGTTTCATTTTAATTCAGCTTGATTATCTCAACTGTGCCGTCATCTAAAATTTCCGTCATATGTCCTTTTGGCTCTTCCAAGAAAACCACAATTAATATCAATACAATGCCGCTCACAATGCCAATTAACATAAAGAATTGGTCGTAATCCACCAAAGAGTTTACCGTTAAAAACATCACCGCACCAACATTGCCAAACGCACCTGCCATACCTGCAATTTGCCCAGTTAAACGCCTTTGAATAAGTGGTACCATTGCAAATATAGCCCCCGATCCTGCCTTAGAAAAGATACCGCCTGCAATGGTTAATGCAATCACTGGGTAAATTGACCAACTTTTATCCACGGTGCCCAAGGCTAAGAAACTTAAGGTAACACCTGTGAAAACCACCATTAAAATGAGTTTTCTGCCATATTTATCACTTAAATAACCGCCACCGGGTCGTGCGAATAAATTGATAAATGGATAAACACCTGCCAACAATGCCGCTGTGATTTTAGGCAATTCAAACCAATCAACATAAAACATCGCAAGAATTGACACCACTGCCAATTCTGTGCCGAAAGTGACCAAATAAGCCCAGTCCAAAATAGCAACTTGCTTAAATTTATAACGGTGCTGTTTTGGCACACCAGCCTTTAAATGCTCGGCATTTAATTGCCAAGTTTTCAACACTTGAAAGGCAAATATAATACCCAATGTTACATAGACACTCATCTCTACAGTTGATGAAATCATCCCCATTGCCTTAGGTGATAACTTCCATGTTAATAACGATAAGGCAAGATATAGTGGTATATTCATCGCAATATAAAGTGCCAAATCAGCATAACTGCTGACCTCCATGGCACCTGATTTTTTTGGCTTAAAATAAGTAGAGCCTTTTGGTGTATTGGTTACGCTAAAGTAATAAAAGATGCCGTACGCAATCGCCATAAGACTGGCCATAGTAATGGCATAACGCCAGCCATCAGCATCACCAAAACTACTGGCAATAAAAGGCAAAGTCACTGCCGCACCAGCAGAACCAAAATTGCCCCAACCTCCATAAATGCCTTGTGCAATACCTGTTTGCTTCGCTGGAAACCATTCAGAAATCAATCGAATACCAACCACAAAGCCAGCGCCAATAAAGCCCGATAAAAATCGCAATAATGCCAGTTGTTCATAAGTTTGCATCCAACTAAAGGCAATAGATATCATGCCACCTAGCACCAAAATAGAGGAAAACATAATCCTAGGACCGAATTTATCCACCAACATCCCAACCACAATTCTGGAAGGAATTGTCATTGCCACATTCAAAATCAGCAATACTTTGGCTTGTTGTTCGCTCAATCCCAATGCATCACGAATAAAGGGCATCATTGGCCCAAGACTGAGCCACACCATAAATGACATAAAAAAAGCAAACCAAGTTAGATGTAAAATCCGATATTTACCTTTAAATGAAAATAAATTTAATTTGTCTTCCATTGTTTATCCTTAAGTTAAGCCGATTTTCTATGGTCTGTTGTTTCCCATGGATTCTTAATCGTTTTCGGCAGTGCATCTGCCCATTTTTTAATCTTCTCTGGAGTATTTAATTGCGATTGAATGTATTCTAAGCCAACACGCTCTTCAAAATGCATAACTCGCTCAAGGTAATTTGCCTCAATGCGATATAACTGCACAAAGGCTTTAAGATATTCAACCACATCGGCTTCGGTTTCAAAGAAACGGTCTTTTAAACACGCTTTGGTTCTGATACCACAAGCACCTGCCACATGAATTTCATAGCCTTTTTCGGTGCAAATTACCCCAAAATCTTTAATCGTTGCTTCGGCGCAATTACGCGGGCAACCACTCACGCCCATTTTAAATTTATGTGGCATAAAGTGTGACCAAACTGCATCTTCCATCTTCACCGATAAGCCCATTGAATCCTGCGTCCCCATCATACAATGATCTGTGCCAACACAAGATTTGCAAGTTCTAGTGGCTTTGCCATACGCATAACCAGATTCCATACCTGCTGCGGCAATTTCATCCCACATATCATTCAGATTTTCTTTAGGAATGCCCAGCAAATCAATACGCTGTCCACCTGTTACTTTCACAGTTGGCACCTCATATTTCACTGCAATTTCTGCTAACGATTTAAGTTCTGCTGGCGTTGTTAATCCACCCTGCATTTGTGGCACAATAGAATATGTGCCATCTCTTTGTTTGTTTGCGTGCATCATTTCATTGTGTGGACGCTCTGCATCGTTATGCACATACGCATCGTTAAACTGCGACGACAAATAATAATTAATTGCCGCGCCACAGGCTTCACAAGTGTTGGTGAAATCTAATGCTGAACGCACTTCATCAATGGTTTTGACGGCATCAAGCGCTCTAATATATTCGCGCACTTCTTCAGTTGAATGGCTACTGCAATCGCAAAGTGTTTCTTTACTAACCAATTCTGCACCCGATACAAAACTAAAAATTTGCTTTGCCACTGAGCCACAACCACCACATCCTGTTGCACAGCCTGTTTCTTCTTGCATGGCTTCAAAGGTATCGCAACCTCCTGTAACTGCACTCACGATATCGCCTTTAGTAACACCCATACAACCACACACTTGCTCATCGTCTGCCATTTTTTCAACGCCTGCGGCACCAGCGCTTGAACCGTCAATATTAATATCACCAAACAATAAGGTTTTGCGAATGCTGCTAATGTCTGTTTCTTTTTTAATCAAATCAAAATAAAACAATCCATCTGTTGAATCGCCAAATAAAACTGCACCAACCAATTTATTGCCCCTAATAGAAAGTCGCTTACGAGTATTCAGTGCATGGTCTTTAGAGCACATAACCTCATCATCCGCATTGTTAAATTCACCCGCTGAGAATACATCCACGCCTGAGATTTTTAACTTGGTAGAAATGTCTGAACCCGTATACATGTGATGAGACACCTCGCACACTTGCTCAGCACACACGCGTGCTTGTTCAAAAAGTGGCGCCACTAAGCCGTACGACATACCTCGGTGTTTGATGCACTCGCCTACTGAATAAATGGCAGGGTCTGAGGTCATCATCGTATCATTAACAATAATACCTCTGTCTGTTTGCAAGCCAATGTGCTTGGCCAAAGTATCGTTTGGTATAATACCGACAGACATAACCACCATATTTGTCTTTAATGTTGTTCCATCTTCAAATTCTAACAACTCAACTTTATCCTTGCCAGTAATTTTGGTGGTTATCGCCCCTAATTTAAAATTAATGTTTTTTTGTTCTAGCACTTTTTGCAATAAATGTCCAGATGAAGCATCTAATTGCATATTCATAATGGAGTCCATATTGCCAATAACCGTTACCTTGAAACCTAACTCATTCAACCCATTAGCCGCCTCAAGTCCTAGCAAACCCGTGCCAATAACAGCCACTTTTTTAGATTTTCCAGCCTCTGATTGCATATATTCAACATCATAAATATCTCTAAATGAAACCACACCCTTTAATTCTTTGCCTGGCAATGGCAAAATAAACGGCGTTGAACCTGTGCAAATCACCAATCGGTCATAAATAATATTGTCAGTTGTTTTGTCTTTGATATTGGTAACCAAAACATTTTTCAATCTTCTATTTACTGTCGTAACTTCAAAACCCGGCTTGAAGGTGATGTGATGCTGGGAAAAATAAGCCTCGTCATGGGTTTTAATATCATCAAAACTTTTTTCACCTGCCAAAACTGGAGACAGCATAATTCTATTGTAAGGCAACACCGTTTCTGCACCAATAATTGTTATTTGATACATTAGGGGGTCTATTTTTAAAATTTCATCCACCACCTTCATCGCACTCATTCCCGAGCCTACTACAATTAATTTTTTCATCCTATTTCCTTGTTTTTTAAATTATTAAGTGCCTTGCATACTTATGCAAAAAAATCTCATAAAAAAAGCCAGTTAAATACCTATCATTACAATAAATACTTAACTGGCTTCAATGCCATTTTTGACTCATTCCAACTTTGAACCAGCCAAAAAAAACGCTTACCTAACTCTATTGAAAATAGAATCCAAGTAAACGCCAATGTTTTTTTATCATCCACCATTGGACAATGTAATATCATTATACCAAACCAAAAGTCAACTATATTAGTTATTTATAATATTTTTTTCAACACACTCCTTAATTCAAAAAAATAACAAACATAAAGATATTAAAGCCTATTCTAACAGAGTTAATGTAGTCTTTATAAAAATTTACAAATGAGTGAAAGTTGGCTTTTATACCATTTTCAAAAATAAAATGAACAATATAGCGCTTATAATCGCCCAAGTATTAACAGTAAAAATATCTATACTACTTATTGATAGGTATTTTTACTGTTAATACTTGAGTGAGGATGAATGCCAGATTGTTTGGTTTATTTTTTGAAAATGGTATTAGTCAATATGTCTAATGCAGGGGGCTTCCCAATGGATGAAAGTAGATGCTTAATGATTATTCATATTTATATTTATATAAAGGTTTTGGTTTATTCCATTATCCTTGGGCGAAAAAAAACCACTCCAAAGAGTGGTTTTTTTACTTTCCAAAAGTTAGTTAAAAGATATATTCATCAAAAGTGTTATTGTTAAGTGCTGCAACAAGCGCATTTTGAGCGACAGCATCAGCTACAGTGAATTTAATCAGCGCATTTGCATTAGAACTATCTACAATACCATCATCAGTAATACCACGAGAAGCAATATAGAGGTTAACATTAGCTTCATCACTATCATCAACTGTGGCGTTAATGTATTTAGATAAATTACTTAGAATCGGTCCAGCACGATACGCAGTAAAGAGATCACTAAAATCTAATTTATCTTCCATAACATTAAAGTCAACAATGGTATCGCAATTAGCCTTTAAACTATCAGCATAAGCATCGTAATCAAAGATATCTGCACCCTCACCACCTGTCAAAGTATCAGCACCAGAACCACCAATAAGCTTATCATTGTCAGCACCACCGTCAAGGTTGTCATTACCATCGCCACCAGAAAGGATGTCGTCGTCAGCATTACCAGAAAGGGTATCGTTACCAGTACCGCCATCAATAGTATCGTCGCCAGTGCCACCAGAAAGGGTGTCGTTGTCAGCATTACCAGCAAGGGTATCATTGCCAGCACCACCATTAATAGTATCGTCGCCAGCGCCACCAGAAAGGGTGTCGTGACCAATACCACCATTCAGGGTGTCGTTGCCAGTACCACCTATTAGGATATCAGCACTATCAGTGCCCGTTAAGGTATTGTCGTCAGCATCAACAATCTCAATTTGATTTGTAGTGGGGCTTGAAATATTGCCTGCTTCGTCAATAGTGTAAAGAATATAACTACCTGGAGTCATATTACTTGTGGTCGATAGACTTATTTCATTCATAGCTGAAACTTTTACACTTGCTGCTATGCTACTGTCCAAACCATCAAAGTAAACCTTAGTGGCATCAGTAGGAATACTGGTGTCTTGTTTAACCAAATAAGCCGTTCCGCTCTCGCTACTCATAACAGAAATGTTGGCTGAAACCAAAATTGTTGTTACTGTTATTGTTGCTGTTGGAGCAGTAGTATCAACAAAGAAAGTCTGGTTGCGGAAGTATTGAAGGGTACCGCCAGATTCGCCAGTTATTACATCCAAATAACCATCACCATCAACATCAACCAAAACTGGAGTACCATGACTTACCTCAACACCATCAAAAGGATTACTGCTGTTTGATTGTTTTTCATAAACAGGATTCTCACTAGTGCCTATGTTTTGGTAATAATCAAGTACACTTGCATTAACCCCATTCACACTTCTTGTGCTACCTACCACTAAATCCAAATCGCCATCGCCATCAACATCGCCAAAGGTTGGGTGGATGAACTGTGCTACATTGAACTGTGCTATATCAAGACCATTAAAAGGATTGCCATCACCTTTTTTCTGTTCGAAAACAGGTGTTTGCTTTGTGCCCACATTTTTGTAGTAGAGTATGCCACCCGATAATTGACCTGATATTAAATCAAGATCACCATCGCCATCAATATCAACAAAAGTTGGGGAAGTAGACCCGTTCGCCAAAGTATCAGAAAAATTAAAATAAGAAGTTCTGATTGATGCCTCTACATATTGACCGCTGGTCGAGTCTTTTACATAGTAGTAGAAGCTGTTGCCTCCATTACCAGAACTTTCGTCTCTTACATTTCTACCACCTACTAGCAGTTCTAAAACACCATCATCATTAATATCAGCAAAAGCTGGGGTTAATTCCCTCTGAGCCCCAATAACATCCTTAAAAGGATTGCTGTTGTCTGATATTTTTGTATAACTAAGCACTCCTTGAGAACTTGTATTTTGGAAGTATTCAAGCGTATTAGTTGAACTCCCGACTATCAAATCCAACTTGCCATCGTTATTAATATCAGCAAAGGTCGGCTTACTAAAAACACCCACATCTATGCCATCAAAAGGATTGTTATTGCCTATTTCTTCAGAGAATAATAATCGATTACCAAGTTTGACTGTCTCGTCAGCAAAGGTAAGTTGGTTGTTGTCAACACCCTTTATATTATTAAGTATCATTGTAGATAGATTAACATTAAAATCAACAGAACTAATGTTATCACCTTCTACTACAGTGTATTGGAACACCAATTTATTGTTGCCAGCAGTAGTGGATTCGTCTTTTTTTAACTCAAATTCTTTGGCACCAATTACTACTTTAGAGCCTGTTATATCACCTAGTTGCAATGCCTCATTAAATGTCAAAGTTAAGGTAACGACATCACCTTTGCCGAAACCAAGTTGACCTGATGGTGATGAACCAATTGCCCATGATTCAACGACAGGGGGGGTATTTATAATAAAGTTGTCAGCCAATAAAGCCATTAGGTCAGTAGTGCCAGTGCTGCCCACATTTTTTAAAGTAATTGTGAAGTCTGGGTTGGTACCGTCATAATTATCAGAAGTATTGCCTACTTTAACTTTAATAATAAGATCGCCACCAGCAGTGTCGCCATTACTGTCTGTTACATTGACTTCTTTTTGAAGTTGAGCAAATGAGTGAGCCAATAATAGTTCGCTAAAATCCAACTTATCACCATTACTACCCAATGTGAAATCCTCAATGGTATCGTTGCCAGCTGTTGTTTTTGTGTAAAAGAAAGTATCTACACCTGTGCCACCTGTTAAAGTATCGTTACCAACGCCACCAGTAATCGCATCACTGCCAGCGCCACCAATCAGAGTATCGTCACCAGCGCCACCTATTAGAGCATCATTGCCAGTGCCACCTTCAATCGTATCATCGCTAGTGCCACCTATTAATAAGGCATCATTATTATCAGTAACCCCTAAACTATTGCCAGCAATGATGTCAATTTGATTTGCAGCAGGGCTTGAGACATTGCCTGATTCGCTAATAACATAAAGAACATAACTACCTGAGCTCATATTTGTGGTTGACATAACTGTATGGCTATTAGCCAAAACTCCCGCATTTATTGCCGTACCACTGGTTACTAAGCCATCAAAGTCAGTCTTAGTAAAGTCGGAAGAAATATTGGCACCTTGTTCAACCAAATAAGCCGTACCTTTTTCACTACTCATAACAGAAACTTCGCCTGAAACCAAAACTCTTGCTTTTGCCATCGTTGCCATTGGAATGACCATATCAACCGTTATCGCTGTTGATACGCCTAAACCAATACTAGCATTATCACCAGAAAGATTAACAGCAACAGTATAATCACCATCAGTAAGTTTTGAAATCCAAGTGTCGTCGTTGGCTAAAGCCCAAGTTTTGTCAGTTTCATTAATAACTGGAAGAGAAGAATCTATGGTGTAAATAACGGCATCACCTTGTTTAAAAACAATACTGGTAATTTGTAAGCCTGTTCCAGGATTTCCGCTAACTGTACCACCTAAAGCCATTGTTTTCATTTCATTAATATTGATAACAGCATCAGTCCCAGAATTACTCCAAGCAACTGTAGTTGCTAAGGTAGCATCTACTACTGACACAGTAACGCTCTGCTCTCTTGTGTTGCCTGCCATATCAGTAGCAATAATGGTAACTGTATCGTCATTATGTGCTAAATCTTGCTTTGTGTTGTAAGCCAAGTATCCAGTGTCAGAAGTAATTGAAAATTTACTGGCATTATCTCCCAAACCCTCTTTTATACTATAAGTAATACCTTCATCCTCAACACCACCTACAAGGTTGGTCATTTTAGCGTTAAAAACAATAGTTCCACTAGGTGCTCCAGTAGAAGTATAAACTGTAGTAGATTGATCTGCGCTCATCATTATCGGGTCTATAGTGTCAAGCACAATAACTTTATCATCTGATACGATTGCATTGCCCGCAATGTCAGTTGCAGTTGCAGTGATAATTATTGAACCTTGATCCAAGCCAGTGGCATCAAGAGTGTGCGTCCATGTGCCATCTCCTGCAACTCCCACCGATGTACTCTGATTGCCGATAGCTAACATAATAGTGCTGTTGGCTACTGCTGTACCAGTAATATTTACTGCGTCTTTCTCGGAAGCATTAACCATATCATCTGTAGCCACCATGTTGATTGTTGGCTTATTTGGTGCCGTTGTATCAAGCGTAAATTCAAATGTAGTATCGCCAACATTACCTGCAACATCAGTATCAGTAATAGTAAGCTTATAGACAGCATCATCTATCTTGCTACCTTCACTGCCGCCATTCATATAGGCATTATAAGTTGCTGCATCGGTAACACCATCAATCTGGTTGCCATTTTTCGTTAAACTATAAGTGCGAGTAGCGTTGTTTTCAAGATCCGAAACGGATACCGCTTTGTTATTGGTTATCTTATCAGTGTTATTACTACCCGTGTCTTCTACTAAAGAAATTGTGGGTTGGGGTTTGAGTGTATCAACCACAACAACTTTATTCTCTGATACGGTTGCGTTACCCGCAGCGTCAGTCGCAGTTGCAGTGATAATTTTTTCTGAACCCTGACCTAAGGCAGTAATATCAGAATCTGTTAAGGTATAAACCCAAGTTGTGCCTGTAACTGTCGCCTGTTTGTTGTTATTACCAATAGACAACATAACAGTACTATCAGCCTCCGTTGTGCCAGTAATAGTTGTACCTTTCTCGGAAAAATTAATCACATCATCTGTAGCCACTACTTCAATCGTTGGCTTACTTGGTGCCACAATATCAAGCATAAAGTTACTAGTGCTTGTAGATTCCTTGGCGCCATCTTTAGTTAAGGTAACTGTCATCTTGATTGAGCCACTACCTAATTTATTGAGTTCGGTTTCTGTTAAAGGTGAAAAATTTTGTGCATCACCTGAGGCAGATTCAATTACCCTAGTAACAGTCTCATTGTTTGCAGAAAAGACAACGGTTATTTTGCTGCCTGATTCTGCCTTCACTGTAATTTGATTTACATTGTTGTGTATCGTTCCTACTATTTTAATTTCTGGATCATCTAAGGTTCTTTTATCGTCGTCACTACTGCTGCTGCTAACAATAATCGCAATAACTGCAACCGCAGCCGCAATTGCTATTTCTATATTTGAAGTGATAATATCCCCAAAACTTTGACCGCTATCCTCACTTGTTGTGCTAGATTCTGTGGAAACAATAGATTGCTCGCCATAAAAATACACAACTTGTGTACCATCTTCTAAAGTAAAGAATGCATCAGCAACAATGTGGTAAAGTCCATTGTCTTTGGCAGGTAGGGAAACTAAGCAAGATAACTCAGTTGCACAAATATTAAAATAGTTGTCAAAGATGACAACGCCCTCTTCTAGTGCTACCTCTAAATCGTCACTGACTTTTTTAGCGATTAAATTTAATTTTTTCGTGTCAAAATCTTTGGTGTTTAATTGATAAGCCACACCTGCTTGAACTTGAATGTGTTGAACGCCCTTGGTGATAGTAATAACTTCTTCATTAAGTTTGTTAGCGACTTTCTGCGCTTTATTTTGCAATGTTGTAACTTGCTTTTGTGTTTTTACTTGCATGTTTATTTTTTCCTGTTTTTTATTTTTTCATCTTGTAAGACTTTTGCATAAAGTGAAACAATCATCAAGAACCCACTTTTCACCCACTTGGAAATTTTTAAACCTATAGTCTTACTAAGACAAGGTTTAAAGAAATCGCTAATTGGGCAAAAATTGAATTTTGCTAACCATCCATATTTATACAAAGGCCTCATTTTAATTTTATTATTGCACCCCCATAAGTCTTCTTTTGGGGGATAATAAAATCCTGATTATACCTTGTTTTCAAATTTTATTTGCAAAAAATTGAGAACGAAAAAAATGAAGGGTAAATGCTTTTCTGTCTTTATTTTTTGCCCTGTCCAATCCATTCAGCATTAATAATTACAACTTTTATTTTTTCTCAACCTGTTATCGCTTTCCCTTATTTCTTAGCCTCTGGTTGCATGGATTGTTCAATAAACTTATTAAGTTCTTTTGTTGAAGATAAGTGGTGCACAGTTTTCTCTTGAGACATACTTTCTAATCGCTTTAAAAAATTAGCATTCCAAAACTTCGGCGCAACGCCAAATAGATGGACATAACAATTATAGGTGCTGCGTATCATTGGGCTTTTGTCAGGCCAGCCTTCGGGTTTGATAAATGGACTTAAGAGAAGGCGCTTTGTAACTCGCCAATAATGTATCCGCATTGGAAGGTTTATATATATCAATGTATCGGCTTCTTGTAGGCGCTTTATAAAAGTTTCCATGGTGCCAAAACCTTCAATTATCCAGAATTCAGTGTTCAAAATATCGTGATACTTTTGCAAATATTCATCTTTAGAAACTTTTTCCCCGCTTTTTGAATATTCTATAAGGTCAAGTGGGAAAAATGGTATGCCAGTCGCCAAAGATAGTTTTTTGCTAAATACGGATTTACCGCCACCGCTTTTGCCAAATACTGCTATTTTTTTCATAAACTACTGCCTTGTAATGCCATAAATATTCACCTTTTTTTTGCACATTAATAGCCACATCAGGATTCCTGATATTTTTGCGAAATTATAACTTGAGGCCTTTGCATAAATATGGATGATTAGCAAAATTCAATTTTTGTGCCATTGGTAATTTTCTTAAATTTTGTCCTAGCAGGGCTAAGGCTGGGTTTAAAAAAATCACCAAGTGGGTGAAAAGTGGATTCTTGATGATTATTCATATTTATGCAAAGCTCTCAACTTAAGTAATAACTTAGTCGGTCAAATAAAAATGGAAGGAAAAAAATGGGCATTACTAAAAAATATGAGAAAGAATTGAGATTGTTGTAAAATAATTCCATGGATAAAATAAGCGTTCAGCAAGAAGATTTTGATTTGAGTATTGAGGTTAATCTCGCTAGAGAAGAAGATAGTGGCATTGGTGCGGTGGTTAGTTTTGTTGGCACAGTGCGTGATTTGGATGGCAAGCCATTGAGTAAAATGACGCTTGAACATTATCCAAAAATGACTGAAAAGGCTTTGTCTGCCATTGTCAATCAAGCACATAAGCGCTGGATATTAGGCAATATTACTGTCATTCATCGTGTGGGTGATTTGCCAGTAAATGCGCAAATTGTGTTGGTTATTGCCACTAGTAAGCATCGAAAATCGGCTTTTGAAGCATGTGAATTTGTGATGGATTATCTTAAAACGCAAGCGCCTTTTTGGAAAAAAGAGCATACCAAAAGTGGCAGTCATTGGGTGCAGGCAAAAACCACGGATGTCAATCAAACGAAGTGTTGGGAGTAAGGCACTTGTTAAAATCTTCTGGGGTGTTTAGATTGGTGAATATTTCTGGATAAGCGGATAAATCAATTTTAAGGAAATTATTTTGCTCAACCCACAAGCCTAATTTCCTTTGTCCAGATGCCAAAAAATCAACTAAATTTTGTGCCAATTTCGTTTTGACAATCATCATCGTTGGGTGCATTCTAATGCCATCATCTGCCACGCCTATATCCATATCTTGGCGCATGGAATTGAGTAATTGATCTACAGCCACTTTGTTGAGCAATGGTGCATCGCAGGGGAAAATTAATAAATAATCGGTATTTGCACTTTGAAGTGCCTGCAAAATGCCTGCTAATGGCCCTTGAAAATCATCCAGTGCATCAGTAATGACTTTGCCGTATTCTTGATATTGCTCAATATTGCGATTAGCGCTGATGAATAAGTGTCCAACTTTTTCTTTTACAACAGTTGCCACATAAGCAATCATCGGTTTGCCATTTAATAAAATCAAACCTTTGTCTTCACCAATCATCCGACTTGAGCGCCCACCTGCTAATATGACGGCGGTAAGGTTACTTTTGTCAATCATTTTTTTATTGACGATTGGGGGTTGGCAAAATCAATCCTTGTCAAATTGGGTGGAAAGTAGATTTTGATGGCTCATATTGTGGTTAATTGAGCGCTTCTGTTACGATTTCAGCCAACATATTTTCCACTTTTGTCAATGCTGATACTGATTTTGGATTGTCCGTATCGGCAAATCGACTGAGGCGTAAATAACTGACATGCACTCGATTAGGTTCGTTTAACAATTGAAAAATTGCAATCGAAAAAGGACAAAATAATATATTATTTGGATCCGCCGCCGTTGTTAATGTAGACAAATCAACGCTACAAAATTCTATTACTGTGCCGTGTCTATAAGTGGTTTTGACAACTTGATTTCTAAAAGGGGCAACCGGCATCATACTGGTCATCATATTAAAAGCTTGCCGAGTCAAATCTTTGGCAGTACGATTGAGCATAGTGGCAACATCAGAACGATGTGCGATTACCAAACCTTGTCCTATAATTGCCAGCACAACATCCTCTTCAACACTAGCAAAATCGTTGTCAGTAGTATGCTCAACAAATATACTACTTGCTTGAATAGGCATGGAAAATAAAATAAATAGCGTTAATGTAAAAAATCGTTGCATCACAATCCCCAAGTCCAAAATTAAAAATTAAAAATTAAAAAAATCCAGTCGGCATTTAACCAAAAAAAACTGCCTTACCTATCAGATAAGAGCGCAATCGTCTTTTTATACAGCCAAACCTTACGGCGTTTATCAGTGGGTATTATAAACTGAGACCCTTATGTAAACACAAATGATTGGCAAATGAGCGATTTACGCTTGATTTTTTTCACCCTTTATACTCACTTAACGCACTTGTGTTGTAGCGAAACTCGGGGAATTTTTAAAAAAAACAAACTTGAATTTCATCAATCATTCTTATTTATACAAGGCTCTCATGATACAATTAATACCTTTGCGTAAATACGATTGACCCACTTGGTAATCAGAATAAAGTTTGAGCGAATCACCAAGTCGGTAAAATTGAATTTTACTAATCATCCATATTTATGCAAAGGTCTCTATTGACAAAAAAATCTCAATTAATTATCGACTTACCTTTATGAATAAGAAAAAAATTGACAATACCTGTAACCAAGCATCACAACCTTTACTCAGCACGCACGATGCCTTAGAATTTTTACTCAATGCATCAATCGTTAACACCCATACCCATACCGTTGCGTTGGATGATGCTTTGCGACAAATATTAGCACACGATATTCGTGCCAACATCAATGTGCCAGAATTTGACAATAGCGCTATGGATGGCTATGCAATTGCCTTAAAACCCGAACAAATTAGCGTACCTGGGATATTAAATTTCAAAATAACCGATAGAATTCAAGCAGGCAGCACAGGCAACACGCTTGCCCCCGGCTGTGCTGCCAGGATTTTTACTGGCGCACCTATTCCACAGGGTGCCAATACCGTTATTATGCAAGAAGTGTGTGAAGTCTCAAAAGAGGGGGGCTATATCGAAACTTGGCAACCCTTATCCTTAGATGAAAACATTAGGCCGCTGGGCAATGACATTCAATCGGGTGCTGTTATTTTGAACAAAGGACGACAACTTAAAGCACAGGATATTGCGCTTGCAGCGTCTATTGGCGTCAAGGAATTAGAGGTTTTTAAACCATTAAAAGTGGGATTATTCTTCACAGGCGATGAGTTAATCAACCCCGGTGAAACTTTAAAAAAGGGCGAAATATTTAATTCTAATCGCTATGCCTTGGTCGCCCTACTCACACAACTGAATTGCGACATTGTCAATCTGGGTAATATCAAAGATAATTTTAGTGCAACACTTGATGCACTCAGCACACTGGCTGATGACTGCGATTTAATCATCACCACCGGTGGCGTGTCTGTTGGCGAAGAAGACCATGTCAAACCTGCAGTAGAAAAACTCGGCAAACTTTCTTTATGGCGTATCAAAATGAAACCTGGAAAACCCTTAGCCTTTGGTCATATCGGCAAATCTGCCTTTATTGGTTTGCCAGGCAATCCCGTGTCCGCTATGGTTACTTTCTTCTTATTTGCACAGCCTTTTATTAAGAAAATGCAAGGCATCAGCAACTATAAAAACCAACCCATCCCAGTACAAGCTAATTTTGACTGGCTCAGACCCCGCCCCCGACGAGAGTTTGTTAGAGTCCGCTTAGACCAGACCACAACACCCGCCTCAGCCAGCCTCTACCCCAAACAAGGCTCCGATGTATTAAGTTCCATTGTTTGGGCAGATGGTTTGCTAGAAATACCAGAAAATAGCACCTTTGCCCAAGGGGAAATACTTAATTATTACCCCTTAACTTAATGCCAAACCTTTATATTATTCAAGGATAAAAACCAATGAAAAAAACCAACAACAAGCAACAAACAACCATTAAAGTAGGCTTTATCACCATTTCCGACCGTGCCGCACGGGGGGAATACGAAGATATTGGCGGCCCTGCCATGCAAACTTGGATTAACAACGCCCTACTTTCACCTTATGAAATAGCCACCACCATCATCGAAGACGAACAAACATTAATTGAACGCACTATGATAGATTTTGCCGATCATCAAAACTGCAACCTCATCCTCACCACTGGCGGCACCGGCCCGACCACTCGTGATGTTACCCCCGAAGCCACACATGCCGTCTGTGAGCGTATTTTTGATGGGTTTGCAGAACAAATGCGCGCTGTGAGCCTACGCACAGTCCCCACAGCAATCCTATCACGCCAAACCGCAGGCACTCGTGGTAAGAGTTTAATCATCAATTTACCAGGAAAGCCAGAGGCAATTGCCGTGTGTTTAGGGGCAATATTTTTAGCAGTGCCAAAATGTTTGGAATTATTAGACAATTCAAATATTCAAATTGACTTGGATTTTGTTGAAAAAAACTTTGGTTAATGCTATTTGAAGTCTCTACATTGGGCATGAGCATTAACCAAAGGTCAACTTTCGCTCATTATTCAAAAATAAGTAGCGCTTTATTGGGTTGTTTCATGGGTTCTATTTTTTCATATTTTAGATTGACTTTATAAAATAACCTAGGTAGAATTTTGGTTTTAGTTCAAAGGTTTAATTTTTAATTTATTCAAGATTTAATTCAAATACATTTAATTTATTCAAATAATAAGGAGTGTTATTTATGTTTTATCAAGAAAATGTTTTAAAAAAGTTATACAAATTAACATCTACACTAACCATTCTCATTGGCATATCAGTAAATCCCGCATTTGCAGAGGAATTTAGCGATGCTGGTGCTATCACTAATTTTCAAGTTCGTATTCAGCATGATGACAAACTATGCTCAGGCTCTCTGCTTTCTAGAAAAATAGTAATAACTTCAAAACATTGCATAGTAGGTTCCAATATCACAGTTTTTCACAACGATAAGTCCTATAAAGCAAAAGCAGTTCACCAGTATCCAAGTCAAGAAATTTCAGCAGATAAAACGGCGAATGAAGATTTAGGCATCATAGAATTGGATAATGCAATTATTGGGAACGATATTAGTTTCGTAAAAATACCAACAGTAAGACAAGAGCAAACAGCGTTCGCTGACAAATACCCTTTGGCGATATTCGGTTTTACCGGTGGTGCCGTTACTTTTGAAGAAAATAACGAATATTATCTTCTTGGCATCCTCAACGCTTCGACCACTTACTCTCGATTAGGACTTCCAAAGACCAGAGAATGGTTAAATAATTTTTATGTTGATTTGCATCATTGGAATGAGCACGAGCGAAAGGGTAATATTGGTGATTTATATATTTATGCCAACCCATATAATAATACAACCGAATATTTTGGACTTATGCAATTGGGTGCAGACCATAAATATTGGTACTTCCCTTCTGACAAAACACATAATTATTACTGGGTTTACTTGGGAGATACAACTGCAACTAATGCTCGCAATAGATTTGATGTTATTCTCCGTATGAATAAATGGGGTCAAAACGATCGTAAAGGTAAAATTGGTGACGACTATGTGCATGTTAATTATCACAATAATAGCATAGAAGTGTTTACCCTAAAGGCTCTGTATAGTGATGAAAGATACTGGTACTTTCCTTCTGAAAAAAATAATAACTATTGCTGGAAATATAAAAGATCAATTTTTGGTAATGAAGAAGAAAAGAGAAAAGAAGAGAAAGAGAGGAAAAGGAAAGAAAATTTTGGAAAAGAAATTTTACATATACTTGGGTCATTCTTTGGAGAACGATAGACTAACACAAGACTTAAATAAAGTTAATATTAGTATCAGCAACAAAAATACCCATGCTACCAATCAGTAGCATGGGTATTTTTTTGTTGATACTTAATACAGACACCAGATTATTTAGTTTATTTTTTTTGAAAAAAAACATATTTTATTTGGTTGTATTTTTTTTACAAATAAGTGAAAACTGGTCTTTAATTAGTCAACCCTTAAAAACCCCAAACCCCACCACCCCTAATCAACCAAACCAGTTTTCAAACAATAACACACAAAATCCTCGCCCTTTTCACAAAAAACAAACCAATTTTTTGCAAAGACAAAAAAATAACAGTGGCAATCAGCCACTTTTTCAAATTCCACGCCACAGCAGCCATTAAAACATTAATTTCATCACCAACTTGCCCTTTGAGTAAATTCCTAGACAATCTAAAATCTGCTTTAAGATGTCCAATGATAGGTTCTATTGCTGCTCGTCTTTTACACAACTTACGCTTTTTATCTCGTTGGTAACGGCTGTCTCGTTTCAGGGGCTTTTTAAGTAAGATGATTTCAGCACCTAATACTTCTTTTGCACCCACATACCCTCTATCACATACTGCCTTCTGAATGGGCTTGATACGATTAGCGTTAGCGTGAACAATGGCTGTATCTAGTGTTTTTGAATCATGAATGTTTGTTTTATGGCTTGCCACGCCAACGATAATGTTGCTGTCTTTGGTAGAGACGATTGAAACTTTGTTGCCATATTCATATTTCTTATGGTCTTTGCCTTTGGCAATAACATAAACATCAGGCTCATGTAGGGCGTAAATTTTGTTTTTGTCTCCAGGTTGTTGAGCGAGCACTTTTTGGTAGAACAAGAAGTCTTTTTGATAGATTTCAAACAAAGAATAGGCTGGAAGTTTGCGTTGCAGTTCACGGATAAGCTTGTTGGCAATGGTTCTGAGTCTTTTAAGGGCTTTTTTGGCTTTGGCACGCTTTTTGACATGGCGAAAGTGGCGAATGCTAAGACGACAGTTTTTAACTTCTTTGACATAAGTTCTTCGCTGTTTGATGCTGTGTTGTTTTGCCAGTTTGTTTAAGCGATTAATTATCTTAATTGCCAGTTTGGCGTCAGTAGGATAAGTGATGTTTTTCTCTTGAACGGTGGTGTCAATTAACGCAGTTGACTCTTGTGCTTTTTTACCGTGTAACTCAACGCTCATTTTAAAGATAAGATTAAAACCTTTAACGCCAATGCGTTTTCTGAAATGCACTAACTCAGTGGCGTTACAAGCTACATTAGCAATATAAGCACTGTGACCACAAAAGTATTGGTAATACGGATTTCTTTTAAACTGCATAATAACGACTTCATCTGATAGATTCTCTAACTGTTTGAGGATAAGCAAGCCTACCATTAGGCGAATGGGTTTTGAGGGTCTGCCATTGTTAAGGCAATAGTGCTTGGTGAAGGCATCATTGAAAACTTGCCAGTCTATGGCGTGAGATAGTGCAATGAGTGGGTCTTTGATGTCTAATTGATTAAAAAAAGCTCTGAATGGAATAAATTGTTTTGGGTGGATATTGGTAAAGATTCGGTTAGCATATTTTTTAGGTAAAACGACCAGTAAAAGAGTGTTGTTATACCAAAAGTTGGTTGATTTGTCTATGGGTATTTGATTTTTTATTGTTATAAATCAAATTGTTGTGTGGTTTTTAAGGGTTGACTAGTTAATATTTATACCCAATACAAGGGTCTCCAGTTGACAATTTCTTTAAACTTTATCTTGATAAAGATAAGACTGAATTTAAGAATTTTCGAGTGAATGAAAATGGATTCTTATTTTTATTTACTCACTAAATTAGCCAAACGACGACGATATCCCCCACTTTTTTCTGGATTACTGTTGGCAAGTATATTACAAATTAACCCAATCATCTCCTGAGCCGCACCTGCTTTAAAATCTGGCCTATTGGTTTGAATAAAAAACAAATTCTCCATCCCTTGCTCAATATCGTGTTGTGAAAACAAACAAACCGCCAAATCAAAATGCGCCTGATAATCATCAGGCGATTCTAACACCTGAGCTTGAAGTGTCGCCATACCAGCAGTATTTTGCGCCAAGCGGAGAAAATTAAATTGACTAGAAATTGACAAGCCAATCTCACTCTTTTGCGCAGATTCTGGCAATCTGCCAAACAAACCCCGCGCCTGTTCCACTTCGCCAATGTCCAAAAATATTTGCACCATATCTAACGCCACGCGTGTATTACCAGGGTCAGATGAAATTGCCTCAGTCAGCAATATAATCGCCGCCTGAGTATCGCCCTCCATGTGCTTTTGCCTAGCCTGCGTGCGTAATTCATCAGATTTTCTAAAGATACCATAATGTTTAAGCAAAATACGCAACGCTTCCGTTTGTAATTCACCCTCCTCTCTTTGTATCTCACAACCCCCTTTAAAAACCACCAGAGTAGGCACATTGACAATAGCAAATTGCTGCTTTAACGCATCCTGTTCATCAATATCAATCTTAGCAAAAATAAACGCCCCCGCAAATTCAGTCGCCAACTCTGCAATGGCATCCGCTGTTTTAATACAAGGACCTGACCATACGCCCATAAACTCCACCAACACAGGCAAATGTAATGAATTATGTATGACCAATTCTTCAAAATTACTTTGACTAACCTCAAATATTAACGGTTTTTTCTCATTGCTCATAATTTAACGGGGTTGAAATAAAATAGACTTAATAGATTGATAATTAGTGGCAATGTTACGCAAATTTTCCTCCCCTATCTCAGTATCCACTCTATTTTGCTGAAGATCCCTAACTTGATTCGCATACATTTTTTTCAAAGTCTCTAAAGTCGCACTGATTTCAGACACCGTTGGATTGCTTTCATCTTTCCAATCTTGCGGCAAAGTATGTGGATAACTAGGTTTAAATGCCAATATATCTTTATCATTCTTAAACATCATACCACCCAATTTTCCACCTTCAAACCCACAACCCTATCAAACTCTTTAGTGTTGTTAGTAACAATAGTAGCGCCTAAACTTTTTGCATGTGCGGCAATTAACATATCCAACGCACCAATAACCCTACCTCGTTTTTCCAAATCAACACGAATATCCCCATAAATAATTGCCGATGATTCATCAAAGTCTTTTTGTTCAAGCGGATGTAAAAAATTATTAACAACCGTTTCTAAGTTTTTTGATTGCTTTTTCTTCACACCATAACGCAATTCAGCAACACTAATAGAAGAAATCACAACCAAATCATACTGCGACACCACCTCAAATTTACGCACCAACATCTCATCATGACTTTTAATCAAATAAGAAATAATATTGGTGTCCAACATATAAATCAAAACAAATCATCTCTAATTTGCTGCGGCTGATTTCTATCAAATTCAAAATCCAATGCCTTGAATTGATCCAACGCATCACTCATTTTTTGCCAATCTGGCTTTTTATAAGGCGTTAAAACCAAAGACTCACCCACTCGTTCAATCTCCACCTCACTTACATCAAACCGCATCGCCTTAGGCAAACGCACCGCCTGAGAATTACCTGATTGAAATACTTTTGCTAACATATTACACCTCCTAAAAATATATACAGAAGTATATACTAAAATCAAGCTATTGGCACAAAAATATTATGGAGTATGGATTACCTCCTCGCACTTTAGTTGGAGCATGGAAGTCTAATTTTAGAAATAATTTTTGAACTTGTTTGGCAAAAACAAACATTAAATTACCAAATCAGGCGACTCACTCTTTTAAAGGTAATTTTATTTAGGTGATTTTCTATTACTGCCTAACAATGGCTCCTGCCTTTTTAAACTTATTTCTCTTCGTCTTTCTAGTCTTTCAGCAAGGCATGCGGATAATTAAGCTTAAATTTCAATATATCTTTATCATTCTCAAACATTACACCCAATTTTCTATTTTTAAACACAACCCTGTCAAACTCTTTTCTTAAATGGGTGTAAAAAATCATTAATAGTAATTTTCATTCGTAAATTATTTATCCACTGAAAATTCCATTGAAACCTAATTCATCCTTATGAATAACACAATCTAATTGCTCCATAACTTCTTTATTTATAATATCATTATCTTTAATTATATTACAAAAATCAGGGTCTAGCCAATCTTTAGAGTTCCATATATCAGGTAAATCACCACTAGAAATTGGGCTGTTTGCATATACTTTTTTTGCGTTGTCTAATAATTTATTAGGGGAGGTATTAATTGTTACATTACAAACTAAAGCAATTCTTTGTAGCCACAAGTACAATAACTCGCTATTAGCTTCACTTTCAAATTTTTTAAAAATTAAATCAAATATTTCTTCCTTTTGATTGGCATTGTCCTTGTAAAGGCTACAAATTATTTCACCAACTATTGCAGCAAATACTGGATAACACCTTGGGTTTTTTAATGCGATGCTAGTCAAAATACTAATTAAAACCTTAAATTGTTTTTTTAATTGCTTATGCTTGAACTTTTTAATTTTCTTCAATCCACCCCTTCTAATGCAAAGCAATTTCTTATTTTTTATTTGATAATTTAACTGCCTAGATAGAGCTACTCTAAAATCCTCTAATTTGGATATTAATTTCCCAGAATTTGGATATTGTTCTGATAAATTTTTAATATACAAAAGTTGGTGTTGCAGGCTGTAGCTATCAGGACGATTGTCAATAATAACCTGCATTTTGTCTGCTTTAATTGCACTCACAACAATATCATTAGAGTCTTTGGTTTTTTCATTATTTAAACGCATGCCCATATCAGCCAAAATATTAGATAATTCCTTGACAATCTTTTTTCCAGTTGCTATATCGTTAGTAAATATTCGATAATCATCTCTATATCTAATAATACGATAATCATCGCATTCTATTAATTTTTTAGTTAATTCTTCATCGATATAACCTAAAACCATTTCGGCAATAAAATCCATTAAGGCACTACCTTGAGGTATGCCATTAGTTTGTCCGTAATTCATACCTTGTAAAAGCATATCGATTTTATTGCCAATATATTGTTTGTCCTTTCTTTTATCTTTTGCTGTTATTTTTGTGTGAATTGCCCAAGGAATTGAATGTGTATAAATCGCCCCATAACAATCAACAATGTCAGTTTCAAATAAATACTCATACTCCAAAGCCAATTCAATGGACTTCTGCTCTACATTTTTAACCCAAGCATTGATTTGTTGTTTTTGATTTGCAGTAGGTATGCTTGCACAAATAATTTTTTTATTATCTTTAAATCTATCAAAAGCCTTTTTAATCGTGTCCCAATCATTGGTTATATGGTTTACCAATGAGACATACAAAACGGGGTGAATTAATTGAAATAAACGCCATGCATACCTACCATCTTTGTTACTAAATAATTTGTAATTAATATTTTCAAAGTTGCTAGGGTATTCATTCTTGGTTTTGTAGATTTCTTTTTCGGACTTGAGTTGAGTGTATTCATCATCAATAGCTTTCAGTAAATCATTAAATTTAAAATACGAAGGAAGTTTAACATTACAATAATTTTCTTCATTAAGAAAAAATGCTTTTGCCTTATCGCTTGTTAAATCTAATACAGTCCTCATTAATTAAGCCGTCAAACTCGCAAAAAGCAACGGCAACTGCTCAGGCAATTTCTCAACATTGTCCACCACAGTGTAATTATTTTCACCAAAAATGCGTTTGACATAAGTATCGGCATTAGGGTCTAAGGTTAAGCAGTAGGTTAGGACGCCGGTGGAATAGAGTTCTTCTACGGCTTTTTTGGTGTCAAAACGCAGGTGTTGTGGGTCGTTTTCATCGATGTCGGCGGGTTCGCCGTCGGTAACGAGTAAGATTAGTTTGCGTTTTTCATTTTGCTTGTGTAAGTGTGTGCCGGCGTGCCTGAGGGCTGCACCCATACGGGTAGACAATCCGCCTTTCATACCTGCTAGGCGAGATTTGGCTTCGTCGTCAAAGTGTTGATTAAAGTCTTTGAGGCGAAAATATTGCACATCGTGGCGACCGTCAGAGGCAAAGCCGTGTAAGGCGAATGGGTCGCCAATGCCTTCGATGGCAGTTGCGACTAAAGTGGCTGCTTCTCGGGTGAGTTGTAGAACAGTTTTGTCTGATCCTGCCATGGTTTCGTTGGTGGATTCTGATAAATCTAATAGCACAACGACTGACAAATCTCGAGTATTAAGGACATTACGCATAGTAATTCTTGGATTAGGTTGCTCGCCCATGCGAATAGCAATCATAGCGTCAATGGCAGCGTTAATATCTACTTCATCGCCATCTTCCATACCTCGCTGGCGTTGTACGCCTGCGGGTGTGAGGAGGTCAATAATTTGGCGAATACGGTGTGCAATTGGCTTGTATTCGGTCAAAATATCTTCAATATCTTCAGCGTTACCTTTGGGTGCTCGGCGCTCGTAAATCGTTACCCAGTCGGGGCGGTGTAATTGGATTTGATAATCCCATTCTTGATAATGGAAGGGGTCAGAAATTGGCTCTTTGCCCATGGTTTCGTTGAAGGATTGAGCGTCATCGGTTAAATCGTCTTCATAGGTGCGCATTAAATCGGTGCAAGTCCAAATCTCTTGTGCATCATCACCTGCCAATTCACAATCCACTTCGTGTGCCATCATCAATGGACTAACTTTGTATCGGGTTTGCTTCTGGCTGGCAGCCATATATTCAACACCCATGTCCCAATTAATATCTTCATAATGCCAAACAATGCGATTGTCATCACGATAATCAATGCGATAACGCTCTAAAATTCTCAGACTTGGCACGGCTTTTTTGCCTGCAAATAAATTGTATAACTCGATACCCATTAGCCAAGCAAAATGATTGTCGTCTTGATTGGCTTCAATTTCAGCGTGGAATTTTTTGGCAAATGCATTTAACTGCGCATCTTTTCCAACAACACTGTCGTCTAATAATTGCAATGCAAAGTTTTCCAAAACTGCCATAGTAGGATGCTCGGCAGGCTCTTCATGTTGTAATTTCATCAATGAACACCACAATTTTTTCAGCCCCGGAAAGGCTTGCACAGCCTTATATTCCACACGCGCATCTTCTAATAAACCAATGAAAAACATTTGTGCAGGTGACAATTGCTCGGCAGACATTGGTTGACTGGTGTACATCAAATGAGAGGCCATATGTGCCACAGTAGCACGATAAACTTCTAGCCCTTCAATGGCCATTCCATCAACTGTTGTGTCATCAAGCGCATCAGGCACATAAAAAATACGGTCTTCAATATAAGGGCGAAAATCGGTATAGTCTGCCCCCGTTGGACGAATGAAAAAATCACGACCCCATAAAGCACGCAGATAAAAATTAAGTTTTCGCTGCACCCTAACAAACAGCACGCCACGCCTTTCTTTTTCCAACATCGCACGAGAATCCGCCGATTCAAGCGCAAAATAAGCTGTTAAATTATTAAAATCTCGACGATAAGCCTTGGCACCAAAATTTGCCCAACGACGCAAGCCACTTAATGTTAATTTAGACAACAATTCATCAATATGCAACAACATCGGACGCAAACCACGCGCAGCCGTTGATGCCAGCTGATGAATAAGCGTTAAATAACCTCGCACCAATTGCGCATCGCCTAAATGCCTAGCCACAACAGGCAAATTCGACAACAACAATCCAATCACTTCACCAGAAGTCATTGACGATGCTTTCATAGCAGCCGTAACGCAATCAGGAATAATATCTTCGCCACATTCCTTAGCAATTTGAGGCATTACCTCTAAATAAATAATCACCAAATCGTTACCACGCCCCAAGTCACAAAGCGCCTTTGCCCCATCTAGATATTCTTTCAACCCAGCAGGGGAAATCACACGCGTAGCTTCTTGAAAAGTAGCATCTAAGACACTTTTTACTTCGGGTGTGATTTTTTCTAAGAATTCAGCGTATTCTTCTAGTAATATTTTTGCCATAATCAATTACCTGTTAGTAGTAATAAGTGGGCACTAATTAACCTAAAAATGTCTGAACAGCGGCATGTAAAGTATCACGCATATCAGGATCATCGGTTAACGGTGTAATCATTGTCATGCTACAGGCGGACTGTGCGTCAACGCCTTTGGCGATTAATTGACCGGCGTAAACCAATAAACGGGTGGAGATGCCTTCGTCTAAGCCGTGGCCTTTGAGGTTTCTGGCACGGTGTGCGATTTGTACTAATTTTTCAGCCATGGCTTTGTCAACGCCTGATTCTTTGGCGACGATGGATACTTCTAATTCTGTTTCTGGGTAATCAAAATCTAATCCGCCAAAGCGTTGCTTGGTGGATTGCTTAAGGTCTTTCATTAGAGATTGATAACCGGGATTGTAGGAAATAACCAGTTGGAAATCTGGGTGCGCTTTGACCAATTCGCCTTTTTTATCCAAGGGTAATTCACGACGGTGGTCGGTGAGTGGGTGAATGACAACGGTGGTATCTTGACGCGCTTCAACGATTTCATCAAGATAACAAATTGCGCCAATGCGTGCTGCTGTGGTCAAAGGGCCGTCTTGCCATTTGGTGCCGTCTTTGTCTAATAAAAAACGCCCAACCAAATCAGAGGCGGTCATATCTTCATTACAGGCAACGCTGATTAACGGCTTGCCTAATTTATACGCCATATATTCAACAAAACGAGATTTTCCACAACCTGTTGGCCCTTTGATCATCATGGGCATACGCACATCATATGCTGATTGATAGAGGCTTACCTCGTTATCAACTGCCTCATAATAAGGCTCATCTTTAATTACATATTGTTTTGGGTCTATTTTTATATCGTTCATTATTTTCTCCGTTGATTTTATTCGTCTTCGTCATCTGTTTCACTATCGCCTGACCAGCCAGATGCTTTGGCTTTTTGAATGGCAATGTCGTGAATTTTAAAATGTTTTTCGCGTAATTCTGGGGGTAAATGGCTGACTAAACAACCGTATTTATCCCACTCATTATTCACTTTTTGCAATAGCGCATCGACGCCTGCAAGATTCCAGCCTTCGCAGGTTTCGCTCTCGTCGATTAGATCAAATACCCAAGCGTCTCTAATAATTTTACCAATGGAGGTCATTCCTCCATTAATTTCATTGTTAATACCTACATATATATTTGGTTTTGCCATAATTTTTTTTTATTTAAAAATATTCTTTGTCTTTAAAAGTCTATAAAAAGACCTTTAAAGACAAAAAACCCCAACGATAAAGTCAGGGCTTTTCGTTAAAAATCAGTGGAAATTAAACCGTTTTACCACGGTAAATAACCATTGAAGTGCCTGCGCACTGAGCAAAGTTGTCTAAACCTAACAAACGAACATGATTGTCCGGGTGTGCGGTATGACAAGCTTCTAACTCTCTTAAGATAGCGTCAACATCTGTTTCACCAAACATTGGAAGCTTCCACATATACCAGTATGAACCGGCAGCATGCTCAGGCTCAGTGTGTTCAACACTTGGGTTCCAGCCTTTGTCAACGATGTATTGAATTTGCTGACGAGTTTGCTCAGCAGTCATTGTTGGTAAGTATGAAAAAGTCTCAAACATACGACTGTCTGCATTACCTAAACTTGATTGATAATCTTGCATAATATTTCTCCTATTTGTAGTATTTACTTGTGTGCCACATCAATCTTATCAACGGTATCGAATTCAAACTTGATTTCTTTCCAAGTTTCCATCGCAATCGCCAATTCAGGACTGTGCTTAGCTGCAGTAGTTAAAATATCCTTGCCTTCTTTCTCAAGTTCGCGACCTGTGTTACGCGCTTCAACACAAGCTTCAACGGCAACACGGTTAGCTGCTGCACCTGCTGCGTTACCCCAAGGGTGACCTAGCGTACCACCACCAAACTGTAAACAAGAATCGTCGCCGAAAATGTTAACCAATGCTGGCATATGCCATACATGAATACCACCTGAAGCAACAGGGATTACACCCGGCATAGCGCCCCAGTCTTGGTCAAAGAAGATACCACGAGAGCGGTCTTCTTTAATATAAGAATCACGCATAATATCAATCCAACCCAAAGTTGCATCACGGTCGCCTTCAAGCTTACCAACAACTGTACCTGAGTGTAAGTGATCACCACCAGACAAACGCAAAATCTTAGTTAAGACACGGAAATGGATACCGTGGTGCGGGTTACGGTCAAGAACCGCATGCATTGCACGGTGAATGTGTAACAACATACCGTTGTCTTGACACCACTGCGCTAACTGTGTGTTAGCACTCCAGCCACCAGTAATGTAGTCATGCATAATGATTGGCGAACCAATTTCTTTGGCATATTCTGCACGCTTCATCATTTCATCAGAAGTAGGTGCGGTTACATTCAGGTAGTGACCTTTACGCTCACCAGTTTCAGCTTCTGCTTTTTCAATGGCTTCTTGAACGAAGTCAAATCTAGCTCTCCAACGCATAAATGGTTGTGAGTTTACATTTTCATCATCTTTGGTGAAGTCTAAACCACCACGAAGACCTTCATAACAAGCACGGCCATAGTTCTTAGCTGATAAACCTAATTTAGGCTTAATCGTACAACCCAATAAAGGACGACCATATTTGTTCAAAATATCACGCTCTAACTGGATACCTTGTGGTGGACCGTTACAAGTCATTACATAAGCAATTGGGAATCTAATGTCTTCCAATCTTAGTGCGCGTAATGCTTTAAAACCAAATACATTACCAACCAAAGAAGTCATGATGTTAACAACAGAACCTTCTTCGAATAAATCGATTGGGTATGCAATGAATGCATAAAAACAAGTGTCATCACCTGGGACATCTTCAATCGCATAACAACGACCTTTGTAATAGTCCAAATCTGTCAACAAATCTGTCCATACCGTTGTCCATGTACCTGTAGAAGATTCGGCTGCAACTGCTGCTGCAACTTCTTCTCTAGGCACACCGTCTTGTGGTGTTACTTTAAAACAAGCCAGAATATCCGTCTCTTTCGGCGTATAATCTGGCATCCAATAAGTTTCGCGGTAGTCTTTTACGCCCGCATCATAAACTTTAGCCATTCTATGGTCTCCTTTCATTAAAAGAACCGCTATCATACAAGAACAAATAAATAATGTAAAATAATATTTATTTATTAAATAATAAGAATTTCTTATGATTAATTACACACTTAAGCAACTATATAGCTTTGAGGCAGTTGTGCGTTTAAAAAGTTTTACCAAAGCCAGTAAAGCATTAAACATTACTCAACCCGCCGTTTATATGCAAATCCAACAACTCAGTCAAAACATCGGCACCGAATTACTTAACACCAAAGGAAAAACCGTAACCCCCACTTTCATTGGCACAAAACTATACCAAACCTGCCTACGCGTCATCGCCACCCTTGAGCAATCAAAAGCCGATATTGAGCAAACCCTACACCCCGACTCAGGACACTTAGAAATCACCACCACCACGACTACCAACGCCTTCGTCTCTCGCATCTTGGCACAATTTAAAAAGCAATATCCTGACATGACCTTCCACCTAGAAGTTACCAACCGCAAACTCCTCCTAGAAAAACTCTCCAACCACAACGCCAATTTGGTCATTATGGGCGAACCCCCTGCCGATATGTCCCTCATCACTCAACCCTTTATGGAAAACCCACTCATCGCCATCTCTCACCCCGACCACCCCCTACTTAAAAACCAGCACAATTCCATCAAAGCCCTCAGAAGAGAAACCCTCATTACCCGCGAGCAAGGCTCCGGCACTCGCATGACCATCGAAAGAACCCTAGGTATGAAATTCAACTCAGAAATTGAAATCAACTCCAACGAAGCCATTATTGAAGCAGTCCAAGCAGGACTTGGCGTCGGTTTTGTCTCCAAACACACCGTGCAACTAGAACTCAAACATAACATCATCAAACAACTCAATGTTGACAAACTCCCCATCATTCGCCACTGGCATGTCGTTCACAACGCCAAAATCCAACTCTCACCCATTGCACAACGCTTTAAAAACTTTATTATTGAGAATGGGCAGCCGCTTTCAAAAAGCAAGGGTATTGCACAGTCGCATTAGCCTTGTTTTGGTTGTTATGGTTTAATCAGTTTGTCTCGTTCCTGCTTTTAAGAGCAAAGAGATGGTAAAAAGATTGAGTGAAAGGTATTTAAATAAAGATAAAATACGGTTAGCTGTCTCAAACAGGGTTTGAGAACAAGGATATTTTATGAGATAGTCAAAAACTTAGGATAAATTTTCTATGCTATACTGATAATATAGTTTTTTTATCAACTAGAAATCTTTATAAATTTAGGAATTCCTTATGCATACAGTTAATCGTTTTGTTGTTAGTTTTGTTTGTTTGTTGCTGTCTATGCAAGTCTCGGCTGTTGCGCTTAATCCTGATTCAGTTGCACTTAATCCTGATTATGTTAATAAAAAAGTTTACTTAAATGCAGATGGCTCTGGGGTTATTAGGACGCTAGATAATCATATAGAAAGATTTTTTTGGCTATTTGACTTGGATACTAGGATGGAAATAATGAATTGTCCGATGCAGACAGACTCGGTATTAAGTGATCCTACTATCTATGTGAAAACTATTGGTGCGGAAGATTGTTACCTCTCTCCGAAATATAAAGCAGGTGCGATAGTTAGTGTAGTTTTTGCCTTTACTTCCCATGGTGCTAATCACACGCTGTGCTTGCTTGATCCTGCTAAACCTGGTAAGGCTGATTGTGGCAAAGGTTATAAGCCTTTAACTAAAAACGCCTTAGCATCCACATACTTACCACCAGCAATTGTGAAGAAATAAAGGCTTGGTAATTATTTGCGTCTTCTGTGGGTGGGAAGGTGTTTTTATTTAAATGCCTTTTGTTTAAACTTTTTGTTATATTCTTGCTTTCAGAGACAACTCTGCGTTTCTGAGCAGAGATTGTGTTAAAAACAATTGGCAATTTCCTTAAAACAATGGGTGGTTGCATTAAAGCAATGCTTTAATTCTATGCTTGTGTTTGGGTGTACAACAATATTTTTTTTAAACAAACGCTATTTTTTGCGATCTACTATATTTGAGAGAGCAACGGATTAAAATCTGCTTTCCTCACCTGCAAGCCTTGTTCCTAAAAATAAACGAGCGCTGACGACATTCTTATGTTTTACCATGTGTTCAGTCTTGCCCACCATATACACCCCAAGCCTATAATGTTTTAATAAATTTATATGAAGAAATTCTTGTTTGGTCAAAACAGATTTCGCCCAAGCATCTACGATTAAAGTATCTTCATTCCATTTCTCAGGTTCAAATATGGGGGTTGATTGATCACGATTAATGATGTTAAAAGCATGATTAGGAAAAGTTGTGTCTATTAATTCTACGGCCACATTAAAGTAGTTTTTGCCTAATTCATGAAACATCATACTCGAAGATTCCCCGCAATTAGCGACTCCAAATTTGTCAAAGACCAGTTCCTTAAACTTATCACTTGAATAAAAATTTGTCGTGGCACTAATGAGAGAAAGTCCATCTTTTCTTAGCTTGGCAATATGCCTTCCTATGCTTTGTCGTAATTGTATTGTGGATATATCCACGCTTTCGTAAACAAGTCCTTCCTCAAAAAATCGACTAGAGGAGTTTAGTCTGCCCAGTCTTATGAAGATATCCGATTGCAAAATTTCTTTCCGCACTTTCATTATCTGCTTCATCTTCTCAGCTTGTGTTGCCTTACTTGTTTGCGCATATTCTTCAGTATTTGCTCTAGTTTCTACATTACTTACACCGCCAACAGCGCCTTCCTCTGTATTTTCCTGACCAGCTATTGTTCTAACATGTCCCGTTGGATCAATATATTTAAGGGGGTTATTGCTGACATAAGTATACAAATTCAATCCATTAACAGTGCCTGTTGAATCAGGGCTTATCCATCGTGCCATCCACGGGGCTAGGTATCTGGCACCGTAATAGCATAAACCACTGCTGTCGTCCCTTTCTTTGCCTGTGTAGCGGTAGCGTTTTTGTTGGACTTGGGCTTTGTTTTTTCCGGCAATAAGGGTGGTGGCACCATAAGGGGAGTAACTTTCATAACTAATAATTTGGGCTTGGTCGTTGAGTTCTAGGGTATTTGTTTTCAGGTGGCTGGAGAGTTGATAGCGAGCTTGAGGATTGTCTTTGTTGATTTCGCTGAGGATATGGGTGCCGATGTGCAGGGTGTTGGTTTGTTGTTTGGCTTTATTGGTTGAAGTGTCTAGTGAAGGCAAGTAGTTTCTTTGGCTTTGTATTTGTTTGTTGGATTCAATCACAGTGCGGACTCGGTTGCCTTGGTGGTCATAAACATAGTATTCTGTGGTGTTGTTTTTGTCTTGTTGGGTGAGTTTGTTTAGGGTGTTGTTGTAGTGCCAATGCAGGGTGCCAATGTTGTTTAGGGTTAGTAGGTTGCCGTTGGTGTCAAAATCGGTGGTAGATTGTGGGGTTTCGGTGCCACGGTTGTTGTGTGGGTGAATGGCGATGGTTTGTTGCCAGGTGTTGCTGTTGGCTTGGTGTGAGAGGTGGGTTAGGTTGTTGCTTATGTCGTAGGTGTAAGTTTGGTGATAGGGTTCTAAGGCATTCATCATTGAGTTTCTTTTAATTTTAATGATAGTGGGTTGCATTGTTTGTAGAATTAACTATACCCAATCTAAAAATATAAATCATTCCTTTTAACGCTTTCTTGAGGAGGGCTGGATTGGTGCTATTTACATTATGAGACCTCCTATATTAACTATGGATGTCGAATAAAGGGCAAATTTTATTCCGTTGTCATTTTTTATAAAGCCTATCCTAGCAGGACTAAAGTGGGTTTTATCAAAATTTACAAATGATTGGATAAGGTAATAGGTTAAAGTATACTCACTTCATTCACAAGGCAAACCCTCCTCAAATATACGAAGATTCACGCCATTGTTACGCCTTATTTTTGACCAATCAAGCCTTTAACACTATTATTAAACTTGTAATCATTTAATGACGAATCTATAAGAAGTAAATCTTTTTTTAGCATAAGCAATTTGCTTCCAAAGAAGCATGTTATGTTCTTGCTTTCAAAGACAAATGTACAATTCTAAAAGGCAATGAGTTGGTTGTATTAAAGTGATACCTTATTCCCATGTTAGGCTTAGGCGTGAGATAATTTTTTTTCGAACATGGGCAAGGGTGCAACAAGTTATAATCTGCTTTCCTCAACTCTCACTCTTGTTCCGAAAAATAAACGAACACTCACGGTATTTTTGTATTTTACTACATGCTCAGTCTCGCCCAACATGTACACCCCAAGCTTGTAATGTTTTGTTGAGAAATTTATATGAGTAAATTCTTGTTTGGTCAAAACAGATTTTGCCCAAGCATCTACGATTAAAGTATCTTCGTTCCATTTCTCAGGTTCAAATATGGGGGTTGATTGATCACGATTAATGATGTTGAAAACATGATCAGGACGATATGTGCCTAGTGACTCTACGACCATATTAGGGTAGTCTTCTCCTAACACATGAAGCATCATATTCGCAGACTCCGCACAATTGGCGACTCTATATTTGTCAAAGACCATCTTCTTAAACTTATCACTTGAATGAAATTTTATCGTGGCACTAAGGAAAGAGAGTCCATCCCTATTTTTTATCTTCCAAATATTCTTTTCCATACTTTCTCGTAATTTTGTTATGGATATATCTATGTCTTGGTAAACAATTCCTTGCTCAAGAAGTCGACTAGAAGAATTCAGTGCGCCCAGTCTCATGAAAATATTCGATTGTAAAATTTCTTCCCGTACTTCCATTATCCGCTTCATCTTCTCAGCCTGTACTGCTTCACTTATTTGTGCATATCTTTTAGCGTCCAACCTGCTACTTGTGCCACCAGCAGCACCCTCCTCTGTATCTTCCTGATCAGCTATTGTTCTAACATGTCCCGTTGGATCAATGTATTTAAGGGGGTTGTTGCTCACATAAGCATACAAATTTAATCCCCCAACAATGCCTGTTGGATCAGGGCTTATCCATCGTGCCATCCACGGGGCTAGGTATCTGGCACCGTAATAGCATAAACCACTGCTGTCGTCTCTTTCTTTGCCTGTGTAGCGGTAGCGTTTTTGTTGGACTTGGGTTTTGTCTTTGCCAGCAATGAGGGTAGTGGCACCATAGGGGTAATAACATTCATAGCTAACGACTTGGGCTTGGTCGTTGAGTTCTAGGGTATTTGCTTTTAGATGGCTGGAGAGTTGGTAGCGGGTTTGGGTGTTGTTTTCGCTGGTTTCGCTGAGGATATGGGTGCCAATGTGCAGGGTGTTGGTTTGTTGTTTGGCTTTATTGGTTGAAATGTCTAGTGAAGGTAAGTAGTTTCTTTGGCTTTGTATTTGCTTGTTGGATTCAATCACGGTGCGGACTCGGTTGCCTTGGTGGTCATAAACATAGTATTCTGTGGTGTTGTTTTTGTCTTGTTGGGTGAGTTTGTTCAGGGTGTTGTTGTAATGCCAATGTAGGGTGCCAATGTTGTTTAGGGTTAGTAGGTTGCCGTTGGTATCAAAATCGGTGGTGGATTGTGGGGTTTCAGTGCCACGGTTGTTGTGTGGGTGAATGGCGATGGTTTGTTGCCAGGTGTTGCTGTTGGCTTGGTGTGAGAGGTGGGTTAGGTTGTTGCTTGTGTCGTAGGTGTAGGTTTGGTGATAGGGTTCTAAGGTATTCATCATTGAGTTTCTTTTAATTTTAATGATAGTGGGTTGCATTGTTTGTAGAATTAACTATACCCAATCTAAAAATATAAATCATTCCTTTTAACGCTTTCTTGAGGAGGATAAGAAGGAAATATTTTTTTTAGTATAAACAATTTGCCTCCAAACATTCATGTTATGTTCTTGCTTTCAAAGACAAGTATGCAATTCCAAGTGGAACTTGGGAGCGAAGAATTGTATTAGAACAATTGACGATTTCCTTAAAACAATGGGTGGTTTATTTAAGGGAAGTGGTGATTGCATTAAAGTGATACCTTGTTCCCATGTTAGGCTTGGGCGTGAGATAATATTTTTTTTCGAACATGGGCAAGGGGGGTGTTATTTTTGCAATTTACTATCAACAGAGTAACAAGTTATAATCTGCTTTCTTCAAGCGTCAGTCTTGTTCCAAAAAATAAACGAACACTCACGGTATTTTTGTGTCTTACTACATGCTCAGTCTCGCCCAACATGTACACCCCAAGCTTGTAATGTTTTGTTGAGAAATTTATATGAGTAAATTCTTGCTTGGTCAAAACAGATTTTGCCCAAGCATCTACGATTAAAGTATCTTCGTTCCATTTCTCAGGTTCAAATATGGGGGTTGATTGATCACGATTAATGATGTTGAAAACATGATCAGGATGATATGTGCCTAGTGACTCTACGAACATATTAGGGTAGTCTTTGCCTAACACATAAAGCATCATATTCGCAGACTCCGCACAATTAGCGACTTTATATTTGTCAAAGACCATCTTCTTAAACTTATCACTTGAATGAAATTCTATCGAAGCACTAAAAAAAGAAAGTCCATGCCTATTTTTTATCTTCTCAATATTCTTTTCTATGCTTTCTCGTAATTTTGTTATGGACATATCTACGCTTTGGCGAACAATTCCTTGCTCAAGAAGTCGACTAGAAGAATTCAGTGTGCCCAGTCTCATGAAAATATTCGATTGTAAAATTTCTTCCCGTACTTCCATTATCCGCTTCATCTTCTCAGCCTGTACTGCTTCACTTATTTGTGCATATCTTTTAGCGTCCAACCTGCTACTTGTGCCACCAGCAGCACCCTCCTCTGTATCTTCCTGATCAGCTATTGTTCTAACATGTCCCGTTGGATCAATGTATTTAAGGGGGTTGTTGCTCACATAAGCATACAAATTTAATCCCCCAACAATGCCTGTTGGATCAGGGCTTATCCATCGTGCCATCCACGGGGCTAGGTATCTGGCACCGTAGTAATATAAGCCACTGCTGTCGTCTCTTTCTTTGCCTGTGTAGCGGTAGCGTTTTTGTTGGACTTGGGTTTTGTTTTTTCCGGCAATGAGGGTAGTGGCGCCATAGGGGTAATAACATTCATAGCTAACGACTTGGGCTTGGTCGTTGAGTTCTAGGGTATTTGCTTTTAGATGGCTGGAGAGTTGGTAGCGGGTTTGGGTGTTGTTTTCGCTGGTTTCGCTGAGGATATGGGTGCCAATGTGCAGGGTGTTGGTTTGTTGTTTGGCTTTATTGGTTGAAATGTCTAGTGAAGGTAAGTAGTTTCTTTGGCTTTGTATTTGCTTGTTGGATTCAATCACGGTGCGGACTCGGTTGCCTTGGTGGTCATAAACATAGTATTCTGTGGTGTTGTTTTTGTCTTGTTGGGTGAGTTTGTTCAGGGTGTTGTTGTAATGCCAATGTAGGGTGCCAATGTTGTTTAGGGTTAGTAGGTTGCCGTTGGTATCAAAATCGGTGGTGGATTGTGGGGTTTCGGTGCCACGGTTGTTGTGTGGGTGAATGGCGATGGTTTGTTGCCAGGTGTTGCTGTTGGCTTGGTGTGAGAGGTGGGTTAGATTGTTGCTTGTGTCGTAGGTGTAGGTTTGGCGGTAAAGTTCTAAGGCATCCATAATTGAGTTGCTTTTAATTTTAATGACAGTAGGTTGCGTTGTAGAATTAACTATACCTAATCTAAAAATATAAATCATTCTTTTTAACGCTTTCTTGAAGAGCTCTAGACTGGTGCTATTTACATTATGAGACCTCTGTATTAGACATAAATATTAACTAAAGGGCGAATTTTATTCAACATCCATGCCTATATGGGGGTCTCTTTAGATGTAAAAAATAGTCACCGAACTTATAATTGAGGCTAATATTTTTTTTCAAATGCAGATAGAAAAAAGGGGTGCTATTTTTTTTAATCTCTATATTTGGATAGAGGTGACAGGTCAAAGCATGCTTACTTCCTTCTTAAGACGACCATTCTCAAACACAAAAACACTTGCCTCATCTTTATACCGCATCATTTGACTAGCCTTGCCTTTAATGCCACTATTGAGTTTAAAATCACAATCTTGTAAATTCACACTAAGAAACTCTTCTTTAGTATAAACAGCTCGTTTCCAAGCATCCACCACTAAAGTGTCTTTATTCCATGTATCAGGTTCAAATATGGAGGTTGATTGATCACGATTAATCAAATTGAAAGTATGATCGGTGTCAGATATATCTATCCATTCCACTGGCATATCGGGATACTCTTTGTTTAAACTATTAAACATTAGATTGGAACATTCAGCGCAATTAGCGACTTTATGTTTAATGACCAGTTCCCGGTATTCATCGCTTGCATAAAACCGTGCAGTGATACGATTGTTATAAGTACCCTTCATATCGGCAATACGCTTGCAACTTTGGGCTCGTAACTCTGCCATCCTTAGACCTGCTTGGTAGGAAACATATCTTTCATGAACGGATGAATCAACATTTAGTGCACGATCAAGCCGACTAGAAGAGTCTAGTTGACCCAGTTGATTAAAAATAGGCGATTTCAAAATTTGCCCCTGTATTTCCTTTATTTTAACCATCTTCTCAGCTGCTAAATTGGCCGATATCACTTCACCATTGATTACCGCATATTCTCCAGAATCAAAATGTTGTCTTTTAGTTCTTCCATTGTATGCCGCCCCACCAACAGCCCCCTCCTCTGCTTCCTGCTCAGGTATGGTCTTAATATGTCCCGTTGGATCCCTGTATTTAAGGGGGTTGTTACTAACATAAACATACAAATTCAATCCACCAACAGCGCCTGCTGGATCGGGACTTATCCACCTTGCTAGCCAAGGGGCTAGGTATCTGGCACCGTAATAATATAAGCCACTGCTGTCGTCTCTTTCTTTGCCTGTGTAGCGGTAGCGTTTTTGTTGGACTTGGGTTTTGTCTTTGCCAGCAATGAGAGTAGTGGCACCATAGGGGTAATAACATTCATAGCTAACGACTTGGGCTTGGTCGTTGAGTTCCAAGGTATTTGCTTTTAGGTGGCTGGAGAGTTGGTAGCGGGTTTGGGTGTTGTTTTCGCTGGTTTCGCTGAGGATATGGGTGCCGATGTGCAGGGTGTTGGTTTGTTGTTTGGCTTTATTGGTTGAAGTGTCTAGTGAAGGTAAGTAGTTTCTTTGGCTTTGTATTTGCTTGTTGGATTCAATCACGGTGCGAACTCGGTTGCCTTGGTGGTCATAAGCATAGTATTCTGTGGTGTTGTTTTTGTCTTGTTGGGTGAGTTTGTTCAGGGTGTTGTTGTAATGCCAATGTAGGGTGCCAATGTTGTTTAGGGTTAGTAGGTTGCCGTTGGTATCAAAATCGGTGGTGGATTGTGGGGTTTCGGTGCCACGGTTGTTGTGTGGGTGAATGGCGATGATTTGTTGCCAGGTGTTGCTGTTGGCTTGGTGTGAGAGGTGGGTTAGGTTGTTGCTTGTGTCGTAGGTGTAGGTTTGGTGATAGAGTTCTAAGGCATTCATTGAGTTTCTTTTAATTTTAATGATAACGGGTTGCATTGTTTGTAGAATTAATATACCCAATCTAAAAATATAAATCATTCCTTTTAATGCTTTTTTGAAGAGTTCTAGACTGGTGCTATTTGCATTATGAGACCACTGTATTAGACATAAATATTAACTAAAGGGCAAATTTTATTCAACATCCATGCCTAATACATGAGGTCTTTAGGCGTAAAAAATAGTCACCGAACTTATAGTTGAGGCTAATGTTTTTTTTCAAATGCAGATAGAAAAAAGGGGTGCTATTTTTTTAATCTCTATATTTGGATTGAGGTGGCAGGTCAAAGCATACTTATTTCCTCCTTAAGACGACCCTTATCAAACACAAAAACACTTGTCTCATCTTTATACCGCATCATTTGATTAGCCTTGCCTTTAATGCCACTATTGAGTTTAAAATCACAATCTTGTAAATTCACACTAAGAAACTCTTCTTTAGTATAAACAGCTCGTTTCCAAGCATCCACCACTAAAGTGTCTTCATTCCATGTATCAGGTTCAAATATGGAGGTTGATTGATCACGATTAATCACATTAAAAGCATGATTGGTGTCAAACATATTTATCAATTCCACTGGCATATTAGGATATTCTTTGTTTAAGCTGCTAAACATTATATTGGAACATTCAGTGCAATTAGCGACTTTATGTTCAATGACCAATTCCCGGTATTCATCACTTGCATAAAACCGCATAATAATACGATTGTTAGAAGTGCCTTTCATATCGGCAATACGCTTGCGCTTTTGAGTTCGTAACGCTTCCATTTTTTGACCTGCTTGGATGGCAACATATGCATCATAAACGGATGAATTAACATTCAGTGAACGAGCAAGTCGACTAGAAGAGTCTAGTTGACCCAGTTGATTAAAAATAGGCGATTTCAAAATTTGCCCCTGTATTTCCTTTATTTTAACCATCTTCTCAGCTGCTAAATTGGCCGATATCACTTCACCATTGATTACCGCATATTCTCCAGAATCAAAATGTTGTCTTTTAGTTCTTCCATTGTATGCCGCCCCACCAACAGCCCCCTCCTCTGCTTCCTGCTCAGGTATGGTCTTAATATGTCCCGTTGGATCCCTGTATTTAAGGGGGTTGTTACTAACATAAACATACAAATTCAATCCACCAACAGCGCCTGCTGGATCGGGGCTTATCCACCTTGCTAGCCAAGGGGCTAGGTATCTGGCACCGTAATAATATAAGCCACTGCTGTCGTCTCTTTCTTTGCCTGTGTAGCGGTAGCGTTTTTGTTGGACTTGGGTTTTGTCTTTGCCAGCAATGAGGGTGGTGGAGCCATAAGGGGAGTAACTTTCATAACTAATAATTTGGGCTTGGTCGTTGAATTCTAGGGTATTTGCTTTTAGGTGGCTGGAGAGTTGGTAGCGGGTTTGGGTGTTGTTTTCGCTGGTTTCGATGAGGATATGGGTGCCGATGTGCAGGGTGTTGGTTTGTTGTTTGGCTTTATTGGTTGAAATGTCTAGTGAAGGTAAGTAGTTTCTTTGGCTTTGTATTTGCTTGTTGGATTCAATCACGGTGCGGACTCGGTTGCCTTGGTGGTCATAAACATAGTATTCTGTGGTGTTGTTTTTGTCTTGTTGGGTGAGTTTGTTCAGGGTGTTATTGTAGTGCCAATGTAGGGTGCCAATGTTGTTTAGGGTTAGTAGGTTGCCGTTGGTGTCAAAATCGGTGGTGGATTGTGGGGTTTCAGTGCCACGGTTGTTGTGTGGGTGAATGGCGATGGTTTGTTGCCAGGTGTTGCTGTTGGCTTGGTGTGAGAGGTGGGTTAGGTTGTTGCTTGTGTCGTAGGCGTAGGTTTGGTGATAGGGTTCTAAGGCATCCATAATTGAGTTGCTTTTAATTTGAGACTTTTACATAAACATGGATGATTAAAAAAATTCAGTTTTTACCAAATTGACAATTTCTTAAACCTTATCCTAACAAAGTTAAAACTAGGTTTAAAAAATGCTAAGTGGATGCTTGATAATTGTTCATATTTATACAAAGATCTCAATTTTTAATAATAATGGGTTATGTTGTTACAGGAGTAACTATACCTTAATCCAAAAATGAAAATCATTTTTTTACGAAGGAATGGAGAGGTGATAGGATGAGACCCTTGTATTGGACATAAATATTAACTAAAGGGCAAATTTTATTCAACATCCATGTCTAATGCAGGGGGCTGCGTAAAAAATAGTCACCGAACTTATGGCTGGGGCTAATATTTTTTTTCAAACACAGGTAAAGAAAGGGGTGCTATTTTTTAATCTCTATATTCGGATTAAGGTGGCAAATCAAAATAAGCTCGTTTCCGTCTCAAGATGAGGTCCATTAAACACACGAGAACTCATGTCTTCTTTATGCCTCATCTGTTGCTCGACTATGCCTTCAATGTCATTATCAAGACCAAAATAATTTTTTTGTAAATTCACTAGAAGAAACTCTTCTTTAGTATAAACAACTTGCTTCCAAGCATCCACCACTAAAGTATCTTCATTCCATGTATTAGGTTCAAACATGGAGGTTGATTGATCACGGTTAATCAAATTGAAAACATGGTCAACATTAGCCATATTTATCAATTCCACTGGCATATTGGGGTATTTTTTGTTTAAACTACCAAGCATTACATTGGCACATTCAAAGCAATTAGCGGCTTCATGTTTCTCCATGACCAGTTTCCTATATTCAACGCTTGCATGAAACTGCATAGTGGCACGAATGCGAGTCAGGCCTTTTCGTGTCAGATCGGCAACCTCTTTGCGCTCTTGGGCTCGTAACATTGCTATCTTACCATCAGCTCTTTCGGCAAGAGATCTTGCATAAGGAAGCTGATCAGAGAAGCTCCCCAATGCATGATAACGCCGACTAGAGGATTCCAAATCACCCAGTTTATTAAAAACAGCCGATCTAAGAATTGCTTCCTTTGTTTCCATTATTTTAGCCATTTTAACCATCTGCTCAGCTGCTAAATTGGCCGATATCACTTCACCATTGATTACCGCATATTCTCCAGAATCAAAATGTTGTCTTTTAGTTCTTCCATTGTATGCCGCCCCACCAACAGCCCCCTCCTCTGCTTCCTGCTCAGGTATGGTCTTAATATGTCCCGTTGGATCCCTGTATTTAAGGGGGTTGTTACTAACATAAACATACAAATTCAATCCACCAACAGCGCCTGCTGGATCGGGACTTATCCACCTTGCTAGCCAAGGGGCTAGGTATCTGGCACCGTAATAATATAAGCCACTGCTGTCGTCTCTTTCTTTGCCTGTGTAGCGGTAGCGTTTTTGTTGGACCTGGGTTTTGTCTTTGCCAGCAATGAGGGTGGTGGTGCCATAAGGGGAGTAACTTTCATAACTAATAATTTGGGCTTGGTCGTTGAGTTCTAGGGTATTTGTTTTCAGGTGGCTGGAGAGTTGATAGCGGGTTTGGGTATTGTTTTCGCTGGTTTCGCTGAGGATATGGGTGCCAATGTGCAGGGTGTTGGTTTGTTGTTTGGCTTTATTGGTTGAAATGTCTAGTGAAGGTAAGTAGTTTCTTTGGCTTTGTATTTGCTTGTTGGATTCAATCACAGTGCGGACTCGGTTGCCTTGGTGGTCATAAACATAGTATTCTGTGGTGTTGTTTTTGTCTTGTTGGGTGAGTTTGTTCAGGGTGTTATTGTAGTGCCAATGTAGGGTGCCAATGTTGTTTAGGGTTAGTAGGTTGCCGTTGGTGTCAAAATCGGTGGTGGATTGTGGGGTTTCAGTGCCACGGTTGTTGTGTGGGTGAATGGCGATGGTTTGTTGCCAGGTGTTGCTGTTGGCTTGGTGTGAGAGGTGGGTTAGGTTGTTGCTTGTGTCGTAGGTGTAAGTTTGGTGATAGGGTTCTAAGGTATTCATAATTAAGTTGCCTTTAATTTTAATGATTGAGAACTACATTGAGACCTTTGTATAAATATAAATAATATAGCGCTTAGTATTAGACATAAATATTAAATAAAGGGAAAAATTTACAAATGAGCGGAATTGACCTTGGGTTAATACTTATGTCTAATGCAGGGATCCCTAGGCATGCATTTCCAAGCAGAAGATTTAGATAACCCACATAGATAGCAGGCTAAAACCTGCTCTCCTCTCCTTTAAGCTTTGTTCCTAAAAAGAAACGAACACTCACGACGCCCTTGTGTTTTATTACCTGTTCAGTATCACCCGTCATATATACCGCAAGCCTGTGATATTTTGATAAATTCACACGAAGAAATTCTTGTTTGGTTAAAACAAATTTTGCCCAAGCATCTACGACTAAAGTATCTTCATTCCATTTCTCAGGTTCAAATATGGAGGTTGATTGATCGCGATTAATGATGTTGAAAGTATGGTCAGGAGAAGTTGTTCTTATTGATTCTACGGGCATATCAAAGTATTTTTCGCTTAACCCATGAAGCATTACATCCGCAGATTCCCCACAATTGGCGATTTTATATTTTTTAAAGACCATTTCCTTAAACTCATCACTTGAATAAAACCTTATTGAGGCACTCATGTGAGAAAGCCCCTTATCCTTCTTTAGTTCAGTAATACGCTTGTCTGTGCTGAATCGTAATTTTTCTATCGCCTCATCTAATCTGTCGTAAGTAGGTCTGGACTCAACAAATCGACTAGAAGATTCGAGCGCACCCAATTCTTTAAAAACATTCGATTTCAAAATGTCCTTCTGAATTTTCATTATTTGAGCCATCTTCTTGACTTCTGTATCTTTCTGATCGGCTGTTGTTCTAACATGTCCCGTTGGATCAATGTATTTAAGGGGGTTATTGCCGACATAAGTATACAAATTCAATCCATTAACAGTGCCTGTTGAATCAGGGCTTATCCATCGTGCCATCCACGGGGCTAGGTATCTGGCACCGTAGTAATATAAGCCACTGCTGTCACCTCTTTCTTTGCCTGTGTAGCGGTAGCGTTTTTGCTGGACTTGGGCTTTGTTTTTTCCGGCAATAAGGGTGGTGGTGCCATAAGGGGAGTAACTTTCATAACTAATAATTTGGGCTTGGTCGTTGAGTTCTAGAGTATTTGTTTTCAGGTGGCTGGAGAGTTGATAACGAGTTTGAGGATTGTCTTTGTTAATTTCGCTGAGGATATGGGTGCCGATGTGTAGGGTGTTGGCTTGTTGTTTGGCTTTATTGGTTGAAGTGTCTAGTGAAGGCAAGTAGTTTCTTTGGCTTTGTATTTGCTTGTTGGATTCAATCACGGTGCGGACTCGGTTGCCTTGGTGGTCATAAACATAGTATTCTGTGGTGTTGTTTTTGTCTTGTTGGGTGAGTTTGTTCAGGGTGTTGTTGTAGTACCACCGTAGGGTGCCAATGTTGTTTAGGGTTAGTAGGTTGCCGTTGGTGTCAAAATCGGTGGTGGATTGCGGGGTTTCAGTGCCACGGTTGTTGTGTGGGTGAATGGCGATGGTTTGTTGCCAGGTGTTGCTGTTGGCTTGGTGTGAGAGGTGGGTTAGGTTGTTACTTGTGTCGTAAGTGTAGGTTTGGTGATAGAGTTCTAAGGCATTCATTATTGAGTTTCTTTTAATTTTAATGATAGTGTTACATTGTTATAGAATTAACTATACCTAATCTAAAAATATAAATCGTTCTTTTTAATGCTTTCTTGAAGAGTTCTGGACTGGTGCTATTTGCATTATAAGGCCTCTGTATTTAGCATATATCCGCTCTTAGGCATAAACACGGATAGGAAAAATGCACTATTTTTACAATCTCTATATTTGGATAAGGTAAGTAGCCTCTTTGGCTTTGTATTTGGTTGCTGGATTCAATCGCAGTGCGAACTCAGTTACCTTGATAGTCATAAACCATAGTATTCTGTGGCATTGTTTTTGTCTTGTTAGGTGAATTTGTTCAAGGTGTTATTGTATGCCAATGTAAGGTGCCAATGTGGTTGCCGTTGGTGTCGAAATCGGTGGTGGGTTGTGGGGTTTCTGTTGTGTGGGTGGATAGCAATGGTTTGTTGCTAGGTGTTGCTATTGGCTTGGCGTGGGAGGTGGGCTAAATTGTTGCTGGTGTCGGTTCAATATTAGTGGATGAAAAGCGGATTCTTGATAATTAATTTATATTTATGTAAAGGTCTTCAATTAATAGCAAAAACCCAGCCCCGCACCATTTTTCAAAATAACAACAAATACAAGCCTATTTTATGGAATAATCAAAAAATTAAGATAAATTGCAACACTATGCCAGCATAGATTTTTTTATCAATTAGAAATCTTTATATAAATTTAGGAGTTCCCCATGGACACAACCGGTCGTTTTATTGTTAGTTTTTTTTGTTTATTATTATCCGCACAAGCCTCAGCCATCGCCCTTAATCCCGACTATGTCAACAAAAAAGTTTACTTAAATATAGATGGCACTGGTGTTCTGAAAACACTAGAAAACCATATGAATGAATTTTTTTGGGTATACGATATTGCCACTAACACGCAATCAGAAGTATGCTCAACACAAAAAGACACAGAAACAACCAAGCCTACCATATATATTAAAACCATTGGTTTGAAATTTTGTGACATCACTTCAGCCTTTAAAGCGGGTGCCAAAGTTGGCGCAGTTTTTAATACCCATTACATTGGTAGTTCTACACTTTGCTTACTTGACCCTGCCAAACCTGGCAAAGCTGATTGTGGCAAAGGTTATGAGCCCTTACCCAAAACCTCTTCTTCGCTAACACCCTTATCATTAAAAAAGACGCGGGCACCCATTCGTCCAACTCTTAAAAAACAACCCATGCAGAAATAAACTACAATTTTTCTGACAACGATTCCACAGTGCAAAAGGAAGAAAATAGCATGTTGTTAAATATACTTGGCCATGCTGTAGGTTTTGCTATCGGTTCTTCTCTAGCAAAGTAAGAACAATAATTTATAAAAAGATATTAATAATAATCAAAGCTAAAAAAAATGATTTACTAAAAAACACGCCCAGTAAATTATTCTAGTCAACCGCTAATACCAACTGTTAGCCAAAGGATACGCGCAATGAGTTTATGTCAAACATACAGGGATTTATCATTTCAAACATGGCGCTTAATGGAAAAAGCACGAAGTGTTTCCCACCAGCCATTAGAAGAAACCATAACTGACAATAATATTATTGAGCTTAAGTTGCGACAGTCCCATGAAGTTATAACAACCACATACAACAAAGTCCAAGAAGGGAAGATTGGCGCTGATTGGCAATGGTGGTTCACGAACAGTAAAAAAAATATTTGGTTTGGTGTAAGAGTCCAGGCAAAGATTTTAAAATTCAAAACAAATCGCTTTGAGGTTCTAAATTACAAGAATCAAACTGATGTATTAATAAAAAGCGCCCAAAAAGATGGACTTATTCCCCTGTATTGCTTTTATTCACAATGGCCTCTTTCAAAAAATTACCCAACAAAAAATTGCCTTACTTTTCCAAACGCACCCGAAAGTTACGGCTGCTCAATAATTGACGCATATACAATCAAAAAAAACAAAAAGACTAAAAAATCAAACACCCTAGCCTCGGTCATATCTGATGTATTCCCCTGGAGTTGCCTTGTATGCTGTCAAAGTACTACATCAAGATCAAACGCCAACTCTTTACCGGACAGGGTTAAAAGTTTTGTCCAGAATGTTCTTCTTCGAAATTCTTCTGATGATATTCCAATACCTAAGATTACCAAGGAACCCCCAAGGCATATCAAGTCTATCCTTGATAAAGGCAACGAGAACCATGAAAATGATGATCCGAACCTTGCTGGCGTTATTGTAATAATAGAAAGTGACGACCAAAATAAGGGGGGCATTATCCTAAAACAAGGGAAATTACCCTCGCCCTCAAGTTCTGTTTAGGAATGCATACCAACTAAAACAGCACGATTAAAATACACAGTCCCAGTAAAAATCCCCAGCACATTGTCTAATAAGGTAATAATAAACAAGTAAACTACACTCTAACCCTAATTATCCAGAGGCAAAAAAATGAAACCTGCTCAAATCAATGAATTAAGTTATTTTGCAACGCTTTCTGATGCTGAAATCCGAAACGATCTAATCTCTGGACATATAAAAAATGAAAATGACTATACTTCAAATTTTACAGGTGCATTTCGTCGTAAAATAAATAGTTATACACAAACAGGATTAGTAGCCACATCTATGTTGCTAGATTCAAACAATGAACAAGAAATGGGTTGTGATGCAACAATTATAATTACCTCAGGTGGTCGTTCAAAAGTCGCAATATTTGAGGCTAAATGGCCAAGGTTATCTAAAAAAAATTATCAATGGGATTATTCACAAACATCTACAGGGCTTTCACATTATTCAGATCAATTAAACAGGCAAAAAAAACATAAGGACACCTTAGCAATTTTCGAAATGTTTTATTGTGAATATGAGTTTAAAAAACAACCTCTATACATGTGCGATTATGTTTCATCATGCATATGGCATGATGATGCTATGTTGTTTAATAAAAGCAGATCTAAACCCAATAAAATTTGGAGTAAAGATGACTTAAAATCTATGTTGAAGAAAAATAGTAAACTAGAAATCAGCGATATAATTAGATCAATTTGCAAATGTGAAAAGGGGGAATGGATCCGCTTGGATAACGCTGAGTCGATAGCAAAGGAATTCAAGATTCCACCAAATATACTCCACATAAATACCAATAATTAAGATTGGAATTTATCCTTGTTTCCAAGTTTTGCTTGCATTCAGACAGCTTACCTTCTGAACTTAGGAGCGAGAACAAAAACTTAATAATTTCATGAGAAATAAAAGATTTAAATCGCTGAATGTCTTTTACTAAATTATCACTTTATATGGTTTTCTAAAATCACAAAAGCATTAACTCTCAGGCCTTCTTTTTGCAAAAATTTTAGGCTATTGAAAATAATGTCAACTGCATCAGGATTGATAAATACAGGTATCCGATGTAGAATTGTAAAAGTAACAAAATGTGGTGCGGTATTATCGATAATTTTGTATCTACTTCTGCCCATGCGCGAATTCTAACACATTTTTATTTTTAAGCGCTTCAACAAAACTTTTTGTTACATTCTTATCCTCAAACTTTAGGCATGTATTCCCAAGCAGAACTTAGGGGCGAGGATACTCTTATTCCCACCTTATTCTTCCAAATAAGGTGGGTTACACCTCTTATTTCTAAGTTTATGGAATTGTTAGTTCTAAACAGTTTTATCTATACTTGTTGATAGCGATTCTATAATTGAGTTTAGAGTGGAATACATTTTATCTGCAATCTTGCTTCGAGAATCTTGATTGCTCTCGTTTTTATAATTGGAAATGTCCAACCGAAGATTAACTAGCAAGTCTTTCTGCTCGAAATTACCAGTTAATCTATGGCTATATTCTTGTAATTTCTCTGCCAACACCTGAATCTCATGAATTACTTTTTGAGAATTAACACCCCGCATTGGTTTATTGACGGGAGTGGTTATTTTTCTACACTCATCTCGCGCGCTTTTGGCGATTGGCATCAACTCAATTAGGATAAACTTCTGCCTATCAGCTTGTATTTCATCACGATACGATTTGGCTTTATAGGCTTGTCAAAAAGCAAGTGCCACACCGAAAAAGGTTAAAATAACCCCGATTGCATTCCAAATCAGTCCATCCATGACTTATCTATAATCTCAATACCAGTGCGCTTAAAATATCTATCGTAGTCATAACCCGTGCCATTAAGTAGTCTAAAAAATTTATATTTCTCTTTTGAAACCACTAGTTCCTTTATTTCATGTGTTGATTCATCTATTTGTATTTCTGGCAGTGGAATAAGGCATCTGCCACCATCTACCGCAACATAGATATCTCTATATACTAATTGATTAGCATAAAAAAAATCAACGAATGAACTGGAAGCATGTGAACTAGGGAATAAATTAGCCCATTTTTCAACAAAGTCATCGTTGTGGGTCATTCCCCACGCAACAGATACCAACAAGTCTTTTTTAAGAGAAAGAACTTCTCCGTGTGAATCAATTTCAATATTGTTAAATTCTCCACCCCCTTTAATCGCATCTCTGTAGGATGATCCTGAACCAGCCCCACAGGGAATGTTTATCCAATCTTCAGTTGAAGTTTCAACAATGAGCTTTTTATATTCATCTAGTGTCATACTTTTTTTCCTATCATTACATAACCTTGGTAAACACTTGTGGAGTTAACCATTGTTATAAAAATATATTTTTTTATGTTGCAACATAAAAAATAGCCTAATTCTATCTGTCTTTAAGTTAAAACCTATTTTTATCCAATATGATATTAAGATAAAGCCAAGTTGAATGCAATTTAATTTAATAACGAAAAACATGATAACAGAAAGCAAGTCAATTATTCAACAAATGTGTGAGAAGATATAATGAATACATTTTAAAAATATCTATAAAATTGCTCATTCTCACACTATGTAGAAATATATGTTTTACTGAGTGCAGTTTTTACCGAAAAACAACCGTCTTATTATTACAAGTCAACACACGATCTTCAAGGTGGTATTGTAGGCCTTTGGCGAGGGTGATTTTTTCGATGTCTTGTCCCATTTTTTGCATTTCTGCGGCGCTGTCGCTGTGGTCAACTCGGAGGACATCTTGTTCAATAATTGGGCCTTCGTCTAGTTCGTTGGTAATGTAATGGCAGGTTGCGCCGATGAGTTTTACGCCACGATCAGCGGCGCGTTGGTAGGGGTTGGCACCTACGAATGAGGGGAGGAAGGAGTGGTGGATGTTGATAATTTTGCCTTGGTATTTTTCACACATTGATTTGGGGATGATTTGCATGTAGCGTGCTAGGACGATTACATCGGGGTTAAATGAATCTACGGTGTTCATCATTTTTGCCATATCGGCTGTTTTGGTGGCTTTTTCAATGGCCACTTGTTTAAAATCTACTTCGTACCAACTGGCGATTTTGCTTAGTTTGTTGTGATTGGATAGTATGCCGATAATGTTGCCTTCTAGTTCATTTTCGTGTCCACGGTGGAGTAAATCTGCTACGCAATGTGAAGATTTTGAGCCCATAATCAATATTCGTTTGCGTTGGTTGGCATCGTTCATTTGCCAGTTCATTTGGTATTGTTTGGCTAGTTGTGTGAAGGCTTGTTTAAAATCATCCAGTAAGTGAGCGGGGTTTGATTCGATTTCAATGCGCATAAAAAAGCGTTTGTTTTGTGCGTCAAGGTGGTGGTGGGCTTCTTTAATATTGCCGTTGTGTTCGAAGATAAACTGACTGACTTTGGCGACTAAACCGTGTGCATCGGGACAGGAAATTAGCAGGCGATAGGTATTCATGTGCGGTATTCAGCGTTGATTTTAATATAGTCGTAGGATAAATCTGTTGTCCAAACGCTTTCGGATGTGCTGTTGTTACCAATGTCAATGGTGATGACAATTTCTTTTTTTGCCATCTCAGCGCTTCCCATTTCTTCTGTGTAATTTGTGTTTAATTCGCCGTTTTTGATCAAACATATTTCGCCTAAATAAATGCTCACAGCATCCACTTTTAAATCAGCAATATTGGCACGCCCTACTGCTGCCAAAATCCGACCCCAATTGGCATCAGAGGCAAATAGTGCGGTTTTAACTAAGGGCGAATGTGCTACGGTATAGGCCACTTCTAAGCAGTCTTTGTTGGTGGTGGCGCCTTTGACGCAAATTTCAACAAATTTAGTTGCGCCTTCGCCGTCTTGAATAATTTTATGTGCTAAAGTTTGGCTGACTTCGTTAAGTGCGTTTTGAAACTCATCTACACAATCTGCCATATCCACGCCACTTGTACCTGTGGCACTGAGGGTGCAGGCATCGTTGGTTGAGGTGTCGCCATCAACGGTGATGCGATTAAATGATTGATTAACTGCTTGCGTTAGACAGTGTTGTAATTCATTTTGAGTGGCTTTAACATCGGTAAAAATAAAACTAAGCATGGTTGCCATATCGGGGCGAATCATACCTGAGCCTTTGGCAATGCCAGTAATGCTAACGGTTTTTCCTTTGACTTTAAATTGTTTGGCGCAGGTTTTTTCAATTAAATCTGTGGTGAGAATGGCTTGTGCTACTTGGGGTAATTTGTCGGCTGCCAGTTGATTGGAAAGTGTGGCAATGTTGCCTTCAAAACACTGCATTGGTAAAGGTTTTCCAATCACGCCAGTGGAAAACGGCAACACTTCTTCGGCTTTAATGTCTAATTTTTTTGCCACCAATTCACACACTTGGTAGGCATTGTTAAGCCCTGTACTGCCACTGCCTAAACCTGTGCCTGCATTGGCATTGCCACTGTTAATAATCAGTGCGCGTACCGAATTGTTAAGGTGGTTTTTTGCTACTACCACGGGGGCGGCGCAAAAAACATTTTGGGTAAATACTGCTGCGGTTTTGGTTTCAGGGGTAAAAGATACAATTGACAAATCTAATTTTTCTTGGTCTTTTGGGTTTGAGTTTGCGCTTGAATTTTGAGCATTTTTAATGCCAGCGTTAATGGCTGCAAATAACACGCCGTTAATTTTTAATGATGAATTGTCCATTGTCTGCCTTTAATTGTAAGTCTCTAGTAATCAAGGGTATTTTACTTATTTAAAGAGACCTTTGCATAAATATGAGTGATTGGTAAAATTCAATTTTTACCCACTTAAAGGGTTACTATATCGCTGACTAAATTGGTAACTTCCTTAAACTTTATGCAGAGAAGGAGCGATTATAAACCCCTCCCTACAGTCCTTAATTGTTCATATTTATGTAGAAGTATCCGTGTAAAAACCTCTATTTACAATGCCGACAAGTAGATTCGGTAACAATAGGAATAATGTGGCGACTGGCTTTTTTACCTGTGCGTACCAGCATTATTACTGAGGCTGCCAAAATGGCAAACGATATGCCAATCCATAACAATGAATACCAAGGGTGCTGGGAAAAAGTACCAACCTGATAAAAAACAGTTGCCGAAAAATACGCCAAACCCGTAGCCCACAAAGCGCCCACAGTTGCCCAAGTTTTGCCAATTTCACGAATCATAGCACCAAAGGCTGCTACACAGGGAAAATACAACAAAATAAAGAGTAAATAGGCAAAAGCACCCACTTTGCCATCAAAACGCGAGACCATAGCACCAAATGTTGCGGTGGAAACTTCTTGCGAGCGTGCAGCCAATGTTTGTGAATGTGTATCATCAAGCACACCTAAGCCCAATGGGTCTGATAAATTTTGTATGGCATCGTTAAGATTGGCAGGAATGGTTGCAAATGCTTCTGATAAGCCACCTATTAAACTATATTCAGATACCTTTTCTTGAGTATTGTTTTCTTCTGCATCAATGCCAGAATACAATGAATCCAATGTGCCGACAACCACTTCTTTTGCCAAAATACCTGTTACGATACCCACTGTGGCTGGCCAATTGTCCGCCTCAATGCCCATGGGTTTAAACACAGGTGTTAGTGTTTGTGCGACTTTACTCAACAATGAATTTTTAGAATCTTGATTGCCAAAACTGCCATCAATGCCAATACTATTAACCACATTGATAATCATTACCACAAATACAATAACCTTACCTGCACCTAGCACAAAGGCCTTTAATTTGTTCCAAGTGTTGATAATAAGATTTCTAAAAGAAGGCAATTGGTAATTTGGCAATTCCATTAAAAAATCACTGGTGTCGTCACCTTTAAATGCATACTTTAAAATTAACCCTGTTAAAATCGCAAACAAAATGCCAATTACATATAGAGCAAATACAATATTTTGACCACCAACTGGGAAAAATGCAGCTGCAAACAAAGCATACACCGCAAGTCTAGCACCACATGACATAAAGGGCGCCATCAGCACTGTGGTAACACGCTCCCGATGTGTGTCTAGCGTTCGTGCCGCCATAATGCCTGGAACATTGCAACCAAAGCCAACGATAAGAGGGATAAATGCCTTACCTGACAGCCCAATTTTGCGCATAAATTGATCCATTACAAAAGCAGCTCTTGCCATATAACCCACCTCCTCTAGCAGCGTTAAGAACAAATAAAGCGCTGCAATAATGGGAATAAAAGTTGCCACCACCTGAATGCCGCCACCAATACCATCAGCAATAATAACCGTCAAAAACTCGGGCATACCAATATTCTGTAACAAGTTACCTGCACCGCCGACAAAAATAGTGCCAGCAGCAAGGTCAAAGAAATCAATTAAAGCACCGCCAAAATTAATACTAACCAAAAACAATAAATACATAATCATTAAAAATATCGGCACACCGGTAAAACTGCCCAATACCAGCCTGTCCACTTTATCTGAAACGGTTTGTTTTAGACTGGTCGCATGTTGAATAACTTGGTTGGCAATCTTATTGGCATAAGTAAATCGACTTTCTGCTTTTAACAATCCAACTTGGGCTTCATTATCAGCACTTTGCGCTGCTTCAATCTCATCAATTGGGTAATCAACAACCAATTTTATGGCGGGATTAAAACTTTCTATCGCCTGAGACAATACTGAAAAATCAAGTGTTTCTTTCAGTGAAATTGGGATAACCGCACAACCCATAGATTTTTTTAACGCCTCAATATCAATTTCCATACCACGCTTACGCACAACATCCATCATATTAAGAAGCACAACAACATTTATCCCCAATTCCCTTAGTTGCGTTGTCAAATAAAGTCCACGCTCCAATGTTGATGCATCAACAATATTAAAATATAAATACTCAGAATGATTAAGCACAAACTCCCTGGCAATTTGCTCATCAATCGATGATTCTTTATCATCAATTGAATAAACACCTGGTAAATCAACGATTTTATAGGTCTTATTTGCATGGTTGAATTCACCCTCTTTACGGTCAACCGTAACACCCGGCCAATTCCCTGTGCGTTGTTTTGCACCCGTTAACAAATTAAAAAGCGTTGTTTTGCCAGCGTTTGGATTGCCAATTAATGCAATTTTTTCAAATATCATAATGTGGTTACCTTAATTAAATTGGCCATGGTTCTCCCGATACTAACCCGTGCATTGCCTAAAGCCAAAACCATATCGCCACCACGATTTCTTAAAACAAATGCTGTTAGACCCGTATGAATACCCAAGCCTAACAATTTGATTTTCTTTGAATGTGGCAAATCAATACTGTTTATTTCACACAGGCATCCGTTTTTTTGATTTGATAATAGCGTCATTCTTAAGGAACCTTTGTGTAAATAAAGTGTAAATGATACCTATTATCATTTACATTAGCAATGTATTTTTAAAAATTACCCGCCTGCTAATCATTATAATTAGTGGTCAATACATAATTTAATAATGACAGGGCTGCATATAAACAGACCTTTGTATGAATATAAATAATCATCAAAAATTGAATTTTTGCTAATCATCCATGTTTATGCAAAGGTCTCAAATATTAACAACTGAATAAAATTTTCCCTTTATTCAACGCCCGCATCCAATACAGTGGTTTCATAAATATAATAATATTTTGATATATTCACTATTTACCATTAAATAACATAAAATAACCAAATATATGAATCCACTAAATCGAAAAAAAGCCAGTCAAAAAATTACCCTTATTGGTGCAATTGTAGATTTTTTACTCTCTGTCTTTAAAATTATTGCTGGTGTACTGGGTAACTCAGGCGCATTGATTGCCGATGGAGTCCATTCGTTTTCAGATTTATTGTCCGATGCCGTGGTTTTATACGCCGTCAAACACGCCAATGAAGCAGCAGATACCGACCACCCTTATGGACATAAGCGCTTTGAAACTGTTGCAACACTAGGTTTGGCAATTATTCTGTCATTGGTGAGTATTGGCATTATTTATGATGCCTTTGGACGCCTAAACAGTCCAAGCACCCTTTCACACAGCGCTTTGCTTTTAAGTGTTGCTGCCCTGTCTATTTTCTCCAAAGAGGCTTTATATTGGTACACCATCAAAGTCGCTAAAGCGTATAAATCAGATATGCTCAAGGCCAATGCTTGGCATCACCGCTCAGATGCACTGTCATCTATTGTGGTACTGGTAGGTGTTTTTGGCAGTTTAAATGGCTATCCGTATCTTGATAGTGTGGCTGCTATTGTAGTTGGTTTAATGGTGATGATGATTGCTTGGAATTTAGGCTCAAATGCCGCTAAGGAATTGGTGGATACTGCAATTGATGTTGAGCAAGTTGATCAACTTAAAACAGCCATTGGTATGATTAGTGGCGTTAATAATGTGCATTCACTGCGCACACGCAAAATTGGACACGCCATTTCAGCCGATGTGCATGTGCAAGTTGATCCATTTTTAAGCGTAAGCGAAGGTCACATTATCAGCGTAAGTGTTGAGCGTGTAGCCAAAGAGTGCTTAGAAGATTTAGACGATGTTACCGTACACATTGACCCCGAAGACGATGAAACAGCAGCCCCTTGCGAACACCTACCTGAACGAGCAAAAGCACTTGGCATACTCAATAAAGCCCTATTCAACAACGAATGTGATGGCGAAATTGAGCGCATTCAATTACATTACTTAGAAGGTAAAATCCATGTAGATTTTTATCTGCCTTTAAGTTGTTTAACAGCAGATAAAAATGACAACGAAATTTTAAAAAAACTACAAACAGCCATTGCTGATTTAAAATACTTCGGCAAAATAAAGATATATTTCAGCAATAACTAACCCCCTTATTGTTTTAAATTACCAGTAATAATTTGACGAGAAAAACGACCGTATAACACTGGTAAAACAAACAAAGTTAATAGCGTTGAAGAAAACAATCCGCCAACCACTACTGTTGCCAATGGTCGTTGCACCTCTGACCCCACCCCAGTTGCCAACAACATCGGAACTAAACCTAATGCGGCAATTGAAGCAGTCATTAATACTGGGCGTAATCTCGACAATGCGCCGTTAAAGACGGCATCGCTAAGTTTGGATCCGCTTTCTACTAGCAAATTAATTGAATTTACCATAACCACACCATTTAGCACTGCCACACCAAATAAAGCAATAAAACCAATTGAACCTGGTACAGATAAATATTGACCTGAAATAAATAATGCGCTAATACCGCCTATCATTGCCAAAGGCACATTGAGCATAATAAGCGTGGCCTGACTCACCGAACCAAAAGCAAAAAATAGCAGTAAAAATATCAATCCTAACGAAATAGGCACCACAATCATTAACCTTGCTTGGGCACGCTGTTGATTTTCAAACTGACCGCCATAAACCACCGAATACCCCACAGGTAAATTTACCTCAGATTTTATGCGTTGATTGATTTCTGCCACAAAACTACCCATATCACGCCCACTAACATTTGATTGAATCACGACGCGCCTTTGAACATCATCACGCCTAATTTGAGGTGGACCCGCCTCAATGGAAACCGAAGCAATCTCACTTAATTTAACCCAAGCACCCTTAGGAGACTGAATAATTAAATTGGCAATTGCCACTGAATTATTACGGTATTTTTCAGCAAGGCGCACATAAATATCATAACGCTCATTACCTTGAATTACCTGCCCAGCAGATACCCCACCAATGGCATCAGAAATCAACGACATCACTTGTGAAATTGAAATGCCATAGCGTGATAACTGCGCCCTATTTGGGCGTATTACCAACTGTGCCTCACCTACAATTTGCTCCATTTCCACCGAAGTTGCGCCATCAATTTGACGCACTAAGGTTTCAATCGCCTTACCTTTTTCACTCAAAACATCCAAATCAGGGCCGAATAATTTAATGGCCAATTGTGCTTTAACCCCAGATAATAGTTCATCAACTCGGGTGGCAATTGGTTGAGAGAAAGTAAATAGCAAACCTGGGTGGATTGACATTTTTTCCTGCATGAGTTTTTGCAACGCAAAGCGATTATCTGCAGAAGTCCACTCATCAACAGGTTTTAAACCTAAATAAATTTCCACATTAGAAACAGGCTCTGGATCGCCACCAATTTCTGCACGCCCAATACGACTAGATGCATAAATTACTTCTGGAAATTGCATTAATATACGCTCAAGTTTTTGCGCCACTTCAAAAGAAGTTTCTAAACTTGATGAGGGTGCAAGCGTAACACGAATATTAATAGTCCCCTCTTCCAACTCTGGCACAAACTCTGTACCTAAAAATGGCACCAGCGACAAAGACCCAATAAACAAGGTAATTGCAATTGCCACCACGCTTTTACGCGTACGCAATGCAATATTAAGTAATTTTTTATAACGCATGTCGATAAAATCAAGTGCTCGTGTTGATTTATGTTCCACCCCTTTGGTAAATAAATAAGTTGACAGCGCTGGTACCACCATAAGTGCCACCATAAGTGATGCTATCATTGCCAATACAATACTAATGGCCATCGGCTGGAACAATTTTCCCTCCACACCTTCTAGCGTGAACAACGGTGCAAACACAACAATGATAATAAGCACTGCAAAAAACACAGGGCGTCCAACCTCTCGTGAAGCCTCTAAAATGCGTAAGCGTACGCCACCGGGATTGGATTTTTCATCATGATTTGACAAATGTTTAAAAATATTTTCCATCATCACTACCGACCCATCAACCATCATACCAATGGCAATGGCCAAACCACCGAGCGACATTAAATTGGCTGACACTTTCCAATATGACATTGCCATTAATGCCAACACAATCGAAACAGGTACTGATAGTAATACCAAAGCAGCAGCACGAAGATTCATTAAAAAGAAAACAAGTACCACTACAATTAGCACAAACGCTTCAACCAATGCTTTGATTACTGTACCCACAGCCTGATCAACCAAATCCGCTTGATCATAAAAAGCCTCAATTACCACACCTTCAGGCAATGCATTTTGAATAATCGGCAAGCGTTCATTGATTGCATCAATGGTGGATTTGGTGTTTGCCCCCATACGCTTCATAATAATACCCGTTACCACTTCACCCATTTGTTTAGGGTTGCCCGCTTCATCACGCAGTGTGATAGACACTGCACCTTGGCGAATTTCTGAACCGTATTTAACCTCAGCCACATCAGCAACACGCACCACCACACCATCTTCATCTTTAATAGGCACATTAGCAATATCACGCAAACCATTTTCACCACCACGCACCCAGCCAACGCCGCGTATTACCAGTTGCTCTGCTCCACGGTTAAGATACCATCCACCTGCATTGCGATTACTAGATTCAATCGCTTGGACAACATCTTGTGTGCGTAGCCCGTAAGAAAGTAATTTACTTGGATTTAACTGCACCTGATATTGCTTCACATCTCCACCAAATGCCAATACTTCAGTAACGCCATCAATTGGCATCAATAAGAGTTTTACCACCCAATCGTTTAGACTTCTCAACGCTATAGTGTCAAACTTTTGCCTATCATCTGTACGCAACATATATTGGAACACTTGCCCCAAACCTGAGGTATTGGGCCCCATTGCAGGGGTTCCGATACCATTTGGAATCTCTTCCTTAGCAGCTTGCAAGCGCTCAAATACCAATTGCCTGGCAAAATAAATATCCACGCCTTCTTTAAAAACTACAGTTACTAAAGACAAGCCAGTTTTAGAAACTGAGCGCACTTGCTCCACATCAGGCAATGAATACATAACCGCCTCAATGGGGTAAGTAATCAACTGCTCCACTTCCTCTGATGCCAACCCTTTTGCCTCTGTATTGACTGTTACTTGTACATTAGTCACATCAGGAAAAGCATCTAAATTCAATTTTGGCAACATCATAAAAGCACCTATTGCCACCGCCAAAAGCATTAATACAATCATTAAACGATTGCGTAATGCACCATCTATTATTTTATTTAACATTGTTTTTACCTTTAATGATTATGAACTGAAAACCCTGATTTTGCCAACTCAGATTGCACAAAAAATGCGCCCTTTACCACTACGCGTGCCCCTATTTTTAAGCCTTTAATAACGGTATGGTCATTGATGGTTTTTACCACCTCAACTTCAATAGGTTTAAATTCTCCAACCTCATCCTGTTCAACAAACACCACCCAATCACCATCTGCACTACGCAAAAGCGATTCTGTTGGCAGAGCCAAATATTGTTTACCTTGTTGCGTCTGAATGCGCACATCAACATACATACCGGGGTGCAACTTATCCTGTTCATTGCTCACTTGAATACGAACACCAATAGTTCTGGTTTTTTCGTCTAATAAATGATGTTTTTGCACCACTTTTCCCTGCAAATAACCATCATCTGATGCGTAAATACGAACATTTGCACCAACTTCAACCAAGAGCGCTTGTTTTGGTGAAAGTTGCGCCTCAATCCAAAGAACGCTTTCGTTGACAATATCAAACAAAACTTGCCCCGGTTCAATCAGTTCGCCTTCAATAAAATCATCACTGACAATCACACCTTTTTTAGGTGCCAACAGTCGAAATCTATCCAGTATTTTGGGGGTTTTACTGTTCTTTAACGCCTCAATTTGTAAATCATTCATACCATACGCCATTATTTTTCCACGCACACTGATATAGGCAATTCTTGCTTGATTATAGCGCTTCGAAGAAACTGTAGATTCCCCCAATTTTTGCACTCGATGCCACTCTTCACTTGCCAATAAAAATTCCCCTACTGCTTGCGCCATTGCCACACTAGAAAGTGTTACCAGTGCCTGACCTTGTTTTACAAAATCCCCTAACTTGGCCTCTCGAGACACTACCTGGGCACTAATTCTAGACGCTACTTTGCTACTCAAATAAGCATTAAGTTTCACCTCAGCAGGCACACTTAACTCGTTCTTAAGATTTTGCAACGCTAACGGCTTGACTACAATGCCTGCGACTTTCATTGATTCAATAGAAATATCCACAGAGCCTTCTTCATGTGTAGACTCTTTTTGCATTTCTTCCTGTTTTTCTTCTTCGTCTTGATGCACTTGTGTTTGTGCAAAAATTGAAATTGGCATCAAAATAGACAGCACCCATGTTAATAATATTGTTCTCATTTTTATTCTCCTAACCATTGTTTAATTTTTCCTGAAGCGCTAAGCCAATCAAACCAAGCCCTCCAAGCCTTAGCATGTAAATCTTTAGTGGCAATTTCACTGTTCAGTATTTGCTCAATTTGCACCAAGTAATCGGTCGTATTGATATCACCAATTTTGAATTTATTTTCCAAAGTATTAACTTGATTAAGCAAAGTATTCTCACCCTCTTGGTGCCAAGTTTGCCAAGCGTTACGCAATATTTGATAGATTTTTTGACGGCTCTTTAATCTTACTTGTGCTGAATAATAAGCATCTTTTAATACTTTTTCCTTGGCAATAGCCTGATATTTGACCACATCAACATTGGCACTATAATCATTAAAAATATTAAAAGGAATAGACAAAGACAACCCGACGGTATTATCACCCTCATTTTTTCCAGCAGTCAGATTGATTGTTGGGTCGGTAGTTTTTTTCAATACAGCGTATGAAATTTCTGCTTTTGCAGACATTAATTGACTTTCCAAAAGACGAATTTTTGGCAGTTTTTCGACTAAATTTTGAATATTTTGATGTTTAATATCTGGTAAGACTTTGGGCAATGCAGGCAAATCAGCCATAGGAAACCCTATAGACATTTCAAGTATTTGCTTACTTTGCACCAGTGCGACTTGTGCATCGGCACTTTGAATCAATGCTTGTGAATAGGCTAAATGCGCTAAGTTATAACCACTTTGATCAAAATCTCCAGCTTTAAAAGCATTATTGGCAAATATAGAAAAACGCCGCATTAATTCAACTCGACGATTTGACAAGATTAAATTTTCATTTGCCAATTGGTAGTTAACTAGATTCGACAAGGCATTTGTAGCCAAGTCATATTGCACTTGCTCATATTTTGCAATCAAAGCCTGCAAATCAAAATCAGCCACTTTAGTGGCAGCAGATGCTTTTCCGCTCCAATCAATACTTTGGCTAATACTGATAATTTTACTCACTGGCGCACCTTCTTTGTCGTCAATACTAAGTCCAAATTCAGGATTGTAAAGCCGTTTTGAAGATGCTGTTTGTTGCGCTTTAGCGGCCTTTACTCTTGCATCTGCCTCTTGAAGCATTGGGCTGAATTGCCAAATACTTTGAATGAAGCCAGATAATGACGAAAGATTTTCTTGTGCATGAACTGGCTTAAATAATATTAGGCCAATTACCAATCTAGGTAATATTTTTATATATTCCATAATTTTCCCTTAATTTCTAATAAATAAAACACAAGGCGTAAAAATACACCTAATTATTAAGACGCAAAATATTGCGTTAGAAATTAAACCCTAGGAGGGTGGGAAGGTGGGGGGTTTATTTGTGAAAAGTAAATTACACGAGAAAACACAATGTTCTTGCTTGAAATTGTGTATAAACCAAAAGTAGATTGTTTTTTAAGTGCAACACTCAAATGTGCATGCAAACATTGATGGCATTCAGCACTGCTGGTATCTGCTTGAAGGTTATCATCTACAACATTAATCGTTTGTATATCAACTCCATCAGCAAGATTACTTTCGTGTGCGTGTACCACCGAAGACAAACTGCCAATAATGAGTGAGAAGATAAGGATTAATGAATATATTTTTTTCATAATGGAAATTATATCATAAACACGATGCAAATAGATTTCAGTTTTTGTCAAAAAAAATAGCGCCTATAATTGCCCAAGCATTAATGACAATTCTGATTGCATTTTATTCATCTTCCAACAAAGGGCTCTGACATTAGGTTGTTTTTAAAATTTGAACAATTTTTAGTGCAATTAAAGACAATGATAAGCATGGCAAATAGCCCCCGCCAGTGCATCTGCAGCATCTTCTTGTGGTGCTTTGCTGAGTTTTAAAGATTCGCATACCATATAACCCACTTGGTCTTTAGCGGCGTGCCCTTTGCCTACCACTGTTTTTTTAATTTGATTGGGGCTATATTCCGCCATCAGAATACCACGAGACCCAACTGCTGAAATAATGGCACCTCGTGCGTGTCCTAACTTGATGGCAGCATCTGGATTGGGGCGGTCGGGTCGCATAAATGCGCGTTCAATCACCACAACATCGGGCTGATGTTGTTCGACAATTTGACTAATGCCTTGAAAAATAGTGGTGATTCGCTCTGTTAATTCGCCCTTGGTGCGAATGCAGCCACTAGCAAGATAAGTGAGTTTGAGTTTTTCTGCTTCGATTAAACCAAAACCTGTGATGCGTGAACCGGGATCAATACCTAAAATTTTCATAAAATGATTTTATCAGTCGAAAAGATTTGTAACGACTATAATATCATTTTATTTAAACAGAGAGAATTTATGGCAGTATTAGAACTTAATAAAAGCAATTTTGACGACACAATTCAAAAAAATGACATTGTTGTTTTGGATTTTTGGGCACCGTGGTGTGGCCCTTGTAAGCAGTTTGCACCCACTTATGATGCGGTTTCTGAGAAAATTAGCAATGTAGTTTTTGCAAAAATTAACACTGAAGACGAGCAAGAATTAGGTGCACAATTTCAAATTCGCTCCATTCCAACTTTGATGATTTTTAGAGAACAAATTGCTATTTTTTCTCAACCTGGCGCATTGTCAGGTGCTGACTTAGAGGCGGTTATTAAAAAAGCACAAGAATTGGATATGGACAAAGTGCGTGAAGAAATTGCTAAGAATCAAAAAGACGGCTAGCCTAACTTTTGATAAGTTTCTTTATCAAACCCAACACTAACGCCACTTTCTGTTACTAAAACAGGGCGTTTAATCAGTGTTGGGTTTTTTAATGTCAGGGCTAAAGTGATGTTTTGTTTTTCCTCATCACTCAGATTGCGATAAGTCGTTGAGCGTTTATTAATGACTTTTTCCCAACCAACAGCATCAATAAAGCTTTGTAAAGTTTGTTCGTTAATTGGGTCTTGACGAAAATCAATAAATTCAAAATCAACGCCTTGTGTGGTTAGAAATTTTTGCGCTTTTTTAATGGTGTCGCAGTTTTTAATGCCATACATTTTTATCATAAAAATCCTTTATCGTTTAAATGGAGGGTGATTAACCTTGGAACGCAACCAGTTAAGGGTTTTAAAAGTTGGCTCATGGTTAATAAATTTGAGCTCCAACTTGCGCTTGCCTGGGAATTCCAATAAAAACAAACCCAATAAAATAGAAATAATACCCTGACCGGGAGTTACCAACATAATAATACCAGCCAGCAATAACACCAAACCAACGCTTGTTTTGATAACAACAATCAGCAAGCCACCAATCCCTTTAGTCTCAACCTTGCACTGCTTGTTTTGCACAAAATAATCCACAGGAATTTTACTGAGTAAAAATGGCATTGCCACAAGACTAACAACAAAAACAACCGCTGAAATAACGCCAACTATTATTAACCATTCCTCGTACTCAACAAGCAAACTGTTAATAAAATCTAACATTCTAATAAAAAAGTAACTGGACCATCGTTGGTCAGCGACACTTGCATATCAGCACCAAAAATACCGCTGGCAATCGGTGTGTGAACTTGCTTAATTTGACTCAAAAAATAATCATATAAAATTGCTGCTGGTGCGGGCGGTTTCGCCGTAGAAAAACCAGCACGGGTGCCTGATTTGGTATCAGCTGCCAAAGTGAATTGAGAAACCACAAGCACCCCGCCGTTAATATCAGCGACCGATAAATTCATTTTGCCATCATCGTCGTAAAACACTCGGTAAGCCAATAGTTTTTTAATCATTTTATCAATTTGCGGCTTTTCGTCTGTTTTTTCAATGCCGATAAAAACTAAAATACCTTGTTTGATTGCCCCTGTTATACTGCCATCCACCTCAACTTTAGCACTACTAACGCGTTGAATGAGTGCTTTCATTATTTGGATAAATAAGTAATGTCGGCAACCGACAAGAACGCTTGCCTTGTGTCCTTAATTAACTTCAACCTTTGGTGTCTGATTTTTAAGTCTTCATCGTTAACCATAACATTATCAAAAAAATCGTCTATCACGGGTTTGAGTTGTAGAAATTCTTTTAGAATAATTGTGTAATCATTACTATTTGTGTTCACTCTTTTCACGGCATCATAAAGATTTTGATCGTATTGAGTGGAAAAGTTTGTATCTGTTTCTTGCAACGCTTCATCTTTTAAAATATTTTTAATGCGCTTATTAGCCTCTACCAAAGACTGGGCGTTTTCATCTTGCATAAACACATTGAGTGCTTGAATGCGCAAATGCCAATCATAAACAATATAGTTTTTTGGTATTGTAATACCATCATCGGTGGAATGTAATACTGCTCGAGCGATGTTTTTTTCGATATTTTGCTCTTGATAATAAGCGGATAAACGCTCGGCAATAAAATCACAAATTTCACGCGCCAAAACATCATCAAATTTATACAATTCAGCCGACTTATGTACCAATGTCAATAAATCTAACTGTGATTCTGATTCAATCATCATCCGCAACAAACCTAGTCCAGCTCGTTTTAACGCATACGGGTCTTTTGAACCAGTTGGTTTGTGGCCAATGCCATAAATACCAACAATGGTATCAACTTTATCAGCAATTGCCACACTTAACCCCTCTTTTGTAGAGGGCAATGCATCACCTGCAAATCTTGGGTGATAATGCTCGCTAATTGCTGTTGCTACTGCCGAATCTTCGCCATCATTTTTAGCATAATAACCGCCCATCACGCCTTGTAAATCTGCAAATTCGCCCACCATTTCTGTGACCAAATCAGTTTTTGCCAACAATCCTGCACGGGCGCTGTGTTTTTCATTGGCACCAATGACGCTGGCAATATAAGTGGCAAGTGATTCAATGCGTTTGGCTTTGTCGCCCATTGAGCCGAGTGATTTCATGAACAAAACACTGTCTAATTTTGTAAGTCTGGCGGCTAGAGAAATGGATTTGTCTTGTTCCCAAAAAAATTCTGAATCGGTTAATCGTGGTCGAATAACACGCTCATTGCCATCAATAATCACTGATAAATCACTCGATTCAATGTTGGCTACCGAGATGAAAGCGGGCAACAATTTGCCGCTGTCATCCACCATGTGAAAATATTTTTGGTGTGCTTTCATTGCTGAAATTAACGCCTCTTCTGGCACTTGTAAAAACCGCTCATCAAACACGCCAGAGAATGCACAAGGGTATTCTACCAAAGCACAGACTTCCTCCAACAAAGCTTCGTCAATCACGGCAGTTGCGCCTTTTTTGCTGGCTTCTTGGTTGACTTGTTGGCGAATGGTTTCCTTGCGCAAATCAAAATCTACTTCAATTTGTGCTTTGTCCATTAAAGTTTTTTGGTAATCTTTGGCGCTGTCAATCGTAAATTCTTGCTCACCTGTCCAGCGTAATCCTCGAGTGCTGTTACCACTTTCAAGCCCCATAATATTTGCCTTTACTACCGTTCCTTCTAACAACATAAGCAGCCAATGCACAGGGCGTACAAAGGTAAAATCTGAATCTCCCCAGCGCATTGCCCGGGTAATTGGTATTTTTTTAATCGCAGTATCTACCACTTTTGCTAATAAATCTTGTGTTTTCAGGCCTTTTTTCTCTTGGGTGAAATAATAATAATCCGTGCCATTAAGGTCTTTTTGCGTTAAATCTTCTTTGCTCACGCCACAAGATTTTGCAAATCCTGCTACTGCCTGCTCAGGTGCATTTACTGCTGGACCCTTGCGCTCAATGGTTTGATTATGTTGTTGAAGTTGCAAGTTATGCACCAAAACTGCTAAACGCCTTGGGGTGGCAAAAGTTTCTGCCTTGTCAAAAGACAAATTTAATTCAGTCAATTGTTTGGTTAGATTGTCGCTTAGTGCGTTTGACAATTGTTTTAATAACTTAGGTGGCAATTCTTCGGTGCCAAGTTCTAATAAAAAATCTTGTGTGCTCATATTATCTAATTATTTGAAATCTCAATTTTCCATCTTTTAAATCAATCATTACCGAATGCGACTGTAATTTGGCTGGCACAACATCAAACCGCTTATAAATGCCTGCAATAGAAATCAACTGCGCTTCAAATTCATTGATAAAAATCGTGGCTTTTTCATCACCATCAATACCCGCAAATACCTTACCTTGTACAACTTTGTAGGCAGAAATAGAGCCGTGTGCTATAACTTCTCCATCGGCTTTAACTGCACTCAATAACACCAAATCACTGTTTTTGGCGAATACTTGTTGTGCTGATGCAACTTCATCTTCCGTAATTTTAGGTAAACGATATTCTCTATGGGGTGTGGGTTTTTCCTGCTCGCTGGGTTTGGCTTCCTCTGGTTCTTTCGATGGTATAACTGCTTTATCAAACACCGCCAAACCTGCAAACTTAGCAAAATCAATCAATTCTTGTACTGGTGAGCGAATGCCGATTGCCACCATATTATTTTGTGTCAATATCTCTATCAATACCGCCAATTCATTGACTTGAAAATACTTGTTTTCAATCTCTAAAACAACGGGCGCTTGTTGAAATTTACCTTTGCCACTTTCTGTTAAATTGGCAATTTCCTCAAACAACCCATCGGTATCTTTGCCCAATACTTTAAGTGTATAAAGCGCTTCGTTTTGAATTTTTACTTCAATTAAATCGGTCTTTTCCATTAGTCTCTCCAGCCTTGTGTACAATCTAAAAAGTGCCACACTCGTTTCATTCCTGTGTCACCACTGAGCATTAACTCTAGCGGTGCTTTGTGTTTAAATTTCTTCACTGCTCGTTTTAACCAAATTGCTGCATATTCACGATTGGTCGGATAAGTTGTACCCAAAGCTTCGTGGATACCTAAAACCATCTTGGCTCGTTCAATTAAAACTTCATCAAAATCAAACGACTTGTCGCCTCTGCGATATAAATACAAATGTCTAGGCTTTAATGACAAACCCAATAAAGTAATTTGCTCTTGGTCTGTTAATTTCCAACCTTCCATCACTTGGGTCAAGCGAAAAGTAAGTTGGTTTTGTTGCTCTTCTGTCATTAATTTACCTTAAAGTGAAATATTATTTCTCGGTCAAATACCAGTTTATCAGGCGCTTCTGGCAAGGGAGAGGCTTTTTCAACGGCTCGTATAATAGCATTCTTAAAAGATTTTTCCCTTCCCTTGTTACTGACGCTACAAGATTTCAAAGTAACATTTTTCACATAGCCGTTTTTATCTTGCAAAAGAAAAACCAAACAGCCCCAATCGTCCTGTGCGCCTGTATAGCGCCAATTTTCCTTCACTCTGGCGGCAATTTGAGTAATGTATTGTGCCTTCAGTTCTTCTAGGATGCTTCTCCGTGCTTTTTGTCTTCTTTGGTCTTCTGCTAATTGTGCTTTTTTAGCCAAGTTACGATTTCTTTTTTCTAATTCAAACTTTTTGATTTCGGCTAGGCGTTTTTTGATAATTTTTTGCCTTCTCTTTTCTTCTAGTTTGGCTTTTTTTGTGGCTAATTTTGCCTTCTTTTGGGCTTTTTTTCGTTTTGCTTCTGCAATGGCTTTGGCTTTTCTCTCTTGTTTAACTTTAGCCTTGAGTTTCTTTAAGCGTTGTTGTTCTTTGTAGCGTTCTTTTTCAATGCGCTTTTCCGCTGTTTTTAATCGCTTAATGCGTGCTTTTTCTTGTTTAACTTTTTTGGTTTTTATTCTTCTTGCTTTGTCCAAAGCAGATTGAGAGATAATATATTGTTTAAGTTCTATTTTTTTCTTTTTGTTGCTGACACTCGGTACTGCACTTCGTTCTTGCTCTTGTTCTTGTGGTGCTTGCGCTGGTGCCTGCTGTTTTTTAATCTGAACGGGTATTGTAACGGTATTGATTTTTTTTATTGGCTTTTTTTCTGGCGATGCCTGCTCCCAAAATAAAGCAATCAACAATAATAAATGAATAGCCACTGAAAAGCCAAAAGCAACAGGATGTGCTTTGGCTATTTTGGGTGCCTTGTTTTTTAACCAATATAAATTCATCTGCCAATCATTCCCACGCTTTCAATATCCGTATTTTTTTGAATAAATTTCAACAACTCAACATACTTCTCAAGTTTAACACCCTTATCGGGTCTAATTAAAACCTTTAATTTTAAGTTCGAATTTAATTCCATCTCCACCTTAATTTCTGCAACAACCTGCTCTGGAGTGGCAGGAATTTTTGATGCCCCAATATACAATACCCCATGTTTATCCATGGAAATAATCACTGGTGCAATATGGGTTAACTCCAACACATCAACATCGTCCATCAAAGCCAAATCAACCTCAATCCCCTGCTCAATAATTGGCGTGGTCATCATAAAAATCACCAACAGCACCAACATCACATCAATATACGGCACGATATTGATATTGGCATCAACATTGGCACGGCTGCGTTTAGGCAAAGTAATCATTTTTGTCTTTGGAATACAACAAACATTTTTTCAATAAAAGCACTGTATTGATTGTCAATTTCCCCGACTTGAGAAATAAGACGATTGTAAGCAATAGTCGCTGGAATAGCAGCAAATAAGCCAAAAGCAGTAGCAATTAACGCTTCGGCAATACCCGGTGCAACCACGGCAATACTCGCCTGCTTAACCGATGCCAAACCAATAAAAGAATGCATAATGCCCCACACGGTACCGAATAAACCAATATAAGGACTAGAAGAAGCAATCATTGCTAACACGCTTAATCCGCTATCCAGACGATCAATTTCATCATTTGCTGTGGTGTTCATTAGACGATAAGCACGCTCGGAATTTGCTTGATTTTTGCTTGTGGTTGAACGGGTAAATTCGCCATAGCCTGCGGTAAAAATACCTACCATTGCACCTGAATATGGCAATTGAGACTTTAATTCATCTGGGGTTTTGTTGGTTGAAAAATGCTTAAGAAATTTTTTAATATCGTCCTTAGTGTCTATTAAAATTTTCTTTTTCGACAAAATAATCGTCCAAGAATAAATACTCATGACTGCCAAAACTCCCATTACCGACTGCACCACTAAGTCAGCCTCAATGATTAAACTCAAAATACTAATACTATCGTCCATTTATCTTTCTCCAAAAAATGATTATTTTACCTTCTACTCACTGTCCATTAAACAAATCTACCACTGAATCAGGACTCTTCAAACCCAAATGTGCATACGCTAAATGGGTTGCACTTCGCCCCCGTGGCGTACGCATAATAAAACCCTGCTGAATCAAATACGGCTCCACCATATCCTCTAAAGTGCCTCGTTCCTCTCCAATTGCCGTTGACAATGTGTCCAATCCTACTGGTCCACCACCAAATTTCTGTGTAATCATTGACAAATATTCTCGGTCTAATTGCTCCAAACCTAATTCATCTACTTTTAACTCACTCAATGCTTGTCGTGCAATCTGTTGATGGACAAACCCATCGGTCTTAACATCTGCAAAATCACGCACTCGACGCAACAAGCGATTGGCAATTCTAGGCGTGCCACGAGAGCGTTTGGCAATTTCCAACGCACCCTTATCTTCTATTTCAATACCCAAAATACCAGCAGAACGCTTAACAATCGTCTGCAAATCCCGCACTTCATAAAACTGCAATCGTTGCACAATGCCGAATCTATCCCGCAGTGGCGAAGTCAGCATACCCGCTCTCGTAGTCGCACCAATCATAGTAAATGGAGGCAAATCTAATTGCACTGAATGTGCTGCCACACCTTCTCCCACCATAATATCCAACTTAAAATCTTCCAAAGCAGGATACAAAATCTCTTCCACCACAGGGTTTAAACGATGAATCTCATCAATAAACAACACATCGTAAGGCTCAAGTTTGGTCAACATCGCCGCTAAATCCCCTGAGCGCTCTAATACAGGGCCAGAACTCTGTTTCAACCCTGCGCCCATTTGATTAGAAATCACATTCGCCAATGTCGTTTTCCCCAAACCGGGTGGCCCATAAATCAAACAATGATCCAATGCATCGCCCCGCTTCTTAGCCGCTTCAATAAATAACGCCATTTGAGATTTGACATCGCGTTGCCCAATATATTCAGACAATAACTCAGGGCGCACTGAAGTCATGACAACTTCTTCGTTTTCTTGGATTTGTCCGCTGACTAAGGAATCTTCTTCTATCATAATGGTCTCATTTTAACCGATTAACTTCTTGTAGCAGAAGTTTGATTTTCAGGTGTTTATTTGAATGGCTTAAACGAATAATTTTTGGATAGCCAATGCCATTCAATATCCGATGTTTTTTTGTGCTAATGTGCCAGCCTTCTATTGTGTTATCGTCATACTTAAAAACGATATTTGCCAAGGCACTTATTGGAAAATACCAGCCCAATTCAAGCACCATCCACTCTTCCAAAGTTTGATAAGTAGGCTCACCATCAACCAACAAGCCTTGTGCAGTTTGTTTTACTGTTGTTTGCCCAAATCCAAACGCACCTGTTAAAGTTAGTTGGTTGTAGCCATTTTGGTGATTAAGTTTAAAATTTGCTGCTTCGCTTCCCCTCTTATTGGTAACACTAATACGCCCTATTATTGTCCATGCATTTGGTATACTGCTTGAATAAACAACTTGCTCGGGTTGTGTTGGCGTCAGCAAACACCCTGATAAAAACGAGACGAGCAATAATAATGCGGATATTTTCATAGCGGTGTATTGTAATGGCAAACAAGTCCCTTAGGGTATAATCAGGTGTTTAATTTTTTTACTCATTTCAAATGTCGTGCATTGCAATTTTAAGTGTTAATCATCAACTTGCGCCCGTTTCTGTGCGTGAAAAAGTTGCATTTGCGCCCAATGGATTGCCCGCTGCATTAACACAACTTAACAAGGTGAAAGGCATTGAAGCATGTGCCATCCTCTCTACCTGTAATCGTTCTGAAATTTATGCCATTATTGACAGTGACAATGGCAAAAAAACATTGAGTAATTATCTTGCCAATGTCCATAATATCGATAGAGTAGAAATCAACCCTTATTTGGTTTATTTTGAAGAAGATGATGCGCTACAACATATTTGTTATGTGGCAACAGGATTGGACTCTTTGGTATTAGGTGAGCCGCAAATTCTAGGGCAACTTAAAGATGCTTATCACGCTGCTAAAGAGGTGGGTACGCTGAATAAATTATTAGAAAAACTTTTTCAACATGCTTTTTCAACGGCCAAAAAAGTAAGAACCGATACAGAAATAGGCTCATCAGCCGTATCGGTGGCTTATTGTGCGGTCAAACTCAGTGAGAAAATTTTTGCCGATTTGTCCGAACAAACGGTAATGCTCATTGGTGCAGGCGAGATGATTGAGTTATGCGCCCAGCATTTGAATCAAAAAAGCGTTAAAAAAATGATTGTCGCTAATCGCACCATTGAGAATGCCAAAAAAATTGCCAATTTATATCAAGCAAAATCCATCAGCCTAAAGCAGTTTTCATCCGTTATACACGAGGCTGATATTATTATCTCCTCCACCGCTGCAAGTGTGCCAATCATCGGCAAAGGATTGATTGAAAGCGCACTCAAACTGCGCAAACACAAGCCAATATTTATGCTCGATATTGCTATTCCCAGAGACATTGAGCCAGAAGTTGCACAACTTGACGATGTATTTTTATACACCATTGACGACTTGCAACAAGTGATAGACAACAACCTTAACAACAGGCAAAAGGAAAAAGCATTGGCTGAAGAAATTGTCGTCATTCAAAACAAAAAATTTAAAGATTGGTTGAAAAAACTGCCCAATGAGCAAGTGATTCAAACTTATCGTGAAAATGCCTATAAAATGAAAGGCGTGGCTGTTGAGTCGGCACTCAAACAGCTTAAAAAAGGTAACGATGCGGCAACCGTTATTCAACAATTGGCTGACCAACTCACCAATAAGTTACTACACGCGCCATTTAATAACATCAAACAAACAGATGCACAGCAACTGAGCCAATGCCAAGGCTGTATACCTAAAAATAAAAAATTATGAATGCTTCTATTAATGCCAAACTTGAACAACTTTCTATGCGCCTTGAAGAAATAGGGGTAATGCTGAGTGACCCCGAAGTCTGCGCCAATCAAAACAAATTTCGTGAATTGTCCATTGAGCACGCACAACTAACCCCCATTAACGAACAATTTGAACAATATTTAAGCACACAAGCAGATATTGAAGCCGCCAAAGCAATGCTACTTGAAGATGACGACGACATACGCGCCATGGCAAAAGAAGAAATTGCCGAAGGCAAGGAAACTTTGGAACAACTTGATTTAGAACTAAAAAAATCACTACTGCCAAAAGACCCAAATGACGCACGCAACATTATTATTGAAGTCCGTGCTGGTACAGGTGGCGATGAGGCATCTATCTTCTCAGGTGATTTGTTTAAAATGTATACTCGTTATGTTGAAAAACAAAAATGGCAAATAGAAATCATGAGTTCCAACGCTGGCGAACACGGTGGCTTTAAAGAAATCATCGCACGCATTAGTGGCACAGATGTTTATTCAAAACTCAAATTTGAATCAGGCGCACACCGTGTCCAGCGTGTACCAGAAACCGAATCACAAGGCCGTGTCCACACTTCCGCTTGCACTGTAGCCATTATGCCAGAAGTTAAAAATATCGAAGAAGTTGACATTAATATGAGCGATGTGCGTGTTGACACTTTTCGTGCCAGTGGCGCAGGCGGTCAGCATGTTAACAAAACCGATTCTGCCGTGCGTGTTACCCACCTCCCAACAGGTACTGTGGTTGAATGCCAAGACGGTCGCTCACAACATAAAAACAAAGCGCAAGCAATGTCCGTATTGGCCTCACGAATCTTAGATGCACAACAACAACGACAACAAAAAGAACAAGCCTCAACACGCAAAGAACTGGTCGGCAGCGGTGACCGATCACAACGCATTCGCACCTATAATTACCCACAAGGTCGCATTACCGACCACCGCATTAATTTAACACTATACAAACTTGCTGAGATTATGGAAGGCGATTTAGAGTCCATCATTGAGCCGTTAATTGTTGAGCAACAAACCAATCAACTCAGTGAACTAAATGACGCTTTATAAGTCCCCTGCATTAAATATAGGTGTTAAACAAAAGACAAATTTTATTCCATTGTAATTTTTTATAAAACTTATCCTGGTAGGACTAATATTTACTGGAGTCTCTTTAAGAGACCTTTGTATAAATATGGATGATTAGCAAAATTCAATTTTTGCCCACTTAGTAATTTTATTAAACCTTGTCCTAGCAGGGCTAAGGCTGGGTTTAAAAAATTACTAAGTGGGTGAAGAGTGGATTCTTGATGGTTATTTATATTTATGCAAGGGTCTCTTTAAGTTAATCGCTTGCTTGGAAACAACTGCGAAGCAATAAACAAAGCACCCAGTGCAATGACAATCGTCGGCCCTGTTGCAATGTCATAATGCATTGAACCACTCAACCCAATCGCCACAGCAACAACGGAAGTAATCATAGAAAACAAGACCATTTGCACTGGACTACGAGAGAAAACCCTGGCAATTGCTGGCGGAATAATGAGTAACGAGGTAATAAGCAACACCCCGACAATTTGCACCGACACCGACACCGTAAGTGCAATCATCAACATAAACAACAATTGATACCTTAATTTATTAAGTCCACTTGCCACACCTAAATCTTCATTTAAGGTTAGCAACAATAACCGTTGCCAAAAGACAATAAGCAGCGTACCCACCAACACAAGAACGGCATAAATCCAAGCAATATCTTGATTTGTAATAGACAAAATATCACCAAATAACAATGCAAAATAATCGGTATTTGCACTGCCTACCAATGCCAAAATTACCACACCAAGTGACAAGGAAATATGTGAAAAAATACCAAGGATAGCATCGTTAGATAAAAACTTTCTTTGCTGCAAAACAACAATCAATATGGCAAATATTACCCCAACAACAATCAGCCCAAAATGCAAACCTAAGCCACTTACCAATCCCAAAGACACCCCCAATAAAGCAGAGTGTGAAATAGATTCTGAAAAATAACTCATACGCTTCCAAATAACAAAACAGCCGAGAGAGCCTGCAATAATTGAAATGCCAATGGCCGCTAAAATTGCTCTAAGAATAAAATCCTCCACTAATTTATCCTATCACTGGCAGTCTTGACAAAGACCGTATAAATAGAGGCAGTGGTCAGTGAGTTGATAGCCATATTTTTTTGCCACATCATGCTGATGTTGCTCAATAACCTCGTCCGAAAACTCATCAATTTTGCCACATTTCACACACACCAAATGGTCGTGATGCTCTACATTGGACAATTCAAAAACACTTTGACCATTGTCAAAGTTGAGTTTATTCACCATACCCGACTCTTCAAACTGTGTCAAAACACGATAAATAGTTGCCACCCCCACTTCTGCATTTTGCATAATCAACGCACGGTAAATATCCTCAGCGCTCATGTGATGATTCTCACTGGTTTCTAAAATTTCTAAAATTTTAAGTCTTGGTAAGGTAACTTTAAGTCCTGCACTTTTTAAATCTTGCGCGTCCATTGTGGGTAAAATGAGTTATTCAATTATCTTAACTATTTTAACCAATAAATGAATAAATTACTCTTAATCGCATTTTTATCTTTGTTTATCAATGCTTGCACATTTCCAACCTATGTTTCCAACCTATTACCAACGCCCTACAGGGCTGATATTCACCAAGGTTCGGTCTTAAACCGCTTCGATGTTAATCGATTAAAAACAGGTATGTCAAAGCACCAAGTGCAAGATATTATCGGCCATCCAAGCGTTATCGACCCCTTTCACAAAAATCAATGGGATTACATTAACTATTCTAGCCTTGGTTCAGGAAAAATTATTAATTACCGCTTAATCCTAACATTTGCACAAGAAAAATTAACCAACATCGATACCAACGGCATTGGCTCCCTACCCGCATTAACTTTTATAGAAAAGGTCGCAGAAAGCAACCGCATAAACGATGAAAAGGCAACCATAGCACTCGCTAAAGAACAAGCCAGAATTGCCAAAATAGCAGCCAAACGCATCGCACAAGAAAAAATAGAAGCAGAAAAAGCCGAAGCATTAGCAATAAAACTGGCTCAAGAAAAAGCACAAGCAGAAGAGGAAAAAGCCAGAGTGGCAGCCATAAAACTTGCCAAAGAAAAAGCCGAAAAAATCAAAATGGCTCAAATAGAAGCCGATCGTCTTGCGCAAGAAGAAGCACTAAAAACAACCCAAGCCAAAATCGCCCAAAATATTGCACTTGCTCAAGAAAAAGCATTAAAAGAAAAGCAAATTCAAGAAGACAACAAACCTTGGTATCAACTTTGGTACCAATTTATACGCCAGATCTGGTAACGCTTTATAGCAAGGCTTTTACATAAAGATAAGCCATCAGCAAAACCCACTTGGCAATCTTTCCAGTAATATCTGGTAGCCCTCTAGAAGAGTAAATTCAGCCTTAATTCTTGCCAAGATATTGAATGTTTCTAATCACTCATATTTATGTAAAGGTTTTCAGGTTGTTTGGTTTATTTTTTTAAAAATGGTATCACTGTAAGGAGCCCGTAAAATGCTGACTGGTTAATTGTTCATTAACAACCAGTGCAATGCCTTTAGCACTGGCTTCGGTTAGTTGCTCTAATAAGGTTTTTTTTGTTTCAAATAAAACTCTTGAATTGACGCCGACAATATTTTTGGCAATATGATTGGCGTCTGCGATGCCGTCTATTAGACCCAATTTTTTGGCGTCTTCTCCAAGCCAAATTAGTCCTGTAAACAAATCTTTGTGTTTTGAAAGTTTATTGCCTCTACCGGCTTTGACGGCGTTAATAAAATTTTGATGTGATTTGTTTAGGATGTTGTTTTGGATGTGTGCTATCGTTTTTTCATTTTCTGGGGAGAAGGGGTCAAGTAAACCTTTGTATTTTCCTGCGGTATAAAGTCTTCTTTGGATGCCTAATTTCTCAATGGCATCAACGGCACCAAAACCAGACATAACCACGCCGATACTGCCCACAATTGAAGATTCGTCAGCATATATTTCATCAGCAGCGGAGGCGATGTAATAACAACCTGAGGCGCAAATGTCTTCAACAACAACATAGATTTTTTTATTAAATTTCTTTTTAAAACGCACGATGGCTTTGTAAATTCTACTGGATTGCACGGGTGAGCCGCCGGGGGAATTAATTCTTAAAATAACGGCTTTGGCATTTTTTGATTCAAAAGCACTGCCTAATAATTCAATAACCTCGTTCGCATCAATGTCGCCTGAGCTTTGGATTACGCCACTTAGTACCACTTCGGCAACAAAAGGTGTTTCTTTTTTAAGCATCCCTTCTAATGCGCCACTGTCATTGATGCCCATATAAAAAATGGAGGAAAAATAACCAATAAATAACAAACTAAAAGCAATGCGCCAACGGCGTTTAGATCTATTTTGGCGGACAAATTCTTGGGCGATATCAGCTAGTTGTTCATCGGAGGTGCGTTTCATATATAATTCTCAGTTATGTTAAAAATAAATAATCTTAGTTGTCAAAAAGGCTACAACCTGTTATTTAGCCAACTTTCTTTTACGGTGGACTTGGGGGGTATTTTACGCATTACTGGCACTAATGGTAGTGGTAAAACTTCGCTTTTGAAGATTCTTGCTGGGCTTAGTGTGCAAGAGCAAGGCACGATTTTCTTGGACAATGATGCGGTTAAATCAGAAGGCTATCAGGCGGAAATTTTTTATTTGGGGCATTTATCTGCTTTAAGTGTTGAGCTTACTTGTCTTGAAAACCTTAAATTTTTAACGGCACTTAACCAATCGGTTGGACAGCCATTGTTACTTGATGCACTCAAACAGGTGGGATTAGAAGGTTATGAAAACGAATATTGTGCCAAACTCTCAGCAGGGCAAAAACGCCGTGTGGCTTTGGCAAGTTTGATACTTTCTAAAGCAAAAATTTGGCTATTGGATGAACCTTTTACTGCCCTTGATCCACAAGGGGTAAAAATGGTTGAACAGCACATTGAGCAACATTGCAAACAAGGGGGGGCGTGCTTATTTACCACCCACCAAGATTCTGCTTTAAAAAATCAAAAGGTGTTAGCATTATGAACATTTACTTACAAACGCTAATGCGTGATTTACATTCTGCCATTCGCAATCTGTCCAGCATACTCAATCCCTTGCTGTTTTTTATCATTTCCATATCGCTATTTCCCCTTGCCATCAGTCCAGAGGCATCAACGCTATCGCAAATCGCTGCAGGCATTATTTGGGTGGCAAGTATGTTGGCTGTTTTGCTGTCTTTAAATTCGTTATTTCATCATGATTTTGACAATGGCGTTTTGGAGCAAATGCTTATCTCTCATCACTCATTGCCCTTGTTGATTTTGTCTAAAATTGTGGCACATTGGCTGCTAACAGGCGTGCCAATTATCTTGTTGTCGCCATTACTTGGGGTGTTTTTATTTCTAGATGATGAAAGTATCAAGGTGTTGATGCTGACCCTGCTACTTGCCACGCCGAGTTTAAGCCTGATTGGTGCAATTGGTGCATCGCTAATTGTTAGTATTAAAAACTCAGGTATGTTGTTGTCGTTGTTGATATTACCTCTTTATATCCCTATTCTAATTTTTGCCTCCTCTGCTGTTTCTCAAGCACAGGCAGGGTTAGAAATTGACGCTCAGTTGTATTTCTTAGCCACAATTTTAACCGTAAGTTTAATGCTTGCACCCTTTGTTAGTGCATTGTCTTTAAGAATAAGTTTAGAATAAGAGCATGTTAAAAACCACTTTACCTAATGGGGCAACCACATTCCTTTTATACAGCCAAGCCTTACTACGCTTATGAATAAACAATCTAGCGTCCATTCCATCCAAACAAAAAAAGAGCCGCTAAAATAGCGACCCTTTTTTTTGTTTATTGGTTAAGAACTTAATTGATAAGACGGCGTTTTCTTCTAATAAGATAATAAGCGCTTAATATCATCAATAAGATAAAGCCTATATCAAATCTAGCGGGTGCGTTGGGGTTATAAACACAACCGCCGCCACTGGGGGAAATGGTGTTTTTAATAATACCGTTAACATCGCCAGTAACATCAACTTGTTCACCATCAGTGTCGTTTTCGCCACCGTCTTTAACGGTTAATTTAAGGCAGGTTGCACCAGCGATTAATCCAGTTTCCCAGTTGTCATCAGTGCAAGTTTCGCTAATTTTAGATTGGATGGCATTGTTATCGTCAACGACAAAACTAGACCAGCCATGGACTAATGAATATTTACGCAACTCTGCATCTTTAGAGATTGCAGTAACGAGTTCAATAATCACTTCAGCAGAATCACCAGTGGTGTTCAAGTCTTTGGCAGTGGCACTTGAATCTTTGACAGTGGCGTTTAAGTCTTTGACAACATAGTCATAAATATCACCAGTGATCACTGTATCTTTGGACTTATCGGGCAATGCATTGTTTGCGATATATTGCTTCATTTGATCAAGGGTTAGGTATACAGAATCTTTGCCCATGGCGCCGAATAATAGTCTGGTGCCTAGTTTGCTGGTGATTTTTTTATCTTTTCCTACGGGTAATTGGTTTTTTTTGCGACAATCACCATCAACACAAAGTATGTACTCGCCACTAAGTTCGGGGAACTCACCTCTTCTACCTACAGTTATCTCTACCGCTTGCCCTACAAGAGACAATCCACCCTTGCTTGAATTTGTCAAACAAGTATCTGGATCGGTAGCATCCTTAGGGGTTACACCCTTAACAATAGACTTTTTCCATTCGTGCGTATTGGGGTCTTGAGTTGTAACAGTAGATTCACTCTGACAATATCCAATGAGAATACCATCAAAGTCCACTATTGTTACTGTGCCAACACTAATATTCTTAGCAAAACTAAGATCCATTCTATTCAAATTATTACTACTATCACTTGCGACATAAAAGACCCTAGGGTCGGGGTTGGGATTAAGACTTGCCAAAGCTTGAACTGAGAAAAGTAAAGAAAGTGTAACGACAAATGAGTTTAATATTTTCATAGTATTTCCTATTGTAGTTAAAAGCCGTTGATTCTACTATAAATTTAAACAATCAGTAGATAAAAAATTAAAATTAATTTTTTAAAAGCGTGTTATGCCATTTTCCAAAATAAAATAAATAAAATCGTGCCAATACTTGGGGCACCAGATTGTTTGGTTTATTTTTGAAAATGGCATTATGGATATTACTTACAATCTTCTGGGGTGTCCGACTCTTCTGAGCGTTTTAAGCCATTTTCGTCTAATTCTCCTGATTCGTCTGGTTTCCAGTTTTCGTAATCATGCTCCTGCCCCTGCTTCCGCATGGTTAGGTAATCTACCTGGTTGGGATCAGTCATTGTAAAATAGTCTGGTTCCACTCCGCCACTCGCTTCATTTGACTTAAATTCTTCAAGATTGCCTGCCACATTTTTTATTTGGTCGTTAAAGCCAAGTTCTGCGGAATCTCCATATTCATCTTCGGATAAGGATCTTTCATCTGGCTGAATAAAGCCAATTGGAAGCTCCTCAAAATCTGTTGAAAGCACATAGTCCCCCGATGTCATACCTTGGTCTTCCATTTCAGACATAGGGGTAGCATTTGCATCTACATCCGTTACATTAGTAGATTGACAACATTTATAAATATAGCGACCAGCAGCGACTGAGGTACCAAGCGCCAATGCGATTGCTGCAGCAGGAATAACCCATGAGTTTGACGATGCACCTGTAGAGCTATTGATAAGGGTGCATGCCCCTGAAAACCCACCAGACGAGTTGGGAACAATATCCATCTTATACCCAGTTACACATACGCATAATGTTTCGCTTTTAAGGAGGGAATTTGGAATAAAGGTTCCATCTTCCTTTTTGCATTCAGTGGTCGCACTTAGTACATTTAAACTACTAAAAAGTAGCAAACTCAAAACACTTAACTTTCTTATTTTCATAATTTTCCTCAATTAATAATTAAATAATTTAACCTCTACTAAATTGGAGCATTCAACCCATAAGTACAACATTGCCGTTTAAAAAAAATAGGCGAATTCAATTCATCAATACAACACTTTTATTCAAAAAAAAATAGTCTTTAGCGATCCTCTGTGTAAAAACTCTAAATATTTTTTGGGTCTATTGTTCACTAAATTACCCCACTAAATACTTCTCGCTATCTAAAGCCATTTACAAAAATAAACCAAATAATCTGGGCTTTATTCTTATTCTGAAACCTTTGCATAAATATAAATAATCATCAGGAATCCGCTTTTCACCCACTTGGTAATTTTTTAAACCTAGCTTTAACCCTGCTAGGACAAGATTTAATAAAATTACCAATTGGACAAAAATTGAATTTTGCTAATCATCCATATTGGTGCAAAGGTCTCATTCTAAGTATTGGTAACACAAGAGACTACTTGCAATCTTTAAAACCATCCGAACCACTTGAGCTTTTTTGTGCTCCACTCAGCTTATATATGTCTTGGTATTCAGGTTCATCAATTATAGTATTTGCTTGAGTGGCAACACTGGGATCGGCAATTGCCTGATCTCCAAAATATTCTGTTGTTTGTAACTCTCCACTCACTTCATTTAACTCGGTCTCTTCAATATTTTCTATCATATCTTGCACTCGATTGCTCATACTGAAATTATCTAAATTTACGCCTACATTAAAACTTGATTCCATTGGGGGTGTATCGGATAATGACGAAAATGCGCTGTAAAATTCTATAGAGCCATCTGAAGATGCACTGTTAATTGAGATCTCATCCATAGGTTGTTCCAACAGTTGGGCATCTTGGACCATATATGGATTAACCTGATTCATCGGGTTGAAATAAAAGTGCATCTCATCCATCTCAATGCCAATGGAATAACCTGAATCTGAACCTAAATCTGAACCTAGATCTGAACCTAGATCTGTCTCAATACCAGTAGTTGCTCTACAACATTTATAATAAACAAAGCCACCAGCCACGAGTGAAGCAGAGCCAATACTAAGTGATATTGTGGCGATAGAAATAACCCATAAAGCTGACGATACTCTTGAGGGACTTCTACTAAGGCTGCACACACCTGAAAAACCACCCGCTGGATTTTGGGTAATATTCCCTGCATATCCAGTTGCACAGGTACATGAGTTTTTACTTTTGAGTGAAGAATTTGGAACAATACTTCCGTCACTTTTCAAGCATTCGGTCGCATTCACTACATTTAAACTAAAAAACAGAAAACTCAAAATACTTAATTCTATTATTTTCATTGTTTTCTCCAGTTAAAAACTATAATAATTTAATTTCTATTAAATAGAGACCTTTGCATAAATATGAATAATCATTTTTTATACAACGATGTCGTGGAATTGGGTCTGCCATATACTGTTTTTATCGTTTGCTTTCATGAAATATTTTTGCCTTTTTTCTAACAGAAAACATAAGGTGTGATTTAACACCACGAAATAGATCAACAAATAACTTGGCGGTATCGTTTTTTCCAAGCATAGGATAAAAACGATCATTATTCATAGCACGAATAAACTTAACATCAGCAACCTTGTCGTTATGAGCATCCTCAAGACAGTCGTTATGGGCGTCATCTATTAACACCCTCAACTTGTCCACTTTAGATAATATAGGGAGGAGTGTAGTGTCTTTAGAGGGGTCATACTTGAGGTATGCGCACCAATACTTACCTTTAAAGTTGCAAAGTTCACTCTTGTTTTGATTATTACTATTAAGATTATGCTCCTCTTGAAACATAGTTTTTGCCATGCTTTGAAGCTCTTTTTTCGATTTTTTCAAAAAATCTATTCCGGAAGTTTTGCGCTTAAGACAAATCTCTCTTCCCACCCTTGTTCTTTCTTTTTGAATACCGCTGATATGGATGAGTTTGATATTACTTAAAAAATGATTATAAGCTTTTGCATAAGAGGATAAAAAGTTACCAAGCGTCGTATCTTGAATAACTTTTTCATTAGGGGTTTTCGTGGTATCAAGCGTGCTGATTGTAATAGTATCACTTAAAGAGTAGGTGCTAAAATGAGCTTTATAATCATAAAAGATACCCTCTAAACAGCTTTTTATTTGACTGGAAGATTTGTTTCTAAAACTTAGAAAATTAGTGGTGTCATTAACGCCACAAAGTTTGAGAGTTTGACTAGAAATAACACTGGGCAAGGTTCTTTCTTCCCCTTTAACTACCCCCTCAAGAGCGGCATCTAGACTGATAAATTTCGGAGAGGCTTCCATCCATTGCTTTGCATAAGTTTGTGGTAAAAAATCTCGAATTTTTTTGGCAGATGACAAATATTTTTGTGAATAATAACGAAGCAACATATCGTCAATACCAGCTCGAATTTTCGTTGCAATAGCTGTGTCATTTATTGTTTTTGTGAGTTGCTCTTCGATCTGCAATATGCGTGCGTTTAGATTGGCAACCTCTTGGCTAACCACGGCATAAGAATGTTCATTGGCAATGGCATGTATAGAATCATCAATTTTTTTTCTTGCCCGATCGCCTGGTGAAAGACCAAAATCTTTAACTATCATAATGACGAGTCCAACACCAGGAATTAGACTAGCCACATCCAAAGTTATGGCATCTACTTTTTGCATAACTGTTGTGTTAGGGGCTTTAAGGACTTTAAATATCTCATAAGCCGTTATTCCCAGCAACGCAACCACGGTAATAGCGGTCAAAACCTCTCCTACGCTCTTTAGCGTTATTACAGCCGTCTCTGTGACAACTTCATCTAGAATTTCAACCGTTTCTTCTGATGCTGAACTGAGATTTTTATCAATCGCCTCAATATACTCGCTTTCTGTGGGAATACTGTCCTCTTCGATGGGTGGATCAATGCCTTCTTGTTGTGATATTTGCTCATCAAATTCATCATTTTCTGGCACACACATATCAGCGTTAATATTAAATGTCAATAAAGCACTAAAAATTAGTGTTGAAAAATTAAATTTTGTTAATGTCATAAAATATCCCCTTCTTTAAATGCAAAATGCTTTTTTTAATGCTTACAATCTATCTTTTACCTTGTGTCCTCTAATTTCTGATAGGTAATACTTATTTCAAAAACTAAATATTATTCACTTTTTAATCAAGCGCAGTAATGTGCCAATTTTTTGCACAGATTCCTTGTAAATCTCCCATAAAAAAATCTTTCGTGGACAAAACTTCCTATGTACTTTGTTATTGCTATCAAGGATATTGATGTTATTGAGGTAATCATTCCTGTAAATCTGCTATACAACGAACACTATAACCATTAGCATCGCCTTCAGTGCTAATATATAAATTCGTGTTCCCTGCTAAAAGATAAAATGACATAGCTTTCGGAAATTGATGTTCTACATATGTTTGACTCCAATAACTCCCTACAGTTCCTTCATTTTTTATGACACCATCATACAAATGGCGTTTGCCTGCCATTGGAAGCCTTAAGGGGCCTAAGTGTCTAAGGCGTCTAGTATTCAACGCCTCTTCTATTAGTTCTGATGGTGTGGGCACTCTAAAACCAGTTGGGCAAATGCCGTTGCCACTACTGTCAGACCAAAAATTAGCGCGATTAGTTCTCTCTTTATCAGCCACTGTCCAGTCTCCTTTGGGTGGTCGAGTTGTCACGGTAACTTTTGTCGTTGTAGAGGCGCCAAACCATGTGAACGGATTTAGGGTCGCCTTGTCCGTTGTAGTAACAGAAGTCGTCGTAACCTGAGGCACATCTTCATTTACAAAAAATGTATTTTCATTTGGCTTAATAGTCTTTGCTTGCTTATACTGAATATTTGTGTTTATGCGTCTTTGGTGTCCATCGTCGGGTCGTCCAAATTGATACAAATCGCCATAACATTCACTGTCTCTAGCGTCAATGCAAACTTGACTTGCGCCTAGATTCCTATCTAGCCACATTCGATTTTTCACTGAAACAACTGTATTATAAATTTTTCCTTTAAATATTTTTTCAACAATATGAATAGTGAGTTTAGCAAACGCACCTCCCCCATCTAGAGAAGTGGCATAAAGTTCTACCACACCAGTGCTAACACCTGTAAGCGTGGCTGTACCTTTTGATTTAGACATGGTTACATGATTAGAATTTACCGACCACAAAACACCTTGATTGGTGGCGTTACCAGGGGTGATTCCAGCGCTAAGTTGGATAGACTCTCCTACTTTAAGAACGCTCTTGCCTTCTATTTGTATGGCATTATGACTAAGTTGAATACTGGTAACAGGCACAGGCAAAGGATTCACAGCAATACTAACTATCGCAGAATCTGTGCCAAAACTGTTAGTAGCAGTAATTTCATAGTAGATTCTTAATGTTATGTTATTTGCTCTGCCTGAAATTGTGCCAGTATGACTGTCAAAAGACAATCCACTGGCAAGGCTGCTATTGTCAACATTGCCCATTACCTTATTTTCTATCATTGAAAATGGGTTATTAGCATTAGCACTAATATTATCAACATTAGCAAGCGACTTCTTAGTGATGAACCATTGGGTAACATTGGCACCAAAATTAGCAAAGGTAATCGGTGTGATACTTTCGCCAATTTGAACAGTTAACTGTTCAACACTAGGGACAATAATGGGGACAGTGGGTTTAATATATTTTATACAACGCACACTAAGACCTTGAATGCGATCCTTTTTTGGGAAGGAGACATCGCCATTGTCATCAAGTTCAAGACTATCTGAGCTTTTGGCCCAATAAAAACCTTTGTAATCAAAATCTTTTAACTCGCCCTCGCTATTGCGATTACCACTTAATGGCAATTTCAATAAAGTATTTATACCTGTTTTTCCAGCTGCTGTGCTTGCCTCAATTTCAGCCTTTAATTCATTTGAAGTTGGCACCCTAAAGTTTGCTGGACAAATGTTATTAACGCCAGTTTTACCCCAAACTGCCATCCTTTTGTCGCCTGAATCATCAACACCTACTGCTGTCCAATCGCCTCTATTAAGTGTGAGAAAAAAGCCAATGTCATTGACTTTATCAGCTGTACTAATTATAAAATTGCTATTGTTAGGGGTGATACTACTTGCCAAAGTTGTGGTTTTTCCCATATACGCTCTAGACTGATGCCCATCTCTACCCCTGCCCCATTGATATAAATCGCCATAGCAATCAGCATCTTTGACAGTTTTACAAACTTGAGATGCACCTAGGTTTCTATCTAACCAAATTTTTCCCGTTGCTTCGGATAAAATAACTTTATAAGGTTTTTTATCAAAAACAATGGTTTGTGAATCAACAACCAGTATTTCAAATCTGCCGACTACAAGACCATTGTTAGAAATAGCTCTGATACTGGCAATACCTTCTTTAAGTCCAGTCACTTCACCCGTTTTATTGTCAATACTTACTGTGTCATTTGCCAACCATGAAAGGGTTTTATTGCTGGCATTGCTAGGACTGATAGTAGCACTAAGCTGAGTGCTTTTACCGACTACCAGAACATCATTACCTGACACTTCAATGTTATCAATCAATATTGGTAAAATCGTAATATACACATCAATAAAATTTGGGCCTTTGTCATTGGTGGCAGTAACTGTATATTTTTTTCTCATTTGAAGTTTGTTAGGGGTGCCTGAAATTGTGCCTGTTTTAGTGTCAAATACCAAACCATTATCAAGTGCTGGACTGATTGACCACTTGTTAATCACACCGGGTGCAAAATCCAAAATCACAATAGGTTTTATCCGTTCGCCAATCTTGATATTGTTTTCAATACTGGGGGCGACTAAATTTGGAATAATGTCGTTTTGAATACAACGCACACTAGAGCCAATACTGTTGTCTATATCACCACGCCACAAATCTAGTGTTATGTCAGTAATAATAAAATGATGATCAGGGTCGCTTGAAGGCCTCATCATACTAACTCCAACACTCTCAATCTCAGGGTTAGTCCTGAGTTCTTGTATTGTTTCATAGGCATTTATTGCTTTTTTAGAGGTAAAAATAGCCAATTCTTTGGCTGGAATACGCTTGGATTGGTGAATTAAGTCTTTAATTTTGATGCTCTCAATTCTATACTCTGCACCCAAATCAATAGTCACCCATCCGTTACTTGAGCTATTATCACTTAAAAAACCAGTGTTTACATTACCATCAACGATGTCTTTTGCATCTACCCAAGAGGAAGGAGAGTCAGGAAGCAAAGAGTGGAAAAGGGTGTATGCCTTACCTGCGTGAACTGTCACTTTTTTATGGCGTGCAATGTTCCTGCCCTGATACATTACCTCCACTTCGCCTATTGCCATTTGTCCAGGAGTGGCTTTCTTGATCAGCACAAAACGCATAGCAGATACAGGCACAGTTGATATTTTACGACCAATAAAATGCCCTGCCTTTGTGGATTTGCTAGAGCTGACAAAGTAAACTTTTTTACCTTTTTCTTGCAAGTTATTGTCTCTAAAAAACCCTAATAATTCAGCGTTAAACCAACCTTGATTGAGCATACTGGCCTGATCCTTGCCACGATAAGTATTATTTTTATTTTGCTGAACTGGACTCATTTTGAAATAACTTTCTAATTTTTTCCAATCTGCATCTGTTGGAATGCGCCAGCCTGATGCACAGATGCCTTGTGATCCCTCTTCAACCTCTTCATCCATGGCAGAAGCCCATTCATAATATTTGATATCATTGCTGTCCCCAGTAAAAATACCCGTCATAAGTTTGGTTGGGAAATGACGCATATTTTCCACAGTCCATACTTGTGAGCCAAAAAGATGGGTTTTGTAATTAATCATGCCAACACCCATTGGTTTTGGGTGGTAACTAATATTCGAACCAAAACCCGAGCTATTTCCTGGGTCGTTTCCTGCCCTTAAAGCACCTTCTGATTCACTTCCTGAGGTACTCCCTGAGGCGCTCCCCGATTTGTTATTTGACTTATTTTTTGAACCGCTCCTCTTTCTTGCTGATAATTTAGTTGGCGTCCAAATGCGAGAAAAACCTGTAAATCTATAACTCTCCTCTTTTCCTGTGATCTTACTGTTCACCATCAATGTGCCTAAAAAATTATGACCAATATAAGAATCTTTAACAAAAATATCGGCAAAAGTGAGATCACCTTTGGAACTGTTAGACAATATTGAACCAGTGTCGTAGTTCCAAGTTAATTGCCTATTTTTAAATGTGGCATTATAAATAGGTATATTGTTTATAAAAACAGAGCCATCCGCAACCTTGCCGTTGTTAACCTTGGCACCATTTGTGATAAAAACTGTGAATGTTTGGCCTCGATCATTAAATTTCAAAGTGGTGCGATATTTTCCAATCCAAAAAAACAAATTCTCAGTTCTTAATTTATTAAGTACAGCAAAAATTGATCGTATATTACATTTATCGGAACACTTTGTGCTTAAAAAATCGTTAAGCGCCTTAAAGTTATCATTAAGTGCTAACGATGTGTGTAGATGTTTAAGAAATTCTACATATATATCACGATTGCTAAACATACTTGATACAAATACTTTAGAAGGTATATTGGCGTCAGAAGTATTGTCTGATGTTGGTGTTGACTTTGAGGCAGAAGGCGTGTTATTTGGTACTGAACCAAAGATATCGCCAAAAGAGTCTGTTAGTGCAGCAGGTATTTTAGATTGATGTGCCGCAACATTAGAATAGAGCGGGTCTTCCAATGATTTTGCTGATATGCCAATATTTGATAATCCATAAATAAATAAACCAATAATTAGTGTCTTAGTTGTTTGCATAAGTTAATCTCTGTTATAAATAGTAAAACTATCTTTGTTAAAAAAAATTAAAATTACATCGTAATTTTAAAAAAAAGGCTTTTTTTAATATCACAGCCTTATCAAGTTTGCATTACTTTTTTCGCTTATGTGTTACTTCGTTTATGTATTACATTAAATCCAATGAATAACCAAATGAGACCTTTGCATAAATATGGATGATTAGCAAAATTCAATTTTTGCCCACTTGGTGATTTTCTTAAACCTTGTCCTAGCAGGGCTAAGGCTGGGTTTAAAAAATTACCAAGTGGGTGAAACGAGGATTCTTGATGATTATTCATATTTATGCAAAGGTCTCTAAATACTTGCTTTAGATTTAAGGCGCTATTCACACCCCCCTAAGTCATCTTGTGTTTTATTCTGCCCACTCACACTTTGGTATTCAGGATCAGTGATAATGTCATTTGTTGGAACAACATTGGCAATATTGGGGTTAGAAATTGTCTGACCTTCAAAATACGCCCCCGCCTCTTCTATTTCTCCAGTACCTTCTTCACTTATCTTGGTATCTTCAATAATATGCTCTTGAACATCTTTCACTTGCTCTCCAAGTCCTCCTGAATCTATTTCCTCACCTGAATCTTGGAATTCCAACTCAGGTATAAATTTTTTCTTGCTTACTGTGGCATATAGATAATCATTAGGCAGGGAAGCCTCTGCTGGATTGGGCAATCCAGTTGAAAGTGATTCTTCATAGGGGGTCGCATAATGGCTTTCATCTAAAAATATATCTTTGGGTTCTGCATAATGTCCTTCAATAGACAATTCATCTATAGGTCTTGCTAGATCATAATCTCCTTCTACCATATTATCAGCTCTTGATGGAAAATTAGTAGGGAGGTCGTAAAGATCGTAATTAGTGCGCTCAATTGGAGAGGCGAGAGAATATATGGAATCAATAGAACTCCCTGACGCTCCATCATTGACAATCGCTTCATCATTGGCAATGGATTGAATATCTCCTCCTAACTCATTCATCTCAGAATTTGCACTTAATTTCGCTATTTTGACTCTATAAATGTAATAACCAGCAGCAGTAGCAAGACCTGTAAGACTTGTAAACCCTATTGCAACGATAGAAGTAACCCATACAGCTGATGATATACCTGCAGAGTCTTCGACAAGGGTGCACGCTCCTAAAAAACCACTAGAGGAGTCTCCAGTAATACGCCCACTATATCCAGTTTTACAGACACATGATGTCGCACTCTTGTAGGAAGAATTTGGAATAATACTTTGGTCTCTTGCACGGCATTCAGTAGTTGAGTCGCCTAATACATTAAAACTACTGAAAAGCAACAAACTTAAGGCACTTAACTTTATTGTTTTCATGGTCATCCTTAATGACAAACCATAACAATGTAATCTTTACCAAATTATATGGCTTTATGTTTATTAATTCAACGCCCTTTGAAAAAAGGGTAAATCCAATAGTATATTTATGAAGTAAACTGATTTTACATCAATTAATGTTTGAATGTCTATCGATTTTAAAATATAAATTAAAATACAGCAAACCTAGATGGCGCAATGGTTTCAATCAAAAAAAATATTTCAATCAACGGTGAATATACGAAAATAACCGCACTCTTTGTTACAAGCAAACACTAGAGACCTTTGTGCAAACAATACCATTTAAGACCCCTGCATAACATCCTAAAGCCAACCATCAAAACCCTCAATTTTTGACTTTTCAAAGTCAAAAAACATATAAAACCCAACTTTCATTAAAAAAATCATCAATATCAACTATAAATCGCTCATTTTTTACTCTATTTAAGTTAATGTTTCCACAAAGAAGACACAATAATCCCTAAGTTGTATTTAATCCCTTGTTAATATAAACATTCGCCGCTCTAACTAGATTATAAGCAATAGCTTTAAGATTAACTTCGCTGGCAACTTTCTCTAAACCAATATAACGACTTCTTGCCAAACCATAAGTGCGTTTGAGCGTACCAAAGGTGCGTTCAACCACAAACCTTCTTTTGCTGATTGCTTTATTGCGTAATTTATGCCAATGACTCATTTGTTTACCAGTTCAACCGCCGTTTATGTTGGAAAAAATACTGCTGTATCAGAAATAATATGAGACCTTTGCATAAATATGGATGATTAGCAAAATTCAATTTTTACCCACTTGGTAATTTTCTTAAACCTTGTCCTAGCAGGGCTAAGGCTGGGTTTAAAAAATTACCAAGTGGGTGAAGCGAGGATTTTTGATGATTATTCATATTTATGCAAAGGTCTCTACATAAAAAAGAAGAAAATATTATGTGTGAAATAATTTTTTCAATCCAGACCTCTGTATAATTTCCTATTTTTATACACGCTGATTTGCCCGATTGCTAGCGTTGTTACCACGGTAACTAAAACAAGCTAAAGTAGGTTTTCCTTTGAAACCCCGCTTTACAGGGGTTTTTTATATTTTTTAGGAGAATAAAAATGATTTTCACCTCTGAGTCCGTTTCTGCCGGACATCCCGATAAAGTTTGCGACCAAGTTTCTGATGCCATATTAGATGCGATTTTAACGCAAGATAAAAATGCTCGTGTGGCTTGTGAAACTTTGGTTAAAGACAATGATGTGGTGTTGGCAGGTGAAATTACCACCACTGCTTCTGTCGATTACGACAGAATTGTGCGAGATACTATTAACAGCATTGGTTACACCAAAGAAGAATATGGTTTTACAGGTAACACTTGCAAAATCACCAATTTACTGGGTGAACAATCACCAGAAATTGCCATGGGAGTTGATGAATTTGACGACCATGAACAAGGTGCGGGCGACCAAGGCTTGATGTTTGGCTATGCTTGCAATGAAACTGAAATTTTGATGCCAGCACCGATTACTTACGCACATCACTTGGTTAAAAAACAAGCGGATTTAATGTTGAGTGGCAAATTAGCGTGGTTACGCCCTGATGCCAAAGCGCAAGTTTCTTGCGTTTACAAGGAAGGCAAAGTGGTTGGCATTGATGCGGTGGTTTTGTCCACTCAGCATGATGGCGACATTACCCAAGCAGACCTTAAAGAAGCGATTATGGAAGAAATTATTAAAGCCATTCTACCTGCCAAATGGTTAAGCGACAAAACCCAATACCACATTAACCCAACGGGTGCTTTCGTTATCGGTGGCCCTGTGGGAGATGCGGGTTTAACGGGGCGTAAAATTATTGTTGATACTTACGGTGGTATGGCACGACATGGGGGCGGTGCTTTTTCAGGCAAAGACCCTTCAAAAGTGGACAGAAGTGCAGCGTATGCCACACGCTATGTGGCAAAAAATATTGTGGCTGCTGGTATGGCAGATAAATGCGAAATTCAAGTGTCTTATGCAATTGGCGTGGCACAGCCGACTTCAATCAGCATTGAAACTTTTGGCACGGAAAAAATGCCTGTGGCAGAGATTGAAGAATTTGTTAATGCAGATTTTGATTTGCGCCCCAAAGGTTTGATCACTATGCTGGATTTAAAGCGCCCTATTTATCAACAAACTGCTGCTTATGGGCATTTTGGTCGCACAGAAACTAACATTAGTTGGGAAAAAATCAAGTAAAATATTTGACAATATGCCAAGGGGCGTTGCATTGGAAAAAATTTTCAATCAGGCTTGGCAAATCAAAACGGCGCTCATCTTTTTTTAAATTTGTAAGTTTTTTTTGTGGTTATTACGATTGAAGAGAAGGTAGAGACAGGTGCTTTTTTATTTGCAAGAGACGCCTTCTTTTTCAACATCCTTAAATCGTAACGGACTCACACCAAACAACTTACCCATTAGGAGTATAAAATGAGCAACAACACACTAAATAAGGGCGATTACAAAGTCGCTGACATGACGCTGGCTGATTACGGTCGTAAAGAAATAGAACTTGCAGAAGCGGAAATGCCTGCACTGATGGCACTACGAACAAAATATCAAAGCACACAACCTCTAAAAGATGCCAAAATTCTCGGTTGCATTCACATGACTATTCAAACCGCTGTTTTAATGGAAACATTGGTTGATTTAGGTGCGCAAGTTCGCTGGTCAAGTTGTAATATTTTTTCAACACAAGACCATGCGGCAGCAGCAATGGTGGCAGCTGATATTCCAACTTTTGCCTGGAAAGGGGAAACAGAGGAAGAATTTTTATGGTGTATTGAGCAAACCATTTTGGATAACGACAAACCTTGGGCAGCCAATATGGTGCTTGATGATGGCGGTGATTTAACGCAAATGTTGCATGAAAAATACCCAGAAATGCTACAAAACATTCATGGTATTAGCGAAGAAACCACAACAGGCGTTCATCGTTTATTAGAAATGATGCAAGAAGGCTCACTTAAAGTCCCTGCTATTAATGTCAACGACTCCATTACCAAATCAAAAAATGACAACAAATACGGTTGTCGCCACTCGTTAAACGATGCCATTAAACGAGGCACCGATATGCTAATGTCAGGCAAAAAAGCACTGGTCATTGGCTATGGTGATGTTGGCAAAGGGTCTGCACAATCTCTACGACAAGAAGGGATGATTGTTAAAATCAGCGAAATTGACCCGATTTGTGCCATGCAAGCGTGTATGGATGGTTTTGAAATTGTGTCCCCTTATATTGACGGCATTAACACCAATTCAATTGACGGTATCAATATAGGCTTATTAGGCACCACTGATTTAATTGTTACTACCACAGGCAATATTAATGTGTGTGACAATGCTATGCTACAAACCCTTAAATCAGGTGCCGTGGTTTGTAATATTGGGCATTTTGACAATGAAATTGACACTCAATATATGCGTGACAATTGGCGTTGGGATGAGGTTAAGCCCCAAGTTCACCGTATCTTTAGAACAAACAACAAAAATGATTACCTGATTTTATTATCCGAAGGTCGCTTGGTAAATTTGGGTAATGCCACAGGACACCCAAGCCGTATTATGGATGGCTCATTTGCCAACCAAGTTTTAGCGCAAATGCATTTGTTTGATGCAAAATTTGCCGACAAAGGTGGTGATATTTATGTTGAAGTGTTGCCTAAAAAACTTGATGAAGAAGTGGCTCTAGGTATGGTTGGCGGTTTTGGTGGTGTGCTTACGACCATGACAAGTGCTCAGGCTGATTACATCAATGTCCCTAAAGAGGGGCCATTTAAACCTGAAAGTTATAAGTATTAAAGGCTTTTACTTTGCATTTTCAAGTAAAACTTAACAGGGTGTTTATTTTATGCTTGAAAATGGCATAAAGTGAGACCTTTGCATAAATATGAATAATCGTCAAGAATCCATATTTATGCAAAGGTCTCAAGGTAAAATTTACTTTATTTTTATTGTCTTAATATGTCATTACAAGATTTAGATGCAACAACTTCATTTCAGAACTTAATTCTAAAATTACAATCATTTTGGGCGTCAAAAGGTTGTACCTTACTACAACCTTTTGATATGGAAATGGGGGCAGGGACTTTTCACCCTGCCACTTTTTTAAGGGCAATTGGGCCCGAACCTTGGAAGGCGGCTTATGTGCAACCCTCTCGTCGCCCGACTGATGGGCGTTACGGGGAAAATCCAAACCGTTTGCAACATTATTATCAATTTCAAGTATTACTTAAGCCGTCGCCTAAAAATATTCAAGATTTGTATTTGGAATCTTTAACGGAAATTGGCATTGACTTAACGAAGCATGATGTGCGTTTTGTTGAAGATAACTGGGAATCACCCACGCTTGGTGCTTGGGGATTGGGTTGGGAAATTTGGCTGAATGGCATGGAAGTTTCTCAATTCACTTATTTTCAACAAATTGGCGGATTGCCGTGTAAGCCTGTTTCGGGTGAGTTGACTTACGGGCTTGAGCGTTTGGCGATGTATTTACAGGGTGTGGACAGTGTATATGATTTGGTGTGGGTTGATGGCGTGAGTTATGGCGATGTATTTCATCAAAACGAAGTAGAGCAGTCTAAGTATAATTTTGAAATTGCTGATACCGAAGTTTTGTTTAAACAATTTGACGAAGCTGAGGCGATGAATGAAAGGTTAATCGATGAAGCACTACCCTACCCCGCTTACGAGCAAGTAATGAAGGCATCGCACTTGTTTAATTTGCTTGATGCACGACATGCAATTAGCGTTACTGATAGAGCGCGTTTTATCCGTCGAGTGCGTTCAATGAGTCAAAAAGTGGCTAAGGCATATTATGATTCTCGACAAGCGCTGGGTTTTCCCATGGTCAAGAAAGACTAAGGTGAAAATTTTCTCCAAACTTTATCAGACAACATTAGATTGGGCACAAAGTAAGTATGCCATTTACTGGCTTGCACTGATAAGTTTTGTAGAATCTTTCATTTTGCCCTATCCACCACCTGATGCCCTGCTTGCGCCTATGGTATTAAGAAAACCCAATAGTGCTTATCGTTTTGCCTTGATTTGCACAGTTTTATCCGTGCTGGGCGGTGTGGTTGGTTATTTCTTGGGTGCATTATTGATAGACACTATCCAGCCACTCTTGGTTAAACTGCATTATGTGGATAAGCTTGATGCTATCAAACAATGGTTTGAAGAATATGGTATTTGGATTGTTGCCATTGCAGGTTTTTCCCCGATGCCGTACAAAATATTTACAATTGGTGCAGGTATTTCCAATATGGTGCTCTTACCGTTTATACTAATTTCATTTTTAGCACGAGGTGCACGATTTTTCTTAGTGGCATTTCTTATTAAAAAATTTGGCAACACTTGTGATGTTTGGCTAAAAAAATACATTGACCGTTTGGGTTATCTTTTGATTGTTATTATTGCACTAGGAGTTTGGTATGTTAAATAAATTAATTATTATTACGGTTATTTCTATGGCGCTATCTGGTTGCTTTACTAGCAAAACTAGCAAGCCAGTGGTGGTGATTGACAGGTCAACTGCTCAAGAAGGTGTTAATGCCATTACACATTCTTCTGATGAGGATAATGCAAAAAAAACCATGGCAAAAAACCATGAACCCATTCCTGTTGCTGGCGAAATCATTAAATTCTTCTCTAAAGAACATCAGGGCTTAACCTTTAACACCTATTTTAATCAACCAGTGCGTGCTATTCGTGATGGCGTTGTAACCTATAGTGATAAAATGAAAGATCGTGGAAAAATGATTACTATCAAACATCCATTAGGTTTTTACAGTTCTTATGCACACAATCAAACGCTAAAAGTAGCAAATGGCGATGAAGTAAAAAAAGGACAAATTATTGCACTGGCTGGAAAAGATTATTTTTATCTTGAAATGAAAAAATTTGGCACACTTATTAACCCACTTAATTATCTAAAATAATATGGAATTTTTACAACACTTAAAACCTTATGAAATTGCTGGTATTTTATTCGCCATAGCCTTTATTGCACACTTTGCCTTAAAATTATCACTTAAGAAATTAACCCTTCACGCCAGTAAAACCAAAAATCAATTAGACGATTATTTAATTAAATCCATTTCTGCACCGCTCAAAGTTTTGGTTTGGTTTGGCTGGATTTATTTTTCCATTAATATATTTAAAGAAGACATTACATCGCTAAAAAAAGTGGTTGGTTACATTGATATTACACCAATCTTTATCATTACCTGGGGGGTATTACGGGCAATATCCAACACTGAGGCTTATCTGCTTTCACGCAATGCTAACATCAACAAAGACTCAATAAGAATGATTTCCCGCTTGGTTAAATTACTGCTTATTGTTTCTATTGCACTTGGTATTGCACAACACTTTGGTTTTTCCATTTCCAGTTTACTTACTTTTGGTGGCGTGGGTGGCGTGGTTATGGGTTTTGCCGCTAAAGATATGCTGTCAAATGTTTTCGGCGGTCTGTTGTTGCAAATGGACAGACCTTTTTCAGTCGGAGATTGGATTCGCTCTAAAGAATTTGAAGGTACGGTCGAAAAAATCGGCTGGCGTATGACGCGCATTCGTACTTTTAGCAAAAACCCTGTTTATATTCCTAATTCAATTTTTGCATCAATTCCAATTGAAACGCCATCGCGTATGACCAATCGCCGTATCAATGAAGTGATTGGCATTCGCTATGATGACATTGCACAAATGCCTATTATTGTCACAGAAGTAGAAACAATGCTAAAAGCCCACAAAGAAATTGACCAATCTCAACCATTGCGTGTGTTTTTCAATTATTTTAACGCTTCATCGCTGGATTTTAATATTTATGCCTTTACCAAAACTGTCAATAAAAATGAATACCAGCAGATTAAGCAAAAAATATTACTTAGCGTTGCAGATATTATTGCTGAACATGGGGCAGAAATCGCTTACCCAACACAAACACTACATATTCAAAAGTAATGCCCTCATCTAAATTATATATTCGCACTTTCGGCTGTCAAATGAATGAATACGACAGTCAAAAAATGATTGATGTGTTAAAACACTCACACGGCTTAGTGTTAACCAATGATGCACTTGAAGCCGATGTGTTGCTACTCAATACCTGCTCTATTCGAGAAAAAGCACAAGAAAAACTGTTTCACCAACTTGGTCGATGGCGCAAATTTAAAGAAAAAAATCCCAATTTAATTATCGGTGTAGGCGGCTGTGTCGCTTCACAAGAAGGGGAACTCATTCTTAAGCGCGCGCCTTTCGTTGATATTATCTTTGGCCCACAAACCTTACATAGATTACCAAATATGCTGAGTAATGCCCTTAACAAACAAACCAGCATTGATATTTCATTTCCAGAAATTGAAAAATTTGACCATCTGCCTGAACCAAAAACCAACGGCGTAAGCGCCTTTGTTTCTATCATGGAAGGATGCTCTAAATACTGCACCTTTTGCGTCGTGCCTTACACTCGAGGCGAAGAAGTGTCCCGCCCTTTTAACGATGTCATTAATGAGGTGCAAATATTGGCCAATCAAGGGGTAAGAGAAGTGAACTTATTAGGGCAAAATGTCAATGCTTATCAAGGAAAAATGGAGGATGATGAAATGGCTGATTTGGCACTGTTAATTAACATTGTGGCTCAAATTGACGGCATTGATAGGATTCGCTACACCACTTCACATCCTGTTGAGTTCAGCGACAGTCTTATTCAGGCTTATGCCGAAGTGCCTGAGTTGGTTTCACATTTACACTTGCCTATTCAAAGTGGCTCCGATAAAATTTTAACTTTAATGAAGCGCGGGCATACCGCACTTGAATACAAATCAAAGATTAGGAAATTACGCAAAATTCGCCCTGATATTTCCATCTCTTCAGATTTCATTATTGGTTTTCCCGGAGAAACCGATGAAGATTTTAACAACACAATGGCACTGATTAACGACATTACATTTGACAAATCATTCAGTTTTATTTACTCTGCCCGTCCTGGTACGCCCGCAGCCAGTTATCCCGATGATGTTGATATGACGGTTAAAAAAGAGCGTCTTGCACTGGTGCAAAAAACCATTGACGAATCTACAGAAACCATTTCTAAAGCAATGATTGGCAGTGTGCAAAAAGTTCTAGTGGAAAATAAAGCAAAAAAAGACAACAACTTGTTTGGACGCACTGAAAATATGCGTAATATGCATTTTAAAGGTGATGCATCTTTAATTGGTCAAATTGTTGATGTTAAAATCACTGATGCACGAGGCAATTCGCTTATCGGAGAGTTAGTTCTCTAATTGCTTGCTAAATGGGAGTGAAATTTCCCAAGTTTCATTGCCTTTTTTAACAAAGAGATGTGTTATCCAACTTTGTTTTGACAATGAACATATTGCTAAAAAAGCACTACCTGAAAAACTATTCTCAGTTTGCCTGTATAAGCGATATTGTGGCGTAGTCGTGTCAATTTCAATAGCCTCAAAAGAGACACTTGATTCATTAAGCTTATCACCTTGTTCCTCAATATAAACAGTTAGTTTTCCAGTGCTGGGAATGCCTCTTGGTAAAATGTTAATTTTAATAGAACTGTGTTTATCAAGTCTAACTTGACAACTGGTTTTGTCTATTTGACAATCATCAACTTGAAGATAGTAATTGATATTCTGAGTATTCCAATTAAACGCCAAATAGCCTAATAAAATAATAAATGCAAATAAGACAAATGCAATAACAATAACAGGTTTGTAGTTCAAAGGGAATCCATGATAAGCTTAATATCCTGCATCATCTCATTCGGCTTGTGCGGTGATGGGAAGCCAGCAAAAATTTCACCCTTAGGACTGATTAAATAAATCCAAGCGGTATGGTTAATAACATACCCCTCCTCAAGCGCGCCCTCAGGTAATTTATCACCCGCTTTCAAAGTGATTGACTTGCCTTTTTTATCGTATATAACTCGCTCATAATAAGCGCCAAAAGATTTAATAAGTTGGTCAATTTGCGCTTGGTCGCCAGACACGCCAATAAAATCTTTATCAAAATGGGTAATGTATTCCTTCAAAACCTCGGGCGTATCTCTGAGTGGGTCAAAAGTGATTGCCACAACGGCGGGCGTATTCATGGTTTTATCATCTGTTATCAGTCTTTTTAACTGTGCCATATCAAGCAGTTCAGTTGGGCAAACATCAGGGCAATGCGTATAGATAAATAACAACAACGACCAGCCTTGTTTTAAACGCTCATTGTCAAACAATTGGCGATTATGATCCAACAAGGAGAATTTAGGTAGTGGCTTATTAGGGTTGTCTAAAATGTAAGAAGCCTTTAGTTGCTTACCTAATAAATGACGATAATTTTTATCAGAATTATAAAAATAAAGTGCAATAGCAACTAATACAACAGCGGCAGTAATTGATATTTTTTTCAATGTTTAATGTCCGTGGTCTTTCATTGTCATATTGGCTTTCATCATATTGGCTTTTTTCACTATAGCATTTACAGTCTTAGAAAAGCCATTATCAAATGCGAATGTAATCGCAACCACGCCACCCTCTTTTGGCACTTTCTCAGGTTTAATCATCATTACATGCCAACTGCCCGGTTTAAAAACCAATTTACCATGAGCAGGAACCAGTGCAAAATCTTTTCTAACCATCGTCATCATACCGTTCTTGTGTCCAGACTGATGTAATTCCAATCGCTTGTATCCACTAGCACTAGCGGACAATAACTTAATGTCTTTGTCAGAATGATTATAAATTTCCACAAAGGCACCCAATGCTGGTGCATTTGGTGGCGCCGAACGCACCCATGGATTGTGAATACTAATGGTATCCATATTATGCTGCTCCCCATTATTATGCGTCATGGCATTCACTTGAATGGCAAACAATAAGGACAATAAGGTTAGCGTTAAATTTAATGTTATTTTTTTCATTTTTCCTCTAATTACTATATAAAACTCCAACGCATTATAGTGAATAAATATTATTTTGCAAATAACCTATGTTAACTAATATTTGTAGTCAATAACAACAAGCACCCTCTTTGGTTTATCCAAACGACATCTAAAGAGTTGTGCCACCTTTAAGGCGGAATTACACTGCCATACATTGAAAATAATATTATCCACATTATTTTATCCATTCTTAATGCTATAAATAGCCACAGTAGATGATAAAATAACGCCCATGAATATTACACTTGAAATAAGCAGTAGCGAGCAACTCTCTGGTATTTGCGGCTCATTTGACAGACATTTAGAGGCAATTGCCAAAAGCCTGAATGTGGAAATGAACAACAAAGGTGAAGCATTTGTCATTAAAGGCGATAACGCACATATTGCCGCTCGAGTATTGCAAGATTTAACAACCTTAAGCGCAACCCAAAACATTCAAATTCACGATGTGGAAATGGCAATCAAAACCTATTCTCGTGAAAACTCACCAGAACAAACGATTAACATTAAAACCAAACGCAAGTTCATCCACATAAGAAATTTAAATCAGCAAAAATATGTCTTAAACATTCAAAACAGAGATTGCACCTTTGGCATTGGCCCCGCTGGCACAGGAAAAACCTATCTTGCAGTAGCACGCGCAGTTGAGGCATTAGAGCATTCCGCCGTGCGTCGCATTGTTTTGGTTCGCCCCGCAGTCGAAGCAGGTGAAAAATTGGGATTTTTACCCGGCGATATGAATGAAAAAGTTGACCCTTATTTACGCCCCATTTATGATGCTTTATATGAAATGCTAGGCTTCGATAAAGTGGAAAAATTACTCAATAAAAACATCATAGAAGTCGCCCCACTTGCCTTTATGCGTGGTCGCACTTTAAATGAATCATTTATTATTTTAGACGAAGCACAAAATACCACCATCCCACAAATGAAAATGTTTTTAACCCGCTTAGGCTTTGGCTCAAAAATGGTCATTACAGGCGATGTAACACAAATTGACCTAGCCAATCCAAAACAATCTGGACTCATTCACGCCGCAAAAGTATTGGCTCACGAAGATAAAATTTCTTTCTGCTATTTTGAAACCAAAGATGTAGTACGCCACAATCTCGTGCAACGCATTGTTTCTGCTTACGAAAAATTTGAATAAATATGGATGATTAGCAAAATTCAATTTTTGCCAAATTAGCAATTTCTTCAAACCTTGTCCTAGCAAAGCCAAGGCTGGGTTTGAAAAATTGCCAAGTGGGTAAAAAGTGGATTCTTGATGATTATTAATATTTATGCAAAGGCCTTAAAAGTTGCAATTAAATTACTTCTTTGATATAATTCAATTTAAGTTAAATGACCAGAAGTATCTTCAGTCTATAAAAATTTAACCTCTAAGCGGTTATTATTAATTTTTAAATGCCTAATGTTGAAGAAGTCAACATTAGGCATTTTAAAAAAACGCCAACCAATTTATGATCAAAAAAAAACCATTTCAAGAAATATTTAACCTTTACTTCCATGGTAAATATTCTTTTGAAGATTTTATTAACACCAATGTTAAAGATCACATTACTCAACATCAATTCAATCAAAGAACTGTATTATCAGTCAATAAAAAACTAACGGAATTCCATAAATTTATTAATGTTTTTGTTGTAAATAAACTGGATTATAATGCCTCCGTATGTTTTTCATACGCAAAAAATACAACTGTACGCAATTGCCTTGAGCCACATAAAAACAATAAATATTTCCTTTCTACCGATATTTCTAATTTTTTTGGTAGCATTCAAAGTGTTGATGTAATGGCGACAATACAACACAACATAAACAAGGGCAATATAGCCATAACAGATATAGAGCAATATAAAGGACGCCTCCAGAAACCCCAATGCGATTTAGGGGAATTAGAAAATAGTGTATTTTTTAGCAAAAAATGAGGAGAATAGCCCGCTATTTAATGAAGTTTTGGATGAAAAAGGTGCTGTTTTATACTTTTCATAAATTGTATTGGGATTTTTGGAGGTGCCCTAAAGATAATATCGTCAAATTAATGACATTTGAAGGCACTTTACCACTTGGATTTTCCTCTTCGGGCAGATTGAGCAACTCAATATTACTTAAATTTGATCAAGCAGTATTAAGCCAATGCAAACCACAAAAAATAACTTACAGCAGGTACGCTGATGACTTAATATTTTCAAGCAACGACACAAATATTAAACAAGTAAAATCAACAGTAGAAGATATTTTAGCCAGCATGTTTGACCAAAAATTGAAAATTAGTCACAACAAAACAAAAACCTATTCTAAGAAATCTAGGGTTAAAATATTGGGAATGGTAATCACACCCAATGGAGAAATCCACAAAGTATTTGGCATTGTTAGTTATATAAATTCAATGGATAAGAATTTTCTAAACAAACTAAGAAAAAAATACGGTAATAATAATAAGCCTAACACAAATGGGAAAGCAATATGGGAGCAATGAAAGAAAAGCATTTGCAAAATAAAATCTTTGAATTTGCAACTAAAAGCAATAAAGCAGGTGTCGATAAATTCAAGTTAGACTTACAAAACTTTATCAACCAATGAAAATAATTGTCGGATTATCGGGTGGGGTGGATTCTTCTGTAGCGGCTCATATACTTCTTGAACAAGGTTTTGAGGTTGAGGCTTTGTTTATGAAAAATTGGGAAGAAGATGATAAGGATGGGCATTGTACGGCAGAGCAGGATTTGTCTGATGCGCAAAAAGTGGCTGATAAGTTGGGGATAATATTACATACGGTTAATTTTTCGGCGGATTATTGGGAGGATGTGTTTGCACATTTTCTACAAGAGCATAAAAAAGGTCGCACGCCTAATCCTGATGTGTTGTGCAATCAGAAAATCAAATTTAAGGCTTTTTTGGACTATGCTTTATCGTTAGGTGCGGACAAAATTGCGACGGGGCATTATGCCAGGATTAAGGAAATAGATGGCGTATTTCAGCTTAAAACTGGGCTGGATAATGGCAAGGATCAAAGTTATTTTTTGCATCTTTTGAATCAATATCAACTTTCAAAAAGCCTTTTTCCTTTGGGTGAGATCAACAAAACTGAGGTGCGTGATATTGCCACAAAAAATGGCTTTATTACTGCGGATAAGAAAGATTCCACGGGCATTTGTTTTATTGGTGAACGCAATTTTTCTGAGTTTTTGCAAACTTATTTACCCAAGCAAGAAGGGGATATTGTTGATGAAAATAGACAATTTATCAAACACCATCAAGGGTTGGCTTTTTATACCATTGGTCAACGCAAAGGCTTGGAAATTGGTGGCGGTTTTGGTACATCAGGTGAACCTTGGTTTGTGGCTGATAAACGACTGGATAGCAACGAATTAATCGTTGTGCAAGGTGATAATCCTTTGCTATATCATCAATCTTTAAGTGCCTCAATTCCACATTGGATAACAACAACGCCCACATTTCCATTAAAATGTAGTGCCAAAATACGCTATCGTCAAGCATCGCAAGATTGCACGATTAACGCACAAAATGGAGAAATTGAAGTTACATTTAACCAGCCACAGCGCGCCATTACCCCTGGGCAATCTGTTGTTTTTTACGACAAGGATATTTGCTTAGGTGGTGCCATTATTGAACATAGAAAATAAAACTGAATACCGTTATGAATAAATTACACCGACAAACATTGGCACTAGCCTCCTTATTACAAAGCGCCACTTTGGTTGACCAATTGGCACACACAGGTGTTTGCGACAGTCAAAGTAATGAGGCAAGTTTAAAGAGCCTTGTGACTAATAGCACAAATGTTAAAGATATTTTTGATTCACCAAAAGATTTATCTGTTGGGCTTAATTCACTCAAAATTGTTTTTAGCAAGGGGATGAAAAATAATCAAAATATTACCCTTTATTCTTTAGCACTCATTAATCTTGAGAAGAAATTAATGAAAAATAAAGTGCTTTTATCAAAAATATCAACTGAAATAGAGACAATCAAAAAACAAGATTTTTTCGATATTGGTCATTCTAACTCTCTGGCACGCTTGGCTGAACTTTACAAATCCACTTTAGGTGAGTTAAACCCAACCATTATGGTAAATGGGGCGCAAATTTATTTGTCCAACGCACACACTTCTAATCACATTAGAGCCTTGTTATTAGCGGGTATTCGGGCAGTATCTTTGTGGAAATCGCAAGGGGGAAAAACTTGGCATTTGCTATTTAATAAAAAACAAACACTTAAATTAATAAATACTATAGACTTTTAATCCTTTAGACTTTATAATTATGCCTTTTTATTCATTAATCAACTTCATACGATGGCTAATTCAGCAGGTTCTAAAAAACGCGCAAGACAAGCAGTCAAACGCAACAAACACAATTCTCAAATTCGTGCCAAAGTTCGCACTTTCATCAAGAAAGTTGCTTATGCTTTAGCAGATGGCAATAAAAAAGAGGCACAAGGTGGTTTTGCCAAAATGCAAAAAGAGATTGACCAGGCAGTCAGCAAAGGCTTGATGAACAAAAATCAAGCAGCTAGAAAAAAATCTCGCCTTAACGCACAAATTAAAGCCCTGTAATTTAGTTATATTGCTTATAATAAAGCCCTCGGTTGAGGGCTTTTTTATGTGTATTAATGACGAAGACAAACAATTATTCAGAGAAACTGTTGATACAGAGGTGTTAATGGACAAAGATGATGCCCAGCGTATAAACAAGGTTGAAAAAATTCCAGCATTTACAGCATACAGTTTTGTTCTTGATGGGGCAATCGGAGGTGAAGAAATTGTCTATTATGCGCAAAGCGGTATATCGAACAAGCAAATGAATATTATGAAACAGGGTCATATTGACAATGCGGCAAGTATAGATTTACACGGATACACAACAGAAAAGGCATGTGTGGCTTTGTCGAATTTTATGTATCATCATCAATTTGAGCGTTTTGTGCATATTATTCATGGCAAAGGATATCGCTCTGATAATGGAATGAGCGTTCTCAAAACACAGGTGGTAAATTTTCTCAAGCAACATCCGCAAGTATTAGCCTTTCATTCTTGCCCACCTAAAGATGGAGGTGCGGGTGCGGTTTTTGCGCTCTTAAAAAAATAAAATATGCTACATCCTGATTTCGAACTTGATTTTAATACCGATGAGATTTACTCAGTATCTGACTTCTTGTCACTGTGTCATTCAACCATTGAAAATAACATCCCAATTTGCTGGTTGCGCGGTGAGATTTCTAATTTTTCTAGCCCCACCTCGGGACATTGGTATTTTTCTTTAAAAGACGACAAAGGGCAAGTTCGTTGCGCTATGTTTCGCCTAAGTCAGCGCCATATTAAATTCATTCCAGAAAATGGTATGGAAGTGTTGTTACAAGCAGCACCGACACTTTACGAAGCACGGGGGGATTTTCAGTTAATTGTTCGCCGTATTGAACCTGTGGGGGTGGGCAATTTACAAGCTGCTTTTGAGCAACTCAAAGTTAAATTGCGTGATGAAGGTTTGTTTGATACACAACACAAAAAACACCTGCCTGTAGAAGTTAATACCATTGGCGTTGTTTCCTCATCTAATGGTGCGGTTATTCAGGACATTATCAAGGTACTTAATAAACGCTATCCCTTTGCTGAAATATTGTTATTTGACTGTATGGTGCAAGGCGAAGGATCGGCAAAAAAACTGGCACAAGCTGTGCAGGCGGCTGATAAATACGGACAATGTGATGTGTTAATTTTGGCACGAGGTGGCGGTTCGTTAGAAGATTTATGGGCGTTTAATGAAGAAATCTTAGCAAGAGCCATATTTGCAGCCACCACCCCAATTATCAGTGCCATTGGGCATGAAACTGACACTACCATTGCCGATTTTGTTGCCGATATGCGTGCACCCACACCCAGTGCAGCAGCGATGTTGGCAACGCCAGACAGACTGGAATTACTCAGCAAACTTAGCAAACTACACGCCAATTTAACGCAACACATTCAACAAACTTTGAATAATTATCAGCAACAACTCAAGCAGTTAAGCCTAGGTATGCCAAGTTTTAATCGACAACTAAATGTATTCTCACAAAGACTGGATGAGTTAAATACGCGTCTAAATTATCAGGCAAAAATAACACTTAATTTAAACCAAGGCAAACTCAATACTTTGTTTGAGCAATTAAAACAACACTCGCCAATCGCCAGCATTAAGCACAAACAACAACTGAATCAATTAGCAAAAACACAATTAAATAACCACATTCAACACACCATCGCCCAACAACAACTAGATTTATTTAATCTAACTCAAACCCTGAAAAAAGCAATACACCACAGCCTTGAGCGACAAAAATACAAACTTGCCGCACACAGCGCAGGACTTCACCACCTCTCACCGTTAAACACGCTTTCTCGTGGCTACAGCATTTCTATGTTAGAGAATAATCAAGTACTGGACTCTGTTGCTCAGGTTAAAATAGGCACATTGATAAATACCCGATTGGGTGATGGTAACCTTTATTCTGAGGTAAAAAAAATTGAAAAGTTTAAAAAAAATTAGCCTTATTTTGTTATTATTGCCGAGTGTTTTGTGGGCAAGTGTGGCAATCCAAAACACGCCCGTTCTTGGCGGCATTGCAGTGATTGATTTTGAAAGCAATCACCCCAATCCAAAAGCGTTTTATCACACCACACCTCTATATGTGCAACACATTAAAAACAATCATTGGCAAGTATTAATCGGCATTCCATTACTAGAAAAACTTGGAAAAAAGTCGGTTACCATACAAGGTTTCACCACTCAAACCTTAGATTTTGAAGTTAAAACACACACTTATAAAGAGCAACGCATTACCTTAAAAGGAAAAAAGAAAAAATATGTCAATCCCAATTTGGCACACACAAAACGCATAAACAAAGAGCGCCCTATTCTATCAAAAGCCAGAACCACTTTTTCCACTCAATCCCTGTCCAAAGGCATATTCACTCGCCCTGTTGATGGCATTACCACCAGCCCTTTTGGGCTCAAACGATTTTACAATGGAGAAGCACGCAGACCACACACAGGGCTTGATTACGCAGGCGCTACTGGCACACCAATCAAGGCGCCCGCTGCTGGCAGAGTGATTTTAATAGGGGAATACTTCTTTAACGGCAAGACCATATTTTTAGACCATGGGCAAGGGTTAATTAGCGCCTATATTCACCTCAATAAACACTTGGTTAAACAAGGGCAATCGGTTAAACAAGGTGAAATTATTGGTGAAATTGGACAAAGTGGACGCTCAACTGGCCCACACTTACATTGGAGTGTTTACCTCAATCGCACCGCCATAAATCCAAATTTATTACTGGGTCAACAATGAAATCAAATGTCTCTTTATTGCGCAGATTGGGCGCCATTACTTATGATGTTTTCTTAGCTTTTTCGTTGGCATTTTTTATTGTCGGCATTCTGCTTATTATATTTTTTGAAAAACAAGCGCAAGTAAATGGCTGGATGTTTTTAGTGTATTTATTAACCAGTTATTTTTATTTTGCTTGGTCATGGGTTAAAGGCAGACAAACCCTTGGCATGAAAGCCTGGAAATTCCATATCGTGCAAAATAACAACAAAAATATCACCCATCAACAGGCGCTCATTCGTTTTGTCTTATCCATTGTGTCATTTTCAACGCTAGGACTTGGCTTTGTTTATCAATTATTCAACAAAGACAATCTTGCCTTACACGACCGTCTTTCAAACACAAAATTAATAAAAGACTTATGATTAAAAAAAACTTTGACTTTGTCTATCGATACTGGATCACCCTTATGCTTGCCGCTATATTGTTAATCCTAATCCGTCAAAATTTTTTAATCAATCAATTTCCATCTTCGTTATTGGAAAAGCAAGCCATGATTGACAAAAATGAGAAAATCAATCAATTATTAAAACAACAAAATACAATAAAAATCCTCGAATTACAAGCAAAAAACGCAGTTGATATGGAAATCTTAGAATCCCAAGCCCGCTACCGGTTTGGTCTAATTAAACCAAGTGAACGCTACTACCAAATTACCAAATTACCATAATGCCATTTTTGAAAATGGCATAACATAAGCTGTGCTTATTGGAAAAATTTATAGGTATAATTTTGAGCATGACTGATCAATGTTTTCTTATTGTCCCCGCCAGTGGTATTGGTGTGCGGATGAATGCTGAAAAACCCAAACAATACTTGAAGTTGGAAAACGGTTTAAGCGTGCTTGATCAGGTATTAGAGACTTTGTTAGGTATGACGCAAATTAAGGCTTGCGTGGTGGCTATTGCGCAGAATGATACAGAATTTAAAAAATCAACTTTTGCAAATCACACAAAACTGTTGGCAACTGCTGTTGGTGGTGAACAACGCTTTCATTCGGTTATTTCGGCACTTAATGTTTTGCGTCCTTTTGCCCAAGATGAGGATTGGGTACTGGTGCATGATGCCGCTAGACCTTGTATTAAAGCCAATGAGGTAATAAAATTAATTGAGCAACTTAAAGACAACCCTGTCGGCGGTTTGTTGGCGACTCAGGTGGTGGATACAATCAAGCAATCTCGTGGGAATATCGTTGAAGGCACTTTGGATAGGTCTAAACTTTGGCAGGCACAAACACCCCAGATGTATCGCTTTGGCGTATTATCCAAGGCCTTAGAGAATGTGATAAAAAATAATTTAATGATTACCGATGAAGCCAGTAGTATGGAACATTTGGGTTTAGAATCTGTCTTAATTTCTGCCAGTAAAAGCAATCTGAAAATAACCACACCAGAAGATTTGGAACTGGCTAACTTTTATCTTAAAAGCCATGACTAAAACTGGACTGGGGCAAGATTCCCACGCTTTTGATATCAAAAATAAGCCATTGATCTTAGGTGGCATTGTATTTGACCACCCTCAGGGATTAAAAGGCAACAGTGATGCGGATGTCATTTTGCATTCAATCACCAACGCCATTTCTTCTGTCACTGGGGTGAATGTATTGGGCGCTAAAGCTGATGAACTTTGCCAACAAGGCATTACTGATAGTGCGCAATATTTAAAATTGGCATTGCATGATTTGGGCGATTGGAAAATTATCCATATTGCCATTGCCATTGAATGTTTGGTGCCTAAAATTACCCCAAAAATTGAACAACTCAAAGCCAATATCGCCCATTTAACCCACACTCAACCCAACGATATTGGCATCACTGCTACCACAGGCGAAGGTTTGACGGCTTTCGGCAGAGGTGAAGGTATTCAGGCATTCAGCATTATCAGCGTTGCAAAAATATGAACAATTTACGCCATATCTCCAATTTTAGAATCAAACACATTCATTTTATTGGCATTGGTGGTTCAGGTATGAGTGGTATTGCCGAGGTGTTGCACAATCTTGGTTATCAAATTTCAGGATCAGACCTTAATCAAAGTTCTGTTACTGAACGCTTACAAAAATTAGGCTGTGAGATTTTTACCACACACCATCAAGACAATGTAAAAAATGCCGATGTGGTGGTTGTTTCCAGTGCGATTAATGGAAAAAATCCAGAACTCATCAAGGCTCACGACACCAACATTCCCGTTGTTCCTAGAGCAGAAATGTTGGCAGAAATTATGCGTTTTCGCTTTGGCATTGCAGTGGCAGGCACACACGGAAAAACCACTACCACCAGTTTAATTGCCCATATTTTACATACTGCCAAACTTGATCCAACTTATATTATCGGCGGTATTTTGAATTCTAACGGCATCAATGCAAAACTGGGGGAAAGCGATTACTTGATAGCCGAAGCCGATGAATCTGATGCATCTTTTTTGCTCCTACAACCGATGTTGAGCGTCATTACCAATATCGACCAAGACCATATGAGTACTTATGACAATGATTATAAAAAACTCACCGATGCTTTTGTTAGTTTCACTTCCAATCTGCCTTTTTATGGCGTTTGTGTCTTATGTGGCGATGACGCTGGTGTCAAAAAAATACTCAATAGCATTCACCGCCCTTTGGTTACTTTTGGTTTCTCTAATGGGGTTGATGTCCAAGCAAATAACATCAGTCAAACCGATAGAAAAATGTGCTTCGAAGTTATTCACACTCCCAAAAAACAATCTTTTAAAATTGAACTGAATCTTATTGGTAAGCACAACATACTTAACACTTTGGCAGCCATTGGCGTGGCTTGTGAATTGGATATTAATATTAACATTATCCAGCAAGCGCTAAAAAGTTTCAAAGGGGTTGAGCGCCGTCTTGATTATCACGGCACTCTAACGATTGGCAATCAATCAGTGATTTTATTTGATGATTATGGCCATCATCCGAATGAAATTATGGCGGTATTTGAAAGCCTGAGAAATACTTATCAAAACAAACGCTTGGTGGTTATTTTCCAACCACATCGCTACACACGCACGCGCGATTTGTTTGATGATTTTTCACATGCCCTGTCCACAGTGGATGCGCTGATTTTGCTTGATATTTATCCTGCCAACGAACAACCCATTGCCAATATCAATTCCAGCACACTGGCAAACAGTATTCGCCAACGCTGCACATTAGACCCAATCGTAGTTAAGAGTACCGATGAAGCACTAAAAATATTACCCAATATTGTTAAAAACGGAGATGTGGTGCTAACGCTTGGTGCTGGCGACATTCATACTTTAATTGGGTTGCTAATCAATGCTAAGTCATAATGAGCCGATGAGCAAACACTGCTCACTCAGAGCAGGCGGCGTGGTGCAAGATTTCTTTACCCCCCACACCCTTGATGACTTGTCTCATTTTTTAAAAAACAACCAAAAACCCATCTTTATGTTAGGATTGGGCAGTAATTTACTGGTTCGTGACCAAGGCTTTGCAGGGGTTGCCATTAAACTCACTCAACTTAATCAACTGAATATAACAAACAATATTATTCAAGCAGGAGCAGGAGTGACGCTGGCAAAATTGGCTCGTTTTTGCCAATCTCAAGAGCTAAACGGCGCTGAATTTTTGAGTGCTATTCCCGGTAATGTCGGCGGTGCATTGGCAATGAATGCGGGTGCATTTAGCTCGGATTTTTGGTCTATGGTTGATTCTGTTGCCACCATTAATACAGTAGGTAAGGTGTTTAAGCGTAATGTTGCCGAGTTTGATGTTGCTTATCGACAAGTAACGCCTCATTATCAAAATGAGATTTTTATTGGGGCAAATTTGAGATTGGCACAAACAGATAAACCACAAGACATCAAGGCTTTGCTTAAAAAACGCAATGATTTACAACCCATTGGATTGCCAAGTTGCGGCAGTGTCTTTAAAAATCCACCCAATCATCACGCTGCAAAACTCATCCAAGAAAGTCATTTAAAAGGTTTTTGCATTGGCAATGCCTGTGTCTCGGACAAGCACGCCAATTTTATTATCAATCAAGGCAACGCCACAGCGAGCGACATTGAACGCTTGATTACACACATTCAACAAACTGTAAAATCTAACTTTAATATTGACCTGGAAACCGAAGTGGTCATAATAGGCTAGACAAAAGAACGCCCATGGTAAACGCAGGCGTTTTGTTAACTGCATTACTGTGCCCAGATAATACGGTTGAATGCCATTGCACCATATTGAGACCTTTGCATAAATATAAATAATCATCAAGAATCCACTTTTCACCCACTTGGTAATTTTTTTAAACCTAGCCTTAGCCCTGCCAGGACAAAATTTAAGAAAATTACCAAGTGGACAAAAATTGAATTTTGCTAATCATCCATATTTATGCAAAGGTCTCATATTAAAATAAGAACAACAAAAAAACATTAGAAAATGACCAATATAATGAAACACACTTAAGGACAATCAACCACCTATGCAAATTCAAACACCTGCCAAGCCTTTAAAATGGCAAAAAGTCGCCGTATTAATGGGGGGCAATTCAGCCGAAAGAGAAGTTTCTCTAAACAGTGGTAATGCCGTTTATGAGGCTTTAAAAAATCAAGGCATACAGTGCTTTAAATTTGACTGGCAAGGTGATAATTTAGAGCAACTTTGGCAGCAAAAATTTGACAAGGCCTTTATTGTTCTACATGGTCGTGGTGGCGAAGATGGCTACATTCAACAGCAATTAGAAAACCGCCAACTTGCTTATACAGGCTCAAACGCCAGTGCCTCTGAACAGTGTATGAACAAAGCCACAACGAAAACCATTTGGGCAAAACATAACTTGCCACTGTCTCCTTCTATTTTGGTTAAAATGGGTGGCGACATACCTAAGATTGATTTTCCACTGCCTTGGGCAGTTAAGCCGATTCTTGAGGGTTCTAGTATAGGTATTAGCAAAGTAAATCATATTGATGCCCTAGAAAAGGCGCTTACGCTGGCATTTAAATATGACAATACTGCATTGGTTGAACAATGGATTGAAGGTAATGAATACACAGTTTCAATTCTAAATGGCAAAGCATTACCGGTTATTCAAATTAAAACAGAGCGTAAATTTTATGACTATGAATCAAAATATCATGCTAATGACACCCAATATTTCCACCCATGTGGACTGTCAAATACAGATGAACAACAACTACAAGCAATTGCCATGCAGGCATTTACTGTCATGAATGCCAAGACTTGGGGGCGAATTGATTTCATTGTAGACAAAAACAACAGTCCTTATTTATTAGAAATTAACACCGTACCGGGTATGACCTCTCACTCGTTAGTACCAATGGCTGCCAAGGCAATTGGACTAAGTTTCAAGCAACTGGTTTTAAAAATTATCAATGATTAGAAAACGCAAAAAATTATCAACCAAGCGACTTAAGTTCCTTGCCAAAATCTGCGCTTTTCTTATTCTGCTAAGTCTTGGGGCATGGGGCGCCAAAACCATCATTGACACAGGTTTTCTCAAAGCAGAAATTAAATGGCACATTGACACCGAATTGCCCATGACCCAAATCATGCTGGAAAAAATCATACACCCATTGATTAAAAACGAATACCAACTCAACACCAATGAAATTCAACAAGCATTAGAAAATCAACCATGGATTGCCAAAGTATCCATCACCGCCGAGCCATTATTTTTTAACCGCATTAAAATTAACATTGATGCCCGACAAATCGCCATGCGTTGGGAAAATATAGACTGCAAGACAAACGACGAGCCCAATTGCACAGGATATATATCCAAAAATGGCACGCTGTTTATACCTAAGGAAATGACTGTTTCTGATGCCGTATTAGCACGCACCAAAATAGACCAAAAAACCGTTTCTCAACTTTATCAAAACTATCAAGAATACCAAAAAATAACAAAGAAAATACCCATTAAATCATTCACTAAAACACACATTGAGCGACTCACATTTGAACCCAATGTCACGGTCATTTTAGGATACCAACAGCAACAGCAACGGTTAGCACGCTTTCTAAAAGTTTACCAAGAACTTAAAAAGAAAATATCACGCAAGAAATTAAACCAAGCCACCTTTGATATGCGCTACCCAAAAGGCTTTACTTTGAAGTATTCGACTGAGTGATTAACTGATAACACAACGCTAAATTAATTAATGTCCAATAAAAAACAATCACTTTAACTATCCAGCTAATTATATCCGGTAATCCGGTACTGGATATTAAGAAATTTATCGCCATTGCACTTAACAACGGCAATAAAATCTGTAAAAAGAATAAATTCACTTGTGTAATAACACTTATTTCCCACTTAAATTTCAAAGATTGGTCGGTGGCAATATTAATAAAATTTAATGAAATCGGGACAAGGAAAAAAGAAACCGCAAGATGTATCCACATAAGATCAGCGAACAACAATGGCAGACCTGTTACCAAATTAATAAAAAAAGTTAGCCCAAGAAAACCAACAATTTGCCGCAACTTAAAAATCGGCATCCACGACACACTGTCAGCACCAAAAATCACCAATCGATACATATTAATTGACAAGCTAATATGTCCACATAAGGACAACAATGCATAAGCAACAATGCCACTAGGAAGCTGAATATCTTCAGTTTTTACCGCACTTTTTTCCGTGAAAATATTGAGAAAATCAATAATTTCAGCAGACAAAGTCAATAACGGCAACGACAACAACAATGGCAAGATTGATATTTCAACAATCTTTCTCCAATTCATTAAGACAAAGGCAAAGCTGGCAAAGATAATTTTATTAACAGGTAATTGATTCATGGTTTCACTATGGGTTTAATAATTTTAAGTTTTTTGCCAATTTTTAATGGCTTTTTGGCAGACAATTTATTCCACTTGCGCAACTGCGACACAAGCACACCAAATTTATGTGCAATGCGTGATAAATTATCGCCTTTTCTCACACGATAAACAATCGTTCTTTTGACATTTACGCCGATTTTGGTAATATTTTCTAGTTGTGATGCTCGAAGTTTTGGCACTTGCCAAATGATGAGTTTTTGCCCAATTCTTAATTCTTTGGTAGCATTGGCCAAATGATTCCACTTGATAATACTCTCTGTAGGCACGCCATAACGAGTAGATATTAGCCACAAACTATCGCCTTTAATAACCTTGTGCGTCACTTTTTTACCGTGTTTTTTAGCGTTAAATCGCTGTATTTTGCGTTGACTTTTAGACAGGGTGTAATAATTGTCTGCTTTCTTAGGGATGGGAATGATGATTTTTTGCCCACGCTGAATTTTTGTGCCGTTTAAGTGGTTAATGCTCTTAATATAAGCCACTGAGGAATTGAATTTTTTTGCCAATTTATTGAGGCTGTCACCTGATTTGACCGTATAGCGCTTATAATTTAACTGTTTTTTCTTGGGATAATTCGCACGCGCTTGCTTAAAAATTGCCACCTTGTCAATAGGCAATAATAACTCATAATGAGTGGTATCTGGCGTTGCCCAACGGTTCAAATCAGGGTTAAGCGTGTAAATTTGATCTAAACTTAATCCTGTCCATTGGGCAATAAGCGACAAGTCTAATTGCGAATATAGGTGCACCGATTCAACTTGTGGTTGGTTGGCAACAAAAGTAATTGTTTGTCCATATTTACCTGGATTTTTAATCAACTCTGCCACCGCTAACAATCTGGGTACATAGCCTTTGGTTTCTTTGGGTAAGGAAATGTGCCAAAAATCTGCTTTTTTACCTTTGGCTTTATTCTTTTTAATCGCTCTTTGCACCCTACCTGGCCCAGAATTATAACTGGCAAGCGCTAACAACCAATCGCCCTTAAACAAGGTATGTAAATTTTTCAAATATCTCACCGCCGCACGGGTTGAATGAATGACACTGCGGCGCTCATCCACCCAATAATTTTGCTTCAAACCGTATAATTTTCCAGTACCGGGAATAAATTGCCACAAACCTGAAGCCGTGCCATGTGAATAAGAAAACGGATAATAAGCCGACTCAACAATCGGTAACAATGCCACTTCAATCGGCAAACCCGCCTTCTCTACCTCTTGAACTACTAAGTGTAAATACGGCTCAGCTCGTTTTGTTACCCGTTCAAGATAATCAGGATTGTCCTTAAACCATTTAATATGCCAGTATAAATCCTTTGAATTGCGTGCTTTTAGCGTATGTTTGCTAGAAATATAGCGCCATAAATCTGCTTTAGTTTCTTGATTGTCAATTTCTTCTATTTCCGCCCAAAATGCTGCATCGGTTACTTCTTTGTCTACATTAATGGCCTCTTGCGACTCGCAAGCACTTAAGATAAATAACAATAAAAAAGCTATTTTTTTTAAAATTTTGAACCCCCTGCACATTGTGGAGAATTGGGCGCACCGTTTTTCATTTGCCATTCATTTGGCGTATAAGTGTGCATCGCTAAAGCGTGTATGTGATTTAACTCTTCTTTGAATAATTGATTGATAAAGCGATGTCTGTCAATCAATTTAAGATCAGCAAAATAATCACTCACCACCACCAATTTAAAATGTGACTCAGTCGCAGGTCCAGAATGGTTATTAGACTCATTAATTACCTCCAAATGCATTGGACTCAGTGCCGTGGTCAGTTGATCCGTTAAGTGTTGTTGCATAGTATTCATTATTTTTTCCCTGTAAAAGCGAAAACAAAGGCATCTGAAAAGAAATTATCCTTAATCATGCCTTGTTCCACAAAACTTTTGGCCGCAGACTTTACCATATCTGGCGACCCACAAGCATACACTTCATACCCCGTTAAATCTTCAAAATCCGCCAATATGCTTTTATGCACAAAGCCTGCTCTACCCTGCCAATCTTTATTGGGCTGTGACAACACTGGCACAAAATGAATATTATCGTTCTCATTCGCCCACTGCATCGGTAAATCCATATACAAATCCACCTCGTCACGCACCCCCCAATAAATATAAAGCGTTCGATTAAGTTGAGTAGAAATTGCATGCTCAACAATGGATTTAATCGGGGCAAACCCTGTGCCACCAGCCATCAAAATAACAGGTTTTTTACTGTCTTCTCGAAAGAAGAAATCCCCTTTTGGTCCTTCTAGTTGCAACAATGATTTTTCCTGTAATTGATTGAAAATAAAATGCGTAAACTTACCCCCTTCAACCAAACGCACATGCAACTCTATCAAACCATCATTACTCGGTGCACTGGCAATAGAAAACGCCCGAGGCTCAAAATCAGGATGAATTAAATCAATATACTGCCCCGCCAAATATTGCAACGATTCAGCGTGCGGAATTTTTAAAAATATCTGCACCACATCATGATTCAAACGCTCAATACTTTGCACCTTACAGGGCAGCGTTCTCACTTCAATATCCGCCACACTGTCCAACTCATTAACCGCCAAAGCCACATCAGATTTAGCATAACATTGGCACAATAACGCCATTCCATCAGCCACCTCTTCAGGGGTAATGCCGTTCGGAACATCACCTTTGTACCCCACTTCGCCCTCAATAATCGTCGCCTTGCATTTGCCACAAAAACCTTTTTGACAACCATAGGGGAAATTTAAGCCATGAATTAATGCATCCTCTAAAATGGCACTATCGCCATCAGTTCTGAAAATTTTGCCAGTTATCTGGTTTTCAATTGTAAACATTGTTTATTTTATGAGATTTTTATGAAGACTGGTATTATAATGTAGGTTATCTCTGTTAATGCCTAGTAATTTAAAGTCCTTTTATGCTACAAACACCACACCAAACTATTGTATTTTTAATGGGTCCTACCGCCTCAGGTAAGACCGATTTGGCTATTCAATTAGCAGATAAATTCAAAGCAAGACTTATTAGCGTTGACTCCGCACTCATTTACCAAGGCATGGACATCGGTACCGCCAAACCCAGTAAAGCCATCCTAAAAAAATACCCACATCAGTTAATTGACATCTGCAATCCAGAAAACGCCTACTCAGTCTTTGATTTTGTGCGTGATGCCAAAGCACAAATAGCAATCGCCTTTGACAAAGGGGAAATACCTATCTTAGTCGGTGGCACTTCATTTTATTTTAACGCACTTGAACACGGACTCTCCAAATTACCAGAATCTACCAAAAAATCCAAAGAAAAATTCAACCAACTCCTTAAAGACAAAGGCGCCAGCAAACTACACAACAACTTAAAAAAAATCGACCCACAAGCCGCAAGCCGCATCCACCCAAACGACTCACAACGCATCACCCGCGCCCTAGAAGTCTTTACACTCAGCGGCAAAACCCTCAGTGAATTACAAGGCAACAAACAATCCGGCATCAATCACCCCATCAAAAAGATCATCCTCATGCCCGCACGAGCCGAATTACACCAACGCATCGAAACCCGCTTTTTATCGATGATGGAAAACAACTTCTTAGCAGAAGTACAAACCCTAAAACAAAACCCAAACCTCCACGAAGACCTACCCGCCATCCGCTGCGTCGGCTACCGCCAAGCATGGCAATACCTCAACAATGAAATTGACAAAACAACCCTAATAGAAAAAGCCATCATTGCCACCCGCCAACTCTGCAAACGCCAAAGCACTTGGCTCAAAAGTGAAACCGATGCACTGGTTTTAGAAAAAAGCGATATACAAGCCGCCATAGATTTTATTCAATCGTAATGCCATGGTTTTGTGCCTAGGTGATATTTGAAAATGGCATAACTTTAAAGGGTAGCAATGCGACAAAATATAGGCAAAATAAGGTCTTTGCATAAATTATGAATGATTGGCAAAATTCAATTTTTGCCCTCCTAGAAGGTGATTGTATAGCGCTATAACTTAATTGGCGATTTCTTTAAACCTTGTTCTAGCAAGGAGGGGAACGGTTACAAACCGTTCCCTACGGTTGGTCTTACCCCCATGAGAGTTGCTGGGTGTCGCTAAAAAAAATGACCAAGTAGGTGAAAGGTGAATTTTTTTGGATAATTATTCATATTGACTTTAAACTGCATTACTTTTGTGGTATAGTAAATAAGTACTATTCAATTTTTTTAAAAACAAAACCAAATAAAATTATAACAAGGAGAAGTAAAATGAGACTAAGAATAGAGAATTTCAGCCTAACCCAAACAAATAATAAATTGGTAATAACATTAAAAATGAACGAGGATGTTTGCGCAATAGAAGGCTTTGCACTTGACAGCATCATACAATTAGACGACTACACAGGACTCAAGGGCATTATGCATACCGAAGGCGACGGGTCATCAAAATATATAACGATAGAATTTAACACCAAAAACATGCAAAGTTCAATTGGCTTTGATCTTACAGCCTTGAATGAGATATTAGCCCACAATGTTAAAAGTGACAATGATGGTGCCCACTTCCAGGACAACTGGAGTAAGCAAGCAAATATTCAATTTAAATTAGCCGAACATTCAACCTATATAGATAATATCGGCGCAGCCCTAACCACCGAACCAGCATATCACTCTGATAAATCAACCGATTCATCAACGCCTTACCATGATGAATTAGGCGTTTCGGATGTATTTCCTGAAGTTAAGGCTGTTGACGATATAATTAAAGGAAAAAGCGCCGGAGAAATAGCAAACGACGCTCTCAAAATCGTGCCAGTCGTGGGTGCTGTTAAGCATATTATTGAAGGAGACAATGTTGGAGAAGTAGTAAACAAAGTCATTGATTCCATACCAGCCGTAAGTACTCTTGAACATATTTTTGATGGTGGCATACTCTAATTAGTTCAGACCTTTGTATAAATATGGATGATTAGCAAAATTCACTTTTTGCCAAATGGGTGAAAAGTGAATTTTTGACGATTGTTTATATTTATACAGAGGTCTCTAGTTTTAGAAGAATTTTAAAAGGTTGTCAAAGGCTTTAAAGGTAATACGCCTCTATTTAAGTTAATAACAATGTAAACCACTAGGCAAATATCCCCATACGGCAGTAACGACAACGAGGATACTAAATGAAAGCGGTATTTCATCTCTAAAAAATTTAATTCTTCGTCTATCCAGTTTATTTAATGCTGCCAAAAAAAATGCACCAACCCATTGCTCTTAAATAAAGCAGTGATATTTTGTTACAGGTGTTTTTCGTTTATTTTTTTTGAAGTTTGGTTTATTTTATCGCTTTGCTTGTTGGGCGGCCCCTTCAATCCAATCACTCAAATTATTACGCCCATCTTCTTCAATCCAATCATAAACCCTATAACTCTCTTCGCTTTTAAATAATTGACAAACTGTAAACACCCCTAATAATGCCCATGCAACTGGTGCAGTTGGTGGAAAAAATCTAGCTAAAACTCCTACTGCACCGCCTAAAAAAATAGATTTTCCAAACTTTTCTGTAAGTGTTTTTTTATAAATACTCAAAGGATTTTCTCCGACTTTTCCAATGTCGCCATTACTGTTTTTTGTGTTATGAATATAAATAACAACTATCCCTTTATTGAATTTTATACTTTGTTCTATTTCATATTTAACCCATTTGCTGTTATTAGTATTTTCTCCAACTAAAACACAAGTAACAGAAGTGCCGTGCATTTGCTTATTTATCCACATCTTTATTTCTTTATCTGTTTGTAGTTTTAATTTTTCTATTTTTGCCTTATCTATAAAACCAGCAAATTTACGACCTTGTGCAACCCAACTATTACGCACTTGATTAACCTGCCAAATGTCTTCCCAGGCAAAACTAAAAAATACTTTTCTCATCTCATTAACCTTTTAAAATAAAAAATACCACCACAATAAAAACAACCTCAACGCTATAAAAAATCCAAAGCGTCAATGAGCAAACTGAATCTCTCCATTTGTTATCAACCTTTTTAAATTGTGCGGGAATATTCATTTTAAAATCCGTTGTTTCTTGTTGCCTAACATCATCATAAACCCCTCTAAACAATCGCTCTTGCCATAAAAAATACCCGTCCAACAGCCAAAATCCAAAAATAGGAACAAGGAAAGTTAAAATAAGATACTCTGAATATTCCCCGTTACTTCTAGCAATAAACAAGATAGCTGCCGCTAGTATTGCCATGCTCCAACCTTTAATAGAAAAAGAATTGCCCGCTAGGCGATTAACCACGCCTTGCGTTATCTCTAAATGTTTTACTACTTGTTCTTTATCGTCCATTATTACAGCCCCTTAATTTATTAAAAAATTGTATTTTCATAACTATTATCTTGAACTTCTTTAGTTATATTGTAAGATTTTCTATCATTCATTATTTCTATTGCTTTATCCAAATAAAAATCTTTATTAGAGATAAAATCTTCCCATTTAACAGATTCAATATAAGACCTTCCCCTCTCTGCATACGAATCACAATTAGGGCAATCAGTTGGAATTAATGCTTTACCGTTAAACATATTTTCCCTAAGTATTTGAAATAAGATGTTAGTTTTAGTTGTACTAGAGTTGCAAGCAATACAAGTGCCTTCTTCAAGAAAATAATCATAACTACCCTTCATATCTGGCAATACAACTGCCAATATGCCATTGGTATGACTTGTTTTATCACTTCTCGTTATCTCTTTAAGTGAATAAGATATTTCCCATGGAATCCATTGGTCTGATTCACTTTTATAAAGGTCTTTCATATTCGGAGAAATCAACACAATTGTAATGCTACTATCGTGAATTTTATCTTTTAAATGATTTTCAATCGTACCATCCTTGAAATCACTTAAATCTTCATCCCCTTCACCCTTATAAACATCATTTTTTAAAGTGTTATTTATTAAATAATCCACATAATCACGAACCGTATTATTGCAATATCTAGTTAGAGATTGAACTGAACTATCGCTATGCTTATATGACACAAAAACTTTCTTTCCCATTCTATTCTCCTATGTTTTTACTCTAATTTTCCCAGTTAATAATTGTTGCATTAATCCTTTTTTCTGGGTTTTTAAAAAGACTAATTCGTTTTTTAATTTGATTATTTCATCATCAGCAAGCATTAAAATTTGAGCGATTCTTTGTTGCTCCTCAAGTGGTGGAAATAATACCTCAATTTCATTAAAGTTTTTAATCGATAAAGTAAACCGCGTACTTCCTGTTGCTCTTCTTGCAAACTCCTTCAATATTAAAACATTATTAAATACATACCCCAAAAAAAATCAATGTCCAAATCTTTTTCAGACCTGAATCTTATTAAATGATAACCGTATACAGTATTATCTAAATTTTCTATAATAATTGATGAATGCCCATGGAATATTTCCGCCCCAGTATTCTTTTATTTTTATCAATGGCGTGCCTCCACCAATAAATTTTCCCACCTCTCCCAACCGCACCGCCTCCCAATCCTCTGGAATAACCCAATTTCGGTTTTTTTATACCCTGGTAAAATAAACTTTATCACTCATCATGCATATTCTCTGTATTGCTCAACAAGTTAATCAGTTGAGGATTGAAGTAAAAATTTTCCCTGCCAAATTTATGCTTGGTTAACAAATCTTCTTTTACTAACTGCTCTAAATAACGATTAGCAGTTAGGCGTGATACACCTAAATCTTGTTGTAAAAAAGCAATTTTGGTGTAAGGGTGCTTAAAAATATTATTAATTAAGTCTTGCGAGTAAACTTTTGGGCATTGACTACGAATGCGGTGCTTGTAGCTTTGCTGTAACTCTTTTATATTAGTGATAAGTTTAATAGTGCTTTGTGCGGTCTTGCTAACCGCAGTGATCATATATAACACCCATTCTTGCCATTTTCCTTCATCCCTAACAGCTTGCAACAAGTGATAATACTGGCTCTTATTGTGATTAATATACCGACTTAAATACAATACAGGTGTGCCTAACAAGCCCTGTTGTACCAAGTAAATAATATTAACAATACGCCCAATTCTGCCGTTACCATCATAAAACGGGTGAATACTTTCAAACTGGTGGTGAATAATCGCCATTTTTATTAAAGGATCTAAATCTGACTCAATGTCAATATTGTTAATAAATTGTTCCAAGTCTTTTAACAATTCTGGCAACTCATCAGGATTAGGTGGTGTATATACAACTTTACCACTTTTCTCATTAAATAGCGTTGTGCCTTGCTGTGTGCGCAAACCTGCATCATTACCTTTAATAATTTTTTGGGCTTCAATTATCGTATTGGTGGTAATAAGATTATGAGTTTTAAGCCGATGAAAGACACAATTCATGGCGTCGCTATATTGGCTAACTTCTTTAGCTGCAATGTTTTTATTGTTTGCCTGTAATTGATATTTGAAAACTTCATCTTGAGTAGTAATAATATTTTCAATTTCAGAACTGTCTTTTGCCTCTTGTAATGCTAGAGTGCTAATAAGAATCTGCTGATTTGGCATGCTTTGACAAACACCTTTTAACTCCCCTAAGTATCGATGGGCTTTATTTAATGCCTTTAATATAACAATCGACTCAAAAGTGTTATTTTTAACAATTTGATTCAGTGTGTTCATTATTTGCTTAGTGTTCAGAAAAATTTAATTATAGTATATATTTATATTAAGTGTTCAAAAAATAGGATTATTGAACATATAATTAATTACATATTCATTTTTATACCATTTATAACTCTAATTCTTTTAAATATCCATTCATCTGTTTTTTAATATCTGCTGGCTCTCGTTCTATATTTTGAATATCTTTTTTAGCTTGGGCAATATCGACAATCGCCTCTTCTTCAACATCAATCACCCCATCAAAAAGATCATCCTCATGCCCGCACGAGCCGAATTACACCAACGCATCGAAACCCGCTTTTTATCGATGATGGAAAACAACTTCTTAGCAGAAGTACAAACCCTAAAACAAAACCCAAACCTCCACGAAGACCTACCCGCCATCCGTTGCGTCGGCTACCGCCAAGCATGGCAATACCTCAACAATGAAATTGACAAAACAACCCTAATAGAAAAAGCCATCATTGCCACTCGCCAACTCTGCAAACGCCAAAGCACTTGGCTCAAAAGTGAAACCGATGCACTGGTTTTAGAAAAAAGCGATATACAAGCCGCCATAGATTTTATTCAATCGTAATGCCTCTTGGCACTATTTGGAAATGACATACATTAAGGGGTGGCAATACAGCAAAACAGAGAGAAAGTAAATCCTTTGCATAAATGTGAATGATTGGCAAAGTTCATTTTTTGCCCTCCTAAAGAATTACTGTGTAGCGATAATCAAATAGGTAATTTTATTAAACCTAATCCTAGTAAGCGCCAAGACTAGATTTACCCTCCTAAAAGGTTGCTGAGTATCGCTGGAAAAATTGCCAAGTGGGTGAAAAGTGGTTTTTTGACGATTATTCATATTTATACAAAGGTCTCTAATTTTAGAAAAAAGCAATATACAAATCCGTAATAAACTTTTATTCAATCGTGATACTGTGATTTTATATCTTGCCCTCATGTAGAAAAAAGTGAAAGTTACCCAAATGAAATTTTAAAGGTTATCAAAGGTTTGGAAATAATGTTATACTTCTATTTAAATTAATAACTACAGGAGTTCAACAATGAAAAAAATATTAATTCTAGCACTGCTATTAAGTGCCAACGCATTCTCAACAGGGTATGAATCACTAAACACATTCTCCACAGAGCGCGAACTACTAAACGCACCAACAAAGTGCAAACCACTAGACAGGTACTCCCCATACGACAACGACGAAATAACACCAAAAGGTTGCCCAGTAGGCAATATATGGGTTATTGGCACACATTACAGTAAACAACGACTCAGAGATCACGACCATCCAATACACTTGCCATTCACTCAGGACACAGATCTTGTTGACTCTTTAAATAGATACCACACGAGGTTAGTTCGTCACGATGTTATAGTCAATCGTTGTTCTTCCAATCAAGTAAACGCTTACAGAGTACAACGAGTGGTAGAAGGCTTGGCTTACATAGAAACAGTAGAAGGGCCATACAGCCAATGGTCGGCTCCCGTAGATTTGTATGGCACTTGTTATCATAAGTTATAAGCGTGTTGCAAATACAGAACTAAAGCAAAGCAGTCAATTGATTTACTGTGCCAATAAATTGCCCGTCTTCACTAAGTGTTAAATGAGCGTGCATTTGTTTCAGCCATTATCTTTAAATACTTAACATCAAGACAAGACAACATTAGCGCTTCATTGTTACTTAAATAAAAATCTAGCATTAATTGAGTTTCAGTTGCTGGTTTTTTAGGTTATGATGTGCTGGGTCTCAATCCAATTCTCTCGGCTACTAAGCTCGCGTTTCAGTTGCTGGTTTTTTAGGTTATGATGTACTGGATCTTGTTGAGTTCGGTCTTGCTGAGCCTCTTGGTTTCAGTTGCTGGTTTTTTAGGTTATGATGTGCTGGCAGGAAGCGGAACAGCATTACCTTTTTGAGGCCAGTTTCAGTTGCTGGTTTTTTAGGTTATGATGTGCTGGGTTTTAATGATCATGTTTTTGCTTATCAAGAGGCTGTTTCAGTTGCTGGTTTTTTAGGTTATGATGTGCTGGAAGAAGCGTGGTTCTTCTAAATTGCGTCGTCCTAGTTTCAGTTGCTGGTTTTTTAGGTTATGATGTGCTGGCATTACTTTGGATGCAATTCAAGTTTTGAAAATGAGTTTCAGTTGCTGGTTTTTTAGGTTATGATGTGCTGGCTCTAGCCAGTTGCCCAATCTGTATATTAGTTGTGTTTCAGTTGCTGGTTTTTTAGGTTATGATGTGCTGGACATACGATTAGCATTAATGATTGATGCGGATATGAGTTTCAGTTGCTGGTTTTTTAGGTTATGATGTGCTGGAGATAGAGCAATCACTTTAAGTAAATTGTCCAAGTTTCAGTTGCTGGTTTTTTAGGTTATGATGTGCTGGATAAACTGAAAAAACAACCTGAAGCCTCTAGCGGTTTCAGTTGCTGGTTTTTTAGGTTATGATGTGCTGGTTAGAGTTATAACAGTGTCTGCTTAATAGTTGACTGTTTCAGTTGCTGGTTTTTTAGGTTATGATGTGCTGGTGTACTCGAAGACTATCGTGTTCTTAATGTTAGGGGTTTCAGTTGCTGGTTTTTTAGGTTATGATGTGCTGGGAAATGGTAGAGGTTGTTTGTTCATCCGAGAAGGGTTTCAGTTGCTGGTTTTTTAGGTTATGATGTGCTGGTAGTTTGTTTTTTTCTTCTGAAGAGTAATCAACCGGGTTTCAGTTGCTGGTTTTTTAGGTTATGATGTGCTGGTGTAACTGCAACTCTAATAGTTGCAGATGAGTTGTTTCAGTTGCTGGTTTTTTAGGTTATGATGTGCTGGGTATTAAGCGACAACATTGGCGAGACTGTGGTTAAGTGTTTCAGTTGCTGGTTTTTTAGGTTATGATGTGCTGGGTGGATCAGAATATTAATAAGGGGTATATTGAGGGTTTCAGTTGCTGGTTTTTTAGGTTATGATGTGCTGGACAAAAAGAAGTACATTCACATTGAATTCCCATGGTTTCAGTTGCTGGTTTTTTAGGTTATGATGTGCTGGGGTCTTAATCCTATTCTCTCCGCTAAAGGTGGTATGTTTCAGTTGCTGGTTTTTTAGGTTATGATGTGCTGGCTTCATCTAGTGCGAAGTTTAATAAAGCGCTGAAGGGTTTCAGTTGCTGGTTTTTTAGGTTATGATGTGCTGGCCCAGTGACGCACCAGTCTAAATCATCCGATCTTGCGTTTCAGTTGCTGGTTTTTTAGGTTATGATGTGCTGGAGGCAAGCATTGATAAGACTGTAACAACAATTGTTGTTTCAGTTGCTGGTTTTTTAGGTTATGATGTGCTGGAGTGAGCCTTAACCTCATCTAAGGTTGGAAAGCCTGTTTCAGTTGCTGGTTTTTTAGGTTATGATGTGCTGGAAGACTCGAGCTTTTTAGTCCTTTAAAAGACTTTGTTTCAGTTGCTGGTTTTTTAGGTTATGATGTGCTGGTATCAAGTAGAACTAACTGTGCTACCCCTTTCAGGTTTCAGTTGCTGGTTTTTTAGGTTATGATGTGCTGGTTGACAACTTGCCGACTGCGACTGCGTCGGCTTCTAGGTTTCAGTTGCTGGTTTTTTAGGTTATGATGTGCTGGACATTTCCGTACAGTCGGGCTTGAGAGATGGCCTGTTTCAGTTGCTGGTTTTTTAGGTTATGATGTGCTGGAAACCTAAATTTACCTATAGAGGTAAATCTCGTGGGTTTCAGTTGCTGGTTTTTTAGGTTATGATGTGCTGGCGAATCTTGGCACAGCTGCACAAGCCATTTTTGGGTTTCAGTTGCTGGTTTTTTAGGTTATGATGTGCTGGTTTTCCAGATTGACCTATTAAAAAATTTTCAACGTTTCAGTTGCTGGTTTTTTAGGTTATGATGTGCTGGGGAAAAATATCAAAGTCTGTTAGTGAAGGAAAGGGTTTCAGTTGCTGGTTTTTTAGGTTATGATGTGCTGGATTATGATGAAATTGATGTGTTTTATGTTTCGTTGTTTCAGTTGCTGGTTTTTTAGGTTATGATGTGCTGGCATTATCCTTAGGCTATCTGTGCCGGTTATAAGAGGTTTCAGTTGCTGGTTTTTTAGGTTATGATGTGCTGGCTGAAGGAGATAAGTCTGGAGTAACTACTCTAAGTTTCAGTTGCTGGTTTTTTAGGTTATGATGTGCTGGATTTACTGAGCAGATAAATGGTAATATTACGATTAGTTTCAGTTGCTGGTTTTTTAGGTTATGATGTGCTGGCTGATGCTCGTTTGCAGCGTTCAGAATATCTTGGGTTTCAGTTGCTGGTTTTTTAGGTTATGATGTGCTGGGAACGCGAAAAGCTTGCAATGGATGAAAGCAGGCCATGTTTCAGTTGCTGGTTTTTTAGGTTATGATGTGCTGGTTAAACCTATTCTCAGCCGTAGGCTGACCACCGTGTTTCAGTTGCTGGTTTTTTAGGTTATGATGTGCTGGTTCCCCCCAATAGCTGTAAAGATAAATAATGAACGTTTCAGTTGCTGGTTTTTTAGGTTATGATGTGCTGGTCTTACTAACCCTGATTTCCTTTAGGTTTATAGAAAAGTTTCAGTTGCTGGTTTTTTAGGTTATGATGTGCTGGTTGTTACAGGTAAGTTTCGTTCCAATACTCCCGGGTTTCAGTTGCTGGTTTTTTAGGTTATGATGTGCTGGTAAGAGAAACAGCAAAATCAGAAGAATTATAAGGTGTTTCAGTTGCTGGTTTTTTAGGTTATGATGTGCTGGGTATAAAAACGAACATTATCCATCAAAGGATCAAGGTTTCAGTTGCTGGTTTTTTAGGTTATGATGTGCTGGGAACGCTCAAGACGACAACCAACGCACTGGCCACGTTTCAGTTGCTGGTTTTTTAGGTTATGATGTGCTGGTGGGTCTAACGACTGGCGTTAATATGCGGATTGGGTTTCAGTTGCTGGTTTTTTAGGTTATGATGTGCTGGTACCAGCTTGCATCGATCTATTAATAGTCTCAAGGTTTCAGTTGCTGGTTTTTTAGGTTATGATGTGCTGGCATGGTCATGGTTTTAAAAAGTCTTTTCCTGAACAGTTTCAGTTGCTGGTTTTTTAGGTTATGATGTGCTGGTATGATTCAACGGATTCTCATAATGAAGATGTACTGTTTCAGTTGCTGGTTTTTTAGGTTATGATGTGCTGGTGAACTTTAGCACGACGAAATAAAGAATAAGCAGTGTTTCAGTTGCTGGTTTTTTAGGTTATGATGTGCTGGTCTGCCTTAAAACCCTTACTAAATAAGGATTTTAAAGGTTGAAAAATTGATGTTTTTACGAAGTTCATAAAAATATTAAAAAGTGTTAAATTCTGCGAAGTTTATTGTTATAATATTTACTTTAAGTGCCAGCACATCATAACCTAAATAGCGATGCACTGAAATCATCTAAAATAAATTTTGACTCGACTTTCTGCTTTGCATGTCGGGTTTTTTATTGTCTAAATTAAGTGAAAATATTATACCATTTATCGATCGTTGCAATAGTTTAAATACTCGCATTGTGTGCATTGGGACGGTGTTGCCGGGCTATCTGGCATATAAGAATTATCTAAATCAAATAAAATTTTATCTCTAATTGTTATTACTTGTTGGATGCGCTCTTTAGCAAAATTTATCTGATGGGTTTTGCCTTTGTTCTCATATAAGATAAATCCTGTTTGACAAGGAAAGCCATATTTTTCTTGTAATAACATGCCATAAGCTGTAAGTTGCAAGATTTGCCCTTTCATTGGTTTACTGCCACCCAACTTAAATTCTATTGGGTAAATATTTTCTTGATTGTTTAAAACACTATCAACAACGCCATGTAAGGCAAAACTATCAGAGGTTACAAATTCATCGAATGTTTGAGTTGCTTGTTCTAAATCAAAGCGCTTTAATGTGCGGTGTTTAAAAACTTTTTGTTGTTTTTGGTGCAAGTCCTCGCCTTGCTTTACCCATTGTGGTCTTTTGGGATTAAGTTTTAATAGTTCTTGAAAATAAGGAATCCTAGGGCAAAAGCAATATTGGCGAATTAGGCTAATTGGCAGACTATAAGACATAATATTCAGGGGGATTTTTAGGGAAATCATCCTTTTCGTAACCAATAGAATTATTTTGATTAACTTGCTCTGAGAGCGCAATTCTGGCGATAAAGGCTTTGTCGGTTTTTTGGCAATATTCTTTTAATAAGCGCTTCACGCTATCCTCTTCTGCTTTGTTTAAATGCCCCCAAAATACGGATTTTTGGATTGGCTTAAGGCTAATGTCTTTAAGTTTTTTAAATAATTTAGTGCGATTTTTGCTGTCTTCTATATCGTAAGCCACCATTACTTCGTTATGTAATCTTGCTTGAGCCATAAATTATTACCACCTAAAACGATAAGATTTATATTTTTTATCATCAGAAAAATGCCCTGACAAATGATAAACTTGCCTTTGTAGGATGCTTTCTAAACGCATTTTTCGTTTTTTATAATGGTATTTGGTGTTAAAAGTTTTATGAATGCCTGTGATAATTTTCTTTTTTATAGCAGGCGTTAAATCACTTTTTCCGTTCAACTGAGTGCGTAATTTGATAATATTTCTATCCACAACCCAAGCACGATATTCTTCCATCATATCTAAAACGAGTGAAGGTTTGCCTGCTCTTTGTGTATGAAAAAAACCGCAATACGGCTCTAGTCCTGCGTTCAAAAGTGCATTCCAAATATAAGATGTTAAAATTGCATAACCATAATTTAGTGCCTTATTGCCAACATCTTGCGCTTGTCGTCCAATTCTATTTTTAAAATCATTGGGCATTAAATCACACGCTACCAAACATTGCCAATATTGTGCTGCTGCACACCCTTCTAGTCCTAATAATATTTCATTCCATTGGTTAAAATTTTGCCATTTTCTATATTTTATTTGCGTAAGAATACTGTTTAATTGTTCGGCAGTTGTATCGATAATGGCTTTATGATGCTGGTGGTATTTTTTAAAATAAAGTAGTGTTGCACGCTGATTTTTAATTTTCCCTTCAATAACGGATGCAGATAAAGTTGCCACTTTAATGGTTTTGATAAATTCAAACTGATTTTGTCGCACTCGTACTACGGCGTGTTGTTGCGTGCCTGAAATACTGGCAATGATTTCGTTTTTAAAATCCTGAATAAAAAATTTAATCCCTCTGTTGGCACAAGCAATAATCACATCAGATGAAAAACTTACACCTCGTTTAGCAACTTGCACACTCTTTAGGCGATTGAGCGGATACTCTCTAATAAAACCCTCATGCTTCACTGTCAAACATTCACTGGTTACGCCAATAAATTGCCCGTATTCACTAAGTGTTAAATGAGCGTGCATTTGTTTCAGCCATTATCTTTAAATACTTAACATCAAGACAAGACAACATTAGCGCTTGCATTGGCGCCTCATTGTTACTTAAATAAAAATCTAGCATTAATTGATTAAATTCCAACTGCCTACTAACTGGCAAATTAATAACAGGCAAACCATTTTTAAGCAATATGCCATTCATCATTAGCCTACCTGTACGCTTGTTACCATCATAGAAAAATTGAATTCGTGCCATTTGTAAAAATAAACTGATGGCATATTGATAAATACCGTCAATATCATTTGGCATGGATTTTTGTCTTAGTTTTTGCCACAAATTGGGTAATTCTTTGTGATTAGGTGGTAGATAATCTGTGCCCGCAATACTAACGCCGCCCCCTCTAAATTCACCCCAAGTAAGCGCTTCACGCTTAGCAACTTTTGCTTGCAATTGGCAAACAAATTCAGCAGACAAATCAAAATCCCCATCTTCAATTATCTTAAACAAAAACCCCCATGCTTCAATTTGATTTCGTGTTATCAACTCATCAGTTTGCCTGTGTCCGCCCACTGTTACCCCATCTAACAAAGTTTGTACCTCTGGCAAAGTATAATTTACACCCTCTAAATTTACGGCATCATAAACCAACTCGCTCAGTTGTTTCTTGGCAAAAAATAGTGCTTTTTTTTGGTTGGGGATAATGGCTGTTAAGTTCATTTTATTGGTATGCTTTTTTGATAAACTGTTTGCATCTCTATAGGCAAGTTTTTATTTTTACGCTCTATTTTCAATTGGCGAAAAATGATTTGATAGCTACCCATTAGCCTTGGCTGTCCTTATAAATTTTCTCACAACTTCTAAATGGTAACGAAAAACTAACCAATCGCTCTTTAACCCCTACCCTGATATTTGTAACCGATCCATCCCTAGTTGTGTACCGAATGCTAGCATCCACCTTGCACTTGTGAGCATATAATAAATTTGGATTTTCTGTTAAGTCTATTTCTGCCTGTTCTTCTGTTAATATTTCTATTTTTATTGATTTCTTGACATCTATTTCTTTATTGAAGTATTCTCTAAATTTATCCAACGGAAAGTCTTTTATATCTACCGAAGTATTATTTAAAAATACTTTTACCCCCTTTAATTCATCTTTAAAAAAATTATTTGCTGGAATAACGCAGTTTTTTAATTCGATTTTTTCCTCAATATCAATAGGTTTTGCCAAATCTTTATCGGCAACTGCAGAACTTAAAGTTAAATTTTTACTGTGTTTAATTAAAAAATTAGATTTCTTTTTTAAAATAATATTATTATCTAATGGCAAAGCCTGATAAATATTTTGGTTATTTCTTTTAACCCTAAAAACATTGCCAGATGGCGTACCTGAAGATATCATCGTGTATTTTTTCCCTTTAACTTGGTGTTTATTTTTATGTTGGTTTTCAGGTGGTGAAAACCTGTTTTTACAAAAAATATCCCACTTCTTTTTAGTAGTATTATTTGATAAATCATACTCTCCAGTTTTCACAGAATAATCATCACCAATTTCCTTACGCCAAGCATTATCAAAATCCACCCAATTTTTGTAAAAAGGATAACCTTGCTTATCAAAAATTTTAGGGGCATTAATGACATCAGTTTTTGCCACATAGTATCTACATTTATCTAAAATAAATTTTATTTGATCTACTTCTTTTTTTTCATCATTGTTATATTCTGGGTTCAATTGGCTAAAATATCTATGTGAATCTTTATTAATTTTCTTATACTTTTTATCAACTATTTTAATCGTCCAAATTTTTATTTGCTTATGGTCAGTTGTTAATTGATAATACTTATCATCATTAACAACATCTTCTATTTTCTTTATATCATTTTTACTGGCAACTTCTTGGCAGTATTCATCACAATTATAAATGCCACCTTTGATCGTCATCGGGTAACCTAAATACCATTTATCTTTAAATTTAACAATCGGTTTATACCGTTCACCTATAGCATTTGCTTTAAACATGCGACGCTTAAAAATCTTGGATAAATTTTGCTTTTTATTGCTATTATTTTTTTCAATATCAATAATTTTTTGATTGCTATCTTTAGGACTTAAGTCAATCTTTTTTAAATCACTCTCCCCAACATCTATCGCATTAAATGACTTACTTGGAGAAATTTCACCAGTTTCTTTATTTGTTTCATACTCCCAAATTGTTTGATTGTTGTCAAATTTAATTCCCATAGTGCCATCGTTTTGATGATCTTCACTGGCAAGTAAAAAAGCCAATTGTGCGTCAATCAGGTGTGAGTACAAAGGTTGTTTTTTGGATTTAACTAAATCGTATTTCTTGCGCAAGTTGTAGGTACTTTTTGGATCATCCCATCTGGCAGTATATTCTAAGTAATCAAATTCTATTAAATTGTGTTTATTTTCCTTTTTAGCAATACGATGGATTTTATCAGCAATACATTGAGCAAGGTAACGCTGTGTACCGTTTACAATCGCACGATTGCGATTATTTAAGGCACGAATTACTTTTTCCCTTAAGGGGTCGCCCTCTTGTAAAAATAAAGCATGCCTAAAGGCTTTTTTATCCTTTTCTCCTAAGTTGATAAAACTTAAATACTTGTCAAAAGCAAAATCTTTACTTTCGATGTCTTTGCCTAATCGCTTATAAATGAATTCTTTGATTTCAGCATCAGATTTTTTGCCAAAAATTTCGGTTTTATAATTTTTATGTAAATCTTTTAAAAACTTTATATCGTTTCCTTTATTTTGATTGTCACTCTTAGAGATATAAATTAAATTTGCTTCATCGTTAAGTATGCCATATGGTCCCGTTCTAGGAATAATATGATCTATCTCGCCATCGCTTCCCAATCCTTCCCCACTATACAACGATACTTTTTGCCCTTTGTACTTATTAGTTCTATTGTCTTTTATTTCATCTGCTTTTTCAGCTGCTTTTACACCTGGCTTTGGTGCTGTTTTAATTTTTTTAAGGTTTGGCTCAAATTCGAAACGATTTTGTTCTAAAATAAGGGGAACGCTAACCTTCGTTCCATTTTGTAAATCATCCTTAATATCATTCCACTTTGTTACCGCAACTTGCCGAGCAATGGCATCACAAATACGCATCACTACACCATCAATCAAACGAATACTTAGAGCTGGTAGTCTTGAGGCTTTAGTAATGCCCTTATCATTTTCTTGCATTCTAAAAGCATTATCTGTTGAGCAAACAGGGCAAGTTTTAGAAAATCCACTACGATCTTTAAAAACAATATTGTGAATTTGAGCGAATTTAAAAACTAATGCAATTTTTTGATTAACTTCATTAGTCTGTTTATCTGCTAATAGTTCAGGAATTTTAATTTCCTTAATCAGCTCTTGCTTTAAGTTACTGCATTTATTAGCAAGTTTTCCCAATTTGTCGATTGGGTTGCTTGTCAGTTCAGTATAAATTTTATGTTTTAATTCGCCTCTATGCTCTTTTTGGGCTTTGGCAGCTTTTTCACAATTAGAAGCAAATCCTTTGATACTTTTAAAATAATCCTCTGGATTGCCAACTATTTTAGCCTTTAAGTCATCGGCATTTACTCCTAAAACAGCGGCTAAATCTAATTGCCATTGGTGTTTTTTCTGTCTTGGCTTATGCGTGCAAAGGATTAATAATTTATTGTTAGTTAGCCATTTTTCTTTTTTCTCTTGAATTAGAAAATATCTACCATCTCTGGCTTTTCGCCGAGTTTGATAATATTTATTTAAAAAATGTCCAAAACTTTCTTCTTGGCTAAAATCTAAATCCTGTTTTAAGTCTTTTGGCAACTTGCTCGCATCAATTAAGTTTCCTAATTTTTCTTGCCATTTTATTTTATCAACATCTGATTTTTGTAATTTATGATAAACACTCCAGATCTCATTAAGTTTATAAAAATCTTGTTTCTTAGCTGTATCTAGAATGAATTGTAATTGACGAGTTTTGATTTTTTCATCGTCAAGCAATCTACCATCAATCTCTTTGCCATTTTTGGCTTTTCTTCTGCCCTTGCCTCTTTGCAATGATTGTAATTTTGTTTGATATTCTTCATTTGAATTTAAGTCATCTAACCAATCTTCCCAATGTGGATAATGTTTATTTAAATAATCTGCATTCAATAATAAAGATTGGCATTTAGGTGGGTGACGATTAAGCATTGCTTGGTAAGGTGGGATGGTTAATTTTGGGTCAGTTTTCAGCCAAAAACTAATGATATTATTTTTATTGTCATCTTGACACTTTTGATGCGCTCGCCACGCTTTTTTTAGTTTTTCGTAGTCTTCTACTTTAGCCTCTTTATCTTTTTCTTTGGTTACTATCCAGTGCTGTAAAAACCAACGAGATGTTATTTTAGAAAGGTTTTTATTGTCCAATTTATCGCCACTTTTATACGCTTCAGTATTAAAATACTTCCTCAATGGCTTGAGCTCAAAGTTGCTAATATGGCACACTAATTTATATAATTTATCGACATCTAATCCTTTATTTTCATTGATTGCCAAAATAAAATCTTTCAAATATTCCGGATTGTGCTTATTGTTTAAAAAACTATTGGTTGTAAAATTATCTAAATCATCTTTAATTTCATCAAAAAACTTAGAGCGATGACGACCACCTGAAATGATTTCGTTGTTGATTTTATAAACGGCATAACAAAAATGATGTAAATGGGTTCTTGCTACATCTTCCTCCAATCCTTTTTCATTAGGTGTATTAAACTTAAATTCAGAATAGTTAAATTTCCAATCAGATGTATTGTTGTCCTTTTTGCGTTGTTTTATCACCTCTCTTTCCTTTTCAAAGTCAGGTAAGTTATTTTGTATCTGCTGGTAATTTATTTGTGTAATCTCTTCAATTAAATTCGTTTGGTAACTTTCTGTAGCAACTGTTAAATTTAATGCATTTTCATTATTTAATCGAGCGACAACCCAATTGGCAGTTTTAGATAAGTTTTGCTTGTCTTTCTTGCTTTTTGTAACTTTATCATCTTCAATGCTTTCACCTTTTTTAACCAATTTACAAGCTTTACTAATTTTCTCAATATAATCAAAATAAACCAAATCGGCTTTTATTTCTTTATCTTCTTCCTGAAAATCTTTATACCCTTTTATATTCTGAACTGCTTCCAGAAGTTTGGTAACTTCTGAAGGGTTAGTAGTTGCAAGGTTCATTAGTCTATCAGCAATATTTTCTTGCCCACCAAGCATCTTTTGGACTTCTTCTGATAACGCTTCCCAAGAATCATTAGGTAAATTATTTAGATACTCTTTTGAATATTCCTCTTCTAAAAAACTAAACCCACGGCGATTCATTAAAAAGCCAAGTGCTTGTGTGTGTTTTTCAGCGGGAAAATCAAAGTACTCTTTTAATACAACACTCAATAAGCGTTTAGCCAGTTTTTTACGCGTATAGCCTCGTCTAGTATGGCGATTGGCTGTTCTGCTCACCAGTAAAGGTGTGTAATTACCGTAAACTAAAACCTGACCCTTCTTATCCACCTCTTGAAAAGTTGAATTTCTCTGGTAATGAGCGTAATAAACCCCCGTATTTTTAGCCCCCATATCAATAGCAATTGGTGAAATAATTTTGCTCATAATTTAAACCTTTATATATTTATTTTTATCAGATTTTACCCCAAATAATTTACACAATCTTTAAACACCCGCCCCCGATGCTCAAAATCATCAAACATATCAAAACTGGCGCAAGCTGGAGACAGCAGTACGGCTTCGCAGTGGGTGTTGGTGGCGAGTTTGACGGCGGTTTGCATTGAGTTGGCTTGGGTGGTGTGGGTGATTTTTAGGTGGTTTTTGAAGGTGTGGGTGCTTTGGCCGATGAGGATGACGCTGGCGATGTGCGAGTCGATGAGGGTGAGGAGGGTGTTGTAATCTTCGTCTTTGGGGATGCCGCCGAGGATGAGGGTGATGGTTTTGTATTTTTGGGTGAGGGCTTTGATGGCTTTGATGGTGGAGATGGCGTTGGTGGCTTTTGAGTCGTTGTAGTAGTCGGTGTTGTGTTTTTGGGTAACCCATTCTAGGCGGTGTTCTAGGCCTTTGAAAACTTTGATGGAGGCAATCATTGCTGTGATGTTTAAGCCGATTTGATCGCCTAAGGCGAGTGTGGCGAGGATGTTGCTGACATTGTGTTTGCCGATGAGTTGCATTTCATCGACTGCCATAAGGACATCGTCGCCTTTGAGGAAATAGCAGCTGCCGTGGCAGGTAACTGTGCCAAAATCGCTGGGTTGTTTGGGTATTTCAATACCAAAATATTTGGGGGTATTTATTGGTGGGGTGAGTGGCTCGTTGGCGTTGATAACTGGGTGTTGGCAGTAGGTGTATAGGCTGAGTTTGGTGTTGACATAGTGCTGAAAACTTGGGTATCTGTCAAGGTGGTCGGGAGTGATGTTAAGCACGACACCGGTGAATAGTTTTAAATTTTGTGTGTAATCTAGTTGGTAACTTGAGAGTTCAAGGACATAAAAATCAATCTCGGATGATAGGCAATCAAGTGCTGGTTTGCCGATGTTGCCACCGATGGCGACTTTTTTGTTGTCATTGGCAATCATTTCGCCGAGTAGTTGGGTAACTGTTGATTTGCCATTTGAGCCGGTAATGCCGATAATTGGGGCTTGGGCGTGGCGTGAGAATAATTCAATATCGCTGGTAACGGGAATGTCTTTCTCTTTTGCCCAGATGACGATAGGTTGTGTTTGTGGGACACCCGGTGAGATAAAAATTTCGTCAATGTCTTGCAAAACGGATGGATTGTTAATTTTTCTAGTGTCTTCGAGCAAGGTAAAGGGGGTGCTTTGCTTGTCTAAAAAGCGTGCGAGGGATTGTGCGGTTTTGCCATTGCCTAAAATTAGTTTCATTACATGCTGTTTTCAGAATAAAATAGATATTTTACACTTATCTATAAAGAGGGAAAAATCATGCGTACATTTTCAACTACTGCAAGTGCAGGTATTTCGAGCATTCGGGTTAAAAACAAGGTTTTATCAGACACAATGAGGCTGTTGTCTTATACGCTGATTTTTGGTGGTTTAGCGTCTTGGTTTTCTGTTGTCTCGGGTGCGGGTTATGGCTCTGCGATAGCGAGTTCAATTGCTGCGATTGCGATGATTTGGTTTGTTTTACCAAGAACACAAAATAGCAATAAGGGTATTTTTACGGCTTTTGCTGTAGCAGGTTTGTTAGGGTATTCCATTGGCCCAATGTTGGCGCATTATTTGGCGATGCCGAATGGTGGTGAACTGGTATTGCAAGCGTTGACTGGTACGGGTGTGTCGTTTTTTGCCATTAGTTTTTATGCGCAAAATACTAAGAAAGATTTTAGTTTTTTAAATGGCATGATATTTTTTGCGATGATTGGCGTGATTGTTTTGTCTTTGGTGAATGCATTTTTGGTTGAATCTTCTTTTGTGAGTTTGGCAATTTCGTTTGTGGTGGTGTTGTTAATGGGGGCTTATATGCTTTCGCAGATGTCATCTATTATCAATGGTGGCGAGACTAATTACATTGCTGCAACAGTGGGATTGTATTTAGCGTTGCACAATATGTTTACCAGTTTGCTATATATTTTGGGTGCTTTTAACGACGACTAATTACAAGCCTTTTGCACAATGATTGACAAAGAAGGATATCGCGCTAATATTGGCATTGTTATTATCAATGATAAAAATCAGATACTTTTAGCCAAGCGTTGTCAACAAGATAATTGGCAGTTGCCGCAAGGTGGCATTGATAATGGCGAAAGCGATCTTGAGGCTTTGTTTCGTGAATTGGAAGAAGAAGTTGGCTTAACGCCTAAACATGTCAATGTCATTGCCAAAACGCCAAAATGGTTGCGCTATGATTTGCCTGATTCCTGCATTCGGCGTAAACAAAAGCCAATTTGCATTGGTCAAAAGCAGGTTTGGTTTTTATTAAAACTCATTGGCGAAGACAACAACATTAAATTAGACACACATACAAAAATTGAATTTGATGACTGGATGTGGGTTGATTATTGGCATCCTATTCAGGTTATTATCGACTTCAAAAAGCCTGTTTATGAAGATATGCTCAAATCCCTAGCCCCCATCGTTTTTAACAACCAACACCAAATCCCCAAATGCTACTCCCGCCCATTTAAAGGGAGTGCAATTCTAATGCCTCGCCCTCCTTCTTTATAAAATAAAGCAAGACACTTAAAAGACTACTCAGGAATCTTGCCTAAAAAAATGATTCTTAAGGGTGCAAATGTATTTCTTACGGGTAAAAAGGTGGCACCATAAATCAAAATAAATTTTAAACATTCAAAGGGCTATTAAATGCTGAAAATGCGTATTTAAATTTTGACTCATTGGAAAAAAAATACCCATGCCAAGCAAGCATGTCCTTTAAAAAAAATGAATGATGTAAATGATACTGGGTATCGTCAAGCGTTCATTTTTTTACTGGTAAAAAATACTCACTTTAAATGCTAAGTGTAATTTTTCACCCTGAATCAAAACACTTTTTCCAAGCAAATAGATTTGATAAAAAGAAACATTTGAGGTTAATTTAATGGATAGAGACCTTTGCATAAATATGGATGATTAGCAAAATTCAATTTTTGCCCACTTGGTAATTTTATCAAACCTTGCCCTGGCAGGGCTAAGGCTAGGTTTAAAAAATTACCAAGTGGGTGAAAAGTGGATTCTTGTTGATTATTTATATTTATGCAAAGGTCTCGGATATAATAAGCCGATAAATTTGGGGTTTAAACTCCATTTGATTCTCTTGTGTAGTTTAAGGCAAGAGTTTTTCTTTAAATGAAAAGGTTGTATTTATGGGGTAAATTCACCCGATGATGCAAAAGTTTCGATAACAAATTATTCAAAAAAGGCGATGCACTGCAAAAGTCTCAAGGAGCTACAACTAAAATGAAAAAAATAATTTATTTCTTTATTCTGTCCAATCTTTTATTACTCACTTCCTGTATTGATTCTAGTACAGAAGTACGCTGGAATAAAGAAAAAACAGATTGGTTTCCTCATCACGAGGGGACTTTAGTGTTCAACAATTTTCTTAAAAAAACAAAACAAAAAGAGGCGCTTAATTTTTTAATTGGTTTTCACACTAAAGATTACCCAGATGTTCAAGGGGTAGTTATTGACGACTACGCTTACCCGTCAATAAGTCAAGATGCGACTACGATATACAAGAGGGAAATACGCACTATTGATCCACTGGCACCTCTTCCTAAGTATGTTTCCTATAAGCATACTACACAAGGTTTGGGGCTGAAATTTGACCCAAGTGCCTATAACAAGCGCATCAGTATTATGGCAACTCTGCCTTTGGGTAATAAGATTTTTGCAGGGACAGATGTTAGTAACAGGGTGATGAAGGTGCATGTATATTCGTCTGCAATATTCAAAACACACAAATTGGTGCTATTCTCACCCGAGATTGATTTGAACACATTGCTCAAACCCAATGAATCTTTAGATGACTACAGTATTAGTTTTGGCGATATGCCTTATTTGGCGCCTTTTGTTGAAAGATCAAAAAACAATGCGACCGATACACCACCAAAGATTACTAAGAATAGCGCAACGAAAAGCCAGCAAAATGGATATAAGGAAACACCGAAAAAAGAGTTACTTGTGGACAGCAGTTTGTCCGCTGCAAATTACCCCATTAATCACCCATCCGTTGCTAGTTACGACCCAGACTCGGGAAAAGTGTCCTTCAATAAAAAAGGTGTTGCCCACATTATCCTTAAGCGTAATGCGCCCATGGGTTTCGAATCTTCTACGGAACATGTCAAACACCACATTGTTATTCTGCATGATTTTAAGCCGTTTGCTACATTTTCACTTATGGATGATGATAAACAATGTATGAAATTTGAGAAGGAGGATATTCATTTTTCCGATCCGCGTGAAATCACTCGAATGGCACCTTGCGATTTGGCTTCTGTCAACGAAACAAGTATTCCTAATAACAAAGTTTTCTACGGATGGAACGGAAGTTTATACACCTACAATAGAGATCTTAGCAAAATTTATGCGGAAATATTTGCCTTTGGTGGCAATAAATATTTCTCAGGACATATTGTTCAGCCTCACCGAGGTTCGGATTATTTTTTCACACCTTATGATGTGGGCAAACCTGCCAAGTGGCAATTTGAAAGTAAATTTGGCACAGAAAAATATTATCTTAAAACCGTATACAATGGTGCCACGCTGTATGTTTCTCACAATGCACAGAAGACACCGAACCACAATAAGTCTTATGGGACAAGTCTAACGATGGAAGAATCAATCGTTGATGGCGGCGCTTTCACCTTAAATGAATTTGCCTCAGCAAGTTTTTATTATTTACACTTAAACAATGATACGGCAGGTAAATTGCAATCTGCCACTGAATATCGTCTTAACTCAATATACCCCACCACAAAAATGACCTACGCTTACCCCAGTAAGGTGCTACAGTATAAAATCAATTTCCCCAATGAAGAAAAGTCTATTCCCGTTAGAACACCTATCGGGTTACTTGACCCCACACTTTTTTGGACAGCTGACGAAGCTAAAATTAAAATACCGAGAAGCCGTACCGCCTATCAAAAAAATGTATTTATTGACAATAATATTATCCCTTACAAGAATATGAAGGTTCTTAGTGTATTGCCTTTAGACCTTAAAAAAACAACACTTGACTCCAAATATGTAGAATCTTATTTTGACATAGGCATTAAAAGTAAAAATGGCAGAGGAAGTTTAATGCAAATTTCAGTTCATCATGAGAATTATACAGAAGTCGGTAATTTTATAAATTTAGGCAGTGGCATTCTAAAAAACGCCAAAACAAAGAGTAGCAAGGTAAAAGTTAGCTTAAATTTCTTAGATGGGCTGGGGCCAAATGACTTTATTAATCCAAAAAAAGACAATAACCCTATTAATGTAGGCAAAAATGGGCGCATCAGTAGTTTTTCAGACATTACTTTCGATTTTAATAAAGACAGCAATATATATTTAATTTTTGGCTATGATTTGACGCATAATTACTTGTATGCAGGGCTGGCTGACGAAGATATGGTTCGTGAAAAGAAACTGCCTAATATGGTTAGAATAAAGGTATTTCCTTATATTATGGAGCAGTTACGAGATGGGTTTTATACCGTTATAAAAATGTGGAATCCGGGAGGCGCATCGATTGACTTTAACAGACCATACATTACCTATGGTAACGCCTCCAAAGACAATACAATAAAAGCAACACAAGACCCGCATGCCGTATATGCTGAGTTCATTTTGAGTATGTTAAAAGATCCAGATCTAATATTTACAAAAGATTTTAAGACGCAATCAAGAATTAAAGTTTTGGTAGAAAAAGCAAGGCGCTCAATACTTTATCGAATTAATCATACTGCTGGTGGTAGTGTGAGTAATTTTGGCGAGGATTATAGGTTTGATATCAATCGCGATCCAAGTGCAGATAGCATTATTGGACGAGGTTTGTGGATTGCTAAGTACAAAGAAAAATATGGAGACTTTCCTTATCATTCACTTTATTTCCATAAATATATCAAAAAAACAATTAAAGAATATGCCGGCATCATTAACAGCCGCCATAAGGGTAACAAAAAAAGCAGTTTAACCCCTTCTGGGCTATACAATTTTGTTTTTAGAGAGGGTTCAGTATTATTGACATTAAACAATCCTTCGTCTGGAAATGGATCTTACAAAGAGGGGGGTGATACTATTTATGAAGAAATGAAATCAGAAGTCATTAAGAAAAAAATATTAAACTTTATCCTTGAGAAAGCTTACCGCAAAGCCAGTGCATCAATACCCAGTTATTTTACCAATCAAAACAAAGAAAATATTATTGCAGATTACAATAAAAATGTGGCCTACATGGGTCTTTGGACAAAAATATATACTGATGTTAGTATTGGTTCCACATCAATTACCTATGGCACAAAAAATTACACACCTACATACAGTGAGTGGATAAGAGAAATAGATCTTAGAATGGTTGGCATTGGAGAAAAGGTAAAAAACTGGGGGCCTTTTGGCAATTACCATATATTTACACTGCATTATGTTCCCTCAGCAAGAGCCACTATGGCAACTGCGCTTACCCTACTCGAAAAATGGTTTGGGAAAGATTACACTTTAGCGTTTTATAAAAAAAATGGACACAATGGCTTCAAACTCTATCATGCATCATTAAATGTATTGAAAAACTACAGGACATTTTATTTTCCTGATAGCAAAATGGGATTTGACCCAGGTATTATGATGGGTAAGATTGCCCAACTTTATTATATGCGTGCCAAAGACAGTATGACTTATGGCGTAAGCCATGTAGACAACAATATTCTAAAGGCCTGTGATGTGTCAATTCCTGAAGACTACCTTGAAGATTATTATATTATTGGCAGTTGTTTAACCTATATGATGAAAGCAGATAAAAGAATAATATTCAACCTGCAATCTCGCGCAATATCTGACTGGATAAGTGGTTTAGACGCAGAAGGGCCCACATTTTTTCAGCGTTTTTTCAAAGGATTTATGTATATATTAAATATCGTAATGGCATTTGATATGGCAGAAGCAATAATGGAGGGTATGGAATCCTTTTCTAGTACACTTGCATCAGAAGACATGGTGTCTGAAATTGAAGAATCAGGAACAATGAGCATGGACTTAGATGCACTTTCTGACGAAAGTTTATTAGAAGACATGAGCGTGGAGACACAATCAATGGAAAGCGAAGAAGTGATTTCCGAAAGTGCACTCACTGAAATAAATGATGGTGAGTTGGTGCTTGAAGGTTGTTATCCCTAAGTTCTTATTGTGAGACTTTTGCATCAAGTGTTTAACAGGCGATGTGATCGCTAAAATTATCTCTATTCATTGGGAGACCTTGGTATAAATATGGATGAGCAAAATTCAATTTTTGTCACACTGGTAATTTTATTTAAACTCTGCCCTAGTAAGATTAAGGCTGGATTTTAAAAATTGCCAAATGGATAAAAAGTGTATGTTTGACGATTGTCCATATTGACACAAAGGCCTTATTGTAACTTAACTCTTAAAAATTGATTATGAAAAAATATTATCTACTTATTACCTTACTCACTTTAACCGTTACGAATGCATTCGCAACAGTTTTTCCAGATGTGGACAAACAACGACATTTATTTGCTAATAATGACAGAGCAACAAGAAGCGAAGCGAAGTTAGTTCATGCTGAGAAAATGTACGCCCAAACAGAAGAATTGGAACTAACAAAAGCAGAGAGCGATTATTTTGCAGAATATACAACTGATAGCAATGATTTTGTAAATGATTACCTTGGAGATGGTCTTGCAGAATCCGACCCTCTAACCGTAGGTAATTACCAAACAAGAATAAAAAAATTCTCTGAAACGCTGGAAAAATTCCCGCCTTCTAACAGTAATATCTATCGCGGAAGTTCTTCAACAAGATCATCAGGAAATGGCAAACCCTATTATAATCTTGATGCAGAAAACCCACCCCAAGTGGTAGAAGGGGATTACCTTGTAACCAATAAGTTTACCTCTTTTTCATCCAGCTTTGAAGAGGCTTCATATTTTTCAAGAACAGGTGCAGAGGGTGATATCGGGGTTATTTTCGGCATCGAAAACTCAGCTAGCTCAGCCCCGATTGCCTTGTATTCACATGAAGATGAAGCAGAGGCTCTGGTTAAACCGGGGCAAGCATACAAAATCAAAAAAATAACAAGTTACGATGGTTTTATTGACGACATGGGTCATGAGAAAAAAATGGTAACCGTTGAACTTGGGGAAGAAGAAATGATTCCCAGTGACGCAAATGTTTTTTTTATGACGCAAGCTCGCCCCTTAAATCAAGAGGAGTTTCGAACACTTGAAAGTCGATTAGGCCCTGAAAATAAGTATTTAATGCCGGACTCGTTGAAGGACAATATCAATGTCGGGCTTGGGACTTGTGCGCCTGAAACATAGATAATACCAAGTGGCGCTAAGTACCTATTTTTCCTTTTGTTTAATTTATAAAAACAACATTGATTTCAATTTTTAAGTAAAAAAAAGAACGGTTACAAGTCATCCCCTGCGGTTTTGGTAAATAAACAAGAATCTTTTAAATGTGGTGATTTTGATGCTTTGATTTAGAGATAAAAAACCATTCTTTTTAATGCCCTTTCTCGTAAAACCTCTTATAAAATCAAGCAAGGCTTACGCAAACGAATTGGTATAATTTGACTCTTTACTTTTATCATTAGGACAAATACGATGAATATCGGAATTTTAGGGCTGGGGACTGTTGGTGGTGGCGTTGTCAATGTTTTGGCAAAAAATCAAACTGAGATTAAGCGCCGCACAAACACGCAAATCCAAGTAACACATGCCGCAGTGCGTGATATTAATCAATCTCGTATTTGTTCAACAGCAGGCATTCAACTGACCCAAGACCCATCTGAAATTGTTAACAATAACTCGATTGATATTGTATTAGAATTAATGGGTGGCACAGGTTTGGCAAAAGAATTGGTAGAAACAGCAATTAAAAATGGCAAACATGTGATTACTGCCAACAAAGCTTTGATTGCCACACATGGTAATGAACTGCTGGCTTTGGCAAAAGCAAATAACACACATTTGTTGTTTGAAGCGGCAGTGGCTGGTGGCATTCCAATTCTTAAATCTTTAGAGCAAGGACTGAGTGCCAATCAAATTGAAATGGTGGCTGGCATCATCAACGGCACGGGTAATTTTATCCTAACTGAGATGCGTGACAAAGGAAGAGATTTTGACAGCGTCTTAAAAGAAGCACAGGAATTGGGTTATGCCGAGGCTGACCCCACTTTTGATGTTGAAGGTATTGATGCAGCGCACAAATTAGCCATATTGGCAGCCATTGCCTTTGGTTGTGAGTTGCAATTTAACAAGGTTTCAACCGAAGGGATTAGTGAAATTAGTGGCGAAGATGTGGCTTTTGCCACAGAACTAGGCTACTCCATTAAACACTTAGGAATTGCCAAGAAGGTCAAGGGTGAAATTCAAATGCGTGTACACCCAACCCTAATTCCCAAAACGCGCTTATTGGCAAATGTTGATGGTGTGATGAATGCAGTATTGGTCAAAGGCAATGCCGTAGGGCCAACGCTTTACTATGGTGCTGGTGCAGGTGATGAAGCCACAGCAAGTGCGGTAATTGCTGATTTGATTGATGTCATTAAAGGCACAGTGAGTAACGATGTTTTAGGTTGGAAATCATTTGAAGCAATACCTTATCAAAATCACAATGACATTGAAAGCATCTTTTATTTGCGCTTATTGGCTACCGATAAACCGGGCGTATTGGCAGACATTACGGCAATTTTTGCCAATCACAATATCAGCGTAGAAGCAGTGGTGCAAAAGCAAATTGACGAGCAAGACAACGCACACATTGCCATTATCACCAATCAAGTAAAAACTGGCGATATTCAGGTGGCAGTTACAGAAATTCAAAGTCATGATTTTATCCAAGAAGAAATTAAAATCATCCATGTAGAAACATTAGATTAAAACAAAAAAACCAATATGAGGCCTTTACATAAATATGAATAATCATCAAGCACCCACTTGACAATTTAGGCAAAAATTGATTTTTGCCAATCATCCATATTTACGCAGAGACCCCATATTTCTTATTTCCATCAACAGATTTAAGAGAACATAAACCCAAAAGAAGGAGAAAACAATGAGATACACCGGCTTAATTAACCACTATAAAGACAGATTACCCGTTGATGAAAACACACGCTTTATCAGCCTAGGCGAAGGCAATACACCCCTAATTCGCTTAGAAAATATCCCCGCCCTACTGGGTAAAAAAGTTGATATTTATGTGAAATACGAAGGTTTAAATCCAACAGGCTCATTTAAAGACCGTGGTATGACCATGGCAGTAACCAAAGCAGTTGAAGCCGGTTCTAAGGCTATTATTTGTGCCTCTACAGGCAACACTTCCGCATCAGCAGCAGCTTATGCAGCACGCGCTGGTATCAAAGCATTTGTACTTATTCCTGAGGGAAAAATCGCACTGGGAAAATTGGCACAAGCAATGATTCACGGTGCTGTCATTATCCAAATCAAAGGCAATTTTGACGATGGCATGCGCCTCGTAAAAGAAGTGGCTGACCACGCCCCCGTATCCATTGTTAATTCAATCAACCCTTTTCGCTTACAAGGTCAAAAAACCGCAGCATTTGAAATTATTGAAGAGTTGGGTGAAGCACCCGATTACCACTGCTTACCAGTTGGCAATGCAGGCAATATTTCCGCCCACTGGATAGGATACACAGAATATCATCAAGAAGGCAAAGCCAACAACACCCCCAGAATGGTAGGCTACCAAGCAGCAGGATCCGCCCCTTTTGCCAAAGGTGAAATGATAGATAACCCCGAAACCATTGCCACTGCCATTCGCATTGGCCACCCACAAAGTTGGGATCTAGCCCACAAAGTAGAAAAAGAATCAAACGGCTGGTTTGACGCCATCAGCGACGACGATATCCTAGCAGCACAAAAACTACTCACCGAAAAAGAAGGTATTTTCTGCGAACCCGCCTCAGCCACCTCCCTCGCAGGCGCCATGCTTGACATTAAAAGCGGTAAAATCCCCGAAGGCTCTAAAATCGTCTGCACTTTAACAGGCCATGGCTTAAAAGACCCTGATACCGCCATTGCTCAATGCAAAGATAAGATGATTAACATCAATCCAGTGATGGAAGAAGTTAAAAATGCGATTTTAGATAATATGTAAAATTATGAAAATAGAATCTATAAAAATCAAAAATTTCAAGGCGTTTAAAAATGCTGAAATGAAAGATATTCCTAGATTCTGCGTAATTATTGGCGCTAATGGTTCTGGAAAGACCACACTTTTTAATGTCTTTGGTTTTTTAAAAGATGCACTTTCTACGAATGTTAACACTGCCTTTGAGAAACGAGGTGGATTCAATGAAGTCATTAGTCGCAGTTGTAATGATAACATTGAATTTGAAATAAAATTTAGAGCAAAAGACACTTACGAAAAAAATCCGATTATCACTTACTCTTTAAGCATTGCACAAGAAAATGGCAAGGCAATTGTCGATAGAGAAATTTTAAAATATCGCCGTGGTCAGCACGGGAATCCTTGGAAATTTTTAGATTTTTCTAGGGGCGAAGGTGAGGCGGTTATTAATGAGAAAATGCTTGACTCTACGGAAGAAACAGATTTAAAACGAGAAGGTCAAACCCTGAGATCGCCCGATATTTTAGCCATCAAAGGCTTGTCTCAATTTGTAAAATTCCCTGCAGTTATTGCCCTCAGTGAACTTATTGATAACTGGCATGTCTCTGATATTCATGTGAATGAAGCACGCAATATCCAACAAGCGAACTATGCCGAACATTTATCCACCTTGGGTGAAAACTTATCCAATGTCATTGATTATTTGCACAATAATCACAAACCAATACTGGATAACATTATTAATACTTTAAAGCAAAGAATTCCAGGAATTTCCAAAGTAGAGGTGCAAACCATTGAAACAGGGCAAGTATTATTAAAAATTCAAGATGAGTCCTTTGATAAGCCATTTTTAGTGCGCTATATTTCCGATGGAACAATAAAAATGCTGGCTTATTTGGTTTTGCTTTATGACCCTAAGCCTTACCCGTTACTGTGCGTTGAAGAACCTGAAAATCAACTTTATCCGCATTTGTTAGAAGAATTGGCAGAAGAATTTAGAGCGTATGCCGATCGAGGTGAACAGGTTTTTGTTTCCACGCACTCTCCTGATTTTTTAAATGCCGTTGAAATTGATGAGGTATTTTTACTGGTCAAAGACAAAGGTTACACGACAATTAAACGCGCCTCTAAAAACGAGCAAATTAAAACCTATATGGAAAATGGTGACAAAATGGGTTATTTATGGAAACAAGGATTTTTTAACAATTTAGGCAAACAGTGCATTTAGTTTGTTTTACCGAAGAAAGATCTGCAAAAAAAATGCTGGAAATTGTCTTACCCAAAATACTACCGGATAATTTTTCGTTTCTTGTCATTTCCTTTGAGGGAAAAAGTGATTTAGACAAGCAAATAGAAAAAAAATTAAAAAATTATCAACGCCCAGACACCGTTTTTTTAATTCTTAGAGATCAAGATGCTGCTGTATGCACAAATGTCAAGCAACAACTGTTAAACAAAGTTAGGAACAGTGGCAAAGCAAAGGTGTCTCTTGTTCGAATTGCTTGCCATGAATTAGAAAATTTTTACTTAGGCGACTTATCAGCAATTGAACAAGCTTTTAATAAAACATTAGCCTCAAGTCAGGCTTCTAAGAAATTTAGAGATGTTGATAAATTAACCAATGCAAAACAAATATTAAAAAGAATTACCAATAAAAAATACCAGCCCATATCAGGCTCAAAAGCAATAACGCCTTATCTAAAATTAAACAATAGCAATACATCTGTCAGTTTCAATATGCTCCTTTTGGGGATTAAAGATTTATGTCAGAGAGTTCCATAAACATAAATAAGTGAGTTGACACCACAAATATATTAAACACTTTTACATATAATATACAATTCTTAGTATAATGCTATCAATTTAAATCCAAATATTGGAATGCAACTATGATTTTTCTAAAATTGAAAATTGACAATTTTTATATGTTTAAGGATACAGAGTTTGACTTTACTTATCCTAAAAAAATAGCCAATTCAACCATAGAGGGGGAATTTTTAACGGATTTTCCAAAAATAAATTACAAAAAAGTTTGCATTCTAATGGGAGCAAATGCCTCAGGAAAAACTTCATTGGGTAAAACAATGTGTTTTATTAACAATTATTTGGCAGGAAGGGATGTAAAATATTTCTCAAGCTCAATAGGTGATAAAAAGAAAAGTGCTAGCGCTGAGATTATATACATAACCCCACAAAGCAAAGAAATACACAAATTGTTAATTAAATTTGATATCAATCGCTTGATTTTTGAACAACACACAGTTTGCAAATTAAAGAAAACTTCTAATTTAAAAGCAACCTTATTGGCTGTGGAAAACTCAACTCCCCGTTTTACATACGATGAAAACAACAAGCATGGCATTGAAAATCCTGGCTTTAAATCTGTTGCTCATTCTTTAGGTCGAATATTATGTGAGCAATCCTCTATTTGGTGTTACCTATTCAGTGATTCCAACTCTAACGACCCTCATTTCATAAAAACTTATACGCCAAATATTTCCATTTTAGAAGGCATTCTGAAATCTTTTGATAACTCAATATTAAGCGTTAGTAAAATCTCAGAGAGTGAAGGGAACTCTTATATTGTTAAATTTGCCAATAAAGATGAAGTTTTTATTAAAGATGGAGTTTTTATTAAAGATAGTGAAATGAGACTCTCAAGAGGGACAATAGAGTCCATTGAAGTTGCTGATTTTTTACACCATATAAAGTCAAAGGATGATTGTACATTTTTCTTAGATGAAAAAATGGCATATTCTCATTCAGAAATAGAAATTTCAATACTGAATTTAATCATTGAAAAACTAAAACCAAATTCTCAGTTTTTCTACACAACACATAATTACGATATTTTAGCAATGAACTTACCAAGCCACAGTTACACTTTTATGAGAAAAAATGAATTTGTTGAAGTTTTGCATCCTGAAAAATTAGGCTATACCAAAAATGACAGAAGCTTATTGGGTTATGTAAAAAACGATGTGTTTGGCACTTTGCCTGATACCAGTAAAATTGAGAATTTTTTGTAATGTCGCAGGTTGAATATTTTTACGAAGGAGAGAGTGAGAAAAAACTAATAACTTATTTAAAAGACAAGGGAATAATCAAACAAGGAAAGGTTAGAAAATTCAATCTTTGGGAGGGTGACATTAACAGAATAATTAGAATGCTATCAAAAAGTTCAGAACTATATTTTATCATTGATACTGACACATTAACAAACAAACAATTATTCAAAGACAATCTTAAGAAATTAAAAGGATATAATGTTTGTTTAATCGTTCAAAATAAAAACTTAGAAGATGAATTAAGTTATGTGTGCGAACAAACTAAAGATCAGTTGTTTACTGAATTTGGCGCCTGCAATAAAAATGAATTTACAAGCAAATTCATTCAAGCTAACCTTGCAGGAAAATTCAAAAACTGTGATTTTGAAAAACTATGGTCTAGAGATGCCGAATTTAAAAAGTTTTTAGAAGAAAACTATATCAATGTTAATATTACTTGGCGACAATAAGTTATGAATTACAAAACCATAGAACAAACCATAGGCAACACCCCACTCGTTAAACTTCAACGCTTAAACCCCAATCCCAGCAACACAATTTTACTCAAACTTGAAGGCAACAACCCCGCAGGTTCGGTAAAAGACCGTGCAGCGTTCAATATGATTACCCAAGCTGAGGCGCGAGGCGAAATTGGCATGGGTGATACATTAATTGAGGCAACCAGTGGCAACACAGGGATTGCATTGGCAATGGTAGCGGCAATTAGAGGGTACAAAATGGTGTTGATTATGCCTGACAATCTCTCGCAAGAACGGCGTGATGCGATGGCGGCGTATGGCGCTGAGTTGATTTTAGTAAGTGAAGAGGCAGGCATGGAAGGCGCTAGAGACTTGGCTGATAAGATGGAAAAAGAAGGTAAAGGCAAACAACTTGACCAATTTTCTAATGAGGACAACTCAGGGGCACATATTAACACGACTGCTGAGGAAATTTGGCAAGATACAAAAGGTGAAATCACACATTTCCTCTCTGCCATGGGGACAACTGGCACGATTATAGGCGTTTCCACTACCTTAAAAACCAAGAACCCTGCCGTACAAATCATTGGCGTGCAGCCTGAAGATGGGGCAAAAATTGCTGGCATTCGTCGTTGGCCTAAAGCCTATCTGCCTAAAATATTTGATGCCTCTAAAGTGGATTCAATAATGGATGTTTCACAAATTGCTGCCGAGCAAACTACTCGCAATTTAGCCACTCAAGAAGGTATTTTTGCTGGCGTTTCCAGTGGCGGTGCAGTGTCTGCTGCTATTGAATTGTCCAAAAAAGTTGACAACGCCATCATTGTTACTATTGTTTGCGACCGAGGAGATAGGTACCTTTCCACGGGAGTTTTTTCTTAGTCAAAGTGTGAAAAAATACTTATCCTATCATTTCCCCAATGAATTAAAAGTTTATGCATCGTTGATATTGGCGAGTGTTTTGACGGTGATTGCGATTACTTTTTTCTTGCAAATTAGTGAGTATTCGCAGCATATTTTTAAAACATTAATTGCCAAACATCCAGCGTTGAGTTTTATTATTACGCCGATTACTTTTGTTGGTATTATTTATTTTGCAAAACAATATTGTCATTTTGTGCAGGGTAGTGGTATTCCACAATTAATTGCGGCAACGGATTCTCGTAACAAATCTATTCGTGAAAAATTGCTTTCATTTAGGGTGGCGGCGGGAAAAATAGGGCTTATATTTTTAACCATGTTAGGAGGTGCGCCGATTGGTATTGAGGGGCCGAGTATTCATATTGGAGGTTCTATTTTTTATGGATTTAATCGTTTTCTCAAACTTAATCGAAAATTTTTAATTCATGCGTTAATTGCTATTGGTGGTAGTGCAGGGTTGATTGTAGCGTTTAATACGCCGATTGCTGGCATACTATTTGCTTATGAAGAAATTGGCAGAAATCTAAAGAAGCAGGCGCTAATTTTAATTATGATGGTGGGTCTCTTGGTTTATTTTTTAGAGATTTTATATCATGGTAATCAGCCGTATTTGGGGGATTTTTCTTCGTATTCATTGGATTTAACTTTAATTTGGCAACTGCTACCTATGGCAATTGTTGTTGGTGTTTTGGGTGGGTTATTTTCTAGAATGACAATTTATTTCATTAACAAGTTGGTCGCAAACAATAAAACTCAAATATTGGTTATAGCATTGTGTTTGGGGATGATTATAGCACTGTTTAACTACTTTTCAAAAGGGCAAATTGCAGGCTCTGGACATACGGAAATCTTACAAATACTTAATCATCAGGCGCTGGGTTTAGACTTTGTGATAATGAAATTCTTTGCTGTTTTAACTTCTTTTGTCTCCACTATTCCAGGTGGGGTATTTATGCCAAGTATTTCCATTGGTGCGGGAATTGGGGCGGAAGTTGCTAATTTTTATACACAAATTGATATGCAAGTCGTTGTGATCATGGCGATGATTGGCTATTTAAGTGCGGTGATTAGAGCGCCACTTACTTCAACTTTTGTAATTCTTGAAATGACGATGGGTTTGCACTTGCTAATTCCAGGGTTGGTCGTTGCTTTTGCTGCTAATTTCATTTCCAAACAAATTTATCACCAACCTATTTACGAAGCATTGGCTGAAAAATTTTCTAAAAAGGCCTCACCACAACCAAAATAACAATGGCCACTAATAATAATACGGGAAATTCGTTAAACCAACGGTAAAAAATATGCGAATGCGTGTTTTTATCTTGCTTAAATGCAGTAAGTAAATGCCCACAATAAAAATGATAAACAATCAAGGGGATGACCAATGCCAATTTAGCATGTAACCAATATTGCGTTGCATAAAAGGCCCAACCGTCTATCACCATCCAAGCCCCTAATGCTGTTGCCAAAATAAAACTTGGCATCATAATGCCACGATAGAGTTTGCGCTCCATGATTTTAAAACGCTCAACACTTGTTTTATCGTTACTCATAGCGTGATAAACAAACAAACGAGGCAAATAAAACAATGCCGCAAACCAAGTGATGATACTAATAATATGAAATGCCTTTACCCACAACATAATAACCTCGAATAAAACAATAAACAGGTGTTATTATAGTGAGGCCTTTTGGGTAAATATGAATAATTATCAACAATCTACTTTTCACTTGCTTGGCGGTAATTGAATTTTGCCAATCACCCATATTTATACAAAGGTTTCATAGTGAGACTTTTGCATAAATATGAATAATCATCAACAATCCACTTTTCACCCACTTGGCAATTTTTTAAACCCAGCCTTAGCTCTGCTAGGACAAGGTTTAAGAAAATCACCAAGTGGGTAAAAATTGAATTTTACTAATCACCCATATTTATACAAAGGTCTCATAGTAAAATAATCCCACTTTAATCACTTCTATTCTCAATTGCAACAATATCGCGAAATTCCTTATAACTACACTTCATTCTCTGACAAAGAAATTGTGCGTCGTTTCCTAGGTGAGGCATCATGGGATTTGTTAAATCAATTACGAGAAAATCGCAATACTGGTCGGAGTGCTAAAATGTTATTCGAAGTGCTGGGTGATATGTGGGTAGTTAATCGTAACCCCTATTTACAAGAAGACTTAATCAAAAATAAACGCCGCTGGAAATCACTTACTGAGGCACTATATTATCGTCTGAATCAAATTCGCACACGCTCCGATGGCAATGAAAAAGTGCTTGAACTATTACGCAGTGCTGACCAAGCAGTAGATGACTTTAAAGCGTGTTTAAGTGAATTTCAAAGCAATCAAAATCGTATTAAAAAAGCACTGCTCAAAGTTACCCACAATAACAACATTCGTTTTGACGCCTTATCACGCGCTTCCCATGCAACTGATGCAACTGACTGGCGGGTTGAATATCCTGCGGTGGTCATTACACCAGATACTGAGTTTGAAATTGCCGCCATTATCAAAACTTGCATTAAACTGGGTTTAACCATTATCCCCAGAGGTGGTGGTACAGGCTATACCGGCGGTGCAATCCCTTTAAACGCACAAACTGCGGTGATTAATACTGAAAAACTCAGTTTTATTGACACGGTACAGTGCAACAACGGTATGCACAGCGTTAATGTTGGTGCAGGTGTGATTACCAAACGGGTTAGCGAAGTAGCAACAGCAAATAACTTGGTGTTTGCCGTTGATCCAACTTCACAAGATGCTTGCACGATTGGTGGCAATGTGGCCATGAATGCAGGGGGCAAAAAAGCACTCAGATGGGGAACAACGATTGACAATCTACTCTCTTGGAAAATGGTGATGCCCGATGGGGAGTGGCTGCAAGTGGTGCGTATTGACCACAATCAAGACAAGATTCAATTGTTAGACGAAGTGAGTTTTAACATTCACACATTAAAAGCCGACGCACAAACCATTATTGATACCAAAAGACTTGATATTAAATCTGCAAGTCTGCGTAAAAGTGGCTTGGGCAAAGATGTTACCAATAAATTCTTAGATGGATTACCGGGGGTTCAAAAAGAAGGTTGTGATGGCTTTATCACCTCTGCTGAATTTGTCCTCCACCAGCCACTCAAATATATTAACACACTTTGTTTGGAGTTTTTTGGCCACGATTTACAATTAGCAGTATCTAGCATTGTTGAGATCAAAGACAACATTGATACCAATACACAAGTTGATTTAGTAGGTATGGAACACCTCGATGCCCGCTACATTAAGGCCGTCAACTACACCACAAAAGCCAACCGTCCAGAACTCCCAAGAATGGTGCTATTAATTGATATTAGCGCTGAAAATGAAGCCTCTCTCTGCACTCAAATCGATACAATCATTACTTTAGCACAAGCCAGAGGAGGCGAGTGTTTTGTCGCCAAGTCATTAGAAAAACGCCAAACCTTTTGGCAAGATCGTGCTAACACCGCCGCCATTGCCGCTCATACCAATGCCTTTAAAATCAACGAAGATGTGGTCATCCCACTGGATAAACTTAGTGATTATAGCCATGGCATTGAACACATCAATATCCGCTTATCCATTAAAAACAAACTTGCCACATTGGATGCAATTAAAGCCTACTTTCAAGGTATTAACCCAGAATCCACTTTGGTAAAAGACAAAATTACCTTGGCCTTGTGCTTGCTGAATAAAGTCAATTTTGAGTGGCAAGATGCCTTGGCAAGTTTGGCACAAGATTCTGGCTTTAAAGCCTTACAAACAGGCGAGCGTGTGATTTCTTATGTGAATGATTTTGCCCAACCTTTAAACGATTTACTAATGGGTGATATATTTATCAATGTGCGCAAGGAAGTTAGCGCCATTCATAGCGAATACCGAGAAATTCGTTTATTTGTCGCCACCCACATGCACGCTGGTGATGGCAATGTGCATACCAATATTCCTGTGCATTCTCATCATACAAAAATGCTGCAACAAGCGGAAGCAGTGGTGGATGAAATTATGATTTTAGCCGAGCAACTTGGTGGGGTTATTTCAGGTGAACACGGTATTGGACTCACTAAATACCAATATTTATCAGCTGAATTCAAACAAGAATTTGTCAATTACAAAAATAAAATTGACCCCAACGGACATTTTAACAAAGGCAAATTGATGCCGAACAGTGGCTTGGAAAATGCCTTTACCCCTTCACTACAATTGGTTGAACAGGAGGCGTTGATTTTAGAAAGTAGTGAAATTGGCGAAATTAATGACATGGTAAAATCCTGCCTTCGTTGTGGCAAATGCAAAGATGTCTGTACCACCCATGTCCCAGAGGCCAATTTACTCTACTCACCGCGTGATAAAATCATCGGTACCAACCTTATCTCCGAAGCCTTTCTTTACGAAGAGCAAACGCGTCGTGGCGTGTCAATTGACCATTTTGATGAATTGAACGATGTGGCAGACCATTGCACCATTTGCCATCGTTGCGAGAAACCTTGTCCTGTGAATATTGATTTTGGCGATGTTTCTATTAAGATGAAAAATATCTTGGTAAAACAAAAACAAAGACACACCAATATCGCCTCTAAAGCGTCTATTGCTTATCTCAATATGACTCAGCCATGGAAAATTAACCTCACCAAAAAACTCCTGATTGACTTTAGTTACAAAGCACAAAATATCACTTCAAAACTAAGTCAATCATTCTTAAAAAAACAGCCCGATAAAACCGTGGGCAAGCCCAGCCCTTTTACAGAATTGGTAACAATTTTAGACAAACCCCTGCCAACTGACACATCAGCAGCACCACTAAGAAGCCTACTCAATATTAATGATGCAGGCAGTATTCCCATTCTAGCGCACCCTGAAAAATCCACTACTGACTCACCCAGCGTATTTTATTTCCCTGGTTGTGGCTCAGAACGCCTATATTCCAATATCGGTTTAGCAACCATTGCACTGTTATATCATCAGGGTGTAAAAGTCGTGTTGCCACCCAGTTATTTATGCTGTGGCTACCCACAAAAATCTAGTGGCTACGAGCAAAAAGCCAACGCTATGGCAACTGACAACCGTGTCCTATTTCATCGCATGGCAAACACGCTCAATTATCTTGATATCACACACATACTAACCTCTTGTGGCACCTGCATTGACCAGTTAATGACTTATGAATTGGGCGGTATTTTTAAAAATTCTCGCCTAACTGACATTCACGAATACTTGTTAGAAAACAAGGTAACACTTGATAATACTGGCGAACAATATCTCTATCATGCCCCCTGCCATGACCCAATTAAGTCAAAAGATTCAAGCACTGTCATCTCTGAAATTATGAACTCAGATGTTATTAGCAACGACCGTTGCTGTGGCGAAGCAGGCACTTTTGCAGTTGCCCGTCCCGATATTGCCAAACAGGTGAAATTTCGCAAGGAAACTGAAATAAAAAAAGATTTAGCAACGCTATCATCAACCGACAAGCCAATCAAAATGCTTACCACCTGCCCTGCTTGTCGACAAGGTTTGTCGCGTTATAGCGATTCAACAGGTGTTGAACCAATTTACCCAATAGAGTTAATCGCTGAACAACAACTGGGTAAAAATTGGCAAAAAGACTTTGTTAAGTCTGTGCATATTGAAAAAGTATTACTTTAAGCCGCTACATACGCCCAAGCGGGTGTGCCTGATGCCATTTTTCCTAATACCCGTTGATAATCGGCAACTTCATATTGATCGGATTGTGCCAATTCTTCGGCACTGATTTCAAACACTTTGCCTGATATGCGCTCAGATTGACTAACAACTGCAATTGGATGATATGCTTCACGACTCAGTGCAACAACTTTTTGATCTTGAATGGCAATCTTTGCTAATTTATAACCCAATAATTGGTCGTCATACCCTGTAAGTTCACGCCCAAAAGTTTCAATTTGCACAGAGGTGTCTTGCAAAGTGCCATAAGAAAACAACAAAATAGTATTACTCTGCATTTGCACCTCCTACACTCAAAATAATAAGTTTGTCGGTGTCAATCAAACGCTTAAAGGCACTTTGCACATCTTGCGCACTAATGTCTTTAATTTTGTCGGTAAGACTGCTTAAAAAATCTAAAGGTAAGTCGTAAAAACTGATAATAGACAGATAAATCAAAATATTAGCATTACTGGCAGTTTTCAGGGCGAAGCCACCGATGATATTGTCCTTAGCATCTTGCAGTTGTTGTGGACTCACGGCTTTATTGACAAAGTTTTTTAAAGTAGCAAGAGCAGTCGCTTTTGCTTCCTCAGCTTGGGTATTTTTGGTTTGTAGTTTTAATAAGAAATAGCCATTAGAGGTCATTTTGCTAAAATAACTATAAGCCGAATAAGCCAAGCCTTTTTTCTCCCTAATTTCATCACTTAAAATGGAAACCAACCCACTGCCACCAAATATATGATTACCCAAATATAGAGCATAATAATCAGGATGAGAACGGCTAATACCCACTTGTCCAATGAGTAAATGCGTCTGTTTTGAAGGGAAATCTATGTGAATTTCTTGCGCTTGATTAAGTGGCTTAACAAGCGGATTAAGTTCGGCTTTTTTACCCATGTTCAAACCATGTGAAAGTTGGCGTGCAATCTGCTTGGCTCTCGCCCTACTGACATCGCCCACCAAAGAAATGGTCAAGTTTTTGGCAACGAAAAACTGCTGATAATGGCGCTTTAAATCGTCTAGACTAATCGCTTCAATCGTTGCTGGCGTACCAATTTTACTGTGAGCATAAGGGTGTTTGCCAAACACTGCCTGAGCAAAGGCTATCGAGGCTACGCTGTCTGGAGATTGTTTGTTGGCTTTAATAGATTGCAAGGTTTGGCGTTTCTCACGACTTAAATATTGTTGTTGAAAATTCGGTTGAGCAACAACTTCGGTAAAAATATTAAGTGCCTCTCTTAAAACCGATTCCCTTGACAGTGTACGCAACGATAAGATTGACATATCTTTTAATGATCTCTTGCCAAATTGCGCACCCACAGACTCAAAAGCGCTAATAATTTGCTCTTCATTGCGATTTTGGGTAGCCGTACCTAACAAACTGCTGGTTAGAGCGGCCAAACCATATTGCGCACCTTCTCTGCTACTGGCAGCATCAAAATTAAGATCAATATCTAACATTGGCAACCCTTGAGTTTGCACAAACAACACTTTTGCACCCTCAGGCGTTGTCCAATGCTGGATATTTAATTGGGCATAAATGTTGCTTGAAAACAACAAAAGTAAAAGTAAGATTTTCATCTAATCTCCTTGTGGAATAAGTACCACCGAATTGGCAGCAGAAAAATGCAAATATTGTTTGGCAACCTGAGCAATATCCTCAGCACTCACGACACGCATTTTATCCACATAGGAAAATAGCGTTTCGATACCCAGACCCACGGTTGCCAGCATACCCAAATAATAAGATTGGGTACCTATATGGTCTTGCTCAAATACAAAATTGGCTTCAAGTTGTATTTTAGTACGCAATAATTCCGCTTCAATCACCGTAGGTTTTTTAATCAATTCAGCAACCTGTGTTTTGATAGCAGATAACACCACTTCATCACTCACCCCTTTTGCAGGGATAAAACTCAGTGTTAATAAAGTATCGTATTTGTCATACAGCCCATAACCCACGCCAATACTAGAAGCAATTTGTTGCTCTCTAACCAATGTTTTGGACAACCCGTTATCCAGCACAAATGCCAACATATTCAAGGCATAGGCTCTGTGTTTATCCGTTGCAGTTTTAAGACTTGGGACAGGAAATGACAGTATGGAAAAAGGCAGTTCCGCTTTCAGTTTTAACACATGGGATTGCCCCGTTTGTGTAATAGATGGATTGTCAATATTGTCAATATTTGCACTGCTCTTATACGCACCAAAATATTGCCGTGCCAAGGCAATTACTTCCTCTGCATCAACATCACCAACGACCACCAAAGTTGCATTATTCGGTGCGTAATAAGTCTCATACCAGGTGCGTAAATCACTTAATTTATAGCCTTCTATATCTTCTTGAAATCCGATAACTGGCGCATGATAAGCACCTTTTTTAGCAAAAGAAATCAAATTCAGGTGTTCAGCCACTTTGGCATTTGGGTTGTCTTCAATGCGCAATCGACGCTCTTCAATCACCACTTTTCGTTCTTTTTCAAACTCATCACTAGACAATTGCAAATGGCGCATTCTATCCGCCTCCATCTTCAGAGCCAACGCCAATTTTGACTTGTGCATTGTCTGATAATAAGCCGTATAATCTTTGGAAGTAAAAGCATTCTCACGCCCACCATTACGCGCAATAATCTTGGAAAAATCTCCCGTTTTGTAGTCACTTGTTCCCTTAAACATCATGTGTTCCAACATATGCGACACCCCTGTTAATGGTCGCTTTTCATTACTGGAGCCTACTTTATACCAAAGTTGAGAAATAAACACAGGTGCACGCTTGTCAGTTTTGACAATAATGTTTAAACCATTTTTTAATGTCACTTGACTAACGCCTTCCAGTGCCCAAACTTGAGCAACATATAGACCAATAAATACTACAATTATTTTAACCATTTTTTCCAATCCACCCTAAAACTAAGTAATAACAAGACAATCAAAGTATAAATCATCGGCTCAATATCCATTGATGATTTTGCCTGCCAATAAAAATGTATGGCAATCAATATCGCAATCAAATAAATACTTTTGTGTAATTTTTTCCAGCGCTTTCCAAGTCGCTGCATCATTTTATTGGTCGAAGTTATTGCCAACAAAAATAACAATATAAAAGCCAAGAAACCAATCGTCACATAAGGTCGCTTCACAATATCCTCAACAATAAGCACGCCACTAAACTCTTGACTGATTAAAAAAATACCCAAATGCAAACACGCATAAAAAAAACTAAACACCCCAATCATACGGCGATATTTAATAATTGAAAAAGGCAAAATTTGATTCAACGGCGTAACCAACAAACTCAACAACAAAAATCTAAACGCCCATTGCCCCGTTGGATTGGTAATCTCTTCAACTGGGTCAATTAAATGACCCAAAAATACATCTGCCACAAGCACCAAAAAAGGGCTTAAAAGCAACACAAACAACACAGGCTTTTGCCAAGAAAAATTCATACAAATATTAAAAGTTTTTAGTCAAATCTAGCCCTGTATACAAATGTGCCACCTCGTCACCATAGCCATTAAACATCTCAGTTTTGCGCTTTTCTGGCGAGAAAAAACTGCCCCGACCAATAACCCGTTCACGCGCCTGAGACCAGCGTGGATGATCCACATTTGGATTAACATTGGCATAAAATCCATACTCACTAGCCGCCTGATCTTGCCAAGTGTTAATCGGTGCCGTCTCTTGAAAATGAATGGAAACAATCGACTTAATATTTTTAAACCCATACTTCCACGGTACCACCAAACGCAACGGCGCACCATTTTGATTAGGCAAAGTTTTACCATACAAGCCAACCGCCAAAAAACTCAAGGGATTCATCGCCTCAGCAATCGTCAATCCCTCAGTATAAGGCCAATCCAGCGTTGGGCGTTTTTGCCACGGCATCTGCGTTTTGTCCAACAAAGTTTTAAACACCACATACTTTGCCTTTGAAGTAGGCTGAAAAGTTTTCAACACACTCGCCAACGACACCCCCACCCAAGGAATAACCATTGACCAAGCCTCCACACAACGAAAACGATAAATACGCTCCTGCAATTGATAAGGCGCAATAAAGTCCTCCAAATCATACACCCCTCGCTTAACACACTCACCCGAAACCTCAATATGCCAAGGCGCAGGCTTCAAAGTATGTGCATTTTTTGCCGGATCACGCTTCCCCGTGCCAAATTCATAAAAGTTGTTGTAATTACTAATTTCCTTATAAGTATGCGGCACCAGTCCCTTGCCATAATCAGTCGCCACTATTTTGTCAAACAAGCCTCCACCCTGCACGCCTTCCGCCAAACTCGGCAAACTACCAAACGCTGCCAAACCCACACCCAAACCCACACTTTTTTTAATAAAAGTGCGTCGATTAAGATAATCCGCCTCATTCGTTACACAATACTCAGGAATTTTTTTCATTCACACCATTCTCTCTCAACATAAGTCGCTTATTATACGCTGTCAAATTTATGCAAGTTTTTACCTTGATAAAATAAAAAAACAGTGCGTTTTCTTCTTATGAACACCTTCAAGGGATTTAGGAGCGTTATAAAATAGTGCATTTTTTAGCCAAAAATGAGGAGAATAACCCGCTATTTGATGAATTTTTAGATGAAAAAAGTGCTACTTTATACTTCTCATAAATTGTATTGGGTTTTGGAGGTGTCTTCTATGTAAAAGATTATACAGGTGTTCGGTTTATGGCATAATTTAACAGTTGCAAACCTATGCCACTTTACATTCACCATTACTTAGAAACAACACAGAAAATAACCATTAATTATCAGTTAGGAGTTTCATTATGAATATATTTAATCGCTTTATTATTGCCGCTTTATTGGTTTTGTTTGCTTCACAGGTGTTTGCAACACTTAACCCTAATCCTGCTACCAAAGAGTTTCATGTAAGTCTTATTAATAATACCTTTGAAATCATTACAGCATACTCAAGGAGTGATGAAGTTATTGCTATTTCTGGTAACAATAGAATAATACGAGCAACCTGTGTACTAAGTTCACCCGCTGAACAAAGTAGTGAATTTACCCATGCACAAAACCATTGTACAGACACTATCTCTAGTTTTATCCCATCTATCTTGGCTGCAGGCGACGAGGTTAATGTAATGTTTCGATCAGGTGAAAACTTTGAGGGTTACACACTCTGTGTTGACGGCAATTGCATAGCCGGTCTCACCATCACCTCCACCAACACATTCCCCGCCAATGAAAAAGCAGCAAGCACCACCCACACCCTCACCGCCAACGACCCCGCCGCCACTTTCAGCATTACAGAAAACACCAGCGGCTTCTTCAGCCTCAGTGGCACCAACAACGCAACCCTAACCTTCAACGGCACCACCACCAATTACGAAAGCACCACAAAATCCTACACCGTCAAAATCAAAGCCACCACTGGAGATGGCAACGATAAAAACACCATCCAAACCATCACCGTTACCCTTAATGACCTCAACGACGAAACCCCCACCGCTATCACCCTCACAGGCAACCGCACCATCGTTGAAAACACTGCCGCTGGCACTGAGTTAGGCACCCTCTCTGCCACTGATGCCGATACTAACAATGCCTTTACCTATGCCAGTAGTAACACCACTAATTTTGAAATTACCACAGGTACCGACAAACTCAAACTCAAAAGCAGCCCCAACTATGAAGCCTTGCCTGCAGATAACAAAACCCTTAGCACTAGCATTACCGTAACCGACGGCAACGGTCACAGTTTTAACAAAATCTTCAACTTCACAGTTAGCGATATAGACGACACCGCCCCCACCAACATTGTCCTTAGCAAATCCACCATTACCTCTAACGCCCTTGCTGATACGATCATAGGCACCTTGTCTGCCACCGACACAGACACAACAAGTAACTTAATCTATAATATTATCGGTACCAACGACAATTTTGAAATTATTGGCAATAAGCTAAAACTCAAAACAGCAGCCAGTAACATTACCTTTCCAATCACCATCACCATTACTGCCAGCGACGGCACCCTTACCTCTGCACAACAAAACTTTACAATCACCAAAACCACCATTAACCTTAACATTGCTCCAGTCATCAATCAATTCATCGTTACTCAAGGTGAGAAGGAAGGTCGTATAATTAGCCAATATGGTGGAGAGGTTAAGATTCATGCCTTAGTAGACACACAGACTTACGAGTGGAGTAGCACTGATATTAATATTAATAATGGTGCAAGCGCAACGCTGACCTTTGACCCCGGAACGATAACCACATTCGGCACTATAACCATTAAATTAAAAGCCACAACTGGAGAGCACACATCAGAAAGAACCTTACTACTCAAATTAATTGAAAAGAGTAAAGATGTTAAGGGTGATAGCGATGGTGATGGCATCCCCGATGAAAAAGACATTAACAATGCTGGCAATAAAATCCAAGCAGGCGAAGGTGAAAACAAAGGTAAAGCCATCACCAGCAAAGGAAATACTAGAATATTATTAGGTACGCTTGCTCTAGGCAAAAATTCCACATTTTTAACCCTTGATCAAATGAAAGAATATGTAACAACCAGTAATCTACCTGACAAAACCAAAGACACACTAACGACTGGTGCTATTTATGACTATGTCGTTGAAGGCTTAAGCACCACAGGCACTTCTGAAGTGATTATCGAACTCACCACGGCAATCCCTAAAGATGCAGAGTTGCGCAAATATTCGTTAGTCAATGGCTGGTCTGCTTTTGTGAATAATAATGACAATACAATTAAATCCAAAATCAGCACAACTTGCACCGATGATAACTGGCAAACTGGGTTAATCACAGGTGCAACTTGCCTTAAACTAACCATCAAAGACGGCGGTGAAAACGATACCGATGGTCAACAAACCGACAACACGGGTGATGTTAATGGTGTGGTTGCAAGTACTATTTCAATAGCAAAACCTATTGTTAATGATGGTAGCAGTAGTAACAATAGTAGTGGCAGTGGTGGTGGTTGTGTTTACAACCCTAATGCATCTGCCAGATTTGATATAGGTTTTATTTTATTAATGACATTGAGTGTTTATTATTTAATCAGAAGAAGGCGCCGATTTTCTTATTAAACAAATAAATCAAGTAAAAATACTGACAAAAAATCCCTGTGAAAATAGGGTGGGTTACAAATCCGGCTTTATCTAAAACAGCATGAGAATAAAGGGCTTACATAAAGAACACCTCCAAAAAAACCCAATACAATTGATGAAAAGTATAAAACAGCACCTTTTTCATCCAAAAATTCATCAAATAGCGGGCTATTCCCCTAATTTTTGACTAAAAACGCACTATTTTCTAACTTCCCTAAATCGCACTGGGGTTTTTGGAGGTACCCTGAATATAAACAAGAATAATAGTTTTACTCAAAATTTCACACAGAACTAATTATCACAAGTGGAAAAGGGTTTGCAACCCTCCCTCGCCCCATTTCACAAATCCCATTCACCTCGCCAAAAAATACACCGCACTAACAATAAAAAAAGCCCCACAAGTCCCAATTTTATGGAATAATTCCTGACTTATGAACACACTACATTGTTATAATAGCACTGCATCGTACCGCACCGCAAATTTAGCAATATTTGGGCTTGATTCAAGCCAAATGACTTCTTATTTCTCCACCCTAACTACTTGCCTCGTTAACCGAGGTTTTTTTGTTTCCATTACCTTTATTACAATCATTGAAAAAAATTTATATTTTTGGCGCTTATGACAGGGCACTCTCATTCGCTATTACTTAGAAACAACAGAAAATAACTGTTAATTACCAACCTAGGAGTTTTTTATGAATACATTCAATCGCTTTATTATCGCCACTTTGTTAGTTTTTTTCACTTCTCAAGCCTTTGCTTCCAATCCAGTCATAACGGAACTTAAAAGAATAGATGTTAAAACTTTTCGAATAACTTTTGATCAGCCGGTTCAAGGATGGGATAGTTTTAATGCGAGCGCAGCTGAACCAGAGATAAATTACAGACTATACAGAGGTACAACTTATTATCTTGGAGCGCCTGGTGTTTCACAAAGCAGTTATGCATTGCGAGTTATGACACCAATTAACCCCAATGGCCGATTTGCTATTCAATGGACATGGGAGGAAGCCCCTGCATTAGCCGCTATGGATGTTGCCAATATAAACTCTGTGAATGTTGACATGAGTTTTTATATGGTGAATAGCGGCTATGAAGGCATGAATGGCTCAGCGCAAACAATCTCCCTTACCGATTACCTCTCTCTCACCATCACCACAACCAACCTAACAACCCCTGAAGAAGTTCAAACTGTTACCACCCTCGCTGCTAATAGAGATGGCGCAACCTTTTCGCTAGACGGCACCGCCAACAACAACAACCTTTTTAAAATTGAAAATAGCGTATTAAAATTCAAAAATGCCAACGGTGCAGATTATGATACCACCTCATCAAAAGTTTACACCATTCACCTCAAAGCCAGCAAAAATGGAGAAACCGATGCCACTAAAACCATCACTATCACCCTAACCGACACAAATGATAACCCTCCTACCGACATCACCCTCAGTAACAGCACTTTAACAATAGTTGAAGGTGTAAATTATTTTGACAATGATCCCAACTATTTATTTTTAGTCGCCAACCTCGGTGCAATAGATGTTGACACCACAAACACTTTTACTTTTTCCTTGGAAAACAACACTGGTAATTTTTTCAAAATTGTTGACGGCACCAAATTAAGGATTATCAAAACAGCTGATTATGAGACCAACAAAACCTTAAGCGTTGATGTTAAAGTAACAGACGGCGCAGGCCATGAATACACAAAAACAGTAACTGTAGTAGTTACCGATGTAAATGACAATACCCCTAAAAATCTCCAGCTCAGCACCTTAATCATTATCGATGGTACACCTGCCAACACTCAAATTGCCACCGTCTCTGCCACCGATGCCGATGCTAACACACAATTTTATTATGAATTTGTAATTGGTGAGAATGACAACAACAAGTTTGCACTCACCATTGATGGCAAGTTAAGCATTACCGAGACAGTCAACCTTGCTACCAAAAGTTCCTACAAAGTTTACATCCGTGTTGCTGATGGTAACGCAAGCGATCCTTTGAAGCGTGATTTACTTGGGGAATTTATTTTAACCGTAAAACCCAGACTTACCATTGCCTCTAGCAACACACTAAATATAAATGAAGGCGAAAACACCACCCACACCCTTACTGCCAACGAAAATGCCACTTTCAGCATTATTGAAAACGCCAGCAACCTATTCAGCCTTAGCGGCGCCAACAACACAATCCTAACTTTTAATGGCACCACCACCGACTTTGAGAGTAGCACCAAATCCTACAGCGTCAAAGTCAAAGCCACCACAGGTAACGAAGACTACAAAAACACCGAACAAACCATCACTGTCAACCTAGTTGATATCAATGACAATACTCCCACTGACATTCTTCTAACAGGTAATATTGATAACAATGTAGGCACCATTGAAGACGACAAAAGAAAATTATTAGACGGATCCTCCTCTGGTACAGTTGCCACATTAACAACCACTGATGCCGATACCAATAACACCTTCACCTACACACTGACCAACAATCAAAACAACACTTTAAAGATTTCAAACGATGGCACAAAATTAGAACTACAAGCAACTGTTGACTACGAAACCAATACCGATAAAACACTCTCTTTTAGCATTAAAGTCAACGATGGCAATGGCCATGAATTCACCAAAGACTTTACACTTGAGATTAAAGATGTGGATGATGTCGCTCCCACAAATATCCTTATCAATACCACTAATATTGCCGATAATATCCCTGCTAGCATGCAAGTTGCTTATTTTTCTGCTGTAGATTCAGACACGGTTGGTACACATAGATATTCCTTTAACAACCTCAGTAGGACTGATAATGCTGACAACAACAAATTCACCCTGAGTACAGACGGTAAATTAAGCGTTAAAGAAACCGTTAATTTTAGCACCCAATCACAATATCATATTGCCATTAAAGTTGCTGATGCAGTTGGTGATTTCACCCTAGGGTTCACCTTAAATGTCGTTCAAACACTTACCATCACCTCACCAGCCACTGCCACCGTAGCCGAAAACAGTAGCAAAGTCATTACACTTACTGCCAACAGAGACAATGTAACTTTCGCCATCACAGATGGTGCAGATAAAGCCAAATTCACCCTTGACGGCACCCAACTCACCTTCGTTGCCACCGATTTTGAAGCCAGAGCCAACGACAACACCTATGAAGTTGTAATCACCGCCAGAAAGACAGGTGAAACCGATGCCACCCAAACCCTAATAATCACTTTGACCGACCTCAACGACGAAACCCCCACTGCCATCACCTTCACAGGCAACCTTTCCATTGCTGAAAATACTGCTACTGGCGCCGAATTAGGCACCTTCTCTACCACTGATGCCGACACAGGCGACACCTTTACCTATACCAGCAGCAACACCGCCGCCTTTACCTTTGACAACAACAAACTCAAACTCAACGCTACCCTAGACTATGAAACCACCACCAGCCTTGCCACCACCATCACCGTAACCGATGGTAACAGCCACACATTTAACAAAGATTTCACCTTCACCATCACCGATACCAACGACATCACCCCCTCTAACATCCAACTCAGCACCACCACCATTGCCGACAACACCACAGCTGGTATCGTCATTGCCACCCTCACTGCCACTGACGCAGACACCACAGGCGAAACCATAGCTTACACCCTCGGTGGCACCGACGCCACCAGTTTTACCATTAGCGGCAACCAATTAAAAACTGCATACGCCGTTGTCTTTGCCAATAAATCCAGTTACAACATCAGCATTATTGCCTCTGATGGTGTCAACGCCTCCGCCCCAATGAATTTCACCCTTGCTGTCTATGAAAACCTTGCCATCACCTCATTAGCCACTGCCACCGCCATTGAAAATACCGCCAAAGCCATCACCCTAATTGCCAACAAAAGTGGCACAACTTTCGCCATCACAGATGGCACAGACAAAGCCAAATTCACCCTTAGCGGCACAACACTTACCTTCGCTGCCACCGACTTTGAAGCCAGAACCAACGACAACACCTATGAAGTTGTAATCACTGCCAGAAAGGCAGGCGAAACCGATGCCACCCAAACCCTAATAATCACCTTGACCGACATCAACGACGAATCCCCCACTGCCATCACCTTCACAGGCGACCTTTCCATCGCCGAAAATACTGCTATTGGCGCCGAATTAGGCACCTTCTCTGCCACTGATGCCGACACAGGCGACACCTTTACCTACACCAGCAGTAACGCCGCCTTTACCTTTGACAACAACAAGCTCAAACTCAACGCTACCCTAAACTATGAAACCACCACCAGCCTCACCACCACCATCACCGTAACCGATGCTAACAACCACACATTTAACACAGATTTCACCTTCACCATCACCGATACCAACGATATTACCCCTTCTAATATTCAACTCAGTAACACCGTCATCGCCGACGGCACCACAGCTGGCACCACCATCGCCACCCTCTCTGCCACCGATGCAGATACCGTTGGCACATTGACTTACACCCTCGGTAGCACCGATGCCACCAGTTTTACCATTAGCGGCAACCAATTAAAAATCGCACACACCGTTGCCTACAGCACCAAATCCAGTTATAACATCACCATCACCGCCTTCGATGGCGTCAACACTTCCGCCCCGATGAACTTTAGTTTTAGCGTCAATGCAAATTTTGCCATCACCTCATCAGCCGCTGCCACCGTAGCCGAAAACAGTAGCAAAGTCATCACACTTACTGCCAACAGAAATGACGCAACTTTCACCATCACAGGCGGTGCAGACAAAGCCAAATTCACCCTTAGCGGCACAACACTCACCTTCGCTGCCACCGACTTTGAAGCCAGAACCAACGACAACACCTATGAAGTTGTAATCACTGCCAGAAAGACAGACGAAACCGATGCCACCCAAACCCTAATAATCACCTTAACCGACATCAACGACGAAACCCCCACTGCCATCACCTTCACAGGCGACCTTTCCATCGCCGAAAACACTGCTATTGGCGCCGAATTAGGCACCTTCTCTGCCACTGATGCCGACACAGGCGACACCTTTACCTACACCAGCAGTAACGCCGCCTTTACCTTTGACAACAACAAACTCAAACTCAACGCTACCCTAGACTATGAAAACACCATTAACCTCACCACCACCATCACCGTAACCGATGCTAACAACCACACATTTAACACAGATTTCACCTTCACCATCACCGATACCAACGATATTACCCCTTCTAATATTCAACTCAGTAACATCGTCATCGCCGACGGCACCACAGCTGGCACCACCATCGCCACCCTCTCTGCCACCGATGCAGATACCGTTGGCACATTGACTTACACCCTCGGTAGCACCGACGCCACCAGTTTTACCATTAGCGGCAACCAATTAAAAATCGCACACACCGTTGCCTACAGCACCAAATCCAGTTATAACATCACCATCACCGCCTTCGATGGCGTCAACACTTCCGCCCCTGTAAATTTCAACTTTAGCGTCAATGCAAATTTTGCCATCACCTCACCAGCCACTATCACCACCATTGAAAAAGCCGACAAAATCATTACACTTGCTGCCAACAGAGACGATGTAACTTTTGCCATCACAGATGGTGCAGACAAAGCTAAATTCACCCTTGACGGCACCCAACTCACCTTCACTGCCACCGACTTTGAAGACGGAGCCGAGAACACCTATGAAGTTGAAATCACCGCCAGAAAAACAGGCGAAACCGATGCCACCCAAACCCTGACGCTTACCCTCGAAAAAATAGTTGAAATTACCCTTGCCAATCAATCCCGATCTGTCAACGAAAATTCAGCCATTGACACCAACATCGGTACCCCTTTAACAACCATAGGCACAATTTCAACCTTTGAAATTACGGCTGGCAACGACGACGGCTTCTTTAAAATTAACAACACAGGACAAATCCAAGTCGCAAAAAACACCCTAAACCACGAAGACAAATCAAGTCATATCCTAACAGTCAAAATAACCAGCACCAACGCCATAGACAAAACCGCCCAAATCACCATTATTATCACCGATATTGACGACACCGCCCCCACCAACATTGTCCTTAGCAAATCCACCATTACCTCTAACGCCCTTGCTGATACGATCATAGGCACCTTGTCTGCCACCGACACAGACACAACAAGTAACTTAATCTATAATATTATCGGTACCAACGACAATTTTGAAATTATTGGCAATAAGCTAAAACTCAAAACAGCAGCCAGTAACATTACCTTTCCAATCACCATCACCATTACTGCCAGCGACGGCACCCTTACCTCTGCACAACAAAACTTTACAATCACCAAAACCACCATTAACCTTAACATTGCTCCAGTCATCAATCAATTCATCATTACTCAAGGTGAAAAAGAAGGTCGGATAATTAGCAAAGATGGTGGAGAGGTTAAAATTCATGCCTTAGTAGACACACAGACTTACGAGTGGAGTAGCGCTGATATTAATATTAATAATGGTGCAAGCGCAACGCTGACCTTTGACCCCGGAACGATAACCACATTCGGCACTATAACCATTAAATTAAAAGCCACAACTGGAGAGCACACATCAGAAAGAACCTTACTGCTCAAATTAATTGAAAAGAGTAAAGATGTTAAGGGTGATAGCGATGGTGATGGCATCCCCGATGAAAAAGACATTAACAATGCTGGCAATAAAATCCAAGCAGGCGAAGGCGAAAACAAAGGTAAAGCCATCACCAGTAAGAGAAACACTAGAATATTATTAGGTACGCTTGCTCTAGGCAAAAATTCCACATTTTTAACCCTTGATCAAATGAAAGAATATGTAACAACCAGTAATCTACCTGACAAAACCAAAGACACACTAACGACTGGTGCTATTTATGACTATGTCGTTGAAGGCTTAAGCACCACAGGCACTTCTGAAGTGATTATCGAACTCACCACGGCAACCCCTAAAGATGCAGAGTTGCGCAAATATTCGTTAGTCAATGGCTGGTCTGCTTTTGTGAATAATAATGACAATACAATTAAATCCAAAATCAGCACAACCTGCACCGATGATAACTGGCAAACTGGGTTAATCACAGGTGCAACTTGCCTTAAACTAACCATCAAAGACGGCGGTGAAAACGATACCGATGGTCAACAAACCGACAACACGGGTGATGTTAATGGTGTGGTTGCAAGTACTATTTCAATTGCAACGCCCGTTGTTAATGATGGTGGCAGTAGTAACAATAGTGGTGGTGGTTGTGTTTACAACCCTAATGCATCTGCCAGATTTGATATAGGTTTTATTTTATTAATGACATTGAGTGTTTATTATTTAATCAGAAGAAGACGCCGATTTTCTTATTAAGTAAATAAATCAAGTAAAAATACTGACAAAAAATCCCTGTGAAAATAGGGCGGGTTACAAATCCGTCTTTATCTAAAACAGCATGGGAATAAAGGGCTTACATAAAGAACACCTCCAAAAAACCCAATACAATTGATGAAAAGTATAAAACAGCACCTTTTTCTAACTTCCTTAAATCGCACTGGGGTTTTTGGAGGTACCCTGAATGTAAACAAGAATAATAGTTTTACTCAAAATTTCACACAGAACTAATTATCACAAGTGGAGAAGAATTTGCAACCCTTCCTCGCCCCATTTCACAAATCCCATTCACCTCGCCAAAAAATACACCGCACTAACAATAAAAAAGCCCCACAAGTCCCAATTTTATGGAATAATTCCTGACTTATGAACACACTACATTGTTATAATAGCACTGCATCGTACCGCACCGCAAATTTAGCAATATTTGGGCTTGATTCAAGCCAAATGACTTTTTATTTCTCCACCCTAACTACTTGCCTCGTTAACCGAGGTTTTTTGTTTCCATTATCTTTATTACAATCATTGAAAAAAATTTATATTTTTGGCGCTTATGACAGGGCACTCTCATTCACTATTACTTAGAAACAACACAGAAAATAACCATTAATTACCAGCTAGGAGTTTCATTATGAATATGTTCAATCGCTTTATTATTACCTTATTTTGTCTATTGACTTTATCAGCACAAACGCTAGCCCTTGACTTCACTCAAGTCACTAAGAACACAACCTACATTCTTAGCGATACGCAAAAAACTATACGAGTTACACTTGATGATTATGCACTTGCTGTGGATCGAGATAACCGTTTCTTTGATGAAAACAATAATCAAATTGCTCTTCATGGCTTTGTCAGTAGATCTGGTGTTGGCACCAGTATTACTACACATTTGAAATTAGGAAGCATTGACTACACTCTTCCCTTTTACAAAACCTGGGATTTAACACTTGAACCCGCAACCATTGCAATAATAAAAGACCAAGGAGGTAAAAGATTCACCATGCAAACTTATTATGAGAGTGACCAACCCATTCCCTCTGCGTTTATTGGCGCAAGTATCAATGACACAGAAAGCCCTTCAATGCCCCAAAGAACCATTAACCTCTGCTGGGAGTCTTGCCCAGTTCCAGCCACCCTCACCATCACCTCCACCAACACATTCCCCGCCAATGAAAAAGCAGCAAGTACCATCCACATCCTCGTCGCCAACGACACCACCGCCACTTTCAGCATTACAGAAAACACCAGTGGCTTCTTCAGCCTTAGCGGCACCAACAACAACACCCTAACCTTCAACGGCACTACCACCAATTACGAAAGCGCCACAAAATCCTACACCGTCAAAATCAAAGCCACCACAGGAGATGGCGACGATAAAAATACCGAACAAACCATCACCGTCAACCTAGTTGACCTCAACGACGAACTCCCTACCGCCATCACCCTCACAGGCAACCGCACCATCGCTGAAAACACAAGAACTGGCACTGAATTAGGCACACTCTCCACCACCGATGCCGATGCCAACGACACTTTTACCTACACCAGTAGCAACACCAAATTTACCATTGACAACAACAAACTCAAACTCAACACCACCCTAGACTACGAGAACGCCACCAGTCTTAGCACTACCATTACCGTAACCGATGGCAACAATCACACATTTGACAAAATCTTTAATTTCACAGTTGGCGACATAGACGACACTGTCCCAACTAACATTCTACTTAGTAATGTAAACTTGATCAAAGGCCAACCCGCCAATACCTTAGTCGGCACCCTCAGTGCCAGTGATGTAGATACCAACACTCCCCTTACCTTTACCGTCAACGACACCACCAACTTCAAAATCGTCAACGGCAATGAACTCAGAACCAACAGATCCACCACTGCCCTCGGAAACACGATCAACATTAACATCACCGCCAGTGACAATACTAACGACTCCGCTCCACAACCCTTTACCATTGCCATTACTACCACTTACATCGCTGCCCCAGTGATCGCCCAATTTAGTGTAACCCAAGGTGAAAACAAAGGTCCCTTAATCAGCAAAGACGGTGGAGAAGTTACCGTCAGCGCCTCAGCAGGCACAGGAACTTACACTTGGAGTAGTAACGATTTTTCTAACACAAGCGCCAGCAAGACTTTTGTTTTCAATCCCCAAAGTACCAACATCGGCACCCGAACAATCACATTAAAAGTAACGGCTGGCGATTTTTCATCAGAAAGAGTATTAAAACTTAAATTAGTTGACACCTATCCCAATGGACGAACAGACACAAACGGCAACGGCATTTCCGACAGCAAAGAATCAGGAAATAGCGACAATGAATTACCCGCAGGCACAAACAAAAAAATCACCAGTCCAGGAAGTACTAGAATATTACCTGGTATCATGGGCGAAGATTCTGGGCAACTAACCCTTGATCAACTAAAACAATACAGAGTAGCCAACCACCTATCCGACTACACTAAAGACACCTTAGCCACTGGCGATATCTACGACTATATAATCGAAGGCCTAAGCGCCACTGGTGCCTCCACCCAAGTAATCATTCAACTCGCCACCCCAATCCCTGCAAATGCAGTATTGCGTCAATACTCACTAGCGACTGGTTGGCGTAATTTTGTGGTTGATAACAATAACAGCATACAATCCAAAACCAACACAAGTAATATCTGCACCGATGGCACTTGGCAAACTGGATTAGTCACAGGCGCAACCTGCCTGAAACTAACCCTTAAAGATGGTGGAGAAAATGATAGCGACAACCAAGCCAACGGCGTGATTGAAAGTACCATTTCAATAACAACGCCTGTTGTTGTCGGTAGTAGTAATAGCAGTGGCAGCAGTGGCGGTTGCGTTTACCATCCCAATGCACCTGCTAGATTTGATACAGTTTTTATTCTGTTAATGACATTGAGTGTTTATTATTTAATCAGAAGAAGGCGCCGATTTTCTCATTAAGTAAATAAATCAAGTAAAAATACTGACAAAAAATCTCTGTGAAAATAGGGTGGGTTACAAATCCGTCTTTATCTAAAACAGCATGAGAATAAAGGGCTTACATAAAGAACACCTCCAAAAACCCCAATACAATTGATGAAAAATATAAAACAGCACCTTTTTCTAACTTCCTTAAATCGCACTGGGGTTTTTGGAAGTACCCTGAATATAAACAAGAATAATAGTTTTGCTCAAAATTTCACACAGAACTAATTATCACAAGTGGAGAAGAATTTGCAACCCTTCCTCGCCCCATTTCACAAATCCCATTCACCTCGCCAAAAAATACACCGCACTAACAATAAAAAAAGCCCCACAAGTCCCAATTTTATGGAATAATTCCTGACTTATGAACACACTACATTGTTATAATAGCACTGCACCGCACCGCAAATTTAGCAATATTTGGGCTTGATTCAAGCCAAATGACTTCTTATTTCTCCACCCTAACTACTTGCCTCGTTAACCGAGGTTTTTTTGTTTCCATTACCTTTATTACAATCATTGAAAAAAATTTATATTTTTGGCGCTTATGACGGGGCACTCATTCGCTATTACTTAGAAACAACACAGAAAATAACTGTTAATTACCGACCTAGGAGTTTTTTATGAATACATTCAATCGCTTTATTATCACCACTTTGTTGGTTTTTTTCACTTCTCAAGCCTTTGCTTCCGATCCAGTTATAACGGAACTTAAAAGAATAGATGTTAAAACTTTTCAAATAACTTTTGATCAGCCTGTCCAAGGATGGGAATCAGTCACAGAATCAATAGATAATCCAAGGGTATCTTACAGTATCAATAAAGGTGCAACTTATTATCTTGGGTCGCCTTCAAGTAATAGTCCGTCAAGAACTCTAACGCCAATTAGCCCCATTGGTCGATTTGCTACCCAATGGACATGGGAAGAAACTGCTATACTTGCCACTCTAGATGCTGATAATCTAGACTCTGTGGATATTAATTTGGGCACCTATGTGGCTAATAACAACAATGAAATTGTTTTAAAAAATTTAAAACAAACAATCTCCCTTACCGATTATCTCCCTCTCACCATCACCACAAACAACCTAACAACCCCTGAAGGAGTTCAAACTATTGCCACCCTCTCTGCTAATAAAGATGGCGCAACCTTTTCGCTAGACGGCACCGCCGACAACAACAACCTTTTTAAAATTGAAAATAGCGTATTAAAATTCAAAAATGCCAACGGTGCAGATTATGACACCACTTCATCAAAAATTTATACTATCCACATTAAAGCCACTAAATCAGGTAAAGCCGACACCACTAAAACCATCGAAGTTACCCTAACTGATGTAAACGACAGCACCCCTACTGACATTACCCTCAGCAACAGCACTTTAACGATACCTGAGGGGCGTTATGAGGAAACCAGTAGTATTTCCAGCCGTTTATTTCTAGTCGCCAACCTCGGTGCAATAGATGTTGACACCACAAACACCTTTACTTTTTCCTTAGAAAACAATACTGGTAATTTTTTCAAAATTATTAACAACACCAAACTAAGGATTATCAAGTCAGTTGATTATGAAGTCATTAAAACCCTAAGTGTTGATGTCAAAGTAACAGACGGCGCAGGCCATGAATACACAAAAACAGTAACTGTAGTAGTTACCGATGTAAATGACAATACCCCTAAAAACCTCCAACTCAACCCCTTAACCATTATCGATGGCACACCTGCCAACACCCAAATTGCCACCACCTCTGCCACCGATGCTGACACTAACACACAATTTTATTATGGGCTTGTAGATGACAACACGACTGACAACAATAAATTTTCAATCACCACTGATGGCAAGTTAAGCATTACCGAGACAGTCAACCTTGCTACCAAAAGTTCCTACAAAGTTTACATCCGTGTTGCTGATGGCAACGCAAGCGATCCTTTGAAGCGTGATTTACTTGGGGAATTTACTTTAACCGTAAAACCTAGACTTACCATTACCTCTAGCAACACACTAAATATAAATGAAGGTGAAAACACCACTCACACCCTTACTGCCAATGAAAACGCCACTTTCAGCATTATTGAAAACACCAGTAACCTATTCAGCCTCAGCGGCACCAACAACGCAACCCTAGCCTTCAACGGCACCACCACCGACTTTGAAAGCGCCACCAAATCCTACAGCGTCAAAGTCAAAGCCACCACAGGTAACGAAGACTACAAAAACACCGAACAAACCATCGCCATCAACCTAGTTGATATCAATGACAATACTCCCACTGACATTCTTCTAACAGGTAATATTGATAACAATGTAGGCACCATTGAAGACGACAAAAGAAAATTATTAGACGGCTCCTCCTCTGGTACAGTTGCCACATTAACAACCACTGATGCTGATACCAATAACACCTTTACCTACACACTGACCAACAATGAAAACAATACTTTAAAGATTTCAAACGATGGCACAAAATTAGAACTACAAGCAACTGTTGACTACGAAGTCAATACCAATAAAACACTCTCTTTTAGCATTAAAGTCAACGATGGCAATGGCCATGAATTCACCAAAGACTTTACACTTGAGATTAAAGATGTGGATGATGTCGCTCCCACAAATATCCTTATCAATACCACTAATATTGCCGATAATATCCCTGCTAGCATGCAAGTTGCTTATTTTTCTGCTGTAGATTCAGACACGGTTGGTACACATAGATATTCTTTTGACAACCTCAATGGTGTCAATAATGCTGACAACGGCAAATTCACCCTAAGTACAGACGGTAAATTAAGCGTTAAAGCAGCAGTTAATTTTGCCACTCAATCGCAATATCATATTGTTATTCAAGTTGCTGATACAGGTGCCACTTTCAGTCGAGGGTTTACCTTAAATGTCGTTCAAACACTTACCATCACCTCACCAGCCACTGCCACCGTAGTTGAAAACACCAACAAAGTCATTACACTTACTGCCAACAGAGACAATGTGGCTTTTGCCATCACAAATGGTGCAGACAAAGCCAAATTCACCCTTAGTGGCACAACACTCACCTTCGCTGCCACCGACTTTGAAGCCAGAACCAACGACAACACCTATGAAGTTGTAATTACTGCCAGAAAGACAGGCGAAACCGATGCCACCCAAACCCTAATAATCACCTTAACCGACATCAACGACGAAACCCCCACTGCCATCACCTTCACAGGCGACCTTTCCATCGCCGAAAACACTGCTATTGGCGCCGAATTAGGCACCTTCTCTGCCACTGATGCCGACACAGGCGACACCTTTACCTACACCAGCAGTAACGCCGCCTTTACCTTTGACAACAACAAACTCAAACTCAACGCTACCCTAGACTATGAAAACACCATTAACCTCACCACCACCATCACCGTAACCGATGCTAACAACCACACATTTAACACAGATTTCACCTTCACCATCACCGATACCAACGATATTACCCCTTCTAATATTCAACTCAGTAACATCGTCATCGCCGACGGCACCACAGCTGGCACCACCATCGCCACCCTCTCTGCCACCGATGCAGATACCGTTGGCACATTGACTTACACCCTCGGTAGCACCGACGCCACCAGTTTTACCATTAGCGGCAACCAATTAAAAATCGCACACACCGTTGCCTACAGCACCAAATCCAGTTATAACATCACCATCACCGCCTTCGATGGCGTCAACACTTCCGCCCCTGTAAATTTCAACTTTAGCGTCAATGCAAATTTTGCCATCACCTCACCAGCCACTATCACCACCATTGAAAAAGCCGACAAAATCATTACACTTGCTGCCAACAGAGACGATGTAACTTTTGCCATCACAGATGGTGCAGACAAAGCTAAATTCACCCTTGACGGCACCCAACTCACCTTCACTGCCACCGACTTTGAAGACGGAGCCGAGAACACCTATGAAGTTGAAATCACCGCCAGAAAAACAGGCGAAACCGATGCCACCCAAACCCTGACGCTTACCCTCGAAAAAATAGTTGAAATTACCCTTGCCAATCAATCCCGATCTGTCAACGAAAATTCAGCCATTGACACCAACATCGGTACCCCTTTAACAACCATAGGCACAATTTCAACCTTTGAAATTACGGCTGGCAACGACGACGGCTTCTTTAAAATTAACAACACAGGACAAATCCAAGTCGCAAAAAACACCCTAAACCACGAAGACAAATCAAGTCATATCCTAACAGTCAAAATAACCAGCACCAACGCCATAGACAAAACCGCCCAAATCACCATTATTATCACCGATATTGACGACACCGCCCCCACCAACATTGTCCTTAGCAAATCCACCATTACCTCTAACGCCCTTGCTGATACGATCATAGGCACCTTGTCTGCCACCGACACAGACACAACAAGTAACTTAATCTATAATATTATCGGTACCAACGACAATTTTGAAATTATTGGCAATAAGCTAAAACTCAAAACAGCAGCCAGTAACATTACCTTTCCAATCACCATCACCATTACTGCCAGCGACGGCACCCTTACCTCTGCACAACAAAACTTTACAATCACCAAAACCACCATTAACCTTAACATTGCTCCAGTCATCAATCAATTCATCATTACTCAAGGTGAAAAAGAAGGTCGGATAATTAGCAAAGATGGTGGAGAGGTTAAGATTCATACCTTAGTAGACACACAGACTTACGAGTGGAGTAGCACTGATATTAATGGCACCAATATTAATAATGGTGTAAGCAACGCAACGCTGACCTTTGACCCCGGAACGATAACCACATTCGGCACTATAACCATTAAATTAAAAGCCACAACTGGAGAGCACACATCAGAAAGAACCTTACTACTCAAATTAATTGAAAAGAGTAAAGATGTTAAGGGTGATAGCGATGGTGATGGCATCCCCGATGAAAAAGACATTAACAATGCTGGCAATAAAATCCAAGCAGGCGAAGGCGAAAACAAAGGTAAAGCCATCACCAGTAAGAGAAACACTAGAATATTATTAGGTACGCTTGCTCTAGGCAAAAATTCCACATTTTTAACCCTTGATCAAATGAAAGAATATGTAACAACCAGTAATCTACCTGACAAAACCAAAGACACACTAACGACTGGTGCTATTTATGACTATGTCGTTGAAGGCTTAAGCACCACAGGCACTTCTGAAGTGATTATCGAACTCACCACGGCAACCCCTAAAGATGCAGAGTTGCGCAAATATTCGTTAGTCAATGGCTGGTCTGCTTTTGTGAATAATAATGACAATACAATTAAATCCAAAATCAGCACAACCTGCACCGATGATAACTGGCAAACTGGGTTAATCACAGGTGCAACTTGCCTTAAACTAACCATCAAAGACGGCGGTGAAAACGATACCGATGGTCAACAAACCGACAACACGGGTGATGTTAATGGTGTGGTTGCAAGTACTATTTCAATAGCAAAACCTATTGTTAATGATGGTAGCAGTAGTAACAATAGTAGTGGCAGTGGTGGTTGTGTTTACAACCCTAATGCATCTGCCAGATTTGATATAGGTTTTATTTTATTAATGACATTGAGTGTTTATTATTTAATCAGAAGAAGACGCCGATTTTCTTATTAAACAAATAAATCAAGTAAAAATACTGACAAAAAATCCCTGTGAAAATAGGGCGGGTTACAAATCCGGCTTTATCTAAAACAGCATGAGAATAAAGGGCTTACATAAAGGACACCTCCAAAAAACCCAATACAATTGATGAAAAGTATAAAACAGCACCTTTTTCTAACTTCCTTAAATCGCACTGGGGTTTTTGGAGGTACCCTGAATAAGACCCCTGCATAGCACCCTAAAACCAACCATCAAAACCCAAAACCCTCAATTTTTGACTTTTCAAAGTCAAAAAACATATAAAACCCAGCTTTCATTAAAAAAATCATCAATATCAACTATAAATCGCTCATTTTTTACTCTTTTTTGTACTGTTTCCACAAAAAAGACACAATAATCCCTAGGTTGTATTTAATCCCTTGTTAATATAAACATTCGCCGCTCTAACTAGATTATAAGCAATAGCTTTAAGATTAACTTCGCTGGCAACTTTCTCTAAACCAATATAACGACTTCTTGCCAAACCATAAGTGCGTTTGAGTGTACCAAAGGTGCGTTCAACCACAAACCTTCTTTTGCTGATTGCTTTATTGCGTAATTTATTCCAATGACTCATTTGCTTGCCTTTGGGTTTTTTGCGCATAATACCATCTCTTAACTTTTGTGCTTTAAGTGCTTCACTATTAGCTTGAGAGGCTGCTCCTTTGTCGTATAAAACGCTTACGCCTTTTTGATTGCCTGCCTGTTTAACATTTTCTTCAAAATGAGTCATTTCACTATCATTAGCAGGGTGCGTAGTGGCTTTGTTAATTAATCCATTGGCATCAGTTGTTACTACTGATGAATATCCATAAGTGTATTTTCCCGCCTTAAATGTCCATCTTGCATCTTTATCATCTGAATATTGAATTGGGTTGCTATCAATCTTATAAGCCCCACCAGTTTTGTGTGTTGTAATAATCTTCTTAGTGCGTCTAGCACTTTGAATTAAGGTTGCATTTGCCATTAGAGAGTTTGAGTTGATTGTTCTCAAGCATAAGATTGATGCTACTCAAAAGTCTATCAAATAGATTTTGTTTGATTAGTTTGGTTCTAAATTTGGTATATTGATAAAACTATCAGCAAAGGTTTGTTCTTGAGTGGTTTTAACTCGAATTTTTTTGTAAGTGTCTGATAATTATAGTATTTTATCATAAATTCTAATATTTGCATAAGGTTTTGAGGGTTGATTTGTGATTTTTTGTTGGGTTTTTTAGTTTAATGCAGGGGGCTTAAATAGTGCATTTTTTAGCCAAAAATGAGGAGAGTAACCCGCTATTTGATGAATTTTTAGATGAAAAAAGTGCTGCTTTATACTTTTCATAAATTGTATTGGGTTTTGGAGGTGTCTTCTATGTAAAAGATTATACAGATGTTCGGTTTATGGCATAATTTAACAGTTGTAAACCTATGCCACTTTACATTCACCATTACTTAGAAACAACACAGAAGAATAACCGTTAATTACCAGCCTAGGAGTTTTATTATGAATACATTTAATCGCTTTATTGTTACCACTTTATTGGTTTTATTTACCTCACAGGTATTTGCCGTCAGACCAACAGTTATAGATGTTAAGAGAATAGGTAACAAAACGATTCTTGCTACCATCGATCAGCCTGTTGAGCTTGTTTCGCGTAAAGAAGCACATGTAGAGCTCTATTCTGGTACTACATACTATTTAGGCGCTCATAATCTCACTATTACTTCTCCTGCAGAACTCGTAAATCCTGTTAATAATTACAGTCAACAGATAAAAATTACACTTGGGGGTGACGGCTTTAAGTTAGCCGACGCTAGTGGCAAAACTTCAGTAATTTTAAACTTGGACTTCGAGTACTTGGTAAATGCAGCGGCTAAATTAATCAACTACTACAGTCAAAATCTTATTCTTGCTATTAATAACAACCTCACCATCACCTCCAACAACACCCTCAACGCTAACGAAGGCAGCAGCCCCACCCACACCCTCACTGCCAGCGACGCCGATGCCACCTTCAGCATCACCGAAGACACCAGCCGCTTATTCAGCCTCAGTGGCACCAACAACAGCACCCTAACCTTCAACGGCACCAACACCGACTACGAAAGCGCCACAAAATCCTACACCGTCAAAGTCAAAGCCAGCACAGGAGATGGCGACGATAAAAATACCGAACAAACCATCACCGTTACCCTTAATGACCTCAACGACGAAACCCCCACCGCCATCACTCTCACAGGCGACCGCACCATTGCTGAAAACACAAGCACTGGCGCTGAATTAGGCACACTCTCCACCACCGATGCCGATGCCAACGACACTTTTACCTACACCAGTAGCAACACCAAATTTACCATTGACAACAACAAACTCAAACTCAACACCACCCTAGACTACGAGAACGCCACCAGTCTTAGCACCACCATTACCGTAACCGACGGCAACAGTCACACATTCGACAAAACCTTTAACTTCACAGTTAGCGACATAGACGACACCGCCCCAACTAACATCCTACTTAGTAATGTAAACTTAGTCAAAGACCAGCCCGCCAATACCTTAGTCGGCACCCTCAGTGCCAGTGATGTAGATACCAACACTCCCCTTACCTTTGCCGTCAACGACACCACCAACTTCAAAATCGTCAACGGCAATGAACTTAGAACCAATAAATCCATCACCACCGCCCTCGGAAACACGATCAATATTAACATCACCGCCAGCGACAATACTAACGACTCCGCTCCACAACCCTTTACCATTACCATTACTACCATTTACATCGCCGCCCCAGTAATCGACAAATTCACCGTAACCCAAGGTGAAAACAAAGGTCCTTTAATCAGCAAAGACGGTGGAGAAGTTACCGTCAGCGCCTCAGCAGGCACAGGATCTTACACTTGGAGTAGTAACGATTTTTCCAACACAAGCACCAGCAAGACTTTTGTTTTCAATCCCCAAAGTGCCAACATTGGCACCCGGACAATCACATTAAAAGTAACAGCTGGCGATTTTTCATCAGAAAGAGTATTAAAACTTAAATTAGTTGACACCTACCCCAATGGACGAACAGACACAAACGGCAATGGCATTTCCGACAGCAAAGAATCAGGAAATAGCGACAATGAATTACCCGCAGGCACAAACAAAAAAATCACCAGTCCAGAAAACACCAGAATATTACCCGGCATCATAGGTGAAGATTCTGGGCAACTAACCCTCGATCAACTAAAACAATACAGAGTAGCCAACCACCTATCCGACTACACCAAAGACACCTTAGCCACTGGCGATATCTACGACTATATAATCGAAGGCCTAAGTGCCACTGGTAACTCCACCCAAGTAATCATTCAACTCGCCACCCCAATCCCTGCAAATGCAGTATTGCGTCAATACTCACTAGCGACTGGTTGGCGTAATTTTGTGGTTGATAATAATAACAGCATACAATCCAAAACCAACACAAGTAATATCTGCACCGATGGCACTTGGCAAACTGGATTAATCACCGGCGCAACCTGTCTTAAACTAACCCTTAAAGATGGTGGTGAAAACGATGCTGATGGCAATCAAGCTAATGGTGTGGTTGAAAGCACTATTTCAATAGCAACGCCTGTTGTTGTCGGTGGCAATGATGATAGTGATGATAATGGTGATAGTAGTAGCAGTGGCGGTGGTTGCGTTTACAATCCCAATGCACCTGCTAGATTTGATACAGTTTTTATTCTGTTAATGACATTAAGTGCTTATTATTTAATTAGAAGAAGACGCCGATTTCCTCATTAAGCAAACAAGTCAAGTAAAATACTGACAACAAAAGTCCCGTGAAAATGGGGCTTTTTTTTGTGTCTGATTTATTGTAATAATTTTTTTTCACTCTCACGCAGAGTATGAGAGAAGCAAGAGGATGGGTTACAAACCCATCCCTACCTAAAACAGCTTGAGGATAAAGTAAAGAGATGGGTTGTAGAATTTTCAAGAATAAAATGAATAATACAGTGAGACCTTTGCATAAATATGGATGATTAGCGAAATTCAATTTTTGCCCACTTGGTAATTTTATTAAACCTTGTCCTAGCAGGGCTAAGGCTGGGTTTAAAAAATTACCAAGTGGGTAAAACGAGGATTCTTGATGATTATTCATATTTATGCAAAGGTCTCATTGTATTAGAGTTTCTGGAGGTGTTCTTAAATAAGACGACCAAGAAAAGGGTGTTATTTCCACCTTCATTCCCAAGTCCTGCTTGGAAATACATGCGCCAACAATTAACAACATTTTTATCTTTATTCAAATACCCTGCCCAATCTTTTTGTCATATTTTTATCTTCAAAACCAACTACACATTCCCAGGAAGAACTTGGGAACGAAGCGCAAAACCCACACAAACAAGCCTTCATTCTCACACAACGAACAACAAAGATTCAATTCAACAATAAAACCCACACAATTATTCATTTGTATGGAATAATTTAGTCACTTATGAATACATTGCATTACATTACGACAGCATCGCACCGCAATTTAGCGACACCTAGGCTTAATTCAAGCCAACCGGTCTCTTATTTCTCTACCCTAATTACTTGCCTCGTCAACCGAGGTTTTTTGGCTTTTATCGCCTTTATTACAATCGTTGAGAAAAAATATTCTATATTTAAAACCATTTCTTCCACACTTCCTTTTATCGCTCCGCTATACCGCAAAATCTTCCCATACACCGAAAAACTAGCAACGCTTACACCAAAAAAAATCAAACATTTGTCTCTTATCATTAAAGCATTTTTATCTTTTCAAGCAACAAAAGTAATCTCGGTGGGTAACAAAAAATACAACAACTTTAGTAGCGAATTAGAGATTGTCAATCAATGCTTCACCACCACGCTCATTCGTTACTACTTAAAAATAACCATTAATTATCAGCTAGGAGTTTCATTATGAATATGTTCAATCGCTTTATTATTGCCTCGTTTTGTCTATTGACTTTATCAGCGCAAACACTAGCCCTTGACTTCACCCAGGCCACTAAGGATACAACCTATATTCTTAGCGATATGCAAAAAACTATACGAGTTACACTTGATGATTATGCATTTTTTGTGAGTAAAAATAACCGTTTCTTTGATGAAAACAATAATCAAATTGATTCACGTACCTTTGTTAATGAATCTGGTGTTGGCACTAGTGCTAACTTACCTTACAAAATAGATTTTCTTGAGGGCACTGTCAACATGTACAAAACTTGGGATTTAACACTTAGTTCTTATACCATTGCAATAATAAAAGACCAAGATGGCAAGAAATTTACCTTACAAACTCCTTATAAAAGTGGTAACATCCCCCCATCTTTATTTAGTGGCGCAAGTATCAATAACACAGAAAGCCCTTCAATGCTTCAAAGAACCCTTAAATTTTGCTGGGAAGATTGCGGGACACTTACTATCACCTCCACCAACAACCTCGCTACCAACGAAGGCAACAATCTCGAGCACACCCTCACCGCCAGCGATACTGCTGCCACTTTCAGCATTACAGAAAACACCAGTGGCTTATTCAGCCTCAGTGGCACCAACAACACCCTAACCTTTAACGGCACCACCACCAACTACGAAAGCGCCACAAAATCCTACACCGTCAAAGTCAAAGCCACCACCGGAGATGGCAACGATAAAAACACCATCCAAACCATCACCGTTACCCTTAATGACCTCAACGACGAAACCCCCACCGCCATCACTCTCACAGGCGACCGCACCATTGCTGAAAACACAAGCACTGGCGCTGAATTAGGCACACTCTCCACCACCGATGCCGATGCCAACGACACTTTTACTTACACCAGTAGCAACACCAAATTTACCATTGACAATGGCAAACTCAAACTCAACGCCACCCTAGACTACGAGAACGCCACCAGTCTTAGCGCCACCATTACCGTAACCGATGGCAACAATCACACATTCGACAAAATCTTTAATTTCACAGTTAGCGACATAGACGACACTGCCCCAACTAACATTCTACTTAGTAATGTAAACTTGATCAAAGACCAACCCGCCAATACCTTAGTCGGCACCCTTAGTGCCAGTGATGTAGATACCAATACCCCTCTTACCTTTACCGTCAACGACACCACCAACTTCAAAATCGTCAACGGCAATGAACTCAGAACCAATAAATCCATCACCACTGCCCTCGGAAACACGATCAACATTAACATCACCGCTAAAGACGGCACTCACGACTCCATCCCACAACCCTTTACCATTACCATCACTGCCACTTACATCGCCGCCCCAGTGATCGCCCAATTTAGTGTAACTCAAGGTGAAAACAAAGGTCCTTTAATCAGCAAAGATGGTGGAGAAGTTACTGTCAGTGCCTCAGCAGGCACAGGAACTTATACTTGGAGTAGTGCCGATTTTTCTAACATAAGCACCAGCAAGACTTTTGTTTTCAATCCCCAAAGTGCCAACATCGGCACCCGGACAATCACACTAAAAGTAACGGCTGGCGATTTTTCATCAGAAAGAGTATTGAAGCTTAAATTAGTTGACACCTATCCCAATGGACGAACAGACACAAACGGCAACGGCATTTCCGACAGCAAAGAATCAGGAAATAGCAACAACGAGTTACCCGCAGGCACAAACAAAAAAATCACCAGTCCAGGAAGTACTAGAATATTACCCGGCATCATGGGCGAAGATTCTGGACAGCTAACCCTTGATCAACTAAAACAATACAGAGTAGCCAACCACCTATCCGACTACACTAAAGACACCTTAGCCACTGGCGATATCTACGACTATATAATCGAAGGCCTAAGCGCCACTGGTGACTCCACCCAAGTAATCATTCAACTCGCCACCCCAATCCCTGCAAATGCAGTATTGCGTCAATACTCACTAGCGACTGGTTGGCGTAATTTTGTGGTTGATAATAATAACAGCATACAATCCAAAACCAACACAAGTAATACCTGCACCGATGGCACTTGGCAAACTGGATTAATCACCGGCGCAACTTGCCTTAAACTAACCCTTAAAGATGGCGGTGAAAATGATGCGGATGACAATCATGCTAATGGCGTGGTTGAAAGCACTATTTCAATAGCAACGCCTGTTGTTGGTAATGGTGGTAGTAATAGCAGTGGCGGTGGTTGTGTTTACAATCCTAATGCACCTGCTAGATTTGATATAGTTTTTATTCTGTTAATGACATTGAGTGCTTATTATTTAATCAGAAAAAGGCGTCGATTTTCTTATTAAGCAAACAAATCAAGTAAAAATACTGACAACAAAAGTCCCGTGAAAATGGGGCTTTTTTGCGCCTGATTTATTGTAATAATTTTTTTTCACTCTCACGCAGGGTATGAGAGTGAGGCAAGAGGATGGGTTATAAACCCACCCCTACTTAAAACAGCTTGAGGATAAAGTAAAGGGGTGAGTTATAGAATTTTCAAAAATAAAATAAATAATACAGTGAGACCTTTGCGTAAATATGGATGATTGGCAAGATTCAATTTTTGCCCACTTGGTGATTTTCTTAAACCTTGTTCTAGCGGGGCTAAGGCTGGGTTTAAAAAATTACTAAGTGGGTAAAACGAGGATTCTTGATGATTATTCATATTTATGCAAAGGTCTCACAGTGTTTGTAATCGCCTAAATGTTACTAGTAAAAACATCTGCTAATTATTGATAGCATAGATATTTTTACCTATATTTAAAATGAGAATGCACGCCAGATTATTCGTTTATTTTTGAAAAAAGTATAACGAATCACCTGCAAGAACAAATAAAAAAATCAAAATTACCCATCCACCCACAATTAAAAACTCACACAAATATTATTTTTTATGGAATAATTCAGAGCATTACTTAATTTTAGACTATGAATATATTGCATTACAATAACACCGCAATTTTAGCAACATCTGGGCTTAATCCAAACCAAACGACCGCTTATTTCTCCACCCTAATTATTCGCCTCGTTGCTTTTATTACCTGCATTGCAATCGTTGAAAAAAAATATTCTATATTTAAAACCATTTCCTCCACGCCTCTCCCCATCGCTCCGCTATACCATAAAACTAGTAACACCTGCGCCAAAAAAAATTCAAACATTTCTCTCTTACCACTAAAGCATTTTTATTTTTTCAAACAACAGAAATGATTCCGATAGGTAACAAAAAATACAACAACTTTAGCAACGAATTAGAGATTGTCAATCAATACCTTGCCACCAAGTTTATTCGTCACTACTTAAAAAATAACACAGAAAAATAACCATTAATTACCAACCTAGGAATTTTATTATGAATACATTTAATCGCTTTATTGTTACCACTTTATTGGTTTTGTTTGCTTCTCAGGTGTTTGCCACAGACACCTTTATTGCCACTATAAGCGCACATGCTCAAGACGGCACACCTAACACACAAGCCTCTTTAACCCATCAATCTATGGTATTCACTAGCATTCAAGATGGGGCGAGTGGTAATTCTACTACCATTACCATACTAGGTAATGACTCCACAGGGTGTAGTTTATTAGGGGGGTTTTCTTGGCATATTACAGCAATTTGCGGCATTCCCGCTCTAGGAGGAACCTCTACCAAGCAAAATCTAGTAGATATTGTTAATACAGCAATTGGTTTCAGCGCAACAGGTGGCAGTTCAACAGCATTGGATAGCAGTGTATTATTAGAAAAAACCAACTTAACTGGTGGCATAACTGGATTACCGTTAGAGTCTCAATCGGTAAATTTTGCACCAACATCTGCCAGCAAAGCAGGCATCGTTTACAAAGTGACCATCAACGGCACCAATTATATCCACACCACCACAGGCACTGATTCAGTCTATACAATTGTAACGGCCCTACAATCAAAAATAATCAATTCTGTTGTTCATTGCCAAAGGAATAATATTTTTGTATTATGCACCGCAAATACCTCTGGCGCCGCAGGTATTTTTACTTATTCAAGTTTCGCATTTGATAGTGCCAATTTTAACATCACCTCCACCAACATCCTTAACACCAATGAAGGTGCCAACCTCGAACACACCCTTACCGCCAACGACACCGCTGCTACTTTCAGTATCACCGAAGATACCAGTGGCTTATTCAGTCTCAGTGGCACCCACAACAACACCCTAACCTTCAACGGCACCAACACCGACTACGAAGTTACAAAATCTTACACCGTCAAAGTCAAAGCCACCACTGGAGACGGCGACGATAAAAACACCACTCAAACCATCACCGTTACCCTTGTTGATCTCAACGACGAAACCCCTACCGCCATCACCCTCACAGGCGACCGCACCATCGCTGAAAACACAAGAACTGGCACTGAATTAGGCACACTCTCCGCCACCGATGCCGACGCCGATGCCAACGACACTTTCACTTACACCAGTAGCAACACCAAATTTACCATTAGCAATGACAAACTCAAACTCAACACCACCCTAGACTACGAGAATGCCACCAGTCTTAGCACCACCATTACCGTAACCGATGCCAACAGTCACACATTCGACAAAACCTTTAACTTCACAGTTAGCGACATAGACGACACTGCCCCAACTAACATTCTACTTAGTAATGTAAACTTGATCAAAGACCAACCCGCCAATACCCTAGTCGGTACCCTCAGTGCCAGTGATGTAGATACCAACACTCCCCTTACCTTTACCGTCAACGACACCACCAACTTCAAAATCGTCAACGGCAATGAACTTAGAACCAATAAATCCATCACCACTGCCCTCGGAAACACGATCAACATTAACATCACCGCCAGCGACAATACTAACGACTCCGCTCCACAACCCTTTACCATTGCCATTACTACCACTTACATCGCTGCCCCAGTAATCTCCCAATTTAGTGTAACCCAAGATGAAAACAAAGGTCCTTTAATCAGCAAAGATGGTGGAGAAGTTACCGTCAGTGCCTCAGCAGGCACAGGAACTTACACTTGGAGTAGTGACGATTTTTCTAACACAAGCACCAGCAAGACTTTTGTTTTCAATCCCCAAAGTGCCAACATCGGCACCCGAACAATCACATTAAAAGTAACAGCCGGAAATTTTTCATCAGAAAGAGTATTGAAACTTAAATTAGTTGACACCTACCCCAATGGACGAACAGACACAAACGGCAATGGCATTTCCGACAGCAAAGAATCAGGAAATAGCAACAACGAGTTACCCGCAGGCACAAACAAAAAAATCACCAGTCCAGGAAGTACTAGAATATTACCCGGTATCATGGGCGAAGATTCTGGGCAGCTAACCCTTGATCAACTAAAACAATACAGAGTAGCCAACCACCTATCCGACTACACCAAAGACACCTTAGCCACTGGCGATATCTACGACTATATCGTTGAAGGCCTAAGAGCCACTGGTGCTTCTACCCAAGTAATCATTCAACTCGCCACCCCAATCCCTGCAAATGCAGTATTGCGTCAATACTCACTAGCAACCGGTTGGCGTAATTTTGTGGTTGGTAGCAACATACAATCCAAAACCAACACAAGCAATACCTGCACCGATGGTACTTGGCAAACAAGTCTAATCACAGGTGCAACTTGCCTTAAACTAACCCTTAAAGATGGTGGCGAAAACGATAGCGATAACCAAGCCAACGGCGTGATTGAAGGCACCGTTTCAATAGCAACATCTGTTGTTACTGGTGGTAGTGATGGTGATAGTAATGATAGCAGTGGTGGTGGCTGTGTTTACAATCCCAATGCACCCGCTAGATTTGATACAGTTTTTATTCTGTTAATGGCATTAAGTGCTTATTATTTAATCAGAAGAAAGCGCTGTTTTATTCGTTAAACAAATAAAGCAAGTAAAAGGAAAAAGCACTGCAAAAACAGGGCTTTTTTTTATTCTCACCCCAAGTAGAGCTTGGGGTGAGAATAATACCATTTTCAAAAATAAAATGAATAATAGGGCGCTTGTAATCGTCAAAGTAAGACCCCTGCATTAAACTAAAAAACCCAACAAAAAATCACAAATCAACCCTCAAAACCTTATGCAAACATTAGCATTTATGATAAAATACTATAATTATCAGATACTTACAAAAAAATGCGAGTTAAAACCACTCAAGAACAAACCTTTGCTGATAGTTTTATCAACATACCAAACTCCCAACTAGACATCATTAACAAAGTTATCGATTGGGAAGTTATAGCCAAAGATCTGTCTCATATTAAAGTTGACTATTCTGCTGTTAGTCTGTTTAAAGCGCTATTAATAGGCACATGGCACAATCTCTCTGATGAGAAGTTGGCTGATAGTCTTAGTAGAGATTTAGTCTTTATTAACTTTTGCAACTTTAGCCTAAGTGGCAACAAACCTGATGCTACAACCATTGGCAGATTTAGAACCAAACTAATCAAACAAAATCTATTTGATAGACTTTTGAGTAGCATCAATCTTATGCTTGAGAATAATCAACTCAAACTCTCTAATGGCAAACATGTTGCCATGGATGCAACCTTAATTCAAAGTGCTAGACGCACTAAGAAGATTATTACAACACACAAAACTGGTGAGGTTTATGAGATTGATAGTAACCCAATTCAATATTCAGATGATAAAGATGCAAGATGGACATTTAAGGCGGGAAAATACACTTATGGATATTCATCAGTAGTAACAACTGATGCCAATGGATTAATTAACAAAGCCACTACGCACCCTGCTAATGATAGTGAAATGACTCATTTTGAAGAAAATGTTAAACAGGCAGGCAATCAAAAAGGCGTAAGAGTTTTATACGACAAAGGAGCAGCCTCTCAAGCTAATAGTGAAGCACTTAAAGCACAAAAGTTAAGAGATGGTATTATGCGCAAAAAACCCAAAGGCAAGCAAATGAGTCATTGGAATAAATTACGCAATAAAGCAATCAGCAAAAGAAGGTTTGTGGTTGAACGCACCTTTGGTACGCTCAAACGCACTTATGGTTTGGCAAGAAGTCGTTATATTGGTTTAGAGAAAGTTGCCAGCGAAGTTAATCTTAAAGCTATTGCTTATAATCTAGTTAGAGCGGCGAATGTTTATATTAACAAGGGATTAAATACAGCCTAGGGATTATTGTGTTTTTTTTGTGGAAAGAGTACAAAAAAGAGTAAAAAATGAGCGATTTATAGTTGATATTGATGATTTTTTTAATGAAAGCTGGGTTTTATATATTTTTTGACTTTGAAAAGTCAAAAATTGAGGGTTTTGGGTTTTGATGGTTGGTTTTAGGGTGCTATGCAGGGGTCTTCCTTTGCATAAATATGGATGATTAGCGAAATTCAATTTTTGCCCACTTGGTAATTTTATTAAACCTTATCCTAACAGGGCTAAGGCTGGGTTTAAAAAATTACCAAGTGGGTAAAACGAGGATTCTTGATAATTATTCATATTTATGCAAAGGTCTCATTGTATTAGAGTTTCTGGAGGTGTTCTTAAATAAGACGAGCAAGAAAAGGGTGTTATTTCCACCTTCATTCCCAAGTCCTGCTTGGAAATACATGTGCCAACAATTAACAACATTTTTATCTTTATTCAAGTGCCCTGCCCAATCTTTTTGTCATATTTTTATCTTCAAAACCAACTACACACTTGGGAACGAAGCGCAAAACCCACACAAACAAGCCTTCATTCTCACACAACGAACAACAAAGATTCAATTCAACAATAAAACCCACACAATTATTCATTTGTATGGAATAATTTAGTCACTTATGAATACATTGCATTACATTACGACAGCATCGCACCGCAATTTAGCGACACCTAGGCTTAATTCAAGCCAACCAGCCTCTTATTTCTCTACCCTAATTACTTGCCTCGTCAACCGAGGTTTTTTGGCTTTTATCGCCTTTATTGCAATCGTTGAGAAAAAATATTCTATATTTAAAACCATTTCTTCCACACTTCCTTCTATCACTCCGCTATACCGCAAAATTTTCCCATACACCGCAAAACTAGCAACGCTTACACCAAAAAAAATCAAACATTTGTCTCTTATCATTAAAGCATTTTTATCTTTTCAAGCAACAAAAGTAATCTCGGTGGGTAACAAAAAATACAACAACTTCAGCAACGAATTAGAGGCTATAAACCAATATCTTGCCACTACTCTCATTCGCCATTACTTAGAAACAACACAGAAGAATAACCATTAATTATCAGCCTAGGAGTTTTATTATGAATACATTTAATCGCTTTATTGTTACCACTTTATTGGTTTTGTTTGCTTCTCAGGCGTTTGCTACCCAACCAACGGTTACAAAAATTGAAAGAACAAATGTAACTACTATCACTGTTACCTATGACCAAGGTATTAAGCCATCGCCAGACCCTCGCGACCCAATTGATGGTCAGCTTTATATAAGACTATATGTCGGCACTACTTATTATCTAGGATCACCTAATGAACATATAAATCGCACACCAACCCCAGTTAATCCTAATGACAATGGTTTCGCCACACAATGGCAATGGGAAGAATCAACATTAACTACTATAGATAACGATAGGCTAAATGAAATTACTATCAATTTGAATTCTAGTTATTCTGATTTTGCAAGTAGTGATGGCACCACTCCTCAGAATTATTACATAAACACTTTTAGCCTCATATGGCAACATGGACTCACCATTACCTCCACCAACACATTCCCCGCCAATGAAAAAGCAGCAAGCACCACCCACACCCTCACCGCCAACGACCCCGCCGCCACTTTCAGCATCACCGAAGACACCAGCAGCTTCTTCAGCCTCAGTGGCACCAACAACAACACCCTAACCTTCAGCGGCACCAACACCGACTACGAAAGCACCACAAAATCCTACACCGTCAAAATCAAAGCCACCACTGGAGATGGCGACGATAAAAACACCACCCAAACCATCACCGTTACCCTTAATGACCTCAACGACGAAACCCCCACCGCTATCACCCTCACAGGCAACCGCACCATTGCTGAAAACACAAACACTGGCACTGAATTAGGCACACTCTCCGCCACCGACGCCGATGCCAACGACACTTTTACTTACACCAGTAGCAACACCAAATTTACCATTGACAACAACAAACTCAAACTCAACACCACCCTAGACTACGAGAACGCCAACAGTCTTAACACCACCATTATCGTAACCGATGGCAACAATCACACATTCGACAAAATCTTTAATTTCACAGTTGGCAACATAGACGACACTGCCCCAACTAACATTCTACTTAGTAATGTAAACTTGATCAAAGACCAACCCGCCAATACCCTAGTCGGCACCCTCAGTGCCAGTGATGTAGATACCAACACTCCCCTTACCTTTACCGTCAACGACACCACCAACTTCAAAATCGTCAACGGCAATGAACTCAGAACCAATAAATCCATCACCACTGCCCTCGGAAACACGATCAATATTAACATCACCGCCAGCGACAATACTAACGACTCCGCTCCACAACCCTTTACCATTGCCATTACTACCACTTACATCGCCGCCCCAGTAATCGCCCAATTCATCGTAACTCAAGGTGAAAACAAAGGTCCTTTAATCAGCAAAGACGGTGGAGAAGTTACCGTCAGAGCCTCAGCAGGCACAGGAACTTACACTTGGAGCAGTGACGATTTTTCTAACACAAGCACCAGCAAGACTTTTGTTTTTAATCCCCAAAGTGCCAACATTGGCACCCGAACAATCACACTAAAAGTAACAGCCGGAAATTTTTCATCAGAAAGAGTATTGAAACTTAAATTAGTTGACACCTACCCCAATGGACGAACAGACACAAACGGCAACGGCATTTCCGACAGCAAAGAATCAGGAAATAGCGACAATGAATTACCCGCAGGCACAAACAAAAAAATCACCAGTCCAGGAAGTACTAGAATATTACCCGGCATCATGGGTGAAGATTCTGGACAACTAACCCTTGATCAACTAAAACAATACAGAGTAGCCAACCACCTATCTGACTACACCAAAGACACCTTAGCCACTGGCGATATCTACGACTATATCGTTGAAGGACTAAGAGCCACTGGTGACTCTACCCAAGTAATCATTCAACTCGCCACCCTAATCCCTGCAAATGCAGTATTGCGTCAATACTCACTAGCAACTGGCTGGCGTAATTTTGTGGTTGATAATAATAACAGCATACAATCCAAAACCAACACAAGTAATATCTGCACCGACACCAGTGGCACTTGGCAAACTGGATTAATCACAGGCGCAACCTGTCTTAAACTAACCCTTAAAGATGGTGGTGAAAACGATGCTGATGGCAATCAAGCTAATGGTGTGGTTGAAAGCACTATTTCAATAGCAACGCCTGTTGTTGGTAATGATGATAATGGTGATAGTAGTAGCAGTGGCGGTGGTTGTGTTTACAATCCCAATGCACCTGCTAGATTTGATACAGTTTTCATCCTATTAATGACATTGAGTGCTTATTATTTAATCAGAAGAAGGCGTCGATTTTCTTATTAAGCAAACAAATCAAGTAAAAATACTGACAACAAAAGTCCCGTGAAAATGGGGCTTTTTTGCGCCTGATTTATTGTAATAATTTTTTTTCACTCTCACGCAGGGTATGAGAGTGAGGCAAGAGGATGGGTTATAAACCCATCCCTACCTAAAACAGCTTGAGGATAAAGTAAAGGGGTGAGTTATAGAATTTTCAAAAATAAAATAAATAATACAGTGAGGCCTTTGCGTAAATATGGATGATTGGCAAGATTCAATTTTTGCCCACTTGGTGATTTTCTTAAACCTTGTTCTAGCGGGGCTAAGGCTGGGTTTAAAAAATTACTAAGTGGGTAAAACGAGGATTCTTGATGATTATTCATATTTATGCAAAGGTCTCACAGTGTTTGTAATCGCCTAAATGTTACCAGTAAAAACATCTGCTAATTATTGATAGCATAGATATTTTTACCTATATAAAAACTCACACAAATATTATTTTTTATGGAATAATTCAGAGTTCATGTTGCATTACTTAATTTTAGACTATGAATACATTGCATTACAATAACACCGCAATTTTAGCAACATCTGGGCTTAATTCAAGCCAAATGACCGCTTATTTCCCCACCCTAATTATTCGCCTCGTTGCTTTTATTACCTGCATTGTAATCGTTGAAAAAAAATACTCTATATTTAAAACCATTTCTTCCACACCTCTCCCCATCGCTCCGCTACACCATAAAACTAGCAACACCTGCGCCAAAAAAAAAATCAAATATTTCTCTCTTGCCACTAAAGCATTTTTATTTTTTCAAACAACAGAAGTGATCCCAGTGGGCAACAAAAAATACAACAACTTTAGCAACGAATTAGAGATTGTCAATCAATACCTCGCCACCACGCTCATTCGTTACTACTTAAAAAATAACATAGAAAAATAACCATTAATTACCAACCTAGGAATTTTATTATGAATACATTTAATCGCTTTATTGTTACCACTTTATTGGTTTTGTTTGCTTCTCAGGTGTTTGCCACAGACACCTTTATTACTACTACAAACCAACATGCTCAAGACGGCACGCTTAACACACAAGCCTCTTTAACCCATCAATCTATGACATTCACTAGCATTCTTATTGGAGCGAGTGGTAATTCTAACACCATTACCATACTAGGCAACAACTCCACAGGGTGTAGTTTATCATCAGGGAGGTTTTCTTCCTATCTTGTGGCAACTTGCGGTATTCCTATTCATGGAGGCACCTCTACCAAACAAAATCTAGTGGATGCCGTTGATTCAGCAATCGGTTTCAACGCAACAGGTGGTAGCGCAACAGCACTGGATAGCGATGTCTTATTAGAAAAAGCCAACTTGATTGGTGGCATAACTGGATTATCGGAACAAGCTCAATCAATATACTTCACGCCAACCCCTGCCAGCAAAGCAGGCATCGTTTACAAAATGACCATCAACGGCATCAACTATACCCATACCTCCACAGGCGCCGATTCAATCCAGACAATTATAGGGGTTTTGCAACCAAAAATAAACGATTCTAATGTTAGTTGTCGAAACGATCCTGCAGGGAGATATATACTCTGTGCTACAAATATCTACGGCACCAAAGGTATTTTTACTTACTCAAGTTTCGCATTTGATAGCACCAATTTTAACATCACCTCCACCAACATCCTTAACACTAACGAAGGCACCAACCTCGAACACACCCTTACCGCCAACAACCCCGCCGCCACTTTCAGCATCACCGAAGACACCAGCGGCTTATTCAGTCTCAGAGGCACCCACAACAACATCCTAACCTTCAACGGCACCAACACCGACTACGAAAGCACCACAAAATCCTACACCGTCAAAGTTAAAGCCACCACTGGAGATGGCGACGATAAAAACACCACTCAAACCATCACCGTTACCCTTGTTGACCTCAACGACGAACTCCCTACCGCCATCACCCTCACAGGCAACCGCACCATCGCTGAAAACACAAGAACTGGCACTGAATTAGGCACACTCTCCACCACCGATGCCGATACCAACGATACCTTTGTCTACACCAGTAGCAACACCAAATTTACCATTGACAATGACAAACTCAAACTCAACGCCACCCTTGACTACGAGAACGCCACCAGTCTTAACACCACCATTACCGTAACCGATGGCAGTAATCACACATTAGACAAAATCTTTAATTTCACAGTTAGCGACATAGACGACACCGCCCCAACTAACATTCTACTTAGTAATGTAAACTTGATCAAAGGCCAACCCGCCAATACCTTAGTCGGCACCCTCAGTGCCAGTGATGTAGATACCAACACTCCCCTTACCTTTACCGTCAACGACACCACCAACTTCAAAATCGTCAACGGCAATGAACTTAGAACCAATAAATCCATCACCACTGCCCTCGGAAACACGATCAATATTAACATCACCGCCAAAGACGGCACTCACGACTCCATCCCACAACCCTTTACCATTACCATCACTGCCACTTACATCGCCGCCCCAGTAATCGCCCAATTTAGTGTAACCCAAGGTGAAAACAAAGGTCCTTTAATCAGCAAAGATGGTGGAGAAGTTACTGTCAGTGCCTCAGCAGGCACAGGAACTTACACTTGGAGTAGTGCCGATTTTTCTAACACAAGCACCAGCAAGACTTTTGTTTTTAATCCCCAAAGTGCCAACATCGGTACCCGAACAATCACACTAAAAGTAACAGCCGGAAATTTTTCATCAGAAAGAGTATTGAAACTTAAATTAGTTGACACCTACCCCAATGGACGAACAGACACAAACGGCAATGGCATTTCCGACAGCAAAGAATCAGGAAATAGCGACAATGAATTACCCGCAGGCACAAACAAAAAAATCACCAGTCCAGGAAGTACTAGAATATTACCCGGCATCATGGGCGAAGATTCTGGGCAACTAACCCTTGATCAACTAAAACAATACAGAGTAGCCAACCACCTATCCGACTACACTAAAGACACCTTAGCCACTGGCGATATCTACGACTATATAATCGAAGGCCTAAGCGCCACTGGTGACTCCACCCAAGTAATCATTCAACTCGCCACCCCAATCCCTGCAAATGCAGTATTGCGTCAATACTCACTAGCAACTGGTTGGCGTAATTTTGTGGTTGGTAACAACAACATACAATCTAAAGCCAACACAAGCAATACCTGCGACAATACCGATGGCACTTGGCAAACTGGATTAATCACCGGCGCAACTTGCCTTAAACTAACTCTTAAAGATGGTGGTGAAAATGATGCTGATGGCAATCAAGCTAATGGTGCGGTTGAAAGCACTGTTTCAATAGCAACGCCTGTTGTTGTCGGTGGCAATGATGATAGTAATGATAATGGTGATAGTAGCAGTGGTGGTGGTTGTGTTTACAATCCCAATGCACTTGCTAGATTTGATACAGTTTTTATTCTGTTAATGACATTAAGTGCTTATTATTTAATCAGAAGAAGACGCCGATTTTCTCATTAAGCAAACAAATCAAGTAAAATACTGACAACAAAAGCCCCGTGAAAATGGGGCTTTTTTGCGCCTGATTTATTGTAATAATTTTTTTTCACTCTCACGCAGGGTATGAGAGTGAGGCAAGAGGATGGGTTATAAACCCACCCCTACTTAAAACAGCTTGAGGATAAAGTAAAGGGGTGAGTTATAGAATTTTCAAAAATAAAATAAATAATACAGTGAGGCCTTTGCGTAAATATGGATGATTGGCAAGATTCAATTTTTGCCCACTTGGTGATTTTCTTAAACCTTGTTCTAGCGGGGCTAAGGCTGGGTTTAAAAAATTACTAAGTGGGTAAAACGAGGATTCTTGATGATTATTCATATTTATGCAAAGGTCTCACAGTGTTTGTAATCGCCTAAATGTTACTAGTAAAAACATCTGCTAATTATTGATAGCATAGATATTTTTACCTATATTTAAAATGAGAATGCACGCCAGATTATTCGTTTATTTTTGAAAAAAGTATAACGAATCACCTGCAAGAACAAATAAAAAAATCAAAATTACCCATCCACCCACAATTCAAAACTCACACAAATATTATTTTTTATGGAATAATTCAGAGCATTACTTAATTTTAGACTATGAATATATTGCATTACAATAGCACCGCAATTTTAGCAACATCTGGGCTTAATCCAAACCAAACGACCGCTTATTTCTCCACCCTAATTATTCGCCTCGTTGCTTTTATTACCTGCATTGCAATCGTTGAAAAAAAATATTCTATATTCAAAACCATTTCCTCCACGCCTCTCCCCATCGCCCCGCTACACCATAAAACTAGTAACACCTGCGCCAAAAAAAAATTCAAACATTTCTCTCTTATCATTAAAGCATTTTTATCCTTTCAAGCAACAAAAGTAATCTCGGTGGGTAACAAAAAATACAACAACTTTAGCAACGAATTAGAGGCTATAAACCAATATCTTACCATTACTCTCATTCACCATTACTTAGAAACAACACAGAAGAGTAACCATTAATTATCAGCCTAGGAGTTTTATTATGAATACATTTAATCGCTTTATTATTACCACTTTATTAGTTTTGTTTGCTTCTCAGGTGTTTGCAACACTTAACCCTAATCCTGCTACCAAAGAGTTTCATGTAAGTCTTATTAATAATACCTTTAAACTCATTACAACAGATTCAAGAAACTCCGGTTTTAATATTAATGGCAATAACAATATTCGAACAACCTGTTTATTAAATTTACCCACTGAACAAAATGGTGAATTTACCCATACAATGAGTACTTGTACACATTCTCTCTCTAGTTTCATCCCATCTATCTTGATTGCAGGTGACAAAGTTAATATAACTTTTTTAGCTTATAGTGATTTTTATGATTACACACTCTGTGTTGACGGCAATTGTATAGCCGGTCTCGCCATCACCTCCACCAACACATTCCCCGCCAATGAAAAAGCAGCAAGCACCACCCATACTCTCACCGCCAACGATACCGCCACCACTTTCAGCATTATCGAAAACACCAGCAATCTATTCAGTCTCAGTGGCACCAACAACGCAACCCTAACCTTTAATGGTACCACCACCGACTTTGAGAGTGCCACAAAATCCTACACCGTCAAAGTCAAAGCCACCATCGGAGATGGCGACGATAAAAACACCACTCAAACCATCACCGTTACCCTTGTTGATCTCAACGACGAAACCCCCACCGCTATCACCCTCACAGGCAACCGCACCATTGCTGAAAATACAAACACTGGCACTGAATTAGGCACACTCTCCGCCACCGACGCCGATGCCAACGATACTTTCACTTACACCAGTAGCAACGCCAAATTTACCATTGACAATGACAAACTCAAACTCAACGCCACCCTAGACTACGAGAACGCCACCAGTCTTAGCACCACCATTACCGTAACCGATGCCAACAGTCACACATTCGACAAAACCTTTAACTTCACAGTTAGCGACATAGACGACACCGCCCCAACTAACATTCTACTTAGCAATGTAAACTTGATCAAAGACCAGCCTGCCAATACCCTAGTCGGCACCCTCAGTGCCAGTGATGTAGATACCAACACTCCCCTTACCTTTACCGTCAACGACACCGCCAACTTCAAAATCGTCAACGGCAATGAACTTAGAACCAATAAATCCATCACTACCGCCCTTGGAAATACGATCAATATTAACATCACCGCCAGCGACAATACTAACGACTCCGCTCCACAACCCTTTACCATTACCATTACTACCATTTACATCGCCGCCCCAGTAATCGACAAATTCACCGTAACCCAAGGTGAAAACAAAGGTCCTTTAATCAGCAAAGACGGTGGAGAAGTTACCGTTAGCGCCTCAGCAGGCACAGGATCTTACACTTGGAGTAGTGCCGATTTTTCTAACACAAGCACCAGTAAGACTTTTGTTTTCAATCCCCAAAGTGCCAACATCGGCACCCGAACAATCACACTAAAAGTAACGGCTGGCGATTTTTCATCAGAAAGAGTGTTAAAACTTAAATTAGTTGACACCTACCCCAATGGGCGAACAGACACAAACGGCAACGGCATTTCCGACAGCAAAGAATCAGGAAATAGCGACAATGAATTACCCGCAGGCACAAACAAAAAAATCACCAGTCCAGGAAGTACTAGAATATTACCCGGCATCATGGGCGAAGATTCTGGACAACTAACCCTCGATCAACTAAAACAATACAGAGTGGCCAACCACCTATCTGACTACACCAAAGACACCTTAGCCACTGGCGATATCTACGACTATATAATCGAAGGCCTAAGCGCCACTGGTGCCTCTACCCAAGTAATCATTCAACTCGCCACCCCAATCCCTGCAAATGCAGTATTGCGTCAATACTCACTAGCGACTGGCTGGCGTAATTTTGTGGTTGGTAACAACAACATACAATCTAAAGTCAACACAAGCAATACCTGCGACAACACCGATGGCACTTGGCAAACTGGATTAATTACCGGTGCAACCTGCCTTAAACTAACCCTTAAAGATGGTGGCGAAAATGATGCTGATGGTAATCAGGCTAATGGTGTGATTGAAAGCACTGTTTCAATAGCAACGCCTGTTGTTGGTGGTAATGATGATAGTAGCAGTAACAGTAGTAGCGGTGGTGGTTGTGTTTACAATCCCAATGCACCTGCTAGATTTGATACAGTTTTTATTCTGTTAATGACATTGAGTGCTTATTATTTAATTAGAAGAAGACGCCGATTTCCTCATTAAGCAAACAATTCAAGTAAGAATACTGATAAAAAAGTCCTGTGGAAACGGGACTTTTTTTATGCCTGATTTATGATAATAATTTTTTTCAGTCTCACGCAGAGTATGAGGATGAGGCAAAGAGGATGGGTTGCAAACCCATCCCTACCTAAAACGGCGTAGGAATAAAGCAAAAGAATGAGTTATAGCATTTTCAAAAACAAAATGAATGCTGTAGATTTATAATCGCCTAAGTATTACTAGTAGAGACTTTTGCATAAATATAAATAATCATCAAGAATCCTCGTTTCACCCACTTGGTAATTTTTTAAACCCAGCCTTAGCTCTACTAGGACAAGGTTTAAGAAAATCACCAAGTGGGCAAAAATTGAATTTTTCTAATCATCCATATTTATGCAAAGGTCTCTAGTAACAACACTTGTTACTTATTGACAGCATAGATATTTTTACCAATATTTGAAATGAGAATGCATGCCAGGTTGTTTCATTTATTTTTTGAAAATAGCACAATCAATTACCCACAAGAATGAAAAAAGTCAAAAATTACCCACCCACAATTAAAAAAAACTCGCACAAATATGATTTTTTATGGAATAATTTAAAACTCATTTTGCGTTGCTTAATTTTAAAATCTATGAATACATTGCATTGCAATCGAACACAAAGCCCTCAAATTGACCCTCAACCAAACAGGTCAATTCTGCCATTACCGCCCGCTACGATATTAACAACAGCGAAGTTGACGCTTACAGTACACCACTTTCACTCATCGTTGCTTAGAAATAACAAATACCATTAATTATCAACTTAGGAAGTTTATTATGAACATATTTAATCGCTTTATTGTCACTGCTCTATTGGTTTTGTTTACCTCAAAGGCGTTTGCCACTTCGCCAATAATTACAAAAATTGAAAGAATAAATGTAAATACTATCCTTGTTACCTTTGATCAAGGCATTAAGCCAGTTTCACACTTTGATGTGCCAATTGAGGGTGAGTTTAGTGTGAAACTATATACTAGTACCACTTATTATTTAGGCTCGCCTAACAGCCTTATAGTCCGTACTCCAACCGCAGTTAATCCTAATGACAATGGTTTCGCCACACAATGGCAATGGGAAGAGCCAACATTAACTGCTACAGATAACGACGGACTGAGTGAAATTACTATCAATTTGAATGCTTATCATTCTGATTTTGAAAATGATATTGGCCACTCTTCTCTAGATTACATAAACACTCTCAACCTCATTTGGCAACATGATCTTTCCATAACTTCTATCAACACCCTTGACACCAACGAAGGCACCAACCTCGAACACACTCTCATCGCCAGCGACACCGCCGCCACTTTCAGCATTATTGAAAACACCAGCGGTTTATTCAGTCTCAGTGGCGCCAACAACGCAACCCTAAGTTTTGACGGCACCAACACCGACTACGAAAGCACCACAAAATCCTACACCGTCAAAATCAAAGCCACCACTGGCAATGACACTAATGAAAACACCGAGCAAACCCTTACTGTTAACATTAAGGATGTTACTGATACTGCTCCAGTGATTAGGCGATTCACTATCTCCCAAGGTGTAAATCAAGGTCGGCTGATTATCAAAACAGACACAAGTGTTACTGTTTACGCTGAAGCAAGTGGGGGATCATCTTACACTTGGAGCAGTTCTGATTTTTCCGTCATTGGTAGCGGTGCATTTGTTACTTTCATCCCCAATGCAGATGTCGGCACTCGAACAATTAAATTAAAAGTAACAATAGGCGACTACTCTTCAGAAAGAGTTCTAAAACTCAAATTGGTTGAAAGCCATCCCACCGATTGGAAAGATAAAAACAACAACGGCATCAACGACAGCAAAGAAATAGGACGCCATAACAACGAATTACTTGTAGGAGAAAATAAGAAAATCACCAGTCCAATAAACACCAGACTACTACTCGGCATCATGAGCGAAGACACCGCCCACCTAACCCTTGCCCAAATGAAAAAATACAGAACAGACAACAATCTCTCCGACAACACCGAAGACACCTTAACCACTGGTGACATTTACAACTATGTTGTTGAAAACTTCAGTGCCACTGCCACCACCCAAGTCATCATTGAACTCACCAGCCCAATCCCTGCAAATGCAATCTTACGCAAATACTCACCCGCAACTGGCTGGGCTAATTTTGTCATCAATGACAACAACATACAATCCAAAACAAGCAACACCTGCACCGACGATACTCATTGGCAAACTGGACTAACCACAGGTGCAACCTGCCTTAAACTCACCATTAAAGACGGCAGCGAAAACGACACAGACGGCGACCAAAACAACGGCAAAGGTCAAGTTAACGGTGTTGTTGAAAGCACCATTTCAATCGCAATACCTGCTGCTAGCAACAGTAACAATAACAATAACAGTGGTGGTGGTTGTGTTTACAATCCCAATGCACCTGCTAGATTTGATATGGGCTTTATTCTGTTAATGACATTAAGCGCTTATTATTTAATCAGAAGAAGACGCTGTTTTAATCATTAACTTTTTCACCAAAAAACAACAAGGGTCGCTATTTCATCGGCCTTTTTTTGCACTTATACCATTTTCAAAAAATAAACCAAACAATCTAGCGATCATTCTTATTCCAAGTATTGGCACTATATTGTTCATTTTATTTTTGAAAAAGTGAAGGCTTCATAAATTGAACTATACAAGAAGTGTTAAAAAGTTGTTAGTGCAGTATGCGCTCAAACACTTTAGCAATATGGTTTTTGATGGTTTACTTAGTGTTGTTTTTTTCTGTTAATGTCTAACAATTGACATTGATAATTAACGAATAAAGAAGATAAAAATGAAAATGACTTAAGTTTAACTAACTGTTTGAGATTAGATAAACCCAAGTTTTTTAACTTTTTTACCAATCACTCCTTCTCCACTATTACTTTACCTACTAGGGTAATATTCTGTTGCTGCACTTAAAAACAAGTTCTTCTTTGTATTCTTTAACGGACTTAGGGGGTTCCATGATAATTTCTACGGTTTTATTTCCTGAGAAAGAGAGCTATACTTGCTGGCAATCCGAACTAAGATTTGTTCGCTTTGCAATAGTTCAAGCACAAATTTGGCCTTGAATGCAGATGCATATTTGGTTCGTTTTTTTTACTCTGATTTTTTTTGTTTAGTTTAACGGGTTTAAAATAAGAAAGATTAAATTGTTGTTTGAAATTGCTGGAGTTTTTGTTTAAACTGTCCATTTGTTAATTTATATTTTTTATCTACTTGTATTTTCATAAAAATCAATAAAAATCAATATCATCCTCTAGTGATCTGATAGTTTTATAGGCTTCTTTATTTACATTATCTTTAGTGATGTAATTGCTACTTTTCTTTCGTATTTCAAAAATAGCTTTTGAAAACTTCTTAACTTCAATATTGCTACCTTGTAAATATTTATTTAGCATTTTTTTTACATGAGCATCAAGTTTAAATAATAATGTATGGTCATTTATTTCTGAGAAAAAATTAATCCAGCCGTATGTTTTTTCTTGATAACGAATGCCAGTTATTTTTGCATTTAAATCAAAAACAAACTCATTAGATGGGCCTTCATCCTTATAACTGTGAAACAATTTAGTTATGCTATCATAAAACCTTTGTACTGATGAGGCTCTAACACTCACAAGCGTATCTGTAAACTTATATCCCAAATATTGAAATCCATCTTCAATCTTTCCAGAATGAGATTTATCTTGATTATTTGTAAATTCATGAATCTTTAATTCAATTTCTTTAAAATCATTGGATATATTGTCTTTAATGGATTCTATATTACTCTGATTACAAAGGATTAAAATATCATCCACAAATCTATAATATTTAATGTTTTTATCATTTAAATGTTTTTTATCTATTTTATCTAAATAAATATCTGCTAAAAAACTAGAAATTGGAAGCCCCTGGGGAATACCTTTTTCATTAATCTTTAATTTTCTTTTTTTCTTGGGAACCTTTAAAGATATAGTCGGTTGTGTAATTGCTAATCTAATCATTTCTAAAGCAGAATCATCTTTTATTTTATTACTAAGAATAAATAATAATTTTTCATGAGTTATCGAAGGGTAAAATTCTATAATATCAACCTTAATAAACGAATCAAAATTACCAACATTCTTTTTAATGTCAATAATTTTTCTCTTTATATTGTTATCATTAAGTGCAAAGTTATTTCTTAAGATTTTCAATAAAACTTGCAAAACAAGCCTATCTCTCTGAGTTGGAATCGAAACTTGTCTGGTGACATTGTGATTTTTTATCAATAAATTTTCTTTATAATTTGAAAATTTATAATTATTATTTTTAACTTTTTTTTGAATTAACTTCTTTTCATTGTCTATCATTTCAATGAATTTTTTACCGTTAATTCCATCGACTCCCCTAGCACTCGAATATTTGATTTTTGCTTGATTTTTGCTTGTTAAAACAAATTCTAATGCTTCCAAGAAATTCATGATATTTTTTAATAAATTAGAGTGCTAACCTTTGATTATAATAATTTCCATAAAGCCTATGCTTCATAAAGTACAGCCATTAAAATGCTGTTTTAAATTATATCATCTTCCTCTTAACTGCAAAAATCAGAAAAAAGTTTTAAAAAAATAAAAAAAGTTAGCAATTCAAAATTATATCATAAAAATAATTTTTCTCTAACTGACTTTTGTAAGTCATAATTTAAAAGACTCTGCTTTTGGAGGGCAGATTAAATTAATCTTAAAATATTTTTAGTCTCTAAAATATCAGCTTTATAAAACTTAATCAACAAATTTTATTTTCAATTGCTCGGTTTTTTCGGACAACTGTCTTCTATTGAAAGTTTTAGCTTCAAATCATTCCAACACTCCCATAGGTTTTTTCTATTTGTTAAGATCAAAAATAAAATCACTCGCCTTATCTTTTTCATAAATTATTTTTTGAATTGAGATCTTTGCATAAATATAGATGATTAGCAAAATTCAACTTTGCCAAATTGGTGATTTTATTAAACATTGTTGCAAAATTAAGACTGGGCTTGCCCCATAGAGGATTGCTGGTTTAATTTAACCTATCCACACAATAAGTAATCTTAAATTGTTGAAATAAGGCGAAGTAAAGAATAGTAAAATCAACACCTTTATAGATTTACTAATTATAGAGAGAAATAGTGTTTAATATTTTTAAAAAAAATAAAACCAATTCAGAAAAAAATTCAGCCTCTTTAAAAGAGCGACTAATTAAATCCAGGAAAAAACTGGGTTCTGGTTTGTCGTCCTTACTATTGGGTAAAAAATCTATTGATGAAGATTTGCTGGAAGAGCTTGAAATATTGCTTATCACGGCTGATATTGGTATCAATACTACCGATAAAATTTTAGAATCTGTGCGTAAAAATGCTTCTAGGAAAATTCTCAAAGACTCTGATGCTTTGTATGATTTTTTAAAAAATGAGTTGGCGAAATTGCTTCTTGAGGATAACCAATTGAATATTGAGAGGCAAGAAACTTTTGTGATTTTGGTGGTTGGTGTAAATGGTGCTGGTAAAACGACTACCATCGGCAAACTTGCCAAATCTTTTCAAAATCAAGGGAAATCAGTGATGCTAGCAGCAGGCGATACTTTTCGTGCTGCTGCTGTAGAGCAACTCAAAGTTTGGGGGCAACGCAATAAAATACCTGTCATCGCACAAGACACAGGTGCTGACGCTGCTTCTGTAATTTTTGATGCCTATCAGTCTGCTCAAGCCAAAAATATTGACATTTTAATCGCTGACACTGCAGGACGACTACATACCCAAGACAATCTTATGCAAGAATTGGCTAAAATCAAACGCGTCATTGCCAAACAAAATGCCACTGCGCCACACGAAACAATGCTAGTTATTGACGGTAGCTCAGGTCAAAACGCTATCAACCAAGCCAAAGCATTCAACAAAGCCATTACCCTTAACGGTATCAGTATCACCAAACTTGATGGCACCGCCAAAGGTGGCGTTTTATTCGCCATTGCTGACGAACTCAATCTCCCTATTCGCTACATTGGCGTCGGCGAAGGAATTGATGATTTAAAACCGTTTGAGCCAAAAGAATTTATTGAGGCTTTGTTCGATTAAAAACACACGCTTTACCCTTCTTTTATACCATTTTCAAAAATAAAATGGTATAAGAGCAATATAATCCCCTTAAGGCTACTGTCCAGTATAGAAACTATATTATTGTTCCATCAACAGGCGGGGGCGTTGGAAAACTTGGGAGGGTAAATTCAATATTACTGCCTGATGCACCTGCTGCATTACCAGCTATATCAATAATTGCATCACTAGGTAGTGAGATAACATCACCAATTTCTAGGTTTGAATTATTGCCTAAAATTATTACAACAGTATCGTTTGATATCGAGACACCAACTCCAATGCCAAAAGAATGATTATTGTCAACAGTAGGAACAAATGTGTTAGCAGAAAGGTTTTCTGAAAATTTAAAAATTAATTCGTCGCCTTCATTATAAACACTGTTGGTATCGTTATCCTTGATAAGGATACTGCCTGTGACCGCCTTAGTTGGCGCCTTGGTATCAATGGCCTGATTCCCACTTGTTGTTTCAACAACATAATTATTTGCAGAGTCTTTGACTGTGTTAGCCTTAAGAGAGGCTGTCATATTTGTACCTGTATCCTTGTTGGCTTCAGGGGTAATAATAAATGTCCATACCTTGCCTGCATTAGCATCTGTTGCTGCCACTAAACTGTTGGCTTTAACTGCGCCATTGACAATGGCAATATCGTCTTCAGTAAGACCTGTTACTACCTCACTAAAGGTAAAGGTGCAAGAAACTTCATCGCCTATTTTGGCAATATTAAGACCGGTAAAGGCAATGTCTAAGGTTGGCAACATAGTGTCAATAACAATAGCTTTGAAATTTGCAATATTATGATCGCCAATAGGGATTTCCGTAGCGATCATGACATTACCTGCCATATCTTCTGGCGTGTTTGCACTAAGTGCAAAACTACTAACACTAAGATCTTCACTGTTTTGATTGGTAGCAATTATGTAAGTACCCGTTAAAGTGGTGCTATTTGAGGAGGTTGTTAATGCGACTATGGCGCCTGTGTTCAGGGTTAATATTATTTCACTGTTCGCTTTCAAGGTTTCGCTGGCAGTGGCAACGATGTCGATTGTATCGCCAATTTTATAAATGCCATCGCTTGTAGTTGAGGTGAAATCAACAATGATTGGAAGGGTAGTATTAATAGCAAAACTGTGTTCTTTTTCTGCAGAAGATTTGCCTGCTAAATTAATCAATTTAGCAACCACATTGCCTGCAGTGATTGAAACCGAATCTGTTGCAGGTACATTGATTTCCCAAGCCTTTCCACCTGAGGTAAATTCAGCAGACTCATAGTTTTTTCCATTAAGACTAATAATGACTTTGTTGCCATCTGATGCATTACTAATGGTGCCTTTAACCGTAAAGCCATTGGTTTTTTCGCTGGCATTAATAACAAAGTCTGTACCAGCGATTTCACTAATGGTATTGACGAAAGCATCTGGAGATTCAGAGTCAATATCTTGCTCATTGTTTGCCGCCTTGACACTGTAAGCATTACCTGCAATATCTGTAATGCCACTATTGCTGGTTGGCACTGAAACTATTAATTTGCTACCGGCATCTGTACCAGTGTTAGGGGTGATAACGAGTGTCCATTTTTTATCTGCATCGACACCTGTGGCTTCTACTAAAACCGCATTACTTTTAATTGTACCATTGGTAATAGCAATACTTGCTTTGGTAAAGCCAGTTACTTTTTCGCTAAAAATAAAGGTGTAGGTAACTTCTGTACCTGCTTTAACGGCACCTACATTATCATCACTAATGATTAAAGTTGGCGCCATGGTGTCAATGGCTTGATTGTTGCTTGATTCGACAACACCATTACCTGCAAGGTCTCTAACTTTATTGGCATCAACAGAGACTGTCATATTTGTACCCAAGCCTTTGTCGGCATCAGGAATAACAACAAGTGTCCATTTTTTACCTACATCAGTACCTGTGGCTGCCACTAAGTTAGCGCCAGATTTAATAACGCCATTGTCGATGGTAATATCACTGAGTGTAAAATCCACTACTTTTTCGTTAAAGGTAAAGGTATAAGTAACTTCTTCATCTGCTTTGGCTACGCCCATGGCTTTGTTACTGGTAATGTCTAAAATTGGTGCGGAGGTATCATAAGTGATGCTTGTACTAGATAAAGTAATAGGCGCATTGCTACCATCTTTTATAGTTACTTTGGCGATGTAAGTGCCATCTGCCAAATTAGCAAAGTTTGAAGTGCTAACTTGGCTATTTAATGACCAAGTTTTACTAGAACTGTCAACAATTATGCCTGTGGTAATATCGTCGCCTACTTGAATACCATCCTTGAAAATCTCAATTTTTTCAATAACAACCGTATTTTCGCCACCTACAATTGTTCCTGACAAGGTGACGGCTGATTTTTCAGCAGCACCGATGTAATTGTCATCCGTTGCACCTGTCCAGTTAACACTGGTAAAGAGGTTTTTAGCATGAACAATTACCGTTTGTTCTTTAGTATTACCAGCAACATCAGTTGCGGTGATAATAACCGTATGATCAGCTTCAGTCATTTGCTTATCTTTGTAAGTAAGAATACCTGTTGCTTTTGCCACATCATCTTTGAACTCAAATAAATTTTTATTCGCACCCCCTGTAACCGAATAAGTAACACCCTCATCTTTGTCACCCCCATCGGTTGCTTGTGCATCATAAACCTGAACACTGGTTTCTACTTTAGTAGCAACATTGACTACAACTTCATTGCTGAGTACTGGTGCCAGGGTGTCTAATGTAATTGACAAAACAGCGGAGGCAATGCTTTGATTGCCTGAAGCATCAATTGCCTTTGCAGTGATATTTGTTAAATCTGCTGCTAAAGTGATATTTTGGCTGAAATTACCACTGTTATCAGTAGTAGTTGAGCCCAACAAAGTATCACCATTGAATAATTTTACAGTGGAATTTGCCTCGGCTTCGCCCATGATGGTTACGAAGGTTTTGCTGGTTTCATTGTCATGATTATTAGAACCTGTGTCATCATCAGTTGCTAATTTCAAATTAGCTGGTGCATTCGGGGCTTTGGTGTCAATAATAATCGTATTGGTAGCAGCCACTGGACTGGCAAGATTTGCCACATTGCCAGCGATGTCGGTAATGGTGCCTGAGCCCATTAATACCAATTTGTTAGCGTTGGCAGTAATGCCATCAACATTGTCTGTCTCATTAGCGACGATGGTGTAAGAAAATTTTAATGTGTTTGTGCCTGAGCCTGATACATAAGTTGCTTCTTTTTCGGTATCGCCAATCATAACTTTATAGACGGGTTTATCTATATCTGTATTGGCAGTAACAATTACTGCTTCGCTCATAACGATGCTAACAATGACTTTATCGCCCACTGTGAGTGAACCTGTTTTGATCACATCTGAACTGTCGGTAGCACTTATAGTCACACTTGCTACGGCTGAACCTGTAGCATCAAGCGTGTATTCTTTTGCAGCAATCGCACTGATTTTTTTAGCGTCAACTTGGGTTCCGTCGTTTGCTTTTGAAACAACTACTCGTATAATATTGATGCCTTCACTGCCTAAATCAACATTGTCCCAAACAATGACTTTGGAGTTGTTGACAGCATTGCCTTTTTGCCAGTTGCCGTTATTAACTGAAAGCCAAACGCTTTCATTGGTCTCAAGTGAGTCGTTTAGAGTTGTTGAAATATTTTGTATCTTTGTTTGGGTAATAAGATCATTGTTGACTCCTGTATCAGCAGAGAAAGTTAAACCTGCATTGGTAATTGGCGATACATCAAATGTTGTGTCAGCAACAAGTGCATCGGCAGCTGCGTCAACTTTTAATTTATCGGCAAGGGCTTTTGCTTTTGCTACTTTAGCGCTAGCAAGTGCATTATCTTTAGCCTCCTTAAATTCAGCAGTACCATTATCGTAATCATTTTTACCGATACCGGTGATTGCATTTTGAGCAGCAACTTCTGCGGCAACTTTATTGTCAGCATTGGTGCTTGCATCGGTTTTCATTTTATTTTTAACTTCGATCAAGCCAGCAGTAAGTTTGCCTGCTATTACAGCTGTTAAGGCGCCGACTTTATCAATACTATAAGCAACACTATCAATAACATCTTGGAGACTGGTGCCATCTGAAACTGCACCTGAAAGTGAGGCGGCTACTTGGCCTGCTTTTATATTGCCCTCTTCATCGCCGACACTATTAATTGTATCAACCTTTGTTGTAAAAATATTGCTTTCCAAATCAAGTGCGTTTCGTGTTACTTCTTCAAGTCTTTCTATTTTTTCTTTGTCAATGCCGACAAAAGAACCCTCAGCACCAATAATCAATTTTTTGTCATCGTTACTAGCAGTGATATAAGCACCAACAATAACTTGTGTTGCAATGGTAGTTTGCACATTAATATGCGCTGTTACTGAATCTGAAATAAATGTAGCAATGGAATACAGATCATTCTGCAAGGTTGCTTCAGCATTACGCACTTCGTCTAAGAATGTTATTTCATTAGAGGCTTTAAGTCGAATGTAAATTGTACCCGTGTAAGCTCTGTAGCCTAACCCTAAGTCATTTACAGAAACAGTATAAGCGCCTCCTTCCTTAAGGTCAACATTGGCCATTTGATTGCCGTCTTTGTCATAAATGAAAATCGCATTACTAACTTTACCACCTGTGTACATACCTGCTGAAAAAACGCCATTTAGTGAGAATTCAGTATTATTATCGTTGTCGTTATTACTACTATTACTACCGCTACTAGCAATCGCAAGTACTGCCACCATAAATACTGCTATACTGCCAATATTTGAATCAATAAACTCACCAAAACTTTGCGTTGTTTCATCTGTCGCACTAGACTCAGTAGACACAATAGATTGGTCACCATAAAAATAAACAACTTGCGTACCATCTTCTAAAGTAAAGAAGATGTCAGCAATAACATGATAAAGTCCACCGTCTTTAGCAGGTAGAGAAACTAAGCAAGATAAATCACTGGCACAAACTTCAAAATAGTTGTCAAAAATAATCACACCATCTTCTGAGGCTACTTCTAAATCATCACCGACTTTTTTGGCAATTAAATTCAACTTATTAATATCAAAATCCTGAGTATTTAATTGATAAGTTACCCCTGCTTGAACTTGAATATGTTGAACCCCTTTAGTAATAATAACAATTTCCTCACTGAGCTTGTTACTAATCTTTTGTGCTTTGGCTTGTAATACTGTAATTTGTTTCTGTGTTTTGACTTGCATAATTACTCCTTAATTTATTAAGTTATAGGTATCTATCAAACTATATCTAAATGAGACCTTTGCGTAAATAATGATTAGCAAAATTCAATTTTTGCCCACTTGGTGATTATTCATATTTATGCAAAGGTCTTAAGTATTTAAATAATAGCATTTAAGTATTTCGGTGACCAGCGGCATTATATCATTAAAATTTACCTACACAAAAAAAATCACACTTAAACAAACGCCAAATCACACCAACCAGACTTGCACCTAACGCCAGTGTTAAATAAAAGGAAATGAACTTGTTAAGTTTTTGTCAACATGTTGCCTTTTAGTGCTTATAAAATAGCGCAATGAAACAATTAACTTTTAATGAGAAATATACACTTATTCAACCAAACTCACTGTCGTCATATATAACGGCTGTTGTTACTACGGGTATTTTTTGTCGGGCGTTTTGTCGGGCAAAAAAACCGAAAGCGGAAAATGTGGTGTTTTATGACACGCCGAATGATGCGATTAAGGCGGGGTTTCGTCCTTGTAAAATTTGTAAGCCGATGGAGGTTCAGGGAAAAACGCCTGATTATATTGAAAAAATTATCTGGCAATTACAAAATGACCCGTATTTAAAAATCAAAGATTATGATTTGAGAAAACAAGGCATTGAACCCAATAGAATTCGTCGCTGGTTTAAGGTTAATCACAATATGACTTTTCACGCTTATCAGAGAATGCTTAGAATTAACAAGGCCTACAATCAAATTAAAGGCGGTAATTCTATCACCAATACCGCTTTTGGGCTGGGTTACGAGAGTTTAAGTGGCTTTAATCAAGGCTGGAAAAATATCTTTGGAAGCAGTGATAAGCATACTGAAAAAACTGTGATTAACATTATTCGCTTTCCCACCAAAATTGGCACTATGTTTGCCTGTGCCACTACACAGGGATTGTGTTTGTTGGAATTTAGTGATAGACGAATGTTAGAAACTGAATTTAAGGATTTGTGCAATCGATTAAATGGAGTGATTTTGCCAGGGAGTAACCAATATTTAGACTTGGTACAAACGCAAGTTACAGAATATTTGGATGGAAGGCGCAAAAAATTTGACCTTGATTTACACATGGTGGGTACTGATTTTCAACAACAGGTTTGGCATACGCTACTTAAAATTCCGTATGGCAAAACCTGGAGTTACAAATACGAAGCTAAAATTTTAGGCAAGCCAAATGCCATTCGTGCGGTCGCCAGTGCGAATGGTTGCAACAAAATTGGCTTAATGGTGCCTTGTCATCGTGTCATTGCCACGGATGGCTCGCTTGGTGGCTATGGTGGCGGATTAGATAGAAAACAATTTTTACTGGATTTAGAAAAAAATGACTGAAAAATTTTCCCTTAAGGATGAACTTTTTAACCCAAAAAAAGTAACTTATTTGGCTACATTGATTAAAGGTACCAACCCCGATTTTAAAGACACTGAGTTTACTCAAAAAATCATTGCACAATTTCCAAAATTAGAACTAAAACAACGCATTGTTTGCATTCGAGAACAGTTAGAAATCTATTTGCCCAATGATTATCCAAGTGCTTTGAAAATTATTATAAGTGCCTTACCTTGTGAACTTGATCCAAATAAAGTTGACCAAGATTTTGGTGATTTTATTTTCGCCCCTTTGTCTGATTTTGTGGCAAAAAATGGCTTGCAAAATCAATTTCTAAACTTGTCATTTAACGCCTTAGCAGAAATCACCAAACGCTTTAGTTGCGAAGATGCAATTCGATACTTCATTAACCACTGCCCCAAAGAAAGTTTTGCCTTTATGCAAACCATGGCACACTCAGACAATTACCATCAACGACGCTTAGCATCGGAGGGTTTGCGACCAAAATTACCCTGGTGTATTGGTATTGATTTTGATTACAAAAAAGCACTGACTGTCTTGGATGGATTGTATTCTGACAACACTCGCTATGTTGTGCGTTCGGTTGCCAACCATCTGAATGACATTGCTAAAATAGACCCTGATTTAGTCATTCACACGCTAACAAGATGGCAAATAGAAGGTAGGCAGAGCAACCCAAAAGAATTGGATTTTTTAATCAAGCATGCATTACGAACTTTGGTAAAAAAGGGCAATATTCAAGCACTTGGCTTACTGGGATTTAACGCCAATCCTGATATTAAAATTAACGCCTTTCAGGTTAAAAATAAACAAATAAATTTGGGCGAATACCTAGATTTTTCATTCAAAATTTCATCCACAAAAGAAATGAAATTAATGTTAGATTATAAAATTACTTACTCAAACCCAAGTACAAGACTCTGTGAAAAAGTGTTTAAAATTAAACAACTGTCACTGAAAAGCAATGTGCCTGTTGTTATCGAAAAAAAGCATTTATTTAAGCATATGAGCACCAAAAAACTTTATCCAGGCAATCATCAAATACAACTGCAAATTAATGGCACACTGTATGACAAAGGCGATTTCACTCTGATTTTTTAATTTCTGGTATTTTTCTCAATACGCAACACGGCGAGCATAATCACTAACATTACAAATATAGCCAGCGCTTTCCAAATGGCAAAATAGGCTGATTTTTCTATTTTCAACGACCCAATTTGTAAAAAATTGCGCGCGTCTTGTGCCTTCATTTTTTGAAAAAAGGCTTGGTCGTGCCATTTGACAAAGTTATCCACATTGATTTCACCCCCAACATTTGCAACTTGTCTGGTTAATTTTGCCAAAGATTTAACATACGCCAACTGCAATGCTTGAGGGTATTGATTGAGCTTGACCTTGGTTGAGATTTTAACTTTTTGCTTGAGGTCGATTTTGTTAATCACACCATTCGGAAGGTTACTTAGTGCGCCAACAATATCGTTAATATACGCATCAAATTCTTGATTAAAATATTGATTATTGTTTAGATTTTTGCCAATCTTTACTTCTTGAGTGCGTATTAATTTTTGATAATCAGCAAGTTTAATATTGGGTGCATCCACTTTGCCGTCAACTTTAACATTGATTTTGTTATAACCTATGGTAACCGCCATAACTAATGCAATAATGGCAAATACTAAACCTACAACTTGTGTAATTCTAAGGAAACTTTTTTCGATAATTCTTAACATGATATGGCCTTTTTTTGAATAATAATAATATTTATTTTAAAATATCTCGCGCACCCATGGCAATTAATTTATCGGCTAATTGTGTGCCTAATACTTCAGCATCATCAATGTTGCCAAATACCTGATGTTTTAATATCACTCCAGAGTCCACATTACCCACCAAGCCTGACAGTGTGATTTGCTTGCTATCAATGGTCGAATAGCCTGCAATTGGCACAGAACAGCCCCCTTCTAAACGGGCATTCATTGCTCGTTCAGCGTTGACTCTATAGGTGGTTTCAGCATCAATTAAAGGCTTAATTAAAGTCAGAACCTGAGTATCATTTTTACGAATTTCAATACCAACTGCTCCTTGTCCAACAGCAGGTAACGATTGTTCGGCGGATATTTGTTGTTTAATTCTGTCTTTAAAGCCAAGGCGGATAAGTCCTGCACATGCCAAAATAATCGCATCAAATTCACCATCATCTAATTTTTGCAAGCGAGTATTAACATTACCACGCAAATCTAAAATTTCTAAATCAGGACGGATGGCTTTAAGTTGTACGATACGGCGCATTGAACAAGTGCCTACTTTGGCGTTTTGTGGTAAGTCATCAATACTGTCAAAATAATTAGAAACAAAAGCATCAAATGGGTTTTCTCGTTTTAAAATCGCACCCAGTTCGAATGCTTCGGGGATTTCATACGGCACATCTTTCATTGAATGCACAGCAATATCTGCTTCGCCTGCTAACATACCTATTTCCAATTCCTTGATAAACAAACCTTTTCCGCCAATTTTAGACAGTGGAGAGTTTAAAATTTGGTCACCTTTGGTTGTCATTTTTACCAGCTCAATCGTCAAATCAGGATGATGATATGCCAACTTAGATTTTACATATTCAGCCTGCCATAGTGCGAGTGGGCTTTTGCGTGTAGCGATTTTTAGCGTTTTCATATAAAATACTGACTTTTAAAGAATAAACTATTTTACTGATGTTAGTAGACGCAAAAGATTTTTTTATCGATGGGAGAATGGCAAAACATAAGCAAATACCCATCTTAGTTATGTTCTCAGCGCCTAATTGCCCCTATTGTGAATTGGTTAAACAGGAAGTAATCAGGCCAATGAGTGAATTAAAAGAATACCAAGATAAAATAATCTTACGCCATATTTTTTATTCTTCGTTAGAAGAAATTATTGATTTTTCAGGGCAACGCAGTAACCATTCTCAATTTAGTTTTAAGTACAATACCAAGTTTTATCCTACATTAATGCTGTTTGATAATCATGGCAATGTGCTGGAGAAAAAAATTGGCGTTACTTTAATTGAGACCTATTGGACTGAATTAGATACCCTGATTACACAAGCAACCAAACAACTTAAGGCAATACTATGACAACCACTAACCAATCTTGGGGCGGACGCTTCAACCAACCAACTGACGAATTTGTGAAGATTTTTGGCGCTTCAGTATTTTTTGATAAAATTCTCGCCCCGTATGACATTGCTGGCTCAATTGCACACGCCACAATGTTGTGCGAAGTCGGATTGTTGACTGATGAGGAAAAATCACAAATTATCGATGGTTTAAATACCATTCTTGCTGACATTGAAGCCGATAAATTTGAATGGTCAATTGATTTAGAAGATGTGCATATGAATATTGAAGCGCGCTTGGTGAACATGATTGGCAATGCAGGTAAGAAATTACACACTGGGCGCTCTCGCAACGACCAAGTGGCAACTGATATTCGCTTATACTTGCGCAATCAAGTGGATGACATTAACAATGAAATTAAGCGCCTACAAAGCGCATTGCTTGATTTGGCAGAACAAGAGGTTGACACTATTTTACCCGGCTTCACGCACTTGCAAGCCGCACAGCCCATAAGTTTTGGTCATCATATGATGGCGTATTTTGAAATGCTGTCTCGTGATGCTGAGCGCCTCATTGATTGTCGCAAACGACTCAATTCAATGCCACTTGGTAGCGCCGCATTAGCGGGCACAACTTACCCAATTAATCGAGTTCGTACTGCTGAATTACTGGGTTTTGAACGCATTTGTAATAATTCGCTAGATGGTGTTAGTGATCGTGATTTTGCCATTGAGTTTTTAAATGCTGCCAGTATTATCATGATGCACCTTTCACGCTTTTCAGAAGAATTAATTTTATGGTCAAGTGCACAATTTGATTTTATTGAATTGCCTGACAGTTTTTGCACAGGCTCTTCCATTATGCCACAAAAGAAAAACCCCGATGTGCCCGAATTGGTTCGTGGCAAAACAGGTCGTGTGTATGGTCATTTAACCTCGTTGCTTACCATTATGAAATCCCAACCATTGGCTTATAACAAAGACAATCAAGAGGACAAAGAGCCATTATTTGATACCGTTAATACGCTCAAAGCGTGCTTGCGTGTATTTGCAGATATGGTGCCAACCATTGAAAGCAAACGCAATAATATGTATAACGCTGCCAAAAAAGGCTACACCACTGCCACAGATTTAGCTGATTATTTGGTTAAAAAAGGCTTGCCATTCCGTGATGCACACGAAGTGGTAGGTAAATCAGTGGCTTACGGCATTCAAAAACAAAAAGACTTGAGTGAATTAAGCCTAAAAGAATTACAAGCATTTAATGCAGACATTGAAAACGATGTCTTTGATATTCTTTCCCTAGAAGGCTCACTTAACGCACGCAACCACTTAGGCGGCACCGCACCAAATCAAGTCAAACAAGCCATTAATAACGCACGAAAAGCCCTTAAATGAAAATAATTTTTGCAGGTACACCTGAATTTTCAGTCGGCGTTTTAACAGCGCTTATCAAAGCTGGACATAACATTGTTGGCGTTTACTGCCAACCTGACCGCCCCAAAGGCCGTGGTAGGACACTAACCCCCTGCCCTGTCAAAGTAAAAGCATTGGAACACAATTTACTTATTCTGCAACCAGAAAGCTTCAAAGACAAAGACGCACAAACTGAACTCAAGAACTTAAACGCTGCCATCATGATAGTTGTGGCTTATGGTCAAATCCTACCCAAAGAAGTGTTGCAAATGCCAAAATATGGTTGTTTAAATATCCATGCCTCCTTATTGCCTCGCTGGCGCGGCGCTGCCCCCATTCAACGGGCTATTTTCGCAGGCGATAAAACCACAGGCATTGGTATTATGCAAATGAACGAAGGCCTGGACACGGGTGCTATTTTGCTTGAAGAAACCTGTGAAATCACCGATACCGATACCGCACAATCGCTACATGATAAACTTGCTTCATTAGGCGCAAATGCCATTATTACAGCCTTAAAAGAGTTAGAAAATTTATCACCCACACCACAAAATGAAGCCAACATAACCTACGCCAAAAAACTAAAAAAAGACGAAGCGTGGATCAACTGGACACAATCTGCCACACAAATCAACCGCCAAATCCGAGCCTTCAATCCCTATCCCATCGCCCAAACCAATGCAACAAGCGATAAATTTAACGACAAAACATTACGCATTCTATCTGCCACCGTGATAAACAACAACCACAATCACCAACCCGGTGAAATCATCAAACACGATAAGAAAGAATGCCTTGTTGCCACAGGCGATGGCACACTCAGTTTAAAAACTGTGCAACTCTCAGGAAAAAAAGCACTCAATATCAAAGATTTTAGCAATGCTTATACACTCACAACACTCAAATAATTGCATTTGAATTGCCTTTTATTGGGATTGCCCACACTCTAAAAAAAATAACTAAATGCGTTATTTTTCCACCCATTACTGCGGATTAAGTGCAATTCAATGGTAGCCTTGATATTAGTAAAGTTCAAAAATAAACAACAGGGCTTGTGTGTAAATATAAATAATATAGTGCTTAATAAGGATGGTCGCTAGATTGCTTGGTTTATATTTGCAAATGGTATAATTGAAAAAATTCAATTTTTACCAAATTGGTGACTTCTGTCAACCTTGTCTTAACAAGACTAAGGTTCACAAAATTAGTGAAAAGTGGATTTTTTGATGATGATTTAGGGTTACTTGGTTTGTTTTGGAATAATAGCGCAACATTAGCCAATAATTAAATTTTTCAAAAAACCTTAATAATTTTGTATATTAATTATCTTTTTATTGTTATAACTTTTTTATTCGCAAACTTTAATCGATACTTTTCTCCGCCGCTATAGACAGAAATTTCTCCATTTTTCTGAGCGCAAATAAAAGCTTGCACACTCTCGGGAACAATTTCTTTTTTTAATGACTCCATGTCTATCTCTTTAACACGCTCATAATAACGGAAAACAGCATGATCTGTAATAGCAAATCCATTCTCTTGAACTTCTCTATCCTCCCTATTTTTTCTTAAGGATGGACGAATGATTGCCTTGTAAAAATCACTTTTCTTGTATTTTTTGGCTCTCTCTTCTTTGGTTTTTTTAGTAAGCCACTTTTGGTTTTTTTTGCTCATAATGAATGATCTGACTAAAAAATTGAACCAACGCCTTTAGGATCTTCAAGATCTTCAAACTCATTAATAAATTCTATCTGAGCAATTATTGATTTTTTCACAAAATACATAATTAACAACGCAATAAGTAAAAAAGAAAAGAATGGCGTGCTACGCGGAATAGCCACTCTTTTAATATAACTCCATTTTTTACGAATGCCGTCTTTTTGTATTATATCTGCAATCGAAAATGTAACACTTTTATATACGCTGTACCATATATTAGGTATAGAATTTTTAGTAATAGCAATATTTGCATCTAATGAACGGATTGTTGTTACTGCGCCTTCAACATCTTTCAAATTTATAGGTAACCTACTATGGACATACCATCGGTTATCATGCTTAAGTAAAAGTTTATTTTTGGCGGTTATAATAACAAGACTTCCATAGGAATCTTTATTGCTACTTAGAAACCGCTTCAGTTTATCGATACATTGCGTGGTATTGTTATTGGGTAACTTAACACACATTTCAGAAAATTTATTCAGTGTATTGGCCATATTGAGCATTGCTGTCTTTTCTACTTTGGCTATACTTTTATAGTAGTAAAAATTATTAACATATGTTAACGGTAATACAAATATCACAAATACCAATGTGTAAAACACATACGGCCTATCTATATTGATTCTTTTTAAAAATTGATAAATCATACTAAATACAAGAGAAGTTCTAGACAACGGTAAATTTGTTATTATACATCCAAATATACACTTGATTTAAGTAATTACTTATCTAGTCTAAAGATAGGAAATAATACCATTTGTATGGCGCTTTAACTTAAGACCTTTAAATGAGGCATTTATCTAGTAGTTAAAAAAAATCAAAAAGTGCTCGTGTGAAGTCACTTTTTATTAATAAGGTTGTGTGTTAAATCCACAAAAAATAAATATCTACTTTATAATGAGAGTTTTGCATAAATATGAATAACCATCAAGAATCCATTTTTCGCCCACTTGACAATTTTTTTCCAACACCCCCAGCAGTCCTCTTAAAAGGGCAAAAATTGAATTTTGCTAATCATTTATACTTATGTAAAGATCTTATAATATTTAAAATTTCAAAAAAATAGGAGAAAAACATGCGGGACACAAGAGAAAAATTATCTGCTTTAACAATAACACTACATTGGATAGTTGGTTTAAGCGTTATTGCATTAGCAGTTATTGGGGTTTATATGAGTGAAAACGAAGCGTTTGAACTTTATCCTATTCACAAATCAATAGGCGTTTTGATTTTTGCAGTCATTATTGCTAGAGTTTACTGGCGTTTTGTTAATGGTTGGCTTGAGCCTGTTTCTACCTACAAAGCAATTGAACACAATCTAGCGAAAATAATACATTGGGTGCTAATCATTGCCATTGTTGTCATGCCAATTTCAGGTTTTATTATGTCTGGTGCAGGTGGTTATGGTGTGTCAGTTTTTGGCTTGGAGATTATTGCAGCACAATTTGACCCTATTGCCAAAGAAGCCATTCCGCATAATGCAGCACTTGCTGGCTTTATGGCAGAAGTCCATGAAATAGCGGGATGGACTATGATTGTCGCTATTGTGCTACATTTTTTTGGCGCTTTAAAGCATCATTTTATTAATAAAGACAATACTTTAAGAAGAATGCTGGGAAAAAATTAAAAAAATTATTGCGAGACCTATTTTTTTAAACCTTGTCCTGCCAGGGCTAAGGTCTCATTATAAAAAACCTGATAGTTAAATTATTGCCAATTGGTTGGCTTTTATTGCTCTTTGATTTTTAGATTAACCCATTGAACACTATACCAATAATACCTGCCTTTTTGTCCACTGGGCATAGTGCAATTGTATTTATTACGGCGATAGTCCAAAGGGTTATTGGCAGTAATGGCAACACTTTGATTGCCTTCCCATGTCATATTTACACCACCACTAGCAAAACAATTAAAATTGTTTTGCTGGTATTTGTTGAGAGGTTTGGAAAATTCCAGTGTTAAAGTTGGTGGGTTTTGGGTGAATATCGGATTGGTGGTTTTGGCTTTAATTGGCATTGGCAAGGCATTAACTTTGGTTTTAAAACTGGACATTTTGGCGTAGCGTGTTGCCATCGGGAAACGCGGTAAATTTTGTCGATTGCTTGTCTCAGATACCACGCCAGAATGCTGTCCAAAAGCACTATAACCCATATTTTTAACTTGATTTAATATTGCTAAACTCGCCTCACCGTAAGGATAAGCAAGAATTTTTTCGCGTTTGCCTAATTGCTGCTCCAATCGATTTTGTGCTTGGGTAATTTTCACTTTAACTTGCTCTTTATTTAAATCTAATAAATGTGAATGCGTGCTAGTGTGGTTATAAAATTGCATAATTTCACCTTGAATATCACGCATTTTTTGCCATGACATCATTGCTGGATATTTTTTATCCATTGGTTCAGTGGCAACAAATACACTCATTGGCATTTGATATTTTTCCAGTAAAGGATAGGCGTTTTCAGCAATAGATTGATAAGCATCATCAGCCGTTAATACCACGCATTTATTGGGTAAATTACCCTCTTTTAAATGTGCCAACATGGTTTTAAGTTTAAGCACTTTAAAATGATTGTCTTGCAAATACTGTAAATGCTGCTCAAATAATTCAGGACTAACACTGGTTGATTTGGGCTTGGTGTCAGAAAAATGATGATACATTAAAACCACGCAACTGCCTGCATTTGCTGTTGAAGCAAACAATAACAATAACGCAATAAGACCTCTATATAAAACGACATTCATTTTTTTGCCCCCATAAACGCAATTTGCCGCCATGCCTCGTAAGCCACAATAGAGGCACAATTTGATAAATTTAAACTACGAGAACCTGCTTGCATGGGCAGGGTAATACCCTGATATTGACTTAATATATCTTCAGGAAGTCCTCGTGTCTCTGGGCCCAAAAGTAGCGAATCATTGGCTTGATAGTTAACTTCTGTATAAATGGTTTTAACCTTTGAACTTACTGCAAACAACCTTTCAGGTTTTGCTTTGTCCAGATAATCCTCAAAATTATCGTATTCCCGCACACACGCTAACTCTTTGTAATCCAGTCCTGCTCTGCGTAATTTCTTATCCTCCATGTCAAAACCATACGGCTTAATAAGGTGTAAATTTGCACCCATATTGGCACACAAACGAATAATAGCGCCCGTATTATTAGGTATTTCTGGCTCAAATAACACTAAATTCAACATAATATTTTATTTTTGACTTGATAAGTGGCTAATCATCCCATAAATAATCTTTAAGCAATTAAAAAAAAATAAAATGAAATGGATATTAACAAACTAACTTCGCAATTCCAACAAGATTTAAACGCCGCACAATCTATTGCGATTAACAAAAATCATACTGCCATCGAAGGTGTACATGTACTAAGTGCAATGCTCAACGATTATGCTTCTAGCGTGAGCAATGTAATTAGAACACTCAAAATAGAGACCAAACAACTCAAAGTTGATGTGGACAAAGCCATTGACAATTTGGCAGTGGTAGGCAATCCAAATGGCGACATAGGTGTTTCACAAAGTTTATTAAGATTGCTAAATACCACCGAAAAACTGGCAACAGATAAAGGCGATAGTTACTTATCTACCGAATTATTTTTGTTGGCAATTATTGAAGGCAACGATACAACAACAACATTATTAAAGGCATTAGGCGTTAATAAACAAAATTTATCAACTGCCATAGACAACCTTAGAGGAGGAGAAACCGTGAACGACCAAAATGCAGAAACCCAAAGAGATGCGTTAAATAAATACACCCTTGACCTTACCCAGCGTGCGCAAGAAGGAAAGCTTGACCCCGTGATTGGGCGAGACAGTGAAATCCGCCGTGCCATTCAAGTCTTACAACGCCGCACCAAAAATAACCCTGTGTTAATTGGCGAACCGGGCGTTGGTAAAACCGCAATTGCCGAAGGCTTGGCACAGCGTATTATCAACAATGAAGTACCAGAAGGCATTAAAGGAAAACGCCTGTTATCACTTGATATGGCAGCATTAGTGGCAGGGGCAAAATACCGAGGTGAATTTGAAGAACGCCTTAAAGCTGTTCTAAAAGAATTGGAAGCCGAGCAAGGTCAAGTGATTTTATTTATTGATGAATTACACACCATGGTTGGCGCAGGAAAAGCCGATGGTGCAATGGATGCAGGAAATATGCTAAAACCTGCACTGGCTCGTGGCGACCTACATTGTATGGGCGCAACCACCTTAGATGAATACCGCCAATACATTGAAAAAGATGCTGCTTTAGAACGCCGTTTTCAAAAAGTATTGGTAGACGAGCCAACCGAGCAAGACACCATAGCCATTTTGCGTGGATTGAAGGAAAAATACGAGGTGCATCACGGTGTAGAAATTACCGACCCTGCAATTATCGCCGCTGTTACTTATTCAATCAGATACATTACCGATAGGCAACTACCTGACAAAGCCATTGATTTAATCGATGAAGCAGCATCACAAATTCGCATGGAAATTGATTCAAAGCCAGAATCAATGGACAAACTTGACCGTAAATTGGTGCAACTCAAAATTGAGCGAATGGCGCTTAAAAAAGAGAAAGACAAAGCCTCTAAAGCCCGACTCAAAGAATTGGTTGAACTGATTCAATCATTGGAAAAAGAATATGCTGATTTAGAAGAAATCTGGAAAAAAGAAAAATCCGTGGTACAAGGCGCTCAACACCTCAAAGAAGAACTTGAACAAGCAAAAACTGACCTTGAATCTGCCACTCGTAACAACGATTTGGCAAAAATGAGTGAACTCCAATACGGAAAAATTCCAGCACTTGAAGCCAAAATATCCGAGTCTGAATCTGCTACTGTAGAAGAAATGACCCTCCTTCGCAACAAAGTTACCGAAGATGAAATTGCCCATATTGTCGCCCGCTGGACAGGTATTCCTGTAGACAAAATGATGGAAGGTGAACGCGATAAACTCCTGCAAATGGAGTCAATTATCCATCAGCGATTGGTCGGTCAAGACAAGGCTGTTAAAGTTATTTCCGATGCAGTTCGCCGCTCTCGTGCAGGATTGTCTGATCCCAATCGCCCTGATGGCTCATTTATGTTTATGGGGCCAACAGGTGTAGGCAAAACCGAGCTTACCAAAGCCTTGGCAGACTTTTTATTTGATACCGAGCAAGCCATTATTCGAGTGGATATGAGCGAATTTATGGAAAAACATTCAGTTGCACGATTGATTGGCGCACCTCCTGGTTATGTTGGTTATGAGCAAGGTGGTGTTTTAACCGAGGCCGTTAGACGCAAGCCGTATTCTATTATTTTGCTTGATGAAGTAGAAAAAGCCCACCCTGATGTGTTTAATATCTTACTTCAAGTGCTAGATGATGGTCGTTTAACCGATGGTCAAGGTCGCACTGTGGATTTTAAAAACACCGTGATTGTAATGACTTCTAATCTCGGCTCACATCTTATCCAGGAAAATCCTGGCAAAGATATGACCGCTGAACTGACACAAATTGTTGGTGAACATTTTCGTCCAGAATTTGTCAATCGTATTGATGAAATTGTCATTTTCAACAACCTTGAGAAAGCGCAAATTAAAGGCATTGCCACCTTGCAAATTGAGATTTTACAATCTCGTTTGGCTAAAATGGATCTCAAACTTGAGTTAGATGATGAGGCAATAACAACCATTATCGACAGAGGCTACGACCCCATATTTGGCGCCAGACCACTCAAACGCACCATTCAAAGATTGTTAGAAAACCCGTTATCACAAAAAATATTGGCTGGCGAATTTCCTCCAGGTTCGGTCATTCGTGGCAGCGTGTCAAATGATGAGATTGTATTTATTTAAAGGTATAACTTGATATAATCAGCCTCTATGGAAGATTATATTAAAATCGCAAAAAACGGACTGTGGAGCAACAACCAAGCCTTAGTGGCGCTTTTAGGCTTGTGTCCATTGCTAGCGGTAACTAATAATATTACCAATGCAATCGGACTTGGGTTAGCAACTACCTTTGTTTTGGTGGCTTCAAATACCACTGTTTCTATTTTTCGTCACCAAATTTCAAGAGAAGTTCGCATCCCTATTTTTGTTTTGCTCATTGCCTCGTTTGTTACTATTGTCGAATTGTTAATGCAATCCTATTTTTATGACTTGTATTTGATACTGGGTATTTTTGTGCCATTAATTGTGACTAATTGCGCCATTTTGGGTAGAGCGGAGGCATTTGCCAGTAAAAATACTTGGGGTAAATCCGCATTAGATGGCTTAATGATGGGTATTGGATTTTCAATTGTATTGGTTATTCTCGGTGCTATGCGTGAATTAATTGGTGCTGGCACTTTATTTGACCAATCTGCTTTATTGCTAGGCAGTTTGGGTGACACACTCAGCGTTACCGTATTTGAAGATTATCAAGGTACATTGCTTGCTGTTCTGCCACCTGGTGCTTTTATCGGTTTAGGTTTGATTGTTGCCCTCAAAAATTGGATTGATGCATAGCGTTCATCACTATCTAAATAGTCGTGTTATTGATAGCGCTCCACTTTTAGGATTGGCGTTAAAAAGAGATCACACTTGGTTGATTACACATAACGATTACATTCTCAACGCCCAAGAAAAACACACGCTAGCGCATCTGATAGAGCAACGACAAAAAGGCGTTCCTTTCGCCTATTTAAGTGGCACAAAAGGCTTTTACCACTTAGATTTCAAAGTAACACCTGATACGCTTATTCCGCGCCCAGAAACCGAACTTTTAATTGACATTGCACTGGATTTATTCAAAAAAAAGCCTTGTCGTTTATTAGATTTAGGCACAGGTAGTGGCATTATTGCCATTACCTTGGCGGATAAAAATCCACATTGGCAAGTCAGTGCCACAGATTTTTGTGACAAAGCACTGGCAGTGGCAAAACAAAACGCCCGCCAAGACATCAATTTTCAACAAGGCAATTGGTTCGATGCTGTGCCCAATCAAACCTTTGATTTAATCATTTCCAACCCCCCTTACATTGAACAAAATGACCTTTATTTAAAAGACTTAAGTCATGAGCCACAAAGTGCATTGGTTGCTGGTAAAGATGGTTTGGACGACATTCGCCTTATTATTAAAAATGCACCAAAACACCTTAACAAACAAGGCTACCTTTTGCTAGAACACGGCTACAACCAACAACAACAAATCACACAATTATTAAAAGATAATTTTCTCAATATTCACAAATTTAATGACTATAATCTTCAAAACCGTGCCATCTTGGCACAACTCAAATTTTAAGGGGCAAAATGAAAAAAACAATTCAAGCAATCATTCTATTAACATTCAGCATATCTGCTACTGCTAACTGGTTTAATGACGATAAACAAAAGCCAACTCAACAACAAGAGCAAAAAACTTACACACTTAAATTGGCTGAAACTTGGCCGAGTAATTTCCCTATTTTTGGCGACACACCCAAAAAATTTAAAAAATTAGCAGAAACCATGTCAAATGGCAGATTAAAAATTAGAATTGACTCAAAGAACAAACACAAAGCCCCTTTCGGTATCTTTGATTTCGTTAAATCAGGACAATACGACCTCGGGCACTCTGCCTCATATTACTGGAAAGGCAAAGACATTAACACCCTATTTTTTACCTCCATGCCCTTTGGTATGACTACATTCGAGCAACACGCTTGGTTTGAATATGGTGGCGGTCAAGAATTAATGGACAAAGTGTATGCCAAATATGGACTCAAATCCATCATTGGCGGTAGTTCCGGCAACCAAATGGGTGGTTGGTTTCAAAAAGAAATTAACTCAATTGCCGATTTAAAAGGCTTAAAAATGCGCATCCCTGGCTTTGCAGGTGAAATCATGGCAGAAGTTGGTGCCAAACCTATCAATATCTCACCCGGTGAACTCTACACTGCACTAGACCGTGGCACGATTGACGCATTAGAATGGATTGGTCCATCACTAGATTTGAGAATGGGTTTTCACAAAATTGCGCCTTATTATTACACTGGTTGGCATGAACCTGGTTCTGAATTACAATTCTTAGTCAATCTTAAAAAATACAACAGTTTACCCAAGGATTTACAAACCATTTTAATCTCAGCAATGAAGTTATCTGCTTACCAGATGTACGATCAATCTGAACACGAAAGCGCCAAAAACTGGGCAACTATGAAAAAAGACTACCCCAATATCAAAATTAGAACCTTCCCTAAACCCGTGTTTGACGCACTCAGAGCCGCAAACGACAAACTTCTTAAAAAACTGGCTGCAAGCAACCCACTTTCTAAAGAAATTATTGAATCTCAAACTAACTATCTACGGAAAATACGCGCTTGGACAGCCATTTCAGACCAAGCCTACTTAAACTCTCAATCCAAATAAAAAAAATTGGATCGTTACACCCAGTGGCTAGAGCGTCTCGTTGTTGGGTTGTTATTGCTTACGATTTTTAATGTCTTTCTTGATGTTGTACTTCGTTACGCTTTTAACAATTCCTCCATCGCTCTACAAGAAATGGAATGGCACCTATTTTCAGCCATGTTCTTATTGGGCATTTCCTACACTTTGCAAAAAGATGCACATGTTAGGGTTGATGTTTTCTATGCCAAATTCTCCCCGCAAAGACAAGCCCTCATTAACCTTATTGGTTTCGCTATATTCATCTTACCAATCAGTCTGCTAATTGCTTATGATGGCATTGACTTCGCCTATTCGGCTTATGCCATCAACGAACAAAGTGACGCTCCTGGTGGGCTAACTCACCGCTTTATTATTAAAAGCATCATTCCAATTAGTTTTATTTTGGTTATTATTTCTGGCATATTGTTTGCTAAAAATAACTACGAGGTGCTAAAACAATGATCGGTTTAATTATGTTTGCCATTACTTTAATATTGCTAATGGTTGGTTTTCCTGTGGCATTTACCTTTGCTGGTGTGGCAGTTATTTTTGGTGTTTTAACCCAAGGTGTTGATTTGTTCGCCTTTATGCCGTATCGTATTATGAGCATAATGCAAAACACCATTCTTATGGCTGTGCCGTTATTCGTTTTTATGGGTATTGTCTTGCAAAAAACCAAACTTGCTGAACAACTACTAGAAGCCATGGGTGATTTGTTTGGCAATGTGCGTGGTGGCTTGGCAGTTTCTACTATTTTAGTGGGCTCGCTACTTGCAGCATCCACAGGCGTGGTAGGGGCAAGTGTTGTTGCCATGGGTGTGATTTCTCTTCCCGTTATGCTTAAACATAATTATAAAAAAACACTATCCACGGGGGTTATTTGCGCCTCAGGCACTTTAGGGCAAATCATCCCCCCTTCCATTGTATTGATTATTTTGGCAGATGTCTTGGGGGTGTCAACAGGGGATTTATTTAAAGCGGCAGTCATGCCCTCTCTTATTTTAGTTGGGGGCTATATTGCCTATGTACTCGTTATCTCTTACCTGGACCCAGAGGTAGCACCAGCGTTTAAAAGTAAAAATCACGACTTGAAAAAAATAGAAAAATACAAGGCGGTTGCCAAAGCCATTGTGCCACCTATTACTCTTATTATTGCGGTACTTGGCTCGATTTTTTCAGGCATTGCCACGCCAACAGAATCCGCCTCTATTGGTGCAGTTGGCTCTTTGGTATTGGCATTTTTCTACCAACGATTAAACTGGGAAATGTTACGCCAATCCAGCGTTGAAACAGTGAAAGTTACCGCTATGGTATTCGCTATTTTGGTTGGTGCCACGGCTTTCTCAATGGTATTTACTTATAGTGGTGGGGATGTTGTCGTAGAGGATTTTATTCACAGTTTACCAGCCAAAGAAATGAGTTTTATTCTTATCTCAATGCTGGTTATTTTCATTCTTGGGTTTTTTATTGATTTTGTGGAAATTTCACTCATTATTGTGCCAATTTTCTACCCAACCGCCCTATCGCTTGGCATTGATATGCAATGGTTTGCCATTTTGATTGCCATGAACTTACAAACCTCATTCTTAACGCCCCCATTCGGCTTTAGCTTGTTTTATCTAAAAGGTGTCGCCCCAAAATCCATTCAAACCACTGACATTTACAAAGGGGTAATGCCTTTTATCGCTATCCAAGTTACCCTATTAATCAGCCTTATCGTGTTTCCACAGTGGTATGGGTTTAACGGGTCTTAGTGTTGTTTTGCTAATATTTCCCTTGTTTGCAAGGCGAATTTTTTCCATACAGGTCTCTGCGTCATTCAATATTGGAAAATGGATATTGGAAAAATTCAAGGGTGTAAAAAGGGAAGTTAGTCTATAAGCCGGGTTCTGTAATAAACGGTCATTCATCTACAAATTTTGTCACCAAAATTCTTTAGCACTCTACCCGCTACCTTGTGCGAGCCACACCATGGGTAGCCTATTTGAGCTTGCTCCAAGTGGGGTTTACCTTGCCACGGTTGTTACCTTCCGCGCGGTGCGCTCTTACCGCACCTTCTCACCTTTTCCCAATAATTGGGTAGTTTATTTTCTGCAGCACTTTCCGTTATGTCGCCATACCTAGCCGTTAACTAGCACTTTGCTCTATGGAGCCCGGACTTTCCTCTGATAGGTAAAACCTACCAGCGACCATCCGACCAACTTCGCTGGATATTATAACCTATTGAGACCCTTGCCATTAAGTATAAATATTAACTAAAGAGCAATATTTACACATTTGTAAACTTTTATAAAGCCTGTCTTAGCCCTGCTATAATAGACTTTATAAAAAATGACAATGGAATAAAATTTACCCTTTATTCAACATCCATATTTAATATAGGGGGCGCTGTCACAATCCAAAAAAAATACTGGAAACTGTCATAAATTAGAAGAAAAATATTCTACCGATTACATAAAAATCAAAGGTTGCTATTTTTCAAAAATGAAGTGTATAATAAATTTGTGGCATTCGTCCTTTGCTTAATACGCCGATAAAAGTGGGTTCTTAATTAGTGTCGTTACTATCTAGAAATAATATAAATTTAAAAACAGGTGCATTATGAAAAAAAATATTCTATTTTTGTTATTTTTGGCGTTTTCTAGCGTTACTCTCTCAGATTCTAAATTTTTTGACAAAAAGTACGATAATACTCAACAGGGAACTATCTTTTTAAGTATTGAAAGATATAAAGACAGTGGGCTAAAGTCTTTTGTTACCACTTGCAAAACCAGACTTGAGTGTTACAAAAAGATACAGTGGGGCATTAAAACTGGCAAGTTTATTTATTGCAAAAAAGCAACTATGATTATAAATAATCGCATTGTATGGGGCATTGATTTCGAACACAACGCTGTTTGGAAAGCTCGGCAACAAAGAAAAATATGGGGTGATGAAGATTTTTAGAAACTTATTGAGACCTTTGCATAAATATGGGTGATTAGCAAAATTCAATTTTTGCCCACTTGGTGATTTTCTTAAACCTTGTCCTAGCAGGGCTAAGGCTGGGTTTAAAAAATTACCAAGTGGGTGAAAAGTGGATTGTTGATGATTATTTATATTTATGCAAAGGTCTCTTATTGATTTTCTAATAAATTCTTAAAAATAGCATGGATATTCTCACCCTGAGAATCAACAGCAACAGCAACAGGCATATCTTTAACTTCAAATTCATAAATGGCTTCCATGCCCATTTCTGCAAACGCTATTTTTTTGGCTTTTTTAATGGATTTGGAAATTAAGTAAGCAGCGCCACCTACAGCGATTAGATAACTGGCTTGGTGTTTTTTAATACTTTTAATGGTCGCTTCACCACGCTCAGCTTTGCCAATCATCCCTAGAATGCCTGTGTTTTCTAACATCATATCGGTGAATTTATCCATTCTTGTTGCGGTCGTTGGACCTGCAGGACCAATCACTTCATCATCAACAGCATCTACAGGGCCAACATAATAAATGAATTTATTTTTAAAATTCACACCTTTTGGCAGTCCTTCGCCATTGTCTAACATTTTTTTAAGGCGTGCATGTGCAGCATCTCTGCCAGTAATAATTGTGCCGGTAAGCAACAAAGTATCGCCCACTTGCCATGCATTCATTTGCGATTTTGTGAGTGTGTTTAAATCAATTTTCTGGTAGTTTGAAGTGTCCATTGCTAAATCAGGATAAACACTTAAATCTACCTCTGGCAATATCGCAACCCCTGATCCATCCAGTGAAAAATGTAAGTGGCGAGTGGCAGCGCAATTGGGAATCATTGCCACGGCTTGCGAGGCAGCGTGAGTTGGGTAGTCCTTAATTTTAACATCCAGCACGGTGGTTAAGCCACCTAAGCCTTGGGCGCCGATACCAAGGTTATTAATTTTTTCTCTTAATTCTAAACGCAGTTTTTCGAGATTACTGAGGTTTGTTTTTTGGGCGATGTCTTGAATATCAATTGGTTCCATTAAACTTTCTTTTGCCATCAACATCGCTTTTTCAGCAGTGCCGCCAACACCAATGCCTAGCACACCTGGTGGACACCAACCTGCCCCCATTGTTGGTACCATTTTTAATATCCATTCAACCACATTGTCATCGGGTTGCAGAACGGCGAATTTTGCTTTATTTTCTGAACCACAGCCTTTCGCAGCAACAATAAATTTAAGTTGATTGCCTTTAACTACTTTCATATGAATAACAGCTGGCGTGTTGTCTTTGGTGTTAACTCGACCAAACAATGGGTCTTTGACAATTGAAGCACGAAGGGGGTTTTGCGCCTTAGTATAAGCCTGGCGAACACCTTCGTTGATCATATCTTCTAAAGATAAATCTGCCGCCCATTCAACTGCCATGCCCACCTCAACAAAAACATTAACAATACCCGTATCTTGACACAAAGGGCGTTGACCAATAGCGGACAATTTGGAATTAATTAAAATTTGTGCCATGGCATTTTTGGCGGCTTGCTGAGTTTCTTTCTCGTAAGCATTGGTCATTGCTTGAATAAAATCGGGACTGTGGTAATAAGAAATATATTGTAAAGCGTTGGCAATACTCTCAATAATATGTTTTTGTTGGATTTTCATATTGTCTATTAAATGAATTCTATTAAGATACTATTGGATTTTATAGTATTATATCCGCTATTTATTTTATCTAATGTCTAAGCGGAGTTTTTTATGTTTAATTTTTTCAAACCTCAAAGTCTTTCTATTGATCTTGGCACAGCAAATACATTAATTTTTATGGATAATGAAATTGTATTAGATGAACCCTCTGTTGTTGCCATTCACCATGAAAAAGGCGCTACAGAAGCAACTATCATTGCCGTAGGTCAAGACGCTAAAAGTATGTTAGGTAGAACACCCGGTTCAATTGAGGCGATTCGCCCAATGAAGGACGGCGTTATTGCTGACTTTAAAATCACTGAAAAAATGTTGCAACATTTTATTAAAAAAGTATTGCACTCCGGATTTTTCTCACCCAGCCCCAAGGTGCTTATTTGTGTACCTTGTGGTGCAACTCAAGTGGAACGGCGTGCAATTAAAGAAAGTGCCGTTGGCGCTGGCGCACGAGATGTGTATTTGATTGAAGAGCCAATGGCAGCAGCACTAGGTGCAGGAATGGCAATTAACGAAGCTTCGGGCACCATGGTGGTTGATATTGGTGGTGGCACTACGGAAATTGCGATTATGTCACTTAACGGCATTGTTTATTCTGATTCACTGCGCATAGGTGGCGATGTATTTGATGATAATATTATTAAATTTGTGCGTAAAGCACACGGCATTATTATCGGTGAATCTACTTCTGAGAAAATCAAAAAAGAGGTAGGGTCAGCATTCAAAGAAAGCGTTGTTAAGAAAGTCAAATTCAGAGGTAGAGATGTTGCCAAAGGTATTCCCGTGTCTTTTGAAGTGACCAATACCGAAATTAGATCTTCCTTGCAGGAGCCGTTAACCGCTATTGTTGGTGCCATTAGAATAGCATTAGAACAAACGCCACCAGAATTGAGTTCTGATATTGCAGAAAACGGCTTGGTGTTAACAGGTGGGGGTGCGTTGTTAGAAGGCTTGGATGAACTCATCAAAAAAGAAACCAGATTGCCAGTGCGTGTTGCTGATGATCCTTTAACTTGTGTGGCTCGTGGTGGTGGTGTTGCTTTAGAGATGATTAGTCGGCACAACATAGGATTTTTGTCAGCAGAGTAAGTTTCTTTACACAACTAGGGTAAAATGCTGAATCATGCAATTTTTAAAACTTTTTGCCCCCATTTTAATTGCAATTTTTTTAATCTTTTCAGATTACAAATTTTCGTACTTAGATAACTTTAAGCAATTAATTACCAAACTTACATCGCCAGTGTACTTGCTGGTTAACTTACCCTCTCAACTCTATCTTTGGGTCAATGAACAAGGTGCAGACAGGCAGTTTTTGTTAAATCAAAACAAGCGACTTAACGCAGAATTAATTCGCTTAAAAGTCAAATTACAGCGTCATAACGCTTTATTATCAGACAACCAAAAGCTCAGTAAATTATTAAAATCACGCTATCAAATTGACAAAGGCGTATTCGTATTGGCTCGTGTTAGCACCATCAATCAATCACGACTGAAAAAACAAATTGTCATCAATAAAGGCAGCAGGGATGACATTAAAGTGGGGCAAATTGCACTCGGTGCTGATGGCGTACTCGGGCAAGTTAGTCAAGTAACGCCATTCTACGCCACCATATTGCTAATTACCGACCCGACCCAACACATACCTGTTAAAAATCAACGCAATGGTATTCGTGGTGTTGGCAAAGGCATTGCCTCAAACCAAGATAAATTAATGGTGCGTTTTATTGAATCCGGACTTGATATAAAAGTTGGAGATGTCTTTTTAACCAGTGCTATTGTCTCAAAATTCCCAGCAGGCTATCCCGTGGGTCGTGTTACTCGGGTAGAAAATCGAGCGAACGACCCGTTTTTATATGTTGAATTGGCACCAGCTCAAACCACCCAACAGTTGGAATTTATTTTAATCAATACAAGAGACAATTAGAATGCGCACCCAAAGACCTTATGTTTTTCTTGCTAAAATCACGATGTTTACCCTGATTATTGGTGCACTGCCTTTGCCTGAGGTGGCTTTGAATATTGCTCCTTTTTGGATGTTGCTATTTTTTACTTATTGGTTGACTTATTTCACCACACAAGGACGATTTTTTATCGCCCTATTTTTAGGTGTCTTAATTGATATATTGCATGGAGATATCTTAGGTCAAAATGCATTGGCACTCATTTTAAGCATTGTTTTTATTACCAAAATAAGGCAATCTTTTTCTGTCTCTAACATTACCACGCAACAAATTTATATATTGTCTGCGTCTGGTATTTACCTAGGGGTCTTATTATTGGTACACGGTCTATCTACTCAAAGCTTTGATTTTAATTACTATTTATTGTTCACGCCACTAACAAGTGCGCTATTTTGGCCCTTGGTGCAATTGGCACTCTCAAAATGCAAACATTAATAAAAACTGATGGATAAAATTAGCAACGCTGCGTCAGAAAATAAGATTTTTTCTACTCGATTAATGCTCGCACTCGTCTTTATCTTTGTTTTGGTTTTTATCTTAATTTCAAGACTTTACAGCCTGCAAATTAGCAATTACGACTATTACATTGAAGAATCTTTAGGCAATCAAATGCGTATGCTGCCAATTACCCCAATTCGTGGAAAAATCTTTGACCGCAATGGAAAAATGATTGCTGGCAATCAATTCGCTTATAAACTCACACTCACACCTGAAAAAACCAACAATGTCTCTGAAACATTGTTGTTGCTTAAAAAATATAACTTTATTAACGACAAAGATATTGAAATTTTTAATAAAAACAAAAAGCGTTATAAAAAATTCCACAGCATACCACTCAAATACAAACTGAATGAAAAACAAGTGGCAAGATTCCTAGTTAGCAACCAGTTTATTGGGGTTGATATTGAGTCTTATTTTCAAAGAATTTACCCTTACAACGCCTCCAGCGTCCATGTAACTGGCTATGTTTCCAGAATGAACAAAAAAGACAAGGCGCTTTATAACAAAGAAGATTATTTAGGCACTTCTTTTGTTGGCAAAACAGGCATTGAAAAACAATACGAATCGTTATTGCATGGAAAAAATGGAAAAAAACAAATTGAACGCAATGTAACAGGCAGAGTTATCAATACGAAAATTATTCAAAAAGCAACAAAAGGCACAGATTTATACCTGAGTATTGACTTGGATTTGCAAAAAAAAGCAGAATCTTTACTTGAAGGCAAGCGTGGTGCAATTGTGGCAATTGATGTTCAGAATGGCGAAGTGCTGGCAATGGTGAGCATGCCTATTTACAATCCCAATTGGTTTGTTAACGGCATTTCACATAAAAATTATAAAAAACTTCGAACCTCAAAAGACATTCCACAACTTAATCGCACCATTCAAGGCTTGTATCCACCTGGGTCAACCATAAAGCCAATGGTGGCATTAATCGGCCTTGAACAAGGCACAATTACCTCTCACACCAAAACTTATTGCCCAGGGTATTTTAAATTGAAAAATGTTAAACGCAAATTTAATGACTGGAAACGCAGTGGGCATGGGCAGGTCAATGTCAGAAGTTCTATTGCTCAATCTTGCGATGTGTTCTTTTACAAACTCGCAAACAAGATGGGCATTGACAGCTTACACGATGGCTTAAAACCTTTTAATTTTGGTGAAAAAACAGGCATTGATCTCCCCGGAGAGCGTGGCGGTATTCTGCCCTCAAAAGCCTGGAAAAAAATCAACAAAAAAGAACCTTGGTATCGAGGAGAAACTTTAATTGCAGGTATTGGACAAGGATTTATAACTGCCAGCCCCTTGCAGTTAGCAGTTGCCACAGCAGCTTTGGCGAATAAAGGAGTGGTTATTCAACCCAAAATACTAAAAAGTACACATGCCCACGGCGAGTCCATTAAAGAAGCAAAAAAAGGCATTCGGAAGCAAATTCCTATTAAAGATATTCACAACTGGGAAGAAGTCATTCAAGGCATGAAGCAAACCATTTATTCGCCACGAGGCACCGCCAGAAAACTAAACAAAAACTTAAAATACACTTTGGCAGGAAAAACAGGCACAGCACAAGTATTTGGCTTAGACGCAGAAGAGCAATACATTGCCGCAAACTTAGATGAGCGCTTGCGTGACCATGCGCTATTTACCGGCTTTGCACCCATTAAAAACCCTAAAATTGCCATTGCCGTCATTGTAGAAAATGCAGGTAGTGGCAGCTCAAAGGCAGCACCACTTGCTAAAAAATTGTTGGATGTTTATTTTGAAAAGCAATCCTTAACCCAATAAACTTTGCAACTGTGCCGGCTGAATTGGAAAAGTTAGGGTAGCATCCATTCTGTATCGTTGCATAAGTTGATTGAGTTGCGGTTGATTGATTTCATCGTATAACACAATAATTTTGACTTCAGGAGAATGGCTTTCAAGAGTGGCTAATAAAGATTCGATATTGCTCACTCTGTCACGAAATTCTGGATTATGGCTAAATTCTGCCACCAATACTTGGTATTGATTTTTCTTTGCCAATTTAACCGCCTTTCTTTGTGAGTTTTCAAAATCCACAGTGAAGCCTAATTGAACAAACAGCGGTGTGAAATCATCAAATCCACCTTCATCAATAAAAAATAATAAATTAGGCATTTTGCATTGCGTAGAAGGATTGCTTAAATTCTGCAAAGGTATTATTTTCAATCGCTGTGCGCATTTGTTGCATTAAATCTTGATAATAATGCAGATTGTGAATGGTATTAAGTCGCGCGCCCAATATTTCATTTTTTCGTTGTAAATGGTGCAAGTAAGAACGAGAATAATTTTGACAAGTATAACAACCACATCGCTCGTCTAAAGGCTTAATGTCTAGCTTGTATTGTGCATTGCGAATTTTGACAATGCCGTTTGAGGTGAATAAATATCCATTTCGAGCATTGCGTGTTGGCATCACACAATCGAACATATCAATACCTCGTTCCACCGCTTCCACCAAGTCACTTGGCGTACCCACACCCATTAAATATCGGGGTTTGTCGTTTGGCAATTGCTCAGGCAAGTAATCCAATACTTTTATCATTTCTTCCTTAGGCTCACCCACACTCAAGCCACCGATTGCAAATCCATCAAAATCAATATCAATGAGTGCCGAAGCCGATTCACAGCGTAAATCTTCATACATACCACCTTGCACAATACCAAATAATGCATTCTTATTGCCCAACGCTTGATGTGCATCTTTAGAGCGTTGCGCCCAACGCAAGGACAACTGCATAGATTGATCTGCAGTGGCTTTGTCAGCTGGATAAGGTGTGCATTCATCAAAAATCATGACAATATCTGCACCCAAATCAAACTGAATTTTTATTGATTCTTCTGGCCCCATAAAAATTTTAGCACCATCTTTAGGTGAACGAAAATCCACTCCTGCCTCGCTAATTTTTCTCATGTCACCCAAACTAAACACCTGAAAGCCACCTGAATCAGTCAAAATTGGCCCTTGCCAATGCATAAAATCATGCAAATCACCGTGTGCCTTAATCACATCGGTACCGGGGGTGATTGCCAAATGAAAAGTATTGCCGAGAATAATTTGCGCACCAACCTCCTTAACTTCTTCAGGTGTCATTGCTTTTACCGTGCCATAAGTGCCAACTGGCATAAAGGCTGGTGTTTCAACCGTGCCTCGCTCAAAGATTAGTGTGCCTCTCCTGGCTTTTTGGTCTGTGTTTTTTAGTTTAAATTTCATTTTGTTCGCTTATTTGTATTTGCCACAATTTGGCATATTCACCCTCGGCTTTTAACAACTGAGCATGTGTGCCACTTTCTTGCACCCTGCCATTGTTAAGCACGATAATTTTATCAGCATCTACAATGGTAGAAAGACGATGTGCAATGACCAATGTAGAAGTTTTTTTACTGAGTGCGTTAATCGCCTTTTGCACCATTTTTTCACTATAAGAATCCAATGCCGAAGTCGCCTCATCAAAAATCAAAATAGGCGGATTTTTAAGCAAAACTCTGGCAATTGCCATGCGTTGCTTTTCACCCCCTGATAATTTAAGCCCTCGCTCACCAACCAAAGTATCGTAACCTTGGGGCAACGCATCAATAAATTGATCGATAAAAGCCGACTTTGCCGCCGCCTCAACTTCTTGTCGAGTTGCCCCCTGCTTTCCATAAGCAATATTATAATAAATACTTTCATTAAACATAACCGTATCTTGTGGCACAACACCAATAGCAGATTGCACAGAATGTTGCTCAAGGGTTTTAATATCTTGCCCATCAATCAAGATTGCACCGCTATCCACATCATAAAATCGGAATAACAATTTAGCCAATGTTGATTTTCCAGAACCAGATTGACCAACAATTGCCACCTTTTGCCCCGACTCAATCGAAAAATCCACCTCTTTTAACACTTTTTCTTTGCCCTCATAAGCAAAAGAAATGTGCTTAAACTCAACCTTGCCTTGACTTATTTTTATCTTAGATGCACCCTTCGGACTACACACTTTCGCACGACGATCCAACAAATCAAACATATTGTTCATATCAATAAAATTATGCTTGATTTGCCGATACACAATACCCAAAGAGCCTAACGGGAGAAATAATTGCAATAACAATGCCTGAATCATAATCATATCACCAAGACTCAGATTTTCATTTGCCACACCTTGAGCCGCCAAAGTCAAAATAACCGTAACGCCGACGGCAATAATAGCACCCTGAACAAAATTAAGCGCCGTCATTGAAGTAAAACTTTTGGTAGCAACATCCTCCCAACGACCCATAGTTTCGTCATAACGATTCACTTCAAAATCCTTGCGATTAAAATACTTAACCGTTTCATAATTAATCAAACTGTCCACCGCATTAGTGTTTGCCTCAGACTGCATATCGTTCATCTCATAGCGATATTTCATCCGCCAAGTGGTAATTGCCAAAGTAAATGCCACATAAAACACCACCGTTATTAATGAAATACCTGCAAAGAAAACATCATAATTCGCCCACAACAAACCAATCACCAAAATAATTTCAAAAAATGACGGCAAAATATTAAAAACAAAAATAGACAACAGCGTAGAAACACTTTGCGTACCACGATCAATATCACGAGTAATACCGCCAATGCGACGATCTAAATGAAAAGACAAATCCAATGTATGCAAATGCTTAAAAACACCCAGCGCAATTAAATGCATCGCATGATAACGCACACGCGCAAACACCGCATCTCTGAGTTCATTAAACAAAGAACTGCTGAGACGCAAAATACCATAAGCAAACAACAATCCCAAAGGCAGCACCACCAACACATCAGGCGCTTCAAGTGCATCCACAATGCCTTTCAACGCCACTGGCACAGCCACATTTGCCAATTTAGCAATAATCAAAAATAGCGTCGCTAAAATAACACGAGTTCGCATTTTCAACAAATAAGGCATCAGTTTTTTTAACACTTTAATATCCTGAGTTTTAAAATCACTGGCCTTAGTCTGGTTGTTAAATCCCTGCATTGTCTAAAACCTCTTGTCGTTTATTGGATAATCATCAGGCAAAATAGCCCCTTTCTCTAAAGCAATTTTTACCACATCATCAGCCCTAAATTGACCAGAATCTTGCAACAACTGCTGCTGCCAAAAACTGTGCATTTCACACATTTGCGGATGCGTATGATTACATCCCAACACATGAAAACTACATTCACCCACTCGCCAAGGCCCATCGCCCGTAATCTCACCTTCAATCAAATGAATGCTATATTTCGGGTCTTTTTCCCAAAACAATTCAAAATACAAAATGCCTTTTGAATGCTGGAAAATCTCCTCAATCACCCGAGTTTCACCATTCGGATATTTGATATATAAGGGCGATCTGAGGGTAAATATTTTATTCATTTTCGTTGTTTTGTTTTTGGCTTTTAAACAGTTTTTTTAGCACTTTGTCAAAATCAGATTCAAAAAGTTTGTCCTGAATAGGGCGATATTTTTCAAATTCACTGTGTGCAAACGATTTAGCAATGGCAGCAGTGATTTGCCCACACTCTTCTAAAACCTCCCTATCATTAAACCTCAAAAAAGCATTTAGTTTCTCCGACCAATCATACATCGTCATCGGCACACCTTTTTCCGCCTGGTCTTCGGCATAATCCAAATACATCGTTACCACTCGATTAAGTGTTTTAATTTCATTTCGACCCAAATAATTTTTTGCCACCACCACATCTGATTTTAAGATTTTGCCATTCGGTGCCTTTTTCCAAGTAACTAGCCCCATAAAATCTTTTTGATGATCCGCTCTTTTGGTCATTAATTCTGCCGCTGTATTGCCATGCGTAGCACAATGCAATTTATTTTGTACCGTTGTAAAAAAATCCTTAGTCACATTCGAATCCAAATCATAATCCATCGCCGTGGCATAAATATCCGTAATTTGCTGATAAAAATTGCGCTCACTTTCACGAATATCACGAATTTCTAAAATTAAGTCTTTAAAATACTGCGGATTTAAATACGCCCCATTCTTCAATCGCACATCATCCAAAACATACCCACGAACACTATAGCGCTCCAAAACCTGCGTCGCCCATTTTCTAAAATCCGTCGCTTTTTGTGAATTAATACGATAACCAAGCGCAATCACTGCCTTTAAATTGTAATGTTTGGTGTTGTAATTTTTGCCATCAGTAGCAGTTACCGAGAAATCCTCGGTAACTGAATTTTTATCCAATTCACCCGTTTGAAAAATATTTTTTAAATGCAATGAAATATTATCTGCTGAACATTCAAACAATTGCGCTACTAATTTTTGCGTCAGCCAAACCGTTTCATTCTCAACACGCACGCTAATGTTATCTTTACCTGCTTGCGTGGTAAAAATTAGAAATTCTGCCGTTGAGTTTTTAATGGTTAAGTTTTTAGTCATCTTGTATTTTCAGGTAATATCTTCGCTCCCAAACCCAAGTATGCATTCCCAGGTAAAGCTTGGGAACGAGAAAATTGTTGGGATTTTATAGTTAGAATACTCGCCTATATGGTTTCATTTTTTTCAACGAAACTCATTTTTTTGTTAAGGTCATATCTTGATTTGGCAGATTTAAAATATCCATTGTGTGAATATGTTAAGTTTTTCTCTTCTAAGAATTTTTTTTCGTTATCAACTATACTGCTTATTGAGGAGCAAATTTTTTCATATGAATCTTCAAATGTTCCTCCTAATTTGTACATCCCATATGATATAAGTTCATCAGTATAGTTGATAAAATCATCTTTAATATTTTCATTGCGTTTTTGTACAATAAATTTATATATTTTATACGATTTAAGGAGTTGATCATATATAGCGGAATCTTTTGAACCGTTAAATAGGCTATGTAACCTATGGGTATCGTCATTACTTGCTTCAAAAATCTCTTCTAAAAGTTTTGACTTTGAATTTTTAGAAAACTCTGGCAATTCTTGGAATGTCGCATACCAAAATTTAAAAACTGTATCGCTTTGTATAGATTCTTTCAATTGCTTACTTAAACTATTTTCAAAAGTATCTCCTCGTTTAGCAAGAAAGCCTATTTCATTTGATTCAAATATAACTTTTGTATATCTAATGAAATTCTTATTGCTCATTTTATCCCTATAACCTATAGGGGATTGTGTATTTGTAGCATCTGTAATTTTATCTACAATATCAGGATCGCTAGTCTCATATAACCTTATTAAAACATATACTCCATCTAATTTTGTAGAATCTTCTTTATAAATATCATAAATTACATTTGTTGTTTGTAGTCCATTCACAATAATTGGATTTTTTGTTTCAATTGGATAATATCCAGCTTGCATATCATTTGGTATTTTTACTTTTTCAGATATGATGGTTATTCCATTGTTAAGAAATGGAAAATATTCCGAATAGTCACTTTCAAGCGTTTCTTTAATGTTTTTATTAGCTTTATTATATTTTAAAAATCCTCTTATATTATCACTAAATACTGTATCTATTCTTTGATTAACTGCTATTTCTTGATCTAATAATTTACATAAATCAAGTGCTTTCAACCTAAAATTTATTGCTTTGATATTTTGTATTTGAAATGATATTAATGCTTGGGGGTCTCTTCTTAAAGATATGTTAGATTTTGCTGCCATAAAACTAAAATCAATATTTTCTCGTTTCTTGCTTTCGGAAACTAGATTATCTATTCTATCGTATAAATCGTTTATGTCATATATCGTAAGTTCGCTATTTTCTCTTTGATGTCTTTCTATTATAGATTGATCGTTCTTCTCTTTTTCTCCAGAGAATACAAAATATAATTTAACATCTACAATTTTTCCTGAAGAGACAATATCGGTGTATCTCTGAAGAAACGAACTTACTTTTGAATTTAATGGGATGCTCGTACTATTTCCATACACAAAAATATTTCTATAATCATTGATAAACTTTGAAAGGATATTGTCCCCCAAGCCTTTTCCATTTTTCATTTGAAAAACATGCATAGTGCATTCATTGTCATTTTCGTCAATAAATATTCCATCCATACCTCCATCATGCTCGCCATTACCATTAACAATGGTGCTAATATTTTGATAAACTTCATCAAAACTTTGGTCTAATAGAGCGGTAATAGCTAAAATTTCAAATGCAAAACCGTCGCTAAGTGAAAATTTTTTTTCTATTCGCTCAAGATAACCATCTATAAATAATTTTTGGTTCATAAAATATTCCTAATATAATTAATTTAATCTATTTGTTCAACAAGATAAAGGGATTTAAATTATAGAATATATTCTCTAAATCTGATCCTTGTAATCCATTTTTGTCCTCGTTCCCAAGCCCCGCTTGGGAGCGAGGATGCACCTTAGTCCAGAAATGAAAAAATGAAAAACCCTACTAGCATAACTATTTCAACAAAAAACTTTCGTTTATTAAATGAAAATACAAAGACCAAGTCCTTGATTGCTAACTGGGTTTTTGACATTATAAACTATAAATATCAAGCATTCATTTATGCTACCAATATTGGGCATAATGCTGTCTATAAAAAATCACTTTTTATGTCATTATGAAAAATTTTAAATCCTTTGCATTCTTTTATACTGGTGGCGTAGGTATTTATAAAACGCCCCACCTACCGCTTTGCCTTGCAAGGCAAACGCTAGATGGTTTCTAGCTGCAACAGTGAGCTTTATAGTTTTATCTTTCTCTTTGTGCCTTTCGCAGGCTTGCTTGTGGCGATAACCTCTTTTACCAGTATTACGAGATAATTCCCTAGAAATAGTTGGCATGCTTCTGCCTATTGATTTGGCGATAAAAGTTTGATTGTATCCTTGTTTGTTCAGTAGGGAAATTATGATATCTTTGTTCGCAAGTCAATTGTGTATATTTTTATATGTTTCACTTTTTTTCTTGTCGGATTAAGGAGTGGTCAATATACCCTTTGACCAACTAATTGAGTATCGCCCTTATGATGTAAATTCAAACAAGATAGAAAATCACTTACATTAAATTTTATACACTTTATAGTGCCATAATATCAGCGATGTTTTTATACGCCCAACACTTGAGTTAGCAGTTAACTGGAACGATTTGTTATAATTTATGTTGCGTTTAATTCTTGTTGTGAACCCGTTAAATTGCATTTAGCATCTTCAGTGCTAAATTCTTTTTCAAATTCAACAAATATATGGCTATTAACTAGTAGCCTTGGAGTGGTCGCCAATTTAAAAATTTCCCCATATACTTCCTTTTTTATTTTCATAGACACTTTCTTGTTTCTTCTTAAGCACCGTTTATAACTTCTCCAGTTTGATAAAAGGATAAAAGGATAAAACAATACAAGCAATATAACTGCCGATGTTTTAACCCGCGTATTTTCAATATTTTTAATTCTGAACCCAGAAATTTTAGCCAATAACCTTAATTTATTAATTCCAATTAAAAACAAGTGTCCATAGTAAATATCTGTCGATGTTTCTTGTTTAGTGACCCAAATATCATTTAACTCATTTTGAGGCATTTGTTTATTAAACAGTTCATTTTCAGACAAAAAATAGCTCAACCTTCCCACCATGTTTGAATAATTTGGAGTAGTAATAATTAAGCTTCCGCCTACTTTTAGAACTCGATTAAATTCATGTAAAGCTTTTAGTTGATTTTCAAAGTGTTCAATTCCTTCTTGAGAAACAATAGCATCTACACTTTGATTTTCAAGTGGAATACCTTTATTTATATCAGCTTTTAAACATGTTAAATTTTTAACTTTGAAAAATTCAGGAAACAAATCATATGGCAAAGGTATTGCTCCTATAGATTTGAGTATATTTGATGTAACACCACTTCCTGCAGGGAAATCTAATATTCTCTTTCCTTTAAAGCGTAGTTTTTCTCGTAAAAAAAACTGTTTCATATAATATTTAATACTTTTTGGGTTGTCTTCGTGTTTCATTTTTTTTTCTACTTTTTGTATAAGAGATAATGGAGGTAAGCTACTTTTATCATAAGACCTTTGCATGAATATGGATGATTGGCAAAATTCAATTTTTGCCCACTTGATGATTATTCATATTTATGCAAAGGTCTTATCATATATATTTTTCATTTTTCGGTCTTCCTCTTGAGTTTAAAGTTGATAATAAACCGCATTTATTTACTATATTTGCAGTCCAGTTCTTATTGTCAAGTGGTGCCTATCTGTTGATTGCCTCTAATTTTATCCAATTATTTTTGATAAATTGACATATTTACATAATTCACCCAATCATAAGGTTATAGATAAAACTGGTGTAATAATGTTAGATTCTTGAAAACTCTTTCTACTAATGCGCTATATTACCAATCTTGTGCTATTTTACTTAAAACAGCCCTTAATGTATTTGACCTCTATGTAACTATTATAAGGCTATCTTTGTGTCTAAGTTTGTTAGTCCATTACAACTTTAATTGGTTCTGTTTCAGAGTCTTTTATTTCAGGTGCTTTACAGATTGATAACACAGAGATTTTTACGATTAATACTTGGGGTGAGGATAGACGGCAGATTGTTTATTTTATTTTTGAAAATGGTATTAAATGCGTTTGACCCGATGCCTATCTCTGATGGGCGTTTTCTTGTGTGGCTTACAATCATGGTTCAAAAGAAAGATTAATTTCATCAAAGTCAAATCCACGAGATTGTAAAAAGCGTTGTTGCTTGGCTTTTTCTTTGTAATTACTTGGGGCTGCTTCGCCGTATTTTGATACTCTAACTTCTTTTGCTAGGGCAAAAAAGTCGTATGCGGATAAATCAAAATCTTCAATGCCTCGTTGCTTTAAGTCAATGGCTATTTTGATGGAGCCTTTGCCTTGGTTAAAGCGCATTTGGATGAATTCATTGGTAAAGCGTTCGTCGGATTGATGATTTTGATTTTTAAGTGTTTCTAAGACTTGCGCTATTATGTCTTCTGCATAATGTTGTGCGAGTTTTCTCGTGAGCTCAAGACAAGAATGCTCGCGTTTAGCGAGCATTTCTAATGCGCTGTTGTAAGCTGACTTATTCAGAATCTGTCTCCTGATTTAAATCGTCATCTTTGGCCATGAGTTTTTCACGGATTTGGCCTTCAATTTTTTGACTCAGTTCGATGTTTTGTTTGAGGTAATCTCTGGCGTTGTCTTTGCCTTGTCCAATTCTCTCACTGCCAATGCTATACCATGCGCCTGCTTTTTCGACAAATCCGTGTTTGACACCCAAATCAATAATTTCACTTTCACGAGAAATACCTTCGTTGTAAAGAATTTGAAATTCTGCTTGTTTGAATGGGGCTGCTACTTTGTTTTTTAATACTTTGACACGGGTTTCGTTGCCTAAGATTTCATCGCCTTTTTTAATGGCGCCGATGCGACGAATGTCTAAACGCACTGAGGCATAAAATTTTAGGGCATTGCCACCTGTGGTGGTCTCGGGGTTGCCGAACATAACGCCAATTTTCATTCGCAATTGGTTGATGAAAATCACCATGGTGTTGGTTTTCTTAATATTGGAAGTGAGTTTTCTCAGCGCTTGAGACATTAAACGCGCTTGCAAACCCATGTGTGATGCACCCATTTCGCCTTCAATCTCAGCCTTGGGTGTCAATGCGGCTACCGAATCTACGACTACGATATCAACGCCACCTGAACGCACTAACATATCGGTGATTTCTAATGCTTGCTCGCCTGTGTCGGGTTGGGAAATTAGTAATTCGTCTGTATTGACGCCAAGTTTTTTGGCATATTGTGGATCAAGTGCGTGTTCTGCGTCAATGAATGCGGCTGTACCGCCAAGTTTTTGCATTTCTGCAATAACATGTAGGGTTAAGGTGGTTTTACCAGATGATTCGGGGCCATAAATTTCAACCACACGCCCACGAGGCAATCCGCCAATGCCGAGTGCAATATCCAAACTCAAACTACCAGTAGAAACCGCCTCAATATCTGTTTGCGCTCCCTCATCGCCCAAAAACATAACAGAGCCTTTGCCGAACTGCTTGTCAATTTGCGCCAATGCGGCTTTTAGGGCCTGTTTTTTCTGCTCGTCCACAGTGTTTCTCCTTAGGTAAAATAGGATTTAATTTTACGAGCAATTAAACTATTGTGGCAACTTTTTCAAAAAATGATATACATTGTATGTCGCTGGCGCTCAAACTGGCGCATAAGGGTCAATACGGTGTGAAATCTAATCCTATGGTAGGCTGTGTTATTACTAAGAATAATGACATTATTGCCCGAGGCTATCATCAAACTTTTGGCGCCGCCCATGCAGAAGTTAATGCGCTGGCACAAATTAATCATCAGGCAAACGATACTACTTTATATGTAACCTTAGAGCCCTGCGCCCACCAAGGCAAAACACCGCCATGTGTGCAAGCCATTATTGATGCGGGGGTTAAAAAAGTAATTGTCGCCACACTTGACCCCAATCCCTTAGTCGGTGGCAAGGGGGTAACAATGCTGGAAACTGCTGGCATTGAAGTTGCCATTGGACTGCTTGAAAATGAAGCCAAGCAACTTAACCGTGCTTTTATAAAGCGTATGGAAACGGGATTGCCTTTTGTTACTTGTAAAATCGCCATGAGTTTGGATGGAAAAACCGCCATGGCATCTGGCGAAAGCAAGTGGATCACAGGAGAGGCAGCGAGACTTGATGTGCAAAAATTACGCGCTAAAAATCAAGCAATTATGACGGGTTCTGGCACAATATTGGCAGACAATCCATCAATGACGGTGCGACTTGACAATATAAGCAACACGCCACTTCGTGTGGTGGTGGATGGCAAAAATCAAATTACCAGCCCCCATCTTAATATTTTTTCAACAGATGCCAGCACCCAAGTATTTAACCCTGAAAATACCAAAATCAATGACACTGGCAAATTAGATTTACACGACATTCTTACACAATTAGCCACACAAGATATTAACAGTGTTTTGCTTGAGGCAGGGCCCGGTTTAATTGGTGCCATGGTGACAACTAGGCTGATTGATGAATTTGTCATCTACACAGCACCAATACTAATGGGCAGTGATGCTAATTCTATGATGAATCTCTCCATTCAAAAAATGAATAATAAGTTAGAACTCAACATTCAAGACATTAGAATGGTCGGTAAAGATATTAAAACAACCGCAACCTTAAAATGACTTTAACCAATAAAAACATTATTCTTGGCGTCAGTGGCTCAATTGCCGCTTACAAAGCACCCGATATTGTGCGTCGATTGCAAGATCTAGGGGCTGAGGTGCGTGTTGTGCTAACGCAAAATGGTGCGCAATTCGTCACGGAATTGTCACTCCAAGTAACTTCTAAAAACAAAGTTCATCATAATTTATGGGATCCAGAAATGGCATTGTCCATGGGGCATATTGAATTGGCAAAATGGGCAGATGTGGTTTTAATCGCCCCTGCTAGCGCTAACACAATTGCCAATTTGACCTCAGGCAAGGCAAGCGATTTGCTTGGCAATATCATTCTAGCAAGCAATTGCCCCCTCTTAATTGCACCGGCAATGAATCAACAAATGTATGCTGCTGATAGCGTGCAAGAAAATTTAAAAACCTTGTTGGAACGCCAAATAACCATCATTCAACCTGACAATGGCAAACAAGCTTGTGGCGATATTGGCGCAGGTCGTTTGGCTGATGCCACGGATATCGCCCAACAAGTCGGCGCACTTTTTCAACACACCAAACTGAGTGGCAAAAAAATATTGATTACTTTGGGTGCAACCATTGAGGCCATAGACCCCGTGAGATATTTATCCAACCATTCTAGTGGCAAAATGGGGTCGGCACTTGCTGATGCTTGCATTGAAGCAGGTGCAAAAGTAACCCTTGTGTATGGCAATATCAGCGTCCCTCTTAACCAAAAAGCTACCGCAATTTCCGCAACAAGTGCTGAAGAAATGTACCAAGCGGTGATGGCGAATATTGCCACACAAGATTTTTTTATTGCTTGTGCGGCGGTGAGTGATTACCGTGTCAAAAATGTGGAAAAAAATAAAATTAAAAAATCCAATCAAGCTTTAATTTTAGAGTTAATACCCACAGCAGATATTTTAAAAGATGTGTGCCAATTAACACACAAACCCATTTGCATTGGCTTTGCCGCAGAAACACAGAATTTGATGGAAAATGCTGAAAATAAGCTGAAAAACAAAGGGTGTGATGCCATTATTCTAAACGATGTTTCTGGTACTGATTTTGGCTTTAAAAGTGAGGAAAATGAGGTGGTATTTTTAACCTCAAAAAGTAGCCTAAAAATTGAAAAAAACAGCAAGCAAAAGATTGCCCGAAAAATTGTTGAAACACTGAGTGAAAATTTTTTATAAACAATCAAAAACCTTGTTAAATCAACACTCAATAGAGTTACCCACAAAACTGTGGATAACTCTGTTGATATCTTCGTAAAAATAAGAGAAAGTGTTGTTATATTGCACTTTCTTATGGTTTTGAATAAAAAGTAATCATATATTTTTTTTGATTAAAAATCAATGACTTGTAAAAATTTATAAAAACAATATTATTCAATAATGAAACAATTTAACTTTTATTTTATTATGGGGGAAAACTTTTACTGTTTCACGCATTAAAACAGGTGTTTCACAGTATATTAGCAAATGATAAACTCATTTAATTCCAACTTAATTATGTCGCAACTTTATTACCCTTATTTATGTTTATTTATGCCTTAAATTTTCTCTTTGGAATCCTGCTGTTTTCGCTGAAAAATGCCTTGTTGATAACGGTGCTAGAGTGGTCGGCATTGTTTGTCATAATTTTGACGATTTTGCTCAGTTTTAAGCGCCACAAAGTCGTGGCTTTAAGTTTGGGATTTTTCTTGCTTGGTTTTACCTGGATGGGCATTATATCAGCACAAACCCTAAGCACTCAAATCAAAGAATCTTACCTTAACAAACCCATTTTAGTAACCGGTAAAGTTGTCGAATTGCCTAAAAATACCACCCGCAATACCAAGTTTATCTTTAAAGCACACAGTCCTTTTCAAGGGAAATTAAAACTGGCTTGGTATCACCACTCTCCCAATTTACGCACAGGCGATGCTTGGCAATTGCTCGTCAAAATCAAACACAATAACAGTTATCAAAATCTAGGGGGATTTGATTATGAAAAATGGTTGTTTTACAAACGCATTGATGTCACTGGATATGTGCGAGCTTCGCCCTCCAATCAGCGCATTGATGATGCCAATCAAACGCTATCCATAGACCAAATTAGGCAAGCCATCCGCCATTCTCTCGCCCCTATTCTGCAACAACAAGAATTCGGTGGCATTATCAATGCACTGATTATTGGCGACCGTTCTTTGATTTCCACCAAGCATTGGGCGTTATTTAAAGCCACTAATACCACGCACTTGAGCGTTATTTCTGGCTTACATATTGGGCTTATTTCTGGCTTTATGTTCTTGTTGATACAATTTTTGTGGCGATATTCTATGCGCTTAAGCAGGGTAATGCCTTCGCAAGTTGCTGCTGCATTTTTTGGCCTTGGGTCGGCATTTGTATATGCATTGATTGCTGGATTTTCTGTCCCAACAGGTCGTGCTTTTATTATGGCAAGTGTGCTTTTTCTGGCAATTATTTTTAGACGCCATCACAATACTTGGCAATTATATGGCATAGCATTGTTCTTGGTATTGGCCAACGACCCGCTAAATATTTTTAGTGTCGGGTTTTGGTTGTCCTTTTATGTGGTTGCCGTGATTATCTATGGCAGTCACCAACATCAGGATAAATCTTGGCTTTATCGCCTCATTTACCTACAATTATTGATCAATCTTGCCACCCTGCCACTCACCATCTGGTTCTTTTCAGCAGGCTCTATAGTCTCCCCCATTGCCAACTTAATTGCTATTCCAATCTTCAGTTTTGCCGTTATCCCACTTGCTCTAATCGGGGCGTTATTGCACTTTACTGGATTGGCTTATTTGTCGGTCATGGTTTTTTCAATTGCCAATCAAATCTTGCTTTATTTAACAAAAATATTAGAACAACTACAACAATTTGAATTTAATCAATGGCATTATTCACAGACTTCACTGGTTGATTTAACCCTCTTCATCCTAGCAATGTTTATCGCCCTATCGCCTAAAGGGCTCAAACTACGCTGGCTATCCATCCCCATTTTAGGACTGCTATTCTTAACACCAAACCACACGATAAAACACAATTCAATGCTCGTGACTACACTGGATGTTGGACAAGGATTGGCACATGTCATACAAACCCGTAACCATATTTTATTATTTGACACTGGCGCAAGATACGCCTCTGGCTTTGATCTTGGCGATAGCGTCATTACCCCCTACCTTCGAGCAAAACACATTCAGCACTTAGACAAAGTGATTATTTCCCACGATGATAACGACCACATTGGCGGACTTAACAACATTTTACAAAACTTCGACATCACCGAAATACTCAGCTCCGTACCCGAAAAAATCCCAACCAAAGCCACAAATTGCCAAGCAGGGCAAAACTGGACATGGGACGGCGTCCTCTTCGAAATCCTCAGCCCCAACAAAAAATCCAAACTCACAGACAACAACGCCTCCTGCGTCCTAAAAGTCTCCAACCAAAAATACAGTATCCTACTCACCGGCGACATCGAAAAAGCAACCGAACGCCACCTCGTACAAAACTTTACAAAAAAACTCAAAAGCACCGTCCTAATCTCACCCCACCACGGCAGCAAAACCTCCTCCACCCAAGCATTCCTCACCGCCGTATCCCCCACCCTAGTCATCATCTCCAGCGGCTTTCAAAACCGCTTCCACCACCCCCATAAAACCATTCTACAACGCTACCAAGCCAACAACATCCAAACCCTCCAAACCCAATGCTCTGGACAAATCGACCTCCTCTTCACTCACGACATAAACATCAAAGAATATCGTAAAGATGCCAAACGCTACTACCTTCGACAATGTTATTAATCAAAAGCCAAAATGAGTAATCCCTCACTCTCAAGCTGTTTAGACAACCCACATAGCCCTTTTTGTTCCCAAGTTCTGCTCGGGAACGCGGATACATTGCTCCTGTTACCTATAACGCTAATTATTTCACGCATTTATTGAATGGTTGACTGCTTTCTGTTATCATATTTCGCTAATATTAAATTTAAATTGCACTTAGTTTTTAACTTTTATCTTACAAAAAAAACAAGAAATATTTTTAATATTGCAATATAGTAAAATATATTTTTCATAAAAATAATTATTACAAAGGAGGTTGAAACTTGATTCATGTAATTTTAGATACAAATATATATCGTAAAAATCCAAACAGAGAAAATCTAGATTTCAAAGCCCTTGAAGAACTTGCGAAGGCAAATAGCATTCGCCTTCATATTCCGTATGTGGTACTACGTGAATTTCAAACACAGCAAAAAGAAATATATTTAAAGGCTCATTCCAAGGTAATATCGGGATTATCAAAACTATCTGAAAAGCAATTAAATACAGATATATTAAATAAATTAGAAATATTGAAGGATCTTCTTGAGGATGAATTAGAAAACACACTGTCTAATACTGAGAATCAAATAACTAACTGGGCTAATAATATAGGTGCAAATTTATATCCACTTTGCTTAGAACAAGCTAACGCTGCATTGGAAGCTTATTTTCAAGGTACCCCACCTTTAAAATCAATCAAAAAACGAGAAGATATTCCTGACAGCTTTATTGTGCAATCAATATTTAAACTCAATAAAGAAAATAATGACATTCATGTTGTTTCAGGAGATAACAAGATAAAAGATACATTCTCAAACGAAGGGGAGATTACTACTTATAACAGTCTTTCGGACTTTATAAAATCTGATCTCATACAAGCAGAACTGAAAGATACAGATTTTATTATTAGTCAACTGATAGAAGCGATAAGGCAACATGAAAAGAAATGTAGAGAAATTACAAACTTTATTTCAAATAATATTGGCGAAACTATTATGTGGAAAACATTTACCGATCAATCAATACCCGATGATAATAATGAAGCCACTATAAGTGGCTATGAAGAGGTGGAACATATTGATCTAGACTTTTCAGAAATAAGATATTATGGAAACGGTCAATTTGGAATTCCATTCAACTTAACAATAACAGTGTCGGCTTATTATTATATATTCAAATCAGATTATTATATGATTTCTGATGAAGAGCACGCTCCTCCGTCAGTTACAGACCATAATGACCATTATTTTGAAGCTGAGGATGAATTCAAATTAAATGTCGTTGGTTTGGCATCAATCTCTCTCAACATTAACAACATCAACTTAGAGAATATATCAGAATACATAACTAAATATAATATTGATGAAATTACAGATATAGAAAAGTATTAACAAATAGATCTAATAGATAATTTAAAACATCACTTGTTCCTCATCTCTAAAGCTCTGCTTGGAAACGAGTAAAGTTACACTGCTTCACTTTGCAACTTTTGGCATTTATACGGCGTTGGGTTCTTAGATAATAGGAGGATTTTTTGAAAATTGAATATGATAATAACCTATACAAAGAAATAGCAAACTTTAAAATTAACGAAATTGTGAGAGTCACAAATAGAAAAGGAATAATGAGTGATATTCATATAACGAATATCATAAAATTACGGTGGCATGAATTACAGTTATTGATTTCAATCGGCACTGATGGATTTTCAAAAAGGGTTTTACTATACCGAGAATATTCTAGCAAAAAGGTAATCTCTGAATCTACTATAAATGGCAAAGCACTTACCAGTGATGAATCCCGAGAAATTAGTGATTATATCGAAATATATAGAGCTTGTGACTGTGAAAAGCATCATGAGGTCAATAAAATAATAACCCAAAGGAGCATTTGGAATCAATTTAGAACAATTCGCTCGTTAAATGACCACAGAGAGTATAAGGAAATAGAGGGTATTCAGCCTCAATATTTTGAGATAATTTGTAACATACTTAAAATATCTGGTGGACATGGTTTGCCACTTGATAATTATAGAAAGTACTAATGCACCCAACAGGGTGCTCGCATTTCATTTCAAGTTTTATTTAGAGGTAAAAGGTGTGATTGATGTCGTAGATGTTTTTGGGCGATAATAAATGCCTTTGTTCTGTCATTAACTGCCTCAACTAGTGGTTTATTTTTTTGCGTGTTTGTTGAACTCTATGTAAACTTTTTCGACAAATCTGATGGTTTTTAAAAATGGCAATTAAAGTATTTTTTTGTAAAACTTAGACTAGTTAGCACACATCGTATCCTCGTTATAGCGTTGTGCCTCGTTCCCATTACCCATAATGCCAATTATTTCACGCATTTACTAAATAATTAACCTACTTTCTGTTGTCGTATTTTGCTAAAATCCAATCTAAATTGTATTCAACCTAGTCTTTAACTTTTATCTTACAATAAAGACAAGGGGTTGTTTTTAATCTCTCAATAGGGGAATATGTCCCTATAATAATCGTTTGTTATAAAAAGGGGAAACCATGGAAGAAAAAGATCACAATGCTTTACAAGAAAATGTTGAGAATAAGTTAATTTTGGCAAGTCGGTGGCGTCGATTATGGGCGTCGACACTAGATGCAATAATCATCGCAATTGTTGCAATGCCTGCAATATATTTCACAGATGGCTTTAATAATATTTCTAACGCCACCTCATTATCAATTGCTTATACCTTGCTTTTGAGTATCTTTTCGATTGTAATTTTTATAGTCTTAAATGGGAAATTACTTATAAACAAAGGGCAAACAATTGGAAAAAAGGCTTTAGGTATAAAAATAGTAACGCTAACAGGTGAACGCCTTAGCGTCAAAGAACATCTGTTAAAAAGATATGGCACTTACTTTTTAACAGGTCAAATTCCCATTATTGGGCCACCTCTCTCAATCATTAATGTTTTGATAATTTTTGGAAAGAAAAGGCGCTGCGCCCATGATTATTTTGCAGGCACAATGGTTGTTAATTGCCGATAAATCGTTTAAGTGTGGCCTCTACTATGGATGCATTAGATCAAATAGAAGTTGCATATAGGCAGAGTTTGAAAGCAAGAATATATAGTATAAAAATAAAAGGAAAATTTTATGAAAACAATGACCTGTAATCAACTTGGTGGTGCATGTGAAAAAGAATTTTGTGCTGAGACATTTGAGGAAATGGCTGAGATGAGCAAGCAGCATGGGATGGAGATGTTTAAAGAGCAGGATGAAGCGCATTTGAATGCTATGAATAAAATGCAAACCCTGATGAAGGTGCCGGGGAAAATGGAAGAGTGGTTTGAGTTAAAACGCAAAGAATTTGAGGCATTGCCTAACGGCTAGTAGTTAATACGGCTGGTGTTGTTGCCTAATAGGGCGTTGATTGTTTCTACTAATTGTTGATTTGGGCTGACAGAGTATTCGTTGTTTAATAACATGGAGCCTCGGGATTGCTTGACTTGATAATACAATCTGACTGGGCATTGACCTTGATTTTGCTTAAGTGTGGTGGCAAGTTGTTCAAATAATTTTGAATGTTGGTGGTTGAGTAAGATATCGAAACTTTTGGCGTATTTTTCTTTGATTGCGTCGATATTTTCAACTTTATTAACGACCAGTTGCCATCCGTCTCGGTAATCGTCTTTTTCAATGGTTCCAGAGGCAATGACAACAGTATCGATATTTAACTGCTCGCTGGTGCCTTCTGTTTCTAGTGTTTTGGAGAAAATGACGGCGTTTAGTATCACTTGACCATCTTCAAGGACAATGGATGCCATTTGGTTGCCTTTTCTTGTGGTTCGGTAATGCACTTCGGAGATAAGTGCCAGCACGCGGGCTTCTTTATTGTTTCTAAAAGTGAGATTTTTGGGTAGCGTGGCACTGAGGGATTTCATGTCATTTTTATGCTCATCTGTGGGATGTTGATAAAAATAATAGCCCATGACGATCTTTTCAAGCTGCAAGGTTCTTCTGAATGAAAATGACGGTGCTGATTCGTAATTTATGTCATATTCCTGACAGCCCTGTGCCTCGGCAAACAAGCCACTTTGCCCGCTTGAGCGGTCGTTTTGTCGTTGCTCTGCTTGTTTCATTGCGCTGGGATAAGTTTGAATTAGAACGGCTCTATCAATGCCAAATTTATCTAAAGCACCGCTATAAATTAATGCTTCAAGTGCGCGTTTGTTGAGTGTTCTTTTTTCTATACGCATACAGAAATCGAATAAATTTTGATATTCGCCATGAGCATCACGCTCGGCAACCAGCACTTCAACTAAGGCTTCACCCACGCCTTTAATTGCGCCCAAACCATAAATGATGGTTGCATCATCTTTAATGCTAAATTCATATAAAGATTCATTAACACTTGGGCCTTTAATGGTGAGTGTCATGGCTCTAATTTCGTTCACAGTAAAGCTGACCCTGTCTGTGTCATCCATCATTCTTGAAAGTACAGATGCCATAAAGGCGGCGGGATAATGTGATTTTAGCCATGCGGTTTGATAGGAGACATAAGCGTATGCTACGGAGTGAGATTTGTTAAAACCATAGCCTGAAAACTTGTCAATCAAATCAAAAATTTCATTGGCTTTTTTCTCGTCAATGTCATTTTCTGCCGCACCTTTGACAAATACACTGCGCTGTGCATCCATTTCGGAGGCAATTTTTTTGCCCATTGCACGGCGAAGTAAATCTGCACCACCTAACGAATATCCTGCCATTACTTGGGCAGATTGCATCACCTGTTCTTGGTATAAAAATACGCCGTTGGTTGGTGCCAAAATCCCTTCCAGCATTGGGTGTGGGTATTTCACTTTTTGCGTGCCATGCTTAACATTAATATAATCATCTACCATGCCTGCATCCAGTGGACCTGGGCGATATAGGGCTAGCATTGCAACGATATCTTCGAAAGAGTCTGCTTGTAATTTCTTTAAATAACCGCGCATTCCATCTGACTCTAATTGAAAAATACCGGTGGTATCACAAGCTTGCAATAATTTATACACGGCTTCATCGTCTAGCGATAAGGCATCAATATCTATCAATTCTTCGCTCAATCCTTTGGCGTGAATAAGTTTGACGGTTTTATCAATAACCGTTAAATTTGACAAGCCCAAGAAATCAAACTTAACCAGTCCAACTGCCTCAACATCTTTCATATCAAATTGTGAAACCACACCGTCTTCATCGCTGGCTTTGTAAGTTGGGCAGAAATCACTAATCTTGCTTGGTGCAATGAGTACGCCACCCGCATGTGTGCCTACATTTCGCACCAAACCTTCTAGTTTTAAGGACAAGTCAAGCAAGGCTGTAACGCTTTCCTCGGAATCGTATCTTTGTTTTAATTCCTCTGAAAACCATTTGTCTTTATTTTCTTGAGAATCATTGTCTGCAAAACGCCCTAATGCGCGTGACAAATTAATTTTTAAATCATTGGGTATCGATTTTGAAATACGGTCACTAAAACCATACGGATGCCCTAAAACACGCCCCACATCACGCACCACACCTTTGGCAGCCATCGTGCCGTAAGTAATGATTTGAGAAACTTTTTCAGCGCCATATTTTTTCGACACATATTCAATAACCTCATCACGCCTATCGGTGCAAAAATCTACATCGAAATCTGGCATAGAAACCCGCTCAGGATTTAAAAAACGCTCAAACAGCAACTCGTGTTTAATCGGGTCAACATTAGTAATCCCCAAGACATATGCCACCAGTGAACCTGCGCCCGAACCACGACCGGGGCCTACCGGTATGCCATTGTCTTTAGACCAGCGAATGAAATCGGCAACGATTAAGAAATAACCAGGAAAATCCATCTCATTGATCACTGAAAGTTCAAATGTTAAGCGCTCATCATAAACTTTTCTATCAACAACAAGCCCCGTTAAACGCTTCTCTAAACCAGTTTCAGATTCTTGAGAAAAGAATTCTGCCATAGTCAAGCCCTCGGGCACAGGGAAATTTGGCAAATAATTCTTTTTGTTTAATTCAAAATGCACATTGCAACGCTTGGCAATTTCAACACTATTGGCAATAACTTCAGGCAAGTCGGAAAACAATGTGTTCATTTCCTCACCAGATTTTAAATACTGGTCATCACAATAATTCTTTTCACGCCGCGCATCATCCAACAAGCCACCTTGGGAGATACAAATGCGTGCCTCATGCGCCTCAAATTCATCCTTCTCCAAAAATTCCACATTATTGGTTGCCACCATAGGAATATCAAGCGCCAAGCCTAACTCAATGCAAAGGTGTAAGTGTTGCTCATCGTGGACACGATTAGTGCGTTGCAGGCCTAAATAAAACCGATCGCCAAACATTTGTTGCCAAGCAATCGCTTTTTCTTGCGCTTCAGGTATTTGATTCCCAATCAATGCTTGTGCCACATTACTATGCACAGGTAATGCTATCATTATCAAACCTTGATTGTATTGCTGTAACTGCTCAAGGCTGACACTTGCACCCTCCATGCCCTGCCCCCCTTGATAAGACAAAGAAATCAGTTCGGATAAATTCAAATAGCCTTGCCGATCTTGGCATAAGAGTAATAAAGAGGAATTTTGCTGATCTTCTTGAAGGGTAATTTCAGCACCAAAGATGGGTTTAATGCCAGAACCCTTTGCTGCCTTATAAAATTTAATAGCAGCAAATAAATTGTTCTTATCGGTTAATGCAATCGCATTTAAACCTAAATTTTTCGCTTGAGCAACCAATTTAGGTATGCGAATCAAACTGTTTTCAACAGAATACTCGCTATGACAATGAAGGTGAACAAATTCGGTGGTAGACATCTAATAATACTAAAGCATAAAGTAATTTAAGTTCTATTTTACAACTAAAAAATATGAATAGAGGCTTTTGCATAAATATGAATAGTTGGCAAAATTTTAAAATAAAGAGGTTTTTACATAATGACATTTTCACTCATCTGTAAATTTTTATAAAGCCCATCTTGGCTCCGCTAGAATGGCCTCTCACACTGAGATGATTAGTTATCAATATGATGCTTAGTTTTAGAAAAAATTCCGACCATAAGATTGAAAAACAAAACATTTAAGTTTTATCAACAGTAATAATATGTGACGCCCAATTTGGAATTTGTTTAAACAAAATATGAAACCCAGCAGAGAAACTATTCGTATTAAATTGGTGATTTTTAGCCAGAATAGCCAAACTGTTCTTGGAAAACACACTAATATGTCCATTTCTAGGCGAGACATACCACCAATTAATGCGCTTATTCTTTTCAAGATTTCCATCAGATAGTAATGTACTAAATAAAACAATGCCATCTTCTTTAATTAATGTACTGAGTTCTAACATTAAATTATCAACATCGGGCACATGTTCAAACACCTCAAAAGCAGTGATTAAATCAAATTTTTTTAAATTTTTTATATTGACATCGCGATTAACAAAAGGGTCGTAACTTGATGAATCCCAACCTTGTTTTGTCAACAAATCACTCAACAAGCCATTGCCACCACCATAATCCAAGTGTCTAATTTCTTTTTTCTTTTCTAAAAAAAATTGGTTAATATTGTTTGCATTTTCCTCTGGTCTGGTTTTTAGAGAGTCAGGGTCAATATTTATGTATTCATCATTATAAATTTTTTTAGAAAAATCATCTAATGACCATTGATACATTGCTGGAGCAAAACAAAAACTACATTGATTGCAAAGATAATAATAAACAGAATGCCCAGACATTGGCAGAAATATCCCTCTACTCTCTTCGCAAGATTTATTAAAATCTACAACATCTAATGATTCACAAGTACCATTACAGACGGGACAAGGTAAATTATCCATCACAATCTCCAAAAATTACTTTTTTATAAATATTAACAACAACTGAGCCATCGTCATTAAATTGAACCCAATCTATAACAAAGAACAAGCATGCAAATCATACCCTTCTGTTGTAGGCCTAACAGTAACCCATAAAACCTTTGTATAAGTATGAGACCTTTGTATAAATATGAATAATCATCAAGAATCCATTTTCACCCACTTGACAATTTTTCCAACAACACTCAGCAGTCCCAGTCCCAAGAGGATAAACCCAACTGCAGAGAATGGTTTGTAACCGCCCCTACTCAGAAAAGATGTTAGAGGAATCACCAATGACACCATTTTTCAAAATACCCTTTACCTAAGCCATCAAACACACAAATTATACACTGAGTTTTTCTGATTACTTTGAACGCTAAGTTTTGCCCTCTGGCTGAGACAAGCAATAGAGCGGTTAAATCACCGCTAAATCTTGATCTATCCATAATTTTGCAGTGGAGGCGTTAGCATTGCTATAAATATCATAAGTAACACCATCCTTTGTTTCTGCAGAACCTTGAATAAAAGCATTGCCACTAAGTTCTATATCAACTTTATCACCCGCATCACCCATAACTTTAAGAACATTGGTTGAACTGGAAATATCCAATAAGTCATTAAGATTAAGTTTCAAAATATTGTCACCTGAACCTGTTAAATCAATGATTTCAATGTCTTGAATGCGACCATTGTCTATTTGCGTAAGATCTAAAATTAAGTCAGTGCCTGCTAATTTTAGCGTATCGGTATTACCGCCCCCATCAACACGAGCGAGTAAATGGTTACTCAGTACCTTGCTGGAGAGTTTGGCAAGGTTGTCCGCATTGATGATAATAGTGTCATCGCCCTTGCCTGCATTAAAGACATCGGTACCGCCATTACCTGTTAAGACATCGTTACCTAAACCGGCAACAAACAACTCATCCACAGAGGTGCCTGTTAGTGTGTCGTTTTTATCGGCATTAGTGTCACCTTGGAAATCGATTGCATGGGCAATGTCGCCTCCAGCAGCGCTAATATCTGCTAAATCAACGGCTTTTGTGTCAGTTTTGCCAAATATTACGAAAGATTTACCTATGCCTATACCATCGAGATCTGCCCCAAAAGCACCAACAATTAAATCATCCAAACCATCGCCGTTAACATCACCTGCTGAGGAAACTGAGAAGCCACTATAATCCTCAGCATTCTCGCCATTAATAACAAAGCCACCTGTGCCAGAGGCTATGGCTGATAAATTAACAGCAAATCCATCATCTTTACCAAACACGACATAAGATTTACCTGTGTTGCTTTTACCATCGGAGTTTGCTTGAGAAGCACCAACAATTAAATCATCCAAGCCATCGCCATTCACATCGCCTGCTGAAGAGGCTGAGAAACCACTTTTATCCCAAGCACTTTCACCATGAATAACAAAACCACCTGTGCCAGAGGCTATGGCTGATAAATCAACAGCAGCCCCATCAACTTTGCCAAACACGACATAAGATTTACCTGCTTGGTTTTCTGCCTTATAGGCACCAACAATCAAATCATCCAAACCATCACCATTCACATCGCCTGCTGAGGAGACTGAGAAACCACTCCCATCATAACTTTTCTCACCATTAATAACAAAGCCAGCTGTACCTGTGTCAGAGGCTACGGTTGATAAATCAATAATAGCGCCATCAATTTTACTAAACACGACGAAAGATTTGCCTGCTTTGTTTTTACTATCGGATCCTGCCTTATAGGCACCAATAATCAAATCATCCAAACCATCGCCATTCACATCGCCTGCTGAAGAGACTGAATAGCCACTCCAATCATAATCCTTCTCACCATTAATAACAAAACCACCCGTGTTTAAGGTTGATAAGTTAACAACGGCTCCATTAGCCTTGCCAAACACGACGAAAGATTGACCTGCTTGTGGTTTATCTACAAGGTCTACACCATAGGCGCCAACAATTAAATCATCTAAGCCATCGCCATTCACATCGCCTGCTGAAGAGACTGAGAAGCCACTATAATCCCCAATCCTATCGGCAGTCTCATCTTTATCACCATTAATAACAAAGCCACCTGTGCCCGTGCCAGGAGTTATGGTTGATAAATTAACAGCGGCTCCATCAGCTTTGCCAAACACGACGAAAGATTGACCTGCTTTGTTTTTAGCCTTGTAGGCACCAATAATCAAATCATCCAAGCCATCGCCATTCACATCGCCTGCTGAGGAGACTGAGAAGCCACTATAATCTCCCGCACTCTCACCATTAATAACAAAGCCACCTGTGCCAGAGACTATGGTTGATAAATTAACAGCGACTCCATCAACTTTGCCAAACACGACGAAAGATTGACCTGCTTGGTTTTCGGAGCCTGCTTTATAGGCACCAATAATCAAATCATCCAAGCCATCGCCATTCACATCGCCTGCTGAGGAGACTGAGTAGCCACTTTCATCTCCAGCACTTTTGCCATTAATAGTAAAGCCTTGTAGTAAAGTTTTCACTGATACCACAATAGATTGCTCGCTCTCATTGCCCGCAACATCAGTAGCAACAATGGTAATTGCATCATTATGCGCTACCGTTTGCATTGTTTTGTAGGTTACTATTCCAGTGTCAGTAGTAATCGAAAATTTACTGGCATTCGCTCCTTTTATGCTATAAGTAATGCCTTCATCTACATTGCCACCAGTATGGTTAACTACTCGAGCGTCGTAAATAGTAGTTGTAACCGCTGAATTTGTTCTAACATTAACGACATTACCTGTGCTGAAGAATAAAGGATCTGTGGTATCTACAATAATAGTTGAAGCGTTTACAGTCACGCTTGAGACATTGCCAGCTGCATCAGTTTGCTTGATCTGAATGGTATTTTGAGCATGGGCGCCTTCATCTAGCGTAAAACTATTGCCTTCGCCCTCAATAAAATTAGCGCCACTATTAACAGAATACTGCCAAGTTACACCTGCTTCTAAATCACCAACAGTTATCGTATTATTTTTAGTAATACCATCATCTGATAAACCTGTATCTATAAAGTTCAATCCTGGTGTTACTGGGGCGGTTATATCAATGACTACTACCGTTTCCCCTTGACCTGTGACACTACCACTATTAGCAGAAAGATTAACAACAACAGTGCAATTGCCATCGACAAGTTTTGAAGCCCAAGCATCATCATGACCTAAAGCCCAAATGTTGTTATTGATAACGGGAAGAGCGATGTTAACTACATAGACAATGGTATTATTTTGTTTGAAAACAATACTGGTAATACTTAAGTCAGTAAATGTAGTATTAGTGGGGGCAACTGAACCACTCAAAGTAACCACTGCTAATTCCGCAATATTGATATTATTATCAATATTATTCCAAATAACTGAGGTGGATAAAACAGAATCTTTCACCGACACAGTAACAAGTTGCTTTGTTTCATTGCCTGCAGCATCAGTAGCAATAATAGTAACTTTGTCGTTATCATGTGCTGTCGTTTGTTTGTGCTTATATTTTAGTTCACCCGTATCTCTGTTAATCGTAAATTTTTCTTTTTGATTGCCATTTTCTAGGGTGTAAGCAATTGTATTGTTGTCTGTTGTTGTTGCTATATATACCGTTTCCGATGCTTCGGCATTTATTTCAATATCAACTACGGCTTCACTGGTAAATAAAGGATTTGTGGTGTCCACAACAATAGGGGAAGCATTTTTAACGACGATTAAGATATTGCCGGCTGCATCAATTTGCTTAACCTGAATGGCATTCTTAGCATAAGTGCCTTCTCTCAACACAAAACTACTATTTGTACCATCAGTAAAACTAGCACCGCCATCAACAGAATACTGCCAAGTTTCCCCTTCCTTCAAGCCACTAACAGTAATCGTAGTATTGTTGGTAGTGCCACCTGCATCTGCAAAGGTAAATGTTAGTGACTCTTCATCATTATCACTGCCAATACTAGCGATAACCACAATGGCTGCGACTGCGACTGCAATTCCTATGTTTGAAGTAATAACATCGAAAAAACTTTGTTTGTCATCTGCGCTTACTCCCCTAGATTCTGTGGAAACAATAGATTGTTCGCCATAAAAATACACCACTTGGGTGCCGTCTTCTAAAGTGAAGAAAGCATCAGCAACAATATGGTAAAGTCCACCGTCTTTGGTGGGTAAAGAAACCAAGCAAGATAAATCAGTGGTGCAAATAGTAAAATAGTTATCAAAAATAACAACACTTTCTTCTAGTGCTACTTCTAAATCATCGCCGACTTTTTTGGCAATTAAGTTTAACTTTTTAGTGTCAAAATCTTTAGTGTTTAATTGATATGCCACACCTGTTTGGGTTTGGATGTGTTGAATGTCTTTGGTAATGGCAATAACTTCTTCGTTGAGTTGGTCAGCGACTTTTTGCACTTTATTCTGCAACGCTATAACTTGTTTTTGTGTTTTTACTTGCATACTTCTTTCCTTTGCCTCTATGTGGTCTAATTTAGAATAAATTTTCTTTAAAGGTTAGAGAAAATTTAATTGCGGCTTACCCGCATAATCAATTATGATTATGCAAATAAATTCTGTAAATTATACAATAATTTTTCATAAACAATGAATTGCCCTTATTTCTAGACTCTATTTTGAACGCACGCTAAAAAGAGAGCGTTGCATAAGCCAAAAAAAACCACCAAAACCTCAGGATTTCAGAACCTCTATTTTTCTAAGAAAATCAAAAAATCTGCAAAAAAAAATCCAATTTTTTTATCCGAAAAAACACCCATATTATTACTTTTCATCTCTAATTTTTGCGTTTTTTGTTAAAAAAAAGACGCAACAATCCGCAGGGAACGGTTTATAACCATTCCTTCTCTACCAAGAAAAGATGTTAGAGGAATCACCAGTGACCAGTTTTCAAAATGCCCTTTACCTAAGCCAGCAAACGCAAAAATTAAACATACTTAATTTTCTGATTACTTTGAACAGCAACTTTTCAAAGCCAATTACGCTAAGTTTTGCCCTTTGGCTGAGACAAACAAAGAACAGTTAAACCACCGCTAAATCTTGATCTATCCACAATTTTGCAGTGGAGGCGTTAGCATTGCTATAAATATCATAAGTAATGCCATCCTTTGTTTCTGCAGAACCTTGAATAAAAGCATTGCTACTAAGTTCTATATCAACTTTATCACCCGCATCACCCATAACTTTAAGAACATTGGTTGAGCTGGAAATATCCAATAAGTCATTAAGATTAAGTTTCAAAGTATTGTTACCTGAACCTGTTAAATCAATGATTTCAATGTCTTGAATGCGACCATTGTCTATTTGCGTAAGATCTAAAGTTAAGTCAGTGCCTGCTAATTTTAGCGTATCGGTATTACCGCCCCCATCAACACGAGCGAGTAAATGGTTACTCAGTACCTTGCTGGAGAGTTTGGCAAGGTTGTCCGCATTGATGATAATAGTATCGTCACCTGCACCTGCATTGAAAACATCGGTACCGCCATTACCCGTTAAGACATCGTTACCTAAACCAGCAATAAACAACTCATCAGCAGAGGTGCCTGTTAGTGTGTCGTTTTTATCAGTATTGGCATCACCTTGAAAATCAATTGTATGGGCAATGTCGCCTCCAGCAGCGCTAATATCTGCTAGATTAACGGCTGTTGTGTCGGTTTTGCCAAATATTACGAAAGACCTACCTACTTTATCCCCACTGCCATCAGGACTTGCTCCATAAGCGCCAATAATCAAGTCATCCAAGCCATCGCCGTTGACATCGCCTGCTGAGGAAACTGAGTAGCCACTATAATCCCCAGCATTCTCACCATTAATAACAAAGCCACCTGTGCCAGAGGCTATGGTTGATAAATCAACAGCGGCTCCATCAGCTTTACCAAACACGACATAAGATTTACCTGCTTGAACTTTACCATCGAATTTTGCCATATAAACACCAACAATCAAATCATCCAGTCCATCGCCGTTGACATCGCCTGCTGTGGAGACTGAGAAGCCACTTTCATCCCAAGCACTCTCACCATTAATAACAAAGCCACCTGTGCCAGAGGCTATGGTTGACAAATCAACAGCGGCTCCATCAGCTTTGCCAAACACGACATAAGATTTACCTGCTTTACTTTTTGTCTCACTGGGGGTTGCTTTACAAGCACCAACAATCAAATCATCCAAACCATCGCCGTTGACATCGCCTGCTGAGGAGACTGAGAAGCCACTTTCATCCAGAACACTCTCACCATTAATAACAAAGCCACCTGTGCCAGAAGCTATGGTTGATAAATCAACAGCGGCTCCATCAGCTTTACCAAACACGACATAAGATTTACCTGCTTGGTCTCTGCCATCAGGATCTGCCCTAAAAGCACCAATAATCAAATCATCTAAACCATCGCCGTTGACATCGCCTACCGAGGAGACTGGATAGCCACTATAGTCATTAGCACTCTCACCATTAATAACAAAGCCACCTGTGCCAGAGGCTATGGTTGATAAATTAATGGCAGTTGTGTTATCCTTCTTACCAAACACGACATAAGATTTACCTGCTAGAGATTCACCCATGGGGCCTGTATTATGGGCACCAACAATCAAATCATCTAAGCCATCGCCGTTGACATCGCCTGCTGAGGAGACTGAACTGCCACTCCAATCATCAGTATTCTCACCATTAATAACAAAGCCACCTGTGCCAGAGGCTATGGTTGACAAATCAACAGCGACTCCATCAACTTTGCCAAACACGACATAAGATTTACCTGCTTTACTTTTTGTCTCACTGGGAGTTGCTTTATAAGCACCAACAATCAAATCATCCAAGCCATCGCCGTTGACATCGCCTGCTGAGGAGACTGAGGTGCCACTCCAATCATTAGCATTCTCACCATTAATAACAAAGCCACCTGTGCCAGAGGCTATGGTTGACAAATCAACAGCGACTCCATCAACTTTACCAAACACGACATAAGATTTACCTGCTTTGTTTTCTGCATATTGAGCACTAACAATCAAATCATCTAAGCCATCACCGTTGACATCGCCTGCTGAGGAGACTGGCAAGCCACTATAATCACCAGCACTCTCACCATTGACAGCAAAGCCTTGTAATAAAGTTTTCACTGATACCACAATAGATTGCTCGCTCTCATTGCCCGCAACATCAGTAGCAACAATGGTGATTGCATCATTATGCGCTACCGTTTGCATTGTTTTGTAGGTTACTATTCCAGTGTCAGTAGTAATCGAAAATTTACTGGCATTCGCTCCTTTTATGCTATAAGTAATGCCTTCATCTGCATTGCCACCAGTATGGTTAACTACTCGAGCGTCGTAAATAGTAGTTGTAACAGCTGAATTTATTCTAACATTAACAGTATTACCTGTGCTGAAAAATAAAGGATCTGTGGTATCTACAACAATAGTTGAAGTGTTTACAGATGCACCTGAAATATTACCAGCTACATCAGTTTGTCTAATCTGAATGGCATTCTCAGTGTAATTGCCATCAGACAGCATAAAACTACTGCCTGTGCCACTGGTAAAGTTAGTGCCGCCATCAATAGAATACTGCCAAGTTGCATCTGACGCTAAACCATTAACAGTAATCGTACCATTGTTAGTAATACGATCGTTATCTAATGAACCTGTGTCTACAAAGGTAAATGTCGGTGTTGCTAGTGGGGTGGTGTCCACAACAATAGTTGATATATTTTTAAAAACGCTTGAAGTGTTACCAGCTACATCAGTTTGTTTGATCTGAATAGTATTTTCAACATAAGTACCTTCATTCAGTATAAAACTACTGCCTGTACCACTAGTAAAGTTAACACCGCCATCAATAGAATACTGCCAAGTTGCACCTGTCTCTAAATCACCAACAGTCATCGTGCCATTTTTGGTAATACCATCATTTGATAAACCTGTATCTGTAAAGTTCAATACGGGTGTTACTGGAGCGACTATATCAATTACTACTACCGCCTCCCCCTGACCTGTGATACCGCCACTATTAGCAGAAAGATTAACAATAACGATGCAATTGCCATCGACAAGTTTTGAAGCCCAAGCGTTGTCGTGGTCTAAAGTCCAAGTGTTGTTATTAATAACAGGAAGAGTGGTGTTAATCGTATGAACAATGGTATTATTTTGTTTAAAAACAATGCTGGCAATATTTAAGTCAGTAAATGTACTATCAGTGGAAGTAACTGTACCACTCAAAGTAGCCATTGCCAATTCCGCAATATTGATATTATTATCATCACCAATATTATTCCAAACAACTGAGGTAGATAAAATAAAATCTTTCACCGACACAGTAACGAGTTGCCTTGTCTCATTGCCTGCAGCATCAGTGGCAATAATGGTAACTTTGTCGTCATTGTGTGCTGTCGCTTGTTTTTGCTTGTATCTTAGTTCCCCCTTCTTGCTAATCGTAAATTTGTCTTTTTGATTGCCATCTTCTAAGGTGTAAGTAACTGCATTATTGTCTATTGCTGTTGCCTCATATATCGTTTCCGATGCCTCGGTGTTTGTTTTAACATCAACTGTAGTTGTGCTGGTAAATAAAGGATTTGTGGTGTCCACAACAACAGGTGACATATTTTTAAAAACGCTTGAAGTGTTGCCAGCTACATCAGTTTGTTTGATCTGAATAGTATTTTCAGCATAAGTACCTTCATTCAGTATAAAACTACTGCCTGTGCCACTGGTAAAGTTAGCACCACCATCAATAGAATACTGCCAAGTTGCACCTGCCTCTAAATCACCAACAGTCATCGTGCCATTTTTGGTAACACCATCATTTGATAAACCTGTATCTGTAAAGTTCAATACGGGTGTGTCTGGAGCGACTATATCAATTGCTACTACCGTTTTCCCTTGACCTGTGATACTGTTACTATTGGCAGAAAGATTAACAACAACAGTGCAATTGCCATCGACAAGTTTTGAAGCCCAAGCGTTGTCGTGGTCTAAAGTCCAAGTGTTGTTATTAATAACAGGAAGAGCGGTGTTAATCGTATGGACAACAGCATTATTTTGTTTAAAAACAATGCTGGTAATATTTAAGTCAGTAAATGCGCTATCAGCAGAAGTAACTGTACCACTTAAAGTAGCCATTGCCAATTCCGCAATATTGATATTATTATCATCACCAATATTACTCCAAACAACCGAGGTAGATAAAATAAAATCTTTCACCGACACAGTAACGAGTTGCCTTGTCTCATTGCCTGCAGCATCAGTGGCAATAATGGTAACTTTGTCGTCATTGTGTGCTGTCGCTTGTTTTTGCTTGTATCTTAGTTCCCCCTTCTTGCTAATCGTAAATTTGTCTTTTTGATTGCCACCTTCTAAGGTGTAAGTAACTGCATTATTGTCTATTGCTGTTGCCTCATATATCGTTTCCGATGCCTCGGTGTTTGTTTTAACATCAACTGTAGTTGTGCTGGTAAATAAAGGATTTGTGGTGTCCACAACAACAGGTGACATATTTTTAAAAACGCTTGAAGTGTTGCCAGCTACATCAGTTTGTTTGATCTGAATAGTATTTTCAGCATAAGTACCTTCATTCAGTATAAAACTACTGCCTGTGCCACTGGTAAAGTTAGCACCACCATCAATAGAATACTGCCAAGTTGCACCTGCCTCTAAATCACCAACAGTCATTGTGCCATTTTTGGTAACACCATCATTTGATAAACCTGTATCTGTAAAGTTCAATACGGGTGTGTCTGGAGCGACTATATCAATTGCTACTACCGTTTTCCCTTGACCTGTGATACTGTTACTATTGGCAGAAAGATTAACAACAACAGTGCAATTGCCATCGACAAGTTTTGAAGCCCAAGCGTTGTCGTGGTCTAAAGTCCAAGTGTTGTTATTAATAACAGGAAGAGCGGTGTTAATCGTATGGACAACAGCATTATTTTGTTTAAAAACAATGCTGGTAATATTTAAGTCAGTAAATGCGCTATCAGCAGAAGTAACTGTACCACTTAAAGTAGCCATTGCCAATTCCGCAATATTGATATTATTATCATCACCAATATTACTCCAAACAACCGAGGTAGATAAAATAAAATCTTTCACCGACACAGTAACGAGTTGCCTTGTCTCATTGCCTGCAGCATCAGTAGCAATAATGGTAACTTTGTCGTCATTATGTGCTGTCGTTTGTTTTTGCTTGTATCTTAGTTCCCCCTCCTTACTAATCGTAAATTTGTCTTTTTGATTGCCATCTTCTAAGGTGTAAGTAACTGCATTATTGTCTATTGCTGTTGCCTCATATATCGTTTCCGAAGCTTCGGTGTTTGTTTTAACATCAACTGTAGTTGTGCTGGTAAATAAAGGATCTGTGGTGTCCACAACAACAGGGAAAGTGTTCTTGATGATGATTAAGATATTGCCAGCTGTATCGGTTTGTTTAATCTGAATGACATTCTCAGCATAAGTGCCTTCGTTCAACACAAAACTACTACCTGTACCATCGGTAAAACTAGCGCCACCATCAATAGAATACTGCCAAGTTGCTCCTTCCTTCAAGCCACTAACAGTAATTGTAGCATTGTTGGTAGTGCCACCTGTATCTGCCAAGGTAAATGTTGGCAACACTTCATCGTCATTATTATTCTTGTCACTGCCACTAGTGGCAACTACAACAGCCACAACTGCAACTGCAGCCACAATTCCTATATTAGAGGTAACAACATCAAAAAAGCCTTGTTTGTTATCTGTGCTTACGGCACTAGATTCTGTGGAAACAATAGATTGTTCGCCATAAAAATACACTACTTGGGTGCCGTCTTCTAAAGTGAAGAAAGCATCAACAACAATATGGTAAAGTCCACCGTCTTTGGTGGGTAAAGAAACCAAGCAAGATAAATCAGTGGTGCAAACATTAAAATAGTTGTCAAAAATAACAACATTTTCTTCTAGTGTTACCTCTAAATCATCACCGACTTTTTTGGCAATTAAGTTTAACTTTTTAGTGTCAAAATCTTTAGTGTTTAATTGATATGCCACACCTGTTTGGGTTTGGATGTGTTGAATGCCTTTGGTAATTGCAATAATTTCTTCGTTGAGTTGGTCAGCGACTTTTTGCACTTTATTTTGCAACGCTATAACTTGTTTTTGTGTTTTTACTTGCATACTTTCCTTCCTTTGCTTTTAGTTAGGGTTTAATTTAGGCAAAACTTTCTTTAGAAATTAGTAAAAAACTTAATTAAGGTTTATCTGCATAATTAATTATGATTATGTAAATAAATCCCGTGTATATTATAGAATAATTTTTACATAGCAAACAAATTGTTCTTATTTTAGACTCTATTTTGGGCGCACGCTAAAAAGAGAGCGTTGTATAAGCCAAAAAAAAACCACACAAAACCTCAGGATTTCAGAACCTCTATTTTTCTAAGAAAATCAAAAAATCTGCAAAAAAAAATCCAATTTTTTTATCCGAAAAAACACCCATATTATTGCTTTTCATCTCTAATTTTTGCGTTTTTTGTTAAAAAAAGACGCAACAATCCGCAGGGAGCGGTTTATAACCATTCCTTCTCTACCAAGAAAAGATGTTAGAGGAATCACCAGTGACCAGTTTTCAAAATGCCCTTTACCTAAGCCAGCAAACGCAAAAATTATACATACTTAATTTTCTGATTACTTTGAACAGCAACTTTTCAAAGGCAATTACGCTAAGTTTTGCCCTTTGGCTGAGACAAACAAAGAACAGTTAAACCACCGCTAAATCTTGATCTATCCACAATTTTGCAGTGGAGGCGTTAGCATTGCTATAAATATCATAAGTAATGCCATCCTTTGTTTCTGCAGAACCTTGAATAAAAGCATTGCTACTAAGTTCTATATCAACTTTATCACCCGCATCACCCATAACTTTAAGAACATTGGTTGAGCTGGAAATATCCAATAAGTCATTAAGATTAAGTTTCAAAGTATTGTTACCTGAACCTGTTAAATCAATGATTTCAATGTCTTGAATGCGGCCATTGTCTATTTGCGTAAGATCTAAGGTTAGGTCAGTGCCTGCTAATTTTAGCGTATCGATATTGCCGCCACCATCAACACGAGCGAGTAAATGACTACTAAGCACCTTACTGGAGAGTTTAGCAAGGTTGTCCGCATTAATAATAATAATGTCGTCGCCCTTGCCTGCATTAAAAACATCGGTACCGCCGTTACCCGTTAAAACATCATTACCTAAACCAGTAACAAACAACTCATCGGCAACGGTACCTGTTAGTGTGTCATTATTATCGTCACCTAGAAAATCAACTGTATGGGCAGTAACACCTGAGGTATTACTAATATCTACTAAACCAATAGCTTTTGTGTCGGTTTTACCAAACACGACGAAAGATTCACCTGCATTGGATTTACCATTGGAGCTTGCCGTATAAGCGCCAATAATCAAATCATCCAAGCCATCACCATTCACATCACCTGCTGCGGCTACTGAGAATCCGCTTTGATCGCCGTGATTCTTTCCATTAATAACAAAACCACCTCTGCCTAAAGATATGTTTATTAAATTAACGACAGTTCCGTCTGTTTTGCCAAATACAATATAAGATTTGCCTTCATCTCTATGCATATCACTTCTTCCGTTAACAATCCTCTTACTCTCAGTAAGACTTGCCCCTGGGGCACCAATAATTAAATCATCCAAACCGTCGCCATTCACATCACCTGCTGAGGATACTGAGTATCCACTTTTATCCCAAGCAACCCCATTATCACCCTTAATAGCAAAACCACCTGTACCTGAGGATATGTCTGATAAATTAATGGCAGTTTTGTCTGTTTTACCAAATACAACATAAGATTTACCAACATGATAATATCCACCATATGCCTTATAGGCACCAATAATCAAATCGTCCAACCCATCGCCATTCACATCACCTGCTGAGGATACTGAGAATCCACTCTGGCTACCTGAAAGCTCACCATTAATAACAAACCCACCTGTGCCTGAGGCTATGTCTGATAAATCAACCGAATTACTATCTGCTTTACCAAATACAACATAAGATTTACCAGTGTCGTTATGGGCACCAATAATCACATCATCCAAGCCATCGCCGTTTACATCACCTGCTGAGGATACTGAGGCTCCACTGTAGCTACCTTGAATCTCACCTTTAATAGCAAATCCACCTAAAATTGGGGAACTGGATTTTAAATAAATTGAAGATTCATCACTCTTTCCAAACACAACATAAGACATTCCCGCATTGTTCTTACCATCAGGGTTTGCAAAAGCTGCCCCAACAATCAAATCATCCAAACCATCGCCGTTTACATCACCTGCTGAGGATACTGAGTGTCCACTTCCATCACCCTCATCAAGATCGTAACCATAGATTTCAAAGCCGCCTAATAAATCAACGGAAGTTGTGCCATTATCCGTTACCTTATTTCCTCCAAATATAACATAAGATTTACCGACATCAGATCTGCGCCCATCTACTCCGACCGCACCAACAATCAAATCGTCAAAGCCATCGCCGTTTACATCACCTGCTGAGGATACTGAATAACCAATGGAATCATCAGCATGCTCTCCATTAATAGCAAAGCCACCTGTGCCTAAGGCTATGTCTGATAAATTAACAGCTGCTTGACCAACACTTCCAAATACAACATAAAATTTACCTGATTTGACTTTATTAGCAGCAGCGCTTGCATCCTTAGCACCAATAATCAAATCGTCCAAACCATCGCCGTTGACATCACCTGCTGATGAGACTGAGTATCCACTCAAATCATCAGTATTTTCACCATGAATAGTAAATCCTTGTATAGCAAGAGGTCTCACCGATACAGCAACGACTCGCTCTGCTGTGTTGCCTGCAACATCAGTGGCAATAATGGTAACTGTGTCATTGCCATGCACTGTCGTTTGCATTGTTTTGTAAGTGACTATGCCAGTATTAGTAGTAATTGTAAATTTACTGGTGTCCGCATTTTTTATACTATAAGTTATACCATAATTTACATCACCATCACTAAGGTTGCTTGCTTGAGCGCTATAAACAGTAGTTGCAACAGGGCTGTTAACAAGGATACTGACTGTAGTAGGTTGTGGAGCAAATATTGGGTCTGTAGTGTCCACAACAATAGAGAAAGTATTTTTAACGACGCTTGAAGAATTGCCCGCTACATCAGTTTGCTTAACCTGAATGGCATCAGTACTATAAGTGCCTCCAGCCAGAACAAAACTGTCATCTTTGCCATCAGTAAAGCTAGTGCCACCATTAATAGAATACTGCCAAGTTGCACCTGTTACTAAACCGCCAACAATCACTATGCCATTGTTGGTAATATGATCTGTATTTGTTAAACCTGCATCTATAAAAGTCAACACCGGTGCTGCCAGAGAGGTAGTGTCTATAACAATAGGTGAATCATTCTTAAAGACGCTTGAGGTATTGCCAGCCACATCAAATTGTTTAATCTGAATGCTATTCTCAGCATAAATACCCTCAGTCAGCGTAAAACTACTGCCTGTGCCACTAGTAAAATTAGTGCCACCATCAATAGAATACTGCCAAGTTGCATCTGTTACCAAGCCACTAACAGTAATCGTGCCATTACTGGTAATGCCATCAATACTTGATGAACCTGTATCTACAAAAGTTAACCCTGGCGCTACTGGAGGGGTAGTGTCCACGACAATAGGCGAAGTATTCTTAAAGACGCTTGAGGCATTACCAGCCACATCAAATTGTTTAATCTGAATGCTATTCTCAGCATAAGTACCCTCAGTCAGCGTAAAACTACTGCCTGTGCCACTAGTAAAATTAGTGCCACCATCAATAGAATACTGCCAAGTTGCATCTACCACTAAACCACCAACAGTCATTGTACCATTGTTGGTAATACGATCTTCGTGCGATAAACCTGTATCTATAAAGTTAAATGTTGGCATTGCTGGAGGGGTGGCGTCCACAACAATAGTTAAATCGTTTGTCATTACGATTGAAACATTACCAATTGCATTAATTTGCTTAATCCGAATGGCATTGACAGCATAAGTGCCTTCAATTAGCGTAAAACTATTACCTGTACCATTAGTAAAGTTAACGCCACCATTAATAGAATACTGCCAAGTTGTATCTGACTCTAAATCACCAACAGTAATTATGCCATTGTTGGTAATACCATCGTCATTCACTGAACCAGTATCTGTAAAATTAAGTGTTGGCGTTGCTGGAACAATTTTGTTAATCGTTACTGCTGTTGCTTTTCCCTGACCTAATAAAATATTGCTATCACTGCCATTATTGTCAGAAAGGTTGACGGTAACTATGTAATTATTACCGTCATTAAGTTGTGAAGTCCAGGTGTTGTTGTTGACTAAAGTCCAAGTGTTATCGCTATTAATACTCGGAAGAAGGCTGGAGTCAAGCGTATAAGCGACATCAGCACCTTCTTGTTTAAAGATAATACTGGTAATACTGACATTACCGGCATTACTTAAGCCAGTAACTGCACCACTTAAAGTGGTTACTGCCAATTCCGCAATATTAATAATACCATCATCACTAATGCCATTCCAAATAACTGTGGTGAGTAAAGCAATCTCTTTCACCGACACAGTAACGAGTTGCTTTGTTTTATTGCCTGCAGCATCAGTGGCAATAATGGTAACTTTGTCGTCATTATGTGCTATCGTTTGTTTTTGCTTGTATCTTAATTCACCCTCCTTGCTAATCGTAAATTTGTCTTTTTGATTGCCATCTTCTAAGGTGTAAGTAACTGCATTATTGTCTGTTGCTGTTGCTCCATATATCATTTCCGATGCTTCGGTGTTTATTTCAACATTAACTATAGTTGCGCTGGTAAATAAAGGATTTGTGGCGTCCACAACAACAGATGACATATTTTTAAAAACGCTTGAAGTGTTGCCAGCTACATCAGTTTGTTTGATCTGAATAGTATTTTCAGCATAAGTACCTTCATTTAGTATAAAACTACTGCCTGTACCACTGGTAAAGTTAACACCGCCATCAATAGAATACTGCCAAGTTGCACCTGCCTCTAAATCACCAACAGTCATTGTGCCATTTTTGGTAACACCATCATTTGATGAACCTGTATCTGTAAAGTTCAATACGGGTGTTACTGCGACTATATCAATTACTACTACCGCCTCCCCCTGACCTGTGATACCGCCACTATTAGCAGAAAGATTAACAACAACAGTGCAATTGCCATCGACAAGTTTTGAAGCCCAAGCGTTGTCGTGGTTTAAAGTCCAAGTGTTGTTATTAATAACAGGAAGAGCGGTGTCAATCGTGTGAACAACAGCATTATTTTGTTTGAAAACAATGCTGGCAATATTTAAGTCAGTAAATGTGCTATCAGTGGAAGTAACTGTACCACTCAAAGTAGCCATTGCCAATTCCGCAATATTGATATTATTATCATCACCAATATTATTCCAAACAACTGAGGTAGATAAAACAAAATCTTTCACCGACACAGTAACAAGTTGCTTTGTTTCATTGCCTGCAGCATCAGTGGCAATAATGGTAACTTTGTCGTCATTATGTACTGTCGTTTGTTTTTGCTTGTATCTTAGTTCCCCCTCCTTACTAATCGTAAATTTGTCTTTTTGATTGCCATCTTCTAAGGTGTAAGTAACTGCATTATTGTCTATTGCTGTTGCCTCATATATCGTTTCCGATGCCTCGGTGTTTGTTTTAACATCAACTATAGTTGCGCTGGTAAATAAAGGATTTGTGGTGTCTACAACAACAGGGGAAGTATTCTTAATGACGGCTAAGGTATTGCCGGCTGCATCGGTTTGTTTAATCTGAATGGCATTCTCGGCATAAGCGCCTTCGTTCAGCACAAAACTACTACCTGCACCATCAGTGAAACTAGCGCCACCATCAACAGAATACTGCCAAGTTACTCCTTCTTTCAAGTTATCGACAATAACCATAGCACTGTCGGTAAAGTCGCCTGCATCTGCAAGGGTAAATGTTAGTGGTGCATCATCGTCATTACCATTCTTGTCGCTGCCACTAGTGGCAACTACAACAGCCCCAACCACAACTGCAGCTACGATTCCTATGTTGGAAGTAACAACATCAAAAAAGCTTTGGTTGTTATCTGTGCTTACGGCACTAGATTCTGTGGAAACAATAGATTGTTCGCCATAAAAATACACCACTTGGGTGTCGTCTTCTAAAGTAAAGAAAGCATCGGCAACAATATGGTAAAGTCCACCGTCTTTGGTGGGCAAAGAAACCAAGCAAGATAAATCAGTGGCGCAAATATTAAAATAGTTATCAAAGATAATAACACCTTCTTTTAGTGTCACTTCCAAATCATCGCCGATTTTTTTGGCAATTAAGTTTAACTTTTTAGTGTTAAAATCTTTAATGTTTAATTGATACGCTACACCTGCTTGAGTTTGGATGTGCTGGACACCCTCAGCAATGGCAACAACCTCTTCGTTAAGTTTATTAACGACTTTTTGAGCTTTATTTTGTAACGCCATAACTTGTTTCTGTGTTTTTGCTTGCATACTTTCTTTCCTTTGCTTTTATTAGGGTTTAATTCAGATAAAACTTTCTTTAAAAAATTAGTAAAAAACTTAATTAAGGTTTATCTGCATAATTAATTATGATTATAATTATGATTATGCAGATAAATCCCGTGCATATTATATAATAGTTTTTACATAGAAAGTAAATTTTTTTTATTTTAGACTCTATTTTGGGTGCACGCTAAAAAGAGAGCGTTGTATAAGCCAAAAAAAACCACCAAAACCTCAGGATTTCAGAACCTCTATTTTTCTAAGAAAATCAAAAAATCTGCAAAAAAAATCCAATTTTTTTATCCGAAAAAACACCCATATTATTACTTTTCATCTCTAATTTTTGCGTTTTTTGTTAAAAAAAGACGCAACAATCCGCAGGGAGCGGTTTATAACCATTCCTTCTCTACCAAGAAAAGATGTTAGAGGAATCACCAGTGACACCAGTTTTCAAAATGCCCTTTACCTAAGCCAGCAAACGCAAAAATTAAACATACTTAATTTTCTGATTACTTTGAACAGCAACTTTTCAAAGGCAATTACGCTAAGTTTTGCCCTTTGGCTGAGACAAACAAAGAACAGTTAAACCACCGCTAAATCTTGATCTATCCACAATTTTGCAGTGGAGGCGTTAGCATTGCTATAAATATCATAAGTAATGCCATCCTTTGTTTCTGCAGAACCTTGAATAAAAGCATTGCTACTAAGTTCTATATCAACTTTATCACCCGCATCACCCATAACTTTAAGAACATTGGTTGAGCTGGAAATATCCAATAAGTCATTAAGATTAAGTTTCAAAGTATTGTTACCTGAACCTGTTAAATCAATGATTTCAATGTCTTGAATGCGGCCATTGTCTATTTGCGTAAGATCTAAGGTTAGGTCAGTGCCTGCTAATTTTAGCGTATCAATATTGCCGCCACCATCAACACGAGCGAGTAAATGACTACTAAGCACCTTACTGGAGAGTTTAGCAAGGTTGTCCGCATTAATAATAATAATGTCGTCGCCCTTGCCTGCATTAAAAACATCGGTACCGCCGTTACCCGTTAAAACATCATTACCTAAACCAGCAACAAACAACTCATCAGCAGCGGCACCTGTTAGTGTGTCATTATTATCGTCACCTAGAAAATCAACTGTATGGGCAATAGCGCCTTTGGTAGCATTAATATCTGCTAAACCAATAGCTCCTGTGTCGGCTTTACCAAACACGACGAAAGATTTACCTGATTTGTATTTACCATTGGAGCTTGCCGTATAAGCGCCAACAATCAAATCATCCAAGCCATCACCATTCACATCACCTGCTGCGGCTACTGAGGATCCACTTTGATCGCCGTGATTCGCTCCATTAATAACAAAACCACCTCTGCCTAAAGATATTTCTGTTAAATTAACGACAGTTCCGTCTGTTTTGCCAAATACAATATAAGATTTGCCTTCATCTCTATGAGCATCAAGCCCTCCTTCCGGAAGAATATTATGACTCTCAGTAAGACTTGCCCCTGGGGCACCAATAATTAAATCATCCAAACCATCGCCATTCACATCACCTGCTGAGGATACTGAGTATCCACTTTTATCCCAAGCAACCCCATTATCACCCTTAATAGCAAAACCACCTGTACCTGAGGATATGTCTGATAAATTAATGGCAGTTTTGTCTGTTTTACCAAATACAACATAAGATTTACCAACATCATAATATCCACCATATGTCCTATAGGCACCAATAATCAAATCGTCCAACCCATCGCCATTCACATCACCTGCTGAGGATACTGAGAATCCACTCCAGCTACTTGAAAACTCACCATTAATAACAAACCCACCTGTGCCTGAGACTATGTCTGATAAATTAACCAAATTACTATTTGCTTTACCAAATACAACATAAGATTTACCAGCGCCGTTATGATAGGCACCAATAATCATATCATCCAAGCCATCGCCGTTGACATCACCTGCTGAGGATACTGAGTATCCACTGTAGTCACCTGCATTCTCACCCTTAATAACAAATCCACCTAAAATTGAGGAGCTGGGTTTTAAATAAATTGTAGTTGCATTATTCTTTCCAAACACAACATAAGATGCTCCCGCATTGTTCTTACCATCAGGGTTTGCATAAGGTGCCCCAATAATCAAATCGTCAAAGCCATCGCCGTTGACATCACCTGCTGAGGATACTGAGTATCCACTTTGATCACCCTCTTCAAGATCGTAACCATAGATTGCAAAGCCTAATACATTAATGTAAGATGTTGTTTCATCATATACTACCTTAGTTGCTCCAAATATAACATAAGATTTACCGACATTAGATCTGCGCCCATACGCATCTACTCCGAACGAACCAACAATCAAATCGTCAAATCCATCGCCGTTTACATCACCTGCTGAGGATACTGAATGACCAATGTAATCATCAACATGCTCTCCACCAATAGCAAAGCCACCTGTGCCTAAGGCTATGTCTGATAAATTAATAGCTTCATGACTAACATTTCCAAATACAACATAAAATTTACCTGATTTGACTTTATTAGCAGCAGCGCTTGCATCCTTAGCACCAATAATCAAATCGTCCAAACCATCGCCGTTGACATCACCTGCTGATGAGACTGAGTATCCACTCAAATCACCAGCTTTTTCACCATTAATAGTAAATCCTTGTGCAGCAGGAGGTCTCACCGATACAGCAACGACTCGCTCTGCTGTGTTGCCTGCAACATCAGTGGCAATAATGGTAACTGTGTCATTGTCATGCACTGTCGTTTGCATTGTTTTGTAAGTGACTATGCCAGTATTAGTAGTAATTGTAAATTTACTGGTGTCCGCATTTTTTATACTATAAGTTATACCATAATTTACATCACCACCACTAAGGTTGCTTGCTTGAGCGCTATAAACAGTAGTTGCAACAGGGCTGTTAACAAGGATACTGGCTGTAGTAGGTTGTGGAACAAATATTGGGTCTGTAGTGTCCACAACAATAGAGAAAGTATTTTTAACGACGCTTGAAGAATTGCCCGCTACATCAGTTTGCTTAACCTGAATGGCATCAGTACTATAAGTGCCTCCAGCCAGAACAAAACTGTCATCTTTGCCATCAGTAAAGTTAGTGCCACCATTAATAGAATACTGCCAAGTTGCACCTGTTACCAAACCGCCAACAAGCACCATGCCATTGTTGGTAATATGATCTGTATTTGTTAAACCTGCATCTATAAAAGTCAACACCGGTGCTGCCAGAGAGGTAGTGTCTACAACAATAGGTGAATCACTCTTAAAGACGCTTGAGGTATTGCCAGCCACATCAGATTGTTTAATCTGAATAATAGTCCTAGCATAAGTGCCCTCAGGCAGCGTAAAACTACTGCCTGTGCCACTAGTAAAGCTAGTGCCACCATTGATAGAATACTGCCAAGTTGCATCTGTTACCAAGCCACTAACAGTAATCGTGCCATTACTGGTAATGCCATCAATACTTGATGAACCTGTATCTACAAAAGTTAACCCTGGCGCTACTGGAGGGGTAGTGTCCACGACAATAGGCGAAGTATTCTTAAAGACGCTTGAGGCATTACCAGCCACATCAAATTGTTTAATCTGAATGCTATTCTCAGCATAAGTACCCTCAGTCAGCGTAAAACTACTGCCTGTGCCACTAGTAAAATTAGTGCCACCATCAATAGAATACTGCCAAGTTGCATCTACCACTAAACCGCCAACAGTCATTGTACCATTGTTGGTAATGCGATCTTCGTGCGATAAACCTGTATCTATAAAGTTAAATGTTGGCATTGCTGGAGGGGTGGCGTCCACAACAATAGTTAAATCGTTTGTCATTACGATTGAAACATTACCAATTGCATTAATTTGCTTAATCCGAATGGCATTGACAGCATAAGTGCCTTCAATTAGCGTAAAACTATTACCTGTACCATTAGTAAAGTTAACGCCACCATTAATAGAATACTGCCAAGTTGCACCTGACTCTAAATCACCAACAGTAATTATGCCATTGTTGGTAATACCATCGTCATTCACTGAACCAGTATCTGTAAAATTAAGTGTTGGCGTTGCTGGAACAATTTTGTTAATCGTTACTGCTGTTGCTTTTCCCTGACCTAATAAAATATTGCTATCACTGCCATTATTGTCAGAAAGGTTGACGGTAACTATGTAATTATTACCGTCACTAAGTTGTGAAGTCCAGGTATTGTCGTTGACTAAAGTCCAAGTGTTATCGCTATTAATACTCGGAAGAAGGCTGGAGTCAAGCGTATAAGTAGCATCAACACCTTCTTGTTTAAAGATAATACTGGTAATACTGACATTACTGGCATTACTTAAGCCAGTAACTGTACCACTTAAAGTGGTTACTGCCAATTCCGCAATATTAATAATACTATCATCACTAATGCCATTCCAAATAACTGTGGTGAGTAAAGCAATCTCTTTCACCGACACAATAACGAGTTGCTTTGTTTCATTGCCTGCAGCATCAGTGGCAATAATGGTAACTTTGTCGTCATTATGTGCTATCGTTTGTTTTTGCTTGTATCTTAGTTCACCCTCCTTGCTAATCGTAAATTTGTCTTTTTGATTGCCATCTTCTAAGGTGTAAGTAACTGCATTATTGTCTGTTGCTGTTGCTTCATATATCATTTCCGATGCTTCGGTGTTTATTTCAACATTAACTATAGTTGCGCTGGTAAATAAAGGATTTGTGGTGTCCACAACAACAGATGACATATTTTTAAAAACGCTTGAAGTGTTGCCAGCTACATCAGTTTGTTTGATCTGAATGGTATTTTCAGCATAAGTACCTTCATTTAGTATAAAACTACTGCCTGTGCCACTGGTAAAGTTAGTGCCACCATCAATAGAATACTGCCAAGTTGCACCTGCCTCTAAACCACCAACAGTCATTGTGCTATTTTTGGTAATGCCATCATTTAAGTTCAATACGGGTGTTACTGGAGCGACTATATCAATTACTACTACCGCCTCCCCCTGACCTGTGATACCGCCACTATTAGCAGAAAGATTCACAACAACAGTGCAATTGCCATCGACAAGTTTTGAAGCCCAAGCGTTGTCGTGGTTTAAAGCCCAAGTGTTGTTATTAATAACAGGAAGAGCGGTGTTAATCGTGTGAACAACAGCATTATTTTGTTTGAAAACAATGCTGGCAATATTTAAGTCAGTAAATGTGCTATCAGTGGAAGTAACTGTACCACTCAAAGTAGCCATTGCCAATTCCGCAATATTGATATTATTATCATCACCAATATTATTCCAAACAACTGAGGTAGATAAAACAAAATCTTTCACCGACACAGTAACAAGTTGCTTTGTTTCATTGCCTGCAGCATCAGTGGCAATAATGGTAACTTTGTCGTCATTATGTACTGTCGTTTGTTTTTGCTTGTATCTTAGTTCCCCCTCCTTACTAATCGTAAATTTGTCTTTTTGATTGCCATCTTCTAAGGTGTAAGTAACTGCATTATTGTCTATTGCTGTTGCCTCATATATCGTTTCCGATGCCTCGGTGTTTGTTTTAACATCAACTATAGTTGCGCTGGTAAATAAAGGATTTGTGGTGTCTACAACAACAGGGGAAGTATTCTTAATGACGGCTAAGGTATTGCCGGCTGCATCGGTTTGTTTAATCTGAATGGCATTCTCGGCATAAGCGCCTTCGTTCAGCACAAAACTACTACCTGCACCATCAGTGAAACTAGCGCCACCATCAACAGAATACTGCCAAGTTACTCCTTCTTTCAAGTTATCGACAATAACCATAGCACTGTCGGTAAAGTCGCCTGCATCTGCAAGGGTAAATGTTAGTGGTGCATCATCGTCATTACCATTCTTGTCGCTGCCACTAGTGGCAACTACAACAGCCCCAACCACAACTGCAGCTACGATTCCTATGTTGGAAGTAACAACATCAAAAAAGCTTTGGTTGTTATCTGTGCTTACGGCACTAGATTCTGTGGAAACAATAGATTGTTCGCCATAAAAATACACCACTTGGGTGTCGTCTTCTAAAGTAAAGAAAGCATCGGCAACAATATGGTAAAGTCCACCGTCTTTGGTGGGCAAAGAAACCAAGCAAGATAAATCAGTGGCGCAAATATTAAAATAGTTATCAAAGATAATAACACCTTCTTTTAGTGTCACTTCCAAATCATCGCCGATTTTTTTGGCAATTAAGTTTAACTTTTTAGTGTTAAAATCTTTAATGTTTAATTGATACGCTACACCTGCTTGAGTTTGGATGTGCTGGACACCCTCAGCAATGGCAACAACCTCTTCGTTAAGTTTATTAACGACTTTTTGAGCTTTATTTTGTAACGCCATAACTTGTTTCTGTGTTTTTGCTTGCATACTTTCTTTCCTTTGCTTTTATTAGGGTTTAATTCAGATAAAACTTTCTTTAAAAAATTAGTAAAAAACTTAATTAAGGTTTATCTGCATAATTAATTATGATTATAATTATGATTATGCAGATAAATCCCGTGCATATTATATAATAGTTTTTACATAGAAAGTAAATTTTTTTTTATTTTAGACTCTATTTTGGGTGCACGCTAAAAAGAGAGCGTTGCATAAGCAAAAAAAAAAGACGCAATAGTCCGTAGGGAACAGTTTATAACCGTTCTTTCTCTACTAAAAAAAGAGGTTAGAAGAATCACTAATGACACCATTTTTTCAAAATACCTTTTACCTAAGCCACCCCAAACGCACAAGTTATACACACTTAGTTTTCTGATTATTTTGAACCCCAACTTTTCAAAGTCAATCCATTATACTAAGTTTTGCCCTTTGGTTAGGGGTAAAAAATAGAATAGTTATTAAGTCACCCTTGAATTCACATAAGCACAACACTCATTAAGTTGGTCAAAAGAGTGTTATGCTTATGATAAGGATTCAAGTACCTATGCAAAAGTCTCGAATAAAAAATACAGACGAAAAAATACCCCAATAAAGGGGTATTTTTTCTAAATAACTAGATAAATCTAGAAATTAGGACCTGCATTAACTTGGTCTTTAGCTTGTTGTTGACCAAGCCTACCATGTTCAGCAGCTGTTACAAGCAACTTAATGGCGGCTTTTTCATTGCCAGCTTTAGCCTTTTTCTTAGCAGACTTCATAAGTTTACGGATCGTGTTCCATTCCATACCTACTTTTTTAGCCTTCTTCTGCTCAGATTTAGCCACCTTCAGCGCAGTTGCATAAGAAAGAACTGGTGCTTCAACTTTGACTTTAGCCATAGTGGCAGGCGCCATAGACTTATATCCAGAGCCACTACCTCCACAAGCTGACAAACCAAAAGCTAACGATAATATTAATAATACCTTTTTCATGTTATTCTCCTTTATTCTCTGTACTCGGTACCAGAAATCTCCATGCCATTACTCATAATAGTGTGGAAGTATTCTAGATTGCTATACGCATCTTTTTGTCGCTTAAATGGTTGCGCACGAACTTGCTTGTTGCAACCGCCATAACGACGCTGAATGGTGCCAAAACCATCACCTTTCTTCTTCGCCCATTTTCCACGCCATACAGGAAAGTGTGTAACTTGCCCTAATGCTGGCGACAATGTGTTGCCACGAATACGCCGACCAGGGTTATCTACATGACAATTCGCACAAGATAAGTTGAGTTGTCCTCGCTTAGCATAGAAAAACTTTTTGCCTGCGTTATAAGCAGCCAACGCCTTTTCATCACCTTCAGGTACGATTACATTAATGGTTTGACCTTCAGCAATGGTCGTTAAGTAAGCCGAAATCCAAGCTAACTTACCTTTACCAGAACCAATTTTCTTCTCGCCATTTTTTACACGGCAATCTAAAAGTGCTTTTTCCAAACTAACAACCTTGCCCTTAGCTGCATCCCATCGTGGATACTGAGTGCGAATGGTTTCATCATCACCAGAAAAACAACTGGAATAAGTTTTTCCATTCTTAAACGCTGTTTTCCATAATTTCCCACCTTTTTCTACATGATCCTCAAATGGGGGCATCTCCATCAATGCTTCAAACTGTGACATTTTGTCTTCACTCATCGCATAAGGACCTTTGGAAAAGTCATTTAACGATAATTCAGGAAACCTTTTTTTAAAGTGACCTTGGAAGGCGTCAATGTCAGACTGAACGACTGATGATTGCTGCACCGAAAATACAGCGGTTGAGCTCAATAAAGCTGTCACCGCTACTGTTGTTATAATTTTCTTCATTATTCTCTCCTCAAATAAAAAATAAACTTACTTGGATTTTTTCATCATAGTGCCTGTGCTTCCCAAGTTGTCCTTATATTTAAGTTCAATGGTATCGCCTTTGGCACCAGCAACTTTAAACTTAAAGTATGGGTCTTTAGAAACAGAACTACCAATATCTGCATCTACAAACTTTTTACCATTATGCGATATGGTTATGTGATCAATATGGTTTGCAGGAATTAATTTACCTTTTTTCTTACGAAATCCAGTTTCCATTGGATGTTTAATAAGCGCTTTGACAGTAATAACACCTTTTCTAGCTTTTGGCTTTAATTTAATTTTTGACATAATGTTTTCTCCTTTTTTATATTTAGTTAACCGCCGCAGCCGCCAATGGTTACTTTGATGTTTTTCGTTACTTTGGTCATTGAACCGTTTGCAGTAACAATCGCATCTACATCCGAAGTTTTACCCATTTTAATACGAGTAGAAACAAAGCCAACAGCGCCAGACAAATTGAATGAAGCCGCTAATGGTGTGCTGTTCTTTTTTACTAAAAAAGCAATATTAGAAACACCATTCATCTTGGAAGCATCCACTGTTACTGGTACAACTGCACCATTTTCAGCGATTTTAGGGGCTTTGAACTTAAATGAACCTGCGCCCGCACTTGCTGCACCTGATACTGCCGTATTCGACAAGCCCTTAAATTTTGCTGAAGCAGCAAAAACTGCTGACGGTGTTAGTAAGCCTGCGCCTACTGCCGTTACAACCGCTGATCCTGCCATTGCACTTTTTAAAAATAATCTTCTTTTCATTTTCTTTTCTCCTTTAATTATAATGAATGAATGAAATCTGTAACTTTATCAATTTGATTTTCAGTTAACATTTTATGTTTGCCAAACGGAGGCATTAAAGATTTTGGGTTTCTAGCTGTTGCATCCCAAATCTGTGCTCTTAACACAGCCTTATCTGGGAATCTGGCTTTCATTGCCAACAGTGGCGGGCCAATATTACCCGGTTGTCCACCATCTGAAACTGAATGGCATGCCAAACAATTACCCAATTTACGGTCAAAAGCAAGCTCTTTACCTGTCATCTCTTTGGCGTTCGCCTCTAGTGGCATTATAAATAATGACGCTAAAGTTATAACCGCCGCAATAGAAATGCTTTTCTTCATAGTCTTCTCCTCTTTAATATAAAAATAGAACATTTAGTAGATTCAAATAAATCAACTAGGCGATAATAATACATAGAAAAAAAACAATTGCAACACTATCACTAAAGCATAATATTAGCGCACTCTAAACCTTTTCCGCTGCTTTTATTATTGCATTTGCCTTGTGTAAAGTTTCATTCCACTCAGATTGAGGGTCGGAATCATGGACAATACCTGCCCCTGCTTGCACATAAAGAGTTTCATTTTTAATAACTGCAGTGCGAATGGCAATTGCCATATCCATGCAACCATGCCAAGAAAGATGGCCAATGGCGCCTGAATAAATATTGCGCTTCACTGGTTCAACTTCATTAATAATTTCCATCGCTCGGACTTTTGGTGCGCCACTTAGTGTGCCTGCTGGAAAAGTTGCTTTTAATACATCAATCGCACTCATATTCTCTTGCAGTTTGCACTCTACATTGGATGCAATATGCATCACATGTGAATAACGCTCAATATACATTTTATCGGTTACTTTAACACTGCCTATTTTGGCAATACGCCCTAAATCATTACGCCCAAGGTCAATTAACATCAAGTGTTCGGCAATTTCTTTTGCATCTGCTAATAAATCTTTTTCTAAAGCCAAATCTTGCGCCTCATCTTTGCCACGAGGGCGAGTGCCTGCAAGTGGTCGTACGGTGGCACATCTATTGCTATCAACACGAGTTAGAATTTCAGGTGATGAGCCAACAATAGAAATGTCATCTAAATTAAGGTAATACATATATGGCGATGGATTAAGGCGGCGCAACTGGCGATAAAGTTCAATTGGTGGTGCGCTGAATTTGGTGCTTAAGCGTTGTGATGGCACAACTTGCATCACATCGCCAGCAACAATATATTCTTGTATTTTTTCAACAGCTACTTTGTATTTTTCTTCACCAAAACTAGAAACAAAATCTTGCCCATTGAGGTGATTTGATTGGTACGCTGACTGATTAAATGGCGCTTGGATTTTGGTTATTATTTCATCCAATCTGTCCTGTGCATCTTCGTATTTTTGCGTGTTTGGGTCAATATGAGTAATAACAAAAGCTTGGTTCAACACATTGTCAAACACCACCAAATCGTTTGATAACATCAACAAAATATCAGGCACTTTCATTTCATCTGGTTTGTTGATTTTGGCTAATTTTGGCTCAATATAGCGAATAATTTCATAACCAAAGTAACCAACCAATCCACCGTTAAAATCTGGCAATTCGTCTAATTGAGGGACTTTATAGCCTGCTAAATATTGCTCTATCCATACCAGAGGGTCCTTAACTTGACTTGATTCACGCAACTCACCATTCCATTCAATGCGAACATCGTAATCCGAGACTTTAACAACAGTCTGTGCATGCAAACCAATCATAGAGTAACGACCCCATTTTTTACCCCCTTCAACTGACTCAAAAAGATAAGAGTAAGGCGTGTTGGCTAATTTTAAATATAAATTTAAGGCAGTGTCTGTATCTGCATCAATGTCAAGGGTTCGATAAACAGGAATGTGATTATATCCATCCGCTATATATTTGTTAAAAGAGTCTTTATTCATGATTGTATTTTATACCACAGCCTTGCAATTTAGGCATAAAAAAACCGCACTAATTATTGGTGCGGTTTTTTCTTTTAAGCATATAAACGCAACTATTCTTTAGTAGATGTTTCCGTTGCCACTTCATTTAACTCAGCTGAAAGTGCCGCTTCTACTTCTGATGCTTGCATAATACTTTTTGCACGCTTAGAACGACGCTCTTGATGATGGACAAAACCTGTGCCTGCTGGAATTAAACGACCAACAATAACATTTTCTTTCAATCCTAGTAAATCATCAACACGGCCTGTGGTTGAGGCCTCAGTCAATACTCGCGTAGTTTCTTGGAACGATGCTGCAGAAATAAACGATTCTGTTGCCAATGATGCCTTGGTAATACCCATTAACAATCTTTGATAAATCACTGGGTCTTTACCCTGTGCAATCAATTGCTTATTAGTATCAATCACACGAGCATATTCAGCAGTTTCGCCATTCACAAATTTAGAATCACCAATATCAAGCACTTCTACTTTGCGCAACATTTGCTTAACAATGACTTCAATGTGCTTATCAGAGATGTTCACACCTTGTAAGCGGTAAACATTTTGTACCTCTTTAACCACATAGCTTGCCAATGCTTCCACGCCCAATAAACGCAAAATATCGTGCGGATTTGATGGTCCATCAGAAATCACATCACCTTTTTCAACGGTTTCACCGTCAAAAACATTAATTTGACGCCATTTGTGAATCATCATTTCTATCGCTTCACCTTCTTCAGAAGTGATAATCAAACGCTCTTTAGATTTTGTTGGATTGCCAAAACTCACAACACCTGTTGCTTCTGCAAGAATAGAGTGGTCTTTCGCTTTACGCGCTTCGAACAAATCAGCAACGCGTGGCAAACCACCCGTAATATCACTGGTTTTAGACTGATCTTTAGAGATTTTTGCCAGAACTTCACCTGCGGTAATCACTTGGCCGTCTTCTAAATTAATCTTAACTTCTGATGGTAAGTAGTGTGTTGACAACATAACTTCAGAGTCTTTTGTGTCAACCATTTTAATCATTGGCTTCAAGCCTTTTGCTGCCGATACCCTTTCACCCTCTTTAATCATTTCGAAGAAAGTTAATCCTGTTAATGGGTCTGTGTTTTTGTTAACCGTTACACCTTCAACAAAATCAACAAAAACAACACGACCTGCTTGCTCAGAAATAATCGGATGCGTGTGAGGATCCCAATCTGCAATCTTATCTTTTGCTTTAACTTTACCTCCATCTTGGACATGAGCAATCGCACCATAAGGAATCTTGTAACGCTCAACTTCTTGACCTTTTATATTACGAATAGTCACTTCAGAAGAGCGAGAAACAACCACCAAATCTCCACTTGCATTAGTAATGGATTTAAGGTTTTCAAAATGCACCACACCATCATTATTAATATTGATACTACTTACCGTCGCCGATGCAGAAGCAGCGCCACCAATGTGGAAAGTACGCATTGTTAACTGTGTGCCAGGTTCGCCAATTGATTGTGCTGCAATAACACCAACTGCTTCACCAACGCCAATCTTATGACCACGCGCCATATCATTACCATAACAAGAAGCACATACGCCATAACGCGCCTCACAAGTAATAGTAGAGCGTGCTGTGATAGATTCCACACCCACCTCATTAATCCTATCTGAGTCTTCTAATGTGACCAAATGACCTTTAGGTAACAATATTTCTGTCGAATCTGGCACCATGACATCTTCAACCATAACACGACCCAAAACTGCGGCGCCTAATGTTTGTACAATGTTGCCACCTTCAATAGTTGCCTTCATTATCAAACCATTTTCTGTGCCACAATCTTCTTTATTAACAACCAAGTCTTGTGCAACATCAACCAAACGACGCGTCAAATAACCTGAGTTTGCTGTTTTTAATGCTGTGTCTGCTAGACCTTTACGAGCACCGTGTGTTGAAATAAAGTATTGCATATTATTCAAACCTTCACGAAAGTTTGAGGTAATTGGGGTTTCAATAATTGAACCATCTGGTTTTGCCATCAAACCACGCATACCTGCTAACTGACGCATCTGTGCAGGTGAACCACGAGCACCAGAATCAGCCATCATATAAACGGAGTTAAAAGAAGGAAGTTTTTCAGTTTCGCCTTTGGCATTAACAAAGTCATCAAAGCCAATTTCGTCCATCATTGCCTTAGCAACGGTTTCAGAAGTTCTTGACCAAATATCAATCACCTTATTATAACGCTCACCATCTGTTACCACACCTTGTGAATATTGTTTTTGCACTTCTTTGACTTGCGCTTGCGCTTCGTCAACCATAGAGGCCTTGCTATCTGGAATTGTCATATCATTTGAACAAAATGAAATGCCTGACTTGGTTGAATATTGGAAACCCATATACATCATTTGGTCCGCAAAAATAACGGTGTCTTTTAATTCTTGCGTTTGGTAACAAACATGAATTAAGTTAGAAACCACTTTCTTACTAATGGCCTTGTTAATTAAATCAAATGACAATCCTTTTGGCAAAATTCTTGAGAAAATTGCACGACCTACTGTTGTCTCAACAATACGCGTAGCGCTAGGCTGATATTTATTGTCAACTTTCTTGTAATCTTGAATACGCAATTTAACCTTCGCATGCAAAGTAGCTGCACCTGACTCATACGCATTAAGTGCTTCAGTTGCACTGGCAAAAATCATATTTTCACCTTTTTGATTGATCATATCACGCGTCATATAGTAAAGGCCCAAAATAACATCCTGTGAAGGCACAATAATCGGCTCACCACTTGCAAGGTGTAATACATTGTTAGATGCTAGCATCAAGGTTCTTGCTTCAAGTTGCGCTTCTTCAGATAACGGCACATGTACTGCCATTTGGTCACCATCAAAGTCAGCATTAAATGCACCACAAACAAGTGGATGTAATTGAATCGCCTTGCCTTCAATTAATAACGGCTCAAATGCTTGAATACCTAAACGGTGTAAAGTTGGTGCACGGTTTAACATCACGGGATGCTGGTGTACCACTTTTTCTAAAATGTCCCAAACTTCAGGCACTTCTGATTCAACCATTTTTTTCGCTGCTTTAATCGTTGAAGCCAAACTTTGTGAAATCAAACGGTTGTAAACGAATGGCTTGAATAATTCCAATGCCATTTTCTTTGGCAATCCGCACTGGTGTAATTTAAGATAAGGACCACAAACAATGACTGAACGACCTGAATAGTCAACTCGTTTACCCAATAAGTTTTGACGGAAACGACCTTGTTTACCCTTAATCATATCGGCAATTGATTTAAGTGGACGACGGTTATTGCCCATTACTGCACGGCCACGACGACCATTGTCAATCAATGAATCAACTGCTTCTTGCAACATTCTTTTTTCGTTACGAACAATAATTTCAGGTGCGTCTAATTCTAATAAACGCGCTAAACGATTGTTACGATTAATTACACGACGATACAAATCATTCAAATCAGAAGTTGCAAAACGACCACCATCTAACGACACCAATGGACGCAAATCAGGTGGGAGAATTGGCAACACATTAAGCACCATCCATTCAGGCTTATTGCCTGATTGAATCAAAGAATCAATCAATTTTAAACGCTTGTTATACTTTTTAAGCTTGGTTTGACTTTTGGTGTTTAAACTGTCTTCACGCAAATTTGCCGCTTCTTTTTCAAGTTGCATTTCCTTCAAAACATCTTGGATTGCTTCTGCACCCATTTTTGCTTCAAATTCATCATCGCCAAATTCATCTAAGGCATCATAATACATCTCTTCTGTCAACAACTGCTTGTGTATCATCGGTGTTGAACCTGGATCAGTAACCAAAAAGGCTTCAAAATACAAAACACGCTCAATATCTTTTAGCGTCATATCCATCAACAATCCAAGACGCGATGGCAATGATTTTAAATACCAAATATGTGCAACAGGTGCCGCTAAATCAATATGACCCATACGCTCTCTACGCACTTTAGACAAAGTAACTTCAACGCCACATTTTTCACACACAACATTGCGAAATTTCATACGCTTGTATTTACCACACAAACACTCAAAATCCTTCATTGGTCCGAAAATCTTAGAACAGAATAAACCTTCACGCTCAGGCTTAAAAGTTCTGTAGTTAATGGTTTCAGGTTTTTTTACCTCACCATACGACCAAGAACGAATTTTTTCAGGGGAGGCTAAACCAACTCTAATTGCGTCAAAATCTTGTTCTTTATTCTGACTTTTTAAAATATTTAATAAATCTTGCATATTACTCTCCTAATTAGTGTTGCTCAAGTTCAACATCAATACCTAATGAACGAATCTCTTTAACCAGTACATTAAAGGATTCTGGCATTACTGATTCTGTCAAATTGACCCCGTCAACAATACTCTTATACATCTTCGCGCGCCCGGCAACATCATCCGATTTAACCGTTAACATCTCACGCAATGTGTGTGCTGCACCGTAAGCTTCTAATGCCCAAACTTCCATTTCACCGAAACGCTGGCCACCAAACTGTGCTTTACCACTAAGCGGTTGTTGCGTAACGAGTGAATAAGGACCTGTTGAACGAGCATGCATCTTATCATCAACCAAGTGATTGAGTTTCAACATATGCATATAACCAACCGTAACTGGACGGTCAAACGGCTCACCCGTTCGACCATCATATAACTGCTCTTGACCAGATTCTGGTAAGTCGGCTAACCTTAATAATGACTTAATGTCTTCTTCTTTAATACCATCAAATACTGGCGTTGCCATTGGCACACCCTCACGAAGGTTGTTTGCCAATTCAATGATTTCTTCATCGCTAAACGACTCTAAATTTTCTTGCTTACCATGAGAATTGTAAACTTTATCTAAGAATGCTCTGATTTCTTTCACCATTTCAGTACGCTTTTCATCAAGCATAGCGGCAATTTTATAACCCAAACCTTTTGCTGCATAACCCAAATGAACTTCCAGTACCTGTCCGACATTCATTCGAGAAGGCACACCCAGTGGATTAAGCACCACATCAACGGTAGAGCCATCTGCCAAGTAAGGCATATCTTCTATTGGAGATATGCGTGAAATAACACCTTTGTTACCATGGCGGCCTGCCATCTTGTCACCAACTTGTAAAGTTTTACGCGTTGCCACATACACTTTAACCATCTTCATAACACCCGGTGGTAATTCTGCACCTTCAACAATCTTAGCACGCTCATTTTCAAAGAATTTATCAAATTCAACCTGCTTGATTTTCGCCTGTTTAACCAAAGATGCTACTTCTTTGTTGACGGCCGCATCTTTTACCTTGAGTTTGCCAAAGACTTCATTTTCTAAAGACTTCATATTCTTAGAATTTAACTTCTCGCCTGCTTTAAGACCAGCAACGGCTTTTGTTAACTCGTTACCTGAAAGTTTCAGGCGGATACGACGGAAAATATCACCATCAATAATGCCAAATTCATCGTCAATATCTTTTCTGATTTTTGCCAAGCGACCTTCATCAATACTTAACGCTCTTGCATCTTTTTCAACACGGTCACGAGTAAAAACTTGCACATCTATAACCACACCAGATTTTGATGCACCAATACGCAATGAAGAGTCCTTAACACTATTGGCTTTTTCACCAAAAATAGCCCGCAATAATTTTTCTTCTGGAGACAGGACGGTTTCGCTCTTAGGGGTTACTTTACCGACTAAAATATCACCCCCTTTAACACGAGCACCAACATAAACAATGCCAACTTCATCAAGTTTTGCTAGAGCAGATTCACTCACATTAGGAATATCAGCAGTAATTTCTTCTGAACCTAAAGTGGTATCACGCGCATAAGCAGTCAATTCTTCAATGTGAATCGTCGTGTAGCGATCTTCTTGTATCACCCGCTCAGAGATTAAAATTGAATCCTCAAAGTTATAACCATTCCATGGCATAAAAGCAATCTTCATATTTTGACCCAGTGCTAATTCACCAAGGTCTGTTGAAGGTCCATCTGCCAATACATCACCTGCAATGATTTTATCGCCAGTTTTAACCAAAGGCTTTTGGTTGATACAAGTATTTTGATTAGAGCGAGAATACTTAGTTAAATTGTAAATATCAACACCTAACTCACCCGCTTTAGCCTGCTTGGAATCAACACGAATAACGATACGAGAAGCATCAACTGCCTCAACCACACCACTGTGCTTTGCTGTTACACAAACACGAGAATCGGTTGCTACTACACGCTCAATACCTGTACCTACCAATGGCTTTTCAGCACGCAATGTTGGCACTGCTTGGCGTTGCATATTTGAACCCATTAATGCACGGTTCGCATCATCATGTTCTAAAAACGGAATAAGCGATGCTGCCACTGATGAAATTTGCTTGGAATCAATGTCAATTAAGGTTACATCTTCAGAGTTTACCAAGACAAATTCATTTTTATGACGACAAGAAATCAAGTCATCCATTAACTTGCCTTTTGTATCAACATTAGCATTGGCCTGTGCAATGGTGTGTGTGATTTCATCAATCGCAGACACATAAATAACTTCACTGGTTACTTTGCCTTTTTTCACCACTTGATATGGCGTCTCTAAAAAACCATAATTATTAGTTTTGGCATAAACTGCTAAAGTGTTAATCAAACCAATATTAGGGCCCTCTGGTGTTTCAATTGGGCATAAACGACCATAATGCGATGGATGTACATCACGCACTTCAAAGCCAGCACGCTCACGCGTCAAGCCACCTGGACCTAATGCTGAGATGCGACGCTTATGAGTTACACCTGACAATGGATTCACTTGATCCATAAACTGAGACAACTGTGAAGAGCCGAAGAATTCTTTAACCGCAGCTGATACTGGATTAGAGTTAATTAAGTCTTGTGGGGTTAATTCATCTGTTTCAGCCAAGTTCAAACCTTCTTTAACTGCTTTTTCAACACGCACCAAACCAATTCTAAATTGATTTTCAATCATTTCACCGATAGCTCTAACGCGTCTGTTAGCAAGTGTATCAACATCATCAACTGAATCCTTACCGTCTTTAATGTCAATTAACATTTTAATAACATTCAAAATGTCATCATTTGTCAATACATGTTCGCCCGTTTCAGACTCAATGCCAAGACGACGATTGAGTTTCATGCGACCAACTCTAGAAAGATCGTAGCGGTCATTTTTGAAAAACAAATTGTTAAACAATAAGTTAACCGCATCTTCTGTTGCTGGCTCACCTGGACGCATCACATGGTAAATAGACATGCGTGCTTCGATTTCAGTTTGCACTTCATCTAAACGCAATGTGTTAGAAATATAAGCACCTGTTTGCGACTCGTTAATATAAAGAATTTCAAATTTCTTAACTTTATTGGTTACCAACAATTCCAAAACTTCTTCAGAAATAACAGTATTGGCAGCGCATAAAATTTCACCCGTTTCTTTATCAACTAAATCTTGAGAGATAACTTTATCTAGCAAATATTCAAGCGGGGTTGTCATTGATTCGATACCTGCTTTTTCTAAAATATTTGTATGCTTAGTGGTAACGCGACGACCCTTTTCAACCACCACATCTTTGCCAGACATAATATCAAATTCAGCAATTGATCCGCGTAATTTAGCTGGAGATAAGTCCACATCGCAAGATTTTGCCTTAAGCTTGACATTGATTTTTCCGAAGAAAGTATCAAGAATACCAATTGAATCAAGACCCATTGCCCGCAACAAAGTGGTTGCAGGTAATTTACGCCTACGGTCAATTCGCACATACAAATGTTCGTGATGATCAAATTCAAAGTCTAACCATGAGCCACGATAAGGAATAATACGAGATGAGAATAAAATTTCACCTGAAGAGTGTGTTTTACCTTTATCATGTTCAAAAATCACACCTGGAGAGCGGTGTAATTGAGACACCACAACACGCTCAGTACCATTAATAACAAAGGTACCTGTGTCTGTCATTAATGGCAGTTGACCAAGATAAACATCTTCCTCAATAACTTGCTTAATGCGACGCTTCTTTTTTAGAATTGAACCATTTTTGTCAAATAAAACTAAGTTTAATTTAACTCGCAATATTGAGGCAAAAGTTACACCACGCAACTTACATTCTTCAACATTAAATTTTGGCTCTTGCAATGCATAATCAACATATTCAATTTCTGCGTAACCATTGTTCGCAGTAATTGGAAATACGGATTGAAAAACCGCATGTAAACCAACATCTGTTTTAGCTTCTTTTCCAGCTTGAATAAAACCATTGAATGATTCAATCTGGATAGCCAGTAAATCTGGTTCCTTTAAAATCGATTCCCTTGAACCAAAATTATTTCTAATTCGCTTTTTTTCAGTAAATGAATAAGCCATAGTACCTCGCATTATTTGATCTTACAATTAACATTTCTTTCTTAAAAGACAATATATAACTAAAGTCTTTTAAATAATAGGGTCAGCCTATAAAAAATCATAGGCTGATAAAACACCAAAATCCCCTTGCGGGTGTTTTAGTATTTTTTTTGTAGAACTAATTACTTAAGCTCTACGCTAGCGCCAGCTTCTTCAAGTTGCTTCTTAATGTCTTCAGATTCAGCTTTAGATGCGCCTTCTTTAACTGCAGCAGGTGCTGATTCAACCATATCTTTAGCCTCTTTAAGACCAAGACCAGTAATAGAGCGAACCGCTTTAATAACAGCAACTTTCTTTTCACCAAAACTTGTCAACATTACATCAAACTCGTCTTTTTCTTCTACTGCTGCACCAGCGTCTGCTGCTACTGCTACTGGTGCTGCTGCTGCCGCTGCTGATACACCAAATTTTTCTTCCATTGCTGAAACCAATTCAACAACATCCATTACTGACATGTCAGCAACTGCATTTAAAATATCTTCATTGGTTAATTTAGCCATGATATTTTTCTCCTTTTTTATTATTATTGTTTTTGTTGTGCTATTGCTGAAACCACTCGAGTTATTTGACTAGGGACATCATTTAAACCCCTTGCTAACTTCTCAACTGGTGCCAACATTAACGCCATAACTATACTAATCGCTTGATCTTTAGTTGGCAAATCTGCAATTCGCTTAAGTTCATTTGCTTCCACAAAATCACCTGAAACGCCCAGACCTTTAACCACCAAATCTTCATTTTCTTTAACGAAATCATTAAATACGCGTGCTACTGCACCGGGGTCTTCTTGTGAAAAACCAAGAATTACCGGCCCACTAAGCACAGGCATCACACATTCACATGTGGTATCCTCTAACGCTCTTTTTGCCAATGAATTCTTTACAACGCGTAAAGAAACACTGGCATCCATTGCACTAGCGCGAAGGTTGGTCATTTGCGCAACTGTTAATCCGCGATATTCAGCTACGCCAACAGCAATACTACTCTTAGCGAGTGCATTTACTTGTTTGACAACAACTTTTTTTGCTTCAAGATTTAGAGCCATTTTGTCTCTCTCCTAAACAGTCTACTAAGTTTAAAGACAAAAAATATAAATTTACACTCATATCCTCTCTCTACCTAAACTCAGTTTTAAAAAAAGAAAGTTATATTTAATATAACTTCCACCCTAGAGTATTTGTTAGAACATCCTAACACCACCCTCTACATAGGCCAACTGTATTACCAGTCAATTAAACAAACACACCAGGAGGAGTGCTTGAACCTATGGTCTTTGAGGTCGTAGAATAATCTAAGACCTAAAAGAATTCTTTTTTTTGGTTAAACTTAAACCTCAACCGATGTGATATCAACTCCAATACCTGGACCCATTGTTGATGACACATTTAATCTTTTAAAATAAATACCTTTGGCTGAACTAGGCTTGGCTTTTTTCAATGCTTCCATCAAAGCAACAATATTTTCAGCCAATGCTTCTGGTGTAAATGATGCTTTACCAATGCCTGCATGAATAATACCTGCTTTGTCAGTACGGTAACGCACTTGACCTGCTTTGGCATTGTTCACCGCAGTTGCAACATCGGGGGTTACTGTGCCAACTTTAGGATTGGGCATCAAACCTCTAGGGCCCAATACTTGTCCTAAGCGACCAACAACACCCATTGCATCTGGCGAGGCAATAACCACATCGTAATTTAGATCGCCGTCTTGCATGGTTTTCATTAAATCTTCCATACCAACCACATCCGCACCTGCGGCTTTTGCTTTCTCCACATTGTCACCTTGGGTAAACACGGCAACGCGCACTGATTTTCCAGTACCGTTTGGTAAGACCACTGCACCACGCACATTTTGGTCAGATTTATTAGCATCAACACCAAGGTTGACACTAACATCAATAGATTCGTCAAACTTTGCAGTTGAACATTCCTTTAATAAGGTAAGCGCTTCAATGATTGCATAACGCTTTTCTGCTTCAATTTTTGTTGCAAATTGTTTTTGTTTTTTTGTTAACTTGGCCATCTTAACCCTCCACTTCAATACCCATCGAACGGGCGGTACCAGCGATAATACTTACTGCTGCATCTATATCATTGGCATTCAAATCTTTCATTTTAATCGTGGCAACTTCTTCTAATTGCGCACGAGTAATTTTGCCCACTTTATCAAGGTGTGGTACGCCACTGCCTTTTTTGATGCCTGTAACTTTTAAAATTAACAATGCTGCTGGCGGTGTTTTGGTAATAAATGTGAAACTACGGTCACTATAAACCGTAATAACCACTGGCACTTTCATACCTTTGTCAATATCTTGTGTTGAAGCGTTAAACGCCTTACAAAAATCCATAATATTCACACCATGTTGACCCAATGCTGGACCTACTGGTGGTGAAGGATTTGCTTCTTGTGCTGGAATCTGCAGCTTAATATATGATTCAATTTTTTTAGCCATTTTTTTTATCTCCTTATGGGTGCAAACGCTCTATCTAAGATTAAGCTCCCCTGTTAAATCAACCCGAAGGTTTCACTTTTTTTAAGTCTTCGCTACCTGCGAAAACTCTAACTCTACCGGGGTAGTGCGTCCAAAAATCAACACCTCTACTTTTAGTAAATTCTTTTCGTAATCAACTGAATCAATCGTGCCATTGAATTCATTAAAAGGACCGTCAATAACCAAAATTTCTTCACCCGGTTGATAAGCAACCTTAGGTTTAGGCTTGTCTGCACCTTCCTGAACGCGTGCCATAATCTTATCAACTTCACGCTGAGTAATTGGCGATGGCTTACCTGAAGATCCTCCAATAAAACCAATCACATTCGTGGTGTTTTTTACTGCTAACCAACTTTGCTCAGTCAGTTCCATGTGAATCAACATATAACCTGGAAAAAACTTACGCTCTGCGGTTTTCTTCTGGCCATCTTTAAGCTCTACCACTTGCTCAGTCGGAATCATAACATCACTCAGTAAGTCTGTTAAATTCTCTCTCTCAATTGACTCTTCAATTGCAACTTTTACTTTTGCTTCATAGCCACTTCTTGCATGGAGTACATACCATCTCTTAGACATTTTATAATCCCTTTTAATTTGTTAATAACTGAACAGCCCAAGTAAAAAACGCATCAACAATCCATAAGAAAATAGCGACAATAACCACTGCCACCATAATCATACCAGTCGTTTTAAGCGTTTCATCTTTTGTCGGCCAAACAACTTTTCGCAATTCGATCTTCGTTTCTTTCGAAAATACTGTTAGACGAATGCCCTGCGGTGATTTTAAAAAAACAAACCCTGCTACTACTAAACCCGCTAACAAAACCAACACCTTGTAAAGCGTTGTATTTAATGCCAGTGGATCTAAATAGAAAAACACAAGCGAGCCTATAACAATAAGAATTGATATTATCGATCCTATTGATGACTCTGTTTTCACTTGATTCTCTGTATTCTTACTCACATTACATCCTTTAATATGGCAGGCAAGGAGGGACTCGAACCCCCAACCAACGGTTTTGGAGACCGTAACTCTACCAATTGAGCCACTTGCCTAAATTAAGAATGCCTATACCAGTCAAACGACCGCTAAAGGCATTCTTTTATAAGACTCAAAAAAAATATTTGAGTCAATTTTCTCTCTAATCTGTCACCTTAGCAACAACACCTGCACCAACGGTACGCCCGCCTTCTCTGATGGCAAATCTTAAGCCTTCTTCCATAGCGATTGGTGATAATAACTCTACTTCCATCTTCACATTGTCACCCGGCATAACCATTTCTACATCTTTTGGTAATTGGCAAGCGCCAGTAACATCAGTTGTTCTGAAATAAAATTGTGGACGGTAGTTATTGAAGAATGGTGTGTGTCGTCCGCCTTCATCTTTGCTTAAAATATAAACTTCTGCTTCAAACTTTGAATGCGGCTTGATTGAACCTGGCTTGGCCAATACTTGACCACGCTCTACATCTTCGCGTTTAGTACCACGAAGTAGAACGCCAACATTATCACCTGCTTCACCAGAATCTAGTAATTTACGGAACATCTCAACACCTGTACAAGTTGTTGTTTGTGTGTCTCTAATACCAACGATTTCAATTTCATCATTAACATTAACAATACCTGCTTCAATACGACCTGTAACCACGGTACCACGACCAGAGATTGAGAATACATCCTCAATTGGCATAATAAATGGTTTGTCTGTATCACGCTTAGGTGTTGGAATGTATGAATCTAATGCTTCAACCAATTTAACGATAGAAGGAACGCCAATGTCTGAAGTGTCGCCTTCTAATGCTTTTAGTGCAGAGCCAAAAATAACGGGGGTGTCATCACCTGGGAAATCATATTCGGTCAACAGTTCACGAATTTCCATTTCTACCAATTCTACCAATTCTTCGTCATCAACCATATCGGCTTTGTTCATATAAACAAGAATATACGGAACACCTACTTGCTTAGACAAAAGGATATGCTCACGAGTTTGTGCCATAGGGCCGTCTGTTGCTGCAATAACGATAATAGCACCATCCATTTGGGCGGCACCGGTAATCATATTCTTGACATAGTCGGCGTGTCCGGGGCAGTCAACATGGGCATAATGACGAGCTTCTGATTCATATTCTACATGCGCTGTTGAAATGGTAATACCACGCTCTCTTTCTTCAGGGGCATTATCAATATCTGCATAGTCGTTAAATTCACCGCCATTGATTTCTGCCATAACTTTAGTGATGGCTGCTGTTAGGGTGGTTTTACCATGGTCAACATGACCAATAGTGCCTACATTAACATGGGGTTTGGTTCTTTCGAATTTTTCTTTTGACATTTTATATTCCTCTTATTATTACAATTAATTTGGAGCTCACCAGCGGATTTGAACCGCCGACCTCTTCCTTACCAAGGAAGTGCTCTACCGACTGAGCTAGGTGAGCGCAACCTCTTTTTTCTTTTTCTTACTCTTCTCTACCTGGAGCGGGTAGCGAGAGTCGAACTCGCCTCATTGGCTTGGAAGGCCAAGGTAATACCAATATACGATACCCGCAAATCTTTTAAATTTTGCTTTTTGGTGGAGGGGGAAGGATTCGAACCTTCGAAGGCGGAGCCGACAGATTTACAGTCTGTTCCCTTTGGCCACTCGGGAACCCCTCCCCAAAAAGCAATCAGGTATTATCCCATAACTTATTGCGTTTCACAAGGTTTTTTTTAAATAAAATGAAAGGTATTCTTAAAAACCTTAATGTGCTTTGATAAAATACGGAAAATAGTATATTTTTAACCAAAAAAATCGTCAAAACCAGCAAAAAGAAACTTATGAGACCTTTGCATAAATATGGGTGATTAGCAAAATTCAATTTTTGCCCACTTGGTGATTTTCTTAAACCTTATCCTAGCAGGACTAAGGCTGGGTTTAAAAAATTGCCAAGTGGGTAAAAAGTAGATTCTTGATGATTATTTATATTTATACAAAGATCTCCTTATGTAAGCTTGCCTAAAGTTAATTAGGGCATTATATTTGCAACACCACTTGAGATAGCAGCATCAAATACTGCTTTTGGCACCACATCAATCAATCTTTTGTCAAACGGTTTGGGTATGATATATTCTTTACCAAAACTCATGGTATCAGCATTATAAGCTTGGAGAACTTCGGCTGGCACTTCAAGTTTTGCCAAATCTTTGAGCGCATGCACGGCAGCAATTTTCATTTCAATATTAATTTCTTTGGCTTTAGCGTCTAAAGCGCCTCTGAAAATAAAGGGGAACCCTAAAACATTATTCACCTGATTAGGGTAGTCACTACGCCCTGTTGCCATAATTAAATCATCACGCACTGAGTGGGCATCTGTGGGTGAAATTTCTGGGTCTGGATTTGACAAAGCAAACACAATTGGTTTGTCTGCCATTGATTTAACCATGGCTTTAGAAACCAAGTTAGCCGCCGCAACTCCTAGAAAAATGTCCGCATCTTTCATGGCATCTGCCAAAGTTTTTTTGTCGCTTTGCGTGGCATATTGTAATTTCACTTCGCTTAAATTAGGCCTATGTGTGGCAACCACACCTTTGCTGTCTACCAATAAAACATTATTTTTGTTTAAACCCAACTCGCACAGTAAATTTAGTGTGGCAATACCCGCTGACCCTGCTCCTAAACACACCAACTTTGCGCTAGCAATGTCTTTACCTTGAATCTCAAGTGCATTCAATAAGCCTGCTGCAACAATAATAGCGGTGCCGTGTTGATCATCATGGAAAACGGGAATATCTAACGCTGCAATCAAACGCCGTTCAATTTCAAAACAACGGGGGGCAGAAATATCCTCTAAATTAATACCGCCAAAAGTAGGGGCAATATTTTTCACTGTTTGCACAAATTCCTCAACATCTTGGGTGTCAACTTCAATGTCAAATACATCAATATCAGCAAATTTTTTAAACAAAACTGCTTTGCCCTCCATCACTGGTTTTGACGCTAAAGGCCCAACATTACCCAATCCCAATACTGCTGAACCATCACTAATCACTGCCACTAAATTGGCTTTTGCAGTGTATAAATCTACCTTACTGGCATCTTTTGCAATCTCTCTAACAGGTGCTGCCACACCCGGTGTATAAGCCAGCGATAAATCTTCACGAGTTTCCAAAGGTTTGTGTGAAGAAACAGTCAACTTTCCTGGTCGATTGCCTTGGTGATAGTCAAGTGCTGCTTGGTGTAATTCTGAACTCATAAGGGTTTATTAAATTGATAAAAAACACGGGTAATTATACTTATTTAAAAAGTTTGCGTAACCCAGTGTTTCTTCAATTTAAAGAAAGCCTATTTACATTCATAATTATCAACCCAAAGCCCAAACAAAAAGAGCCACCGAAACAGCGACTCTTGTTATTTATTGGTTAATAACTTAGTGGATAAAACAACGCTTTCTTCTAATGAAATAATAAGCACTTAATATCATCAATAAGACAAAACCAATATCAAATCTAGCAGCGGCGTTGGGATTGTAAACACAGCCACCGCCGCCGTTACTGCTATTGTTGTTGTCGATAACGGGGGTTGTTATTGAGAGGGGGGTTGTTATTGAGATGGTGCTTTCAATGACGCCGTTAGCTTGATTGCCATCGGTGTCGTTTTCACCGCCGTCTTTGATGGTGAGTTTAAGGCAGGTTGCGTCTTTGATTAATCCAGTTTGCCAAGGGCTATCGTCGGTGCAAGTGGCACTGGTTTTGGATACAAATAGATTGTTATCGTTAGTCACAAAATTAGACCAACTATTAGTTGTTAGTGAGTATTTGCGTAATTCTGCTTCTGCAGGGATTGCGGTACTGAGTTCAATAATTACTTCAGTGGAGGCGCCAGCAACACTCAGACCTTCGACAACATAGTCGTAAATATCGCCAGTGGTTGAAGTGTCTTTGGCAATAGTAGTCAAATGATTATCTCTTGTATATTGTTCCATTTGAGCAAAGGTTAAGTGTCCAGAGTTTTCACCCATGATGCCTAGCAATAGTCTAGTGCCTGTTGTTAGGCTGGTGATTTTTTTATTTGCACCAGCAGGTAATTGTTGGTTAAGGGTGTCGCCTGATTCTTTGTTGTCGGAGACGCCGTTGCCATTTGTATCGCTCCAATTGGCGGGGTAATTTTCAACCAATTTAAGTTGTAACACTCTTTCTACAAAGGCATTACCAATGGTAACTTTTAATTTAATGGTTTGGGTGCCGATATCCAAAGAATTAGGGTTAAAAACAAATATGTTGTCGTTATTACTATTATTAGTAAGTTCAGAATCCCAATGGTAGGTTCCTGCGCTTGCTGTGGCTCTTACAGTAACATTACCACCACTTTTTTTAATTAGACGACCTTTGTTTTCATCTTGGGTAATGGTGAACTGGCTAATTATTAATGTGGGAATTATAGTAATGGTAAAGTTTTGTGTGGCGATGGCTTGGGTGTTATTACTGGCGGTAATGGTGATTTGGTGCGTACCTGGGGTGGTGGTAACTTTTTTGATTTTTAACTTATTGTCAATGATTTCAAAATAGTCATTGTTTTCAATGCTGTAGGTTAAATCGGTACTGTTTGCATTGGCGGTGGATAAAATACCTATGACTTCGCCAATTGCTGCGCCGAGTGTGATATTGCGGTTGGTTAGGTTGACAGTGGGCTGGATGATGGTATTAATGGTGATTTGGGCGGTTTTGTCATCCGCATCGTTGCCGGTAATTTTTACTACAAAGTGATAACTTAAGGCGGTTTCTTGTGCTAAGCTCTTTGCCAGTTGGATACTTCCCTGGTTGTTGATTTTAAAAAAACTGTCATTATTACCGCTAGTAATGGCATAGGTTGCTATTTCCCCTGTGGCATTTACATTGCCGATAACAGTATTTACGGGTGCGTTTTTATTGACGGATAGGATTGAGTCGTCAATGGCAAGGGTCTTTTCTTTAATGTTGAGAATGGTGATAACGATAGGCTTGTATGTGATGGAGATGGTGTCATAGACTTCTAGAGTTAGACTGTAGGTGGTTTTTTCTTCGTAGTCAGGTGGATTTTTAAAGGTAAGGGTGTTGTCAACAAGGTCAAACTTGTCTTGATCGTCGCCTGAGATACTGTAAGTTAGAGTTTGTGCTGGGACAGTAGTATCGTTGGCACTGATAACAAGAACTGTGGTGTTCATATTTTCATCAACACTAATGTCAATGTTGTTAATACTGGCAGGCTCTGAGTTGGGATTTATATTAATGGTTACTGAGGCGGTTGCGACGGCAGGAGAATCGTTACCAGTAACTTCAATATTGAGTGCATAGGAGGCAGGTGTAGTTAATATGGCAACATTGGTAATACGACCAGAGTTAGTGATAGCAAACAAACCATTGTTATTGGTAATGTTAAAGGCATTTGCACTGTCTCCTGTTACTGCAACTGTGCCAACTAATGTACCAATAGGCGCATTAGTTGATAAACCAAAAGATTGATCCTTAACGATGGCGATATTACTTTCAAAGATATTGTTAATAGTAACGACAATGGTGTAATAAGCACCTGGGTGGGCAGGGAGAGAGACTTTGATTTTGGCGATATAGGTTTTTTTGTCGCTCTCGTAGTTAGTGTTGGTGCCGTTAAAGTCTAAGATTTCGTTGTTGTTACCGCTGAATTGGAATACACTGCTGTCACCTTCAACAAGGTCAAAAGAAGCGCCACCATCGTTGCCATAAAGGATGTAAGTAAAACTAACACCTTCGTCAACACTAAAAGTACTAGCGGATAAAACAGCGAAGTCGTAACTAACAGAAAGCGTAACAATACTGCGATACGATTGATCGCCTTGCTCTTGTTTTTTGTTTTCGAAAGATATAGCACCAATAAACAACATAACTGAAGCCTTATTACTCTCGTCAGCTAATTTAAAACTATCCTCTCCAAATAAGATTTTTATCTGTCGACTGTAACCATCAACTGGGTTTTGTAGTGCTATAGGAAAAAAAACAGTATTAGCCTGAGAATCTCCTAAATAGTATGTGTCGGCATCGCCAGAACCAGGTGCAGCTTTGGAATATAAGTTTACTGCCACGCCACGATTAGGGTCAAGGTTAGTTGAATGCATTTTAACAGATTGGTCAAAAGTAACAAGAACCGTCTTGGGGTTTATTCTTTTGACATCTGTAATTTGTGGCTTGACGGCAAATGCCTGTGAGGTAAATAAAACCAATAAAGTGGCGATAATAAAACGATTAAATGTGTTCATAATAAACTCCGAGGTTAAGAATGAAAATGAAAATTAAATAGTATCGGCAACGAGGATGGATCTGAGTTCGGCTGATGTTTTTAGGGCTTGGTAAAGGCAGACACACTCATTGCCTTAAGTTGGTCGCTTAATTCGCTACATCTTTTGCTTTTCATTGAGACTGCCTCCGTTTTGTTGAATTAAAATGAAAGTTTTGTTAAATTTTGGAAAAATCTTTGTTGGATTGGAGTTTTGCATGGTTTTTTTTGCAGGGAAAATATTTAATACTAAATATATAGGTGTGGTGATGCACAGAAGAGTTGGCAACACTAAAGACGAAGGTACGGATACCAAATAAAATCGCATTGAAATGAAATCGAGCGGTAAAAAAACCACGAGTAGAGTAGCCGATAGTGGTTAACAGGAAGGCAAGGGTTGTTAAATTGTGAGGTGTGTTGTGATTTAGTAGTATATTCATAAGTGCTTGTATTATTCCATAAAAATGGTCGCTATATGGGCTTTTGCGGTTTAATTTGGACAAGGTTGCTCTTTAGTTTTTAGTTTTTTGTTTGCTTAGATGGCGTTTTGACGAGGTGCCTTACTTGTCTTTAAAATAATTAAAAGTGTATATAAGTGGAATAAAGTGGTATAAAATGTATTTTTAATATCTAAAAATGGAGTGAACAATGCAATTAAAACGATTTGTTATTGGCGGATTATTATCAACCGTTTCATTGAGCGCATTAGCGTTAATAGGTACTCAACAGGCGCAAATTAATAATTTTAAGCCTTTTCTTGTTATTACTGTTGTCGTGTCTATTCTTGGTGTAATGGCAATTTATCAGAAGCGTTTACAGCGCCACTAAAAAGCAGAATAGTATGTTTCGTGGGGTTCACAATTTAACGGTTGATGTCAAAGGAAGGCTGAAAATTCCAACACGCCATCAAGGGCAAATTGATGAAATTTGTGCAGGGAAGATGGTGCTGAGTATTCATCCAGACGACCCTTGTTTGCTACTTTATCCTTTGAAAGAGTGGCAGGTGCTTGAAAAGAAAATTAGTGCTTTACCTGCGCTGAATATTCACACAAAACGCTTAAAGCGTAAACTTATTGGCCATGCGACTGATTGTGAATTGGACGGTGTATCACGATTGCTTATCCCTGCAACGCTGAGGGAATACGCTAATTTTAGTAAAAAAATCATTATGAGTGGACAAGGGCATAATTTTGAGCTTTGGGATGAGGATGCGTGGCATAAGCAGCTTGATAGTCTTGATGCACTTAGCAAGCAAGAAAGTGTTCCAGAGGCGGTTAGTCAACTATCATTATGACCAGTCACCATCACCAATCTGTGATGTTTGATGAGTCTATCACGGGTTTGGCAATCAAAGATAACGGCATTTATATAGATGCAACTTTTGGGCGAGGTGGACACACACAAGGTATTCTAAACAAATTAGGTAACGAAGGCAAAGTGATGGCCTTTGACCAAGATATTACGGCTATTGATTATGCAAAAGCGCATTTTAAGGATGGGCGATTAGAGGTTATTCACAGTGCTTTCTCTAATATGTATCACTTGTTAAATGAGCGTAATTTATTGGGGAAAGTTGACGGTATTTTGATGGATCTTGGCGTTTCATCTCCGCAACTTGATAATGCCCAGCGTGGTTTTAGTTTTAATGCAGATGGTCCATTAGATATGCGTATGAACCAAACCAGTGGCATTAGTGCAGCTGAGTGGCTTGCTACTGCCAGTGAAACTGAGATTGCCGATGTCATTTATAAATTTGGCGAAGAGCGAAAAAGTCGACACATTGCCACTGCGATTAAAAGATTTCAAGAAAATGCCCCTTTAGAAACGACTTTACAACTGGCAAATATTGTTGCAAGTGTGGTTAGAACAAAAAAGAACAAGCACCCTGCTACGCGCACTTTTCAAGCCATTCGTATTTTTATCAATCAAGAACTTCAGCAACTATCAGACACCCTAGAACAAACGCTCAACTTACTGGCACCAATGGGTCGCTTGTCAATCATTAGTTTTCATTCTATTGAAGACCGCATTGTTAAGCAATTTATTCAAAAATATTCACAGCAAAAACAATTGCCCAAGGGGTTGCCGATTATGCAGGGCGAGAATGAGCAAATGCCCTTAAAAAACTTAGGGAAATTTTTTGCCAGCACGGCAGAAATAGACAATAGTAGGCGCTCCAGAAGTGCCATATTACGAATCGCTCAACGCACCACCAAGGTATGTTAAAAATATTCACCGCTACTCGCATTAATATCGTGCTTATTATTGCGCTTGTTATTCTGTCTTTTTTGACCATTACTTGGCACAATCAGAACCGCTTACTTTACAAAAAAATAAAGTCTACACAACGAGACAATCAAAAAATCATCGCCAGGCAAAAGCAGTTGCTCATTGAACATTCGGAGCAAATGCGGGGGGATAAAATCAAAGCAAAAGCCGTTAAAATATTGCATATGCAACAACCCAGTAAAATCAGAATGTTGCCTTTGTGATGGGCAAATTTAAGGCGTTATTCCAATTTTCCAGAACACAACATTATTCACGCCGTCAAAATATTATTAAGGGGATTTTTATCTTACTTGTCTGTGGCTTTGGCTATCGAATTATTACCATTCATCAATTGAATGCTGGCGATATTAGCCTTCAAGAAAGAGGTAACCAGCAAACTTATCATACTTTTCACACCAAAGCACGCCGTGGCGATATTTTAGATAGAAATGGGGAAGTGCTTGCCAGTAATTTAATTTTGAAAAAAATCAACTTAGATGTGACCAAAATTCAGCCAGCTTTCATTCCAAAACTCGCTACTGCACTAATGATGGAAGAAACAGAATTACGAGCGGCACTTGAGAGAAAAAACAAGGCGCGTAGAGGCAGAAGGAACTTTATTATTCAAAAAAATCTCAAACTGTCCAATCCTATTGTTAAAAACATAGAAAAACTGAAAAAACTAAGACTAAGGATTTGCAAGGAAAAACAAAAGAAAGAAAAAGTTGAATGGCTTGATAAAGCACTAATTTTTGCCAAACTCAAAAAGGACAATCCTACTTACAAAACCGTTAAAACCTGCAAACAAAAAAGAATCGAAGGTGTGGCACTACAAGGGGATACACGCAGATATTATCCAAAATCTGCCACTTTAGCATCCCTAATTGGTCGTGTTAATCATAATGGCAAAGGCGTTTCTGGCATTGAAGGCGAATTTGAGCCGACACTTTCTGGACAAAATGGTATTGATTTCTTAAGTTTCAACCAAGCCTCTCAAAGTGCTTATTTCAACCCTGTGGCTCACAAAAAACTCAAGCATGGTAACAATATAACCTTAACCATTGATGCCAACACCCAATTTCACGCTTACACTGCCATTAAAAAATCCGTTGAAAAACACGATGCCAATTCAGGGTCTGCTATTATCTTGAGTCCAAATGGTGAGGTTTTAGCACTCGTCAATTATCCTGCTGACGACCCAAATGACAAAACCATTTACAATGTAGAAAATTATCGCAACCATGTGCTGTCAGATAAAGTTGACCCCGGCTCAACTATGAAGCCATTTACCATGCTCTTAGCACTTGATAAAAATAAGATTACCGCCACTGAGGATGAAAAAATTGATGTGACCAAAAGGATTGGACACCTTAAACCTGATCATAAATATTATCAACTAACAATTAAAAAAATCCTACAAAAATCACACAATCTTGGCACAGTTAATGTCTCCGAAAGGTTGACAAAAGAAGAGTTCTATCACACCTGGAATCAATTAGGTTTTGGTCATTCACTCGGGCTGATTCCCAGCATTGAAACGCCCGGTGTGTTAAAAACGCCTGATTCGTGGTCACTGGCAGACAAGCGCTCACTGTCTTTTGGTTATGGACCCATGCAAACCAATTTGGCACAACTTGCCAGAGCCTATTTGGTATTCGCCAACGAAGGTGTCGTGCCGCCGCTTAAACTTGTCAAAAACACCAACAGTTACGAGCAAAGAGCGCAAGTTTTTAGTAAAAAATCAACCCGTAAAATTGCCGATTTATTAGACTCAGTTGCATCCTCAAAAGGCTCTGGTTATCGTGCTCAAATCAAAGGGTATGAAGTGGCAGGAAAAACGGGTACTGCGGAGATGGTCATAGATGGTCGCTACAACAAAGATGGGGCAAAACGCACCTTCTTCGCTGGCTTTGTGCCTGTCAAAAAGCCAAAATATATTATGGTTATTAGGCTGGATTATCCAAAAAAATGTTACACCTACTACAAACCTAAAAAGAAAACTAGCTGTGGGGGCTCAAATTCTGCAGCAATGGTGTTTAAGGATGCCATGGAAAATATTCTAAATAGTGATCAGTCTATTGAGCGATTGTCTAAAAAATGAACAGCATAGTGAGACCTTTGCATAAATGTGGATGATTAGCAAAATTCAATTTTTGCCCACTTGGTGATTTTCTTAAACCTTGTCCTAGCAAGGCTAAGGCTGGGTTTAAAAAATTACCAAGTGGGTGAAAAGTGGATTCTTGATGATTATTTATATTTATACAAAGGTCTCAGTATCTATAAGTACCCAAATATCGGCACCAGATTGTTGAGTTTATTTTTTTGAAAATGACATTATGCCTCTAAAGGCTATTTTTTACCTTTACTTTTTTGAATGCCTTCCATTACTTTTCGCTGTGCTTCTTCCGTATTAGCATTTGATATTAAGTCTTTTACTCTCGCACTTTCCTGATATCGTTCTGCTGCATTTAAGGCAGATAAGAATTCATCCTTGGCTTGGTTTTCACTTAAATATGGTGTAAGTACACACAATTCTTGTAGACGCTGATAAACGCCTGACTTAGACTTAAAAGGCTGAATTAAATCTTCTTGCGAAATATCTTCCTCTATTTCCGCTGAACGCACTAATTCCAATAACACTTCTGATTTTTCAATATTACGCACCCGCACTTCAACAGTACCATCAGCCAGCGACGGATAATTCAATAACAAACTAATCATTTTTGCCATTGAGGCGTTAACCGACTTATTTTCCCTAGGTGCAGCGTTAAATTCAGCATAATCCCCATAACCCTCATCTGCAAAGTCAGGCATAGGTGGCTCGTATTCTGTTACGACTGGTGCCTGTATTTGTACCTCCTTTACTTGCTTGGTAAAAACGGCTTTAACTTGCTCAATACTTTGCCCTACAACTTGTGCCACCCCTTCTAACAACTGTTGTTGATAAGTGTTATAAGTTACCAATGCAATCAGCGGCAATACTTTTTCTAAAAATGAGGTTTTGCCTTCAATAGTATTAAAATCCACTTCTGCCTGAATGTGTGCAAATAAAAATTTTGACAATGCCTGCGCTGTTTTAATGCGCTTTTCAAATGCCGATGTTGACTCTTTTTTGACCAAAGTATCAGGATCTTCGCCATCAGGTAAAAATAAAAATTTAACCAGCAAACCTGATTTAATCATCGGCAATGCAATCTTCAACGCCTTCCAAGCAGCCGCACGCCCTGCATCGTCCCCATCAAAACAAAAGACAATAACGCTGGTGGTGCGTGCCAGTGTTTGCAAATGCTCTGGAGTGGTTGCTGTCCCTAATGTTGCCACCACCTTGGTAATGCCAGCCTGATGTAATGCAACCACATCCATATAACCCTCAACAACCAAAATATAGTCTGTTGTGCGTGAATACTTGCGTGCATGATGTAAGCCATACAACTCTCTTGACTTAGAAAAAATAGGACTTTCTTGAGAATTAAGATACTTCGCCTTAGCCTTGTTATCAAATGCACGCCCACCAAAGGCAATAACACTGCCCTTGCTATTGTGAATAGGGAACATTAGGCGATCACGAAAAAAATCGTAGTCGCCATATTCGCCAGTTTTAATCAGCCCTAGCGCCTTTAAATCAGCAACATCCTGCTGAGTATTCTCAAAATGTAACAACAAATCCTTGTTACTCGGTAGTGCAAAACCCAAATCAAAACGCTTGGCAATTTCGCCGTTAATGCCTCGATTTTTTGCATAATTCACGGCCTTTTCTTTGGCTGGAGAATTTTTAAGTTGTTGCTGGTAAAATTCACTCACTTTCTCAGATAAAGCACGATAGCGCTCTAATTTAGGGTCAACGGGTTTGGTCTTGCTGTCGTATTCAACCTTAAGCCCAAATTCACTGGCAATGGCTTCAACCGCCTCCACAAAGTCTAAATTATCGTACTTTTGCACAAAACTAATTGCACCACCGCTCTCACCGCATTTAAAACAATGATAAAATTGCTCATGTCCATTCACGGCAAAATTGGGATTTTTGCCCCCATGAAATGGACAAGGCGCACGATAACTATTGCCCGTTTTTTTAAGCGTTAAGCGCTTACTAATCAAATCAACAATGTCAATTTGATTGGGTAAATCGTTAATAAAATTTTGACTAATATAAGGCAAATTATGGGCAATACTGACACAATAAAAAATACATTTTAATGAAAAAACAGAATTTTTATCACCTTAAATTTATGCCAACTTGGATTTTAATTGCTTTAATGAAGTTAGGCGCCAAGCTTTCTTTTAAAACACAAGTGGCTATAGGTAAAATCATGGGGCGTGTTTTGTATCGATTGCTAAGTAAATTTAGAAAAATTGCACTCGTCAATATTGCCAAATGCTTTCCCCATAAAAGCCCAGCTGAAGTCCAGCATTTAGCCAAGCAAAACTTTGAATCCCTTGGTATTTCTTTTTTTGAATCGGCAAACAGTTTTTACCTAGATGATGACACGCTAAGAAGGCGTTATAACATTAACAATGCACACATCTTAGAGGAGGCCTTGGCACAAAAAAAGAATGTAATTCTACTGGTAGGACATTTCACCACAATGATGCTGGCTGGCAGAATATTGCTACAAAATTTTAAGGTTGCTGATGTTTATCGACCACAAAACAACGCACTATTTGATGCAGAAATGACCAAACAACTTACCCGATACGGCTCAACCATGATTAAAGCCAAGAACCCAAGAACGATTATCAAAACACTTAAATCTGGATTGCCTATTTGGTATGCACCTGACCAAGATTTAGGCACTAAAAATTCAACCTTTGCCCCATTTTTCGGCGTGCAAGCCGCCACTATTAACGCTACCGCAAAACTGGCAAATATTGAAAATACTGTGGTTATCCCTCTGTCTTTTTCACGCAAAACATCGGGTTACGAATTAAATTTCTCTCATCCGATAAAAGATTACCCTTTGGCAGATGCTCGGGACAACGCCAGTATTACCAATCGCATATTAGAAATGCAAATTCTTCAAGCACCTGAGCAATATTTGTGGATTCATCGGCGTTTTAAAAGTCGCCCTGAAAATGAAAAATATTTTTATTAGAGATCTTTGTATAAATATGGATGATTAGCAAAATTCAATTTTTTCCCAATTGGTAATTTTCTTAAACCTTGTTCTGGCAGGGTTAAAACTAGGTTTAAAAAATTACCAATTGGGTGAAAAGTGGATTCTTGATAATTCTTCATATTAATGTAAAGGCCTCACTATATTACTCATTTTATTTTTGAATAATGGCATTGCTCATATTATTATGCAAAATTCTCCACTAAATATTAGCAAACCAAAAGCAATTAGCGTATAATTGCTTTTTTTATATTTTTAACCAAAATAAACACTATTATGTCAATTAACACACAAGCAATTATTAAAGAATACCAATCTGCTGAAGGCGATACTGGCTCAACCAATGTTCAAGTTGCTTTGCTAACTGCTCGCATTAAGCATTTAACAGAACATTTTAAAACACATAAAAAAGACCATCACTCAAGAAGAGGTTTGTTGCGTTTGGTTTCTCAGCGCAAAAAGTTATTGACTTACCTTAAGGGCAATGATGTGCCTGCTTATTCAAGTTTAATTTCTCGCTTAGGACTTAGAAAGTAATTTTTACGATGCGATAAAAAAGCCCCATTTGGGGCTTTTTTTGTTTCTGAACTTCATTAAAATATCATTATGGAACTTTCACCCACTTATCAAAAAATTGACGACCTAATTCAGCGCTCAACTGCATTATCTCAACATCTTGATTTAACAGAAAAGCGTGGCCGCTTAGAAGAAGTGCTATTAGAAATGGAAAACCCAAATATTTGGTCTAACCTAGAAGTAGCGCAATCACTCGGCAAAGAAAAGTCAACCTTAGAAACGGTTTGCCAAATTTTTGACCAAGCCAATGCCATTTTGGAAGATGCAACAGAACTGCTAGATATGGCACAATCTGAAAACGATGAAGATACAGCAAATGGCGTTATTGATGATTTAAATATCGCTCAATCTGCCATTGAAAAACTTGAATTTGAACGCATGTTCAGCGGTGATTTAGATGCCAACTCCGCTTATTTAGACATTCAATCTGGCTCAGGTGGCACCGAAGCACAAGACTGGGCAGAAATGGTATTACGCATGTATTTACGCTGGGGTGAAAAACACAATTTCAAAGTCAAACTAATGGAGGCCTCTGCTGGCGAAGTAGCCGGCATTAAATCTGCCACCATTCATTTTGAAGGAGAATATGCCTTTGGCTGGCTTCGTAGTGAAATCGGCATTCATCGCCTCGTGCGAAAATCCCCCTTCAATGCCAACGGCAAACGCCACACCTCCTTTTGCTCCGTATTCGTCTCCCCCGAAGTTGACGACAATATCGACATTGAAATCAACAAAGCCGACATTCGCCTAGACACTTACCGAGCCTCTGGCGCAGGCGGACAACATGTCAACAAAACCGATTCTGCCGTACGCATCACCCACCTACCCACTAACACCGTCGTACAATGCCAAGACGGCCGCAGCCAACACGCCAACAAAGACCAAGCCATGAAACAATTAAAATCCAAATTATACGAACTAGAAATACAGAAACGCAACAGCGAAAATCAAGCCCTAGAAGACACCAAATCCGACATCGGCTGGGGGCACCAAATCCGCTCCTATGTCCTCGACCAATCCCGCATCAAAGACCTTCGCACCGGCGTAGAAAGTTCAAATACTGGCGATGTTTTAGACGGAAATTTAGACAAATTTATCGAAGCCAGCCTAAAAGCCGGCCTCTAACCAATTATAGAGGCAAGGCCTCTATAATTCTGCCAATTGCTTAATAGCTTCTTTTTGCTCCAAAAAATATTGTGATTGTTGCTTGGCATATTTTCGATATTGTTCAACGCCGCCACATTCGTGCACGATGTCTTTAATAATTTTCACATTGCAAATACTTGGATTTTCAGGATGTAAATATTCCTTGAAACTAGAGCGAATCAAATACCGCTCAGGATCCAATTTATGATGTTTAAAATTTAAATTAACATACACAGATAAAAACGCCAACGCCTCATCTCCATCTAATCTATTTGCCTTGAATTTCCCCTGAAATAAAGCCCCATTACGCGCATAACGCTTATTAAAATACATAACATATCCCGTGCAAATTTTATGCATAAATTGACTCACGCCATTATCAACCACTGGCTTTAATATCAAATGAAAATGATTAGGCAACAAACAATAAGCAACAATCTCAACCAATATAGAGGCCTTGCCTCTACATTGGTTCTTTTTCAAGTTTTGAACATATTTTCCACCTATGGCTTCTGCAACATTAAAATCTTGCATTCTATCTAAAAAATAATGCATATCTTGCTCTTCTTCAAAAATAGTACGCTTCTCCACACCATGATTAAAAATATGGTAATACTCACCCTTCACAAAAACTGTTGTTCTAATTGACATAATGTAATTATAGAGGCAAGGCCTCTATAGTGTTATTATATTTATGTAGAAAACTTCTTGTTAATTAGAGGGGTGTTTATTTGAATGGGATGCTGAGGTATTTGGCGTTTATATGGGTAAATTAAAAGGTAATTGATTGGTATAATTATTGCGTTGGGCTTGTTGAGGTGCATAGGAAAAAATTGTGTGTTGACAGGTGTTTGAAAAGAGTGATATTTTTGGTAAAGGGTTAAGGGGTATTTTTTTACTGATAAACTCATTATGCATTAAATTTTAAGGGCAATTAAGTCCTTTTTTTACGAGGAATAAATGAATAAAAAATACGACATGATTGCAATTGGTGCGGGTTCTGGTGGCTTGTCTGCTGTAGAGCGTGCGGCGGAATATGGGAAAAAATGCTTGGTTGTTGAGGTGAAAACTGTAGGTGGTACTTGTGTGAATGTGGGTTGTGTACCGAAAAAAGTAATGTGGTTTGCGGCTAATGCTGCTACGCAGATTAATAATGCACAAGGGTTTGGCTTTGAAATTGATGTCAAAAACTTTTCATGGGAAAAACTCAAGCAAGGGCGTGAAAAATATATTAAAAATATCACCAGTTGGTATGACGGTTATTTAGAAGATTTGGGCATTGATTATATTCATGGCTTTGGCAAATTGATAGACAAAAATACGGTGTCAGTGAACGGTGAGACTTACACGGCAAAACATATTGTACTGTCCCCTGGAGGTGAGCCTGCTGTGCCACATATCGAAGGTGCGCAATACGGCATCACTTCAGATGGTTTTTTTGAATTAGAAGATTTGCCAAAAAAAGTAGCTGTGATTGGTGGCGGCTATATTGGTGTGGAACTTGCTGGTGTGTTAAATGCTTTGGGCGCTGAAGTACATATTTTTGGTCGTGCTGATACTTTACTTAGGGGATTTGACCCCATCATCCAACAAGCCTTGGATAAAGACTATGTGGCGCATGGTATTACTATTCACCACAGTTCAAAAATTGAAAAAGTTACTGACCATAAAACTTTAATAACTAACAAAGGTGAGTTTTCTGGTTTTGATGAAATTATTTGGGCAGTTGGCAGAAATCCAATGACACAACATCTTGGTTTAGAAAATGCAGGCGTAAAATGTAACCAGCGTGGCTTTATCCAAACAGATAAATTTCAAGTGACCAATATTGACAATATTTTTGCACTTGGCGATGCCACGGGTCGCGCACCACTTACACCAGTTGCCATTGCTGCTGGCAGAAGATTATCTGATAGGTTGTATAATAATATGACCGATAGACATTTGGATTACAACAATATTGCCACTGTGGTATTTTCTCATCCGCCCATTGGCACTATCGGATTAACCGAAAATGAAGCGCATGATAAATTTGATCAAGTTAAAATTTATCAATCAGAATTCACACCAATGGCAGACGCACTACTTAAGCATAAAACCACAACTGCACTAAAATTAGTGTGTGTGGGTGAAGATGAAAAAGTGGTCGGTTGTCATATCATAGGACATGGTGCTGATGAAATGTTACAAGGTTTTGCGGTAGCAATTAAGATGGGAGCAACTAAAAAAGACTTTGACGATACCGTGGCAATTCACCCAACCAGTGCCGAAGAATTGGTAACAATGCGTTAATATTTAATTGCTGGTTGGTACTTGAATGAGATCTTTGCGTCAATATGATTGATGAGTAAAATTCAATTTTTACTTAATTGAGAATTTCTTCAAACCTTGTTCTAGCAAAGCCGAGGCTAGGTTTAAAAAATTACCAAGTGAGTGAAAAGTGGATTGTTGATGATGATTCATAATTTATACAAAGGTCTCAAAATAAATAATTTCATTTAAAGTTGCAAACTAGCGGTAAAATCATTCATTTTATAAGTTGTTAATACTGAGTGAATGCACTAGAGAAAATTCGATTTGACGAGAAAGGATTAATTCCTGCCATTGCCCAAGATTTTGAGACAGGTGAAATTTTGATGTTTGCATGGATGAACGAGGAGGCTTTGTTGTTAACGATTGAAAAGCAGCAAGCCATATATTATTCCCGTTCACGCAAAAAATTGTGGTTTAAAGGCGAGGAATCAGGACACACACAATTGATTAAAGAAATTTATACCGACTGCGATGATGATGTCATCCTACTCAAAGTAGTGCAAACAGGGGGAATTGCTTGCCACACTGGAAGGAAGTCTTGTTTTTTTCAAAAATTAGACAATGACAAATGGCAAACAATTACCAAAGTATTAAAAGACCCAAAAGACATTTATGGATGATATTTTAAAAAAATTAGAACACATATTGGAGCAGCGCAAAAGTGCAGAGGCGGAGGATTCTTATGTTGCGCTTTTATACCACAAAGGCTTAGATGAAATCTTAAAGAAAATTGGCGAAGAATCCGCTGAGGTAATCATAGCAGCCAAAGGTGGCGAACAAGAAAAAATCATCTACGAAGTAGCAGATTTATGGTTTCATACACTGGTATTATTACGCCATAAAGACATTGAAATCAATGAAATAACGCAAGAATTATCAAAACGATTTGGCTTATCAGGTTTACAAGAAAAAGCCAACAGAAATAACTAAATAACAGGAGAAAAATATGATGCCAGGACCATTTGAACTGATTATTATCTTAGTCATTGTCTTATTATTATTTGGCGGTAAACGCCTTAAAAATATTGGTGGTGACTTAGGTGGTGCTATCAAAGGCTTTAAAAAATCAATGAAAGAAAGTGAAAAAATTGATGACAAAGACAGTGTTATTGACGCCAAAATTGTCAAAGAAGAAGACAAAGTATAAACCAAAACCTTTGTAATAAATATGAACAATCATCAAAATCTCATTTTTTTAAACCCAGCTTTGGTTCTTCCACTAAGCGGGGAAAAGTTGATTTTTTCCAATCATTCGTATTTATACGAAGGCTTTAAAATAAGCTATGTTTGATATTGGATTTTGGGAATTTGCCTTAATTGGTGTCATTACGCTGATTATCGTCGGCCCTGAAAAAATGCCTGCCATTGCGAGAACGGTTGGACGCTATGTTGGCAAAGCCAAACAATTTGTTGCTAAAGTTCAAGCGGATATTGATGCAGAAATTGACACTGATGAGATTAAAAAACATTTACACACCATGGATAAAAATACCAATATTTTAGAGGTATTTGACGACACCAAGAAAGCGGTCAACGATATTAAAAAAGATGTCGAAAAATCATAGTACCGAAGTTAAAAATATGAGCTTTGTTCAACATATGATTGAACTGCGTAACATCTTGTTACATTCGGTGATCGCCATTTTAATTATCTTTGCGGGGTTATTTCCCTTTGCCAATGAAGTGTATGCTTTTATTGCTGCACCGATTATCAATGTCTTACCTGCAGACAGCAATATTATTGCCATTGGCATCATATCACCCTTTTTAACACCGCTAAAAATGACGCTTATTATTGCGGTATATTTGGCAATGCCCTATTTGCTTTATCAAATTTGGTCGTTTATTGCACCTGCACTCTACAAGCACGAAAAACAAATGATTGTGCCGCTGGTAATTTCCTCCACGCTGTTGTTTTATGTGGGTTTGTTGTTTTCATTCTATGTTGTTTTCCCAGTTATTTTTGGCTTTTTGTCTAGTATTGGACCTAGTGTGGTGGACTTTACCCCTGATATTCAATATTATTTAGATTTTGTCTTAAAGGTATCGTTTGCATTTGGTGTGGCATTTGAAGTGCCGATTGCTACTATATTAATCATTATGTTTAATATGACAACCATTGAAAAACTCAAAAAGAACCGCCCTTATGTGGTCATTGGTGCATTTGTCTTGGGAATGTTACTTACGCCACCTGATATTATTTCACAAACATTGATTGCTATTCCAATGTGGCTGCTGTTTGAAGCAGGGTTAATTTTCGCACCGATGTTTACCTCTCAAAAGAAAGAGCAAACATCAACACAGCCAACCGATAATGATCCAACTCATTCACCAGATTCAGGCACAGAAGAAGACTGGGACGAAGATGAATTGGACGATGAAATGGATAAAATCGAAGAAGAATTTACAAAATTAGACAAAAGCGAAGACTAGCCTAAAAGTTCAAAAGCGTTAATCACACTTTCTGCCACATCAACAATGCGTTTATTTTTATCCATTGCCATTTTACGCAAAGACTGGTAAGCCTCATCTTCACTAATGTTCTTGCGTTGCATCAATAAACCCTTGGCTTTTTCAACGGCTTTACGCTCTGAAAGTTGATTGCGTGTTGCATCCAACTCATCCTTAAGCGCTTGAAACTCTCTAAATCGTGCCATTGCAACATCAATAATCGGCTGCACACGATTCTCTTCAAGGCCATCAACAATATAGGCATTTACACCAGATTTAATCGCTGAACTTGTCATCTCAGAGTTAGATTCCTCAGTAAACATTACAATCGGTTTGGGCTTGGTTTTGTTGATATCAGTTAAATTTGCAAATACCTCCTCATCGGGGATATCTGCATTCACAATCACCACATCTGCATGGGTCATTTCATTGCTATTTTGCAAATTAGCACTACTGTCCATACGACAAATCACTTCATGTCCTTTGTCTTGTAAGGCGCGACGCAACATCGCCGAGCGGCCTGTGTTTTCATCAACAAGAATGATTTTAAGTGCTATATTCATAGAGGGCGAATTATACCGTTTTTTAAGCGAAAAAAAACCTTGCATTTGCAAGGTAAAAAAAATAATGAATTTTTTTAGAAAATTAGAAAGATTTATACTCTTTGCAAAAGCATAATAGTTCTAACTTGAGACCTTCGTATAAATATAAATAATCATCAAGAATCCACTTTTCACCCACTTGATAATTTTTTAAACCCAGCCCTAGGACAAGATTTAAGAAAATTACCAAGTGGGCAAAAATTGAATTTTGCTAATCATCCATATTTATAACTTATTTTCTTACTTAGTTGTAAATTCTGGATAAGCGTGTAATCCACATTCTGAAACATCAACACCTTCCGCTTCTTCTTGCTCTGAAACACGAACACCTATAATTGTCTTAATAGCCAACCAAAGTACAAAAGATGCACCGAATACCCAAACAAAGATAGTGGCAGCACCGAGTAATTGTCCAGTAAATGACACATCAGGATTGGTCAATGGCACTGCTAATAAGCCCCATAATCCAACCACACCATGCACAGAAATCGCACCAACTGGATCGTCAATCTTAAACACTCTGTCTAGAACTGAGATTGAAAATACCACCAAAATACCCCCTACTGCACCAATCAAAGTTGCTTCTAATGCACTCGGCATATCAGGACCTGCGGTAATAGCAACCAAACCTGCTAATGCACCATTCAGCGCCATAGTAAGATCGGCTTTGCCCCATAATATTTTGACTAACAACAATGCTGCAATCACACCACCTGCTGCTGCTGCATTGGTGTTCAAAAACACCATTGCTACTGCATTGGCACTTTCTTTACTTGCCATTGCCAAAACAGAACCACCGTTAAAGCCAAACCAACCCATCCATAAAATAAATGTACCTAGTGTTGCTAAGGGCATATTTGCACCCATGATAGCGTTCGACGAACCGTCTTTGTTATATTTTCCTCTACGGGCGCCTAAGAGAATAACGCCTGCGAGTGCTGCTGCTGCACCTGCCATATGCACAATACCTGAGCCTGCAAAATCAGAAAAACCATAGTCAGACAATTTAAAGAGTCCAAATACTGCCTCGCCACCCCAAGTCCATGCGCCTTCTAATGGGTAAATAATGGCAGTAAATACCAAGGCAAAAGCAAAAAATGAAAATAATTTCATTCTTTCAGCTACCGCACCAGAGACAATTGACATTGCTGTTGCAACGAATACTACTTGGAAGAAAAAATCTGCTGCATTTGAATATGTATCACCTTGTCCATTAATGCCATCTAATAATACACCGCCACCATACATTAAGTCATAACCATATATCATATAAGTGGTACAAGCAATGGCAAACAATCCGATATTTTTAGTTAAAATTTCTGTGGTATTTTTACTTCTAACAAGGCCTGCTTCTAACATTGAGAAGCCTGCTGCCATCCACATTACCAGCGCACCCATTACTAAAAAATAAAAAGTATCGATGGCAAATTGCATTTCTAATATTGTATTTTCCATAATTATTTCCCCTTAAAGTGCAACTGCGCCAGTTTCGCCCGTTCTAATGCGGACAACTTGCTCTAAATTGCTAACAAAAATTTTACCATCACCAATCTTTCCTTCGCCATCAGACTTCGCCGATGTGCTAATGACCTTAATCACACTGTCAATTTGGTCTGAACTAATCGCAATTTCCAGTTTAACTTTTGGTAAAAAATCCACTGTATATTCTGCACCACGATAAAGTTCTGTATGGCCTTTTTGACGACCGAAGCCTTTAACTTCTGTCGCCGTAATACCTGAAACACCAATTTCAGATAGAGCCTCTCTTACTTCATCAAGCTTAAAAGGCTTGATGATTGCTGTTATCATTTTCATATAATTCTCCTATTTTCAAAAACAAAAAAAGCCAACAGCCACACTTGCAAAATATGCAAACACAGTTGTTGGCTTCTATACCTTTTTTTCAGTTCCACCTTGAAACTGGCAAAAAAAAACGCTTACCCAAACCCCTTAATTAAAAAGTTCGAATAAACGTCAATGTTTTGTATTAAATTCCACCATTGGAAAGTAACTAAGGCGAAATTATAGATTAAATAATTTTTTTGTCAAGCGTTTATTATTGAACGATTGCCAAATACTTTTCTTCAGTCAATATTTCTACGCCGAATTTTTTTGCATTTTCAATTTTTTTATCCCCTACTTTTTCACCTATTATCAAATAATCTGTTTTTGCGCTTACACTGGTTGCCACTTGAATGCCAATAGATTTAGCGTGTTTTTTCATCGCCTCTCTTGGGGTATTCATCTTGCCAGTAAAGACCACTTTTTTACCGTTAAGTTCATGTGCAAATGCCACCAAATCTTTTTGCAAATGCGTTAATTCTAAATTAAAATTGCGTTGGCTTAATAATTCAAATTCATCTTTAATGCTTTTAAGTCCTGTAACAATAGCATGTGCAGTGAGTTCGGCAAAACCTTCAATTTCCGCTATTTTCTCAATATTAAGTGCAAAAATATCACTGAGTGGATAGGCTTTGAGTAAGTTTTCACAATTTCCTATGCTCAATCTAACAACGCCGAATGCTGCTAAAAAGCGCCAATCTTCAATCTGCTCGGCGCTTGACCTTTCTAATTGCCCAATTAGATTGCTACTGGTTTTTTCGCCAAAACCCATTGCCATTAAACGCTCTGCATTCAAGGCATAAATTTCTGAAATTTTACGAATACCTTGTTCGTATAATTTTTCAATAGTAGCAATGCCAAAACCATCATTATTGGCGAGTATCTTAAAAAAATACGCCATTTTCCCAATAACTTGTGCGGGGCATTCTTGGTGATTAATACACATTAAAAAATCAGATTCCCATTGCAACGGTTCGCTACAACTTGGGCAAACTGCTGGAATATCGGTCGGTGCTGATTTTAAAACTTGATTGATTTTAGGGATAACCAAACCAGAACGGGTTAACTCGATGATTGAGCCACTGCCCAATCCTTGCTCTTTAACTAAGCCGTAATGATGTCCTGTTGCACGATGAATGGTTGCACCACTAAGCAAAGTTGGCTCTAATTCTGCCACAGGAGTGATTTTGCCTGTGCGTCCAACTTGAGGGGTAACTGACAGAACCTTGACTTGTGCCTTGTCTCTATTTTCTTTAAAAGCAATTTGCCAACGATGAAACTTTCGATTGGCACCCATACAATTTTTCAACGCATCGTCGGTTACTGCAAACACCACGCCATCTACATCAAAATCAACACTTTCCAATATGTAATCAACAATTTGTGTAAATTGCCCCTCTAATTCACTCATATCAACTAACTTGGTTGGCAACTGGGCAAAAGGCACAAACAAAGCAGCTTTAGCATCAATCGCTTGTTGTGCTTTAATATCAAGTTCTTTTTCTTTGATAAGGCTTGCTTGAAAATTGCGCGGATATTCAAAGTCATCAGACAAATGAGATTCAAAATAACTTTTCTTAACCACAATTTCACCTGCACCTTGCCCACGCTCAGAATCATTATAAATTTGCAATCCACGCTCAAACACACGACTAATATCACTGCCTTTTTTGCCATCCCCTCTAGTGTATAGTTTTTTACCATCATCATAACCTGCAAAGCCATCTAACTTAGGCGTGGCTTTGATTTGAATTTTGTTATTAGCAAGGTCTATAATGGAGGCAGATTTTTGAATGCGTTCCAACCATTTGCTTATTTCTTGCCACGAATACGCCTTATCGATAGACAACATAATTTCTGGTAGCAACACCTTTTCTTCAGAAAAACCTTGCCCTTCTGGTTCTACAGATTGAAATAATGAATGATGTGGTAGTCTTTCCTTGAGTGCAGCAAGATAAATAAAATCATAATCCTTGTCGCTAACAATAGGCTCGCCTGCTCGATAAGCAAGATTGGCAGTTTGACAAAATTGTGCCAAATCTTCATCTGTTAAATCATCCAGTGAAATGTCTTGCTGAATAATTTGCTGAATAAAAGATTTTTGCATAATGGTTACTGTAGTTAGATTTTATAAACCTACTAATTGAGACCTTTGCATAAATATGGGTGATTAGCAAAATTCAATTTTTGCCCACTTGGTAATTTTCTTAAACCTTGTCCTAGTAGGAATAAGGCTGGGCTTAAAAAATTACCAAGTGGATGAAAAGTGGATTCTTGATGATTATTCATATTTATGCAAAGGTCTCTAATTAAAAGAAAATATGACTGCCCTTACTAAAATTGGTCGGCTATATTGCCCAATAACTCGTGACTAAAGTCAACTGTCTCCTCATTATCTTGTTCAGACAAATCGTTAAAATACACCTCTGTTGTCTCGCTGCTAATCTGTCTCACAACAATTTGGTATGATTCCTTAATCGCATCATCACCAAAAAGATCTGAAAAAATGCCTTTGTCTTTTTCCTTGGCAATATTGATATAAAAACTGCCTTCTCTCATATCTTTATCTTCAACATCAATACCCAATTGATCAAGCGCCCAACCAACACTCTCCCAAGTGTTGTATTTATCTAAAGAAAATTTAAGTTTTGCATAGCCACCAACCCCTTCAACTAACTCTACATTTGATTTTCTTTTCTTTTGGGTGGCAACAATTTGATTTCTTGCTTGTGCTTGATCGCTGCCAAGATAAAGCATAAAACGATACAGCATTTCAGTTTCTAGTGTCTCATCTTTGGAACGAACCTGCCAAATAGTATTTTCATTTTCACTGCCTGAATCGGTAATCACTTCTTCCATAGAACTTAGTGTTAGATACACTTCGGTTTTCTTGTCGTCATCTGTAGGTTCAATTCTTATTCTGTATTTGTCAATAGTTGGCAATGCATATCTTGCAGAAACTGCCTTTTTCAACATTGATCTAAGAAAACCAATAGATTGATCTGGAATTTCAGGACGATTTTCTAAAAAATCTGTTTCCATTATGCCAATTTTTTTATTGGTTTTTTTAATCTCAAAACCATGCGACTCAAAGAAAGATTGTGCCAAATCCCACACCACACCTAACTTTTTATCAACCACTAACCAACGAATTTGACCCATTTTTTTAACTTGAACATCAATAGATGCATCCAAAGCTTTTGACGCACTGCCTGCAACAGCATCATTCTTAGAAAAACTAATTGTATTTTCTGCAATATTCGATACATACTCATTCAATTTAAGGGCATCTTGAGAATTTGGTTGCGTTAAATCTGGTGGCACCTCTAAAGAAGTTACTGTTTTATTTGCATAATATTGAATGTCTCTTTCGCCAAGGTTTACTGGTTTATTATTTTCGTCTTGGTCCAATGAAAAACAACCCATTACAGAAAAGGTAAGTAAGGTAATTGCGAATATTTTTATCATATTGAAATCCCTAAATTGACTAAATCTTGCTCTAATATATCTCGAGCGTTCGGTGATAATTTTGTTAAAGGTAAGCGAATGCCACTTCCACATTTTCCCATTTTATACATAGCCCATTTCACTGGAATTGGATTTGACTCAATAAATAAATGCTGATGTAAATTGTGTAAATTTGCATCAATCTCTTGAGCCATTTTTTCATCACCCTCAAAAGCCGCTTGATAGGCATTTGACAGCTCTTTTGGCGCTATATTACTCGTTACTGAAATACCGCCATGGCCACCCATTAAGATAAATTCAACTGCGGTTGCATCATCGCCACTATACAATAAAAAATCTGCTGGGCAATGGTCTATTAATGCCTGTGCAATTTTCAAATCCCCCGTAGCATCTTTGATGCCAATAATATTATCAACTTCAGACAAACGCACGGTAGTTTCTACAGACAAATCCACTGCCGTTCTACCTGGCACATTATACAAAATTTGGTCAATATCAACCGCCTCGGCAATGGCTTTGTAATGTTGGTACAACCCCTCTTGTGTCGGCTTATTGTAATAAGGTGTAACCAATAAACACGCATCTGCCCCCATATCTTTAGCAGCCTGAGTCAGTTCAATCGCCTCGGCAGTAGAATTGGCACCTGTGCCTGCAATAATAGCAATACGCCCTTTGGCAATATCGATGGTTTTTTGCATTACTTTGATATGCTCAATCTGATTTAATGTTGCACTCTCGCCAGTAGTTCCCATAGAAACAATAGCCTTAGTGCCATTCTCAATATGAAATTCAATCAAGTCTGCCAAGGCGTCAAAATCTATTGAGCCATCTGCAAACATCGGAGTAATTAGGGCGACCATTGCGCCTGTTAATGGGTGTTCAATTTTCATCGCCTTATTATATATGAGACCCTTGCATAAATACAAATAATCATCAAGAATCCATTTTTTTTCACCTACTTGGCAATTTTCTAGCAATATCCAGCAATTCCCTACAATCCTCTGCATTGGGCATGGATGTTGAATAAAAGACAAATTTTAAAAAGTTGTCAGGGGTTTTGGGGTAATGTAATTTAATACCAAGGCAGTTAGTACACCAGCGAGATACACGCTAAAACGACTAAAAGTTAGGCGTTCAGATATCTATGAATGGAAAAGGGTGTTGAATCTTAGGGATGGACATCTTTTTTCCTTTATACATAACTGTGGCATTTATGCCCTCATATTCTTCTTTTAAGATTTCTAGTCTATATTTGTAAAATAGCGTACTTCCTTGATAGTTAGCAGAAGGAGAGCATGTATAATCTAAATTAATGTAGCCATCAATTCTTCTCTCAGATCTTAATATATCGTAATGCCAATAACATAGATTATTCTTTGGATTAAGGTGTATTAATTCAAGCAACGATCCTTTATTTACTCTTTGAATTTCAACATTGTTTCCACACCCATTAATAAGTAACGCTGCAAACAGAAATATAGTTTTATGCATTATATTAATACCCCAAAGTCCTGAAAAACTCTCCGGGGGTTTTGATGCCAAAATTGATGTAGGTAGTGGTAACGGTGGCGTTGCTGTTGGCTTTGGTTTGAGTTTGGGTTTGGGTTTTTTTGGTATCGGCTTCTATTAGGGGTGCAGGCAAAGGTGGTAGCATTGTTGCTACTGGCTTTAGTGAAGCACTTAGGTTTGTCGAAGGAAATCCATTGGATGAGTTTGTTGTTTTGGGTCGTGTTGCCGTTGGCGTCGTAGAGGCAATTGCCTGATGGATTTGGCGTGATATTGGCGTTACTACTGGTTACTGTTGCTATTAGGGTGTAGTTGTTACTGCAAGTGCCTGTTGAGATATAGGGAGTGTCGCTTGTGCTGGTAGTGGGGGTGGCTTTTAAGTTGTGCCTAATGCCACTATTGGTGTTGATTGTATTTGAGATTAGGGCGTTAGTGTTGTCACGAGTGTCTTTGAGGTAGGCGCCTGAGGTATGAATCTTTTGGGTGTTGTGGCATATGTTGATTTGGGTTTGCATGAGGTGGCATTCTACCTTGTTGAGTTTTTAAATGAAGGGGTTTTGATACACATTCTCAAGCGGAACTTGGGAATGAAAGTAATAATCATCCTCATCATCAAAAATCTGCATACGCATATTGCTTCTGCTGGCAATACGGTATCGTTTCTCAAATTATCGTATATATAAGCCGAAAATTCGCACGGATTATTATTAAGAGACCTTTGCATAAATATAAATAATCATCAAGAATCCACTTTTCACCCACTTGGTAATTTTTTTAAACCCAGCCTTAGCCCTACTAGGACAAGGTTTAAGAAAATTACCAAGTGGGCAAAAATTGAATTTTGCTAATCATCCATATTTATGCAAAGGTCTCTATATAGGCTACTTATAACATCTATGATTGTACCAAACCGTTTCAAATATTATTCATTTAAAGCCTTTAAAATATCTAGAGTGGCTCTTTATCGCCCTATCAAGAACATTTTCATTTACTTATGTCTCTTTTTATTAATTTTAAATAAGTGCTTTTTCGGCTTCTGTTTTTATTTTTCATAAATCAAAAAAGGGTGAATGTTATTCGACTCTACCTTGTTACTTAAACTTCTTTGGTTTTCCCCTTGGTTTTTGGCTTAATTCTGCATTTAAGTTGTGCTTCAATCTGAGTGATAAATTCATCATAACCCAATACAAAAAACTTTGCAACTTGTTGAGTCTAAAAGCACTTGACAAGAGTTTAATGATGCGTTATCATTTTACTGTGTTAAATCTAAATTAATCAAATAAATCCAATTAAAAAGGAAAACGCAATGAACTTAATAGTTATCAACAAAAATCTTAGTCGTATTTTACTACTAACAGCATCCCTCATTACTACCACAGTTCATGCTAACAGTAATTTAACCTATAGTAATTTAGCCTATGGCGAATATGCTACTCAATCCAGCAACGGGTATCCTTTTGCCTACTTTGCTAAAAATGCAGTTAATGGCAACACCGCAGGATCTTGGAAAACCAATGGTATTACCCACACTAAAAAAGAAAAAGGCGCTTGGTGGATGGTTGATTTGGGCAGTCAGCAAGTTATCAACCAAATCAATATATTTAACCGTACTGCATGTTGTATGGAGAGAATAAATAACTATAGAGTCAGCATCTCTTCTAAAAGAAACTTTAATGAGCACACTTATCAACAAGACTTTCATACTGTGCCTCATCCCAAAAAGACTATTAAATTAGGTGAAAAAGGCAAGATAGGTCGCTATGTTAAAATACAGTTACTTAATAAGAATTTCCTATCTCTATCCGAAGTTCAGGTGTTAGGCCCTTTTAAACCGAAGGCAGTGGCAGGTAATGGGCAAATCAAAGTATCTTGGAATACATTTTCTCCTGCGAAATCTTACAATATATATTATGCACAACAAAGTTTTAAATCTTTAGATGGTCATATTGTTAACTACTCAACTTTAAAGGATGGCACATTCATTCCAAATGCCAAAGTACAAAAATGCTCCAATTCTCCCAAGTGTAAGAATGGTAACAATTATGATTATACGATTAAAGGTTTGTCTAATAATGTACAATACTATGTTGTTGTAACCCCTGTTGATTCTCAAGGTGTAGAGGGTCATGTGAGTAAGCAAGTAAAAGTCACACCTCGAGCTGGACTTGGCGTGCTTAACGACACAGGTATTACTTTTGGAGGATATGAGCCAGATCTTACGAAGAAAAATCGTGGCAAAAAAGGTAATGATATTGACTGCACTAGCAACATAAAAAGCAAGCAAGATTGTCATCAAGGGCGTGATGCAACGCATAATAATGACAGTGATGGGCATGCGGGATTTAGTTTCACCAAAATCAGCAATACAGGTGCACCACTCGCAGCTACTGCAACAAATTGGTCTTGTGTTAAAGATGAGGTAACTGGACTTGTATGGGAAAGAAAAATCCCCAAAGTTTTTGATTTACATAATGAGTGGGATCTCTACTATTGGCATAATACAGATGAAGAAAATTATGGTGGCAAGGCGAATACTATGTTTTGTCATGAAAGCAGCGCTAAAAAAGTTCTGGACATGTTCGGACTGCCTGGTCTTTTAGAGGTAAAAGGCGTTTGTAAAAAGAGCACCCAGTCATTTGTAAACAAGATAAATAAGATAGGTTTATGTGGCAAAAAGGATTGGCGATTGCCAACGATTGAAGAGCTTAGGAGTATCGTTGATTATTCTAGTTCCCCTAGTATAGATCAGACTTATTTCCCCCGTACACCTGCTAGTTTTTTCTGGTCGTCCTCACCTGATGTTGGTCAATCACCTAGCCTTGGTAAATTCACAAGTAACCCATGGGGAATATCTTTCTCTGACGGTCATGGTATGCGTAGAGATGCCAACAAAGGTGGCAAGATACGCTTAGTGCGTTTCGGGGAATAGTTATGAATGTTCTTGCCATGCAAAAAATTCTAAAAGCCTTTGTGTTTAACGATAATGTTATCCAAATATTTCTTAAGTATTTATTTGAAAATACAGAGAAAAAACAATCGAATTATATGTAACCACCTTAAATAACAAGGAGTTAAGTAATTTTTCTAACGACTTTAAATTGGATCGAGATATCAGCAATAGAATCCATCTAACTTGGCAATTTTTTAACCATAGGAATATAACCATGAAAACATCATTTTTTTTTACTTTAGTATTTTTATCAGGTTTGGCAAACGCCCAAATTTGCAACCCTAATATTGTCGATAATTGGGGAAACAGTCGTTATGATAATAATTATGATGGAACTGTCGTTGACAAACAAACCAAATTAATGTGGAAAAGATGTGCTGAGGGATTAGAAGACATTCAATGCTCAAAAGGAGGCGCCTCTAAAGTAACTTGGAGGAAAGCATTAAGATCAGCAAAGGAAAGTAAATTTGCAGGATATAATGATTGGCGCTTACCAAATATCAAAGAATTAGCAAGCCTTGTTAAGCGCAATTGTCACAGCCCAAGTATCAATAAAAGGTTGTTCCCTAATACGCCCTCTGCTTTTTTTTGGTCGTCTTCGCCTAGTTATCTCCGCAAACACAAATCACTTCAAGTGCGTTTTCTCAGTGGCAGCGAGAGAGAGAAGAAACGCTCCTTTGAAAAATCTGGGGTTCGCCTAGTTCGCCTTGGACAGTTTAAACCCTAGGCACAATAAGATTTTCCAAGAAAACAGATTATTGTGTTTAATATTTCTCCAAGATATAAGGTGATGAAAATAAATAAGTATCATATTTTAAGAGAATACTTTGCTGGTATGTAGTTACTCTTTCATCTGAAAGGTGGCATTTTAGATGAAATAAAAAAATAGTGAGTTTGACAAACACGCCACCTCTAATTGACGAGAATCTATGCCAGTCATTGCTAAAAATATCCAATAAGATGCTTTAAATCCAAAATTTTCTCGATAGAATTGAGTTTATTTATTACCATCTTGGCTTTACTGTGGACAATATTTTCCCAAGATACAGCCGTTGGGAAATATGGTAGTAGATAGCCTAGTCAAACTGGTGTAACCGCTGGTTTTGGTGTTTTATACATCACCCAAAAACCCTGACAACTTTTTAAAATTTCTTATGTAGTCCATTTTAAAAAGCCTTCGCCTTTTCTTGATTTAATGCTACTCTCCCGATACGCATCCATTGGTTTTCTATACCCCAATGTTTCATAAAATCTTCGATGATTGTAAAACTCAATATAATCATCCACATCAACGATCAACTCACCAATAGATTGATACTCGTTCAGATAAACTTTTTTTCACATTTTGCACTGGGTGGAATACCGCCAAGAGCAAAAGTGGCGTAACAAAATGACTGCAAACAGTCAAGCTTCTACTTTAGAGTTGTACGGAAAACGGGGGATTACAATGTTGCCGTTAGCGTCGTAGAGGTAATTGTCTGATGGGTTGGGTGTGATGTTGGCGTTGTTGTCTGTTATTGTTGCTGTTAGATTATTTTGTCGCCATAAGCACCTGCTAAGATATAGTAAATGTTACTTGTATTGGCAGTGAAGGTAATTTTTGAGTTGCGCCCAATACCACCATCGTCGTTGATTAGGGTGTTAAGACCCCTGCATAGCATCCCAAAACCAACCATCAAAACCCAAAACCCTCAATTTTTGACTTTTCAAAGTCAAAAAACATATAAAATCCAACTTTCATTAAAAAAATCATCAATATCAACTATAAATCGCTCATTTTCTACTCTTTTTTGTACTGTTTCCACAAAAAAGACACAATAATCCCTAGGCTGTATTTAATCCCTTGTTAATATAAACATTCGCCGCTCTAACTAGATTATAAGCAATAGCTTTAAGATTAACTTCGCTGGCAACTTTCTCTAAACCAATATAACGACTTCTTGCCAAACCATAAGTGCGTTTGAGCGTACCAAAGGTGCGTTCAACCACAAACCTTCTTTTGCTGATTGCTTTATTGCGTAATTTATGCCAATGACTCATTTGCTTGCCTTTGGGTTTTTTGCGCATAATACCATCTCTTAACTTTTGTGCTTTAAGTGCTTCACTATTAGCTTGAGAGGCTGCTCCTTTGTCGTATAAAACTCTTACGCCTTTTTGATTGCCTGCCTGTTTAACATTTTCTTCAAAATGAGTCATTTCACTATCATTAGCAGGGTGCGTAGTGGCTTTGTTAATTAATCCATTGGCATCAGTTGTTACTACTGATGAATATCCATAAGTGTATTTTCCCGCCTTAAATGTCCATCTTGCATCTTTATCATCTGAATATTGAATTGGGTTACTATCAATCTCATAAACCTCACCAGTTTTGTGTGTTGTAATAATCTTCTTAGTGCGTCTAGCACTTTGAATTAAGGTTGCATCCATGGCAACATGTTTGCCATTAGAGAGTTTGAGTTGATTGTTCTCAAGCATAAGATTGATGCTACTCAAAAGTCTATCAAATAGATTTTGTTTGATTAGTTTGGTTCTAAATCTGCCAATGGTTGTAGCATCAGGTTTGTTGCCACTTAGGCTAAAGTTGCAAAAGTTAATAAAGACTAAATCTCTACTAAGACTATCAGCCAACTTCTCATCAGAGAGATTGTGCCATGTGCCTATTAATAGCGCTTTAAACAGACTAACAGCAGAATAGTCAACTTTAATATGAGACAGATCTTTGGCTATAACTTCCCAATCGATAACTTTGTTAATGATGTCTAGTTGGGAGTTTGGTATGTTGATAAAACTATCAGCAAAGGTTTGTTCTTGAGTGGTTTTAACTCGCATTTTTTTGTAAGTGTCTGATAATTATAGTATTTTATCATAAATGCTAATGTTTGCATAAGGTTTTGAGGGTTGATTTGTGATTTTTTGTTGGGTTTTTTAGTTTAATGCAGGGGTCTTTGTTAGGATGCCCCAAGGTAGGTGCTTGACATATGAGGCCTTTGAATGTTGCGGTGTATATTAATTTGGGTTTGCATAGAGCAAAATTCTACCTTGTTGAATTTTTAAATAGAGGGGTTTTGAGTTTTATACTTATTTGATGTAAATTCAAGATCTTTTTGTTTTTTACTGTGCATATTTTTGCAAGCAAAAAAATGTTTATGTTGAATTTACAGTACCTAGTGTGGAATGTTGGCAAATATGCCTTTGGACTTGTCATGTCTTGACATTTGAGTATTTTATCATAAAGAGGGTGGCGTCCCCTTATTTCAAATGCCAAACTGGTAATCAAGATTATTAATCGCTTAAACAAACTGACAAAACAACATGGTATTAAACAGCGTAGAACTTATTGTTAAAGAAGTTGTCGTCTATATAGCTCTTAATCGGTCCCCATTGACCTTCAGGTAAGGATTCTTGAGGGAGGTTTATCTCAATACCTTTGTGTATAACTACAGGATCAATGCTTTCGTATTCCTTTCTTAAAATTTCTAAATCATATTTTTCAATGAGCACGCTCCCCCTTGGTTTTCCATCCAGAGGGACGGGGATGCAATGGTAATATAAATTCACATAAGCATCGTTCTTTTTTTCCTGAGGAAGTACTACTGTATTGCAAGACCAATGACATGAATTGTTGTTTGGATTGGAACTCATTAACTCAAGTAAAAAATCTTTTTCTACTCTTTGAGTGTTATTGTTTGAACAACTAGCAAGTAATACTATAAGCAAAAGTGTAATTTTAAACATATTATTTCCCCAATGTTCTAGAAAGCTCTCTAGGAGTTTCTATACCAAAATTATCATCTACATCTAAATAGTTACCTGTTGTTGCATAAATGGCATCTCTTGCCCATTCGGCACATGTATTAGTTATATACCATGTATCAGGCGTATTAATATAATTCTGAAATGTGTTATATTGAACTCGGTCAATTAGAAAAAATTTACTTGCTTGAGGTCGATATGCCCCTTCTTTATTCAATATAACACCATTTCCTAATCCGCTTGATAATACCCCGAAAACACCAGAATTATTATTCCATAAACCATAGGTTCCCATTCCATTAGTGCCACTTTTTTCTGATGATAACCAAACATGTCCATCTGTAAAATCTGCATTTGATTTAACATTGCTATGTATGCCAATTCTATACAATTTTTTCCCACCATTAGAAACCTTCAACCCCTGCGCAGGTCTCGTTGACTTACGAAACAAATGCACAAAAGCCGTACTAAGCGCCCCATTGGCAAATTTACCCCGCCTAATCTTCTACAACCCCACCTGCTGCAGCGGCAATGGCTATGCGCCCTGCCCATCCAACACTACTTTGACCCATGTATCCACCTGCCATTGTACCTACAAGTCCGCCAATAAACCCGTCTTGAAAGTTTCCACCTGATATTAGACTGATTGCCCCTCCAGAAAGACCTCCGACCATTACTTGTCCAGCGCCACCACTTATTCCTGCGACATATTCTGAGGCATAAACTGAAGCAAGTGAGGCTAATCCCGCAGTTATCCCTGCTTTAATTACATCACTTTCTATCGCCTTTGAGGTGTGTTAATCTGACAGAGAGTGCAACGACTGCAAATGCGGCTACCATACCAACAACCCTAAGAGTTCGCGGTTACGCACCATAAGCTTTTCAAACTTTCCTACAGAACCTCCTAACCACTCAAACAAAAATCCACTACTGTTTTAGGTCTGCCAATTATTTTACTATTTCCTTAAAAAGGGTAGCGTCCCCTTATTTTTCAAAGGTTAATTGTTTGTGCATAATCCCACCTGTTTTCTAAGCAAAAACCAATGATTATAAAACACTGGCTAATCTTTGAGCCTAAATTCAAAGATTGAATGTATTTTTGGCTTTTGGCTTGACCTAGAGCCAAGCCAAAATACATTCTTTGTGGTTAAACCAAGTGGTGCGTTTATGAATGCAAATTTACTACACTAATTTTCTGAGTTTTTTTAAAGAAAAAAAAGGCGCCGGCACTTTTTTAAGTCTGCCAATTATTTTACTATTTCCTTTAAAAGTAGTCTGCCCCCATTATATTCTCTAGTAAATTATCAATTTCCGAAAGAGCTTTTAAGCCTATACTATTTTCTAAGTATCCATTATAAAGAATCTGACCGTATTTATCTAAGTAAATTGTTTCCCCATCTGCAAGAGCAATTTTTACCCTTACGCTGCGAAAATCAAATCCACTACTTCCTTTTCCTTTTGCATTTTTATTTATTATTTTTAGTAAATTTTCTGATTGTAAATTACTAAGTTGCCGTTGCTTTAGTTTATCAACTATTATAGTTGTATGAGGGATAAATGTTTCTGTAAAAATTGGAATAGAGCGTACGCCAATATTCTGAGTTTTTTTATAAGTAAAAAATTGATTCGTGTCATTTGCCTTACCTCGTACTATAGAAGAAAATAAAGAAAACAAAATTAATATTGTCATTATAGTATTTTTTTTCATTTTTTAATACTCCAAGCGCAATGGCATACCCAGTTCATTCATAATAGGGTTCTCATTTAAATTAATGTTATTCATTCGATTTATTCCATCATCTAACGCTCCAAAAACAGAGTGTCCTAATTCATGAGACAATATTCTTCTTGTAGTGGCAGGAATACCACCTGAATCTGTAGATATTTTTGGGTGAAAATTTAGGTCAATATAAATAGTGTCACTCGGAACATTTTGTATGTATGCTCTATTTTTAACAGATAAATCTATAACAAGGGGTGATTGAGTATTAGATAACATTTTAGCCCTTCTTTTTGTTCCAAAAATATCGTTTAAGTCTGACAGCACGCCAACTCTTTCTGTTTTTGTTCCACCTCTAAACTGAATTTTTAATGCTTGTCTGGTAGTATGCATCGACTCACGAAACAAATACACAAAAGCCGCACTAAGCGCCCCATTGGCAAATTTACCCCCACCTAACTCTGCTACAACCCCACCTGTTGCAGTGGCAATATCTGTTCGCCTTACAATATCTGAACAATCTCGGCCTTTATCCATGTGCCCTTCTGCTGCTTGAACCCATAAAACATTCTATAAAATTGCCACTCATCCTTTATTTTGTTTGCAATAAAAGAATGGTATTTTCTTTATTCTCTTATTTAAAAGGACACTCCTTTTGTTTTTTAATATTTCAAGACAAGTCCAATAATCCTGATCAATTATAAAAACAACTTGCTTATTGTTATCTTTGAATTATATAATGGCATGGTTAACAGTTATCTAGCCACTAACTGGCTACTAATTCCATAACTGTCAATCATGCCACCATAGGTGATAGCAGCTGCTGGTATCATTCCTGGAAAATTAAAAACCGTTCTAGCCCAAATGCCATCCCAGCGTTCTAGAGAAACTTGAAACATATCATGTAGTCCAGCGACTGCATTAATACCCAATGGGGCAACATTTAGAATTTTGCTGACTAATTCTCCTTCATAAAGTGTATTTTCCGGATCTATTTGACCTCCAACATTAATCATGCCTTTAATTGGATTACCGATTCTACCTTTAATCGGCGCAGCGGCTCCGATCCCAGCTCTACCATCAATATCAAAACTCACGGTTTTATTATAAAGATGCCTAAGTGAAGCACTTATTATTCCAGCCTTAAACCCATCTTTAAAACTACCTCCTTGTAACTCAGCTGAGATACCACCACCAAAAGCACTCGATCCAATTCTTTGTATGTTCCAAGTATCGCCATAACCTCCCGCAATACCTCCGCTAATTGCGCCAGCAACAGCGCCAGTTGCGGCAGATTTGATAGCATCAGAAATACTGCCACCATGAAGTAGAGTGTTACTTGCCCCAAAGGTAGCGCCGCCTGCTGCACCTGCAACAATTGAAGCGTTAATAGCAACAGTAGAGCCTACTGCAACACATTGTGAACCAATCATCCAGGCATTAACTGCACCTGCGGTATAGTAAGCGGCAACTACTGCCATCATCTGCCTACCGTATTTTTTAGAAAATTTGACTACATTCCCCCAAGTCTTGCTCAGCCAGCCAAACCCATTCATATCCACATACTTAAGTGGATTATTGGTGACATAAGAATATCTATTGTAGTCTTGCGTGTTATAAGGATGTTGAATGGTTGGATCGGCACTAAGGAAGCGTCCTATCTGTGGATCGTACACCCGTCCATTCATATGAATAAAGCCCATTTCATCAATGTGCTCGTGTCCAGTGAAGCCTCTGTTGGTTAGGGTTGGGATGATGGGGAGTAGTGGGTCGTTGGCACGCCAATCGCCTTGGCGTCTTTGTCCGAAGGCGGTGTATGCCATGCGTTCGACGATGTTGCCTTGGCCGTCGGTGATGGTGTCGATGGAGCCGAGGTTGTCGTAGTGGAGGTAGCGGGTTTTGTCGGGGATGGAGGGTGTGTTTGCTGTGGTGTTGGTTTTAATGTTGATGGCGATGAGTTGGCCGTCGGCGTAGATGAAGTGTTTGTGTTCGGTGCTGGTGTTTTGTTTGATTTGTTCGTAGAGTTTGCCGATGTAGGTGGTGGTAATGGTGGTGTTGCTGTTGGCTTTGGTTTGGGTTTTTTGGTATCGGTTTCTGTTGGGGGCGTAGGCGAAGGTGGTGGTGTCGTTGCTGTTGCTATTGGTGAAGCGTTTGGGCTTGTTGAAGGAGGTCCATTGGATGAGTTTGTTGTTGTTTTGGGTCATGTTGCCGTTGGCGTCGTAGAGGTAATTGTCTGATGGGTTTAGGGTGATGTTGGCGTTGCTACCGGTTACTGTTGCTGTTAGGGTGTAGGTGCCTGTGTTGTTGCTGTAAGCGCCTGCTGAGATGTAGTAAGTGTTGCTTGTGTTGGCAGTGAAGGTGACTTTTGAGTTGCTTCCAATGCCGCCATCGTCGCTGGTTGTGTTTGAGATGAGGGTGCCGGTGTTGTCATAGATACCTCTGAGGTAAGGGTCTGACAAGGTGCCAGATTGGGTTGGTTTGCCTCCTAGGTCAAAGGTTACTTGCTGGCCTGCTGTTAGGATTATTTTAAACCAATCTTTGTCATTTGCTGTTTCGATGTTGCCGGTGACACTGCTGTTAATGGTGAACATGCCTGTGGTTGTGGTGTTGGCGTTATAGTCATCGGTTGATGGGGAAGAGGTTGAGGATGGATTGTTGTTAATTGAGGCAATGGCGTGGGGTTTTTGGGCGTTATAGCGATAATTGCCGATGTCGGATTTGTGGGTGATGTTGCCGTTGATGTCGTATTGGAAGTTGGTGCTGTTGTTATGGGTGACGCCTTCTATGGTACCTGTGGTGTTGGATTGGGTTAGTCTGTCTAGTTGGTCGTATTGAAAGTCTTCTGTGAGTCCGCTTTGGTGGTTTTGGCGTTGGGTGACATTGTTCATTAGGTCGTATTCGTATTCAAGACTGCGGATTTCCCTGGTGGGGTTAAAGCCTGATTTGATGGTGAATAAGTGACCTGTGGCTGGGTTGTATTCTTGTTCAGTGGATAAGCCGTTGCCGATGATGTGGCCGGTGAGGCGGCCTGCGGCGTCTCTGCTTTTGGCGCGCCAGAAGTAGATGTTGTTGGTGTCGGCGAGCATGGCTTGGTAGTGGTTTTTATTGACTACTGATTTGCGCCAGTATTTTGCTTGATTGATAAACTTTTGGGCTTGTTCTAAATATTCATGCGATTTGTTAGTGTAATGCACTGCATTGTTAGCGTTGCTACGGGCTCTTTGGTCGTAATTACCTGCTTCTTGATTGGCAAAGGTTTGTCTTTCTGTGTCTGAGGAATTGATATATTTTTGTGCTAATTCTAGCGTTTGTTCTGCCTGATTTGCATAATGGGCAGCATTTTGCCTTGACGAATTTGCCCAATAAACACAGGCGGCTTGATTGTTGCACCATGCGTAACCGTTGGTGTTGGATTTGGCATTAATATTACCGTTCGTGTCAGAAAAACTACGATCCCCTATCTTGCTATTAGTATTACTATCAATATAACTTCTGGCTTTGTTGTTTGTTACATTAACATTGGATAAATGTTGGAAGCGTCTCACTGCAATAAGATAAGCCTTGCTTGAATCGGTGTATGACTTTGCCTTTTTTTGTAATTGGCTGGCTACTTCTTCAAGTAAATCAGCATTGTTTCTAAGCGCTTGTGCTTTTTTTGTAAATTGTGCTGATGTATTGTTGGCAGAATTTGCATATTGTCTATAGGTATTGGCACGAGAGAGGTAAAGGTTAGCTCTTTCCTCGGATTCATTGGCTCTGGTTGATGCTTCTGTTGCATTGGTTAAACTTTGTTGTGTTAATTGCGTTAAATGTGTCCAGTCATAGTCATTAACCTGTGATTTAGGGGCACGCTTTGCGATTAGGTAGCCGTATTGGTTGTAGACATTTTCTACTTTGAAGCCTTGTGGACGGGTTTGGATGCTGAGGCGAGAATACTGGTCGTATTGGTTGCGAATGTTGAAACTTTGGTTGTTGGCGCGCGTGGTGGTTTTGCTGACTCTGCCTAGGTTGTCGTAATGGTATTCTTTTTTGTAGCCTAAGGGGGCGGTAACAGAGGTAAGTTTGCCGATGCCTTTGGTTTGGGTGTCGTAGATCCAATTGGTGGTGCCTTCGCCTTCGACTCTTTGGGTCATTCTGCCGAGTTTGTCGTAGGTCATGGTGCTGGTTTGTTTTTTGGCATCGGTTTGGCTGATGAGTTCGCCTAGGGCGTTGTAGGTGTAAGTCCAGCTGCCCATGTCGGGATCGTTCATTGAGATTTTGTTGCCACGGTTGTCGTAGGTCATGCTGGTGGTGACACCGCCAGCATTGGTTTGAATGAGGTTGCCGATGGCGTCGTGTGTGTGGATGAGCCAAGCGCTTTCGGGTTCGTCTATGCGGATGATTTTGCCAATGGCGTTTTTGGTGGTGGTTTTTTGGTGGCCTAGGGCGTTGGTGCTGATGGTGGTGAAGCCGTTGTAAGTGGTGGAATCGGTGGCGGTTTTGCCGTAGTCGGCGGGTTTGGTGATGCTGGCGAGTCTGCCGATAGCGTCATATTGGGTGGTGATAAAGTAGCCTTGTTCGTCTGTAAAGTAGGGCAAGGTGGCACGATTTACTCTGCCTAGATTATCGTAGTAAGTGTCGCTGTTGATTTTACGGCCGTCAAAGCCGGTGTGTTGTTCTCTGACTTTGCGGTTGAAGGCGTCAAAATAGGTGGTTTTGGGGCTGGATCCGCTGGTTGTGGTGATAACTTTGTATAGGCTGTTGGGTGAGTCGTCTTCTGCCCATTGGTAATGGGTACTAGTGGTAGTGCTGGTTCGGATTTCTAGTTTTTTTCTGCCTAAGGCGTCGTATTGCCAAGTGGTGGTTAAACCGTTGGGACCTGTGAGGGTTAGAATATTGCCAGTTTTACTGTCAAAGGTTTTGGTTTCTGAGTGCCCTAGGGCGTTGGTGGTTTTGATGGGGAATTTGCCGTTGGTGCTGTATTCAGTAGTGGTGCTTCTGTTGGTAATGCCGTTAGCACTAGTGGTAGCTTTAATTTTGTTGCCAAAACTGTCGTATTCATAGGTGGTTGTTAGTGCTTTGGTAGTGTTAGGTTCAATGATTTCTGATTTGAGCAGGCCTTTGTTGTTGTAAGTGAAGTGAGAGGTGCGTATTATGTTAGGGGTATTGGGGGCTTGGTGAGTTACTGTGGCGGCGGTTAGTCTGCCTAGGTGCCACTTGGTGGTGTTATTGTTATAAGTGTTTTGGGTGGTTTTGATGAAAGTTTCGTTTTTGCCTGTGGTGGTGACTTTGACAGTGCCGATATTGCCGTAATTGTCAATATTGGATTGTTGAGTGGTAATGGTTGTTAGTAGGTTGCCTGAGTTGAAATCGTAGGATTTTTCTTGGCTTTGAGTTAGGTAAGAAGTGTGTATTTTGTTACTATGGCTTATTTTGTCTTGATAAGTATTGGTTTGACTGTTTAACAATTGACGACTGCCGTTTTGTTCAATGTATTCCTTGTTGAAAGCGATTTGACCGATATGAGGATAAGTTTGATTGTATTGAGTGCGAGTGAGTTTGTTGGATTGTAGGTCTTTTTTCTCGATCCAGCCGAAGCCTAAACTGCCTCTGCCTTTAATGTTTACCTTGGCGTTGCCGTATTTATAAGTGGTGGTGCTTTGTCCACCTATGGCATTATCAGTGACCACGGAAGAGACAACTTGGCGGGCATTTTGGGTGTCAATGTTGGGGTAATTGCTGTTAGTGCCTTTGGTGTAAACTGAAGGGTTGGTTAGGGGTTTGTAGTTGATGGTGGTTTTAATGTTGAAGCCGTTGGTGATAGAAGTTAGTTTAAAAATTATATTCCCAGTATTTAAATAAGCCCCTTTTTGTGTACTATCATCATCTATCCATCGACGATAAATCATGTCAACCAAGCCATCACCATTAAGATCTTGAAAGCGCACCCCCACATCTCCAGTATCATCGGCTGCTATATGATGAGGTGGTGTGTATTGAGGTGCTGATTGCCAGCCATTCCCAGTATTTAAATAAGCTCCTTTTTGTGTGTTATCATCATCTATCCATCGACGATAAATCATGTCAACCAAGCCATCACCATTAAGATCTTGAAAGCGCATCCCCACATCTCCAGTATCATTAGCTGCTATATGATGAGGTGGTGTGTATTGAGGTGCTGATTGCCAACCATTCCCAGTATTTAAATAAGCTCCTTTTTGTGTGTTATCATCATCTATCCATCGACGATAAATCATGTCAACCAAGCCATCACCATTAAGATCTTGAAAGCGTACACCCGTATCTTTACTGTCATCGTCCGCTATATGATAAGGTGGTGTGTATTGAGGTGCTGATTGCCAACCATTCCCAGTATTTAAATAAGCCCCTTTTTGCGTGTTATTACCATCTATCCATCGATGGTAAATCATATCAACCAAGCCGTCACCATTAACATCTTGAAAGCGTGCACCTACATCTCCAGCATTATCAGCCGCTATATGATAAGGTGGTGTATATTGAGGTGCTGATTGCCAACCATTCCCAGTATTTAAATAAGCCCCTTTTTGCGTGTTATTACCATCTATCCACCGATGGTAAATCATATCAACCAAGCCGTCACCATTAACATCTTGAAAGCGCGCACCTAAATCTTTAGCATTATCAGCCGCTATATGATAAGGTGGTGTATATTGAGGTGCTGATTGCCAGCCATTCCCGGTATTTAAATAAGCCCCTTTTTGCGTGTTATTGCCATCTATCCATCGATGGTAAATCATATCAACCAAGCCGTCACCATTAACATCTTGAAAGCGTACACCTAAATCTTTAGCATTATCAGCCGCTATATGATAAGGTGGTGTATATTGAGGTGCTGATTGCCAGCCATTCCCAGTATTTAAATAAGCTCCTTTTTGCGTGTTATTGCCATCTATCCATCGATGGTAAATCATATCAACCAAGCCGTCACCATTAACATCTTGAAAGCGTGCACCTACATCTCCAGCATTATCAGCCGCTATATGATAAAGTGGCGTATATTGGGGCGCTGATTGCCAGCTGGCCATATTACTTACCTTCCATTCAAACTCAGTTTTCGGCAAACATTGCCCATTAACACATTCTTTAATTGAGATTAATTGACTCTTTTTAGGTGTACTGTAGTATTGATACTCTAAATCATAGGTTCTGACAATATTGTTATTTACATAGGTAGTGATATTGCTTAAGCGTTTAGTCTGTCGCAGTTTACTGCCTGCTTGATAAGAGGTGGAAGCATCACTTCTACCCTCGTAAGTAAGACCAATCGAACTGTCGGCATAATTAATACTACTAAGTGTGTATTCGCCATTCGCATTGTTTTCATTGTAAATATAGTTAATAGCATTGCCAGTAGCATCAATAATTTTATTTACCGCCCAAAGCCTGACGATTGATTTGCCTTGTGCTTCAATTTTGGAATCTTGGGTATTGCCATACTTAAAAGTTTGCCCTGATTTGGTTTTTACGGTCCAATAATTGCCATTGTATTTAATTTTGCTGAAACTGTTCATTTCAGTGCGATATTCGCTGCCTGACTGTCCGTTTGTGCCAGAGATGGCAATGAGGCGTTGTCCGTTTAAACAGTATTTGTCGTTATTGTCATAGTTAACACCGCCTTTTACGCCATCAGTGGCAATAGTTTTGGCACAACGATGGATGGCAGACAAGCCACCTAGGCTAAAGCCTACTCCTAATTGTCCATTGCCCATATTGGAATTATAGTTAATGCTAAGTTCGGGCTTCATGCCAGCTATGCCTGGTGGCACGGTAATGGGGATGGCGTAGTTTGCTGTGCCTTGGTTGACGCTGAAACTGCCTGCGGTGCTGCCAACTAGTGCGGTGGTGTCAATGTTTGCGGTTGCTTGAGTAGGGGTGCCTAATAATAAAACCAGTAAAATTGGTAGGGTTAAATTAATAGATTGTTTGAATAAATCAGTCACGGTAAATCTCCTTGTAGTGCCTCTAATTGGGCTTTAATTTCATCCAGTTTGGCTTGTTGGGCTTGACGCTGGGTGTCTAATTGGGCTTGCTCAGCTTTGCTTAGTTTGATTTTGGGTAAATCAAGTGTGGCAATTAGGGCATCCATTTTTGCAACGATGGCATCGCCTGTGGCAATTAAATCATCGGTTTCTTTGAGTTTTTCTGGGTCTAATGGAGGAAAGGGCTTGGGAAAACCTGGGGGGAAGTGTGGATTGGTGGTGTTGGTGGTATTGGCTTGGCTTGGGTCAAAGGGGTTGTTATTTTGTTTGTTGTTAAGTGTTGTTTTTGAAGTGCTGGATTGTGTGTTTAATTGTGTATTGTTTGGCGTTGTTTCGGTGTTAGAAGTGTTAAATACCGAGGTGGTATTGGACTGAATTGGATTGTCTATATTGAGAGAGAAAATCAAACCTACTAGGATGATAACGATGGTAACAGCGATGAATTTTTTTTGTTGCACTTGGGTCATAGTGCCTTATTGTAGATTAAAATTTAGAGAATTGCAAGGCTTTAAATAAAAAATAGAGTTATGCCCATAAGATGATAGTATTTTTTAATATTAGCGAACCTTTTACACAAATATAAATAATCATCAAGAATCCATTTTTTCACTTACTTAGAATTTTTCTAGCGACACAAAAGTAGTCTTCATAAGAGTAAATTCTGCCATAGGGAACGGTTTGCAACCGCCCTTCCCCTGTTAAAACAAGTTTTAAAAAAATCGCCAATTGAGCTAGCACTACACAACAATCTTCTAGGGTGCAAATTAAATTTTGCCAATCATCCGTATTTATACAAAAATCTTATGCAAATAATAACTTTTTTAGACACAAAAAAACCCACTGAAACAAAATTTCAGCGGGTTTTAAGTTTAAAAGTACAGTCTATAAATTGTAACCCACTTCCTCGTGTGAAGTGATATCTAAACCTTGTTGTTCTTCCTCTGCACTGACTCTCAATCCAGTAATCATACCAACAATCTTAAGGATGATATAAGTTGCAATTGCGGTATAAGCAAAAGTGGCGATTACGCCAATAAATTGCACATTAAGTTGTGAAATAATGGTCATACCTTTTGCCAGACCTTGTCCACTAAAAACACCCAACTCATTTGAAGCAAACACACCAGCCAACATTGTGCCTAAAATACCGCCCACACCATGCACTGGAAAAACATCTAACGAATCGTCAATTTTAAATTTTTGCTTAATAATAATCACTGCATTAAAACAAACAATGCCTGCAATAGCGCCAATTACCAATGCACCTGCAGGGCCGACAAAACCAGATGCTGGCGTAATAGTACCCAAACCAGCAACCATACCTGTTACTGTACCCAAGGCGGTTGGCTTGCCAAACTTAACCCATTCATAAAACATCCATACCATCGCTGCTGTTGCCGCTGAAATATGTGTGACTAGCATTGCCATTGCTGCATCGCCATTCGCTGCCAGCGCTGAACCGCCGTTAAAACCAAACCAGCCGACCCATAGCATACCTGCACCCGTTACCACCATGGTCATATTGTGCGGTGGCATTGGTGTGGTAAGGAATCCTTTTCGTGGACCAAGAACAATTGCCGCAACCAAGGCGCCAACACCTGCAGTAATATGTACCACTGTACCACCGGCAAAATCTAATAAACCCATTTCTTGCAGCCATCCGCCACCCCATACCCAATGCGTAACGGGAGCATAAACCACAATCAACCAAATGGCACTAAACAACAGGACTGCTGAAAATTTCATTCTTTCCGCAAAGCCGCCCACAATCAACGCTGGCGTAATAATCGCAAAAGTCATTTGGAACAAGGCAAACAAACTCTCGGGAATATCGCCACTTAATGAACCCTCTAAAACACCTGAAAGCATAAATTTAGACAAACTACCAAAATATGCATTACCATCAGCAAAGGCAATGGAATAACCAACTATTAACCACAAAACCGACACAATGCCAGCAATAGAAAAACATTGCATTAACACCGATAAAATGTTTTTACTACGAACCAAACCGCCATAAAACAACGCTAATCCTGGTAAGCTCATAAACAATACTAACGCCGTCGAAGTTAAAATCCACGATGTATTTGCACCATTTAAATCATCAGCAAATACCCCCATTGGCATTAACGCCAATAACATTAATAATTTCTTCATTTTTTGTCCTTTTATAGTGCGTCTTGGTCGGTTTCGCCCGTTCTAATGCGTACCACTTTTTCTAAATTACTAACAAAAATCTTGCCATCACCTACCTTGCCGGTGTTAGCAGTATTGCTGATTGCCTCAATAACACCGTCTAGTTTTGAGGCTGGAATCGCAATTTCTAATTTAATTTTAGGTAAAAAGTCAATTTTATATTCTGCGCCTCTATACATTTCTGTATGCCCTTTTTGACGACCAAAACCCTTCACTTCAGTGACAGTGATACCAGGTGCTCCCGCTTCTGATAAAGCCTCTCTCACATCGTCCAATTGATGTGGTCTGAGAATTGCTGTTACAAATTTCATATACTTTTCCCTTATAATTAAAAAAGTCTATTATACGAGACCTTTGCATAAATATGGGCAATCATCAAAAAAACCACTTTTCACTCACTTGGCAATTTTTCCAGCGATACCCAGTAGCTCCTTTTCTAGAAGGGAAAAAATTGAATTTTGCTCATCATCTATATTTATAAAGACCCCTACAATTTACTTAATAAGTCTAGTTTTTAGCGTCTCAACTAACACCATTTTCAAAAATAAATCAAACAATCTAACGCTCATTCTCATTCTAAGTATTTTTCCTACTAACACTTGGGATGATTATGAGCACCATATTATTCATTTTATTTTTGAAAATGGTATAAGTAAATCAGGACGCTTTTTGCGTGTATTTTTCTTGGCTTGCTCTGCCCGCCAAGCGTCAATATTTGCTTGATGACCACTCAATAAAACTGCTGGCACACTTTGATTATCAATTGTTTCAGGACGGGTGTAATGTGGATAATCTAACAAACCATTGGAAAATGAATCGTTTAGTGAATCTTGATTACCTAACACGCCTGAAATTTGTCGACTAACTGCATCAATCACCACCATTGCACCCAATTCGCCACCACTAATAACATAATCGCCAATTGATATTTCTCTATCAATATCGTGCTGAATAACCCGCTCATCAATGCCCTCATAACGCCCACACAACAAAGTAATTGACTTAAGTTTAGACAACTCAATAGCCAGCTTATTATCCAACTTCTGCCCTTGTGGCGAGAGATAAATAACGGTTGTATCGGGGTTGTTTTGTTTGATGTGACTAAGGCAATCGCGAATAGGTTTAACTTGCATTACCATACCTGCGCCACCACCATACGGCGCATCGTCAATATTGCGATGTTTGTTATTGCTAAAATCGCGTAATTGCCAAGTATTAATAGACAACAGTGATTTTTTAATCCCACGAGCAATTACCCCTTCCCCTGTAATCGCTGAAAACATCTCAGGGAACAGGGTAATGACATCAAAATGCATTGCTTTTAAAGAAGAATATTTTTAAGAATTTGATAATAAATGACACTCAAATCTTCCAAGTCTTTAACACTCACACACTCATCAACTTGATGAATAGTGGCATTAAGAGGGCCGAGTTCTACCACTTGTGCATCTAATATAGGGGCAATAAAGCGTCCATCAGAGGTGCCACCTGAGGTGGATAATTCACTGTCAATGCCTTTCACTGTTTTAATCGCTTGAGTGCAAGCGCTCACCAAATCGCCCTTTGGCGTTAGGAAGGGGTAGCCTGAATGGTTCCAATCGATTTTGTATTCAAGCCCATGTGCATCTAGAATTTCGCCCACTCTTTTTTGCAGGCCTTCGTGGGTGGATGCGGTTGAATAGCGAAAATTAAAAACCATTTCCACTTCACCTGGAATAACATTGGTCACTCCCGCGCCTGAATGAACATTGGACACTTGAAAACTGGTGGCTGGAAAATAATCATTACCCTCATCCCACACTTCGGCAATCAAACTATTTAAGGCAGGTGCCAACAAATGAATAGGATTATTGGCCAAATGTGGATAGGCAATATGCCCCTGTTTTCCTAGTAAGGTAAGTGTGCCATTAAGTGAGCCGCGTCTGCCATTTTTAATGACATCGCCTAATTGCTTACTTGAAGATGGCTCGCCTACCAAGCAATAATCCACTGCCTGATTTTGCGCTTTTAGATACTCACAAACTTTAACTGTACCTTCCACTGCAATGCCTTCTTCATCAGCAGTAATGAGAAAACCAATGCTGCCTTTGTGTGCTGGAAAATCTTCAACAAATCGTTCGGTTGCTATTATCATTGCCGCTAACGAGCCCTTCATATCAGCGGTACCACGACCATATAACAATCCATCAATGACTTCTGGTTTAAAAGGATCGGTGTTCCAATGTTCTCCCGTTGGCACAACATCGGTATGACCTGCAAATACAAATGTAGGTGAATGGTCGCCTCGTTTTGCCCAAAAATTATCAACTTCACCGAATTTTAAATCGTCAATTTTAAAGCCGATTTTTTTCAATCTATCGGTCATTAAAATTTGACAACCTTTGTCATTTGGGGTGATTGAATCAATAGATATCAACTCTTTGGCTAATTGCAATACACTATTTGTCATAATTTTAATTCTACCGTTGGATTGTCTTTCACATCAATAACCTGACTAAGTGCCTCAAGATCGTCCGCTTGTCGCATTGCTGAACCAGACTGACTAAGGCGCACTACAGCAAGCACTTGTGATGACTGGGATAATTTTCTAGTTGGCATCACTGAGTTTGCATCGGTTAAAGTAACAATACCTGTGAAATCTTTTAACTTAATCTTCTGAATGGCTATCGGCATCGGTCTGCCACGCGCCGCTTTAATATACACCATTAAATAATAGTCTTTAAACTTCGCCTGACGCAAATGCTCAGACAACGCCACTTTAATCACCACTTGATGTTGCGCTGCTGGCTTGTCTTTCACAGATTCGGCAACACCATTATTTTGTATTTGCGCCAACTCATCCAGCATACGCTGCAAAGTCATTCTCTCAGCTTGATTCTCGGGCAATAACGACAACGCTTTTTTCCAAAGCATCTGTGTTAACTCTAATCGTTGTAAATTAGCCGCAACCCAACCTGCCAAATACAACGCATCTGTAGAATTTGGATTAATCTCCAGCGCTTCACGCACTAAAGTAGAAACACGACCCTTAAATTGATTGTCCTGAGATTTTGCCAAAGTTGAAGCATACTCAACCAACATACCCACATCTTTTGGATTTAATTGATAAGAGCGCTCATACGCCTCTAAAGATTGGGTAAGATTATCAGCATCAAACAGCGCCAAACCCAATGTTTTCCAGGCTTTTGCATCATCAGGATTTTCTTCTAAATGCTTTTTGATTTTAACAATACTTTGCATCAAAGTTGGCGGCTCTTGCGCTTGCAAAGTCTGCGCCATTGTCGCATTTTGTGCAGTGATTGATTGCGCAGTAAGTGCTTGATACACAACCAAAGATGCACCCGATAACATCGCCACAAGCACTACACTTAGCCATATTGCAATAGGTTTTTGAGCCTCAACTGTTGTGATTGTTTGCGTCATTTCAACAGCCAATACTTGGGCAATTTCATCCTTGGCTTGCTCAAACGCACTGTCATCAATCAAGTCTCTTTGTAAATCTTGCTCTAATTCCGTTTGCTTTTGTTTTCCTAGTGCGATATTAGATGCTTCCAGATCCAATGTATTGCCCTTTAAGGGACGATACAAAAACCAAATCAACCACACCGATGACACCGCTAACATTATGGCAAACCAACCATATAAACTCATGATTTTCTCCTTACTTTTAAGCGATAGCGCCTATCAAAGGCCGCCAATAATGCGCCCAACATAATCAACAAGCCTCCTAGCCAAATCCATCTTATAAGGGGCTTATAATACAATCTCAAACTCCACGCTCCTGCTCCCAAAGACTCGCCTAAGGCAACATAAAGGTCACGGGATAATGACGGGTCAATTGCTGCTTCAGTCATTGGCATACCCGTTACATATTGGCGTTTTTCAGGCTCTAAAGTGGCAATTTTTTCACCTTGATATGCCACATCAATCATGCCCTTATTGCCTGTATAGTTTGCACCTTTGAGTGCTGAAACACCCCTAAAGGTAAATGCATAACCTTCAATCTCAACGGTTTCATTCAACGACATCTTAATGTCTTTTTCCACACCATATTGCGTTGTTATAGTTGCACCAAATAAAAATACCGCAATACCGATGTGTGCCACCACCATACCTAAAAATGCAATACCTGGATTGCCTTTTTGACGCAATCTCTGCACTAATAACAATAGCGAATGAAGTACAATCCATGAAGACAAAAATATGGCCAATACCACATAAGTATTGTCTATTGAGAAATAGGCAATAAGCGTTATCGTTGCCGCAACAAATACCGTGTGAATGATAACATCCACCACCCTATCCAACTTATCTTTTTTCCAGCGCAAAAATCCACCAAGCGCCATCGCCAACACAGCGGGGATCATAATCGGGGTAAATACTGCATCAAAATAGGGTGCACCCACTGAAATTTTTCCCAATCCCAATGAATCTAATAACAATGGATATAGCGTACCTAAGAACACACTCAACATCGCTGCGACTAATAAAATATTATTCACCAATAATCCACTTTCTCTGGACAGTGGCGCAAAACTATGATTACTACGCATTGAATTAGCACGCCACGCATACAACCCTAACGAACCGCCAACCACAATTATCAAAAATATCAAAATGAATAAACCACGCTCAGGATCTGCAGCAAATGAATGTACCGAAGTTAAAATACCTGAGCGCACCAAAAATGTACCCAACAAACTCAAAGAAAATCCAGAAATCGCCAACAACACCGTCCAATGCTTAAATGCACCACGCTTTTCACTCACGCTTAAAGAATGCACCAGTGCAGTCGCCACCAACCATGGCATAAACGAAGCATTTTCTACAGGATCCCAAAACCACCAGCCACCCCAGCCAAGTTCGTAATAAGCCCACCAAGAACCCAGCGTAATACCAAAGGTTAAAAACGCCCAAGCCACCAATGTCCACGGACGCGACCACCTTAACCAAGTAGAATCTAATTGCCCACGAATAAGCGATGACAACACAAAAGCAAAAGGTATTGCCATGCCCACATACCCCATATACAACATAGGTGGGTGAATAATCAAACCAAAATCTTGCAATAACGGGTTTAACTCTCGCCCCTGCATAGGGATAATATCAAGGCGTTCAAATGGATTAGAAGTTAATAATAAAAACAACAAAAAGCCGATACTAATCAGCCCCAATATAATCAAAATATGGTTTAATACCTCTGACGGCAAACGCTTAGAAAAAATTGATACTGCCACACTCCAAACTGATAATATCAGCGCCCACAATAACAAAGAGCCTTCATGCGCACCCCAAACGGCAGACATCTTAAAGATATCAGGTAATTGAGTATTAGAATTACTGGCCACATATTTAACAGAAAAATCATCAACCAAAAAGGCATTCATCAACAGTGCAAATGACACCAAAATCCAAAAAAACTGCATCCACAATAAGGGTCTAGAGACTTGCGTTAATGCAAAATTTCCCCGCCACAAACCCACGCTAGGCAATACCACCTGAAACACAGTTGCTATCAGGGCTAAAATTAACGCAAAATGTCCAATTTCAGGCAACATAACTAATTACTCTTCAAAAAAGTCTACCATTATATCTAAACCACCATAATTAATCACGATATCTGCATATTCAAGCACTGCGGGTTTGGCACGATAAGCCACCGACAAGCCTGCCACTGCCATCATTTCTAAATCGTTTGCCCCATCCCCTATTGCAATTGCTTGGTGCGGCAATATTTGGTGTTTTGCACATAACTCGGCAAGAAACTCAGCCTTGGCAGTTGCATCAATAATACCCCCCTTAACCTTTCCTGTTAATCGATTATCCTCAATTGCCAATGTATTCGCACGATTATAATCCAGTCCAATATCTTGCGCTAATCGTTGAGTAAAGTAAGTAAACCCACCTGATACCACTGCTGTTTTTATGTGTTGCGTTTTTAAAAATTGAATCAATGCTTCGCCGCCCTTGTTAACCTTCAATCGCTCAACATAAACTCGGTTTAATACTGCTATGTCCAAACCTTGCAATAAAGCAACTCGCTCAATCAAAGACGCACTAAAATCCAATTCCCCCTGCATTGCCCTTTCAGTAATCTCAGCCACCTGTGGTTTAAGGTGGGCAAAATCTGCAATTTCATCAATACATTCAATATTAATCAAAGTTGAATCCATGTCGCTCACAAACAACCCTGCCTTAGAAAAATCAAACGCAGGCAAATAATTGATATCCACCCGAAACTCATTTCTTAAATCATCAAGAGGCGCCGAGTAATCAGCGTGCAGGCGAAAATGCGTTGATTTTTCCTCAACACTCGCTGCAATTTTTTCTGATATTTGTGTTGCTAATTGTTGGTCTTGACTGTGTAGAATAATCGTATTCATAGGTCACTTGCTAGTTATGCCATTTTCAAAAATAAAATGAATAATATAGGGCTTATAATCACCCAAGCATTAGTAGTAAAAATACCTGTGCTACTTTTGATAACATGGATACTTTTACTACTAATGCTTGGGATGAGGGTGAGTACTAGATTGTTTGGTTTATTTCTTGAAAATGGTATTAGTCTGTAATATGGTGCGGAAGGAGAGACTCGAACTCTCACGCCTTTCGGCACTGGAACCTAAATCCAGCGTGTCTACCAATTCCACCACTCCCGCGTAAAAGTGGCATTATACACTTTGAGACCTTTGCATAAATATAAATAATCATCAAGAATCCATATTTATGCAAAGGTCTCACTTTGAAAATGCTAAAATGCAAACTTTATAATGACAAAAGACAACAAAATGACAGTAAATAACACAGTAATGGCAATAGCAGGGATTTTTATCATGGGTTCACTACTATTAAGCGGCATCAACTTCAATGAGCCAAATTGGCTGTGGCTGAGTTTCTTCGTTGGTTTTAATTTATTTCAATCATCGTTTACAGGGTTTTGCCCAGCCGCTAAAATCCTTAAAGCATTAGGTATGAAAGACAACGATTGTTGTTCTTAAGACGGCTTCTTAGCGTCAAACCAATTTAGCTTTTCTCTTAACTTAACCACTTCACCTACAATAATTAAAGTAGGTGCGTGGATAGTTTCGTTTGCCACTAAGTCAGGTAGTTGTGCCAACGAGGTAGTATGCACCTTGTGTTCAGGTGTGGTGCCTTTTTCAACTAAAGCAACTGGCATATCGCCACGCATCCCATGTGCTTGTAATTGTTCTGAAAGATGCTGTGCGCCTTTAAGTGCCATATAGAAAACGATGGTTTGTTGTTCAACTGCTAATTCACTCCAAGGCAGGTTCATACTGCCGTCTTTTAAATGTCCAGTAACAAACCGACAGGATTGTGAATAATCTCGATGTGTAAGCGGAATACCTGAATAAGTTGAACAACCAGAGGCAGCGGTAATACCTGGAACAACTTGGAAAGGAATGTTATTTTCAGCCAGAGTTTCAATCTCCTCACCACCACGCCCAAAAATAAATGGATCGCCGCCTTTAAGACGGCAAACGCGTCTGCCCTGCCTAGCCAAATCTACCAATAATTGGTTAATACCATCTTGTGGCACACTGTGATTGTCCCGCTCCTTACCGACATAAATCAACTCAGCATCACGCCTCACCAATTCCATAACTTCATCTGAAACCAAACGGTCATACAAAATCACATCCGCTTGCTGCATTAAACGCAAGGCTTTAAAGGTCAATAAATCAGGATCCCCTGGACCACCGCCAACCAAATAAACTTCACCAATATCACTGTCCGTACTCCCATCAAGTTGTGCTTGTAAATCTGCTTGCGCTTCCTCAACTTTACCAGCAAACACTTTTTCTGCCACCACGCCCGAAAATGCTTTTTCCCAAAAATAACGACGGTCTTCAATGTGACTAAATTTAGCCTTCACTTGACCTCTGAAATTACCAGCAAGCGTTGCCAATTTGCCATAAGCATTTGGAATGGTACTTTCTAGTTTAGCACGAATTAATCGCGCTAACACAGGCGCCTTGCCCGCAGATGAAATAGCAATAACAATCGGACTTCTATCAACAATAGATGGCATCACAAAACTACACAAATCAGGGGAATCCACCACATTAACAGGAATATTGGCAGTTTTTGCCAACTCAGATACTTGCGTATTAAGTGTAGCATCATCGGTAGCAGAAACAATCAGCACTTGAGTGGTAACATCACTCGCCTCAAATGCTTTTGTTAACAAATTAATTTTATTGTCTTTTGCCAACTGAATAACGCCATCACAGCACGCAGGTGATACACAAGTAATTTGTGCATTTGCCTTTAATAATAAATTGATTTTTCGATAAGCAATATCGCCCCCGCCCACAACCAAACAAGATTTTTGGGTGATATCAATAAAAATAGGAAAGTAATTCATAAGCCATTTCACGCTAAACTCAAAGTAGGTATTATAAAGGCCTTTGCATAAATATGGATGGTTAGCGTCATTCAATTTTTACGCCATTAACAATTGACCCCAACAAAAGCCAAGACTGAATTTACCCTTCTGAGACTGCTGGATAAAGTGAATTTTTAATGATTGCTCATATTTATACCCTTTTCAAAAATAAAATGAATAATATGAGACCTTGGCATAAACATAGATTGGCAAAATTCAATTTTTGCCCACTTGGTGATTTTCTTAAACCTTATCCTAGCAGGGTTAAGACTGGGTTTAAAAAATTGCCAATTTGGTGAAAGTGGATTTTTGACGATTATTCATATTGACGCAAAGAGCTCAATGTAGTGCTTAATACTTGGGGTGAGAATAAGTACCAGATTGTTTGGTTTATTTTTGAAAATGGCATTATATAAAAGTCTCCACACTGTGTAAAATGTCTGCGTATGTCAAGCAAGCATTATACCTGCCCTTTTTCACATTTAATTTTAAGTGGTCGCTGTGGCTGTGAATTTGCCGCTAAAGACTGCATTGCTGAAAAAGAATTTGGCACTTGCCTCAATGAGTCCACCTCCAACGACTGCCAATCACTGTATCAGCAACTTAGAAACAATGGCAACTTTGCACTAAAATCACACCATCAATCCAATCTGTCAGTCGGACAACAAGCAAAAATTAAAATGGGCGGCTTGCTGGCTTTGCAAGAAATCATTCATCAATCTCCTGCTGATAACATTGATGATATTGCCACACTGGTTAATACAATTAAGCATCAATATGGCGATTTTAAAAAACTGCCTTTTTCAAAACTAATGCCCAGAATTGCCAAGTTTAAGTTTAGAGTGCGTTAAAATTTACACCGTTTTAATGTGTAATGTCTTTAGTTTGACTACTCAGCGTTTCAAATAAAATATTACTCTTATCTAAATATTTTTTTAATCTTGATACTTCTTCCAAATCTTTGTCTTTATACAAATCTTGTAAATATTGATAAGAAGCCGTTTGATAATTTAAGTCAATTTTTAGCGTCAATGCACCTTCGGATGCCTCGGAAATATCTATTTGATAATTTATATCATCACTGCCGCCGATGAAATTACCATCTGTTGCGGCATTTCCATGTACAGCAATATCAGCATTTGCCGTGTCTTTGTTAAATCCTTGTGGTAGCAGTCTATTATCTTTACTATAAGTTTTTGCTCTTAACAAAGTGTAGGTCAATGTAGCGTCAGTATCAACCATAATTGCTTCATAAATTTGCACTTGCTGCGGGCTGTTGATTGTATTGTAATGAGGCTCATAACTCAATGAATCACTATCAGCATCATTGCCAACAATAGAGCCATTGGCATTTGTTTTTCCAGATTCGAAAACAACTTTACCAGTTTTATCTGTTAATAATAAATGTAAATAAGCCCTTCTTGAAGGATAAGAGGTTGGGGTTTTATGCCCCGAAAGGTTGTTAACTTTAACTGTAACCGTTAAGATATTATTGGCAATAGATTGCCCCTCGATATCAATTGTTGTAGCCGTTTTTAAAAACGCCCTATTGTCACGAATTGCAGTGTCAAAATCAACACCAGAAACACCCAATTCGGTGGCATTATTCTTGAATATATCTAACATATAATTATTCGTACCTAAAAAATTATGTTTAGAAAAATTAGACCTGGCAGATAAAGATTTAGGTCTATTGGAGATTTTTGTACTGGCAATTTTTGGCATATGGCAAGTTTGACAACTCTTAGGCGATGTGCCCTCATCATCAAAATTACTATGTTGCCATTCGCTATAAGGCATTTGCTCAGGAAACTCCCCATTCGCTACTAAATTTCCAGAAGCATCTGCATAAGGTGTTTTTAAATTGTGACAAGTAGCACATAGCGCAGATTTGCTTATATGGTCTGATTGAGTAGGTGTGAACGACACATGTTTTTGCATGGGTCGAATATATGGGTCAGTGTACTGCCCATAAAGCTTTCTGTCTACTAAATTAACAAAAGATTCAACAGCATAATTCCCAGACATGCCTGCTTCAGTTCCAAAATCTTCGGTTTTTTTGATTTGATGACAAAATGTACAAGAGACACCATCAACTGCTTGCTTGTGATATGGATTATCTTCTTTTAAAAACCCATCGTTGCTAGCAAGTATATTAGGCGCAATAGAGCTTTTTTTACTCTCCACATTTGCCATTGGCGTATGGCATGCTGAACATTTGTCGTTAATTTTATCTTTGATATTCGGTGTTCTTTTGAGTTCACTACTAACTTTTGCAATCCAAAATGGATCTTTACTAGAGTTCGCCATCATCGTTGCCCTCCAGTCTTTTACAATAGAATGAGGATTGCCACTTGAGTCTGTCAGATTATCATGACACATTGCACAATTATCTGCACTAGAAAATGTAGCACTTTGAAAGGTTGTTGGCAAGAGCGGTGCCTCAGGTGGCTTCCCTCCGCCACAAGAAACTAACGCAAAAGCTGATAAGATGATGGAGAGTTTTAGTGTTGTATTTTTAGCGATACTTATCCTCTTTTGTGTGTTCATTAATAATTCCTTTTATTTAATCGAGATTATGGTTAAGTTCTATAATTCTACTAGAAAATATATTGTTTTGTCAAAAAAATATTCTTTTCAAATTCAAAAACAGGATCGTGAGACCGTTGAATTATAAAAAATACAAAGAAAAACTTGTCAAAACACAGCAACAGAATGGATGCCTAACTACTCTAGTGGGTAAAATGACAGTATGAGACTTTTGCATAAATATGGATGATTAGCAAAATTCAATTTTTGCCCACTTGGTAATTTTCTTAAATATTGTCCTAGCGGGGCTAAGGCTGGGTTTAAAAAATTACCAAGTGGGTGAAAAGTGGATTCTTGATGATTATTTATATTTATGCAAAGGTCTCAGTATAAAGGAGTGGTTAGTAAATACAGTTACACCAATGCGTTCAAAATAATCGCCTCCAATAAAGAGGTTTTGAGCGTTGTCAAAATCAGCCGATTCATCGATTTTTGGATTGAGTGTCGTATGAAGGGCGTGAAATGACTCAAAAAGATTGTTTTTTTCCTGCCCAAGTAAAGGGTATTTGTCTTTTTCACCTGCTACAGCATTAAAATTAACTCTGTTGGATTCATTAGCAAATATATCTTTTTGAAGTGGTTTTAATTTTGGCAACTGATTTTGACATAGTGATTGACACTTAAAAAAATAAAGAGACTTTACTTTTAACCAATCTGCATTGAACAATGATAATGATTTTTTTAAGCCCCTTCAAACAACACATTCTAGTCGTTGTCAAAATCCAATACTTGTTTTACCAATGGAACGGTGATATTGCTTTTCCTCTGTAAAGATGCTTTGTCTAGTTGGTTAATGGCGTTGAGTAAATCGTTTAAATCTCTTGAATAATGTTTGAACAAATAAGGGTATATTTTGGGGTCAATATTGATGTTTTTGTCTGTCATTTTGCTTTGTAAAATGGCGGTTTTTTGTTCATCGGTTAAATTTTCAAGGGTGAAATTGACGGCTAAAGACAATCTGGTTTTTAGGTCTTTTAGTAGGTTTAATTCTGCTGGTAAATGGTGTGTGCTAATAATGAGTTTGGTTTGTGTGTGTTTGATTTGGTTGTATAAATCAAATAATTCTTGTTGTTGTGTGTTATTTGCATCTTCAATATTGTCGATACATACCCAGTCATTTGTAGACAATTGGGCGAGGAAATCTGTGGGTAATTCTTCTTTAATGTCAATATAAACGGCGCTCAGTTGCTTGTCCATTGCGGTAAAGGTGCAACCTTGTAAAAGGTGTGTTTTACCGCTGGATTTGTCGCCAGAAATTACCACTACATTAGAGTGGGTATCGTTAAATAGTGTGTTGATCAGGGTTACAATTTGGTTATTTTTAGCCCCAACAAAATTACTTAATCGCATTTTAGCATTGAGCAATACTGGCAAACTAAGTTGCTTCATTTTTTTTGTTGTTTTTCTTGATGTAGAACTGTTTCAGTCCAAATCCAAATATAATCAGCGCCACTTAACATGGTTGAGGTGGCAACGATAATAAAAAGAATCATTTCCCATTGGGACAATGCGGGGTATAACTGCATAATGACTAAGAATAACACCAATGTGATTTGCAATGCGGTGTTAATTTTTGACAGTTTAGAGGGGGCTAATAAGAGACTTTTAGATTGCCCGCTACCCATAAAACTACCCACTGTACCTGAGACAATCATCACATCTCGTAGGAAAATCAACGCCAACAACCACAGTGGCAATAAGTCAATCATATAAAGCGTTATAAAACTGCTGACCAATAACAATTTATCAGCGGCTGGGTCAAGCATAGAGCCTAATCGAGTTTGAAATGAATAACGCTTGGCAATCCAACCATCTAAAGCATCGGTAATACCTGCAATAAAAAACAACATCAGCGCCCAAGAGAACTGATGATTTAACAAAAATAAAACCACAGGTACTGTTAAAATAATGCGTAAAATTGACAGTGCGTTTGGAAGAGAAGAAAAGCTCATTTTTAGACAGTTGAAAAATAAATTAATTATACGGAAAAAAACCTATGTCGTCATTAACTTACCAAGATGCTGGTGTTGATATTAACAAAGGCAATGATTTAATTGAAAAAATTAAACCCATTGCCAAATCTACTGCTAGAGATGGTGTACTAGCAGGGCTAGGAGGCTTTGGCGCTATGTTTGAATTGCCAATCAACAAATACAAAAACCCTGTGCTAATCTCAGGCACTGATGGTGTTGGCACCAAACTTAAAGTGGCTGAAATGCTTAATAAACACGATACCATCGGCATTGACTTGGTGGCAATGTGTGTCAATGATTTAATTGTACAAGGGGCAGAGCCGTTATTCTTCTTAGACTACTATGCCACGGGAAAATTGAATACCGATATTGCCGTTTCTGTGATTTCAGGCATTGGAGAGGGGTGTAAGCAATCAGGTTGTGCATTAATTGGCGGAGAAACTGCTGAAATGCCGGGTATGTATGCAGGTGAAGATTACGATTTGGCGGGTTTTTGTGTTGGCATTGCTGACAAAGAAGATGTAATTGATGGCAGTAAAGTCAAACAAGGGGATCACATTATTGCGCTTGGCTCATCTGGTCCACATTCTAACGGCTACTCGCTGATTCGCAAAGTATTAGAAAAATCCAAACCCACTGAAACGCAATTGCAACAATTGATTGAGCCGACTAAAATTTATGTGAAATCCGTTTTATCTTTACTTGAAAAACACTCAATTCACGCTATTTCGCATATTACCGGTGGTGGCTTGTTAGAGAATATTCCTAGAGTGTTGCCGGATGATTTAGCGGCAGAATTAGACGATACTTCATGGCAGTTACCGGATATTTTTCAATTTTTGCAAGACAGTGGTAATATTGAAATGACGGAAATGTATCGGGTCTTTAATTGTGGTGTTGGCATGGTGTTAATATTAGATGCCGACGCCAGTGCTGATGCCATTCAACATCTTAAGGCACAGGGTGAAAATGCATGGTTAATCGGTAAAATCGTTAAAAATGATGGCACACAAGTTATTATCTGATGTTGTTGTGTTGATTTCGGGCTCAGGCTCAAATCTGCAATCTATTATTGATAATGCCGATAATATTGGCATAAAAATTCAATCTGTTGTTAGCAATAAAGCCGATGCATTCGGCTTAGAGCGTGCAAAAAAAGCAGGTATCGCCACTCAATTCATTGACCACACTCAATTTTCAACCCGTGAAGCATTTGACCAAGCCTTAATACAACACATCGACACACTTAACCCAAAATTGGTGATACTGGCAGGCTTTATGCGTATTTTATCAGCAGATTTTATCAATGCCTTTGCAGGTAAAATCCTAAATATTCACCCCGCACTCTTGCCAAAATTCAAGGGATTGAACACACATCAGCGTGCCATTGATGCACATGAAGAGTTTGCAGGCGCTACTGTCCATTTTGTGACTAACGAATTAGATTCTGGTGCGATAATCTTGCAAAAATCAGTGGCTATTGAGTTAAACGATACTGCGAAGAGTTTAGCCGCCAAAGTTTTAGAACAAGAACACATTCTTTACCCAATTGCCATTAAGAAAGTTTTGCAAAAATAAATTTATTGAAACTTTTACATAAATATGGTGGTTAGCAAAATTCAATTTTTTCCCTCCTAAGAGATAGTGGTGTGGTGACAAATTAATTGGTGATTTCTTTAAAACTTATACAGAGAAGGAACGATTACAAACCGTTCCCTACGGTTGGGCTTATTCCTTTGAAGGGGGCTATTGTTGGGGTTGCTGGAAAAATTACCAAGTGGGTGAAAAGTGGATTCTTGATGATTATTCATATTTATGTAAAGGTCTCATAGTGTTTAATACTTGGGCAAGGATGGAGATACCCGATTGCTTGATTTATTTTTGAAAATGGTATTATTACCGTCTTTAGTGCTAACACACTAATTTGCCATGGCGACAATAATGAGGTTTTTTTATTGTGCAGTAGGCTTTTTCCAATGATTATCCATAAAAACCTTAAGCGTTTAAAAATAGGTATAATAGCCCAATTTATTTTACGGTAGCAACTTTACTTATGAATTTTTTTGAACTAGAAACTAAGAACGATACCATTTGGATCAACACAAACAAAGTGATTAGCGTCCGAGTGTGTTATATTGATGAAGAAGATCAAGAGGCGCGTGTTTGCTTTGAGCTTGATGGTGGTAAATACAAATCACTCTCTTCTGCAACGCTTTCATTGGAAGAATGTGACGACTTGGTTAACAAATTTTTAGCAGCTTCCGGGCAATAAACTCAAATTGGGTTTAGCCGCCCTTTTTCAATAGATAGAAACCTTTGTGCCAATATTCTATCATTAACAGAAAATTTAATTTTTACCCATTTAATGATTTTTTTTAAACCTTGCGCTGATAAAGTTAGCATTAAGTTTAAAGAATGATCAGGGTTAAAAGTGTGTGTTTTGATAAGTATTCATATTTACACAAAGGTCTTATAGATTCTGTTGTTCAACTGTTAATCGTAAAAAATACTTGGGGCAAACAAGCGTCAAGTGGGTTGGTTTATTTTTGAGAAGGGCTTAAAATAGTTTTTAGATATTGTCCTGTATAAGACCCTTTAACTTTTGTTACTGCTTCAGGGGTGCCAAAGGCAATAATATTACCGCCTTTGTCGCCACCTTCGGGGCCTAAATCAACAATCCAATCAGCCGTTTTAATGACATCGAGATTGTGTTCAATAATAACGATGGTATTCTTGCGATCGCGCAAACGGGTAATCACGGATAACAGTTGTTTGATATCGTGAAAATGTAAGCCTGTGGTTGGCTCATCAAGAATATAGAGTGTCTGTCCTGTATCGGGCTTTGACAATTCTTTGGCAAGTTTAATGCGTTGCGCCTCACCGCCAGATAAGGTTGTGGCATTTTGCCCTAGAGTAATATAAGACAAGCCAACATCCATCAAAGTTTGTAGTTTTTGTTTGATTTTTGGAATGGGCTCAAAGAACAGAACGGCTGTTTCAACTGTCATATCTAGCACTTGCGCAATGGTTTTGCCTTTATAAAAGATTTCCAAGGTTTCTCGATTATAACGGTCGCCATTACAAACATCACAAGGCACATAAATATCTGCCAAAAAATGCATTTCCACTTTAATCAAGCCATCACCTTTACAAGCTTCGCAACGCCCTCCCTTGACATTAAAACTAAAACGCCCTGCTTTATAACCACGCAAACGCGCCTCTAATGTTTGTGAAAATAAATCCCGAATTAAAGAAAACACACCTGTATAAGTCGCAGGATTTGAGCGTGGTGTGCGTCCAATTGGACTTTGATCGATATTCACTACTTTATCAAAATATTCCAAACCCGTTATAGATTTATACGGCGATGGCGTGGCTTGTGCACGATTCAGGTGTTTGGCGGCCAACGAATACAAAGTATCGTTAATCAAGGTGGATTTTCCAGAACCAGAAACACCCGTAATACAAGTGAGAACACCGACGGGAATAGACAAATCCACTTGATTAAGATTGTTGCCCGTTGCCCCTTTAATGCGCAACCATTTTTTTGCTTTTTTGCGTTTTTTTGGAATCTCAATACTCTGGCGACCACTGATATAGTCTCCAGTAATAGAATTAGGATTGTCGCTAATTTGTTGTGGCGTACCCATAGCAATAATTTCACCACCATGTGCGCCTGCACCAGGGCCAATATCAATCACAAAATCTGCTTGCTTGATAGCATCTTCATCATGCTCAACCACAATAACCGTATTGCCAATATCTCGTAAGTAAATCAAAGTATTGAGCAATTTTTGATTGTCTCGTTGGTGTAAGCCAATAGATGGCTCATCTAATACATACAAGACGCCCATCAATCCAGCACCAATCTGACTGGCAAGGCGAATTCGTTGCGCTTCGCCCCCTGACAATGTGCCAGAGCGACGCTCTAAATTTAGATATTCTAAGCCAACATTGAGTAAAAATTCTAAACGCTGAACAATCTCTTTTAGAATTTTCTTAGCAATTTCACCTCGCACTCCATCAAGTTTTAAATGCTTGAAAAAATCATGCGCATTGGCAATAGAAAGTTTACTAATATCAGGTAAATTGTATTCTTCGATAAAAACATTTCTAGCCGACTCATTTAATCGCCCACCCTGACAACTGGTGCAATCTTTACTCACCACATAACGAGACAGTTCTTCACGCACTGAGCGGATTTCACTCTCCTCATAACGGCGCATCATTCTAGGCACAACACCTTCAAAAGGTTTGGCTTTATTTGACCAGCCTTTGCGTCCTTTAATTTTTGAAAAATCAATGACATCTTTGCCACTACCATGTAGCACAATTTTTTTATGCGCTTCACCTAACTCTTCATAAGGCGTGTCAACGCTAAAACCATAATGTTGTCCGACCAAAAGTAAAATTTGATAAAAATAAGCGTTAGAATGTCCCCAACCATAAATTGCACCCTCGCTCAAACTGGCACTCGGATTGCTCACCACTTTACTTTCATCAAAAATATCTTTAATGCCCAAGCCATCACAACTTTGGCAAGCGCCAACAGGGTTGTTAAATGAGAATAACCTTGGCTCAAGTTCAGTTAAAGAATAACCACATTTTGTGCAAGAAAACTTGGCTGAAAACACCAATTCTTCTTGAGTTGAATCTGCATCTAGCGAAGCAATACGCACCAAACCAGCACTCAAATTTAATGCTGTTTCTAGAGATTCGGATAGACGCGAGGCAATATCTTTTCGTACTTTTAAACGGTCGATAACAATCTCAATGGTGTGGCGTATTTTGCCATCAAGCTCATCCATACTGTCTAAATAAACCACTTCGCCATCGATTCTAGCACGCAAAAATCCCTGATGAGAAAGCTCTTCTAACATCTTAATATGGCTGCCTTTACGATTTTGCACCACCGGTGCCAATATCATAATCTTTCTACCTTCTGGTAAATTGATAATACTGTCCACCATTTGTGAAATGGTTTGCGAGACCAAATCAATGCCATGCTTCGGACATTTGGGCAAACCCACACGAGCAAACAACAACCTTAAGTAATCATAAATTTCAGTAATGGTACCGACGGTTGAACGAGGATTGTGTGAAGTGGCCTTTTGTTCAATTGAAATAGCAGGCGATAAGCCCTCAATATGATCCACATCAGGTTTTTCCATCAACGATAAAAATTGCCGTGCGTATGCTGATAACGATTCAACATAACGGCGTTGCCCTTCTGCATAAATGGTATCAAATGCAAGGGATGATTTACCTGAACCAGACAAGCCAGTAATCACCACCAATTTATTGCGAGGAATGTCAATATCAATATTTTTTAGATTGTGAACTCTAGCGCCACGAATACTAATTTTATCCATAATAAAATTATGTCAAACAAAGGATTAATTATAACGCTCATACACGGTAAAATTATAACTTTTTTACCAACAAAACAACAATATGAATAAGTATAAGCGTATTCTCTTAAAATTAAGCGGTGAAGCGCTTGCTAAAGGCGATAATACACTAGACCCAGCAACACTCAGTAAAGTGGTTGGTATTATCAAATCTGCACTTGATCAAAAGGTGGAAGTTGGTATTGTTGTTGGTGGTGGCAATATTTTTAGAGGTGCAGCACTGGCACAAGTAGGTATGAATCGTGTTACTGGCGACCACATGGGAATGTTGGCAACTGTGATTAACGCTTTGGCGATTGGTGATGCGTGCAAACGCGCCAATATTGATGCGCTGGTTATGTCGGGTTTTCCAATTGGTGGCGGTGTTTGTGACCCTGTTGACCACAACAAAGCCAAACAAGCACTCAGTGCAGGCAAAGTGGTGATTTTTTCAGCAGGCACAGGTTCTCCGTGCTTTACCACTGACACAGGTGCGGTATTGCGTGGCATTGAGATTGAGGCGGATGTTGTATTTAAAGCCACCAAAGTGGATGGCGTTTATACGGATGATCCAATGAAAAACCCTGATGCCACACGCTACAAAACACTGAGTTTTAATGAAGCAATTGAAAAAAATCTACAAATTATGGACACAGCGGCCTTTGCCCTGTGCCGTGAACACGGTCTAGATATTTGTGTATTTAGTATGCTTGAAAATACCAATACACTGTCTGATATTTTAAACGGCAAGCCTGCTGGCACAATTATAGGAAACTAATTATGTTAAATGAAATCCAACAAGATGCTAATGAGCGCATGAGTAAAAGCATCGCTGCATTAGAAAACAACTTTAGTAAAATTAGAGCAGGCCGTGCACACCCCTCGCTACTGGAACAAATTCAAGTTGATTACTACGGCTCAATGGTGCCTATTTCACAAGTTGCCAATATTAGTGCAGAGGATTCACGCACACTAAAAGTATCACCTTGGGAAAAAGAAATGGTTTCAGTCGTTGAAAAAGCCATTATGACTTCGGATCTTGGGCTTAATCCACAAACCATGGGGCAAGTAATGCGCATCCCATTGCCACCACTCACAGAAGAGCGTCGCCGTGAATTGATACGCGTGGTTAAAGATGAAGCCGAGCAAGCCAAAGTTGCGGTGCGTAATATTCGCCGTGATGCCAATTCTGATTTTAAGGAACTGTTAAAAGATAAAGAGGTATCAGAAGATGATGCACGCAAGGCAGAAGAAAATGTGCAAAAAATGACAGATACACACATCAAATCTATTGATGAAAAGTTAAACGAAAAGGAAAGCTCATTGCTTGAAATTTAAAAAATACCCAATACCTTAGGCAATAAAAAAGCCCGCATTTGCGGGCTTTTTTAATGTTTATATTAACAGCAAAAACGATTAACCGCCATTGGCATCAACACAAGAAAAATATGTACTCCATCTGTTGGGAGAAAATACTGTACCAAGCGAATCTACTGGACCCATGCTGTATAAATAATCGCCAATTTTTGCTTTTCTAAAAATAGTAACATTGTCATCAGACAAACCCAGTTTTTCTTGGCAAGCAATATGCGAACCAACAGAAACAGTTCTACCGCCTACCGTTAATTTCGCTGTTCCTAGAGCTTGACTGTCAATAGAAAGACTTTGATTGCCAACAACAAGTGGGTTACTAACAACAAAAGGGGCTTGTTCATCAACAACAGAAGGAGCCTGATTACCAACAAGTAACTCGGTGCTTGGTATTATTACCTCTAATGACTCCACTGGGCCCTTATCACGATCATCACCACCCGCCATAACGCCCGTTGCTAAAGTAATTGCCACCACAAAGTTTAAAGTATATTTCATCATTTTTATCTCTCCAAGTAATTTAAAATTATAATATTTATAAGGCAGTATTTTATATTACTATATACCCTCTGATGAATAATTTTAAAAAACAATGCCTAGCATCAAAACTGTCACCCATAAGTGACGAATTGCTTGATCTGTCAAGGCAAGCATTGGCTGTTAATAATGGCAACATTCCCAAATGGGAAGCCGCTATTAACGAAATTAAAAGCCAACCCAAAGGCAACATTGGTTACCAAGCGCCCTACTTAACCATTCATGCTCAAGACAATAATATTGAAGCCTTACAACAATCCCTAAAACTGTTGATGCCATGGCGCAAAGGCCCCTATCAAATAGGCGATTTGCCACTTGATAGCGAATGGCGTGGCGACCTAAAATGGGACAGGGTATTGCCACACATTCAACCACTAAAAGGAAAAACCGTGCTAGATGTTGGCTCTGGCAACGGTTATTTCACTTATTTAATGGCACTAGCAGGGGCAGAAATTGCCTTGGGAGTTGAGCCATTTTTGTTATTCAATTACCAATTTCAAGCAATACAAACTTTAATCAACAACCCACCAAATGCGTTTGTCCTGCCACTCAAACTAGAGCAAATACCAGAAAAGCCATTATTTGATACCGTCTTCTCAATGGGAGTTTTGTATCATCAAAAAGACCACCTATTGCATTTACAACAACTTAAAACTGTATTGGCAGAAGGTGGCGAACTGATTTTAGAAACTTTGATTATTGATGAAAAATATGGCGAGCAAATCATTCCCCAAGAGCGTTATGCCAAAATGCGTAATGTTTGGTGTTTACCATCAACCAATACATTGCACACTTGGCTAAAAAAAGCTGGCTTTAAAACAATAAAATTGGTTGATGTGAAAAAAACTACGCCCGAAGAACAGCGAGCCACACACTGGATTGGCGACAACACGCAATCGCTTAAAGATTTTTTAGACCCTAACAATGATCATTTAACCATTGAAGGCTTGCCTGCGCCCAAACGGGCTATTTTTGTTTGTCAAAAATAAATGCAATCAGGTCTTTGTATAAATATGGATGATTAGCAAAATTCAATTTTTGCCCACTTGGTAATTTTCTTAAACCTTGTCCTAGCAGAGCTAAGGCTGGGTTTAAAAAATTACCAAGTGGGTGAAAAGTGGATTGTTGATGATTATTCATATTTGTGCAAAGGTCTCTCAGTATAATTACTTTCTTTTTTTGGGTATAAATTATTATGATTTTTCGCACATTCTTAGTGGCAATGCTCTGGTTTTCTACAAATATCTTTGCAGCGCCAAATATTGTGGTTAGCATCAAACCCATTCACTCCATTGTTAGCAGTCTAACGCAAGGAATAACAGAGCCAAAATTATTGCTAAAAGCCAACCAATCCGCACACCACGCTCACTTAAAACCCTCTCAATTATCTTTGTTAAACCAGGCAGATTTGGCTATTTTTATTCATCCTGACTTTGAAGAGGGACTTAAAAAAGTGTTAGCCAATCTTGATGTTGGTAAAACACTAATTATTGGCAATATGAAAAAGATATCTCTTATTCACAATCAGCATCAAAAAGCAATTAACTATCACCTGTGGCTAGATATCAACAATATGCAAATATTTGCCAAAAAATTGATTGAAAAATTGATTGAAATTGACCCTGATAACCGCTCAAAATACACAACCAATTTAAACAACTTTAATAAAAATTCAAATACACTCAAACAAACCATTGGGCAAAAATTATCCGCTTATAAGTCTAAAACTCTTGCCAGTTATGCCGATACTTTTGATTATTATACCCATGCCAATCAGTTAAAAAAATCAGTCAATATCACCAATTACCATGATGAAAAGTTAAGTATATTTAAAATGATTAAAGCCAAAAAGACCATGAAAAATACACAAACAAAATGCTTGCTTGCTACCACAGAAGTATCAAAAAAACGCCTCCATTCACTGACCGAAGGCCTGACTATAAATTCAACAAATATAGATATTATGGGCTTTGATGTCGCACAAGGCTCTGAACACTATTTTAAACTAATGCACAATATCACCAATAAAGTCACCCAATGTTTCAAATAAGATCGGCATTTAACAAAGCATCTTCTCGATATAACGAGAGTGCTTTTTTGCAAAAAGAAATCGCCCGTCGTCTTGACGCAAAATTGGAAGTCATCGCTGGCAACACAGACATTGTTTTAGATCTAGGTGCAGGCACAGGTTTGCTGTCTCAACCTTTATTAACACGCTTTCCAAGCTCAAAAGTTATTTGTTTAGATTTCGCCCAAGAAGCCCTTAAAAAAAATCCAGCAAAAAATAAATTATGCGCTAACGCCAACCACTTGCCCTTAGCAAACAATTGCGTGGATATTGTTATTTCCAGCTTAATGATGCAATGGTGTAGCGACCTCAATCAACTGTTCTCAGAATGCCATCGCGTCCTTAAAAATGATGGCTTAATACTATTTTCCACCTTTGGCCCCAACACGCTCAAAGAGCTTAAAAAAAGCTGGGCAGTGGTCGACAATCAAACCCATGTAAATTCATTTACCGATATGCACGACATCGGCGACCAGTTATTGCAAAACAGCTTCCAATCACCAGTAATGGAAATGGAAACCCTAACCCTAACCTACCAAACAGTAATGGATTTATTAAAAGACCTAAAAGCCATCGGCGCACAAACCGTCCACACCCGTTCCAAATCACTCACAGGTAAAAACAAGTTCCAATCCATGATTAAAATGTATGAATCCTATCGTCAAAATGGAAAACTGCCTGCCACCTATGAAGTGATTTATGGGCATGCTTGGAAAAAAATTAACGAAGTAAATGGTATCGCACTAGAACAAAGATAGCACTAACCACCAAAATTAACACGAGTCTTAACTAGGAAATAAGGGTGCCAACCTTGTGAAAAATAGTAAGAATGCTAGCCTTGTTAAAAGTTGTCATCCATGCTACTGTAAGTGAAATTGCAACAGCACAAGTAACCACAATAAAAACAGTAAAATACTGTCGCCTCTAACATTTTTCATTTCATCTAAACTAATTGTGGTTTTCATATCTGCTCCTTTGAGGGTAATCAAAAAAAAACTACATGGAACTTTTAGCATGCAAATACTGTTAAATAATAATATTGATGCCATTTTTAAAAATAAAATGACAAAGGGGTTGCGTCTGATTTTTAATGGAGATTTTGTGTAATGACTTATAAAGGCACCAATCCAAGAGCTGCAATTTTCAATATTATTAACGCCATTTCCTGGTGTAAATATTTTTTTTCTAACTTTAATAAATCAATTCTATATTTAAAACCACTGCTTTTAATGCGTTCTTTTTTTATAATATCGTTGCGACTTATTTCTAGTTTTAATCTGTTATATTGATGGTCAATATCACTTAACAAATGAATATTATTTTTATAGTTATTAACAAGCTTTGACCAGTTATTTCTAACCTGTAAATTAACTTTTCTTAAATTGTATGTGGATCGCTTTATGCGGTTATGTGAAATTATTTTTCCTGATGTGTGTCCTGGTTTATATAGTGGAAAATTTAATTGTAAGCCGTAAGCGTGGGATTCTTCTTTTAAATCATTAGTGCCATTAAATACCTTGTTATAGTTGAATACAAAATCTAATTTTGGGTAATAATCACTGCCTTTAATTTTTAATTTTAATTTTAATATTTGTTGTTCTAAATTAGAGATTTTTACATCTTTATTGTTATTAAAACGAGTGCTTGATATATTGATTAACGCTTGATAGGTTTTAGACCTAATCTCATTTTCAATGTTTTTATATGCGCTGGTTTTTACTGACAAAGCATTGCAATTAATGGGGTAAGTGGACTCAAATGATAGATTAAACCAAGTTTTTATATCATTTTTTCTGGACATACTGCGCTTTAGGTCTTTTTTTAACTTGCTTAAATCCTCGTTCAGTAACATTTTATTGATTTTATTATTGGTAAATTTATCAACACTACTGATGTGATTCATTAACTTTTTTTGGTATTCAAACATCACTCTCTTTTTTTGAATCTCATTGCAGAGCTTGATGTTATTTTCCAGTGCTTCAATATATAAATTGTGTATGATTTTTTTGAAAGCATAGACCTCTTTGTCAAATAGAAGTTTTTGGATTTTAATGAGATTACTTGATTGGTAACCGTTATACAAATTGTATGACAACAATAAATTGAATTTATTTTCTGTATATTGATCTGCTCTGTCCACCCTATTGGGAATGGTAAGAAAATTATCCAATCCTTGAATAGACCTATCAATTGAGTTGGCTATACTTCCAGTTATTTTTTTGTTTAACGATACGACAGATGCGTCAATAGAGGGGTGCCATTCTTTATCATGCACTTCTTGCATTAACAGCCTGTACTCATCTACAGAGTTTTTGGCAATTAATGCTTCTATATTGCTATAAAGAACAGTCAATATATCCTCTTTTATAACCAAAGAAAGGGCTTGATTTGATATAAAAAAAAGTATTAATAAAAAATATTTTTTCATTATTTAAATTTACTTTTTACAAAAAAAAGATGTAATCTATTCAGAATAGACCAGCATTCTGGATTATTCAACGCTAACAATTCAATTTTTTTCATTAAATCTGACCCCATGTCAAATACGCTATATTTATTATCTACTTTATAGTTATCGGGATACATGGGTGCTTGCATTTCAATCGTTTGATTTGTAAGTACAACAGGAATAATGACAGCGTCATACATTATGCTAATATCAATAGGGCTTCTGATCAATATTGCTTTTCTAGCAAACAAAGAAACTTTTATGTGTTTAAAATTATCAAAACTATCTGCCAAAGGCAAGTCAAAAAATAAATGAATGCAATTTGCTTGTTTGGTTTTTTGCCTAAAACTGCGTTTGTAATTTTTAGAATCGGTATTTAAATCAAGAAGCCCTATATTTTTATTATTTTTTGCATTCAAAGATTGCAAGGTTTTTAAAGTCTTTTCAGGGAATCCTCTGTGGATAAACAAATGACTTGTGTCTGATGTTGCCACCCTAGAAAATTTATACAAAATGCCTTCTATGCTCGCTATACGGTCAGAGCTATGCGTGTGAACAAACAATATTTTGCGCTTTGTACTTAGTTTAGAAATATCTTGCATAGAGATGCTGTTGCTAACAATTTGAATTTTATCTATATCTTCTTGATGATTGCGATATTTTGATATAACTTTATAAAATAGAATTTTCTCAACTTCTAAAGATCGAAGGCGGCTGGCTTTGTACGCTATATCATTAATTTGACTCACATTACTAATTTTTAAAAACTCTTTTATATTGCATTTGGCATTATAAATATCATTTTTAACTTGTATAGATATTTTAGACAGTAACCAAAAATAAAGGCGGTGTATTGTAAACAGCCCTTTTCGACCTCCGTACCTAGAAAAGAAAAGAAATAATGGCCAAAATAACAATCTTGTTATTAGGTAAATAGTCGTATTAAAAATAATTTTTATATAAAACATATTTTACAACTCAATAATATTTTTAAATCTATCGGAAATTGCTTTTTTATGCGTTACCAGTATCAGTCTTTTTTTGGTTTTTAGTATGTAATCTATAACAATATCTTCTGTTACGACATCCAGTGATTCTGTAGGTTCGTCCAATAGTAGTAAACTAGAATCTTTATAAAGCGCTCTTGCCAACATTATTCTGCGTTTTTGCCCCGTAGAAAATCGGTATTTGATGGATCCAATATGTCCCTCTAGTCCCCCCGGAACTTCGTTTAAGATACAGTCATACAAATCTAAACCTTTAAGGATATCTATTATTTTATTAATATTTATGCTTTTACTTACCGCTATGTTGCTCAATAAACTACCATCAAAAAATTCTTCAGTGGGTGCATAATATGACACTTGGCTACGCAAATATTTCAATGGGGTTTTATTAATATCTATATCATTGATATAAACCTGATTATCTTGAGGTCTATACAACCCAGATATTATATTTAAAATTGTTGATTTTCCCTTGCCACTTTTGCCTTTTATACACACTGATTCGTTGGCTGGAATGACATAGGAGAAATTCTCAAAAACTTTGGCTTTGGTTTTGGGGTAAGAATAAGTGAAGCCCTTAAATTCGATGCGTTTTGTTAAATCATGTATTTGTTCTAATGATTTATTGATGACTACATTTTCAGGCTCTGATATACCAATATTTTCTCTCTCTTCCTCAGATTCTGTATTGATTATATCAGCCATATATTTCATATGTACTCTGCTGAGGAATAATTCAATAGAGGAATCTAACAATCCAATTATACTAGACACAAATCTTGTCTTATAAAAGATAAAACTATAGAGCATTCCAACGGTAAATTTCCCTTCTGCAATCATAATAACACCAATATAAACTATAATCAAAGTATCTGCATGTTGTATAACATTACCAATAGATAAAAAAGTATTCCTCCAGTTATTTATCTTTTTTTCAGTTGCTAAACGCTTTCCAACACTTTCATCAAACTTGTCTAAATAATGATTGCTAACATTCAATCCCTTAATACTGGTTATATTTGTTATTATCTGTATTAGCGCTCCCTTCTCTTTACTGGAATCGTGAATGAGTACCGAATTAATCTTTGAAAAAACCGAATAAGTAATGAGTTTTAAAATGATATACAAGGTAACGATACCTAAGATTATTAATGTTAACTTGACACTATAAACAAACATAAGTGCGAGCATAATCATAGACAAAATTCCATCTAAAATAATAGTGGTTATTGATCGTGATATATTGGCGACAATAACGCTCAAACTGTCAAACTTTTGCATTATCGCACCTGCTGAGCGACTGTGAAAATATTCTATAGGCAGCTTCAATATTCTTGCCAATAATTTATGATAAAAACTTTTAATAACGCTTTTTTCTAAATTGATAATCAAGCTTTCTCTAACAAACTGCGCTATAACATCAAATACCCCGATGAAAATAAATGCCGTTAACAATAACAACATTAATTCCATATCGTTGTTAACCACCACATCATCCATTGCTAATTGCACATAAAATGGCTGGGCAATCAGTGCCAATTGAACAATTAAAGCAAACAAAAACACCTGGGTGTAAGTGTTAAATATTCCCTTTATAGATTTAATATAATTCAGCAAGGTGTATTTTTTTCTCAAATCTTTGACTGCAAAATCTTGTTCTTTTTTAATTTCCAATGCATACAATAAGTTCCCTCCTATTATTGGTGGCAACAGTGTAATAGGTATTTTTCTAGGGCCAGAAGCAGGGTCTATTATGTGGATAAAATTTTTAGTAATTTTTTTAAGCACAACAAAATGCTCTGAATAAAAATTTACAATACAAGGAACACTTAAAGAGCTAATGTCTTTTAAATCAACTTTAAAGCCTCTCGCTGATAAATTCATTTGTTCAGCATTGCTCTTTAAATCTTGAAACGAAGAGCCTTCAGAGGAAATAAAAAACTCATTTTTGTAGGTGCTTAAGTCCATTTGCAGGCCAAAATGATCGGCAATCATTAGTAAGCAAGCGTGTCCGCAATCTGCAACTTCCTCTTGTTGTATTACTCTCATACCTTTAGCCCTTAATGTTAATTCTTCTATAAACACCAAAATAAGGTTCGAAAAGCCACTCTATCAAAGTTCTGGTATCTAATATTAAATCTGCTGAAAATGTCATTTTTTCTATCAAATTAACATCTTTAGAATATATGGGCACCTTTTGTTGTTTGAGCCTTGCCTTGACTTCAAAAAATTCCACCTTCTTTTTGCTGTTTTCTAAGAAGAGAATATTCTTATAACTGGTAGGTGTTTTGGTGATATTAGAGATTGTCGCACCAAATGAGCCAAATTTTTGATATGGAAAGGTATCGTAATGAATGCCAATCTCCTGCCCTATAGAGACAAAGCCAATATCGGAAACAGGAACATAAAGTATGGCCTCTAATTCTGCATTTAATGCAGGCACAATATTCATTAGAAATTTATTAGGCCTTAAAGCATCGCCAATATTAAGTTGTAATATAGACACATATCCAGATATTGGTGCACGGACAAAGGAACTGTCTAGAGCGTTCTCATTTTGATTCTGAACTTTGTCTTTTGTTGATGCTAAAATACTTCTCTGTTTTTTAAGATTGCTATTAATTTTTTCTATATCCAGATCGTGTTTTTTAATTTTCCCACTTAATTCTATGAGTTTTTGCTCGGATGATATTAACTCGTTATAAGATATCAGTCCCAACTTAAATGCTTTCTTGTTTTTTTTGTGGTATTTAAAAACCTTGGCTTGCAAATTGTTAAAGTTTTTTAGTAATTCTATATTTTTTTGCAGGTCTTTGTCTAAGAGTTTAATATTGCCTAAAAGGGTATTGGTGTTATGTGATTTTGATATTTTGTTAAGTTTAACCAAGACATCCCCTGCCTTTACAAAATATCCGTTTTTAACACGAATATCAGAAACAATCCCCACTTCATTGGCAAATATCTTGCTCGTTTTTACGACTGGAGATAGGTATCCATTGACCATTGTTTTCTTGCTGTATTTTCCATTCAGAAGAAAAAATAAGGCAACGATAACGATAGCTACAATCAACATAGTAAACTTAAGATACCAATGGCTATCTTTATGCTCTACAATTTGGAATGTTCTGTACTCTTCATTGGTATTATATTTTTTCATAAAGTAAAAATACTTTGTATAAAAACAACCGCTTTAATGCAAAAAGTAGCTTTTTCAAAAATCTTATTCTATTTAACTAGCATTTTTGCTAATAGTTATGATTTATGTCACTACAATTAAAAAATATTATAGCCCCAAGAATTACAATAAGCGGAGGGGTCACTTCTAATATTTTTCATTGTGACTAAACCAATTGTAGTTTTCATATCTCCCCTTAAATTATTTTTGTTGGAATGGCTAAATTTTCTACAAGTTTTAACTATGAAACAACAGCTTTAACAAGCCCGGCTATTGAAAGTGCAACCCCAACCATAGGAATAAATATAAGCATGGCACCCAAGAAAATTAGGACATTAATGTCGCCACTTCCACCTCTAACATTTTTCATTTCATCTAAGCTAATTGTAGTTTTCATATTTTCCCCTTAAATTGTTTTTGTTGAAATAACTAAAATTTCCACAAGTTTTAACTATGAAACAGCAAGTCCAACCTCAACTATTCCAAGAGCAGGAGCAAGAACAGGAACAAGCATAATCAAAACACCTACGGGAATTATGATACTGTTGATGTTGCCACCCCTAACATTTTTCATTTCGTCTAAACCAATTGTAGTTTTCATATTTTTCCCCTTAAATTATTTTGTTAAAATGCTGGTTACTTTTTAAATCTTAACTAATAGAAATGTGAATCTTTTCAATAGTTGTAAACCACGCTACTTGAAATGAAATTACAAAAGCCCAAGAAACAACAAGAACAACACCCAAAACAATTGGGACAGCACCGCCCCTAACATTTTTCATTTCGTCTAAACTAATTGTAGTTTTCATGCTTGCCCCGTTTGAAAATAATTAAAAGACTGCAAGGCAATGATAACATAAAAATACTGTTAAATAATGACATTAACGCTATTTTCAAAAATAAAATAAATAATAAGACTGTTAAATTGAGACCTTTGCATACATATAAATAATCATCAAGAATAAAGGTATTACACTGTTTTAAAAAACTTTACTCACTTAAATTCAACAGGACAAATCTAAAAAAGAGACAGTGCCAACTTTATCCAAAAATCTGGGAACAAACCCACCACCAAAATCAGCACAGCGTTAATAGATAGAATCAGCTTTATGTCTATCGGTGCTGAGATGCTGATTTCTTTATCAGGTGCTTCAAAATACATAGATTTGATAATTTGTAGATAATAATAAGCACTGATAACAGCAAACACAACGGCAATAATTGCTACCACAATCATGCCATTAGAAACGACTTGTTGCAAGACAAATAATTTTGCATAAAAGCCGATGAATGGTGGCATACCTGCCATTGATAACATTACAATTAGCATCATTAGGGCGAACCAAGGTGAGTGCTTACTGAGCCCTTTGTAGTCGCTGATCAAATCTGCTTCAAAGCCTTTTTTGTTGAGCAAAATGATAATGCCAAATGCTGCTAAACTCATTAATACATACGCCAAAATATAGAATACTGCTGCGCCATAACCGCCGATCACGCCTGTGGAAAAACCTAATAAAACAAAGCCAATATGGGAGATGGTGGAATAGGCCAGCAGGCGCTTGATGTTAGTTTGTAGTAATGCGACAATTGAGCCTAATGCAATAGACAAAATTGCCAACATCATAAACAAATCTGACCAATAAGTTTGCATCGTCCCCAAGCCATCAACCAACAAACGCACCAACATTGCAACTGCGGCAATTTTTGGTACAGTTGCGATAAACATTGTTACCAAAGTTGGTGCACCTTGATATACATCTGGCACCCACATGTGAAACGGCACAGCGCCCAGTTTAAAGGCAATGCCAATAACCAAAAACACCAGGCCAAAATTAAGCACCAAAATGTCTCTTGAGGCTAAAGTTGCACCACTGGAGAATGCCATAACCTCGCCAATATTAAGACTGCCACTAATGCCATAAATCATACTCATGCCATACAACAACAAACCTGATGCGATTGCGCCTAATACAAAATATTTAAGTGCCGCTTCAACTGCTTCCGACCTATTACGAGCAATGGCGATTAATGTGTAAAGCGATAGAGATAAAATCTCTAAACCCAAATACAAAGTTAGCAAACTATAACCCGATACCATCACCATCATGCCCAATACTGACAACATCACCAAGACAAAATACTCGCCCCTAAATAAGGCATGTTGCAACAGATAATGGCGTGAATAAACCATTGTTACCATGGCTGCCACCATCATAAAGACTTTAAACACTGATGCCATATCATCCAATACAAATGAGTTTCCTAGAATAATGGTTTCAGGCTGTCCAATCAGATTAAACGCTAATACGCCAGTAATAAACAAACTTATTTGCGTTAAATAATAAGTAACTTGTTTGAATGGCTTGGTTAAAAATAAATCTAATAACAAGACAATAACAATGGCGCTTAATAAAAAGATTTCCGGCACAATTGCCGTTAACGAAGTGGTATCAAATTGGAAAGTATTTATCATAATTTTGAGGCTAATGCCTGATGTAATAAGTGGTCAATTGAAACATGCATAACCTCAATCACTGGTTGTGGGTATAAACCCATAATTAGCACAGCCAGTGCCAAGATTGCTAAGATTGAAAATTCACGGCCATTAATATCGTTAAGCGTTTGAACAGCTGGGTTGGTAATTTTACCCCAAAATACTCGTTTTACCATCCACAGCGTATAAGCCGCACCAACAATCAGCGTTGTGGCTGCCAATACGGCATACCAAATATTCGCCTGCACAGCGCCTAAAATTATCATAAATTCACCCACAAAACCTGAGGTACCTGGCAATCCTACATTCGCCATTGCAAATAAAACAGCAAAACCAGTAAACTTAGGCATGGTGTTAATCACGCCCCCATAAGTTGAAATCTCTCTCGAGTGTAAACGGTCATACAACACACCAACCACCAAGAACATGGCAGCTGAAATAAAGCCATGCGAAATCATTTGCACCATTGCCCCTTCCAAGCCAAGAAATGCACCTTCTGGACTATTTGGATTGTAAGCTAAAAACAAAGCAAATACACCAAGCGTAACAAAACCCATGTGTGAGATTGACGAATAGGCAATCAATTTCTTCATATCTCGCTGCACCAAAGCCACAAAACCAATATAAACAATAGCAATCAATGACAAGGCAATCATTACACCCGAAAATTGTAAAGATGCATCAGGCGTGATTGGCAATGAAAAACGGAAGAAACCATAACCACCCATCTTCAACATAATTGCCGCCAAAATAACAGAACCACCAGTTGGTGCCTGCACATGTGCATCAGGTAGCCAAGTATGCACAGGGAACATCGGCACTTTCACCGCAAATGCCATAAAGAATGCCCAAAAAATCCATGCCTGCTCTGCCACTGTCAAACTAAGGTCGTGCATATCTAAAATTGAAAACGAGCCACTTTTGTTATACATATAAATCAAAGACAGCAGCATAAATACCGACCCTAAAAAAGTATACAAGAAGAACTTAATCGCCGCATAAACACGATTATCACCCCCCCAAATACCCACAATCAGCAACATAGGAATAAGCGACGCCTCCCAAAAAGCATAAAACAAAATTGCATCAAGGGAGGAAAATACACCAATAATCAAACCCTCCATTATCAAAAATGCCGCCATATAATGTGCCGGTCGTTTTTGAATCACTTCCCAACCTGCGGCAATCACTAAAATAGTAGAAAAAGTTGTTAAAATAATCAACGGCATAGAAATGCCATCAACCCCCAAATGATAATGAATGTTAAAGTGTGTAATCCAACTGCTTTTTTCGACAAACTGCATCAAATGTGTTGATGAATCAAAGCCCGTCCATAAACTTAACGACATCACAAACACCAAAATCGAAATCGCCAAACTCACCCAACGAGCGGTAACTGCCCGCTCATTGCCCAACAAAACAACCAATCCGCCACCAAAAATTGGCAACCAAATTAACAAACTAAGTATAGAATTTTCCATAATTAAATCACCAGTAATGGCTTGTCGCCCATAAACAGCGTCCAAGTCAAAATAATTAATAAACTAAAAATCATAAAGAAGGCATAATGATAAACATAGCCCGTTTGAATGGGACGAACAATAGAAGCAACAAAGCCAACAAACTTAGCGCTACCGTTTACGATAATGGAATCAATAAGGGTAGAATCTGAAACTTTCCATAAAACATTACCCAATTTCTTAATGCCCTGCACAAATACAATCTCATTAAAACGATCAAATCCGTATAAAGATTGCAATACATAATCAATAATAGAGAATTTTTTCTGCACCCAGTCCGCCCACTTGGTTCGATAAATTGAGAACACCCAAGCAGTAACAATACCGCCAATCATCATCCAAAATGGCACAGTTTGCACGGCATGAAAAATCATCGCTGTCGCCCCATGAAATCCATCACTCAGCCCAGCCATTGACACATGACTCGATGTAACGGTAATAGCATTGTCCAACCAACCCATAAACAACATCGGCTCAATCGTAAAATAACCAATAATTGCCGAAGGAATGGCTAACATTATTAGCGGAAGCGTAATTGATAACGGCGACTCATGCAAATGGCTTTCAGTATGAGAATCAACACGCGACTCACCGTGAAACACCAAGAAAAACAATCTAAATGAATAAAACGCCGTAATAAAAACACCTGCAACCACAGCATAATAAACCCAATTGGCATACGGTAAATTAGAAAAATGCACTGCTTCAATAATCATATCCTTTGAATAAAACCCAGAAAAACCCGGAAAGCCAATAAGTGCCAAAGTACCAATCAAACCTGTCCAATAAGTAATAGGCATTTTTTTACGCAAACCACCCATCTTACGAATGTCTTGTTCGTGATGCATTGCCACAATCACCGAACCTGCACCCAAGAATAACAATGCCTTAAAAAATGCATGAGTCATCAGATGAAAAATTGCCACTGAATAAGCACTCACACCCAAAGCAACCGTCATATAGCCCAACTGCGACAAAGTGGAATACGCCACCACTTTCTTAATGTCATTCTGCACAATGCCAAGCAATCCCATAAACAAAGCGGTAATGGCACCCACAATCATAACCACAGTAAGTGCCACATCGCTCATTTCAAACATCGGCGACATGCGTGATACCATAAATATACCTGCTGTTACCATAGTGGCAGCGTGAATAAGTGCTGAAATTGGCGTAGGGCCTTCCATTGAACCTGGTAACCAAACATGGAGGGGCACTTGCGCTGATTTTCCCATAGCACCAACGAATAGCAACAAACAAATCACGGTAATTAAATCCATACCCCAAAGTTGTTGATTGAGCGTGTTATCGAGACTGGAAAAAACTTCTGCATAATCAAGTGAACCGCTAAATGCCAACACCAAACCAATGCCCAATAAAAAACCAAAATCACCCACACGATTCACCAAAAAGGCTTTCAAATTCGCCTCAACAGCACTTTCTTTGTGATGCCAAAAACCAATCAATAAATAAGAAACCAAGCCTACCGCCTCCCAACCAAAGAACAACTGCATAAAGTTATTACTCATAACCAGCATAAACATTGAAAAAGTAAACAAGGAAATATAACTAAAAAATTTGGTATAGTCTTTGTCATCGTGCATATAGCCAATGGTATAAATATGCACCATTAACGATACAAATGACACCACTACCAACATTACTGCGGTTAAATTATCCACCAAAAATCCAACGCTGATATTTAATCCACCAATCTGCATCCAAGTATAAAGATTTTGATTAAAAATCGCACCTTGTTCTAGCACATGATAATTAAAAACCATAAGTGCCAGCACCGTAGAAACCAGCACGCCTAAAACCGTAATAGTATGCGTTGCTGTGCGACCTAGTGTGCGACCAAAAAAGCCTGCAATCATAGCACCCAATAAAGGTGAAAGTGCAATTGTTAAGTAAAAATTTTCCATAATCAATTCACCATCTTTTGTTTAACAAAATTTTGCATACTATTAATAATTTGTTGTCCTATTACCTCACCTAACACTGGCGGAACAGCGTTGCCAATTTGTAAATTTTTAGAAGTTTTGCTACCATAAAACACATAATTGTCGGGGAAACCTTGTAGCCTTGCCCCTTCTCTGGTGCTTAAAGCTCTATTTTGAAAAGGATGAATACACCTTGAAGAAGAAGGTGTTCCAAAGTTCCTGGTAATCGTTGGAGCAACTGTATAAGGCAATAATCTAGCATAGGTATTACTAAAATAACTTTTTGGCCTCAATCTTTTTGGTAAATCATTAACTGAACCACCTTGGGGCACAAGCGATAAAATTTCTTGCATTTTTGCGCCATAGTTAGAAGCATTATGTTCAGTTAGTATTTGACAATTCCCTCTTAATTTTTCTTGATAACGATTAACAACTTGATGATATTTTTTCGATGATCCGTTTGTTTTAATAGGTGGCAAATCAGAAATAGCCTCTATTAAGGATATCTTGCCAAACAAATGTGTTGCAGTTGGTAGAAATACTTTATTCAGCTCTTTTTTCCAAGCTAAAACGATTGTTCTTAATCGTTTTTGCGGCAATCCAAAATCAGAAACATCTAAGATAGTTGTGGCACTATTAAAGCCTAAATTATCTAGTTTTGATAACAGTTCTTTATAAACCTTACCTTGATACATGGTTTTAAAGCCTGCAACATTCTCAAATATTACATAATTTGGATTTAGTTGAGTCACAACTCTTAAAAATTCATAAAAAAGATTGTTGCGACTGTCCTTTTCATTTTTAGAACCCAAAGTGCTAAATCCTTGACAAGGTGGGCCACCTGAAACGAGAGAAATATTTTTAATATTAAGTTTTTGCAATTCTTTCTTAAAATCGATTTTACGAATGTCACCATTAAGCATTTTTGTATTTGGATGATTATTCACATAAGTTTGCGCAAAATCTTTTTCTATTTCATTCGCCAAAACAACTTTAAATCCTGCTTTATTTAGTCCTAAACTTAAGCCACCAGCGCCTGAGAATAATTCTACTGCATATAAATCATTCATATATCTAACCCCAAATTTTTTAATGACGGCAAAGCATCTAATAACCGCCATTTAAAATAGCTTTGATCGATAGAAAAAACACTCTGTCCTTCCATTTGTTGTCTTGTTACAAAATTAACATCATTGTCTTTAATGCTATCTAATCTAATAAAAGCAACTTGACCATTAAAAACATCTATATGTATACAAACAGTTTTGATGTTTTCATTTTGAAAAACTTTTTTAGCTTCTCTTACTTTATGTTCTTTAATGTCATTAACACCTTGAAATCCAGCCTGCACTTCAATATTAATAACCTCTCCATTCTTTTGGATTTGTAAATCTGCTGTTGGTGTTCTTTTAAAAGTATCGATATTTTTTAAATCATCATCACCAATATTAGTCATTAGATTCGCATCTATTTCAAATAGTTTGGCAAAAATAGGTTTAAATAATTCTACAAGAGCAAATCCTCTTAACCATGAAAACAAAACCTGTTCTGGCCTTCTGCCTTGGTTGTTTAGTTTTAATATCATGTCATTATTTTTAAGAATTTTATAAGGGCGGGCAATGTATTCCTTACTAAATAAATCTAAATTATTATTTTTTAAGTCGTCAACCAATATTTTATTAAGGTTCTCTAAAATTTCAATTAACTGCTTGTTAAGAAGTTCTATATACGCATAATCTATATCAGGTTTAATGTCTTTTACTGCTAAAAAAGACTTAGCATCATCCTGATTAGAAAATCCCAATTCTAAACGATATTTTTTAAAATAATCTGCTGAATTTTCCATAATCATCCTTTCAAACTATTAGTAACATCAACACTAATAGAGCCTTTGTTTCTAAACAATAAAGTTAGAATCGCCAACCCAATTGCAACTTCTGCCGCTGCCACCGTTAAAATAAAGAAAACAAAAATCTGCCCCGCCTCATTGCCTAAAAAATGAGAAAAAGCAATAAAATTCGTATTGACTGCCACCAAAATCAACTCAACACACATTAATAAAGTAATAATATTGGTTCGATTGACAAAAATACCAACCAAGCCAATGCAAAAAATAATGGCACTCAAAATTAAATAATCACTCAAACTAATCATGATTTTTCTCCCTTATTCGGCGTCGCAATGGAAACCAAGCGCACTCTGTCTTTGGCTTTAACGCCAACCTGCTCTGCAATATTTTGACTCTTGCGATTGCCTTCGTTTCTATGCACCAAGGTAATCGCTGCAATAATTGCAATTAACAACAATACCGCCGCCAATTCAAACGGATACACATAATCAGTATAAAGTTGCATTGCCAAAACGGTAATATTACTATAATCCGCTGCATGCCTTTCTGGTGCTGCTATTACCTCTAAACCAAATTGATTAGAGCCCAATACCAATGCCATTTCAGCCACAATAATGATTGCCACAACCAAACCCAGTGGCAAATACCCTGCAAACTTCGCTCGCAGGGTAGATTTATCAATATTCAGCATCTTAATGACGAACAAAAACAGCACCATCACCGCACCAACATACACCAAAATTAAAGTAATTGCCAAAAACTCTGCTTCCAATAAAATCCAAATACTTGCTGCAGAAAAGAAAGACAAAATTAAAAATAACACAGCTTTTGCTGCATTACGCGAAAAAATCATTGCTAACGAACTGGCAATAAACCAAAACGAGAAAACATAAAATAATATTTGATCAAATGTCATAACCTACCTTTATTAATTACTTTTTTTAGAGACCTTTGCATAAATATGGATGATTAGCAAAATTCAATTTTTGCCCACTTGGTGATTTTCTTAAACCTTGTCTTAGCAGGACTAAGGCTGGGTTTAAAAAATTACCAAGTGGGTGAGACGAGGATTCTTGATGATTATTCATATTTATGCAAAGGTCTCTTTTAATAACCTTTGTCTCAAGAACACATAAACTTCCGCCATTTGTCTTTCTGTGTTGTTGCCATTTATACGCCGCCATATTTTTACCCACCTTTATCATTCTATTCTGAATGCGTTGCACCAAGACTGATAAAGTCCCAATGGCAATATTAATAATTTCATTGACCTTAGTATTCATTATCTGTATTTAGCATCCTCTAATTTGGTCTTATCAATCATCTTTTTATTCTTATCGCCGATTTCCAGCAAATGCGCTTTATCAATAATGCTACCGTCTCTTGAGCCGACAAAAGCATAATCAAAAATTTGTGTTTCTACAATGGCATCAACAGGGCAAGCCTCTTCACAAAAACCACAAAAAATACACTTAAACAAATCAATGTCGTATTGCGTGGTGCGTCTTGTGCCATCTTCACGCATTTCAGATTCAATGGTGATGGCATTCGCTGGACAAACGGCTTCACAAAGTTTGCAAGCAATACATCGCTCTTCACCATCTGGATAACGACGCAAGGCGTGTAAACCTCTGAATCTTGGTGAAATTGGGGTTCTTTCTTCAGGAAATTGAACGGTAATTTTTTTGTTGACCAATTCTTTGGCTGTGATTTTCATGCCACTACGCAATTCGCTCAAACTAAAGTTTTTAACCAATTTTTTAATGTTATTTATCATAAGTTACATCTCCAAGCCCCAAGGCTAGAACCAAGGTCCTATTTTAAGTTGCGTCATTAACGCCACCACAAAAATCCAAACAATCGTCCAAGGTAAAAATACTTTCCAAGACAAGCGCATAATTTGGTCATATCGAAAACGCGGAAAGGTTGCACGCACCCATAAATATAAAAACATAAAGAAAGTTGATTTTGCCAACAACCAAATAATACCCGGCACCCAAGCAAAACCCGACTCTAAATAAGCAACACCCTCAAATGGAGAGTGCCAACCGCCAAAAAATAATATCACTGCCAACACTGCCATAAAAATCATATTGGCATATTCCGCCAAAAAGAACACGGCAAAGGTCATGCCCGAATATTCAACATGTGTGCCACCGACAATCTCAGATTCCCCTTCAACCACATCAAATGGCGCCCGATTGGTTTCCACCAAAGCCGAGATAAAAAAGATAATCATCATCGGAAATAAGGGGATCCAATACCAATTTAAAATCCCCCCTTTTTGTGCCATTACTATATCATTCAGATTCACACTGCCTGCAATCATAACCACAGTTACCAAAGCAAAACCTATGACAATTTCATAAGAAACCAGCAACGATGCACTACGCAATGCACCTAATAACGGATACTTAGAATTTGATGCCCAACCTGCTAAAATAATACCATAAACCCCTACCGAACCAATTGCCAACACATACAACAAACTAATATCCAAATTAGCAACATAAACACCTTCGTCAAAAGGAATCACCGCCCAAATTGCAATCGCAGGCGCAATCGCCAATACTGGTGCCAATAAAAACAGATAAATATTCGCTTTACTTGGAAATATAATTTCTTTAGTCATCAACTTTAAAGCATCTGCAATTGGCTGTAGCCAGCCTTTTGGCCCAACACGATTAGGGCCGATGCGCAATTGCATATAACCAATCACCTTGCGCTCAGCATAAGTGAAATAAGCCACTACCAGCATTAACGGCACCACTAAAGCAATGGCCTTAATTAAAATAATTAAAATAGTGGCAATTGCCCCATCAAACCAAGGTATTAAGTCGTGTATCCATTGCCAAATTTCTATCATGATTTACCTCCAGTTGATTGGTTTGCATTAACAAAAACACAATAATCAGCAACTGCTTCACTAATCAAAACTGGCACACCCAAATAATGCTCACCTACGGATACTTCCAGCGTTTTAGCGGTGGCTTTGTTCATTGATGCACTGTGTATTTTCCCAATTTTAGTGGCTTGCAATGAATTTGCATGTCGGGACAAAACATCCGTCGCATAAGGTGATTTTTGCCAAATTACACTCACACCTTGTTTAACTGTTGTATCAATATCTTTGTCATCTTCTTGTTGCTTATGACTCTGATTTGAGATTTCATTAGCAACTTGCACAGAATTAGCAAAATGGAACCCCGGTAACTCTAGCAAATCTGCTAATACTTTTAGCACTTTCCACGCTGGCTTAACCTTACTTGGTGCACTAACAGATGCTGAAAATGACTGCACTGCACCCTCAATATTAACATGAGATCCTGAGGTTTCGTAAAAACTTGCGATTGGCAATAATACATCCGAATATTGAGCAATTGCCTCGTCTTTAAAACTATTTAAAGAAATAACGAAATTGTCTTTATTATTTAACGCCTCAAGCGCTTGAACAGAATTATGAAAATCAAACTGCGGATACACATCTAATAAAACAGTGGCCTTTAAATCCGTTGCCAACATTGCATTTGCATCTAAGCCCCCTTTGCCAGGGACAAATCCTGTTAATGCACCTGCCATTGAATTTGCCGTTGCACTCATATTTAGCGTTGTAGAATTGGTTTGTTGGGCAATTTTACTGATTAATTGTGCAATGCTTGAGGCTTGAGGGTTGTTAATAATATGTTCACCCAAAATAATGGTTGAGTGGTCTGAATTTACTAAATTATCTGCCAATTTTTTTGCCACATCACTCACTTTAATTGTGCTTAAAAATTCTGGAATTTCCGCATTAGAGGTTTGTAAAATTGACTTTAACACCTCTGCCAATATGAGTGCTGTCCGATTTGGCGCAATGATATTTTCACTGTTTAAGCGATAATTAAAATCAAATGCCATGACATTAATCACATCAATGCTAGCACCAGACAATGACGCTTTGCGCAAACGATGGTTAATCATAGGCTGCTCCAACCTTGGATTAGAGGCAATAATTAATGCATGGTCAACGCCTTCTAATGCCACTAATTTGATATTGGATTCTAGGGCAATTGTATTATTTAAATCCTTGACATTCAGGCGATAGTCAATATTTTCAGAACCTACTTCTCTTAACAGTTTTTGCAATAAATGAAATTCCTCAAGCGTTGCTGTATTTGAAGCCAATGCACCCAATTTATTAGCTTGACGAGTATTCAGCACATTATTAGCCAAACCACGCACAGCAAAATCAAGTGCCACACTCCATTCAACTTCTTGCCATCTGTCCTCTACTTTAATTTGTGGAGTAAGCAATCTGTTTTCATGTGCCAAACCTTCATAGGAAAAACGATCTTTATCAGAAATCCAAGTTTCATTCACATTCTCATTGTCTTTAGCAACAATGCGTTTAACCTTACCTTTATAAGTCTGCGTATAAATACTGGAACCAACCAAATCGTGTCTGGCAATATTGGCGACAGAATTCATCTGCCATGTCCTTAATTCATAACGAAATGGCTTGGAAGTCAACGCACCCACTGGACAAACATCAATCATATTACCCGAAAGTTCTGATTGAATGCCCTCGGCTAAAAATGGTTCAATCTTCAAATCTTCACCACGACCCGTACCGCCCATTTCCATAATGCCACCAATCTCAGCGCCAAAACGCACGCAACGGGTGCAATGAATACAACGGGTCATATCGGTTTGAATTAAAGGACCAATATCGCCATCATTAACCACCCGCTTGCCTTCGCTAAATCGTGAAACATCTGAGCCATAGCCCATTGCCACATCTTGTAATTCACACTCGCCACCTTGATCACAAATTGGGCAATCAAGTGGATGATTAATAAGCAAAAATTCCATTACTGCTTGTTGCGAAGCCTTGGCTCTCTCGTTTTGAGTATGCACCTTCATACCCTCATTAACAGGTGTGGAGCAAGCAGGTTGTGGCTTTGGTGCACCTTCTACATCCACCAAGCACATCCGGCAACTTGCTGCAACTGAGAGTTTTTTATGATAGCAAAATCTTGGCACACTAATGCCTTCTCTGTCTGTAACAGCAATCAGCATCTCGCCTGCTTTGGCGTTGACTAAGTTACCATCAATTTCAATTTCAATATCAGCCATTATCCTTCCACCATACTCTTGCCGTGTTCAATATAATATTCAAATTCTTCACGGAAACATCGCAAAAAACTCTCTACTGGCATAGCAGCCGCATCACCAAGCGCACAAATCGTATTGCCCATAATTTTATCACTCACACCTAATAATAAATCAATGTCATCCGCCTTACCTTCACCGTCCATAATGCGCTTTAACACACGATACAACCAACCTGTGCCTTCACGACAAGGGGTGCACTGACCACAAGATTCATCATAATAAAAATGTGCCAATCGGGTAAGTGTTGCCACCATACAAGTGGAATCGTCCATCACAATCACCGAACCTGCGCCCAACATAGAGCCTACTTTTTCAATACCGTCATAATCCATGGTCATTGTCATGGCAACATCGGCTGTTAATACGGGGGTTGATGAGCCACCGGGAATCACGGCTTTTAACTTTCTGCCCTTTTTAATGCCACCCGCCATTTTTAATAATTCTTTAAACGGCATGCCCATTGGCACTTCGAAATTAGATGGGTTTTGCACATGACCTGTAACAGAAAACAATTTACAACCGCCAGCATTTGCCACGCCAATATCTGCAAACCACTGCCCACCTTGTGCCAAAATTTCAGGCACAGAGGCGAAACTTTCTGTATTGTTAATCGTAGTTGGCTGTCCAAACAAGCCTACATTTGCAGGAAATGGTGGTTTAAATCTAGGTTGGCCTTTTTTGCCCTCAATAGATTCTAACAATGCGGTTTCTTCGCCACAAATATAAGCGCCTGCACCTAAATGCGTGTGCAAATCAAAATTCACGCCACTGTCCTCAATATTTTTTCCCAATAAACCCGCTTGATAAGCCTCTTTTAATGCACCTTCAAAGCGCTTAAATGGCTCCATAAATTCACCACGAATATAGTTGTAACCCACGCTGGCATTCATAACAAATCCCCCAATAGCCATACCTTCAATCACAGCGTGAGGATTGTATCTAAGAATATCTCTGTCTTTACAAGTACCCGGTTCGCCTTCGTCTGAATTGCAAACCACATATTTTTGCATCTCAGAATTGCGTGGCATAAAACTCCATTTAAGTCCAGTGGGAAAACCTGCACCACCACGGCCACGCAAACCCGAGGCTTTTAATTCATTAATAATGTCTTCGGGCGTTAGTTCGCCTTTTAGAATTTTACGCCAAACGCTGTAGCCGCCATTTTGCTCGTACACTTCAAGCGAGTAACAATTTTTCTTATCTAAGTTTTTAAAACAAACTTCATTCATTTTAAATTATCCACAATTTCATCAATTTTTTGTTGGGTTAAATTTTCATAATATTGGTCACCAATTTGAAACATCGGCGCACCCACGCAAGCCCCTAAACACTCAACTTTTTTAACATTAACCAAACCATTTTCCGTCACTTGCCCCGTTTTAACGCCTAATTTTTCCTCTAAATAAGCAATCAAATCATCCGCACCATTCAACATACAAGAAATATTATGACAAAAACGAATGGTGTGCTTTCCTACAGACTTATGATTGTAATTTTCATAAAATGTTGCCACCTCTTGAGCGGCAATACCTGGCATCTCCAGGTAATCGGCTACCGCTTGAATGACATCTGCACTCAAACGATTTTCATTTTCTGCCTGCACAATCTTTAATGCTTCCATTACCGCAGAACTTTGGCATCCTGCTGGATATTTTGCCACCCAAATATCGATGTGTTCTTTTGCTTGCTTAGAAATCATAGTGCTAAATCTTTCATCCTTATAAAAACAAGTGTTTTTCCTTTTAACATGGCAAACGCAGGCGCAAACAAAAAAATACAGCGAACATTGTGCAACTGAATATTTTTCAAGTCCAGCACAGTTAAAAAGGAAAAGGCGAAGTTTCTCATCGGTCAATCTCTCCAAAAACTATATCTTGCGTGCCAATAATGGTAACAACATCTGAAAGCATATGTCCTTTTGTCATCTCATCCATGGCTGCCAAATGGGCAAAACCGGGGGCGCGAATTTTCACACGATAAGGTTTGTTTGCACCATCAGAAATCAAATAAATGCCAAACTCCCCTTTGGGGTGCTCAATGGCTGAATAAACTTCACCCTCTGGCAGACAGTAGCCTTCGGTAAAGAGTTTAAAGTGATGGATGAGCGACTCCATATCGTCTTTCATATCCTCACGATTTGGTGGTGCTACTTTGTGGTCGTCACTCATAACCGAACCTGGATTATTTTTTAGCCAATCAACACACTGTTTAATAATGTGATTAGATTGACGCATCTCTTCCATACGCACCAAATAGCGATCATAACTATCACCTGTAACGCCCACTGGAATATCAAATTCTAATTGGTCGTAAACTGCATACGGTTGATTTTTTCTCAAATCCCACGCCACGCCAGACCCCCGCAACATAGGCCCAGTAAAACCCAATTGCTTGGCACGATTAGCGGAAACAATGCCAATATTTACCAAGCGTTGCTTCCAAATACGATTGTCTGTTAACAAATCATCATATTGTTTAATACTTTTCGGAAATTCTTTAACAAAATCATCAATAAAATCCAATAACGAACCTTGACGATTCTTATTCATCACTTCCAATTCCTTGGATTTGCGGAAATTATTTTTAAGATATTTTGGCATTTTATCGGGCAAATCACGATACACGCCACCCGGACGATAATAAGTCGCATGCATTCGGGAGCCCGATACCGCCTCATAACAATCAATCAATTTTTCCCGCTCGCGAAATGCATATAAGAAAATACTCATTGCCCCAACATCAAGCCCATGCGTACCCAGCCACATTAAATGATTAAGAATGCGAGTAATTTCATCAAACATTACCCGAATATATTGCGCTCGTTGTGGCACTTCCAGTGCTAACATAGTCTCAATTGCCCGCACATAAGCATGCTCATTACACATCATGGACACATAATCCAATCTGTCCATATAACCAATAGACTGATTATAAGGCTTGGATTCTGCAAGTTTTTCTGTGCCACGATGTAACAAGCCAATATGCGGGTCAGCGCGTTCAATCACTTCGCCATCAATCTCTAAAATTAGACGGAGCACACCGTGTGCCGCTGGATGTTGTGGGCCAAAGTTAAGCGTATAGTTGCGAATTTCTGCCATTTTATTTCCTAATTACCCGTGGAATATTCACATTGGGTTCAATACTCACTGGCTCATAAACCACTCTGCCCAACGCTTCATCATAACGCATTTCAACCTCACCAATCATAGGGAAATCTTTGCGCAATGGATGCCCAACAAAACCATAATCTGTCAAAAGACGGCGTAAATCTGTATGATTTTCAAACAAAATACCCATCAAATCAAAGGCTTCTCGCTCATACCAATCTGCTGCTGCCCAAATGCCTGTTACTGTTTCAATCATTGGTTGTGCTTCGTCAACAAATGCCTTTACACGAAGTCGATAATTCTTACTCACTGACAATAAATGATAAACCACAGCAAAGCGTTTTTCGTGCCTATCCTCACCACCACACGCCTCACGACCTCTACCAAAACCTGAAGAACTGGCATCAGCCTCCCAATCAGACTGTCCGTAAGTCAAATAATCCACACCACACAAATCAATCAAAGTATCAAAAAAGAAAAGGTCTCTAAGCGCTAAACACGACTTAATAATATCAGCAGTGGTTACCGTTACAGTCAATTCACCAAACGCTTCAACAATATTGTTTGCGCCAAATTCTTCAATTAATTGTGCTTTTAAATCTTGCATTTAAGTTCTCGCAATAGTATTGGTGCGTTTAATTTTATCCTGCAATTGCAAAATACCATACAACAACGCCTCCGCAGTCGGCGGACATCCCGGCACATACACATCCACAGGTACAATACGATCACAGCCCCGCACAACCGCATAAGAATAATGATAATAACCACCACCATTTGCACACGAACCCATAGAAATAACCCAGCGAGGCTCAGGCATTTGGTCATAAACCTTGCGCAAAGCGGGTGCCATTTTATTGGTCAGCGTGCCAGCCACAATCATTAAATCCGATTGGCGTGGCGTTGGTCTAAAAACAATGCCAAAACGATCCAAATCATAACGCGACGACCCCGCCTCCATCATCTCGACCGCACAACATGCCAAACCAAAAGTCATTGGCCACAACGAGCCTGTTCTTGCCCAATTAATGACTTTGTCCAGCGAAGTGGTTACGAACCCTTCTTTCATTAAACCTTCAATTGCCATAATCAGTTTCCTTGGTTATTCCCACTCTAACGCACCGTTCTTCCATTCGAAAATGAAGCCCACCACCAATAAAAGTAAAAAGATGCTGATAGCCACAAAGCCAAACCAGCCAAGTTGAGATTGAACCACCGCCCATGGAAAGACAAAAGCAACTTCTAAATCAAACAAAATAAACAAAATTGCCACTAAATAATAGCGCACATTAAAATACATTCTCGAATCATCAAACGCAGGAAACCCGCACTCAAATTGCGAATTTTTCTCTTCATCTGGTTTACTTGGCCCTAATAAATAACCGATTAACATCGGCCCAATACCAAAGGCAACCCCTAAAAAAATAAAAACCACAATTGGCAAATAGTTCTCTAACACTTCGCTTCTCTTAATTAATAGAATTAAGGCATTATAATCAATTTATTGGAGATTAGCATAAATATGAATGATTAATAAAATTCAACTTTTGCCAAATTAATGATTTATTAAGCCCTGTTTTAGCAATATTAAGGCTATATTTAAACAATTTTCGTAATATAATGAAAGAAAAAAAATTGAAATTATTAAAGCGGCAAGCAGTAATATCATTAAATTCAGTGATTAAAAAATCCATCTAAAGCAAAAAGTTTTAATCATGATAACTTTACTTTTAAGGTTGTGTTTGATTTTTAACGGGGGATACAAAATCTGGTTCATAGGGGTGCCAATCCAAGAGTTGCAATTTTCAATATTATTAACGCCATTTCCTGGGGTAAATATTTTTTTTCTAACTTTAATAAATCAATTGTATATTTAGAGCCACTGCTTTTAATGCGTTCTTTTTTTTATAATGTCGTTGCGACTTATTTCTAGTTTTAATCTGTTATATTGATGGTCAATATCACTTAACAAATGAATATTATTTTTATAGTTATTAATAAGCTTTGACCAGTTATCTCTAACCTGTAAATTAACTTTTCTTAAATTGTATGTTGATCGTTTTATGCGGTTATGTGAAATTATTTTTCCTAGTGTGTACCCTAGCTTGTATAGTGGAGAATTTAATTGTAAGCCGTAGGCGTGGGATTCTTCTTTTAAATCATTGGCGCCATTAAATACCTTGTTATAGTTAAATACAAAATCTAATTTTGGGTAATAATCACTGCCTTTAATTTTAATATTTGTCGCTTTAGATTAGAGATTTTTATATCTTTATTGTTATTAAAACGAGTGCTTGATGGGTTTAACAAGCCCAACTATTCCAAGCACAACCCCAACCATAGGAACAAGCATAAGCAAAGCACCCAAGGGAATTAGGATATTGTTGTTGCCACCCTAACATTTTTCATTTCATCTAAATTAATTGTAGTTTTCATGTTTTTCCCTTAAATTATTTTTGTTGGAATGGCTAAATTTTCTACAAGTTTTAACTATGAAACAGAAATGCTAATCTTGACTATTGTAAGTACAATCCCAAGAGCAGGAGCAAGCATAATCAAAGTACCCAAGAGAATGATGGTATTGTTGCTGTTGCCACCCCTAACATTTTTCATTTCATCTAAATCAATTGTAGTTTTCATATTTTCCCCTTAAATGTTTTGCTAGAATACCGGTTACTTTTAGCGAAAACTAAAATTTCCACAAGTCTTAACTAATAGAGACGCCAGCCTTGTTGAAAGTTGTAAGCCACGCTACTATAAATGCAATTGCAAAAGACCAAGAAACGACAAGCAAAATACCCAAAACAATTGGGGCAACGCCACCTCTGACATTTTTCATTTCATCTAAACCAATTGTAGTTTTCATACTCTCTCAAGAATTTGGTCACAATGCCAATTGCTTTGAATGCAAACTAAAATTTTTACAAACTTTAACTAAGGGCGGAAGGATCATTAAAATCCACGCCAGCCTTGTCAGCAGTCGAAGCCCATGCCACTACAGCTGAGATTATTAAGGCACCGTAAGCGACAAGTAGAACCCCCGCTAGACCACCTCTAACATTTTTCATTTCATCTAAACCAATTGTAGTTTTCATGCTTCCCCCTTAGAAATTATCTTACATTGTAGAGTGCAATAACAGAATTATTGTAACACGAATGGATAAAAATATTATACATCTTCGCAAATAAACTGGCACTCATTCTCATTAACAAATATGTGCAGTATGTTAATTATACTTGCGTACCGCCCACGGTAAGTTCATCAATTTTTAGACTGGGTTGTCCAACGCCGACTGGGACGGATTGACCGTCTTTGCCACAGACGCCGACGCCGCTGTCGAGTTTTAGATCATTGGCGACCATGGAGATTTTTTTTAACACTTCATCGCCAGAGCCGATAAGAGTGGCGCCTTTGACTGGGTGAGTGATTTTGCCATTTTTAACCAGATAAGCTTCGTTGGCTGAAAAGACGAATTTGCCTGAGGTGATATCAACTTGACCGCCATCAAAATTAACGGCATATAGCCCGTCATCGACTGAGGCAAGCATTTCTTCTAAGGTGTCTTTTCCATTGAGCATATAGGTGTTGGTCATTCTGGGCATGGGGATGTGGGCATAGGATTCGCGTCGTGCGTTGCCTGTGGAATTGTTGCCCATTAATTTTGCGTTCATTTTGTCGAATAAATAACCTTTTAGAATGCCATTTTCAATGAGTGTGGTATTTTGGGTTGGGGTACCTTCATCGTCAATGGTGAGTGAGCCACGACGATTGGCTAAGGTGCCATTATCAACGATGGTGCATTTTTCACTGGCAACTTGTTCGCCGATTTTACCTGTGAAAACTGAGGTGCCTTTGCGATTAAAATCCCCTTCTAGTCCGTGTCCAATGGCTTCGTGCAACAATACCCCCGGCCAGCCTGAGCCTAGTATCACGGGGAGTTTTCCAGCGGGGGCTTCTTGTGCTTTTAAGGCAACTAGGGCTTGACGAATTGCTTCATGTGTATAAATTTCGGCTAAATTATGATCAATAAAATAACGATAATCATAACGACCGCCGCCACCGCTAGAAGCTTGTTCAATACGGCCATTGTGTTCAACAATCACACTGACGCTAACACGCACCATTGGGCGATAATCTTTTTGATAAACGCCGTCTGTTGAAACAATTAACACTTCGGTATAAGCGCCTGATAACGAAGCGCTGACTTGCTTAACTTTAGGCTCTTGGCGGGCAATGTGGTCAATTTTCTTTAACAAATCCACTTTTTCTGCTGAGGTTAAACTGCCTAGAGGACTGAGTCCGCTGTATTTTGCCACTTGAGGAATGGATTGGAATGATTGGATGGCTTGTGGCGTTTGGTGTTCAGAAATACCTTTGGCAAAATCAACGGCTTGCTGAATTGCACTGATGTTTAAATTATCTGAATAGGAAAAACCAGTTTGTTCGCCTTTAACGGCTCGTGTGCCAACGCCATGGCTAATGTGATAAGTGCCAGATTTAACGATGCCTTCCTCTAAAAACCACGACTCAGCCACGGAATGTTGGAAATACAAATCGGCATAATCAGTGCCTTTAACAAACAAATCTGAAAGCAGATTGCTAATTTTTTCTGGATTTAAGTGATGTTCATTTAATAGTTGTTCAATCATAATTTTTCAATAATAGGGTTGTCCCATGAACCCGTAATTTTATATTCAAATTCTGCTGCGCCGTTAACAATTGCACCAACTAATTCACCATCAAATAGTGCTTCATCGACTAACCACACACCTAAAGCAACCAGTCCGCCACCTGTAAGATAGGCTGCTATAGGCACAGCATCGTTAATGGCAGGGGTTACTTTTGCCACCAAATTATATTGTTTATCAACAATATTCCCTTCTCCAGTTAAGACGATGCTGCTTGATGAGGCCTCAAGATCAAATTTTTCAATCTTGGCTATCGCATTTTGTAGGTGGATTTTTGCTGTTATATTTTCATAAGCAAAGCCTTTGTTGGTCACATCGGAGAGATTTAGTTGCAGGCGTTTAACAATTGATTTAATATTTAGTAACGACAAAATTCGCCCAATATTAGGGTCTTTGTCGGTAAATACGCCCTCTTTAACATTCATATCAAAATAGCCTGTAATATCTTGATAATTCATATTCCACGGGGCGCATTCACAAGCAAGGCTAATGTCGAAATTAAATTTTCCACCTGTGATTTTTTCTTTAACTTTTAATTTTTGTAAAAATTCAGCCAAACTTTTGCCTTTTGCTTTGGCATAAAGTTGCGTCTTGCTACCGTCCCAAGAACCTTGAAAATTCAATATTTTGTCATCAACTTCAATCCCTTTAAATTGCAAATTATCAATAACAAGCAACTTATCTTTAGCAGTCAATTTAACTTTAAAATCTGGCAAAACACTGTCATCAACATAAATGTCTTTGGTCTTCAGATACATATCTGGAAAATCTTGCGGCGTGATGTTCCAATCGCCTTTAATTGCATCCAATGTTGTTACTCGTATATCCGACAATTGGACATGTGGCATATCCTCTTTATCAAGAGTAACAATGACATTACCCGTTACTGATTTAGAATCAATTACCCCATGCCAAGATTCATCAGGGCGCTTGACGATATAGGCCTTTAGTCCACTATTCATCAATTCTACACCGAAAATTCGCGTTTTACTGTCATGGCGATTGCTTGGATTGACACGAATATCAACAGGGAGGTTGCGAATGTTACCTGTGCCTTTACCGGTAACTTCATTATGATGAAATGCCAGTTTTGAATTATAATTTTCAACAACAATAGCGCCTTTTAAAACGCTTAAGCGATTGTTTTGAATGGTTAAATCAATGTCTATTATTGACGATTCTTCACCCAATGGAATCACCAACGCTAAATTGCCATCAGCTTTGCCAGACAGATTAATTTGATTCAACACCTTGTGCACAGATTCTCCAAGCGGGGAACGCTTTAAAAATTCAATCAAAAGCTCACTTTGCGAATTGACTTTACCGGTAATTTCTACTTTTGCATCTTGCTGGCCTACATCCTTAATCTGCACTTTAATCGCTTTTAAATCCACATTATTCAGTTTGCCATCATGTGCTATTACTGTGATTTTCTTACCATCAAATGCAAAATTGGCATTAAGCTGCTGAAGGGGGTTCCAGTCAGAATCAAACAACAATTCTAATGCTGTTGCTTGTGCGCTAATTTGTATTTCAGTATCACTTGCTGTTGTTAAATTTTCTTTAACATTTAACTTTAGATCTTGCAATGTGCCAGCAATAAAACCGCGCTTTATCCAAGCATAGACATCATCACCCAACAATTGCACAGGTAAATATTTACTCAAATTATTGGCTTTCACCTCCGCCACATAAGCTTCAAATTCAACAAAATCATCGCCCTTTTGATGAAAAAGTTTAATCTTAGCCTCAATGAGTAACTCTTCGTTACTAATCACGATTGGCAAGGAAAACATATTGTTGTTATAGTGACCAAGGGGCAAGGTAACAGCAATATCCACCTTATTTTCACTCATATTTGACGGGTCAAAGGCGATATCTTGCCCCATGACTTTAAGCAACAATTGCCTTTTGTGACGAACAAGCAATATCGGCTCAATTTTAAGTTCTTGATCACCCTTAATCAAGGTTTTATCAATACTCAATACCTTGAAAAAATCAAATAACCCTGAATTTGACAACAATACCAGTTGCTGAATACGCTCAATGTCAAATCCATTGTGCTGTGAATAAAACACCAAAGTCTTAACAAAAATTTTATTGGGACGATAAATATCTGCCCACAATAAATTTAAATTAATATCCCATCTTAGGTTGTCAATACTGGCCACTGGACTCAACCCAGCCTTTGGACGATGTGTCAATGACCCAGCAGTGAACGCCCTCAAAGTATTTATTCTCAAAGAAAGTTTACCTTGCTTAAAACTAAAATGAGGCACAGATGACTCAACATCCAAACCACTAAGCTCGGACAACCCTACCTCAATAGGTGCTTTAATTAATACCGGGAATGTCGCCACCAAAGCAACAAAAAGTATTAGAAATCCTGCTATCCAAATGCCAAACTTAATGACTTTAGCGCTGTGATGTATTATTATTTTATGCATTGATAGAGATTACAAAACTTGAATGTTTTCAAAAACACCCAAAGCCCTATTTTTTTGCACTTTGTCAAAATCAAACAATTTGCCATTCATGGCAATATAAACACCCGATGGCTGATTTTGCACACTACTAAGTGCAAAGCCTAAATTAAACAAAGCATCCGATTGATTAACGGAATAAGGCACCATCGCTCCAAACAAAACAATGGTTTTATCTTGAATGTTTTCCCCCAGTAACTTCGCTGTTTCCACCATTGTATCAGTACCATGTGTGATAACAACAGCACGCTCTTCACAGGCAAGGCATTTAGACAAAATCAACGACCGATCAGCGTCATTCATCTCCAAACTGTCTTTCAAAAATAATACTTCTGATAAGGTATCTACCATTGAATGTGCACGATTAAGCATATCAACAAGTTGCGTTTTTTTAAACACCAGTTGACCGTCTAACTCATTGTAAACTTTGTCAATCGTGCCACCTGTAATTAAAAATTTGATTTTCATAATGATAAATTTAATGCGTTTCTAAAAGTCCTAAGATGCAATGCAAAAAGTGCTGTCCCACATATTTCATCAATTATACTGAGACTTTTAGAGGTTCCTTTCAGGTATTTTAAAAACAAAACAACCGCCAAAAAAGGCGGTTGTTTCACTTGACAATCAATAAGTTTAAAAAATACCACTAATGGAACGAACCAAACCGTCCTCTAATGACTTTATTGCCTCATCAAACTTTAAGTTCACTTGATTTGCCGTGCTAACAATACGAGTGCGATAGGTCTTCCATTTAGCCTGTCCACCCGATATATTTTGTATTAGTTGAGTGCCAGATCCTTGATCAACACTGGTTTTTTGTCTTTGGCTAACAATCTCACCAGCCAACGGCCTTTCTCTAATTTGCAAATCGGTAACCATAGTGTAATAAATATCTGACACCATTGCATCAACAGCAAAACCGACTATACCACCGACTATGGTGGCGTTTTTTGCCGCTGTAGGGCTATTACCTGACAGGGCGCTACCAAGTAATGCGCCACCAAAGCCACCAGATAAAGCATCGTCTGATGCTCTTGCATCTGATTTTCCGACTTTCAAGACATTAGCTTGTAACATAAAATGTGCGTCATCGGGGTTTTGTGTTAAGACATAACCTCTGGCAATCAATGTGTTTTTAATTCTAGTAACAATATTCAACTTTTTGTCCGATGTATTACGGATACTAATAAAAACCACCCGCTTATCTTGTGATACTGGCTCTAAGAAAAGTGTCGAACTCATCTTAGTTTGAGTGTCTAGATCTGACTTCTTAATCATTGTTGTAATGGCACAACTTGTTAAGCCCATTGATATCATTAATATTATAATTAAACTTGCTATCTTTTTCATTTTTTCTCCAAAAAAAGTTCAATTTAACGACCAAAACCTACATGCAAATACAAATGATTCGTAAAATTCAATTTTTTACTTACTTGCTAGTTTTTAAAAAAAACCTGTCCTAGGGGAAAACTAAGGCCAAATTTAAGATGTCCAAATGAGTAAAAAGTAAATGTTTGATGATTTATATCTAGATAAAGGCTTTACTAAATATATAATCTAAGGGAGTGATTATACCAAGTATTTACAAAGACAAAGACCTTTTCCTGTGGCATGCAAAATAGCATTAGCGCCAAACCTCTTAAGCAAAAATGGGGGTAAAAAATTTGCCAAATTAATCAATATATTTGAGGCCTTTGCATAAATATGAATAATCATCAAGAATCCACTTTTCACCCACTTGGTAATTTTTTAAACCCAGCCTTAGCCCTGCTAGGACAAGGTTTAAGAAAATTACCAAGTGGACAAAAATTGAATTTTGCTAATCATCCATATTTATGCAAAGGTCTCTATTTATGTAAAAATTCTCTATTGTTTTCTTTCGCCAAAAATATCCGTGCCGATACGCACAAATGAAGCGCCATTTTGAATAGCCAATTCCAAATCACCACTCATACCCATGGACAAAGTGTCCAAATTGGGATATTGTTTAAAAATATTTGCCATTCTTGCAAAACTGATGTCTGAGTTGGAGGGGCTCGGAATGCACATAAATCCCCTTAAAGAAAGTTTGTCCAAATGCTCAAACTGAGCAAGAATTGTAGCGATTTGCTCGGGCAAAATGCCTGATTTGGTTGATTCATTGTCAATATTAATTTGCAATAAAACATTAAGTTTACCCAACTTATCTGGGCGCTGGTCATTAAGCCGTTTGGCGATTTTAAACCTATCAACGCTATGCACCCAATCAAAATTTTGGGCGATTTGTTGCGTTTTGTTAGACTGAATGGCACCAATAAAATGCCAGATTAAACCCTGTTTTTTCAAGGCTTGAATCTTGTCTAAAGCTTCTTGTAAATAATTCTCGCCAAAATGGCGTTGCCCCGCATCAATTGCCTGTTGTAAATCACTAGCAGGTCTAGTTTTGCTAACGGCAATTAAGGTTACTTGTTGATTTTTATCAACGGCTTTAATGCGCTGTTGAACCTGCTTTAGGTTGTCTTTAATCAAAAGACTGTTTGCGCATCAAACACGGGGCCATCAACGCAAACACGCTTCATTGCCGTCCCTTGTTCTGTTTGCACCGCCACCACACAACCTGCACAACCACCCACAGCACACGCCATATATTCTTCAAGTGATACTTGACAAGGGAGCGCATATTCCTTAGCCAAAGTAGCCACCGCTTCAAGCATTGGGTGAGGGCCACAAGCATAAACTTCAACTTCAGCCAATTCATCTGCTGACAAACTGTCTAAATAAATACGCGCTAAATCAGTAACAAACCCCTTAAACACACCTTCAAAATCCTGCAAACTCGCCAATCTGCAAGCCACACCCCAATCTTCTAAGAGAGGCATAGTATGGCTTGCTCGTGGGCAAGCATTACCCATTGCACTTACTACTGGCGTAAAGGGAAACGGCACTTCTGAGCCCAAAATAACAAAAGGGTCAAGCTCACTGTCTTTCATCTGTTGTGCAATCGCAATCATCGGTGGCATTCCGACGCCGCCGCCAATCAACAAGGGCAGCTTTTTATTTGTTATGTTAAAGCCATTGCCAATCGGCCCAATAACAGACAACATATCGCCCACTTTGCGTTGTGATAATTGACGAGTTCCTTCGCCCACCGCTTTATAAAGCAAATCAAAAGTACCGTTTTCCACATCCACTGACATAATTGAAATTGGTCGTCTCATTAATAAAGCATCGGAAACGGTAATGTGGACAAACTGCCCCGGCTTGGTTTCTCTGGCAATAACATCTGACGCCAAGGTCAAAATATATTGCTCGCCCTCAAATTGATAATGTGCCAAAATCTGGCAATCACAAACTTTAATCATATTTTTATGTAATTTACTCATTGCTCGTAATTAATGTGCCGACACCATCATCAGTGAAGACTTCTAAAAGCACAGCGTGAGAAACACGCCCATCGATAATATGGGCGGCCTTAACACCATGTTTGACGGCAGTTAATGCGCAGCCAATCTTTGGCAACATTCCCCCGTAAATTGTTCCGTTGATAATTAATTTATCCACTGTATTGGCATCCAATCCAGTTAATAATCTGCCTTCTGCATCTAACAAACCCTGAGTATTGGTGAGTAAAATCAATTTCTCAGCATTCAATGCTTGTGCAATCGCACCTGCAACCAAATCTGCATTGATATTATAAGAAGCACCATTTTTGCCCACACCAATCGGTGCAATCACTGGAATAACGCCAACTTCTAAGGCGTCAATTACTGAAGTATCCACGCCGTCCACTTCGCCAACATAACCCAAATCAATGTCATCGCCAATATTTAATTTTGTTGCAGAAACCAAGCCACTGTCTTTACCCACCAGCCCTTTTGCACATCCACCATGTTGCTGAATAAGTTCAACAATTTCTTTATTAACCACATCGCCTAACGCAGACTCAACCACTGCCATGGTTTCTGCATCGGTAACACGCATACCGTGAATAAATTCACTTTTTTTACCAATTTTATCTAACATTTCACCAATTTGAGGGCCACCGCCATGCACCACAATCGGATTCATACCAACTGATTTCATCAAGACAATATCGCGTGCAAAACTGGATTTTAGACGCTCATCTATCATCGCATTACCACCATATTTAATGACAATGGTTTTGCTTTTAAATTTTTGAATATACGGTAACGCTTCAATTAAAACGCGTGTGATTTCGGACATATTGGTACTTTATAAAAGATTAAAAAAAATCCTATTTTACCTAACAAGTATTCTTTGAACTTTATAAAGAGACCTTTCTAAGTCTAAGTGCATTTGCAATCACCGACACTGAGCTAAAACTCATCGCTGTAGCAGCAATCATGGGAGAAAGTAACACACCGAACACGGGAAACAGTACCCCAGCAGCTATTGGTACGCCTAAAATATTATAAATAAAGGCAAAAAATAAATTTTGTTTAATGTTTTTCATGACCGCATAACTTAATTTTTTGGCCTTAACAATGCCATACAGATCCCCTTGTATTAAAGTAATTTCCGCACTTTGAATTGCCACATCAGTCCCTGTACCCATTGCTATTCCAACATCTGCCTGCGCCAAAGCAGGTGAATCGTTCACCCCATCACCTGCCATAGCAACAATTTTCCCTTGTGCCTGAAGTTGTTTGATTTTATTCAGTTTGTCTTCTGGTAGGCACTGTGCTTGAAATTCACTTAAATTCAGTGCATCAGCCACTGCTTTGGCAGTATTTTGATTGTCACCTGTCATCATAATAACCTGTACGCCTTGAGACATTAACTCAGTAATGGCTTTTTTGCTGCTTGATTTGATACTGTCGCTAATGGCAACATAACCCAATACTTTATCATCAACGCCGATATAAGAAACGGTCTTACCTTGGCTTTGTGCGACAATCACTTTTTCCATCAACACATCGCTAATATCAATCTTATTGGTTGTCATTAATGCTAAATTGCCCAATGTGATTTTTTGTTTGTCAATCACCCCAACCACACCTTTGCCAATAATCGCTTTAAAATCTATTACTTTAGTGAGATTGATATTTTTTTCTTGGGCAAATTGCACAACAGCTTGTGCCAAAGGATGCTCGCTATATTGATTAAGTGAGGCAATTTTGCACAATAAATCATCAGCACTGCCTCTTTGAGAAAACACCTCTTCCACCGAGGGTTTGCCTTGAGTAAGCGTGCCAGTTTTATCCGTGATCAGCACATCAACTTTGTCCATTATTTCTAAAACTTGGGCATTCTTAATCAACACCCCTGCCTGTGCGCCTTTGCCCACTCCAACCATGACTGACATCGGTGTTGCCAAACCTAAGGCACAAGGGCAGGCGATAATCAAAACTGCCACTGCATTCACAAAACCATACGCCAGTGCAGGCTCTGGCCCGAACCAAACCCAAACTATAAAGGTCAAAATTGCCATTAAAACCACAATTGGCACAAAGTATTTAGCAATTGTATCCGCTAATTTTTGAATCGGTGCGCGTGAACGGGAGGCAATTTTAACCATTTCAATAATTTGAGCAAGTAAGGTCTCTGACCCTACTTTTTGTGCACGCATTACAAAAGATTGATTGCCATTAATACTGCCCGCAGTTACCTTATCCCCTTTAAATTTATCAACAGGAATAGGTTCGCCAGAAATCATTGATTCATCAAGACTGCTTTCGCCTTCGGTAATAACGCCATCTACAGCAATTTTTTCTCCAGGTTTAACCCTTAACAAATCCTCTCGTTTAATCTTATCAATTGCTATCACAACTTCTGTATTATTTTTAAGCAATATTGCGGTTGCAGGTGCTAATTGCAACAATGCTTTTAAGGCGCTGCTGGTCTGACTGTGTGCCTTTGCTTCTAATAATTGCCCCAATAAAACCAAAGTTAAAATAACGGCTGTGGCTTCAAAATAAAGCAAAACTGTGCCGTTTTCAGCTTTAAAATTATCAGGGAAAATCTCAGGAAAAAACAACCCCACTACACTAAAAATAAATGCCGCACCTGTGCCAATACCCACCAAAGTAAACATATTAAGATTCCAAGTGACAATAGACCGATAAGCACGCTTAAAAAATACCCAACAAGTCCAAAAAACAATGGGTAAAGTTAAAGCAAATTGCATAAAACCTAAGTTCTGAACGCTCATTAAAGTGTTAAGTGGATTGTTAGGGATTAAATCAGACATAGAAATAACAAAAACTGGCAATGCAAATAAAACCGATATTTTCATTTTTTTAAGCAATTCTTGATAAGTTTTTTGCTCACCATTCTCACTTTCTAGCACCACCAAATCCATTTCACAAATAGGACAATTTCCTGGCGTATCCTGAACGACATCGGGATGCATTGGGCAAGTAAATTGCGTGGCTTGTGTCGTGCTAGGCTGTTCTACTAAATCCATACCGCAAATTGGGCAACCGCTTTGCGTTGAATAAGTTTTCTCCCCCTCACAAAACATTGGGCAATAAAACACGCCATTCCCATTCTCAATATTGCTTGCTGGTTTCGAATGGTGTGCAAAGCCATGTTCTGGCAGAGTAATCGTATAATGCAGTCCAGCCGTTAACAAGGCTTGTTGCAAAATATCCAATGATAAATGGCTCTGCATTTCAATCACCACGGCTTTGGTGGCTAAATCAATCTCCACCTTACAAACATCGGATAACGCTAATAATGCTTTTTTTACATTGGCTTCACATCCGCCACAAGACATATCTAAAACTTGATAAGTGTGTTTCATATTGCACCCCACTTTTAAACTTAAACCACGACAAACTGCCCCATCATACCCCTGTCTTCATGTTCCAAAATATGGCAATGATACATATAAGGGGTGTTTTTATCACGAAATTCAGGAAACTTCATAATCACATCAACCTGCTCATGCGGATTCACCAGCACCACATCTTTAAAACCCAGTTCGTGAGTGCTGATGACACCTTCACTTTTGCTAACGATTTTGAATTGCACATTATGAATGTGGAAGGGATGTGCCATCATTGAGGCGTTTTCAATACGCCAAACCTCAACACTGCCTGCCTTAACCACTTCATCAATGCGTTTGGCATTCATTGTTTTACCGTTGATACTAAACATATTGCCGCCGCCCATCATGCCCATACCCATTTCCAAACGCATCAAACGCTGACGACTGACCTGCTTCATACTGGGGTTATCATGTGTGACCAATTTTTTCAGAATGTCACGATTGCTTTTTTTGGCATTGCTGCCATCTATTTGCATAATATTTAGGTCATTGTCAGTGCCTGACATCATCGAACGCATCATTCCCATGCCGCGCATACCAGATTTTTCTTGCCCGCTTTTATGCTGTAGAATAGGCATCTTGCCATCAGACACATCCACCAAAATTTCAGCCCGTTCTGCAGGTGCAAGACGCAGTTGATTGGTTTTTTGTGTTTGCTCTAAAAGCCCGCCATCACTACCAATGACATAAAAAACACGATTGTCGTTAAATGCCAAGAAATAAGTGCGTGCATTTGAGCCATTAAGCAAGCGCAAACGCAACAGCGATTTTTTTGCCTTTAACACGGGGCGTATCACACCATTCACCAAAACCGTACCGCCTTTTTTGCCCATCATGGAATCCATCATACCGCCCAAATAACGCAGTGCCCCATTTTGCTTAAAATCTTTGTCTTGGATAATCACTGGCATATCATCTACCCCGTATTCACTGGGTAAATTCAACGCACTCGCTTTGTCATCATCAAGGATAAACATACCTGCTAACCCTTGATACACCTGTGGTGCAGTTTCGTGCAGTTGATGAGAATGATACCAAAGTGTGGCAGCATCTTGAATGACTTCAAACTGTGTTTCCCAAGTTTTATTAGGCTGAATTGCTTGATGTGGCCCACCGTCAGATTTGGCAGGCAATTTCATGCCATGCCAATGCAGAGTGCTGGTTTTATTGATGCTGTTTTTAACCCGAATATGCACCTTGTCACCCTTACTTGCCCGCAAAGTTACTCCCAAGAAATTTTGATTAACACCCAAAGTTGGGGTTTTTTTATTGGCCAAAATCTGACTCAAACCTGATTGAATTTGCAAATCAAAATAAACATTATTGCCTTTTCTGGTGCCAACATACAACGCTGGAACCTGAAATTTATTGCCCAATAATTGCTTGCTTGCCAAGACAATTTTCGCCGGCATTGCAGCCAGTATGGCGCTTGCTTGAATAAATTTTCTTCTTGAAAACATTATTTGAACCTCGCATTATATTTTTGTTGAATATCTTTTGGCCAAAGACTGTGTAAATAATCCAATAACGCCTGTTTTTCTTGATCACTTAGTTTGTCTTTAAACTCAGGCATCCAGCCACCCAACCGTTTGCCACCGTCATTAATGGTACTTAACAATAATTTTGGCGAATGGTGCCAAGCATGTGCCGTTCCATTTAATGGGGGTGCTGGATATTTACCATTGGGTAAAGTTTTTTTCCAATTTCTTACCGTTCCTTTTGCCCCTTTGCCATGGCACGATACACAGTTTTTATCAAAAACTGCTTTACCTAAAGCAACACTTTCTATCTCTTTTGCTTGTGCATTGTCGCTGTCGAAACAACTTGTTAAAAGCAATACACTTAATGTGATTAATATTTTCATTTTTTTTCCTTGATTTTATCAACTTTTATAAAAATTGATTGATTTTTAATGGGCGACAAAAATCGCCGTTTTATAAATGCTTATAGCGGACGCTATACCGATTAAACCGTAGGAGGTGGCGTGGGGGTTTTGGCAATAAAAGAGGAATAAGAAGCTTCAAAAACAGGCACTGATAAATGCATGCTGTTGATTATTTTTTGTGAAAAAATCGTTAAAACATCAATTGCCACAACCGAACTGCAACTAATGTGAATATTTTCAGAACAACAATCTGCACTTTTATCTGCAAATTGCATCGTTGTTTGTTGCATGGAATGCATATTTTTATCCATCACATTCATATCTTTGGCACTCGCCAAAGAAATTAACATTAAAAAACATAAGGATATAATAAATTTCATAAATTGGATTTTATCATAAAAAATTTGATTGGAAATCATTTAAATGAAACCTTCGTCAATCTACACCTATCAAGGATACCATTTTTCAAAAATGAAATGAATAATATAGTGCCAATACTTGGGATGAAGATGAACGCCATATTGTTTGGTTTATTTTTTGAAAATGGTATAAAAATCAAGCACAAAACTACTCCAGCCATTTGCCAATGAGTAATTGTAACAAGAGGTATTTAGTTTGAATTAAATCCAAATTTTGCTAAATTTACAGTGCAGTTGCGATATTCACAGGGATTTGAAAAATGTATAGCAATAAAGGCGTACATTATTCAATAAAAAATAATGTTTGTCGTCTTTTTTATTAAATAAAGGCTTTTTGCGTGAATATAAATAATCATCAAAATCCACTTTTCACCAAATTGGTAAAAATTGAATTTCACCAATCACCCACATTTATACAAAGACCTCACTTTGGTAATTTATCTAAAAATATTTTCTGATATTTTTCATCCCAATCTTGAAAACGAATGGTTTGTTTGCCATTGGGTAGCACGACGCTCATTTTTTCAAAATCAAGCGTGTAAAGGCTTAAGTCGGGATTAACTAGCACCGCATTTGGGTCGTTGTGTTGCGTGGGCATATATTGACTTGCCACTCTTAGGCGTTTAGGGTTTTGCGTATTGAGTAAAGATTTTCCATTGATATTTGGGTGTGGCTTCATATTAATAATTGCCAAAATACTTGGCACAATATCTGCTTGTGAAATTGGCAAATCTTGGTTACTAAGTAATTGTGCATAATGAGAATTTGGCGGGGAAATTAGCAATGGGTTGTGAATGATTTTTAAATGTGGATTGTAATTAAATCTGCCTGATTTTCCACCCAAACCTTGCCCGTGATCGGAAGAATAAAATACCCAACTATTGGGGTATTGTTGGCGCATTTTGTTAATGATTGTTGCTAGATAGTCATCGGTTTTAACCACGGTATTGTCATACGCATTAATGGAATTTGGCTTATTTTCAGGTAAGAACTTTTTGTGCTTTTGGGTGGAATGTGCTGTGTATGGATAGTGAGAGCCGTCCATTTGTAATACTAGAAAAAAAGGAGGTTTTTTCTGGGTAATCTTGTCAATATATGGCAAGGCAATCTCATTTAACACACGCATATCATCTGCACCCTTGTGCACGGAAGTATTTTTATTCATACTCACACCGTGCCAAAAATAATCCACATCTTTATCGACAAATAAATCTTTAATATGCCCCCAATGTGTGTCTTGTGCGCTGATAAATGCAGTTGTATAACCCCGAGCTTTGGCGTAGTTAAAAACGGTTGGCGTTTGATAAAATCTGCCTGTTGGATCAATGCCTTCTATGCCTACTAACATATACGGCACACTTAGGCGTGTGTGGGTGCCAATGCTCAGGGCGTTGTTATATTTAATCAGTTTTTTGTCTGCTTCCAGTTGGGCGAGTTTGGGTGTGGTATCTCGTTTGTAGCCATAAATGCCCATTTGTGAAAGGGTTAAGGATTCGCCGATGATGTAAACAATATTTGGCAAATTATCAGTGGGTAACTGGCTTGGTGTGACGGGCGGTTTTTCGTGTTTAAATTCTAATACTTGAGTGCGTGAAATTTGCAACAAAGTTGAATAATATGCCAAGACTGAATTTTGAAAATTGCCCACCCCATACCAAATAAATGTGGTGAGCAAATACAACAACACAAAGCCGATGACATTTAGTCCATAACGCCATTTCACTGTTTTAATAGGGGCAATTAGCAGACTTAACAAACCATAAACCGACAGCAGGAGAATGCCAGATTTTAAGTAATTAAACTGTGCTAGCCACAAATCCAACACCAACATTGGATCCTGTGAAAATTCACGAAAACCAAAACTTGAGGCAAAACTACGATACACCTCGTAATGTGATGACTGCACCAGCATTGGTACAACAATTAGCATAAAAATAAGGTTTTTTCCAACCCTTGAGCGGGTAATAATCGGATTAAGCATAAACAACAAAGATAACATTGCCAGCGAAGTCAAACCAAAATTAACAACAACACGCTTGCTGTCCCAATGTTCTAGTAACCACGCAAAATCACGCACCACAAAAATATCCAGCAGACTTAAGCCAAGCCAAACCCAAAGTAGTGATTTTATTGTAGTGCTTCTAGCCATGTAGAAACTGTGTCCATTTCACTGTATTTAGTCAAATCAATTTGCAAAGGTGTTACCGACACAAAACGATTGGCAATCGCATGAAAATCTGTGCCGACGCCATTGTCGGCTTCTTTGCCATTTTCTCCAATCCAAAATTTAGATGGGTTGTCCTTGTCAGGTATGCTGTTTTCTGATTTGTGCCGTTTGCCGAGTCGTGTGGTTTGAAAGCCCTGGATCTCATCAATTGCTACATCAGGCACATTGACATTCAGCACCGTGTCATGCGATACCTGTGCGTGAGCAATTTGATTGACTATTTTCCTGGCAATAATGCCTGCCGTATCAAAATGCGCACCTTCCCAACTGGCAAGCGAAATTGCCAAAGAAGGCAAACCTAAAAAACGCCCTTCAATTGCCCCTGCAACCGTGCCAGAATAAATGACATCGTCCCCTAAATTTGCACCAAAATTGATGCCTGTAACCAACAAATCAAACGATTCCTCTAAAAACCCACTGAGCGCCAAATGCACACAATCGCTTGGCGTGGCATCTACGCTGTAAATATTTTTTTCAATCTCAATGGGTTGTAACGCTCTATTTAGCGTCAAAGAACTGCTAGAAGCCGATTTATTCTCATTCGGTGCTACCACTACTACTATATGGTCTTTTGATAGATATTGTCTCAGTATTTTAATACCTTGTGCATCAAAACCATCGTCATTGCTAACAAGAATTTTCACTTTATATTGAGTGTGATTTTATCTTTTTTAACATCCACTTTAACTCTGCCACCATTCACCAATTTACCAAACAACAACTCATCAGCCAGTGGCTTGCGGATTTCTTTTTCCACTAAACGCGACATGGGTCTAGCCCCCATTTGAGCGTCATAACCATTCACGGAAAACCATTTTCTTGCCGCCTCAGATACAATTAAAGCCACCTTTTTATCTTCTAAAGTGGCTTCCAACTCAAATAGGAATTTATTCACCACAAAAACAATGGTCTCTTCATTCAATGTATTAAAATAAATCACTTCAGACAAGCGATTTCTAAACTCTGGCGTAAACGATTTCTTTAATTCGCCTTCGTAATCCAGTGAATGGTTTTGCTTATTAAAGCCAATTGATGCCCGCCCAACTGCTTGTGCGCCTGCGTTAGAAGTCATTACTAAAATCACATTCCTAAAATCAACTTCTCTGCCATTAGCGTCAGTGAGTTTGCCGTTGTCCATCACTTGCAACAACAGATTAAAAATATCAGGATGGGCTTTCTCAATTTCATCAAGCAATAAAACAGCGTATGGATTGGTATTAACTGCTTCGGTCAACAATCCCCCTTCATCATAACCCACATAACCCGGTGGTGAGCCAATTAACTTAGACACTGAATGCCCTTCCTTGTATTCACTCATATCAAAACGCAATAATTTAACCCCCATAATACGAGCAAGTTGCTTGCAAATCTCAGTTTTTCCCACGCCTGTTGGCCCTGCAAATAAAAACGAACCCATTGGCTTGTCTTTATACGCCAAGCCAGAACGAGCCAGTTTAATAGCAGTAGATAGGCTCTCCACTGCTGCATCTTGCCCAAATACGCTGAGTTTAAGGTCTGTTGCTAAATTTTTAAGTAACGACTTATCGTCATTGGTCACCTGTCGTGATGGAATGCGTGCTAACTTGGACACAATATCTTCAATATCACTCACACCGATATTAATTTTGCGCTTAGATTTTGGTTGAATTTGTTGCAATGCGCCAACCTCATCAATTACATCAATTGCCTTATCTGGCAAACAACGGTCATTTATATAGCGATGCGAAAGTTCAACTGCACAAGTCAACGCTGCTTTTGAATATTTAACCTTGTGATGGTCTTGATAATACCGCTTTAAACCATGCAAAATTTTAATGGTATCGTGCACCGATGGTTCGTCAATATCAATTTTTTGAAAGCGTCTTGAAAGCGCATGGTCTTTTTCAAAAATCTTTCGATATTCTTCATAAGTCGTTGAACCCATACACTTTAACGAGCCATCTGCCAATGCTGGCTTAAGTAAATTTGAGGCATCCAATGCACTCCCAGAGACGCTGCCTGCACCAATCATTGTGTGGATTTCATCAATAAACAAAATGGCGTGTGGGATTTTTTCCAAATCATTCAGCACCGCTTTTAAACGCTTTTCAAAATCACCCCGATATTTTGTACCCGCAATTAACACCCCAATATCCAGCGAATAAATACTGGCCTCTTGTAAAACCTCAGGCACTTTACCGTCCACAATTTTCTTGGCAATACCTTGTGCAATTGCTGTTTTTCCAACGCCTGCTTGACCCACAAATAAAGGGTTGTTTTTACGCCGTCTGGATAAAATTTGAACGGTTCTCAAAACCTCTTCTTCTCTCCCTAAAAGCGGGTCAATCTTCCCTGTTTTTGCTTTTTCACATAAATTAATTGTGTAACTTTCTAATGCACTTTTCTTGCCCTTCTTGGGACGAGATTCTACTGTCGCTGATTCTGCTTCTAATTCTGGTATTTGTGTTGAAATCGCCTCCATTGCCTCAAGGCGAGAAATATTATTCAACTTTAATAAATAAACCGCATGAGACTCCTTCTCAGCAAAAATACTCACCAACACATTCATCGCATACACAGTATTTTTCTGTGCTGCTTGTGCCTGATAAACACTGCGTTGCAATACCCGCTGGAAACCAACCGTTGGCACAATATCAACTTCTGAAGCCTGTGGGATAAGCGGCGTATGTGAATCAATATAATCTTCTAACTCCGCCTGCATTTCTTCAACATTCACCCGTTTGCTTCTTAAAAAACCTACCACCTCATCAATGCTAAGTAAGGCAATCAATAAATGTTCAACCGTCACAAACTCTAGACGGTTATTACGCGCTTGTGCCATAATGGCATTAATTTCTTGTTGTAAGCTTACTTCAATCATCGCATTATTATACGAGACCTTTCATACAATACTTAAGAAGATGACAAGCGAATTGTGTATTTTTATGGAAGTTTTAGCCAAGTGTACTTATTGAGCTGTATATATCTTCTTGTAGTGTGTCTTTTTGACAAGCAAAAAACTGTTGCCAAAATCTTAACGAGAAAAGAATATAAATACGATGAGACCTTTGAATAAATAACACAATTCTACCGATTCCATCGCGATAAAAATTAAATAAACTTGCAAAAAATGCGTTTTAACCTGTATATAATATTGGTAAGTAACAAAATTAACTCCGATCCAAAGTATAGAAAAATGTGAACAGCATTAACTCTTGCTATCACAAAATTTACAAAAATTAACACCGATTAAATTAGCTGTAAACATAGAAATAAATTCATGCAATTGCCATCAAAAGGCATTTTATTTCTATAGAAAAGGATGTGCGAATACCAGAAACTAGAACGATACGAACATAACATGAGGAATAGCTATGCAAGTAAAAACACAAAAACAAATTAAAACATTGCAAACCAAAGCAAAAAATGTCGCCAATAAACTTAATAAAGAGGCTGTTGTTGTTACCGAAGGTGTTCAGCATATCCAAGTTCAAGCAGGCGTATCCTATCAACTAAATTTTGAAAATTTTGACACCAAAAAGCCGAGCCTAATTGCCAAAAAAATAGGTGATGATTTAGAGGTAACGCTAGAAGATAGCACTATCATCTTTGACAACTATTTTAATGTTTGCGCCGCTGATTTAGCTTGTTTGGTTTCCCTACCTACTGAAAGTGGTGGACTTTATTATATTGTTGCCGATGTATTCTTTACTTTAGAAGGTGGCACACAAGTTGTGTATTTTTATGGTGAACAATCCATTGTTTTTACAGAATCTGGCGCAGTAAGCACCAGTACACAAAGTTTCTACGATACGGTTACTTCGAATATTGCAGGTGTAATCGCATTTTTGGCTATAATGATTGCTAGTAATAATGGTGGCAATGATGATGGTGATAGTGCTAACACTGTCATTGCGGGAACCATCTCAGCAGGTAAATATATAGACGGTGGCACAAACGACTCAATTAAGGTATATAAAGCCGATGGCACTGGCACATTAATAGGATCTAGTGCGCTTAATGAGAATGGTCAGTACACAATCATCTTGACAGGTGACAATGCTGATTACATAGGGGCTGTTTATGTAAAATTAACAAAATCTGACATACGCCATGTAGATGAACTCAATGGTCGTGAAGTATTAGACAGTGATTTGTTTGCTGTTGCTTATATTAGTTCAGGTGAAAATACAATTGATATTAGCGTTCGCTCTTCTGTGGTTGCTAAAATTCTTGGCGTAGATAAAACCACCACAACTATCGCATTAAGCGCAACAGATATCAACAAGTGGAATGAAAAAGTCAATGCGTCTTTTGATTTATTGGGCAGTGCAATTAATACAGATATTGATACAATTAACAGTTCAGGCGATGAAAGCAATGCACAAGCAGAACAAGCAGGTCAAGTAGCTGCCGCACTTTCTGGCATGAGAAATACCCCTGCTACCAACACATTCGAAAAAGTAATTGAAAAAATGGCTGATATCATTGCCAGCACTGGCGCTTTAAACAAAACCGCCTTTGATGCACTGATTATTGGCGCTATTGCCGTTAAGGCAAAAGCAGAAGCAGATAAAGTTATTACTGAAGCTGATGTTGATAACGCAGAAAAAGCATTAAAAACTGCCCAAGATGCAGTTGATGCTGCTGGTGATAACGCTACAAGTGCCCAAAAACAAACGCTTGATGCTGCGCAAAAAGCATACGATCAGGCTGTTGCGAAAAATCTAGAGGCTCAAAATTTTATTAAAATGGCTATTGAAACTATTGACCGTTTTAATAGCTTGCAAATAGCCGTCTCAGACATCACGATTACAAGCGATACAGGTGCCGCTGATTTCATCACAAATGACGACACTTTAGTGATTGGCGCTACTCTGGATGACGCACTATCTGGTGGCAAAAAACTTTGGGGCTCTGTTGATGGCGGTAAAACTTGGACAGATATTAGCACTACAGGCACAAATATTGTTTGGAGTAATGACAATAAAACGGTTGCATGGTCTCAAACCTTCACAAAAAATACAAACAGTTCTATTCAATTTGTTATTACCAAAACAATAATTACCACCACTGCCACTGCCGAAAAAATTATGGCTGATAAAGACGGTGGCATTGCTCGTCACGACTATATCTACGATGGCATTGCCCCTACTGAGGCAACTATTGCTATCAAATCAGGTGAAAGCAATCTTGTTGGCGCAGATAAGGTTGCCCATCTTGAAGTAACTTATGACAACATAACAACGGGTGATGTCATTCAATTGCAAAAAGGTGGTGATAATAAAACCGACCTAGGTTCTGTTTATACAGTAACTTCTCTTGATGTTGAGAATGGCAAGGCAACCATTGCTATTCAGCAAACTGATTTAAGCACCCTGTCAGCAGATAACATCTTAGTTTCAGTTAAAAGCATTACCGACCTTGCTGGCAATGTCAATAATATCGCCAGTGCTGATCAAATATTTAAAGTGGATACTATTGCACCAGTTATTACTGCCTTTAGTGCAGCACCTGGTGCTTACAAAGAAGGGGCGGAAATTAGCCTTACTGCCACTGTTAGCGAATCTGTTAAAGCAGGTGCCAAAATAACCATAACCTTAAATACAGGTACTGCTGTTGAATTAACGGCTGCCGTAGAAGGCACAACCTTAACAGGTACTTATACAGTTGAAGCATCTCAAAATAATAACAACCTTAGTGTTGACAGTTTTGCCATTGACAATTCTATGCCACCAACAGATATTGCTGGCAACGCCATGACGGCCGTTGTAATTACCAATAATATTGCCACAGGCGTTATTATTGATACCATTGACCCAATCTTTACCAGTAGTGAAAAAGGTGTGGGTGCTGTTGGTCAAGATATTGCCGTTTATGATGCCAATGTTAGTAATGGAGATGACAATGTTGAATATACAATTAATAGCGACAAATTTAACATTGACAAGGACACTGGCGTTGTAACCTATAAAGTTACCCCCACCACAGTCACAACCGAAGCAGATAACATTGTTATTACTGCAACTGACGCCGCTGGCAATGCCAAAACTCATGAAGTCGCCATTACGATAGTAGATCGTCCAGTAATTACCATAACAAGTGACAAACCTGATGGAACTAATGGTGCATTTACGCTAACCTTTGCATTTACCGAAGCAGTTAGTGGATTTGAACTTACCGACATCGACTTTGGTGATGCAGATGCAAACCTTATCAAAGGCACACTTACGCCAACTACAGCAAACAAAGTCTTTACCTTGACTGTAACACCAAAAGATGCACTAGAAAACAGCAATATTACCGTTAACATTGCAGATGGTATGGCAACAGGTCAAACCTCAGGGCGATCAAATATTGCTGCATTTGAATTTATCCAAAAATTTGATGAAACGCCGCCCGAAGTCAATATTACTTCAAGTGCATTAACCAACGATGCCACGCCAGAAATTAGCGGTACTGCTGAAGTGGATGCTGCAATAAGAGTGATTGTAGCTGGCGCAACTTACACCACTGTGGCCACTAATGGCAACTGGTCTATTGATACGAATACAGTACCTGATTCTGGTACTTTGACACTTGTTATTGATAACGCAGTGCTGGTAATCGCAACAGATGCTGCAGGCAATACAAGCAATGATATTCAAACATTGAAAATTGACACTGTTGCCCCTAGTTTAACAACACAAGTCAACGCTATACTAAACAGCGAATCAGATCTAACGATTAGTTTCAATGAAAACATTAAAACCCAAGGTGGCAATGTCGAAATTTGGAATACTAATAGCAAAGTTGAAACCATTGCCATTAGCAACAGTGATATTAATGGCAACATACTAACCATAAATCCAACAAATGACCTACCTGAAGGTTCTTTTTATCTAAAAATGGCAAGTGGGGTAATCACTGATATGGCAGGTAATGATGCCGCAGCCATTACTAAAGACAACAATCAATGGGCGTTTGAAGTCAAAGCACTCTCTACTTCTATCAATTTAACAGGCGTAAGTAGCACTGATACCTATATCAATGCCAGTGAAAAATCTAATGCCGTTTTATCAGGTGACCTAATAGGTGTCCAAGCTACTGTAGATAAAATTGAGTTTTATACAGTAACTGCAAACGATGTATTAACATTAGTTCCAGATCTTACTATTACCAATGTTGTAGTTAACAGTAATAAACATTGGTCGCAAAACTTAAGCAATATAGAGTTTGTAGATGGCGTAACTTACAAAGCTAGAATTTACCTTAAAAGTGGTAACACTGAAATCAACCAATACAGTGATGCCGTTACTTTTGACACTTCTCCAGCAACACTTACTATTAACGCCGTTAGCACTGATGACAAAATCAATCTTAGCGATAAAAATGCCAGCATTGTTATTTCTGGTACCTCGGATGCCATTGGGCAAACTGTTACCGTCTCTTGGGACAATGGCACAGAAAAAACTGTAGTAGTTGACGACAATGGCGATTGGTCTCTTACTTATACAGCCAACGAAGTACCCGCTGATAATGCCACCAGTAAAATTACCGCCAGAGTTAGCGATGTTGCTGGCAATCCAGAAACTTTAATAGAGCATTCAATTATTATTGACACCGTTGCAACTGCAAAACCAGTGATTGGCTTTGCAACAGGAGAAGATAAATATATTAATGCGACTGAAACCAGTGTTAATTTAGAAATTTCATCTACAGAAATGGTTGCTGGCGATACCATTCAACTTAAAAAGGATGGTGTTAACTTTAATGCTGCCCACACTGTAACAACTATTGAAGTTAATGCGGGTAAGGCAACCATCAATATTGCCAAATCAGACTTAGGCTCAAATGACAACACAGTAGCGATTACTGCTGTTATTACCGATGTTACAGGCAATACAAGTGCGATCAGTGATGTGCAAAATATTGTCCTAGACGCCATCAATCCAACCTTAACGGATGTGATGCTAGTGGGCGATGCCAACAAAACTGCTGCCGAAGCCATGGCCAATGTTCTTAGTTTTACTGCTGAGACAGGCAGCACTGTAGAAGTTGTGTTCACAGGCACAAATGGCACAATAACCAGAAACATTGCTTCTGCTTCAGGTACTGCAGAATCCATTGCCTTGGTTGCGAATGATTTAACCACTTTAGGCGAAGGTGCAATAAGTGTTCAAACTACTGTAACTGATAAAGCAGGCAATACGACAATAAGCAACGCAGGTAACTTTGTTCTTGATACACAAGGGCCAACTGCGCCAACAAATTTAAGCTTGGCTGATAGTAGTAACACAGGAAGTAACGATGATAATATTACTAGTCAAACCAGTGCTTTAACCCTTTCTGGAACTGCAGAAGCAAATGCCACAGTAGAGTTATTTAATGGTGCAACTTCATTAGGAACTGTGACAGCTGATAATAGTGGTAACTTCTCTAAAGATGTAGATTTAAGCGCCGACACAACGCACAATATTACTGCAAAAGCAACGGATACGGCAGGTAATACCAGTGATGCTTCTGCTGTTTTGGCTATTACGGTTGATACGGTTGCTCCTACAATGACTACAAATACCACAGGACAAATAGCATCTAGTAGTGATCTGGTTGCTACATTTAGTGAGGCCATTGCTAAAGGTACAGGTGATATTGTCATTAAAGAAAGTGGTGGCACTGTGTTTGAAACACTCAGTATTCTTGGGAATAATATTACCATTGGTGGTGTAGACAACCGTACTTTAACTATTAATCCAAGTGCTGATTTAGAGTCTAATAAGTCTTACTATATAGAGATTGCTGCTGGTGTGTTAACCGATGTTGCGGGAAATGATTTTGCAGGTATTAGTAATGCTACTGACTGGACTTTCAGTGCGGCGAGTTTAAGTACGACAGTTGTTTGGTCTGGTACTGATGTTGATGCTACTGATAGTTATATTAATGCTAATGAATTGGCGGCTGCTACCATTACAGGTAAGATTACAAATCAAAGTAATGCTAGCGATGTGTCTATTACAGAGATTAAGTTTATTTCAGGTAATGGAGGTGCGCAACATATTATTAGTGATGCTTTAAAGAATGCAATAAGCATAGACACTGATGGTAATTGGACATTGGTTAATGATGCTAGCTGGACTTCTGCATTGGATAGTGACAAAGCATATATCGTACAGGTTACTTTATCAGGTACTTTGTTAGGCAATGCCATGAGTGGCTTAAGCCAAGCCTCAATCGTCACCATTGACGACACCATCACCAGCACACTAGCAGGCACGCATACAGTTACCATTAGTAATGATGCAGGCATATTGGACAATGATCGCATTACTAATGATAGTGCGGTTAAAGTTAGTTTGACCCTGGAAAATGCACTTACCTTGGCAAATGATGAAACGCTACAAGTCAGTGCTGATGGCACAAATTGGGTAGCAACCACTAACACCGATACCAACACTAACACCGCATGGGCAACTGCAGACGATGCTGTTACTTTGGCAACAGGAGCAAATACTTTAACTGCTCGGGTGATTGATACGGCTGGCAATGTTACGGTTCTTGCCTTAAGTGACAATGATTACACCTTAGACACTGTTGGGTCTTCTGCAACTTTAAACACCACGGTTACAACTAAAAATACAGGTAATATATCTGTTCAAAGTTCTGAAATTGGCACGGCATACTTGGTTCACAGTTCAATAACAGTTGATGCAAATACTACTCAAGCTAACCTTGACGCCTTTGCATTGGCAGACAAGGTAAACAAAGTTACCATTACAACTGTTGATACTGCAACTGATTTAGCGGCAACTGGTTTAGTTGATGGTGAATATAAGGTTTATACAGTTGATATTGCAGGCAATATTTCAACTGCTTCTGCGGGTACAGTGACAATTGACACGACAAATCCAAGTGTGCCAACAGGTTTGAGTTTGGCTGATAGTAGTAACACAGGAAGTAACGATGATAATATTACTAGCCAAACCAGTGCTTTAACCCTTTCTGGAACTGCAGAAGCAAATGCCACAGTAGAGTTATTTAATGGTGCAACTTCATTAGGAACTGTGACGGCTGATAACAGTGGTAACTTCTCTAAAGATATAGATTTAAGTGCTGACACAACGCATAATATTACTGCAAAAGCAACGGATACGGCAGGCAATACCAGTGATGCTTCTGCTGTTTTGGCTATTACGGTTGATACGGTTGCTCCTACAATGACTACAAACACCACAGGGCAAATAGCATCCAGTAGTGATCTGGTTGCCATATTTAGTGAGGCCATTGCCAAAGGTACAGGTGATATTGTCATTAAAGAAAGTGGCGATGGCACTGTGTTTGAAACACTCAGTATTCTTGGGAATAATGTTACCATTGGTGGTGCAGACAACCGTACTTTAACTATTAATCCAAGTGCTGATTTAGAGTCTAATAAGTCTTACTATATAGAGATTGCTACTGGTGTATTAACCGATGTTGCAGGGAATGATTTTGCAGGTATTAATAATGCCACTGATTGGACTTTCAGTGCGGCGAGTTTAAGTACGACAGTTGCTTGGTCTGGTACTGATGTTGATGCTACTGATAGCTATATCAATGCCAATGAATTGGCAGCTACCACAATCACAGGTAAGATTACAAATCAAAGTAATGCTAGCGATGTGTCTATTGCAGAGATTAAGTTTGTTTCAGACAATGGAGGCACTCAACATATTGTTGGCGATGCTTTAAAGAATGCAATAAGCATAGATACTGATGGCAATTGGACATTGGTTAATGATGCCAGTTGGACTTCTGCATTGGATAGTGATAAAGCATATATCGTGCAAATTGCCTTATCAGGCACTTTGTCAGGCAATACTATAAATGGCTTAGGTCAAACCTTAAGCGTAACCATTGACAATACAATAATAGGCACACTAGCAGGTACACACACAGTTACCATTAGTAATGATGCAGGCATATTGGACAATGACCGCATTACTAATGACAGTGCAGTCAAGGTTAGTTTAACCTTGGAAAATGCACTTACCTTGGCAAATGATGAAACGCTACAAGTCAGTGCTGATGGCACAAATTGGGTAGCAACCACTAACACCGATACCAACACTAACACCGCATGGGCAACTGCAGACGATGCTGTTACTTTGGCAACAGGAGCAAATACTTTAACTGCTCGGGTGATTGATACGGCTGGCAATGTTACGGTTCTTGCCTTAAGTGACAATGATTACACCTTAGACACTGTTGGGTCTTCTGCAACTTTAAACACCACGGTTACAACTAAAAATACAGGTAATATATCTGTTCAAAGTTCTGAAACTGGAACGGCATACTTGGTTCACAGTTCAATAACAGTTGATGCAAACACTACTCAAGCTAACCTTGACGCCTTTGCATTGGCAGACAAGGTAAACAAAGTTACTATTGCAACTGTTGATACTGCAACTGATTTAGCGGCAACTGATTTAGTTGATGGCGAATATAAGGTTTATACGGTTGATATTGCAGGCAATATTTCAACTGCTTCTGCGGGTGCAGTGACAATTGACACGACAAACCCAAGTGCGCCAACAGGTTTAAGTTTGGCTGATAGTAGCAACACAGGAAGTAACGATGATAATATTACTAGCCAAACCAGTGCTTTAACCCTTTCTGGAACTGCAGAAGCAAATGCCACAGTAGAGTTATTTAATGGTGCAACTTCATTAGGAACTGTGACGGCTGATAATAGTGGTAACTTCTCTAAAAATGTGGATTTAAGTGCTGATACAACGCATAATATTACTGCAAAAGCAACGGATACGGCAGGTAATACCAGTGATGCTTCTGCTGTTTTGGCTATTACGGTTGATACGGTTGCTCCTACAATGACTACAAATACCACAGGACAAATAGCATCTAGTAGTGATCTGGTTGCTACATTTAGTGAGGCCATTGCTAAAGGTACAGGTGATATTGTCATTAAAGAAAGTAGCGATGGTACTGTGTTTGAAACACTCAGTATTCTTGGGAATAATGTTACCATTGGTGGTGCAGACAACCGAACTTTAACTATTAATCCAAGTGCTGATTTAGAGCCTAATAAGTCTTACTATATAGAGATTGCTGCTGGTGTGTTAACCGATGTTGCGGGAAATGATTTTGCAGGTATTAGTAATGCTACTGACTGGACTTTCAGTGCGGCGAGTTTAAGTACGACAGTTGTTTGGTCTGGTACTGATGTTGATGCTACTGATAGTTATATTAATGCTAATGAATTGGCGGCTGCTACCATTACAGGTAAGATTACAAATCAAAGTAATGCTAGCGATGTGTCTATTACAGAGATTAAGTTTATTTCAGGTAATGGAGGTGCGCAACATATTATTAGTGATGCTTTAAAGAATGCAATAAGCATAGACACCGATGGCAATTGGACATTGGTTAATGATGCTAGTTGGACTTCTGCATTGGATAGTGATAAAGCATATATCGTGCAGGTTACTTTATCAGGTACTTTGTTAGGTAATGCCATGAGTGGCTTAAGCCAAACCTCAAGCGTAACCATTGACGACACCATCACCAGCACACTAGCAGGCACGCATACAGTTACCATTAGTAATGATGCAGGCATATTGGACAATGATCGCATTACTAATGATAGTGCGGTTAAAGTTAGTTTGACCCTGGAAAATGCACTTACCTTGGCAAATGATGAAACGCTACAAGTTAGTGCTGATGGCACAAATTGGGTGGCAACCACTAACACCGATACCAACACTAACACCGCATGGGCAACTGCAGATGATGCTGTTACTTTGGTAACAGGTTCAAATACTTTAACTGCTCGGGTGATCGATACGGCTGGCAATGTTACGGTTCTTGCCTTAAGTGACAATGATTACACCTTAGACACTGTTGGGTCTTCTGCAACTTTAAACACCACGGTTACAACTAAAAATACAGGTAATATATCTGTTCAAAGTTCTGAAACTGGCACGGCATATTTGGTTCACAGTTCAATAACAGTTGATGCAAATACTACTCAAGCTAACCTTGACGCCTTTGCATTGGCAGACAAGGTAAACAAAGTTACTATTGCAACTGTTGATACTGCAACTGATTTAGCGGCAACTGGTTTAGTTGATGGTGAATATAAGGTTTATACGGTTGATATTGCAGGCAATATTTCAACTGCTTCAACGGGTACAGTGACAATTGACACAACAAATCCAAGTGCGCCAATAGGTTTGAGTTTGGCTGATAGTAGTAACACAGGAAGTAACGATGATAATATTACTAGCCAAACCAGTGCTTTAACCCTTTCTGGAACTGCAGAAGCAAATGCCACAGTAGAGTTATTTAATGGTGCAACTTCATTAGGAACTCTGGTAGCCGATAGTGATGGTAACTTCTCTAAAGATATAGATTTAAGTGCTGACACAACGCACAATATTACTGCAAAAGCAACGGATACGGCAGGTAATACCAGTGATGCTTCTGCTGTTTTGGCTATTACGGTTGATACGGTTGCTCCTACAATGACTACAAACACCACAGGACAAATAGCATCTAGTAGCGATCTTGTTGCTACATTTAGTGAGGCCATTGCCAAAGGTACAGGTGATATTGTCATTAAAGAAAGTAGCGATGGTACTGTGTTTGAAACACTCAGTATTCTTGGGAATAATATTACCATTGGTGGTGCAGACAACCGAACTTTAACTATTAATCCAAGTGCTGATTTAGAGCCTAATAAGTCTTACTATATAGAGATTGCTGCTGGTGTGTTAACCGATGTTGCGGGAAATGATTTTGCAGGTATTAGTAATGCTACTGACTGGACTTTCAGTGCGGCGAGTTTAAGTACGACAGTTGTTTGGTCTGGTACTGATGTTGATGCTACTGATAGTTATATTAATGCTAACGAATTGGCGGCTGCTACCATTACAGGTAAGATTACAAATCAAAGTAATGCTAGTGATGTGTCTATTACAGAGATTAAGTTTATTTCAGGCAATGGGGGTGCACAACATATTGTTGGCGATGCTTTAAAGAGTGCAATAAGCATAGATACTGATGGCAATTGGACATTGGTTAATGATGCTAGTTGGACTTCTGTATTGGATAGTGATAAAGCATATATCGTGCAGGTTACTTTATCAGGTACTTTGTTAGGCAATGCCATGAGTGGCTTAGGGCAAACCTCAAGCGTAACCACTGACAATACAATAATAGGTACACTAGCAGGTACGCACACAGTTACCATTAGTAACGATGCAGGCATATTGGACAATGATCGCATTACTAATGATAGTGCGGTTAAAGTTAGTTTGACCCTAGAAAATGCACTTACCTTGGCAAATGATGAAACACTACAAGTCAGTGCTGATGGTACAAATTGGGTAGCAACCACCAACACCGATACCAATACTAACACCGCATGGGCAACTGCAGACGATGCTGTTACTTTGGTAACAGGTTCAAATACTTTAACTGCTCGGGTGATTGATACGGCTGGCAATGTTACGGTTCTTGCCTTAAGTGACAATGATTACACCTTAGACACCGTTGGGTCTTCTGCAACTTTAAACACCACGGTTACAACTAAAAATACAGGTAATATATCTGTTCAAAGTTCTGAAACTGGAACGGCATACTTGGTTCACAGTTCAATAACAGTTGATGCAAACACTACTCAAGCCAACCTTGACACCTTTGCATTGGCAGACAAAGTAAACAAAGTTACTATTGTAACTGTTGATACTGCAACTGATTTAGCGGCAACTGGTTTAGTTGATGGTGAATACAAAGTTTATACAGTTGATATTGCAGGCAATATTTCAACTGCTTCTGCGGGTGCAGTGACAATTGACACGACAAATCCAAGTGCGCCAACAGGTTTAAGTTTGGTTGATAGTAGTAACACAGGAAGTAACGATGATAATATTACTAGCCAAACCAGTGCTTTAACCCTTTCTGGAACTGCAGAAGCAAATGCCACAGTAGAGTTATTTAATGGTGCAACTTCATTAGGAACTGTGACGGCTGATAATAGTGGTAACTTCTCTAAAGATATAGATTTAAGTGCTGACACAACGCACAATATTACTGCAAAAGCAACGGATACGGCAGGTAATACCAGTGATGCTTCTGCTGTTTTGGCTATTACGGTTGATACGGTTGCCCCTACAATGACTACAAATACCACAGGGCAAATAGCATCTAGTAGCGATCTTGTTGCCATATTTAGTGAAGCCATTGCTAAAGGTACAGGTGATATTGTCATTAAAGAAAGTGGTGGCACTGTGTTTGAAACACTCAGTATTCTTGGGAATAATATTACCATTGGTGGTGTAAACAACCGTACTTTAACTATTAATCCAAGTGCTGATTTAGAGTCTAATAAGTCTTACTATATAGAGATTGCTGCTGGTGTGTTAACCGATGTTGCGGGAAATGATTTTGCAGGTATTAGTAATGCTACTGACTGGACTTTCAGTGCGGCGAGTTTAAGCACGACAGTTGTTTGGTCTGGTACTGATGTTGATGCTACTGATAGTTATATTAATGCTAATGAATTGGCGGCTGCTACCATTACAGGTAAGGTTACAAATCAAAGTAATGCTAGTAATGTGTCTATTGCAGAGATTAAGTTTGTTTCAGGTAATGGGGGTGCACAACATATTGTTGGCGATGCTTTAAAGAATGCAATAAGTATAGACACTGATGGCAATTGGACATTGGTTAATGATGCTAGTTGGACTTCTGCATTGGATGGTGATAAAGCATATATCGTGCAAGTTACCTTATCAGGTACTTTGTCAGGCAATGCCATGAATGGCTTAGGGCAAACCTCAAGCGTAACTATTGACAATACAATAACAGCGACACTAGCAGGTACACATACGGTTACTATTAGTAATGATGCAGGTATATTGGACAATGACCGCATTACTAATGACAGTGTGGTCAAAGTTAGTTTAACTTTGGCCAGTGCATTTACCTTGGCAAATGATGAAACACTACAAGTCAGTGCTGATGGTACAAATTGGGTAGCAACCACCAACACCGATACCAATACTAACACCGCATGGGCAACTGCAGACGATGCTGTTACCTTGGTAGCAGGTGCAAGCGCCACTTTAACTGCTCGGGTGATTGATACGGCAGGCAATGTTACAGCTCTTACCTTAAGTGATAATGATTACACCTTAGACACTGTTGGGTCTTCTGCAACTTTGAATACCACGGTTACAACTAAAAATACAGGTAATATATCTGTTCAAAGTTCTGAAACTGGAACGGCATACTTGGTTCACAGTTCAATAACAGTTGATGCAAACACTACTCAAGCCAACCTTGACACCTTTGCATTGGCAGACAAAGTAAACAAAGTTACTATTGTAACTGTTGATACTGCAACTGATTTAGCGGCAACTGGTTTAGTTGATGGTGAATACAAAGTTTATACAGTTGATATTGCAGGCAATATTTCAACTGCTTCTGCGGGTGCAGTGACAATTGACACGACAAATCCAAGTGCGCCAACAGGTTTAAGTTTGGTTGATAGTAGTAACACAGGAAGTAACGATGATAATATTACTAGCCAAACCAGTGCTTTAACCCTTTCTGGAACTGCAGAAGCAAATGCCACAGTAGAGTTATTTAATGGTGCAACTTCATTAGGAACTGTGACGGCTGATAATAGTGGTAACTTCTCTAAAAATGTGGATTTAAGTGCTGATACAACGCATAATATTACTGCAAAAGCAACGGATACGGCAGGTAATACCAGTGATGCTTCTGCTGTTTTGGCTATTACGGTTGATACGGTTGCTCCTACAATGACTACAAATACCACAGGACAAATAGCATCTAGTAGTGATCTGGTTGCTACATTTAGTGAGGCCATTGCTAAAGGTACAGGTGATATTGTCATTAAAGAAAGTAGCGATGGTACTGTGTTTGAAACACTCAGTATTCTTGGGAATAATGTTACCATTGGTGGTGCAGACAACCGAACTTTAACTATTAATCCAAGTGCTGATTTAGAGCCTAATAAGTCTTACTATATAGAGATTGCTGCTGGTGTGTTAACCGATGTTGCGGGAAATGATTTTGCAGGTATTAGTAATGCTACTGACTGGACTTTCAGTGCGGCGAGTTTAAGTACGACAGTTGTTTGGTCTGGTACTGATGTTGATGCTACTGATAGTTATATCAATGCTAATGAATTGGCGGCGGCTACCATTACAGGTAAGGTTACAAATCAAAGTAATGCTAGTGATGTGTCTATTGCAGAGATTAAGTTTATTTCAGGCAATGGGGGTGCACAACATATTGTTAGTGATGCTTTAAAGAATGCAATAAGCATAGATACTGATGGCAATTGGACATTGGTTAATGATGCCAGTTGGACTTCTGCATTGGATGGTGATAAAGCATATATCGTGCAAGTTACTTTATCAGGTACTTTGTTAGGCAATGCCATGAGTGGCTTAGGGCGAACCTCAAGCGTAACCATTGACAATACAATAATAGGTACACTAGCAGGTACGCACACAGTTACCATTAGTAACGATGCAGGCATATTGGACAATGATCGCATTACTAATGATAGTGCGGTTAAAGTTAGTTTGACCCTAGAAAATGCACTTACCTTGGCAAATGATGAAACGCTACAAGTTAGTGCTGATGGCACAAATTGGGTGGCAACCACCAACACCGATACCAACACTAACACCGCATGGGCAACTGCAGATGATGCTGTTACTTTGGCAACAGGAGCAAATACTTTAACTGCTCGGGTGATTGATACGGCTGGCAATATTACGGCTCTTACCTTAAGTGATAATGATTACACCTTAGACACCGTTGGGTCTTCTGCAACTTTAAACACCACGGTTACAACTAAAAATACAGGTAATATATCTGTTCAGAGTTCTGAAACTGGAACGGCATACTTGGTTCACAGTTCAATAACAGTTGATGCAAACACTACTCAAGCTAACCTTGACGCCTTTGCATTGGCAGACAAGGTAAACAAAGTTACTATTGCAACTGTTGATACTGCAACTGATTTAGCGGCAACTGGTTTAGTTGATGGTGAATACAAAGTTTATACGGTTGATATTGCAGGCAATATTTCAACTGCTTCAACAGGTACAGTGACAATTGACACGACAAATCCAAGTGCGCCAACAGGTTTAAGTTTGGCTGATAGTGGTAACACAGGAAGTAACGATGATAATATTACTAGCCAAACCAGTGCTTTAACCCTTTCTGGAACTGCAGAAGCAAATGCCACAGTAGAGTTATTTAATGGTGCAACTTCATTAGGAACTGTGACGGCTGATAATGGTGGTAACTTCTCTAAAGATATAGATTTAAGTGCTGACACAACGCATAATATTACTGCAAAAGCAACGGATACGGCGGGCAATACCAGTGATGCTTCTGCTGTTTTGGCTATTACGGTTGATACGGTTGCCCCTACAATGACTACAAACACCACAGGGCAAATAGCATCCAGTAGTGATCTGGTTGCTACATTTAGTGAGGCCATTGCCAAAGGTACAGGTGATATTGTCATTAAAGAAAGTGGCGATGGCACTGTGTTTGAAACACTCAGTATTCTTGGGAATAATGTTACCATTGGTGGTGCAGACAACCGAACTTTAACTATTAATCCAAGTGCTGATTTAGAGTCTAATAAGTCTTACTACATAGAGATTGCTGCTGGTGTGTTAACCGATGTTGCAGGAAATGATTTTGCAGGCATTAGTAATGCTACTGACTGGACTTTCAGTGCGGCGAGTTTAAGTACGACAGTTGTTTGGTCTGGTACTGATGTTGATGCTACTGATAGTTATATCAATGCTAATGAATTGGCGGCTGCTACCATTACAGGTAAGATTACAAATCAAAGTAATGCTAGCGATGTGTCTATTACAGAGATTAAGTTTATTTCAGGTAATGGAGGTGCACAACATATTATTAGTGATGCTTTAAAGAATGCAATAAGCATAGACACTGATGGTAATTGGACATTGGTTAATGATGCTAGTTGGACTTCTGCATTGGATAGTGACAAAGCATATATCGTACAGGTTACTTTATCAGGTACTTTGTTAGGCAATGCCATGAGTGGCTTAAGCCAAGCCTCAATCGTCACCATTGACGACACCATCACCAGCACACTAGCAGGCACGCATACAGTTACCATTAGTAATGATGCAGGCATATTGGACAATGATCGCATTACTAATGATAGTGCGGTTAAAGTTAGTTTGACCCTGGAAAATGCACTTACCTTGGCAAATGATGAAACGCTACAAGTCAGTGCTGATGGCACAAATTGGGTAGCAACCACTAACACCGATACCAACACTAACACCGCATGGGCAACTGCAGACGATGCTGTTACTTTGGCAACAGGAGCAAATACTTTAACTGCTCGGGTGATTGATACGGCTGGCAATGTTACGGTTCTTGCCTTAAGTGACAATGATTACACCTTAGACACTGTTGGGTCTTCTGCAACTTTAAACACCACGGTTACAACTAAAAATACAGGTAATATATCTGTTCAAAGTTCTGAAACTGGAACGGCATACTTGGTTCACAGTTCAATAACAGTTGATGCAAACACTACTCAAGCCAACCTTGACACCTTTGCATTGGCAGACAAAGTAAACAAAGTTACTATTGTAACTGTTGATACTGCAACTGATTTAGCGGCAACTGGTTTAGTTGATGGTGAATACAAAGTTTATACAGTTGATATTGCAGGCAATATTTCAACTGCTTCTGCGGGTGCAGTGACAATTGACACGACAAATCCAAGTGCGCCAACAGGTTTAAGTTTGGTTGATAGTAGTAACACAGGAAGTAACGATGATAATATTACTAGCCAAACCAGTGCTTTAACCCTTTCTGGAACTGCAGAAGCAAATGCCACAGTAGAGTTATTTAATGGTGCAACTTCATTAGGAACTGTGACGGCTGATAATAGTGGTAACTTCTCTAAAGATGTAGATTTAAGTGCTGACACAACGCACAATATTACTGCAAAAGCAACGGATACGGCAGGTAATACCAGTGATGCTTCTGCTGTTTTGGCTATTACGGTTGATACGGTTGCCCCTACAATGACTACAAATACTACAGGGCAAATAGCATCCAGTAGTGATCTGGTTGCTACATTTAGTGAGGCCATTGCCAAAGGTACAGGTGATATTGTCATTAAAGAAAGTGGCGATGGCACTGTGTTTGAAACACTCAGTATTCTTGGGAATAATATTACCATTGGTGGTACAGACAACCGTACTTTAACTATTAATCCAAGTGCTGATTTAGAGCCTAACAAGTCTTACTATATAGAGATTGCTGCTGGTGTGTTAACCGATGTTGCGGGAAATGATTTTGCAGGTATTAGTAATGCTACTGACTGGACTTTCAGTGCGGCGAGTTTAAGCACGACAGTTGTTTGGTCTGGTACTGATGTTGATGCTACTGATAGTTATATCAATGCTAATGAATTGGCGGCGGCTACCATTACAGGTAAGATTACAAATCAAAGTAATGCTAGCGATGTGTCTATTGCAGAGATTAAGTTTATTTCAGGTAATGGGGGTGCACAACATATTGTTAGTGATGCTTTAAAGAATGCAATAAGTATAGACACTGATGGCAATTGGACATTGGTTAATGATGCTAGTTGGACTTCTGCATTAGATGGTGATAAGGCATATATCGTGCAAGTTACCTTATCAGGCACTTTGTCAGGCAATGCCATGAGTGGCTTAGGTCAAACCTCAAGCGTAACTATTGACAATACAATAACAGCGACACTAGCAGGTACACATACGGTTACTATTAGTAATGATACAGGTATATTGGACAATGACCGCATTACTAATGACAGCGCAGTTAAGGTTAGTTTAACCTTAGCCAGTGCATTTACCTTGGCAAATGATGAAACACTACAAGTCAGTGCTGATGGTGCAAATTGGGTAGCAACCACCAACACCGATACCAATACTAACACCGCATGGGCAACTGCAGATGATGCTGTTACTTTGGTAACAGGAACAAATACTTTAACTGCTCGGGTGATTGATACGGCTGGCAATGTTACGGTTCTTGCCTTAAGTGACAATGATTACACCTTAGACACTGTTGGGTCTTCTGCAACTTTAAACACCACGGTTACAACTAAAAATACAGGTAATATATCTGTTCAAAGTTCTGAAATTGGCACGGCATATTTGGTTCACAGTTCAATAACAGTTGATGCAAACACTACTCAAGCTAACCTTGACGCCTTTGCATTGGCAGACAAAGTAAACAAAGTTACCATTACAACTGTTGATACTGCAACTGATTTAGCGGCAACTGGTTTAGTTGATGGTGAATATAAGGTTTATACAGTTGATATTGCAGGCAATATTTCAACTGCTTCTGCGGGTGCAGTGACAATTGACACGACAAATCCAAGTGTGCCAACAGGTTTGAGTTTGGCTGATAGTAGTAACACAGGGAGTAACGATGATAATATTACTAGCCAAACCAGTGCTTTAACCCTTTCTGGAACTGCAGAAGCAAATGCCACAGTAGAGTTATTTAATGGTGCAACTTCATTAGGAACTGTGACGGCTGATAATAGTGGTAACTTCTCTAAAGATATAGATTTAAGTGCTGACACAACGCACAATATTACTGCAAAAGCAACGGATACGGCAGGTAATACCAGTGATGCTTCTGCTGTTTTGGCTATTACGGTTGATACGGTTGCCCCTACAATGACTACAAATACCACAGGGCAAATAGCATCTAGTAGCGATCTTGTTGCCATATTTAGTGAAGCCATTGCTAAAGGTACAGGTGATATTGTCATTAAAGAAAGTAGCGATGGTACTGTGTTTGAAACACTCAGTATTCTTGGGAATAATATTACCATTGGTGGTGTAGACAACCGTACTTTAACTATTAATCCAAGTGCTGATTTAGAGTCTAATAAGTCTTACTATATAGAGATTGCTGCTGGTGTGTTAACCGATGTTGCGGGAAATGATTTTGCAGGTATTAGTAATGCTACTGACTGGACTTTCAGTGCGGCGAGTTTAAGCACGACAGTTGTTTGGTCTGGTACTGATGTTGATGCTACTGATAGTTATATTAATGCTAATGAATTGGCGGCTGCTACCATTACAGGTAAGGTTACAAATCAAAGTAATGCTAGTAATGTGTCTATTGCAGAGATTAAGTTTGTTTCAGGTAATGGGGGTGCACAACATATTGTTGGCGATGCTTTAAAGAATGCAATAAGTATAGACACTGATGGCAATTGGACATTGGTTAATGATGCTAGTTGGACTTCTGCATTGGATGGTGATAAAGCATATATCGTGCAGGTTACCTTATCAGGCACTTTGTCAGGTAATGCCATGAATGGCTCAGGGCAAACCTCAAGCGTAACTATTGACAATACAATAACAGCGACACTAGCAGGTACACACACGGTTACCATTAGTAATGATACAGGTATATTGGACAATGACCGTATTACTAATGACAGTGCGGTCAAAGTTAGCTTGACTTTGGCTAGTGCACTCACTTTGAGTGCCGATGAGGCGCTACAAGTCAGTGCTGATGGTACAAATTGGATAGCAACCACCAACACCGATACCAATACTAACACCGCATGGGCAACTGCAGACGATGCTGTTACCTTGGTAGCAGGTGCAAGCGCCACTTTAACTGCTCGGGTGATTGATACGGCAGGCAATGTTACAGCTCTTACCTTAAGTGATAATGATTACACCTTAGACACTGTTGGGTCTTCTGCAACTTTGAATACCACGGTTACAACTAAAAATACAGGTAATATATCTGTTCAAAGTTCTGAAACTGGAACGGCATACTTGGTTCACAGTTCAATAACAGTTGATGCAAACACTACTCAAGCCAACCTTGACACCTTTGCATTGGCAGACAAAGTAAACAAAGTTACTATTGTAACTGTTGATACTGCAACTGATTTAGCGGCAACTGGTTTAGTTGATGGTGAATACAAAGTTTATACAGTTGATATTGCAGGCAATATTTCAACTGCTTCTGCGGGTGCAGTGACAATTGACACGACAAATCCAAGTGCGCCAACAGGTTTAAGTTTGGTTGATAGTAGTAACACAGGAAGTAACGATGATAATATTACTAGCCAAACCAGTGCTTTAACCCTTTCTGGAACTGCAGAAGCAAATGCCACAGTAGAGTTATTTAATGGTGCAACTTCATTAGGAACTGTGACGGCTGATAATAGTGGTAACTTCTCTAAAGATGTAGATTTAAGTGCTGACACAACGCACAATATTACTGCAAAAGCAACGGATACGGCAGGTAATACCAGTGATGCTTCTGCTGTTTTGGCTATTACGGTTGATACGGTTGCCCCTACAATGACTACAAATACTACAGGGCAAATAGCATCCAGTAGTGATCTGGTTGCTACATTTAGTGAGGCCATTGCCAAAGGTACAGGTGATATTGTCATTAAAGAAAGTGGTGGCACTGTGTTTGAAACACTCAGTATTCTTGGGAATAATATTACCATTGGTGGTGTAGACAACCGTACTTTAACTATTAATCCAAGTGCTGATTTAGAGTCTAATAAGTCTTACTATATAGAGATTGCTGCTGGTGTGTTAACCGATGTTGCGGGAAATGATTTTGCAGGTATTAGTAATGCTACTGACTGGACTTTCAGTGCGGCGAGTTTAAGTACGACAGTTGTTTGGTCTGGTACTGATGTTGATGCTACTGATAGTTATATCAATGCTAATGAATTGGCGGCGGCTACCATTACAGGTAAGATTACAAATCAAAGTAATGCTAGCGATGTGTCTATTGCAGAGATTAAGTTTATTTCAGGTAATGGAGGTACGCAACATATTGTTAGTGATGCTTTAAAGAATGCAATAAGTATAGATACTGATGGCAATTGGACATTGGTTAATGACGCTAGCTGGACTTCTGCATTGGATGGTGATAAAGCATATATCGTGCAGGTTGCTTTATCAGGTACTTTGTTAGGCAATGCCATGAGTGGCTTAGGGCAAACCTCAAGCGTAACCATTGACAATACAATAATAGGTACACTAGCAGGTACACACACAGTTACCATTAGCAATGATGCAGGCATATTGGACAATGATCGCATTACTAATGATAGTGCGGTTAAAGTTAGTTTGACCCTGGAAAATGCGCTTACCTTGGCAAATGATGAAACGCTACAAGTTAGTGCTGATGGCACAAATTGGGTGGCAACCACCAACACCGATACCAACACTAATACCGCATGGGCAACTGCAGATGATGCTGTTACTTTGGCAACAGGAGCAAATACTTTAACTGCTCGGGTGATTGATACGGCAGGCAATGTTACGGCTCTTACCTTAAGTGATAATGATTACACCTTAGACACTGTTGGGTCTTCTGCAACTTTAAACACCACGGTTACAACTAAAAATACAGGTAATATATCTGTTCAAAGTTCTGAAACTGGCACGGCATATTTGGTTCACAGTTCAATCACGGTTGATGCAAACACTACTCAAGCTAACCTTGACGCCTTTGCATTGGCAGACAAGGTAAACAAAGTTACTATTGCAACTGTTGATACTGCAACTGATTTAGCGGCAACTGGTTTAGTTGATGGTGAATACAAAGTTTATACGGTTGATATTGCAGGCAATATTTCAACTGCTTCAACGGGTACAGTGACAATTGACACAACAAATCCAAGTGCGCCAATAGGTTTGAGTTTGGCTGATAGTAGTAACACAGGAAGTAACGATGATAATATTACTAGCCAAACCAGTGCTTTAACCCTTTCTGGAACTGCAGAAGCAAATGCCACAGTAGAGTTATTTAATGGTGCAACTTCATTAGGAACTCTGGTAGCCGATAGTGATGGTAACTTCTCCAAAGATGTAGATTTAAGTGCTGACACAACGCACAATATTACTGCAAAAGCAACGGATACGGCAGGTAATACCAGTGATGCTTCTGCTGTTTTGGCTATTACGGTTGATACGGTTGCCCCTACAATGACTACAAATACCACAGGACAAATAGCATCTAGTAGTGATCTGGTTGCTACATTTAGTGAGGCCATTGCTAAAGGTACAGGTGATATTGTCATTAAAGAAAGTGGTGGCACTGTGTTTGAAACACTCAGTATTCTTGGGAATAATATTACCATTGGTGGTGTAGACAACCGTACTTTAACTATTAATCCAAGTGCTGATTTAGAGTCTAATAAGTCTTACTACATAGAGATTGCTGCTGGTGTGTTAACCGATGTTGCAGGAAATGATTTTGCAGGCATTAGTAATGCTACTGACTGGACTTTCAGTGCGGCGAGTTTAAGTACGACAGTTGTTTGGTCTGGTACTGATGTTGATGCTACTGATAGTTATATCAATGCTAATGAATTGGCGGCTGCTACCATTACAGGTAAGATTACAAATCAAAGTAATGCTAGCGATGTGTCTATTACAGAGATTAAGTTTATTTCAGGTAATGGAGGTGCACAACATATTATTAGTGATGCTTTAAAGAATGCAATAAGCATAGACACTGATGGTAATTGGACATTGGTTAATGATGCTAGTTGGACTTCTGCATTGGATAGTGACAAAGCATATATCGTGCAAGTTACTTTATCAGGTACTTTGTTAGGCAATGCCATGAGTGGCTTAGGGCAAACCTCAAGCGTAACTATTGACAATACAATAACAGCGACACTAGCAGGCACACACACGGTTACCATTAGTAACGATACAGGTATATTGGACAATGACCGCATTACTAATGACAGTGCGGTCAAAGTTAGTTTAACTTTGGCTAGTGCACTCACTTTGAGTGCTGATGAGGCGCTACAAGTCAGTGCTGATGGCACAAATTGGGTGGCAACCACCAACACTGATACCAATACTAACACCGTATGGGCAACTGCAGATGATGCTGTTACTTTGGTAACAGGAGCAAATACTTTAACTGCTCGGGTGATTGATACGGCTGGCAATGTTACGGTTCTTGCCTTAAGTGACAATGATTACACCTTAGACACTGTTGGGTCTTCTGCAACTTTAAACACCACGGTTACAACTAAAAATACAGGTAATATATCTGTTCAGAGTTCTGAAACTGGAACGGCATACTTGGTTCACAGTTCAATAACAGTTGATGCAAACACTACTCAAGCTAACCTTGACGCCTTTGCATTGGCAGACAAGGTAAACAAAGTTACTATTGCAACTGTTGATACTGTAACTGATTTAGCGGCAACTGGTTTAGTTGATGGTGAATACAAAGTTTATACGGTTGATATTGCAGGCAATATTTCAACTGCTTCAACAGGTACAGTGACAATTGACACGACAAATCCAAGTGCGCCAACAGGTTTAAGTTTGGCTGATAGTAGTAACACAGGAAGTAACGATGATAATATTACTAGCCAAACCAGTGCTTTAACCCTTTCTGGAACTGCAGAAGCAAATGCCACAGTAGAGTTATTTAATGGTGCAACTTCATTAGGAACTGTGACGGCTGATAATGGTGGTAACTTCTCTAAAGATATAGATTTAAGTGCTGACACAACGCATAATATTACTGCAAAAGCAACGGATACGGCGGGCAATACCAGTGATGCTTCTGCTGTTTTGGCTATTACGGTTGATACGGTTGCCCCTACAATGACTACAAACACCACAGGGCAAATAGCATCCAGTAGTGATCTGGTTGCTACATTTAGTGAGGCCATTGCCAAAGGTACAGGTGATATTGTCATTAAAGAAAGTGGCGATGGCACTGTGTTTGAAACACTCAGTATTCTTGGGAATAATGTTACCATTGGTGGTGCAGACAACCGAACTTTAACTATTAATCCAAGTGCTGATTTAGAGCCTAACAAATCTTACTATATAGAGATTGCTGCTGGTGTGTTAACCGATGTTGCAGGAAATGATTTTGCAGGCATTAGTAATGCTACTGACTGGACTTTCAGTGCGGCGAGTTTAAGTACGACAGTTGTTTGGTCTGGTACTGATGTTGATGCTACTGATAGTTATATCAATGCTAATGAATTGGCGGCGGCTACTATCACAGGCAAGATTACAAATCAAAGTAATGCTAGCAATGTGTCTATTGCAGAGATTAAGTTTGTTTCAGACAATGGAGGCACTCAACATATTATTAGTGACGCTTTAAAGAATGCAATAAGCATAGATACTGATGGCAATTGGACATTGGTTAATGATGCTAGCTGGACTTCTGCATTGGATAGTGATAAAGCATATATCGTGCAAGTTACTTTATCAGGTACTTTGTTAGGCAATGCTATGAGTGGCTTAGGTCAAACCTCAAGCGTAACCATTGACAATACAATAACAGCGACACTAGCAGGTACACATACGGTTGCTATTAGCAATGATACAGGTATATTGGACAATGACCGTATTACTAATGACAGCGCAGTTAAGGTTAGTTTAACCTTAGCCAGTGCATTTACCTTGGCAAATGATGAAACACTACAAGTCAGTGCTGATGGTGCAAATTGGGTAGAGGCCACCAACACCGATACCAACACTAACACCGCATGGGCAACTGCAGATGATGCTGTTACTTTGGTAACAGGTGCAAATACTTTAACTGCTCGGGTGATTGATACGGCGGGTAATGTTACGGCTCTTGCCTTAAGTGACAATGATTACACCTTAGACACTGCTGGATCTTCTGCAACTTTAAACACCACAGTTGCAACTAAAAATACAGGTAATATATCTGTTCAAAGTTCTGAAACTGGCACGGCATATTTGGTTCACAGTTCAATAACAGTTAATGCAAATACTACTCAAGCTAACCTTGACGCCTTTGCATTGGCAGACAAAGTAAACAAAGTTACTATTGCAACTGTTGATACTGCAACTGATTTAGCGGCAACTGATTTAGTTGATGGTGAATACAAGGTTTATACGGTTGATATTGCAGGCAATATTTCAACTGCTTCTGCGGGTACAGTAACAATTGATACCACAGCACCAACAGCACCAACAGCCCTGAATTTAATAACAGCAAACGATACCGGCTCATCTGATAGCGACAACATCACCAACAAAACCACTCTGACCATTGAAGGCACCATACAAACAGGCACTACAAGTGTGGAGTTATTCAGTGGTAGCACCTCGTTAGGTACCGTTATCGTTGCTATGGGTGCGACTAGTTTTTCAAAAGAAATTACATTGACAGCTACTGCTCATGCTATCACCGCCAAAGCGAGTGATACCGCAGGCAATGTGAGTTTAGCCTCCAGTGCCTTAGCAATTACCGTTGATACCGCCACCCCCACAGTCAGCACCGTCGTCATCAGTGCAACAGATAGTTCAGATACTGCTAAGACCAGCACACTGGTAGCCGGTGATAAAATTGTTGTCACTGCTACTATGAGTGAAGCCATCTTGGTAACTGGTATGCCCACCTACACTATTAACATAGGTGGTGACAACAAAGTCGCTACTTATGTATCGGGTTCTAGCAGCGGCAATACCTTGGTATTCACTTACACAGTAGCAACAGGTGATACTACCGATGCAACAACAGGCATAACGGCTACTACAAATGCCTTATTACTAAACAGTGGCACCATAAAAGATATTGCAGACAATGCCGCAACAGTAACTACACCAGCAGAGAGTACGAATACAATAATAGTTGACGCCAAAGCACCAACTCTTGTGGAGGGTGCAGAGGCTTCTGGTTCATTATTTGGCAAAACCATTACTATTACCGAAGATGGTGGTTACAAAGATTTTAATGTTAACTTTACTGTTACCAATGCGAAAGAAGCCACTTTTAGCGTAACTGGCACTGATGCCAACAAAGTGACCATCAGCGACTCAACAGTGAGTTATAACGGCACTGCAGTAGGTGTAATAGTGAAAGCAATAACACCAGATTTTTCAGAAATAAGCGGACTAACTATAGATGGGAACACACTGACAAAAACAGGTACGAATGGTTGGAATGACGATGGTAATGGTTTTTCAGCCACTGGTATAAGTAATGATGGTTTTGTTTCTGCGCAGGCAGGTGAAATAGATGCACATTCTTACCGTATGTTTGGGCTGTCCGCTAATAACGATATAGTTAGTTATGAAGGGATTGATTATGCAATTTATATAGTTATCGATAGTATCCACATATATGAAAACGGATCTAAGAAAGGAGACTATGGTAGTTTCACTACCGACGATGTCTTTAGCGTTCAAAGGATAGGTGACACCATCAGTTATCTTAAAAACGGCGTTCAGTTTTATGAATCGTTGAACAAAACAACAGACACCTTATATTTTGATACTGCATTCTACACAGTGGGCTCATCGATTACCAATGTAAAAATGGGTTACGACGACATTGGCGACCTAGAAATCACCTTTAATGCCGATGCCACACAAGATGCTGTTAATGCTGTTACCAACGCCGTAACTTACACAGGATCTGCACAAACCGTTACCTTAAGCGTGACCGATGAGCAAGGCTTAAGCAATACTACGAGCAACCTAACGGTAGATACTCCAGATACTTTAGCGCCCACACTAAATGCATTAACTGCACCAACGGTTACCCTTGACGCAAATGGCGGCAACTCTATTGGCGATACCATTGTTTTAACCATTACTTTTGATGGTAATGTGAATGGCTTAACTTCTGGTGTAAACAGCACTGTCTTTACTGTTGCAAGTACAGGCGTGTCAGCAACTTGGTCTGGCACAAATGACACAGCCACGCGCACTTTGACTTACACTGTGGCTAGTGGCCAAAATGGTCAAGCTGCCATTAATGAGACTGCCTTAAAGGCGGCGTTAGTTGCAAGCATTAAAGATGCAGCAGACAATACATTTACTTATACCGTGAATGATGGTAGTATTGCTAATATTGATGGAATTGCATTGCCAGTGATTGATGCAATTTTGCCAACAATTACCTTAACCACCACAGGTCAAATAGCGTCAAGTAGTGATCTTGTTGCCACATTTAGTGAAGCCATTGCCAAAGGAACAGGTGATATCGTCATTAAAGAAAGTAGCGATGGTACTGTGTTTGAAACACTCAGTATTCTTGGGAATAACATTACCATTGGTGGTGTAGACAACCGTACTTTAACTATTAATCCAAGTGCTGATTTAGAGCCTAATAAGTCTTACTATATAGAGATTGCTACTGGTGTATTAACCGATGTTGCAGGAAATAATTTTGCAGGTATTAATAATGCTACTGATTGGACTTTCAGTGCGGCGAGTTTAAGTACGACAGTTGTTTGGTCTGGTATTGATGTTGATGCTACTGATAGTTATATCAATGCCAATGAATTGGCAGCGGCTACTATCACAGGTAAGATTACAAATCAAAGTAATGCTAGTGATGTGTCTATTGCAGAGATTAAGTTTATTTCAGGCAATGGGGGTGCACAACATATTGTTGGCGATGCTTTAAAGAATGCAATAAGCATAGATATTGATGGCAATTGGACATTGGTTAATGACGCTAGTTGGACTTCTGCATTGGATAGTGACAAAGCATATATCGTGCAGGTTACTTTATCAGGTACTTTGTTAGGCAATGCCATGAGTGGCTTAAGCCAAGCCTCAATCGTCACCATTGACGACACCATCACCGGCACACTAGCAGGCACGCATACAGTTACCATTAGTAATGATGCAGGCATATTGGACAATGATCGTATTACTAATGATAGTGCAGTCAAGGTTAGTTTGACCTTGGAAAATGCACTTACCTTGGCAAATGATGAAACATTACAAGTCAGTGCTGATGGCACAAATTGGGTGGCAACCACTAACACCGATACCAACACTAACACCGCATGGGCAACCGCAGATGATGCTGTTACCTTGGTAACAGGAGCAAATACTTTAACTGCTCGGGTGATTGATACGGCAGGCAATATTACGGCTCTTGCCTTAAGTAACAATGATTATATCCTAAACATTATAAAGCCAACTGTAACAGCCGTAGCAATTACAGCAAGTAAAAATCTGCTTATAATAGGTGATACGGTTACCGTTACATTGACAACAGATAAAGTCATATATGTTGCCAAAGGCAACGATGATGGCAATACCCCACAATATGAAATTATGATTGGCAATGTCACAAGGCAGGCTATCTATAAATCAGGCTCAGGTTCAACTTCTTTGGTATTTGAATACACCGTTATGCCGGGTGATAACGACACAACAGGAGGCATTACTGCTAGTGCGAACAAACTAACTGCAAATGGAACCAGTACTTTGGAAGATATTGCTGGTAATAATATTAACCCAAATGCCGTTGCGGCTGCCAGTGTCAATACACTGATTGTTGATGCCATTGCCCCAATACCAACTATTACCATGAGTGATACTGCATTAGCAACAGGTGAAACCGCAACGGTAACATTTGCCTTTAATAAAGTAATTAAAGTCGAACAAGCTATTGTTAGCATTGTTAATACAACCAACTTAAACACTTGGAGCAATACTGGTAAAGCAAGTGATGTGGTTATTGCTGGTTTTGATAGTTTTGTAAATCTAAACGGCAATGTTTACAATGACAGTCACAATATTATTAAATCCACAACATTAGCCAATACCTGGATTATTGGCGATGTGACGGGTGGAACAGCTCGCTACCTTGTGCTTACTTTAACAGACAAAAGTGGTGGTGGCATTGAATACCAAGAGAATTTTATATACAAAACGAATGTCAGCGAAAACGATATTGCCTTACTAGCAACAGCCTCTTCAAGTTTTTCAGGCTGGACGAATGGAGATAACTACTATAAACTTGTAGGCCTTAATGTCAGTACTTTTGATATTTCCAACATCACTTCTTCTAATGGTACCATTACTAACTTAACGGTTGATAGCGCCCATCAAGTCTATACTGCCACCTTCACCCCAAAAGCAAATATAGAAGACACTACTAATGTCATCACTGTTGACGCTAACTGGACGGATACTGTGGGCAATGCTCCTACAGACAACGCAAGTTCCGAAAATTATCGCATTGACAATGTAATAACAAGTGCACCAGCAGGCCCACACACTGTAACCATTAGTAATGACACGGGTATACTGGAAGATGATCGTGTTACTAATAATAACTTAGTCAAGGTTAGTTTGACCTTAGCCAATGCACTCATCTTAGCCACTGATGAGATACTACAAGTCAGCGCTAATGGTACAACTTGGGTAACAACCACAAATATCAACACTAACACTAACACAGCATGGGAAACCGCAGACGATGCCGTTACCTTGGTAACAGGAGTAATCACCACCTTAACTGCTCGGGTGACTGATACAGCAGGTAATGTTACTACCCTCGCCTTGAATGACAATAGTTACACTTTAGACATTGTAAAACCAACTGTAACAGCTGTAACAATTACTGCAAATAACAATCTTCTTGTAATAGGTGATACAGTTACCGTTACCCTGACAACAGATGAAATAATAAATGTTACTAAAGGTGATGATGCCAATACTCCGCAATATGAAATTATGATTGGTGATGTCGCAAGGCAAGCTGTCTATAAATCAGGTTCAGGTTCAACTTCTTTGGTATTTGAATACACCATTATTCCGGGTGAGGCTGATGCAACAGGGGGCATTACTTCCAACATAAACAAACTAACTGTAAATGGAACCAGCACCTTGAAAGATGCTGCTGGTAATGACATTGACCTTAATGTTGTCGCTGCAAGCGTTAATACACTGGTTGTTAATGCCATTGCCCCAGTGTCAACCATTACTATAAATGACACTGAATTAATGGCAGGTGAAACCACAACAGTAACATTTACCTTTGATAAAGCAGTCAAAGCCGAACAGGCTATTGATAGCATCATTAACACAAGTGGCTTAAGAACTTGGAGCAACACTGGCAAAGCAAGTGATGTGGTTATTGCTGGTTTTGATAGTTTTGTAAATCTAAACGGCAATATTTACGATGATAGCCACAATATTATTAAATCCACAACATTAGCCAATACCTGGATTATTGGTGATATGACGGGTGGAACAGCTCGCTACCTTGTGCTTACTTTAACAGACAAAGAAGGGGGCGGCATTGAATACCAAGAGAGGTTTATATACAAAACAGGCGCCAGCGAAAACGATATTGCCTTACTGGCAACCGCCTCAAGTTTTTCAGGATGGACGAGTGGAGATAGTTACTATAAACTTATAGGCCTTAATGTTAGTACTTTTGATATTGCCGATATCACTGCCCCTAATGGTACTATCACCAACTTAACGGTTGACAGCACTCATAAAGTTTATACCTCTACCTTTACTCCAGCAGCAAACACAGAAGATACCACTAATGTCATCACTATTAACACCAACTGGACAGATACTATAGGCAATATCCCTGCAGGAATTACAAGTTCTAACAATTACTTCATTGACAGCAAAAAACCAAACGCCCCAATAGGTTTGAGCTTGGCTGATGAAGACAACACAGGGAGTAACAGCGATAATATCACTAGTCAAACCAATGGTTTAAGTATTTCTGGAACAACAGAAGAGGATGTCACAGTAGAATTATTTAATGGTTCACTGTCATTAGGAACAAAAAATACTGATGAAGATGGCAACTTTACCATAGATATAAATTTATCAGCTGGCTCAGTACACAATATTACCGCAATCGCAACTGATATAGCTGGCAATGTGAGTGATATTTCTACCACTTTGGCTATTACAGTAGATACAAGCATGCCTACAATCATCTTAAAAACCATAGGTGGAATATCTCCAGATAGTAACCTTATGGCAACCTTCGACGAAGGCATTGCTAAAGGAACGGGCAATATTGTCATTAAAGAGAGTGTGAGTGGTGTTGTATTTGAAACGCTGGATATTCTCTCTAACAACATAACCATTAGTGGTGCAAACAACCAAACCTTAGTCATAAACCCAAGCGCCGATTTAGAGTATGACAAATCTTACTATATAGAGATTCCCTCTGGTGCATTAACAGATCTTGCAGGTAATATTTTTGCAGGTATTAATAATGTTAGTAATTGGACATTTAACATTGTCAATTTGAGCACAACAGTTGCTTGGTCTGGTAACAATGTTAATGCCACTGATGGTTATATTAATGCAAACGAATTATCTGCTGCCGTCATCACAGGTACCGTGGGAAATCTAAGTAATGTTAGTGAAGTATCTGTTTTGGAAATCAAGTTCTTTTCAATAAATGGTGGTGCCAAACATATTGTTAGCAGTGCTTTAGTTAATGCAATAAATGTAGATGCTAATGGTCATTGGACATTGGCAAATGACAATAGTTGGACTTCTGTGCTAGATAGCGACAAAGAATATATCGTGGAAGTTAAGTTATCAGGCACCTTCTCAGGCAACATAGTGAGCAGTTTAAGCCAATCCTCGGGCGTAATAATTGACAACACAATAGTGTCCACACTAGCAGGCACACACACTGTGGCTATTAGTGATGATGCGGGCATACTGGACAATGATCGTATTACTAATAATAGTGTCGTCAAGGTTAGTTTAACCTTAGCTAATGAACTCATCTTAGCCACTGATGAAATACTACAAGTCAGCGCCGATGGTGTAACTTGGGTAAGAGCCGAAAATACAGACAGCACTCACACAGCATGGGCAACCGCAAATGGTGCTGTCACCTTAGTAACAGAAGCAGATACCACCTTAACTGCTCGGGTAATTGATATGTCAGGCAATATTGTTGCCCTCACCTTAAGCGATAATAGTTATATTGTCGACACTACAAATCCAACTGTAACAGCTGTAACAATTACCGCAAAAAACAATTTCCTTAAAAGGAATGATGCGGTTACCGTTACACTAACAACAGATAAAATAGTCAATGTTACTAAAGGTGACGATGCCAATACCCCGCAATATGAAATTATGATTGGTGATGTCGCAAGGCAAGCTATCTATAAATCAGGTTCAGGTTCAACTTCTTTGGTATTTGAATACATTGTTACTTTGGGTGAGACCGATACAACAGAAGGTATTACCGCTAGCGCAAACAAACTAACTGCAAATGGAACCAGTACCTTGAAAGATATTGCTGGTAACAACCTTGACCTTGACGCCGTTGCCGCTGCAAGTGTTAATACGCTGACTGTTGATGCCGTGGCTCCAGTGCCAACTATTACCATGAGTGATACCGCATTAATCACAGGTGAAACCACAACAGTAACCTTTACCTTTAGTAAAGCAGTTTCAGTTGAGAAAAACATAGGCAATATGACCATGTCCACTCTAAGTCACTGGAGTGACGATGGCAAAGCAAATAATGTGGTTATTACTGGCCTAGATAGTTTTAAAAATTCAAGTAGCGGATCCCCTTATGGCACTGATGATGTTATTAAATCCACAGCAATAGCCAATACCTGGATTATCGGCGCTGTAGACTCTATTTTAGCTCGCTATCTTGTGGTTAGTTTATTTGACAAAGCCAGTGGTGATGGTGTTGATTACATAGCAAACTCTATTTTTAGTAGGGCTTCTGATGGAGCTGCACACTTAAGCCGTATTTCTTCACTAGCAAGCACCTCAAATTTTATCAATGCAGGTTGGGGCAGTGGAAATACTTACTATACTGTCTCAGGTATTGGATCCAAGATTCTAGGTACTGATATTTTTGACGAATCTGATATTACCTCTCCTAATGGTACTATCACTGATTTAACAGCCAATGCTTCTAATACAGTCTATACCGCCACCTTCACGCCAACAGAAGATATAACGGACAGCAGCAATATGATTCATATTGGTACTGATTGGACAGATTCAATAGGTAACGCAGCCACAGGACCCACAAAATCTAGCAACTATACAATAGATACTCTAATTCCAGTTATAGAAAGCGTTACCTTGAGTGCTACTGACAGTAATTCAATTGTAAAAACAAGTGCATTGTCGGTAAACGATTATATTGTTGTAACAATTGCTATAAATAAAGATGTTATTGTAACTTTACCAGTATCAACATCAACCATAACTTACGCCATTAATGTTAATGGTCAAAATAAAATTGCCACTTATACAGGAACCAATGACTCAAATTCCTTAATTTTTAAGTATCAAATTGAAGAAAACTTTGAAGTAGAGGGTGATGTTGAAGCATTTGACGATCAGATAGTATTGGTAAATGGTGCTACCATTAAAGACGCCAGCGAACAAGTTCTTAATTTAAATACAAAAGCCATTGTTTCTAATGCTCGCTATATTTTATTAAAGCAAGACAATTTTACCAATCCACAGCAAGTCTATATTGGTGAAGTTGAAGTATGGGTTGACGATATCAATGTTGCTCTAGGAAAAGCAGTAACTGTCGGGGGTGGTGTAATTCCTTGGCTTAATTGGCCTGCAAATGCAATTGTTGATGGCGTAAGTACTACTGGCATGAAAAGCCAAAATACCGCAGAAACACAAAATGGCTGGGTGAAAATTGACTTGGGTCAAGAATATGATATTGACAGCATTAGAGTGGAATCTGCTGTGGATACTTACGACAATACGAATAATTTAGTTGTACTTACCTCAAGAAATGACATTGGTGGCGATTTAACAATTGATCAGCTTAAAAATGATGTTAATATCGCTTATATTGGTAAAACCAGTAACATGACTAGCACCAATCGTGAAAACAATTTTTCAACATCTGGTGGCATTACCAATCCTGTTCATGTCACGATAGACACCAAGGATCCAACCATAGACAGTGTTATTATTAACGGCAAAAAACGCGGTGATGGGCAGCTCTTTACTGGTTCTGGCGTCACCACTGATCCAAATTTCGTTTTCAATGAAACCAAAAGTATCTTGAGAGTCAGAGATGAAATTATTGTCAAAGTAACGATGAGTGAAGTGGTTCACTTGACAACAACAGATGCTTCAAACCCAGCAACTTACACCATTAAGATTGATGGTGTGGATAAAGTTGCTACTTATGTAAGTGGCTCTGATTCCAACACTTTGATCTTTAGTTATGCAGTTGAAGATAATATTAATACGACAAATATCACATCACCCATCAATGCATTATCACTAGGTGCTGACACGCTTAAAGATGCTATTGGCAACAATACCGACTTAACCATATCGGCACCTAATATTACTGTTACGGATATCACAATAGACAACACACCCTCAGTAATAAATGCAGAAGCAACAAAAATTTTAGATTCAGCTGACGGTATTAAAGTGAAAAGCAGTGAGAATGGAACGGCTTATTTAATTCAATATCAAATATCTACTTTTGTTAGCTCTGGCTCTGTTTTAACCTACAAACAAAAGCTTGATCAAGTGGTGACTACTACTGACCCTGATGGCATTCCTTATGGTGTTAAGATAGATGTTTTGGCCGATACCTTTGCAGATTTATCAATTAGCCAATTAAAAACAGGTGAGCGTTATAAGCTGCTTTTCCTTGATGAGGCGGGTAATTTCGTAGGTAGTGAGGTTGACGATCTCCTTATAATCATTGGTGGCAATACCTTGTCACACGACATAGGTAATATTAACTATGGCTCATTAGCATCGACATATCAAAATGATGCAGAGGTAAGTAACTTCATAGGTGGCACAGGTGCAGATACCATAACAGGTAATGCAGACATAGATACCATTGCAGGTGGTGCAGGTGCAGATGTGATAACAGGTGGTGCAGGTGCAGATATCTTTAACTATAATGTTGTTGCAGACAGCACTAAAGATAACGCTGATACCATTACTGATTTTGAAGTTGCAATAGATAAATTAAATCTTAAAGATATAATAACAACTGGTACCAATGGTAATATTACAGATGCCGCCAGTTTGGCTAAATATATCTATGCTGAAGCTGATGCTGATGTTGACACTAATGTTAAACTCTACATTAAGAGTGATGGTGTTAGCACTGGTACTGTCAGTGATTCTGATGCAGATATGCTGATTAATCTCACTGTAGTTGATGCCACGGCTCAAAGTGCGCTTGTGGCGGCGCTTGTTGATAGTAACCTAGGTGAATATATCTTATCGTAGTGTATCTTTCCTTAGTAAACAAAAAAACCACCCCTTGGGGTGGTTTTTTTTCGCCCATAGCAATTAAAAACAACAACTCTTCTTAGACAACCTTTAAGACCCCTGCATTAAACTAAAAAACCCAACAAAAAATCACAAATCAACCCTCAAAACCTTATGCAAACATTAGAATTTATGATAAAATACTATAATTAGTCAACCCTTAAAAACCACACAACAATTTGATTTATAACAATAAAAAATCAAATACCCATAGACAAATCAACCAACTTTTGGTATAACAATACTCTTTTACTGGTCGTTTTACCTAAAAAATATGCTAACCGAATCCTTACCAATATCCACCCAAAACAATTTATTCCATTCAGAGCTTTTTAATCAATTAGACATCAAAGACCCACTCATTACACTATCTCACGCCATAGACTGGCAAGTTTTCAATGATGCCTTCACCAAGCACTATTGCCTTAACAATGGCAGACCCTCAAAACCCATTCGCCTAATGGTAGGCTTGCTTATCCTCAAACAGTTAGAGAATCTATCAGATGAAGCCGTTGTTATGCAGTTTAAAAGAAACCCGTATTACCAATACTTTTGTGGTCACAGTGCTTATATTGCTAATGTACCTTGTAACGCCACTGAGTTAGTGCATTTCAGAAAACGCATTGGCGTTAAAGGTTTTAATCTTATCTTTAAAATGAGCGTTGAGTTACACGGTAAAAAAGCACAAGAGTCAACTGTGTTAATTGACACCACCGTTCAAGAGAAAAACATCACTTATCCTACTGACGCCAAACTGGCAATTAAGATAATTAATCGCTTAAACAAACTGGCAAAACAACACAGCATCAAACAGCGAAGAACTTATGTCAAAGAAGTTAAAAACTGTCGTCTTAGCATTCGCCACTTTCGCCATGTCAAAAAGCGTGCCAAAGCCAAAAAAGCCCTTAAAAGACTCAGAACCATTGCCAACAAGCTTATCCGTGAACTGCAACGCAAACTTCCAGCCTATTCTTTGTTTGAAATCTATCAAAAAGACTTCTTGTTCTACCAAAAAGTGCTCGCTCAACAACCTGGAGACAAAAACAAAATTTACGCCCTACATGAGCCTGATGTTTATGTTATTGCCAAAGGCAAAGACCATAAGAAATATGAATATGGCAACAAAGTTTCAATCGTCTCTACCAAAGACAGCAACATTATCGTTGGCGTGGCAAGCCATAAAACAAACATTCATGATTCAAAAACACTAGATACAGCCATTGTTCACGCTAACGCTAATCGTATCAAGCCCATTCAGAAGGCAGTATGTGATAGAGGGTATGTGGGTGCAAAAGAAGTATTAGGTGCTGAAATCATCTTACCTAAAAAGCCCCTGAAACGAGACAGCCGTTACCAACGAGATAAAAAGCGTAAGTTGTGTAAAAGACGAGCAGCAATAGAACCTATCATTGGACATCTTAAAGCAGATTTTAGATTGTCTAGGAATTTACTCAAAGGGCAAGTTGGTGATGAGATTAATGTTTTAATGGCTGCTATAGCGTGGAATTTGAAAAAGTGGCTGATTGCCACTGTTATTTTTTTGTCTTTGCAAAAAATTGGTTTGTTTTTTGTGAAAAGGGCGAGGATTTTGTGTGTTATTGTTTGAAAACTGGTTTGGTTGATTAGGGGTGGTGGGGTTTGGGGTTTTTAAGGGTTGACTAATTATCAGATACTTACAAAAAAATGCGAGTTAAAACCACTCAAGAACAAACCTTTGCTGATAGTTTTATCAACATACCAAACTCCCAACTAGACATCATTAACAAAGTTATCGATTGGGAAGTTATAGCCAAAGATCTGTCTCATATTAAAGTTGACTATTCTGCTGTTAGTCTGTTTAAAGCGCTATTAATAGGCACATGGCACAATCTCTCTGATGAGAAGTTGGCTGATAGTCTTAGTAGAGATTTAGTCTTTATTAACTTTTGCAACTTTAGCCTAAGTGGCAACAAACCTGATGCTACAACCATTGGCAGATTTAGAACCAAACTAATCAAACAAAATCTATTTGATAGACTTTTGAGTGGCATCAATCTTATGCTTGAGAACAATCAACTCAAACTCTCTAATGGCAAACATGTTGCCATGGATGCAACCTTAATTCAAAGTGCTAGACGCACTAAGAAGATTATTACAACACACAAAACTGGTGAGGTTTATGAGATTGATAGTAACCCAATTCAATATTCAGATGATAAAGATGCAAGATGGACATTTAAGGCGGGAAAATACACTTATGGATATTCATCAGTAGTAACAACTGATGCCAATGGATTAATTAACAAAGCCACTACGCACCCTGCTAATGATAGTGAAATGACTCATTTTGAAGAAAATGTTAAACAGGCAGGCAATCAAAAAGGCGTAAGAGTTTTATACGACAAAGGAGCAGCCTCTCAAGCTAATAGTGAAGCACTTAAAGCACAAAAGTTAAGAGATGGTATTATGCGCAAAAAACCCAAAGGCAAGCAAATGAGTCATTGGCATAAATTACGCAATAAAGCAATCAGCAAAAGAAGGTTTGTGGTTGAACGCACCTTTGGTACGCTCAAACGCACTTATGGTTTGGCAAGAAGTCGTTATATTGGTTTAGAGAAAGTTGCCAGCGAAGTTAATCTTAAAGCTATTGCTTATAATCTAGTTAGAGCGGCGAATGTTTATATTAACAAGGGATTAAATACAGCCTAGGGATTATTGTGTTTTTTTTGTGGAAACAGTACAAAAAAGAGTAAAAAATGAGCGATTTATAGTTGATATTGATGATTTTTTTAATGAAAGCTGGGTTTTATATGTTTTTTGACTTTGAAAAGTCAAAAATTGAGGGTTTTGGGTTTTGATGGTTGGTTTTAGGGTGCTATGCAGGGGTCTTCCTTTGTATTAGACATCAATATTAACGAAAGACCAACTTATACCATTTTCAAAAATAAAACGATGGGTGTCAATAAGATAAAAGACTGCTGTAAAAGCCTTACAGTGCAATAATTTAATTTTTCAAGTATGTGTAAATAGCAAAAATTGTGTTACAATATTTTCCAACAGCAAAAAACTGTTCTCATACCATTTTCAAAAATAAAATAGTGCTTATGTCCGCTCAAGCATTAGTAGTAGAAAAAAGAAAGGATAAACGCCATGAAAAATACAAAAACAGAGGTAATTACGAAAAAACAAATCACAACACTACAAAATAAGGCTCAAAAAATCGCTGACAAACTCAACGAAGAAGCTGTTATTCTCACCAAAGGCGTTCAACATATTCAAGTGCAAGCGGGTACAGTTTATCAATTAAGCACTCAAGATTTTAACACCAAGAAATTAAACTTAATTGCCAAAAAAGTCGGCAATGATTTGGAGGTAGCATTAGAAGAAAGTGTTGTTGTCTTTGACAACTATTTTGATGTTTGTGCCACTGATTTATCTTGCTTGGTTTCCTTGCCTGCTGAAAACGGTGGGCTTTATCACATTGTACCCGATACCTTCTTCACTTTAGAGGACAACACACAAGTTGTATATTTTTATGGCGAGCAATCTATTGTTTCCACAGAATCTAGCACAGTAAGCACAAATAACAATCAAAGTTTCTTCGATGTTGTTACTTCAAATATAGGGATTGTGGCTGTAGTTTTAGTTGTAGCCGTTGTTGCTGGTAATGGCAGTAGTAACGATAATGGTAATAATGAAAATGAGGAAGATGATGGCACTGCCGGTAAAACAATCATTACTGGTGCCGTTAATTTGGGGCCGATAACCAGCAACAGTTTAAGAGTGCAAGCCTTTGTTGGTAAAACCACCATTTCTAAGGAATTTATCGTTGATGTCGGTGGCGAATTTACCATTACCTTGGACAAGTCATATAATCAAGGTGCAATTATTACCCTTAAATTAACCGATACAACGGATACTGCAGATTATTTGGACGAAGCTTTAAATGCCGTCAAAGACTTAGACAGCGATCTAAGGGCAATCATTGTTATTCAATCAGCTGACACAAAAGTCAACATTACACCATTAACCGACATTGCTGCCAAAATAATATCCGAACAAACAATCATTACCGAGGAACTTGTTAATAATACCAATACGCAAGTAGGCAAAGTCTTTGGTATATCAGGCAATGTTACCACGGAAGAAGTTAAAACCGTTATAAACAAAGAAGGTGTCATTATCACAACAAGCAATACCTATGGCCAAGCGCTGGCTGTTGTTTCTCAATTTGAAAAAGACGCTAAAGCAAGCGACACTACTATCAAAACAAGCGACACTAATAAAAAAATCGCTGATAGCATCAATATTGAAGAAGCAAGTATTACTGACAATGACATAAAAGCGAAGCTTAAAGCAGCAGAAGTTACAGCCAATATAAAATATGACATAACGCCTAACAACCACTTTGACACAACGGAAGTCATACCAGTAATTGAAGTAGTGGCCACAGACGATGTCATTAATTTTTCTGAGAAAGACAACACAAGTATTACTGGCACAGTAAAAACTGGCAGCACTGTTGTCTTATCCATTGATGGTAGTAACAGAAATGCAAGTGTTTCAGGTGCAACTTGGCATTACGCCTTAACGAATGCTGACATTACTGCCATAGAGGGAAAAACAATAAATATCATTGCCACCGCAACTGACATAAATAACAAGATATCCATATCAAATACTAAAATCATCACAGTTGATACCATAGCTCCAGCATTTGATTCATCACCCACGACAATCAATATCGTTGTCAATACCCCCATTACAACCACCATTTATGACGCTCAAGCAACCAATCTTAGAGGTGGTAATGCCGATGACGGTATTACTTATAGCATAAAAGAGGCAGATACCAGTAAATTTTTGATTACTAACACGGGAATAGTAACCTACAAAGTAAAACAAACATCAGCACATAATAACGATACCGTTACCATTATTGCCACTGACAATGCAGGCAACACAACACAACAACTTGTTACCGTGTCTGTGAAGAGCGTTAGTTTGGTTACCTCAATTATTTGGGACAATATTAATGATAACAACATCATTAATGCCAGTGATCTGTCAACAGTTACCTTAAGTGGCACAGTTACTACCAATAGTGCGATTACTGGTATAAGTATTACTGATATCACCTTTAAACAAGGCGATAATATTGTTCATAAAATTACCTCTAATCTCCCAAGTATTAGTAGCGACAACACTTGGACTTTAGCCCACAGTGACACTTGGGTTTCAAAACTTGGCAATGGCGATTACACCGTGGTTGTTAATCTTTCTGGTAATAATGGCAGTATTTCGGGTCAAGGAATAACAACAGTAGTAACGATTGATACAGTCGCTCCAGATCAACCTACTATCGCTTTAACAGATGGCACAAGCAACACAAAAGACGGCACAATAACAACCTCAACTCTTAACACTAATGACACCCGTGTTTATCACTTGAAAAAAGGGGAAGTCGAAGTTACTAGTGTTACCGATGAGGCAACTTATGCTACTTATATGGCAGGTGCAGATGAAGTTACTTATACACTTACTATTGTCGATACTGATAATGCGGGTAATGTTAGTGTTAGTAGCAATGCACTTACTTTTATATTAGACAAAACCCCTCCGAATTTACCAACTCTTGTTTTGGAAGCAGACAGCGGATTAACAGGCGACAACATTACCAATAATGGTCGATTAACTGTTGCCAATGTGTCAAACGGTGATACGATAACTTATCTTGTTACCAAAGACAACGGAATGCCACTTGTTGCTATGACGGCAGAAGAATATACAACCTACATTACTAGCGACAATAAAGATGGCAATTATTCAGTGAAAGTTATTGTGACAGATGCTGCGGGCAATACAAGTGATGCGCTCAAAACATTTGTCTTGGATACCACAAATCCAATATTTGACCAGCAGTCTACTACAATCAATATTCCTATCAATGTGCCTATTACCACTATTATCTATGATGCTCAAGCAACTGATCTTAATGGTGATACAGATAAAGGCATTACTTATAAAATAAAGAATGCCGATGCCAGTAAATTTTTGATTACTGCTGACACTGGAATAGTCACTTACAAAACAATACAAACATCAACACATGATAACGATACCGCTACCATTATTGCCACTGACACCGCAGGCAACGAAAAAGAGCAGCTTATTACTGTATCAGTGAAAAATATCGCTTTATCCACCTCAATTGCTTGGAATGGCATTGGCAATGATCACATTGTCAATATCAATGAGAAGGCAATGGCTACTTTAAGTGGCACAGTTGCTACCATTGGCGCAGTTACTGGTATAAGTATTGTCGATATCACCTTTAAACAAGGCGATAATATTGTTCATAAAATTACCTCTAATCTCCCAAGTATTAGTAGCGACAACACTTGGACTTTAGCCCACAGTGACACTTGGGTTTCAAAACTTGGCAATGGCGATTACACCGTGGTTGTTAATCTTTCTGGTAATAATGGCAGTATTTCGGGTCAAGGAATAACAACAGTAGTAACGATTGATACAGTCGCTCCAGATCAACCTACTATCGCTTTAACAGATGGCACAAGCAACACAAAAGACGGCACAATAACAACCTCAACTCTTAACACTAATGACACCCGTGTTTATCACCTGAAAAAAGGGGAAGTCGAAGTTACTAGCGTTACCGATGAGGCAACTTATGCTACTTATATGGCAGGTGCAGATGAAGTTACTTATACACTTACTATTGTCGATACTGATAATGCGGGTAATGTTAGTGTTAGTAGCAATGCACTTACTTTTATATTAGACAAAACCCCTCCGAACTCACCAACCCTTGCTTTGGAAACAAACAGCGGATTAACAAGCGACAACATTACCAATAATGGTCGATTAACTGTTACCAATGTGTCAAACGGTGATACGATAACTTATCTTGTTACCAAGGACAGCGGAACGCCACTTATTGCTATGACAGCAGGAGAATATACAACTTACATTACTAGCGACAATAAAGATGGCAATTATTCAGTGAAAGTTATTGTGACAGATGCTGCGGGCAATACAAGTGATACGGTCAAAACATTTGTTTTGGATACCACCCCTCCAACAGTGCCAACACTTAATCTTATAGACACAGGTGTGTCAGATAGCGATGGTATTACTAATAATGGCACGATTACTGTTGGCAATTTAGACTCAAATGCAACTTGGCAGTATTCTATTAACGGTGGCACTAACTTTATTAATGGCACAAACAGTAGTTTTACGCTACCTAATGGCACTTATGCTGTCAATGCCATTCAGATCAAGCAAACCGATATTGCTGGCAATGTTTCAAACTTAAGTAAAAATACTTTACCAATTGTCGTAGATACCACAGGGCCTTTGTTTACCAGTCCAACTGCCGTTGATGTTGAAAAAAATATGGCTGTATCAGAAATAATATATATGGCAGTAGCAACAGACGATCATTCAGTTACTTACACTTTAAAAGAGGGCAACCAAAAAGACAAATTTACGATTAGCAGCACTGGTGAATTAAAATACCAAGAACAACAGACTCAAACAGGGGTTCACAAAGTGACTATTATTGCCACTGATATTGCGGACAACAAGACTGAGCAACTCATTACTGTATCGGTAACAACTCTAGCACAAGGCTTTGTTGTCAATGGCGAAAAGAATGCAGATAGAAGTGGCCATTCAGTCTCTTCAGCAGGTGATGTGAATGGCGATGGTTTGGATGATTTAATTATTGGTGCTTATTTGGCAGACCCCACTGGTGGCAATAATGCAGGTAAGTCTTATGTGGTGTTTGGCAAAACTAACGCAACCGCTATTAATTTATCAAGCATAACATCTGGCACGGGTGGCTTTGTGATTAACGGTGAAAATGCTTCAGATCAAAGTGGCTATTCAGTCTCTTCAGCAGGTGATGTGAATGGTGATGGTTTGGATGATTTAATTATTGGCGTTAATAAAACGAACCCCAATAGCAATAGCAATATCGGCAAAACTTTTGTGGTGTTTGGCAAAACCAATACAACTGCTATTAATTTATCAAGCATAACATCTGGCACGGGTGGCTTTGCTATCAATGGCGAGAGCGCCTTAGAGCAAAATGGCTACCTAGTCTCTTCAGCAGGTGATGTGAATGGCGATGGTTTGGATGATTTGATTGTTGGTGCGTATTGGAAAAACGCCGCCGATACCCCAATCAGTAAATCTTATGTGATATTTGGCAGTAAGACTAACACAACTACCATTAATTTATCAAGCATAGTATTTGGCAAAGGTGGCTTTGTTATTAATGGTGAGAATGCTGCGGATAAAAATGGACATTCGGTTTCCTCAGCAGGTGATGTTAATGGCGATGGTTTAGACGATTTGATTGTTAGCGCTTATTGGATAGACCCTACTAACAATTCTAAAATAGATAAATCTTATGTAATATTTGGCAGCGAGACTAACGCAACTGCCATTAATTTATCAGACATAGCATCTGGCACAGGTGGCTTTGTTATTAATGGCAAGAGTGCTTCGGATAAATGTGGCTACGCAGTCTCCTTAGCAGGTGATGTGAATGGCGATGGCTTGGACGATTTGATTGTTGGCGCTTATTTATCAAGTAATAAAGCAGGTAAATCTTATGTGGTATTTGGTAAGAAAAATGACACAAATTCCATTGATTTATTAAATATAACCTCTAACAAAGATGGCTTTGTCATCAATGGCGAAAATGGTTTTGATCGTAGTGGCTACTCAGTCTCCTCAGCAGGTGATGTGAATGGCGATGGCTTGGACGATTTGATTGTTGGTGCTTATTTAGCAGACCTCACTAATAAAATTAACGCAGGTAAATCTTATGTGGTGTTTGGTAAAACTGATGCAACTGCTATTGATTTATCAGACATAGCATCTGGCACAGGTGGCTTTGTTATTAATGGCGAAAATATTCGTGATCGAAGTGGTTTTTCAGTCTCATCAGCAGGCGATGTGAATGGCGATGGTCTAGATGATTTGATTATTGGTGCATATTTGGCAGACCCCGCTAACAACGATAATGCAGGTAAATCTTATGTGGTGTTTGGTAAAACCAATACGAGAGCCGTCAATTTAGCAAATATTAGCAATGGCACAGGTGAAGTTGCTCATGCAATTGATTTTCAAGGTGATACCAATGATACTGATAAAAACGACACTCAAACAGGCACCTCTGCCGATGAGTTGTTTGTTGCTGGCTTGGGTAATGATATTTTAAAAGGTAACGGTGGCTATGATGTTTTCAATGCAGGTGTAGGTAATGACACTATTATTATTAATGGTGATAACCTTGCTAAACTTTATAGCAACACACTTGGCAGTCATTTGCTTGCTCGTGTTGATGGGGGTAGCGATACTGACACCCTGAAATTAGAAGGTGGCAATCTACTCTTAGACCTCACTACAATAAACAAGGGTCGCATTCAAGGCATTGAAATTATTGATTTGAATTCAGGTAGCAACACCTTAAAACTTAATCTCAATGATTTATTAGATATTTCCAGTGAAACCAATATTCTTAAGGTTATTGGTGGCACAGACGATAAAGTCAATATAGACCTTAGCGCCTTTGAAAAAAACCCTTTGAGCAAAGGAGATGGCACTATAATTTATAATATTTATAGTGATACTAACGCTGCTACTGCACAATTGTGGATAGAGAAAGATTTAGGAGTGTACGATTCAGGGACGGTGATTTAAAACCGTGCTATTGCTCTCCTAGTTTTCACCCACTTGGTAATTTTTTAAACCCAGTCTTAGATTGTTTGGCTTATCTTTGAAAATGATGTTATTCTATTTCGCGAATAACACACATTAATGGCTGTTCATTTTTGCGAGAAAAGTTAATGACTTGTGATACTTTTGTTTGTGCAACATCATACGAATAAATACCACACCCACCTTCGCCATCAATATGTATTTTAAGCATAATAGCATGTGCAGTTTGTTCGGTTTTGGCAAAAAATTGTTGCAAGACTTGAATGACAAAATCCATGGTGGTATAGTCGTCGTTAAGTAACAATACTTGAAAGCGCTTAGGTTTTTTAAGTTTTGGCTTCGTTGTTTCAATGAGTGTTTTTGACATTAGGGTACCTTGTTTATTCTATTTTTTAGAGACCTTTGTAAATATAAATTTTTATTAATTATCCATATTGAGACCTTTGCATAAATATGGATGATGAGCAAAATTCAATTTTTACCCACTTGGTAATTTCTTAGACCTTGTCTTAGCAGAACCAAGGCTGGGTTTAAGAAATTACCAAGTGGGTAAAAAGTGGATTCTTGATGATTATTCATATTTATACAAAGGTGTCATTTTAATAAGGTAACGGTCTAAAATTTTCATTAAAATGACCCTCTCTTGAAATAAATTTATAAACGGCATTATTATGACAAATATTCACAGCGATAAAATCCTTATTCTTGATTTCGGCTCACAATATACACAACTTATTGCACGACGGGTGCGTGAAATTGGCATTTATTGTGAATTACTGCCATTTGATGTTGATGACGATTTTATCAAAAAATTTAACCCAAAAGGCATTATCCTCTCAGGTGGACCTGACACTGTAACACAGAATAATGCTGCTAGAGCGCCGCAAATCATATTCGATTTAAATGTGCCTATTTTAGGCATCTGCTACGGTATGCAAACTATGGCGATACAGCTCGGCGGACAAGCCACTTCAGCGGGCAAGCACGAATATGGCTTTGCCAAAGTTCGGGCTCGAAATCACTCGCCACTATTAAAGGATATTGTGGATGAGGTCAATACCGAAGGTTGTGGATTGTTAGATGTATGGATGAGTCATGGCATTGAAGTTAAGCAATTGCCAGGGGGATTTAAGTTAATTGCCTCTACAGAAAACTGTGACATAGCTGGATTTGCCAATGTGGAAAAACATTATTACGGCTTACAATTTCATCCAGAAGTAACACACACCAAGCAAGGCTTGCCTATATTAGAGCGATTTGTTGCTGACATTTGCCACTGTAAGAAAAACTGGACAACTGACAATATTATCTCAGATTCAATCCAAAACTTAAAAAATCAAATCGGTAGTAACAATGTTTTACTTGGGCTTTCAGGCGGTGTTGATTCATCTGTGGTGGCAGTCCTACTCCACGAGGCGATTGGCGATCAACTAACTTGTGTGTTTGTTGATAATGGCTTGTTACGCCTTAATGAGGGGGATGAAGTAATGCAAACCTTTGCTCAGAATATGGGTGTGAAAGTCATTCGTGCTAACGCTCAACAGAAATTCTACAAGGCTTTAGACAATGAAAACGACCCTGAGAAAAAACGCAAAATCATTGGCCATGCTTTTATTGAAGTTTTTGAAGAAGAGGCACGCAACCTTGATGATATTAAATTCTTGGCACAAGGCACCATCTACCCCGATGTAATCGAATCAGCAGGTGCTGCTTCGGGCAAAGCTAAAGTCATTAAATCTCATCATAATGTTGGCGGTTTGCCCGAAGATTTGTCCTTTGAATTGGTCGAGCCATTAAAGGAATTGTTTAAAGATGAAGTAAGAGAAATCGGCGTAAAACTTGGCATCCCCGCACATATGCTCTATCGCCACCCTTTTCCAGGTCCTGGATTGGGGGTGCGAATTTTAGGTCAAGTTAAAGAAGAATATGCTGATATTCTACGGGCAGCCGATGCTATTTTTATGCAAGAACTCTACAATTATGAGTTATACGATAAAGTCAATCAAGCCTTTGCCGTATTTTTACCCGTTAAATCAGTTGGTGTAACAGGTGACGAACGCCGTTATGATTTTGTTGTGGCACTTCGTGCGGTTGAAACCATTGATTTTATGACCGCTCGTTGGGCGCACTTGCCCTACGATTTCCTAGATTTCGTTTCTAACCGTATTATGAACGAAATCCCTCGCATCTCCCGTGTCGTTTACGATATTTCAGGTAAGCCCCCTGCCACTATCGAGTGGGAATAATGAGCAAGCAAGACTTGCTCAAAACAGCCAATGAAAGATGGATGGCACTCGCTTTTGAACAAGCCCTACTCGCTCAGAAACTGGGAGAAGTGCCAGTGGGTGCAATTTTGGTACAAGGAGAACAATTAATTGCCAGTGCACACAATCAACCTATTGGCAACAACGACCCAACCGCCCACGCAGAAATACAACTATTACGCAAAGCAGGTGCAACATTAAGTAATTATCGCCTACCAAATACCACCCTTTTCGTTACTCTTGAGCCTTGTGCCATGTGCCTAGGGGCAATGATTCATGCGCGTGTGTCTAAAGTGGTATTTGGTGCTTACGATGAAAAAACAGGCGTTTGTGGCTCTTGCCAAGACCTTGTAAGCAGTCAATGCTTTAACCATTCTATTGACACTCAGGGGGGTGTGCTTGCTGATGAATGCAAGCAGTTGTTGCAACAATTTTTCCGACAACGAAGACATTGATTTGCCCATTAAATATAATGAGACCTTTAAAAACCTTTTAAATTATTTTGGACAGTTAGGATGCGTTTATGGATTTTGACTTATTCAGATTGAATAAATAATGACGCCAACCAAGTATTTGCCCTTATAATGTCTTTGCCTAAATGAGTCCACTACATTAAACCGAGACCCTGCTAGGCATGGATGTTGAATAAAGGGTAAATTTACAACCAAATAAAAGTTGTCCTTCGATTCATATTTATGCAAGGGTCTCGAATAATATAGTGCTTATCATCACCCAAGTATTAGCGCTAGATTGTTTGGTTTATTTGTAAAAATGATATCACTCAGTGTGGCTTAGAAAATTCACGATTTTCTATATTCTTAAAATCGTGTTAGAAAAGTTTAAAGGTTCACAAATGAAATTTAAAAATATTGTTTTTGGTTTTTTGAAAACTTGGTTATTAATAGCCCTATTTTACAGTGGCTCGCTTTATGCTGGTAGCCAAATGTTTATTATCCTTCAAGATTATTCACATACAGCTGACGAGTTTCGCCCTTACATTTTTGAAAAAGATCCGAATACAGGTAACTTAATAAAAGTGTTCGACACAGAAAATAATTTTCAATTTAAAACTTATAGTTTAGACTCAGAAGCCGATATGGCCTTATTTGAAATCGAAGTTAAGCCTACTCTGCTTGAATGGACAGAAGAGGTCACACCATTTCAATATCAATCCAGCATGTCCTCAAGTCTTTCAAAGGATATGTTGGTAGATGTTGAAGTAGACCTTTCAACAGGTTCGCTTTCAAAAGAAATCCATATTGCTACTTACAAAGGCAATATAGAAAGCGTTTCTTATGCAAGCAGTGTAGAGGCGGAGAGACCTGAAATTACTATACTGACAGCAAACCCCAAAGGGTTAACGATTGGTCAAACAACATACCCTAAAGGAGGGGGATCAGCGCTCCTAAACTATGAACTCCAAAGATATAAAGCGGGAGATGTGGAGAAAGTTCGGCTTTATTCTGTAGAAGACGAGTATTATCTTTCACGAGGCTGGAAAACTGAACCCGAATTCGATGTTAATTTTGATTTTAATCCTGACTCTAGTTCTAGTTCTGATTCTGATCCTGATCCTGATTTCGATCCTGATTTTGATTTTAATAATGAAGGCGCCTGTGGGTGGAACTAAATAATACTATTTGCAAAAATAAAATAAATAGTATAGTGCTTGTAATCACCTAAGTATTAACGATAAAAATATCTATACTACTCATTGCTAGCATAGATATTTTTACTGTTAATACTTGGGATAAGGATGAGTGCCAGATTATTCAGTTTATTGTTGAAAATGGTATCATTCAATACGGCTTAGAAAATTCACGATTTTCTATATTCTTAGAGACCTTTGCATAAATATGGATGATTAGCAAAATTCAATTTTTGTCCAATTGGTAATTTTCTTAAACCCAGCCTTAGCCCTGCTAGGACAAGGTTTAAGAAAATTTAAAGGTGCGCAAATGAAATTTAAAAATATTGTTTTTGGTTTTTTAAAAACTTGGTTATTGGTAGCCCTGTTTTACAGCAACTCGCTTTATGCCTATAACCATATGTTTATTATTCTTCAAGATTATTCACATACAGCTGATGAGTTTCTCCCTTATACTTTTGAAAAAGATCTGAGTACAGGTAACTTAATAAAAGTGTTTGACACAGAAAATAATTTTCAATTTAAAACTTATAGTTTAAATTCAGAAGCCGATATGTCCTTATTTGAAATCGAAGTTAAGCCCACTCTGCTTAAATGGGCAAAGGCAATCAAACCATTACAATATCGCTCCACCCTGTCCTCGCGTTTTTCAAAAAATATGTTGGAAAATGTTGGTCAAGACCTAAAAAATTCGCTTTCAAAAGAAATCCATGTTGCTACTTACAAAGGCAATATAGAGGCCATATCTTATGCAGACAGTGCAGGAGTGACAAAACCTAACATTGGTTCATTAGTAGCAAATCCCGAGGGATTAAGAGTCAATCAAACAGTAAAACCCAAAGGAGGAGGGTCATCACTCCTAAGCCATATGCTTCGAAAATTTAAAGAGGGAGGTGCAGAGAGGGTTCAACTTTATTCTATAGACGACAAGTATTATCAAGAACGAGGCTGGCAAATTGAACCCAAATCTGATTTTGAACCTGAGTTTAATTTTAATTTTGACTCTTATTTTGATTCTGATTCTGATGTTGAATATAATTCCGATTCTGATTCCGATTCTGATTTTAAACTTGAAGGCGAAGGTGAGGGTGCCTGCGGGGGAAGTTAAATAAGTTAATAAATAATAAGAGACCTTTGCATAAATATGGATAAATTAGTCGGCTTTTAAAAACAGATTCATGACTTGCAACACCATTAAGTTGGCACATTTTAGAAGTTGCATATCAAAAAAATCTGCAATTTTTGCTAAAGTAAATGACGATTTTTTATTAAATCAATGGGGTTTGACTTATCCAAGTTGGACTAAATAATGACGCTAACCAGATGCTCATCCTTTATAATGAAACCTTTGCATAAATGGATGATTAGCAAAATTCAATTTTTACCCACTTGGTGATTTTCTTAAACCTTGTCCTAGCAGGGTTAAGGCTGGGTTTAAAAAATTACTAAGTGGGTGAAACGAGGATTTTTGATGATTATTCATAATTTATGCAAAGGTCTCATAATATCTTCATTTAAATGAGCTTGCTACATTAACTCAGTGTGGCTTAATTTTCTATATTCTTAAAATCGTGTTAAAAAAAGCCTAAAGGTGCATAAATGAAATTTAAAAATATTGTTGTTGGTTTTTTAAAAATCTGGTTATTAGCGACCCTATTTTACAGCGGCTTGCTTTATGCTGAACGCTATATGTTTATTACGCTTCAGGATTATTCACATACAGCTGATGAGTTTCGCCCTTACACTTTTATAGAAGATCCGAACACAGGTAATGTAGTAAAAGTATTCGACACAGAAAATAATTTTCAATTTAAAACCTATAGTTTGGACTCAGAAGCTGATATGGCCTTATTTAGAACGGAAGTCCAGCCTACTCTGCTTGAATGGTCAGAAACAATCAGACCGTTTCAATATCGGTCTGCCTTGGCCTCGCGTCTTTCAAAAAGTATGTTGGAAAATGTTAATAAAGACCTTTTAAAAGGTTCGCTTTCAAAAGAAATTCATGTTACTACTTACAAAGGCAATATAGAAGGTGTGTCTTATACCACCAATGCGGAGGTAGAGAGACCTGAAATTGATACACTGATAGCAAACCCCAAGGGGTTAACGACTGGTCAAACAACCTACCCTAAAGGAGGGGGATCGGCACTCCTAGACTATGAACTTCGACAATTTAAAGAAAACGGCGTAGAAAAAGTTCGGCTGTATTCTCTAGACGACGATTATTATCGTGGACGAGGCTGGCAAAATGAACCCAAATCTGAGTCTGGCTTTGATCCTGATCTTGACCCTGAATTTGATTCTGATTATGAGTTTGATGTTGGACATGATTTTGATTATGAGCATGATTTTGACTTTGACTTTGAACCTGAGGGTGCCTGCGGAGGACAATAGAAAAGTTAATAAATTAATAATGTTAAGAGACCTTTGTATAAATATGATTAGCAAAATTCAATTTTTGCCCACTTGGTAATTTTCTTAAACCTTGTCCTAGCAGGGCTAAGGCTGGGTTTAAAAAATTACCAAGTGGGTAAAACGAGGATTCTTGATGATTATTTATATTTATGCAAAGGTCTCTTATATAAATCTTAAGCACCTGATTTATATTATTCGAAATAAACAAAGGTTATAATGTCAACTTCTTTTAGGGGTTTTTTTTTATAAGTATGCAAAAATCTCATAAATTAGTTAATTAGTTTTGCTTGCACTTCAAAGAAAATTCAATTAATTTGAATTAAGCGTGCAAGAATAAAAAAAATAAAAACCAGGAGAAGAAAACATGCAAGTAAAAACACAAAAACAAATTGCAACATTACAAAATAAAGCGCAAAAATTAGCCGATAAACTTAACGAAGAAGTTGTTACTATTGCCAAAGGCACACAACACATTCAAGTTCAAGCAGGTACAATTTATCAATTAAATGCTAAAGTTTTTGACGCTACAAAAATAAACTTAATTGCTAAAAAAATCGGCGATGATTTAGAAGTAGCGCTAGAAGAAGGTGTTATTATCTTCGACAACTATTTTGAGGTTTGCACAACTAATCTATCTTGCTTAGTTTCCCTCCCCACTGAAGACGGTGGACTTTACCATATTGTTGCTGACGCATTCTTCACTTTAGAAGATGGTTCGCAAATTGTATATTTTTATGGTGAGCAATCTATTGTTACTACAGAATCTAGTACTACAGAATCTAATGCGGTAAGCACAGATGGTAATCAAAGTTTCCTCGATGTTGTCACTTCAAATATAGGAATTGTAGCCGCAGTTGTGGTTGCAGCTGTAGTGGTTGCTGGTAGTAGTAGTGATGATGATACACCGCCAGAATCACTAACATTTACCTTTGCAAATACAGGTGGTACTACCAATAATGACGCAATTACTATCAATGGCTTAAAGGCAGGTGCAACTTGGCAGTATTCCATTGATAATGGTGTTACCTTTACTAATGGTACAAACAGTAGTTTTACGCTGCCTGATGGCACTTATGATGCTAATGTTGTTCAAATTAAGCAAATTGATGCAACTGGCACAACTTTAGACATTGTGAAAAATGCCTCCCTTATTACCGTTGATACTACAATTGCCAATCTAACAATGACCCTTGACGATGACACCGGGCTTGTAAAAACAGATTGGATTACTAACAAAGGCAAAGTCAATATCGGCAATATAGAAACAGATGCAACTTGGCAGTATTCCACTGATGGTGGCACTGCCTGGATTAACGGCATAGGTGATAGTTTTACGCTAGCTGAAGACACTTATGCTAAAGATACCATTTGGATCAAACAAACCGATATGGCGGGTAACACCTCAAGCGTCTTGAAGAATACTTCACCTATTATTGTGGACACCGCCCCTCCAGCAACACCAATATTTTCCTTTACAGATACAGGTTCATCAGATGAAGATCATATTACCAAGAATGACACAATTACGGTTACTGGTTTGGAAAAAGATGCAATTTGGCAGTATTCCATTAATGGTGGTGCTGATTTTACTAACGGCACAGGTAGTAGTTTTACGCTAGCTGAAAAAAACTATAGTGTTAATGACATTCAAATTGGACAAACCGATGTAGCAGGTAACTCCTCAGGCGTTGTTAAGAATACTTTCTCTATTGTTGTGGACACTACAGATCCTTCGTTTATTGGTGCAACTAAAATTAATGTTTCTCTCAATACCCCTATTGCAACTACTATTTATAACGCTCAAGCAACTGACGGTGGCAATGCAGACGAAAATATTACTTATAGCATAAAAGGTGCAAATGCCAGCAAATTTTCGATTGTTGCCGACACTGGAATACTAACCTATCGAGCAATACAAACATCAAAACACAATGATACAGTTATTATTGTTGCTACCGATCTTGCAGGCAACAAAACAGAGAAATCCATTACTGTATCAGTAAAAATTCTCCTAGCACAAGGCTTTGTTATTAATGGTGAGAGTTCTAAAAATCTAAGTGGAAGTGGAATCTCAGTCTCAGCAGGCGACATCAATGGCGATGGCTTGGATGATTTGATTGTTGGCGCTTATTATGATAGCCGCTCTAATAATGACGATGATAGCGGGGTAAGCAAAAATTATGTGGTGTTTGGTAAAACTAACGCAACTGCTGTTAATTTATCAGAGGTGACCTCTGGCATGGGTGGCTTTGTTATCAATGGCGAGGAGTCTGAGTCTATAAGTGGTATTTCAATCTCCTCAGCAGGTGATGTTAATGACGATGGCTTGGATGATTTGATTATTGGCTCCCGTTGGGCAAATCTTTCTACTGGTGTTGAAGGAGCAGGTAAATCCTATGTGGTGTTTGGTAAGGTTGACACAACTGCTGTTAATTTATCAAAGATAGCCTCTGGCACGGGTGGCTTTGTTATCAATGGTGAGGCGACTCTTGATTCTAGTGGTATCTCAGTCTCCTCAGCAGGTGATGTCAATGGTGATGGCTTAGGTGATTTGATTATTGGTGCGTACGGAGCAAATTTTTTTTTAGGTAAATCTTATGTGGTGTTTGGTAGGACTGACACAACTGCTATTGATTTATCAGACATAGCCTCTGGCATAGGTGGCTTTGTTATCAACAACGATATAACAGAAGGTGAAGGTAATAGTGCTCTGAATGGTGCTTCAGTCTCTTCAGCAGGTGATGTCAATGGCGATGGTTTGGATGATTTGATTGTTGGTGCTTATAGAACACAAAATTCGTCAGGTAGATCTTATGTGATATTTGGCAAAATTGACAGCAATATTGTTAATTTATCAACCATAAGAGCTGGCACGGGTGGCTTTGCTATTAATGGTGAAAATGATAAGGATGAGAGTGGCACCTCAGTTTCCTCAGCAGGTGATGTCAATGGCGATGGTTTGGATGATTTGATTGTTGGCGCTGATAAAGCACAAGGTTCGTCAGGTAGATCTTATGTGGTATTTGGCAAGGTCAACATGACTGCCGTTAATTTATCAGACATAGCATCTGGTACGGGTGGCTTTGTTATTAATGGCGAGAAAAGTAGTGATAGGAATGGCTCCTCAGTCTCCTTAGCAGGTGATGTCAATGGCGATGGCTTAGATGATTTGATTGTTGGCTCTTCTTACGCAGACTCTTCTACAGGTAAATCTTATGTGGTATTTGGCAAGACCAATATGACTGCCGTTAATTTATCAGACATAGCATCTGGTACGGGTGGCTTTGTTATCAATGGTGAGAATGCTGGAGACAAGAGTGGCAACTCAGTTTCCTCAGCAGGTGATGTCAATGGCGATGGTTTGGATGATTTGATTGTTGGCGCTCCTTGGGCAGACATTGCTGGTGCTGATAATCTAGGTAAATCTTATGTAATATTTGGCAAAACTGACACAGAAGCCATTAATTTAACTGATATTAGTGCTGGCAAAGGTATTGTTGCTCATGCAATTAATTTTCAAGGTGATGTCAATATCAATACAGATGACACATTAACAGGTACCTCTGCTGACGAGTTGTTTGTCGCTGGTTTGGGTAATGATATTTTAATAGGTAATGGTGGCACCGATGTCTTTAACGCAGGCAAAGGTAACGATACCATTATTATTAATGATGACAACCTTGCTAAACTCTCCAGCAAGGCACTTAGCAACCATTTACTCGCTCGTGTTGACGGGGGTGGTAATACCGATACGCTGAAATTAGCGGGTGTTGATCTAAGTCTAGATCTTACCCAAATAGACAATGGTCGTATTCAAGATATTGAAATTATTGATTTAACCGGTTCAGGCAATAACACCTTAAAACTTAATCTTAATGACTTGTTAGATATTTCCAGTGAAACCAATGTTCTTAAAGTTATTGGTGATACAGGTGATAAAGTTGATATAGGAAATATCTTTACTAAGGATTCTCAACAAACAGAGTCTGGCTATGATACTTATAGTAGCGCTAACGCCCTTACTGCAAAATTATGGATAGATCAAGATTTAGAGGTAATTTAACGACCATCTTTTCATTACCCTTGATTGTCGCTTTGTTATTTTGTCTTAGCCATTTCAAAAATAATATAGATTACCCAAGTATAGCAGTCATTATTGATTAACGCTCTAAATCGGTACTATTGAATAAGATGTTTTATTTTTGAAAATGGCATTAGTGGATTTAAAATATTGGGTGCTTGTCTTTATTGTCCATTAGAGGTCTTTGCATAACTCACAATTTTTATGTTCAATGCATTTCCACCAATTTTTTTTACCAAATCTTATACCAAGGTTTTGTACCACTAGTAGGGGTTTTTGTAGTGCTTAATCCTTTGTCAATCCAGCCATAATTAATGCCACCAGCCAACTCGAAAATATTTTTATAACCAGTTTTTGCGTTTAAAAACTTACCAATAGTCTTACTCCGATTTGCATGCGCACAAACCAAAATAAATGGGGTATTTTTGCTTTTAACAATACCAGACAAATCTTTTAACCACTTCTGCGTATTGTAATTACCCTTGTTGTCAAAAAATGTCAATTTATGTGCACCCGGAATAACGCCATATTTATCATACTCATCTTGTCGGCGAATATCAATAATAGCAACACCTTGCTTAATTTTCGCTTGCACTTCGCTGGTTGAAAGTGTTGTAAAATCTGCCAATGTCTCTAACGACAATAAACACAGTATTAAAATTAATTTATTCATGGTTTTTCCTTACAATTTTCACATTAAAAACAAAGTATAAAGTGCACACCAGCTTAGTGAGCCTATATTTTTTTATACTTCTTCCCTTTAAGACCTCTGTATTATACAAAGATTATGTTAATTATTTGGCTCAGTTTGCCAAAAAACCAATTTAAATGAGCGTCCTTTGGATGGAGGCATTTGCCAACATTGCCTCTCTTAACACCCAAGGTTACTTGTATTAAAATAAACACGCTCTAATAAATCCCCTTACTCTTCTAATTGAAAAAGATGATGTGCGAATCTTTTTAATTAATAGAGACCTTTGCATAAATATGGATGATTAGCAAAATTTGCCCACTTGGTGATTTTCTTAAACCTTGTCCTATCAAGGCTAAAGCTGAGTTTAAAAAATTACCAAGTGGGTGAAAAGTGGATTCTTGATGATTATTTATATTTATGCAAAGGTCTCTAATTAGTTGCAACAATTTTGCAAAGGAATCGTATAATGATTTTATGAAAGAAAATATTAATTATTATTTTATACAACCACTCAATGATAAAAATTTTCACTGTATTTATCAATTATCTGCCACGCAACTTTATGGGGTGATTTTTCGTATCTTAAAACAAGAGCAATTAGCTCAGGATTGTTTGCAAGAGGTATTTGTGAAAATTTATCATAATTTTGAACGCTACGACCCAGAAAAATCGCAACCACTCACTTGGATGGTAACGATTGCACGCAACTATGCAATTGATTTTTATCGCAAAAAACAACTGCCGATTGCTGATGATTTTGATTTAAGTGTGATTGATGATGAACAAATTCAACTGTTGGAAAAATTAGAACAGGCTGAGAATAAAAAACGCATTATTGATTGTTTAAAAACGCTGGATAACCGTGTTCGAGATGCAGTTTTTATGCAATATTTTCATGGCAAAACCTATGCGCAAACTGCCAAAATTTTTGATAAATCAGAAAACACCATTAAAAGCTGGGTGGCACGCGCCCTACCCAAACTAAAAAACTGCTTGGAGGCCTTATGAATCATAAAGAACTGGTGCTGTTAAATACCATTGCCCCTTTGGATAAAAAAGTAAAAGATCGGGTTTGGTGTAATATTGCCAACGATCTTGAGTTGGGATTTAGGGGTAGAATTAAAAAAACACTCAAACTTTGGTATGCCTTATTTTTGTTCATTCCAATCATAATTTTCACTTCACTAGCGCCCAACGCTAACACGATTCTAAATGCCAGTGACACTGGTTGGGAAGCAACTTTAGAAAACCAACAGTTGTCTATCAAGGCGATCAATCCAATGGTGGTTGATAAAAATGAAGTGTGTATATTGTGGATTAAAAAGAAGGGTCAATTTTTTAAAGTTACTGAATTGCCTGATGACGGGGTAAAAAACATCATTTTAAATGAAATTATGCTCGCCAATTTCAAAGGAGCTTTGATAATAATTTCGATTGAAAGCGAAACGGATATTTCATTGCCAAAAACAATAGAATATACAAAGCAGTTATGACATTCCTTAAAGCACTCATTTTTCTTTTTCCCACACTACTTATGGCGCATTCAAATCAAGATTTACAAGCGGCTTATCAGCAAAAAAATGCAGATTATCAGCCACGCACTAGGCACCTTGAAAATGCTAAGGCCAAATTTACCAATCATTTGATTTTAGCCAATTCCCCTTATTTGTTACAACATGCGCACAATCCTGTGAATTGGTATGGCTTTAATGATGAGGCTTTTAAATTGGCAAAACAACAGAATAAACTGATATTTTTGTCTATTGGTTATGCTACTTGCCATTGGTGCCATGTGATGGAGGAGGAAAGTTTTGAAGATTTAGCCGTTGCCAAGGTGCTGAACAAAAACTTTATTGCCATTAAGGTGGACAGGGAAGTGTTGCCTGATGTGGACAGTCATTTTATGGGGATTGCTCAATTGTTAACAGGCAGTGGTGGCTGGCCACTAAATGTGGTGCTAACGCCAGCAGGTGATGGTTTTTTTGCGGGTACTTATTTTCCTAAAAACACACTGATTACCAATCTTAAGCATCTGCAAAATATTTGGCAATATAAGCAAAATCTCATTACAAAAACAGTTGCCAGCGTTAAAGTTGCCCTACTTGAAAAAACAGCATCAACCACAAAATTACCGCAAAATTTACAATCATTAGCAGTGCAAAATTTACGCCAAACTTTTGATGAATTTGACGGCGGTTTTGGCGATGCGCCCAAATTCCCTCACGAGGCACAATTACTTATGTTGATTGATGAGCAAATGCGCCGCCCCAGCGATGATAAATTAAGTGTTATTACGACAACGCTTGACAGCATGGCAAGTGGTGGGATTTATGATGTGGTTGGTGGCGGGTTTCATCGGTATGCCACTGACAACGCTTGGTTATTTCCACATTTTGAAAAAATGCTCTACAATCAGGCGCAATTGGCTTTGGTTTACAGCAAAGCCTACCAACTGACTCGCAAGCCCCTTTATCGGCGCATTGCCAAACAAACGCTAGATTATGTCATTCGTGAGATGCAAAATGGTGGATTTTATAGTGCTACTGATGCGGATAGTGATGGCGAAGAGGGGTTGTTTTTTATTTGGGATATTCAAGAATTAAAGGCAGTTTTAGGCGCTGATTTTGTCGAATTTCAACGCTATTTTGAGTTGTCAAGCACCACTGAATTTGAGCGGCATTTTGTCATTCACTTTAAAAATATTAACAACATTCAAGCACCTGATTTTATAAAAATTGACGCCCTATTGGCAAAGCTTTACCAAGTACGACAGAGCCGTGAAAAGCCTCTGTTGGATAACAAAATTTTGCTTTCATGGAATGCATTATTATTAAAAGCATTTGTCGTTGCTAGCAAAATTGACAGTAAATATTTAAAAGTGGCACAAAATTTGGCTGATTTTTTACTGGATAATTTTTATCAGCAATCTTTACAGCGCGTACAAATTGAGGGTCAAACTTCACAACAAGCAATTTTTGAAGATTACGCTTATTTTGTCGATGGATTAATTGATTTGTATGATGCAACTGGTCATCAGAAATATCTAATAACAGCGCAAAAATTAACTGATGAGGCCATTCACAATTTTTGGGATAAGAAAAATTTTGGCTTCAAAATCAGCAACAACAAACGCCTTAATAATAACAAAGAAATTTACGATGGCGCTATTTTTAATGCCAATGGCGTTGCTTATGGCGCACTTAATAAATTATCTGCTCGCACTCAAGATAAAAAATATCAGCAACTCGCTCAACAATTACTCTTAAGTTTCAGCACAAAAATTCATAAAAAACCCAGTGCTTATGCCAGTATTGTCAAAAATTATAGCAACAAACAACAAGGGATTTTGGCAAATACCGTCTATGCGTATGATGGCAGAATTAAAATTCAATCCAACCATAATCAAATCATTCTTAACATTCAAAAAGGCTGGCACATTAACGCCAACAAGGTTTTACAAAAAAGTTTAATTGCCACCCAGCTTATTAGTGATAACATAAAAACGATTAACTATCCGCCAGCAAAACACATCAATTTGGGCTTTAGTCAAGATAAATTAGCCGTATATGATGAGGAAATTACACTCAATTTCTCACTAAAAGACAAAAGATTTACCCTTGCTGAATTGACTTTACAAGCGTGTAGCGATAAAGTGTGCCTGCCACCGCAGCAGATTACATTACTCTTAAACTAAATTAGGAACGCTAAACCGTGTACATACCACCATTTACATGTAGCGTTTGAGCGGTAATGTAGGCACTGCCCTCTCCTGCTAAAAATAACACTGCATTGGCAATTTCGTCAGCCGAACCTAAACGATTCATAGGGATTTGCTGGGCTAAGGCTGTTTTTTGCACTTCAGGTAGGGCATTGGTCATATCGGTTTCAATAAAACCAGGAGCAACGGTATTGACAGTAATACCACGAGAACCCACTTCACGAGCAAGTGATTTGGTAAAACCCATAATACCTGCTTTGGCAGCAGCGTAGTTAGTTTGCCCTGCATTACCCATTGCGCCGACCACGGAAGCAATGGAAATAATGCGCCCTGCTTTTTTCTTCATCATTCCACGCAGTACCGCTTTGGACATTTTATAAACTGAGGAAAGGTTGGTATTAATAATATCTTCCCATTCCTCTTCTTTCATCCGCATTAATAAGTTATCACGAGTAATACCTGCATTGTTAACCAAAATATCAATTGTGCCATAGGTGTCAACAATAGATTGAATAACCTCAGAAATTTGCTCATTATTGGTCACATTCAGTGTCATACCTATGCCAGTTACCCCTTTTTCGCTCAAAGTGTTGCTTATTGCATCTGCCCCTTTGTCGCTAGTTGCAGTGCCAATAATAGTGGCACCAGCTGCACCTAAAGACAAAGCGATGGCCTGTCCAATACCCCGGCTTGCACCTGTAATCAATACGATTTTTCCTGTTAAATTATTCATTATTTAATCTCCTGTAAAATTGTTGTAACACTGGCTGAATCCAACACAGCATTTGCACTTAATGATTTTTCGATTCTTTTGGTTAAGCCGGTAAGCACCTTACCTGGACCCGATTCAATCAATTTTTCCACACCCATATTTGCCATTGTCTGCACTGTGCCAGTCCATAAGACGGGTTTGTGTAATTGCGCCACAATCTTAGCTTTTATTTCATCAACATTAGCCGCCTTAGTCGCATCAACATTGTGCAACACATCAACAACACCCATTTTAAAACGAACAGACTCTACTGCATTGGCAAATACTGTGGCTGCATCATTCATTAATGAGCAATGTGATGGCACACTCACAGGCAACACGATAGCGCGTTTCGCACCTGCTGTTTTCATTGTCTCACAAGTTGCATCCACTGCCGCCTTATTACCTGCAATAACCACTTGCCCATTGGCATTAAAATTTACCGCTTCAACAATGCCATCACCCGAATAATCAGCACAAATTTTAACCACTGTCTCATCATCCAAACCCAAAATAGCCGCCATTGCGCCCACACCAGCAGGCACCGCAGATTGCATAAGTTCCGCACGCTGACGCACCAATTGAATGCCATTGCCAAATTGCAACGCACCTGCTGCAACCAATGCTGTATATTCTCCCAAGCTATGTCCTGCCATGCAAATAGGGGATAAATCCATTTCACCATTCAGCACTTGATAAGTGGCATAACCTGCTGCCAGCATTGCAGGTTGTGTATTTTGTGTTTGATTCAGTTCCTCTTGATTCTTTTGCGTTAATGCCCATAAGTCAAAACCTAAAGCATCACTTGCTTCTTCAAAAGTATCTTTAACCACAGAAAAATTATCTGCTAAATCTGACAACATACCCAATGATTGAGAGCCTTGGCCAGGAAAAATAAGTGCATATTTCATAGTGAATCCTTTGTAAATATTGAAGACTATTTTAACCAATAAAAAAGCGCCCATTAGGCGCTTTTTAAATAACTTACTTGGTCAATACTATGTCGCTTCAATTGAGACAGTTTGACGCATAAATTTACCTTTTTTAGCAAAAGTTACTCTACCATCTGCAATGGCAAATAATGTGTCGTCTTTGCCTTTGCGAACATTAACGCCTGGATGGAATTTAGTCCCTCTTTGACGAACTAAAATGTTGCCAGCTAAGACTACCTGACCACCAAATCTTTTTACGCCTAGGCGTTTTGATACGGAATCTCTGCCGTTATTAGTACTACCGCCTGCTTTTTTGTGTGCCATGGGTTATGCTCCTATGAATTAATTTTTATAATTTCAATTTCAGTAAACAACTGCCTATGGCCTTGTTGCTTCATTGAGTGCTTGCGACGACGGAATTTAAGGATGTGTACTTTTTTTCCTTTGCCTTGAGAAATCACTTTTGCCTCAACACTGGCTTTTGCCACTAGGGGCGAACCAATTTCAACTTTATCACCATCAGCAACCATTAAAACATCTTTAAAGGTAATGCTTTTGCCTGGCTCAACTTCTAATTTTTCAACTTTTAGAGTTGTGCCTTGCTCAACTCTAAATTGCTGACCACCTGTTTTGATAACTGCATACATAATATAAAACCTGTCTATGTGTCGTAAAAAGGGGCAATTATACGCTAAGGCAACTGCTGACGAAAGGTATAATTTACATTTTTTCTTTAAATACATTAATTATGATTATCTTAAAAACTAACTTGGGTGATATTCACATTGAAGTAGACGCCAAAAAAGCACCAATTACTGCCAAAAACTTTGTAGATTATGTCAAAAATGGCTTTTACGACGGTACAATTTTTCATCGTGTGATTAAAAATTTTATGATTCAAGGCGGGGGTTTTACCGAGGATATGAGTGAAAAATCAACCAAAAAAGAAATTGAAAATGAGGCAAAAAATGGCTTAAAAAATGCCAAATATACGATTGCAATGGCAAGAACCATGATGCCACATTCAGCCAGTTCACAATTTTTTATTAACACCACGAACAACAGTTCTTTAGATTATCCTGCACAAGATGGCTGGGGCTATTGTGTGTTTGGTGAAGTGGTTGAAGGGCATGCTGTGGTTGATAAAATCAATTTGGTGAAAACGGGTCATCACGGTATGCACGCTGATGTACCAGATGAGGCTGTTATTGTTGAGAAGGCGATTGTTAAGGCGGCAACCAAGAAAAAAGCACCTGTTAAAAAAGCAGTTGTTAAAAAGACTGTTAAAAAAACAGCCGTTAAAAAAACAACTGTTAAAAAGACCGCTAAAAAAGCACCTGTTAAAAAGACTACCAAGAAAGCACCTGTTAAAAAAGCAACTGCGAAAAAAGCTGTTATCAAGAAAACTGCTACTAAAAAAACAACCACCAAAAAAGCTGCCCCCAAAAAACCAACCAAGAAAAAAGCAGTAGTTAAAAAACCAGCCAAATAACAATTTACCCTATGGCACGCATATTACTCATTGCAGATTTACATCTTATCCCCGATGAGACGAACAAAATCAATTTGTTCATCAAATTTTGCCAAGTGTATGCATCAAAGGCAGATCAACTTTTTATCCTAGGGGATTTATTCAACACTTGGTTAGGTGATGATTTGTCTATTAACGCTTATTCAGATGTTATTTTGGCATTAAAAACACTGGGTGCCACGACCAAAGTTTTTATCACGGGCGGTAATCGTGATTTTCTTTTGGGTAATGAATTTACTCAAAAAACAGGCTGTGTGCTTCTTGATACACCGTATTTACTTAAAACCAAGTATCAAGATTATATACTCATACACGGTGATGAATTGTGTACAGATGACAAGCATTATCAACAGTTAAAAAGCGTATTACAACACCCAATCACTCGGTTTATTTTCTTACATTTACCCCACAAAACACGCCTCAAACTCAGTGGGCAATTACGCAAAAAAAGCATAGAAGCACAACAATATAAATCACATAAAATTATGGACATCAACCAATCAACAACCGATAAATTGATGCAAAAATACCCCAATACAGACCTAATTCACGGGCACACACATCGACAAAATATACACCACGGTGAGCAATACACGCGTTTCGTTTTAGGAGATTGGAAGGGTGATCAAGGTAATGCTATTCAAATTGACGACGAATTAAACTACCTTGAAATTCGCTGATTTATCCACCAAATTCACCCGACTTACTTGCAGTTGTATTTCTGCATCAAATTTGGGGGGATTTTTAAACTTAATTTGTGTCATCATGCCTAATTCAGGAATCATAAATAATGCTTTGTCACCTCGAATATCAACTACCACGCCGGTGCCTGTCCATTGTGGATTTTGCATTAAAAAGACACATTTGAAATGATCATCGCTAAAACGGCTGACTCTGCCAACGCTTGCTAGTGCCATATTAACTGAGCCAATAATTTCTTTTACTCGGCTTACTGGCAACATGGGTTTGTTGGTAATAAAATTAATAATTTGCTGGTGTGCTAACAAATCATAATAACGCCTCATTGGGCTGGTTACTCGTAAATAGGCTGGCAGTCCTAAGCCATAATGTAGTAGTGGCTTTACTGAGGTTGCGGAGCGTTTAAAGTTCTTAATTGCTAAAAATGATTCGCTCAGTGTTAAGGTGTCTTTGTTGGCTAAAAATTCCTCAGAAAAATCTCCTTTGTCCTGCAATGCATAAGGCACAGGAATCAAATTATCGCTGGTAAATTGTGCCATTGTGCGCCCTGCCATAACCATCATCTCAGCCACCAAATCTCTACTGGCACTACTTGCTTGGGGTGCGATTGAGACTTTATTATCAATAACTTTCACATCCACACTGGGCAGGTGTAAATTAATAGCGCCACAACTGTCTCGGAATTTTTTATGTGCTGCACCAATCGCTTTAATCTGGGTCAAATCAGCATTAGTATTGGCTGCCAACATCTCATCAACTTCTTCGTAAGTGGTATTGGTAACGCTAATCACACTCTGCACTACTTTAATGTTGTTAATATTTTCACCATCAAATTCAAAACTAAATGACAGAGCATTAGAGGTATCGCTTGCCCCTAAGGCGGTGGCGTCTGTTACTGAAGTCGGTAACATGTGAATAATCGTCTCTGGTAAGTAAAAATTAGCGCCTCGCTGTTGGGCATAAACATCCAAATCTGACCCTGATGGCACAACATTTGCCACATCAGCCACATGTACCCACAAAGTATTGCCCTCAATGCTAATTGCATCATCAGCATCGTTTGAGCCTTCATTGTCAATCGCATAACTGGACAAATGTGTTAAATCAAGGCGTTCAATAGGGGGTACTTGCACGGCAATTTCTTCGTCTTTTGGAATGTCAAAACGCGCTGGATAAGGGTTAAAACTTGGTGCAAAATATTGTATTTTAAGCAGTAATTGATAGGCGCTTTCGGGTGAATTTTCTACGCCAATATGGCTGAGAATTTTGGCAGTTTTTGATTGATTGAGTGCCACTCGGGCAATCTCTTTTAAGTAAGGCTCATCTTGTTCGTCAAAGGTGTTTTTGGCGATATTATCCACACAATGTGCTAAATTTTCAGCGGCTAATTTTTCGCTGTCTCGTTTTGCCTGCACACTTTCTACTTGTGCTGTTGGGCGTACAAACACGGCATCTTTCTGCCAATAAAAATACAATCCATCTTCGACCAGCAAGCAAGTACACCAAGCCGTTTGCGCTGTAAAATCATTAAATAACCACTCAGTAATGTCTTGCAAACTCAGTGTTTCTTCTTGAAAATCCACTAACACAGAAAGATCTGCCTGCGGACAATCAACAATAACTTGCATAAATTCAGGATGAATAAATCTAAAGTCTTTTTCTCGAACTTTAAGCGTTGCACCATCCGCAAATTCTAACTCAAACTTATTTTCAACAGTGTTAGCAATGCGTGCAGGTTTGCCTTTATAGGCAACCAAAGAATTAATCATTGCAGGGGGTTAGTCTAGTGTTGCGTTATAAGCATCAGCATCCATCAAGCCATCAATTGCATCTGACTTAAATTTCACCAACCAGCCATTATCATAACAACTGGTGTTCACCAATTCTGGCTCATCATCAAGGGTCTCGTTTGCTTCAACAACTTCCAAATCAGTAGGCGCATATACACCACTTGCCGCTTTCACGGATTCTACAACACAAAATTCATCTGCAGCCGATGCTTCATCGCCTGCACTGGGTAATTCAACAAATACCATATCGCCCAATAGCGCCTGAGCATGGTCGGTAACGCCCATTGTATAAGTGCCATCGCCATTGTCTAAAATCCACTCGTGGGTTTTGGTATATTGTCTATCGTCTCTAACTTCGCTCATATTTTTCTCCTAAACTAATATCTTGCCATTTCGAACAAAAGGCGGTTTGACTATTTTAGCCGATACTTTCTTATTACGCATCTCAATTTCGCACAATCCTTGCGCTCCTTTTGGCACGCTAGCAAGCGCAATCGCTTTACCCATTGTTGGTGAAAAAGTGCCTGAAGTTACCTCGCCTTCTCCCAAATTGGTCATTACTTTTTGATGATTGCGAATTACACCTTTGCCTTCTAACACCAAGCCTACAATGGTTTTATCTACTCCCTTGTGCTTTAATTTTTCTAATGCCTCACGCCCTACAAATTGACGATTTTCATCTGTCAAATCCACCGTCCAAGTCAAAGCCGCTGCTAATGGTGAAACTGTTTCGCTCATTTCTGCACCGTACAAACTCATCCCTGCCTCTAAACGCAATGTATCTCTAGCGCCCAATCCACAGGGCTTGACACCTGCTTCTAATAACATTTTCCAGGTAAATTCAACAGATTTTTCAGGCAACATAATCTCAAACCCATCTTCGCCCGTGTACCCTGTTCTGGCAATCAACAAATTTCCCACACTGGCGGCATTAAACGGCTTTAATTGACCGCAAATTTCTTCCACGCCATTCATTGCTTGGTAAACCTTTTCCCTTGCATTTGGCCCTTGCACTGCAATCATTGCCAACTCAAATTTTGGCTCAACAAATACCTCAAACCCTTGTGCTTGTGCTTCAATCCAAGCAATGTCTTTTTCTGTCGTGCCGGCGTTAATTACCATTCGATAATCGGTGTCATTTTGATAATAAACAATCAAATCATCTACCACGCCACCTGCTTCATTCAGCATGCAACTATACAGCGCCTTGCCTGGTGTTTTTAATTTATCAACATCGTTAGCAATCAAAATTTGCAAGAACTTTTTCGCCTCACTGCCCTTAAAGTCCACCACTGTCATGTGCGATACATCAAACATCCCTGCATCCTTTCGCACTTGATTATGCTCTTCTAATTGTGAACCATAATTCAACGGCATCTCCCAGCCACCAAAATCAACCATTTTTCCACCCGCATCTAAGTGCGCTTGATATAAAGGTGTGTGTTTCATACTTTCTCCTTGAGGCCTTTGCATAAATATGGATGATTAGCAGAATTCAATTTTTGCTCACTTGGTGACTTTCTTAAATCTTGCCCTAGCAGGGCTAAGGCTGGGTTTAAAAAATCACTAAGTGGGTGAAAAGTGGATTCTTGATGATTATTCATAAGGTCTCTTAATGTATTTACTTATAAAAATAACGGTAATAACAATCAATATCAAAGTCAATCCCATTGTGCCAAATAATTTGAAGTTCACCCAAGATTCTTCTGCCTGCTGTGCATTCTGACACAACTGCACCGCAGCGGTAGTAACACAATCCAATTCTGTCAATTCTATCTTCTTATCCAATGTGGTCATAGCAAACAATTCTTCTCTGGTTGCCAATGCCAATCGCACAAAATACCCGTTCACAATCGCAATCCCCACAAAGCCCAGCCCCCACAACCAAGTAAGCCACCGCCAAACCGAATCAGGCAAATCCAACTCCTTACCCAGCGCCCTCTGCATTAACGACTTGTCACCAATCCACAAACTGCCAATCAATGCCAAAGCAAACACCACATACAACACACTCACCTTCCACATTAAAAACGCCGGATCCCGCACTGCCAGCGTTACCCCGCCAAACACCACCAACAAAGCCAAAGTAATCACCTGCATCTTCTCAAACTTACCCGTACGCCACCGAGCCACCAATACCTGCACTACACTCGCCGCAATCATCGCATAAATCGCCGCATACAATCCCATTGACTTATACGCAATAAAAAATAATGCAATCGGTAAAAAATCTAACAATAACTTCATTCGTCTTCTCCTAATCCTTGTTTTAAATGTGCCTCAGAACAATACACCTTATCTCTATACATAATCGCCTCACGCTCAGGAATGTGCGTTTCACAAACACAACACCCCAACATTTTACGACTGGGCGACTTCGTCGTCATTTCACTCGGTACCTGCCTAATTTTTTTAAACACCAAAAACATCCCCACCGCCAACAAAACAAACGGAAGCACTTTAATAATCCCCATTTTATTATCTATCCTACAAAAGAATGGAATTTTACCGACGCTTAGTATATAATTTCCTCTTTTTAATGTGTCTATAACAATTAAACATTTATTGCCCGGGTGGTGAAATTGGTAGACACACAGGACTTAAAATCCTGCGCCTTCACGGGCGTGCCGGTTCGATTCCGGCCCCGGGCACCATATTCTTTATTATAACCTTGTTTTAAATCAAAGGCTTATATTATAATTGATGTTAATAGATTGAAAATGTATACCAGTATGTATGCACAATAAATTTTCTCTATTGCTCGTCAATCCACTGTTTTATTTCACTGAGTTTCCAGCCTACGCTGTTTCCACTAAGGCTTACTCGTTTTGGAAACTCACCTTTATTCTCTAACCGCCATAAAGTGGCTCTTGATAGCGCTCTGCCATACTTGACACCTCTTTGACTCTAATAATGCCCTCAGGAGGGTTTTCAGAGATAATAGGCTTGGCTTGATGTTGAGTAACAGTGCTGAGTAAAAATTCCAGTAGTTGATAGCCAAAAAAATTCAATATTTTTTTTAGTAGTTAGCCCAATGTAATTAAACTCATCATCCACCTTAAAAGACGGGCTAGAATCATCAATCCTAAGTGGATTGCGATGCCATAACTCTTTTCTGCCCATTCTTGTATTAGCTGAGAACAAGCCCTCTACCGTTTCAAAGTATTGGCTGATAGCAATGGTTTTTGTTTAGTCTGAACGCATAAAAATCGCATTAAAATATAAATTGAGACCTTTGCATAAATATAAATAATCATCAAGAACCTACTTTTCACCCACTTGGTAATTTTTTAAACCCAGCCTTAGCCTTGCTAGACAAGGTTTAAGAAAATCACCAAGTGGGCAAAAATTGAATTTTGCTAATCATCCATATTTATGCAAAGGCCTCAAATTAGTTTAATTTTTTACTATACCATGTTCCTCTTGCTTTTCCGTTGCGGGCAACTAAACCCAGTTTAACCAATTCGCTCAACCTATTTTTAACACTTGGTTTAGAGATGGTGGTAATTATATTACTCGCCTCAGCAATTGTAATGCGATTATGTTTTTCTAAGTATTGCATAATAATCACACTTTCTTGAGGCAGGTGACTGTATTTTTCAACATTATTGGTCTTAGTTTGTAAATGGTCTTTTTGCCGTTTTAACGAGCGAAAAAAGAAGTTTAACCAAGGTAGCCAGTCGGTTTTTGATTGGAGTGTTTTTTGAGTTCGTTGCAGAGCAAGATAATAACCATCTTTGTTTTTTTCAACAATACTTTCAAGCGAGCTATAAGGGATATAACCATAACCCGCTTTAAGCATTAACAAAGACACTAGACTGCGTGAAAGCCTTCCATTTCCATCTTGAAAAGGATGGATGGCTAAAAATACCAAATTAAATACGGCAATTATAATGAGGGGGTGATAGCTCTTATCACTCAAGGATTCTCTAGCCCAATATATCAATTCTTGCATTTTTCTAGGCGTATCAAAAGCTGAGGTAGTTTCAAAAACCACACCTAAATTTTTACCCAATTCATTAAAAGCCTCAACACCATTAGAGTGTTTTTTATATTCGCCACGATGCCGAATGTCTTTATCTGAATGTCTAAGCAAGATAATATGTAGTTGCTTAATATAATTTTCACTAATTTCAATATGTTCAAAATTAGTAAATATGGTTTCCATTATTTCAGAATATCCAGCTACTTCTTGCTCATCTCTATGGCTAAAAGATTGTTTTTTAACTTCACTAAGCAAAGATTCAATTTCATTATCAGTTAATTTTGACCCCTCAATACGAGTGGAGGATCCAATGCTTTCAATAGTAGCCACATGACGAAGACGGGACAAAAAATCAGGGTCAAGGTTATTTTGCATTTTCCAACCGCCATTAAATTCATCAAGTTCAGCGATTATTTTTAATAATTCAGGGGTGATGTTTAAGGTTTTTAAGTCCATTGAAATAAATAATAGTCAAATAATTATCTGATTTTATCCAATAATCAAGTTTTTTTACCCAATAAAGGTAATTTTTTCTTGGTCTGAGCATATAAAAATCTAATTAAAATAGAGATAAAATATTGAGTTTCATTATTATAAAACCCCAACAATTCCAGACAACAATTTAATTTTTCTTATTCCAAACCCGTTAAACTAAACAAAAAAATCGGAGTAAAAAGATGGGTAAAAAAACGAACCAAATACATATCTGCATTCAAGGCTAAACTCACACTTGAATTATTGCAAAACGAACAAACCTTAGTGCAGATTGCTAGCAAGCAATACCCTTCCTCAGAACCTACAAAATTAAAAGAAAACCTTTTTTACTAACGCAGAAATTGCCATAGAGCCCTCTAAAGCTGTTAAAGAACACAAAGAAGAACTTGTCAAAGCACAGCAACAGAATGAGCGTCTAACTACCTTAAGGTAAAGTAACAGCAGGGAGGGAGTGTCCAGCAAAAAAAAGCTAAAAAGCTTGGACTCATCTAATCTCAAGCAGTTAGTTAATTTCAAGCCATCTTCATCTTCTTTATCCGTTAATTATCAATGTCAATTATTGGGCATTAGCAGAAGTGGCTTATATTACAAGTCAAAAACAAACAACACTAAGCAAGCCATCAAAAACCACATTACCAAAGTGTTTGAACACATACCTATTTACGGCGAAAAAAAAGTACATCAACAATTACTTGAAGACGGCTACAAAGTAAGCCTAAACACCGTTGCACGCTATCGTTAAGAACTGGACTTAAAAGCAGTATTAGCAGTCAACGACCATACCAATCAAAACGCACAAGAAGTACAATTACAAGCTTCAAGGTCTTGGTATCAATCATGCTAATCAAGTTTGGTCTACAGGCATCACTTATATCAAGGTTGCAGGCGGTATGATGTATATGGCAGCTATTATTAATTGGCATTCTAAAGCGGTGCTATCGCACAGGATATCCAGCACTATGGATTCTCAGTTAGTGATGAGTGTACTCAATGACGCTTTAGAAAAGCACCCACATCCAGAGATATTTAATACCGATCAAGGTAACCAATGCACCAGTGAGATACACGCTAAACGACCAAAAAATTTAGGTATTCAAATATCTGTGAATGGCAAAGGCAGGGCCACAGATAATATCTACATTGAGCGCTTTTGGCGAAGTGCAAAATGTGAAAGAGTTTATCTGAACGAGTATCAATCTATTCGTGAGTTGATCGTTAATGTGGATGATTATATTGAGTTTTACAATCATCAAAGATTCCATGAAACATTGGGGGTATAGAAAACCAATGGATGTGTATTGGGAGCGTGTAAAATTAAATCGAGAAAAGGTGGGGGCTTCTTAAATAGGGCTATATAAGAAATTTTAAAAAGTTGTCAAGAGTTTGGGGGTAATGTAGAATATGTATTTTTCAGGTTTTTTAAAATAAATTATGGATATCTTTGAAAACATCAACTGGCAAGAGCAAAAAATATCATTAAAAGATTTGTCATTATGGGATGAAAATGCTCGTTTTCCTGATAAGTATTTTAATAAATCAGAAAAAGAGTTGATTGAATATTTTTGTACAAATGGAATTTTTAAAATTGAAAATTTAGCGAAAGAAATCGTAAAAGATTTTGATTTGCCCCAATTGGAAAAATTAATTACTTACAATGCAGATGAACAGTTAATTGTATTGGAAGGTAATCGTCGCTTGACTGTATACAAATTATTGCATAATCCTGAATTAGCTCCGAGTAACACCTTAAAGAATAAATTTCAAAAACTAAAAAAAGAAATCAATATTAGTGATAATTTTTTGTTTGATTGCCTTATTACAGAAAATAAAACAGAAGGTTTTCGTTTTATAGAAAGAAAACATGTAAACGGGAATAACGAAGTCAACTGGGGTGAACAAGAGAGAACTCATTACAATGTTCGCAGGGGAAATGCAACAAAAAAAGAAGAGTTTAAAGTTGCTATAGCAAAAATTATAAAAGATTTAGATATTCCAGAAGGGTTAAAAGATCAGGTACTAGGACATGGTTATGTAACAAATTTTTGGCGTATTTTGGATAGTTCTGTTGCATGGAAAGAATACGGTTTTAACCTAAAAGATGATGGTGAGTTAGAAATTACAGATTCAAATTTCAAAGATAAATTGAAAGTGATAATTTTAAATGTTCTTAAGAAAGAAGACTTCTCTGGAAACAAAATTGATTCACGCTCTTTAAATACAAATAAGGAAAAAGAAGAGTATTTAAAATCAATTCAAAATAATGATTCCAAAAAAGTAGATAAAGAAATTCAAAAAAACACTACTCATAATTTATTCGGAGAAAAATCTACTGATATTTTTCCAAAGAAAAAGAAAACAAAAATAAATCCTAAAAGCACCTCGAGAAATTATCTTATTCCAAAAACATGTCGCTTAAATATTAACGAAAAAAAAATCAACAATATTTATCGTGAGTTGAGAGATAATTTACTTATTGATGATACAAATAGTTCAGTTCCAAATGCTATCGGAGTTTTGTTCAGAGTGTTTTTGGAAATAAATATTGATTATTTTTGGGAGAAGAGAAAAGGAGAAACTTTTTCAGATAACACAAAACTTGCAGGAAAAATAACTAACATTTCTCAATACATGGAGCAAGAAGGTTTGTCCACTAGTAGACAATTAAAAAATATTAGAACAGTTGCTACTGATAAAAATAATTTACTGTCTATTCAAAATTTTCATGGATATGTTCATTGCTATAAAACACAACCAACCTTAAATGACCTTAAATTAAAATGGGACAACTTAGAAGAATTTTTTGAAATCTTATGGAGCTCTTTAACCTCTAAAAAATAATATGAAAATAACAAAAATATTTATTGAAAAGTTTAGAGGCTTTCAAAATGTTGAATTTACATTAGGTTCTCACTTAACCGTCATTGCAGGGCAAAATGGAACTCAAAAAACAACTTTATTAGGCTTATTAACCCAGCCATTTACGATTACAGATGAAAATAATCCTATTTATAGTGAACAGCCTCTGTCTGGTGGTAATTTTAAATCGGCTTTTTCTGATAAATTTAAGATTTCAAAAAAGTTTGACAAGGTAGGTGATCATAAATGGACACTATTTTTTGATGATAAGTCTGATTATACTGCTGGAAGTATAGATAGAGGCGGAAAGAAAAAAGGTGAAATTCGCATATGGAAAGTAAACGAAAAAACTGGTAAACCCGACAAAAGTAAAGGCTCTGGATTTGTTCAATTACCAGTTATTTACCTTAGTTTAAAAAGGTTATTACCAATAGGGGAAGATAATAAACTAAGTGAAAATAAATCCTTGGGACTCGCAGACGATGAAAAAGATTTTTATAAAGAGTGGCACAATAAAATACTTATTCTTGGAGATGAAAAAATTAGCCCAACATCTCTATCGAGTGTAGATAAACAAACACTAGGAGCAAATACCCCTTATTACGATTGGCAATCAAATTCAGCAGGACAAGACAATGTAGGGAAAATACTGCTTGCAATACTTTCTTTTAAGCGTTTAAAAGAAAAATATGAGAACGATTATAAAGGAGGAATTTTAGCCATAGATGAAATTGATACGACTTTTTATCCTGGCTCTCAAATAAAACTATTGGATGCTTTGAATAAATTCGCATCTGATTTTGATATTCAAATTATATTTACAACACATTCTTTAACTTTATTAAAAAAAGCATCAAGATACCAAGAAGATGTGCATAGAAAAAGTCAAATAAAATTAGCATATTTAAGAAAAGAAGACCAAAAAGTAATTGTTGAAAATAATATTGATTATAAATTTATAGAAGCCCACCTAAATGTCTCTTTAACAGGGGCTACAAAAATTAAAAAAATTGATGTTTTTACAGAAGACCCTGAGGGTGCTATTTTCGCAAAATCATTGTTAGGCACTGGTCGCACAAAATATTTAAATTTTCATACTGAGGTAAAACTTGGCTGTTGTAATTTAATACAGCTCGCTTCATCAAAAGTGCCATCATTTACTTTTCCAAATTCAATTATTATATTAGATGGTGATATAGAAAAACCAAATAGAATTAATAGAATTAAAAATATTTTATTACTCCCTACACAAAGCTCACCTGAGCAAATAATTTCTAACTTTCTCAACAATTTATCTGAATCTGATGAATTATGGCAAAAAATAGACAGAACATTTACTAAGCAATATTGTTTTATGAATATTTCAAATAAAGAAATACAAGGCTATAAAGGTAGAGAGAAAGCGAAAGAATGGTTTAATTCACATGTTAAATTATGGGGAAGAAACGCAAGCAAAATATTAAACCCATGGAAAAAACAAAACCAAGTTCTTGTTGATGATTTTCTTTTAAATTTTGATAATTTATTTAATAAGTTTTAGATTATGTTTTATTCACCGTTAAGATACCCTGGAGGCAAAAATAAATTATCAAAATTTATTGCAAAGATTTGTGTTGATAATAATATTAATAGTCATTATGTAGAGCCATATGCAGGAGGCTCTGCTGTTGCACTCCATTTACTCATAGAACAGAAGGTAGAAAAAATTACAATAAATGATTTTGATCGCTCCATCTATGCTTTTTGGCACTCAGTATTAAAAAATACAAAAAAACTTTGTTATTTAATTGAAAATACGGAAATCAATATTGAAAATTGGCAAAAAGCAAAAAAAACTCAAAAAAATAAATCTAAAGCAAAGCTTTTGGAATTAGGGTTTGCTACCTTTTTTCTTAACAGGACAAATATTTCTGGAATTATAAACGCAGGTGTTATTGGCGGAATAGAGCAAAAAGGAAAATATAAAATAAATTGTCGTTTCAATAAAAAAGATTTGATTAGAAGGATCAAATTGATTGCAAAATATAAGAAGCAGATTGACTTATATAATCTTGATGCACTTAAATTAATTAAAAAAATACAAAAAGAATCAAACAACAATAAAACTATTTTTTATTTTGACCCTCCGTATTATCTAAAGGGCTCTTCTTTATATATGAATCACTACAAAGACGACCAACATAAAGAGGTTTCAGAGGCAATAAAAGAAATTAGAAATATTAATTGGATTATTTCCTATGACAATACTCCAGAAATAGAAAAAATCTATAAGTGGGTTTCAAAAAAATTAACAAAAAAATATTCTTTTAACCATTCTGCATATAGAGCAAGAGAAGGGAAAGAGATATTATTTTTTAGTGACAATTTGTTGGTGCCAAATACGCTCAATATCAACACCTAATATTTTTCGATAAAGTCCATTTTTTGTAACACTAACTTCCTTATCACAAAAATATTTATTAAATCACGAAGTGGTGATTTTTTACATTACCCCTAAATTCATTGATGCATCAGGGAATGTGCACATTATTCTATCCTTGCCTTTTCCTATGTTTTTTCTTTTTACAATTATATTTCCTATCCCGCCAGTTGCTTGTAGATGCGTTCCTCCGCACGGAATCTTTTTGTTATCGCATTCCCAAAACCAAGCGTCTAAGACCCCTGCATAGCACCCTAAAACCAACCATCAAAACCCAAAACCCTCAATTTTTGACTTTTCAAAGTCAAAAAATATATAAAACCCAGCTTTCATTAAAAAAATCATCAATATCAACTATAAATCGCTCATTTTTTACTCTTTTTTGTACTGTTTCCACAAAAAAGACACAATAATCCCTAGGTTGTATTTAATCCCTTGTTAATATAAACATTCGCCGCTCTAACTAGATTATAAGCAATAGCTTTAAGATTAACTTCGCTGGCAACTTTCTCTAAACCAATATAACGACTTCTTGCCAAACCATAAGTGCGTTTGAGCGTACCAAAGGTGCGTTCAACCACAAACCTTCTTTTGCTGATTGCTTTATTGCGTAATTTATGCCAATGACTCATTTGCTTGCCTTTGGGTTTTTTGCGCATAATACCATCTCTTAACTTTTGTGCCTTAAGTGCTTCACTATTAGCTTGAGAGGCTGCTCCTTTGTCGTATAAAACTCTTACGCCTTTTTGATTGCCTGCCTGTTTAACATTTTCTTCAAAATGAGTCATTTCACTATCATTAGCAGGGTGCGTAGTGGCTTTGTTAATTAATCCATTGGCATCAGTTGTTACTACTGATGAATATCCATAAGTGTATTTTCCCGCCTTAAATGTCCATCTTGCATCTTTATCATCTGAATATTGAATTGGGTTACTATCAATCTCATAAACCTCACCAGTTTTGTGTGTTGTAATAATCTTCTTAGTGCGTCTAGCACTTTGAATTAAGGTTGCATCCATGGCAACATGTTTGCCATTAGAGAGTTTGAGTTGATTGTTCTCAAGCATAAGATTGATGCTACTCAAAAGTCTATCAAATAGATTTTGTTTGATTAGTTTGGTTCTAAATCTGCCAATGGTTGTAGCATCAGGTTTGTTGCCACTTAGGCTAAAGTTGCAAAAGTTAATAAAGACTAAATCTCTACTAAGACTATCAGCCAACTTCTCATCAGAGAGATTGTGCCATGTGCCTATTAATAGCGCTTTAAACAGACTAACAGCAGAATAGTCAACTTTAATATGAGACAGATCTTTGGCTATAACTTCCCAATCGATAACTTTGTTAATGATGTCTAGTTGGGAGTTTGGTATGTTGATAAAACTATCAGCAAAGGTTTGTTCTTGAGTGGTTTTAACTCGCATTTTTTTGTAAGTGTCTGATAATTATAGTATTTTATCATAAATGCTAATGTTTGCATAAGGTTTTGAGGGTTGATTTGTGATTTTTTGTTGGGTTTTTTAGTTTAATGCAGGGGTCTTCGTCTGGATTTTTTTCATGTGGATATAACTTTATTGGAAGGTTGTCCTTTGCCATTTCATTTGCAAATAAAGTAACTTTTTGTATCAAATCTTGATCAAATTTTTCAGTTATTGAAAAATCGAATCGCGCCCCTTCTTCTTTTATATGGCATCCTATGATATTCTCTACCGCATCTGGCCTGAATTGGGCAACCCCCAAATATAATAAATGCGATGCAGTGTGGCTAATGGTTAGTTTTTCTCTCCTATTGATATTAATTTTTATAGTTACTGAATCTCCAATTGATATTGCACTTAATTTTGATTGATCTTCTGGTGGGACAAAATGGCAAATTTGAGTGTCAATATTTATAGTTGGAAAATCATCAAGGTAAACTGGGGTTCCATAGCGTTTTTTAGTATCAATAAACGCTATCTTGCTATTGTCATTAAATATGATTTCGCCTCTATCCCCTTCTTGACCTCCGCCTTCTGGAAAAGCGATGGTTCTATCAGTAACAATGAAACTTTCTCCAATATCAATAATTTTTGCAGAGCAACTACTTAGTAGCATATTTTGATAGTATATTTTTTCTGTTGATTGTATACTTATTTTTTGCATTGAGCGCTTCCTTAGTTCATATATGAATCGCCATTATCATATAGTGAAAGCTCTCTATACAAAAAAAATTTATATTAAAAATTATTCTTGCTTACACCCAAAAGCCTCAATTAAGAGGCTTAGGGGTGTTTCTTACGACAAGTTTATGCTACTAAGGCATATTAAAAAGTGTGATTGTCCGCGCTAACCTTCCAAAACCAGGGCAAGAAATTGTTGCAACTTCTATGTGTCCAACTGAAAAACTAACTACTTCACTGTTTTGACACTTGTACATGCCTTTATCGTCAGTTTTTCCTACATAATTATACTTGTCAGTCACATAGTTTAAATCTTTTATCACGGGAAACCTCCAATAACCTTTTATTGCCTTTGCCTCGTATAGAGTATCAAAAGCAAGTTTGGCGGACTCTGCATCTTCTTTTGCTTGCTTCGCATTGTCAGTTGCTGACTTTTTTCTATCAATATCCGTTGCACTAACATCATCTGCGGATGCTTGTGTTTTATTTGCTGCTTCAATTGCATTATTCTTCGCTTCAAAACTAATGGCAATAGTAATTGCTGCCTTTGCAATTTCACTAGCCTCATGAGCGGCTTGAGCATGCACTTTGGCATCCTTTTCTGCTTGTATAGACTTCTCTTGTTCCTGTAATGCAGCTGACTTTGAAAGTTCTAAGGAATCATACTGTGCTTTTACTGCATCAGTAAGTCCGCCCTTAAAGCTATATAGTGTTTTTCTCAAATAAGCCTTTAAGTCTACTAAACTCATTGTTATAGTTGGAGAGTTTTCTATGGAATAGGTCAAGATAAGCTTCTTTTTATCATCCACTTGATCGGTGCTTAAAGCAACATCAATATACACTCCATCTGCCTTAACAACTTGGCAATTGCTCGAACTACAGTTCATATCATAACCATAACCCTCTTTCCAAATTAAATCCTCGTTGAAAGTCATGCTAAGTTTTTCATACTTGATACCTGCTGAAGTGAAAGTACTAGACTGAATGCTCTCCATTGTGGAAAGTTTAAGAATGGGTAATGCCAATGCATCAAATTGATCTCGAAAGCCATTAAATGTAAAAGGATAAAAATTAGAAAATACTTGAGTCAGGCTGTGCCTTAAATCTCCTAAATCCATAGTCATTGTCGCACTTTCTACATTCCCTACATAGATTATTTTAAGGTTCTTATTTCCAGAATTTAAATCAGACATGCTGACATTAACAGTTACATATGTTCCGCCCATTTTAACTAGCTTATGCAATTGTGAATTGTCCTTACCTAACTCTCTCCAAGTTAAAATTTTATTAAGTGCAATATCAAACCTTATTTCTTTAATTTTCTGATCTGAACCCTTCTTTGCAGATACCGTAATGCTTTTCATTGTACTTACTGATATGTTATTTACTGGCAAAAATAAGTTATCAAATTGTATTTTTGCTTCATCACTTATTCCGCCTTGATAGTTAGAATAAAACTTTAGATCTTCTTTAATTAGTGAGAGGTCTGCTGCTACAGTTACATTATCTGGCATAGAAGAATATGAATACGACAATGTTTTCTTGTCATCTCCCAAGGTTATTTCAAAGAAATCACTGATTGCATTAAAAGTAAAAGCGCCCTTGTTATATTCATGCTGAGTTGAATCTCCCTCTAATGGTTCCGAAAAGCTGAATTGAAACTCTAATCCATTTGCACCTATATAATTCAACTTCACACCAGTTATCTCTGAAACAGCTGCATGCGCTACATTGGATATTAGTATCAATGATGTCATTAGTGCTACAGAAAGTAGCGTTCTTGTTATAAATTTTTTCATAATATTTTCCTAATTGTATTTAATTTTAGTTATTTTCGCAATTATAAGTTGCTGGAAACTCATCATTTTTGCTGGTGATATAGTGCATCCATCCTGAATATACAAGGAATTCTGATTCACACTTATCTGGCGTACTTACAGTATCGGCATCAATACCGCCACTAACGCCTGCACTGAGGATGGTGATTACTTGTGCATTTACATCGTTACTAGAAAATAAGTCCATATTTTCTGTTGCTTGAAATTGCGCTTCTGTTAAATGCGCAGTTATATAACCACAATCCTTTTTGTTAAATTCATCTGTTATGTGTTGTATACCGAACTCTGTTCTAGGGTGCGCTGCATTTTCAGCATTTACTGATGCGCAATTATCGTTTTCTGGATATATAATAGCCGATGGAGTCCCTGGGCGATTGAACAACCCAAACAACAATTGCGTTACTTTTACTCCTTTATTTGTTGGTATATGTGTCCATCCTGATATCTTGAGAGTATTGTATGCTTTTCTATCTTGTGTCTTTTGTGCTGCTATTCTTCGCTCTACTGATAGTTTATTAAATACTAGTTTAGCAGCTACTTTAGAGTTAAAGGCACTACTCTTATACCCTAATGCTGAGTCATTAGCACCTTTAGCGGATTCAACATGATCTTCAGCGTTAGCTTCATTTGGCCTAATATCATTCGCCAAATTATTAGCAACAATCGTTTCCTCATACGCCGACTTGACTCTATCTGCCAAATCAACAACCATATTATAAATATTTACTACTTCATTGTACTTCTCAGTAACCTTATCCCAGTTCTTATCACGAAAGAACCGTGCAGTCGCAGTCGCTGCAGTCGCTACACGATTAGATTCCATATTTAAGGGAAACAATAAGGAGGTTGCAAATTCTGCTCGATTTTTTGCTCTCTCCACATGAGCATCTGCAGCAGTGTGTGCTGGTTTAGGAGCTGGCGCTGGATCAGGGGGTGTCTTTGTATCATCAGGTGGCGTTGTATCATCAGGTGGCGTTGTCGGTTCCCTATTTTTTTCCTTAAGGACAAGCCAAGCATCCTCTGTTTTTTTTGCTTCTTTTCTGCTCTCATTGTAGTAATGAGTTGCTCCAAACTCACCTACATCAAAATCTTCTGCTTCATCGGCAAAAATTCTGGAATTGTCTGTATTGGCCTCATCGGCTGCGTTACGAGATTCTACTGCGGACTGATGGGCTTTGTTTTTAGCAATTAACACCATTCCCAAGGCTATATTAACATCAATCATAACACTTTCTGCGTCATCTTCAACTGTTGCATTCTGGGCAATAATAGCGAATTCTTTTATTTGTTGATATCCTATTCGTGCTTTTGAATTTTCCATTATCGTCTCATTCCTTTTTAGTAATGCAAGTTGTTCTGCTGATGATGCTTCTTCAGTAGACTCAAGAATGGAGTTTGTTTCGGTCTTCTTTGGAGAACTATTATCCCCACACCCAAACATCGTTAATGCCATTACAGATAAAAATATTGTTTTTGTTGATTTTTTCATTTTATTTCCTTATTTTGTTTCCTTTTGTTAAAGTTATTATATTAGAGGCCAGATATTTGGCTTCTAAAGATAATTTGTCAGATATATTAATACCGCTCCCTCAATACACTAAATAATACGGCAATCTCACTTTAGTTTATAGTGTTTTTTTACCATAATGTCAAAAGTATTTCCTTATCTTTATTAAGAAGTTTTGAATACGCTTGCCGTTTATTAAAATCATGTATATTGTTAAACCTTCTGCAAAGAAGCATTTCCAAGGGGAACACATACCTTTTTATAGTTTTTTAGTCTCTTGCCTCTCATCTTTATTTCTTTATATCATACTCTTATATATTCTCACACAGTGTGGTAAAAAGAGTATTAAAGTGGAAAATATTGATAAAAGTCTCACTGATAATGACTCTCATAATTAAAACCACCTTCATTACATTAAAGTCTATTCCTGCTTACACCCAAAAGCCTCAATGAAGAGGCTTCAGGATGTTAATTACAACAAGTTAACTACTCAGGCACACTCACAAGTGTGACTGCTGGTGGACAAGTAACTTTTGCAATTTTTATATATCCAAGCGAAAATGTAACCATTTCACCACTTTGACATCTATACATACCTTTGTTGTTAGTTTTGCCTTCGTAGCTATAAATGTCTGTTGAATAGCCTAAGCCTTTTATCACAGGGGTCTTCCAGTTTCCTTGTATTGCCTTTGACTCATACAGTTCTTTAAAGGCAACTTTAGCGGCCTCTGCATGTTCTTTTGCCAGTTGTGCGTTCGCATTTGCTGACTGTTTTCTGGTAGTGTCTGTTTCACTAACATCATTTGCGGATTCTTCTGCCTTATTTGCGGCTTCAATGGCGTCATTTTTCGCTGCAAAACCATCGGCAACAGTCGTGGCTGACTTTGTGGTTTCTTTGGCAGTATGGGCAGTTTGAGTATGTGTTTCAGTATCCCTTTCTGCTTTTATAGATTTTTCCTGCATCTGCAACTCAAAGGATTTTGGAAATTCTAAACTGTCAAACTGTGCTTTTGCCGCATCAGTAAGGTCTCCACTAAAGTTATAGAGTACCTTGCTTAAATAGGCTTTTAAGTCTATTAGATTTACTGTTACGGTTGAATCTGCTGTCATGATTGTATAGGTCAAAATAAGCTTCTTGCGATCGCCTTCTTGATTGGTACTTGAAGTAACATTAACATATTCTTCATTTACCTTAACAACTTGACAAGCGTTACCATCTAAACTACAACTTGAATCATAGCCATACCCCTCTTGCCAAACTAAATCTTCATCGAAAGTCATGTTAATCACTCCGTACCTTCTGTTTCCTGAAGGGAATATATCAGCCTGAATACTTCCTATTGTAGAAGGTTTACGCTTAGGTAAATCCAGTGTATCAATTTGGCTCTGAATATGGCTAGATATATGTGAATAAAAATTAGTAAATACTTTAGTCAAACCAGATCTTAAACTGCCTAAATCTATAGTCATTATAGAACGCTCCACATTCCCTTCATAGGTTATCTGAACATGCTTATTTCCAGCTCCTAAATCAGACATGACCATAGTGGCATCTACATACACATCATTTAACTTAAATAGTTTATCTAGTTGTATAGTTGTGGAAACTGCATTTTTCCAATTTAAAACTCTGTCAAATTCAATGTCAATCTTTACTAGATTGCCTTCACTTGATGCAGTAATGTTTTTCATTCTGCTGGTATTGTTGTCAAACACGGGGAGCTGCATTTGCTCTAGAAGTATTTCTGTCTTTCGTTCTATTTTGCCATCATAGTTAGCATAATATTTTTTTAAGCTTTTTTTCAGTTCTGGAATGCTCATTTCGAGAGTTGCGTCACCTGGTATATTTTCATGCGAAAGCCATAATGTTTTTCTATTGTCTTCTAGGGTTGCCTTAAAGAAATCCTTATTACTATTAAAAGTAAAGGCATCACGCTCATATTTATATGCATCGGCATCTAGAGTTGGATCTCCATATAATTCATGTGAGAAGTTTAATTGTAACTTCATTCCACTTGCTCCTACATGGTGTAATTTTGCAGAAATTATTTCTGCAGTAGGATTACTAGGTAAAGCCAAGTTATTCCATTGTGGTTCAGAATTACCATCTTGATGTATCTCGAATGTGCGCCCATCATAAAGACGGAATCCCTCAAGCATTGTGAGATAAAGGTTATACCAAGAAATGGTTACAGTTGGCGTGGGTGGAAGATTTTTATATTCGAATGTTACTCTTTTTCCAGCGTGAGATAATTGTCCATCTACTGTGACATAATGCCCATGAACTCTCATAAGTCCGCTGTATTGATGGACTTTATATTCCCATCCACTTTCTCCTTCGATTTTAGGATTTTTTAATTGGTATTCCATGTCAGCAATAAGCTTTATACTGTTTGTTTCGGCGTTATATACTGCACTAATTCCAGCGACATCTACATCTGCATCTGCTGCATTGGATACAACCGGCATTAGCGATGCCATTAGCACTACAGCAAGTAGTGTTTTTTTCATAAATTCTTTCATAATATTTTCCTGTTATCTTTACTTTAAGTTTTAGTTATTTTCGCAATTATAAGTTGCTGGGAACTCATCATTTTTGCTGGTGATATAGTGTTTCCATCCTGAGTATAGGAGGAATTCTGATTGACACTTATCTGGCGTGCTTACAGTATCGGTATTGATACCACCAGCAACGCCTGAACTAAGAATAGTGATTACTTGCGTGTTTATATCGTTACTAGCAAATAAGTCAATGTCTTTTGTTGCTTGTAATTGTGCGTCTGTGAAGTGTACAGAGATATAGCCACAATCTTTTTTGTTAAATTCATCTGTTATTTGTTGAATGCCAAATTCTGCTCTAGGGTGTGCTGCATTTTCTGCATTTACCGATGCGCAGTTATCGTTTTCTACATAAGTGATAGGTGATGGTACTCCTGGGCGATTGAACAATCCAAATAACAATTGCGTTATTTTTACGCCTTTGTCTGTGGGTATAAGTGCCCATCCTGCTGCTTTATTGGCGTCGTAGTCTATTCTCTCTTCTGCCTTTTGTGCCATTACTCTTCGCTCTGTTGGCAATCTGTCAAATAATATTTTAGTGGACTCTTTAGCATCAAATGCATTCTTTTGATACTCTATTGCTGAGTCATTAGAACTATTGGCGGATTGCACATAATCTTGAGCATTGGTTTCATTGGGTCTAATTCTCTGTGCTGAATTGTGAGCAACGACCGCTGCATCATATGCTGACTTAATTTTCTGTGCTTTTCTAATGGCATCGGTGTAAGCATTTACTGTTTTAGCGTATTCTGTGGCGACTACATCCCAATCTTGACTATTAAAGAATTGTAAAGCCACAGTTGCTGCAGTAGTTGCATTGTTAGCTGCAATGCTTAAAGGCACTAATGATAGTGTTGCTAGTCCTGCTTGCTTTTTTGCTTCATCGACATGGGCGTCTGCTGCGTCTATTTGTGCTTGAGTTAGTCCAGTAGTATCGTCATTGCCGCCGCCGTTACCATTGTCATTGCCACTGCCACCGCCGTTACCGTTACCGTTGTCATTGCCACTGCCGCCGCCGTTACCGTTGTCATTGCCACTGCCGTTGTCATTGTTGTTGCCATTAAGGGCAGTCCAAGCATCTTCTGCTTTTTTTGCTTCTTTCTCAGCTTCGTTGTGGTAATGAGTTGATCCAAGTGCACCTGTGTCAACAGTTTCTGCTTCATCGGCAAAGGCTCTAGCGTTGTCTGTGTTGGCTTCATTGGCTGCGTTACGAGATTCTACTGCGGCTTGATGAGTTTTGTTTTTAGCGACTAACACTGCTTCTAAGGCTACATTGGCAGAGTTTTTAGCGTTTTCTGCATCGTTTACGGTTGTTGCATTTTGAGCGTTAACAGCAAATTGCTTTACCTCTTGGTATTTTGTTCGTGCTGTTGTGTTTGCTAATACTGCTTCGTTTCTTTTTGTTAACGCAAGCCGTTCTGCTTGTGATGCGACATCAGTGATAGTACCAGTAGTGCTATCGGTGGTGGTAGTGTTAGTGGTAGTGTTGGTAGGATTCTTTGAGGGATTATCATCTGAACATCCGAACATCGTTAGTGCTATCAGTGGTAAAAATATTGCTCTTGTTAAATTTTTCATGTTACTTCTTTCCTAGTTTAAAAATTGATTAAATCTATATTCCTGCTTACACCCAAAAGCCTCAATTAAGAGGCTTAAGGATGTTAATTACAACAAGTTAACTACTCAGGCACACTCACAAGTGTGACTGCTGGTGGACAAGTAACTTTTGCAATTTTTATATATCCAAGCGAAAATGTAACCATTTCACCACTTTGACATCTATACATACCTTTGTTGTTAGTTTTGCCTTCGTAGCTATAAATGTCTGTTGAGTAGCCTAAGCCTTTTATCACAGGGGTCTTCCAGTTTCCTTGTATTGCCTTTGACTCATACAGTTCTTTAAAGGCAACTTTAGCGGCCTCTGCATGTTCTTTTGCCAGTTGTGCGTTCGCATTTGCTGACTGTTTTCTGGTAGTGTCTGTTTCACTAACATCATTTGCGGATTCTTCTGCCTTATTTGCGGCCTCAATGGCGTCATTTTTCGCCGCAAAACCATCGGCAACAGTCGTGGCTGACTTTGTGGTTTCTTTGGCAGTATGGGCAGTTTGAGTATGTATTTCAGTATCCCTTTCTGCTTTTATAGATTTTTCCTGCATCTGCAACTCAAAGGATTTTGGAAATTCTAAACTGTCAAACTGTGCTTTTGCCGCATCAGTAAGGTCTCCACTAAAGTTATAGAGTACCTTGCTTAAATAGGCTTTTAAGTCTGCTAGATTTACTGTTACGGTTGAATCTTCTGTCATGATTGTATAGATGAGAGCAAGTTTCTTGCGATCATCGTTTTGGCTGGAACTTAAAGTGATATTAACATATCCTCCATTTACCTTAACAACTTGACAAGCATTATCGGTCAAACTACAACCCATCCCATAATCAAAGCCAGCACTCCAAACTAAATCTTTATCGAAAGTCATGTCAAGTGTTCCGCTTTTGCTATTTCCCGAAAGGGAAGTGCTGGCCTGAATGCTTTGCATTGTAGAAGGTTTAAGTCTAGGTAAATCCAGTGTATCAATTTGAGTTTGAAGATGACTGGACACATGTGGGTAGAAATTGGTAAATATTTTACTTAAACTGGCTCTTAAATCTCCTAAATCTATAGTCATTGTAGAGCGCTCTACATTCCCTCGATAGGTTATTCGGAGATTCTTATTTCCAGCGTTTAAATCAGTCATAATCACACTGGCGCTTACATATAAACCATCTACTTTAAGTAGTTCATTCAATTGTGCAGTTGTGGCAACTTCATTTTTCCAACTTAAAATCCTATCAAATTCAATATCAATCTTCACTACATTGTCTTCATCAGATGCGCTAATGTTTTTCATTGTACTTGCGTTGCCGTCATACAGTGGGAGTGACAAGTTGTCAAACTGTGTTTGTGCATCGGAACTTATTTTGCCATCATAATTAGCATAATATTTTTTTAGGCTTTCTTTCAATTTTGAAAGGTTTGCTTTAAGGGTTGTGGCACTTGGTATGTTGTTATGCGAGAACCATAATGTTTTTCTATTGTTACCTATGGTTACTTTAAAGAAATCATTATTGTCATTAAGAGTAAAGGCATCACGGTCATAATCATGTGCATTGGAAAACAGAGTTGGGTCTCCGTATAGCGAGTGTGAGAAGTCTAATTGTAACTTTATTCCACTTGCTCCTGTATAGTGTAGTTTTGCACCAGTTATTTCTGAATTGGGACTCTTGGGGAAATCCAAAGCATGCCACCATATTTCAGCATTATCATCTGTTGTTATATCGAGTAGTTTTTCATTGTAAAGGCGGAAACTGTCATAAAATGTGTGATAAAGATCACCCCAAGACATAGTTATATTCGGCGAAGGTGGGAGATTTTTGTATTCAAATGTTAATTTTATTCCCGCATCGTCTAGCCACCCATCTACTGTAATATACTGCCCATAAAGCTTCATAAGTTTACTGTATTGATGGACATCATGATCCCATCCACTTCCCTTGCTGGTTTTAGGGTTTTTTATTCCATGCTCCGTATTGGCGCCAAATCTAATCGTATTTGTTTCGGCGTTGTACCATGTCCATACTGAAGTGAGTTCTACCTTTACTGGAAATTTTGCAAAATCCGAAAATTGAAACGCATTGGATACAACCGGCATTAGCGATGCCATTAGCACTACAGCAAGTAGTGTTTTTTTCATAAATTCTTTCATAATATTTTCCTGTTATCTTTACTTTAAGTTTTAGTTATTTTCGCAATTATAAGTTGCTGGGAACTCATCATTTTTGCTGGTGATATAGTGTTTCCATCCTGAGTATAGGAGGAATTCTGATTGACACTTATCTGGCGTGCTTACAGTATCGGTATTGATACCACCAGCAACGCCTGAACTAAGAATAGTGATTACTTGCGTGTTTATATCGTTACTAGCAAATAAGTCAATGTCTTTTGTTGCTTGTAATTGTGCGTCTGTGAAGTGTACAGAGATATAGCCACAATCTTTTTTGTTAAATTCATCTGTTATTTGTTGAATGCCAAATTCTGCTCTAGGGTGTGCTGCATTTTCTGCATTTACCGATGCGCAGTTATCGTTTTCTACATAAGTGATAGGTGATGGTACTCCTGGGCGATTGAACAATCCAAATAACAATTGCGTTATTTTTACGCCTTTGTCTGTGGGTATAAGTGCCCATCCTGCTGCTTTATTGGCGTCGTAGTCTATTCTCTCTTCTGCCTTTTGTGCCATTACTCTTCGCTCTGTTGGCAATCTGTCAAATAATATTTTAGTGGACTCTTTAGCATCAAATGCATTCTTTTGATACTCTATTGCTGAGTCATTAGAACTATTGGCGGATTGCACATAATCTTGAGCATTGGTTTCATTGGGTCTAATTCTCTGTGCTGAATTGTGAGCAACGACCGCTGCATCATATGCTGACTTAATTTTCTGTGCTTTTCTAATGGCATCGGTGTAAGCATTTACTGTTTTAGCGTATTCTGTGGCGACTACATCCCAATCTTGACTATTAAAGAATTGTAAAGCCACAGTTGCTGCAGTAGTTGCATTGTTAGCTGCAATGCTTAAAGGCACTAATGATAGTGTTGCTAGTCCTGCTTGCTTTTTTGCTTCATCGACATGGGCGTCTGCTGCGTCTATTTGTGCTTGAGTTAGTCCAGTAGTATCGTCATTGCCGCCGCCGTTACCGTTGTCATTGCCACTGCCACCGCCGTTACCGTTACCGTTACCGTTGTCATTGCCACTGCCGCCGCCGTTACCGTTGTCATTGCCACTGCCGTTGTCATTGTCATTGTCATTGTTGTTGCCATTAAGGGCAGTCCAAGCATCTTCTGCTTTTTTTGCTTCTTTCTCAGCTTCGTTGTGGTAATGAGTTGATCCAAGTGCACCTGTGTCAACAGTTTCTGCTTCATCGGCAAAGGCTCTAGCGTTGTCTGTGTTGGCTTCATTGGCTGCGTTACGAGATTCTACTGCGGCTTGATGAGTTTTGTTTTTAGCGACTAACACTGCTTCTAAGGCTACATTGGCAGAGTTTTTAGCGTTTTCTGCATCGTTTACGGTTGTTGCATTTTGAGCGTTAACAGCAAATTGCTTTACCTCTTGGTATTTTGTTCGTGCTGTTGTGTTTGCTAATACTGCTTCGTTTCTTTTTGTTAACGCAAGCCGTTCTGCTTGTGATGCGACATCAGTGATAGTACCAGTAGTGCTATCGGTGGTGGTAGTGTTAGTGGTAGTGTTGGTAGGATTCTTTGAGGGATTATCATCTGAACATCCGAACATCGTTAGTGCTATCAGTGGTAAAAATATTGCTCTTGTTAAATTTTTCATGTTACTTCTTTCCTAGTTTAAAAATTGATTAAATCTATATTCCTGCTTACACCCAAAAGCCTCAATTAAGAGGCTTCAGGATGTTAATTACAACAAGTTAACTACTCAGGCACACTCACAAGTGTGACTGCTGGTGGACAAGTAACTTTTGCAATTTTTATATATCCAAGTGAAAATGTAACCATTTCACCACTTTGACATCTATACATACCTTTGTTGTTAGTTTTGCCTTCGTAGCTATAAATGTCTGTTGAATAGCCTAAGCCTTTTATCACAGGGGTCTTCCAGTTTCCTTGTATTGCCTTTGACTCATACAGTTCTTTAAAGGCAACTTTAGCGGCCTCTGCATGTTCTTTTGCCAGTTGTGCGTTCGCATTTGCTGACTGTTTTCTGGTAGTGTCTGTTTCACTAACATCATTTGCGGATTCTTCTGCCTTATTTGCGGCTTCAATGGCGTCATTTTTCGCTGCAAAACCATCGGCAACAGTCGTGGCTGACTTTGTGGTTTCTTTGGCAGTATGGGCAGTTTGAGTATGTGTTTCAGTATCCCTTTCTGCTTTTATAGATTTTTCCTGCATCTGCAACTCAAAGGATTTTGGAAATTCTAAACTGTCAAACTGTGCTTTTGCCGCATCAGTAAGGTCTCCACTAAAGTTATAGAGTACCTTGCTTAAATAGGCTTTTAAGTCTATTAGATTTACTGTTACGGTTGAATCTGCTGTCATGATTGTATAGGTCAAAATAAGCTTCTTGCGATCGCCTTCTTGATTGGTACTTGAAGTAACATTAACATATTCTTCATTTACCTTAACAACTTGACAAGCGTTACCATCTAAACTACAACTTGAATCATAGCCATACCCCTCTTGCCAAACTAAATCTTCATCGAAAGTCATGTTAATCACTCCGTACCTTCTGTTTCCTGAAGGGAATATATCAGCCTGAATACTTCCTATTGTAGAAGGTTTACGCTTAGGTAAATCCAGTGTATCAATTTGGCTCTGAATATGGCTAGATATATGTGAATAAAAATTAGTAAATACTTTAGTCAAACCAGATCTTAAACTGCCTAAATCTATAGTCATTATAGAACGCTCCACATTCCCTTCATAGGTTATCTGAACATGCTTATTTCCAGCTCCTAAATCAGACATGACCATAGTGGCATCTACATACACATCATTTAACTTAAATAGTTTATCTAGTTGTATAGTTGTGGAAACTGCATTTTTCCAATTTAAAACTCTGTCAAATTCAATGTCAATCTTTACTAGATTGCCTTCACTTGATGCAGTAATGTTTTTCATTCTGCTGGTATTGTTGTCAAACACGGGGAGCTGCATTTGCTCTAGAAGTATTTCTGTCTTTCGTTCTATTTTGCCATCATAGTTAGCATAATATTTTTTTAAGCTTTTTTTCAGTTCTGGGATACTCATTTCGAGAGTTGCGTCATCCGGTATATTTTCATGCGAAAGCCATAATGTTTTTCTATTGTCTTCTAGGGTTACTTTAAAGAAATCCTTATTACTATTAAAAGTAAAGGCATCACGCTCATATTTATATGCATCGGCATCTAGAGTTGGATCTCCATATAATTCATGTGAGAAGTTTAATTGTAACTTCATTCCACTTGCTCCTACATGGTGTAATTTTGCAGAAATTATTTCTGAATTGGGACTCTTGGGGAGATCCAAAGCATGCCACCATATTTCAGCATTATCATCTGTTGTTATATCGAGTAGTCTTCCATTGTAAAGGCGGAAGTTGTCATAAAATGTGTGATAAAGATCACCCCAAGACATAGTTATATTCGGCGAAGGTGGGAGATTTTTGTATTCAAATGTTAATTTTATTCCCGCATCGTCTAGCCACCCATCTACTGTAATATAATGCCCATGAAGCTTCATAAGTTTACTGTATTGATAGACATTATGATCCCGTCCACTTCCCTCGCTGGTTTCAAGGTTTATTATTCCATGCCTCGTATTAGCACCAAATCTCATCGTATTTGTTTCGGCGTTGTACCATGTCCATACTGAAGTGAGTTGTACCATTACTGGTGCGTTGTCAAGATTCCCCGGTGTAAACGCATTGGATACAACCGGCATTAGCGATGCCATTAGCACTACAGCAAGTAGTGTTTTTTTCATAAATTCTTTCATAATATTTTCCTGTTATCTTTACTTTAAGTTTTAGTTATTTTCGCAATTATAAGTTGCTGGGAACTCATCATTTTTGCTGGTGATATAGTGTTTCCATCCTGAGTATAGGAGGAATTCTGATTGACACTTATCTGGCGTGCTTACAGTATCGGTATTGATACCACCAGCAACGCCTGAACTAAGAATAGTGATTACTTGCGTGTTTATATCGTTACTAGCAAATAAGTCAATGTCTTTTGTTGCTTGTAATTGTGCGTCTGTGAAGTGTACAGAGATATAGCCACAATCTTTTTTGTTAAATTCATCTGTTATTTGTTGAATGCCAAATTCTGCTCTAGGGTGTGCTGCATTTTCTGCATTTACCGATGCGCAGTTATCGTTTTCTACATAAGTGATAGGTGATGGTACTCCTGGGCGATTGAACAATCCAAATAACAATTGCGTTATTTTTACGCCTTTGTCTGTGGGTATAAGTGCCCATCCTGCTGCTTTATTGGCGTCGTAGTCTATTCTCTCTTCTGCCTTTTGTGCCATTACTCTTCGCTCTGTTGGCAATCTGTCAAATAATATTTTAGTGGACTCTTTAGCATCAAATGCATTCTTTTGATACTCTATTGCTGAGTCATTAGAACTATTGGCGGATTGCACATAATCTTGAGCATTGGTTTCATTGGGTCTAATTCTCTGTGCTGAATTGTGAGCAACGACCGCTGCATCATATGCTGACTTAATTTTCTGTGCTTTTCTAATGGCATCGGTGTAAGCATTTACTGTTTTAGCGTATTCTGTGGCGACTACATCCCAATCTTGACTATTAAAGAATTGTAAAGCCACAGTTGCTGCAGTAGTTGCATTGTTAGCTGCAATGCTTAAAGGCACTAATGATAGTGTTGCTAGTCCTGCTTGCTTTTTTGCTTCATCGACATGGGCGTCTGCTGCGTCTATTTGTGCTTGAGTTAGTCCAGTAGTATCGTCATTGCCGCCGCCGTTACCATTGTCATTGCCACTGCCACCGCCGTTACCGTTACCGTTGTCATTGCCACTGCCGCCGCCGTTACCGTTGTCATTGCCACTGCCGTTGTCATTGTTGTTGCCATTAAGGGCAGTCCAAGCATCTTCTGCTTTTTTTGCTTCTTTCTCAGCTTCGTTGTGGTAATGAGTTGATCCAAGTGCACCTGTGTCAACAGTTTCTGCTTCATCGGCAAAGGCTCTAGCGTTGTCTGTGTTGGCTTCATTGGCTGCGTTACGAGATTCTACTGCGGCTTGATGAGTTTTGTTTTTAGCGACTAACACTGCTTCTAAGGCTACATTGGCAGAGTTTTTAGCGTTTTCTGCATCGTTTACGGTTGTTGCATTTTGAGCGTTAACAGCAAATTGCTTTACCTCTTGGTATTTTGTTCGTGCTGTTGTGTTTGCTAATACTGCTTCGTTTCTTTTTGTTAACGCAAGCCGTTCTGCTTGTGATGCGACATCAGTGATAGTACCAGTAGTGCTATCGGTGGTGGTAGTGTTAGTGGTAGTGTTGGTAGGATTCTTTGAGGGATTATCATCTGAACATCCGAACATCGTTAGTGCTATCAGTGGTAAAAATATTGCTCTTGTTAAATTTTTCATGTTACTTCTTTCCTAGTTTAAAAATTGATTAAATCTATATCCTGCTTACACCCAAAAGCCTCAATGAAGAGGCTTAAGGATGTTAATTACAACAAGTTAACTACTCAGGCACACTCACAAGTGTGACTGCTGGTGGACAAGTAACTTTTGCAATTTTTATATATCCAAGCGAAAATGTAACCATTTCACCACTTTGACATCTATACATACCTTTGTTGTTAGTTTTGCCTTCGTAGCTATAAATGTCTGTTGAGTAGCCTAAGCCTTTTATCACAGGGGTCTTCCAGTTTCCTTGTATTGCCTTTGACTCATACAGTTCTTTAAAGGCAACTTTAGCGGCCTCTGCATGTTCTTTTGCCAGTTGTGCGTTCGCATTTGCTGACTGTTTTCTGGTAGTGTCTGTTTCACTAACATCATTTGCGGATTCTTCTGCCTTATTTGCGGCCTCAATGGCGTCATTTTTCGCCGCAAAACCATCGGCAACAGTCGTGGCTGACTTTGTGGTTTCTTTGGCAGTATGGGCAGTTTGAGTATGTATTTCAGTATCCCTTTCTGCTTTTATAGATTTTTCCTGCATCTGCAACTCAAAGGATTTTGGAAATTCTAAACTGTCAAACTGTGCTTTTGCCGCATCAGTAAGGTCTCCACTAAAGTTATAGAGTACCTTGCTTAAATAGGCTTTTAAGTCTGCTAGATTTACTGTTACGGTTGAATCTTCTGTCATGATTGTATAGATGAGAGCAAGTTTCTTGCGATCATCGTTTTGGCTGGAACTTAAAGTGATATTAACATATCCTCCATTTACCTTAACAACTTGACAAGCATTATCGGTCAAACTACAACCCATCCCATAATCAAAGCCAGCACTCCAAACTAAATCTTTATCGAAAGTCATGTCAAGTGTTCCGCTTTTGCTATTTCCCGAAAGGGAAGTGCTGGCCTGAATGCTTTGCATTGTAGAAGGTTTAAGTCTAGGTAAATCCAGTGTATCAATTTGAGTTTGAAGATGACTGGACACATGTGGGTAGAAATTGGTAAATATTTTACTTAAACTGGCTCTTAAATCTCCTAAATCTATAGTCATTGTAGAGCGCTCTACATTCCCTCGATAGGTTATTCGGAGATTCTTATTTCCAGCGTTTAAATCAGTCATAATCACACTGGCACCTACATACAAACCATCTACTTTAAGTAGCTCATTCAATTGTGCAGTTGTGGCAACTTCATTTTTCCAACTTAAAATCCTATCAAATTCAATATCAATCTTCACTACATTGTCTTCATCAGATGCGCTAATGTTTTTCATTGTACTTGCGTTGCCGTCATACAGTGGGAGTGACAAGTTGTCAAACTGTGTTTGTGCATCGGAACTTATTTTGCCATCATAATTAGCATAATATTTTTTTAGGCTTTCTTTCAATTTTGAAAGGTTTGCTTTAAGGGTTGTGGCACTTGGTATGTTGTTATGCGAGAACCATAATGTTTTTCTATTGTTACCTATGGTTACTTTAAAGAAATCATTATTGTCATTAAGAGTAAAGGCATCACGGTCATAATCATGTGCATTGGAAAACAGAGTTGGGTCTCCGTATAGCGAGTGTGAGAAGTCTAATTGTAACTTTATTCCACTTGCTCCTGTATAGTGTAGTTTTGCACCAGTTATTTCTGAATTGGGACTCTTGGGGAAATCCAAAGCATGCCACCATATTTCAGCATTATCATCTGTTGTTATATCGAGTAGTCTTCCATTGTAAAGGCGGAAGTTGTCATAAAATGTGTGATAAAGATCACCCCAAGACATAGTTATATTCGGCGAAGGTGGGAGATTTTTGTATTCAAATGTTAATTTTATTCCCGCATCGTCTAGCCACCCATCTACTGTAATATAATGCCCATGAAGCTTCATAAGTTTACTGTATTGATAGACATTATGATCCCGTCCACTTCCCTCGCTGGTTTCAAGGTTTATTATTCCATGCCTCGTATTAGCACCAAATCTCATCGTATTTGTTTCGGCGTTGTACCATGTCCATACTGAAGTGAGTTGTACCATTACTGGTGCGTTGTCAAGATTCCCCGGTGTAAACGCATTGGATACAACCGGCATTAGCGATGCCATTAGCACTACAGCAAGTAGTGTTTTTTTCATAAATTCTTTCATAATATTTTCCTGTTATCTTTACTTTAAGTTTTAGTTATTTTCGCAATTATAAGTTGCTGGGAACTCATCATTTTTGCTGGTGATATAGTGTTTCCATCCTGAGTATAGGAGGAATTCTGATTGACACTTATCTGGCGTGCTTACAGTATCGGTATTGATACCACCAGCAACGCCTGAACTAAGAATAGTGATTACTTGCGTGTTTATATCGTTACTAGCAAATAAGTCAATGTCTTTTGTTGCTTGTAATTGTGCGTCTGTGAAGTGTACAGAGATATAGCCACAATCTTTTTTGTTAAATTCATCTGTTATTTGTTGAATACCAAATTCTGCTCTAGGGTGTGCTGCATTTTCTGCATTTACCGATGCGCAGTTATCGTTTTCTACATAAGTGATAGGTGATGGTACTCCTGGGCGATTGAACAATCCAAATAACAATTGCGTTATTTTTACGCCTTTGTCTGTGGGTATAAGTGCCCATCCTGCTGCTTTATTGGCGTTGTAGTCTATTCTCTCTTCTGCCTTTTGTGCCATTGCTCTTCGCTCTGTTGGCAATCTGTCAAATAATATTTTAGTGGACTCTTTAGCATCAAATGCATTCTTTTGATACTCTATTGCTGAGTCATTAGAACTATTGGCGGATTGCACATAATCTTGAGCATTGGTTTCATTAGGTCTAATTCTCTGTGCTGAATTGTGAGCAACGACCGCTGCATCATATGCTGACTTAATTTTCTGTGCTTTTCTAATGGCATCGGTGTAAGCATTTACTGTTTTAGCGTATTCTCTGGCGACTACATCCCAATCTTGACTATTAAAGAATTGTAAAGCCACAGTTGCTGCAGTAGTTGCATTGTTAGCTGCAATGCTTAAAGGCACTAATGATAGTGTTGCTAGTCCTGCTTGCTTTTTTGCTTCATCGACATGGGCGTCTGCTGCGTCTATTTGTGCTTGAGTTAGTCCAGTAGTATCGTCATTGCCGCCGCCGTTACCGTTGTCATTGCCACTGCCGTTACCGTTACCGTTGTCATTGCCGCCACCGTTACCGTTGTCATTGCCACTGCCGTTGTCATTGTCATTGTCATTGCCATTAAGGGCAGTCCAAGCATCTTCTGCTTTTTTTGCTTCTTTCTCAGCTTCGTTGTGGTAATGAGTTGATCCAAGTGCACCTGTGTCAACAGTTTCTGCTTCATCGGCAAAGGCTCTAGCGTTGTCTGTGTTGGCTTCATTGGCTGCGTTACGAGATTCTACTGCGGCTTGATGAGTTTTGTTTTTAGCGACTAACACTGCTTCTAAGGCTACATTGGCAGAGTTTTTAGCGTTTTCTGCATCGTTTACGGTTGTTGCATTTTGAGCGTTAACAGCAAATTGCTTTACCTCTTGGTATTTTGTTCGTGCTGTTGTGTTTGCTAATACTGCTTCGTTTCTTTTTGTTAACGCAAGCCGTTCTGCTTGTGATGCGACATCAGTGATAGCACCAGTAGTGCTATCGGTGATGGTGGTAGTGTTGGTAGGATTCTTTGAGGGATTATCATCTGAACATCCGAACATCGTTAGTGCTATCAGTGGTAAAAATATTACCCTTGTTACTTCTTTCATTATCAACTTATAAAATTATTACATATAAAATCTATAAAGATTATATCAGACTTTAATGGCTTTTGCTATAAGTTTTTTAATAATCTAATGAGTTTTGATATTTGGGGTTGGAACAGGTGCTATATATGTTAATGCAATAAAATGATGGGATAATTTCATCGCTACTTTTGTTAAGATCCTAATTGAGCCCCCTATTTTTAGACGCGGATGTTGAATAAAATTGGCTTTTTAGTTAATTATTTATGCCTAATGCAGGGGTTTTTCCACATTGTGCATAGAAGTGAGGAGTAATATATCTTCCTCTACTAATTGAGGGTAGCAACCTAAAGCTTATTGTTTTGAAACGAAAAAGGCAATTAGAACAGATACCAGTAAATATATTGCGTTGGATAATCTCGTTAGAGTGATAACTTTTGTGGATGAAATTACAACTTTACTAGGAAAACACTTAAAAAAAAGCGCTAAAATCCCTGTCTGGTGCTTTTGAATCAGAAGGTATAATATTTAAAGTTACAAAGATGTTACTTACTATTAGAAACCTTTGCATAAATATGGATGATTAGCAAAATTCAATTTTTATCCACTTGGTAATTTTCTTAAATCTTGTCCTAGCAGGGCTAAGGCTGGGTTTAAAAAATTACCAAGTGGATTCTTGATGATTATTCATATTTATGCAAAGGTCTCTATTAGATAATGAATGATGGTAAATTGACGCTTGAAGGTATCCCTAGTGTTTGGCAAAATCATATCTATTTATCATAACTTAAACCCTGAAAAAACAACTTATGAAAAAACATTATCTACTTATTGCCTTGCTTATTTGGACTTTTGCAGATGCTTCTGCAACAATTTTTCCAAGTGAAGAAGAGCAACGAGAACTATTTGCCAACAATGGTGAAAGCGAAAGAGAGGCCGCAAAGTTAGCTCATTCTGAAAAAATGAGCGAACAAACGCAAGGAATAGAGCTCACTCAAGAAGAAAAGGCATATTTTAGGGACTACACAACTAATAGTGATGATTTTATCAATGATTACCTTAAAGGAGCTGAGGATGACGATGATATCACCATAGATTTTTACCAAGCAAGAATAAAAGGCTTTTCTGAGGCACTGGATAAACTCCCACCTGCTAACAACAATATTTATCGTGGAAGTTCTTCGGCTGGGTCATCGGGAAATGGAAAACCTTATTACGATCTTGACGGGGAAGTCCCTAAAATAACAGAAGGAGATTTTGTCGTCACTGACAAATTCACTTCTTTTTCGTATAGTTTTGAAGAGGCTTCAGAGTTTTCAAGAAGCAGTGGAATGACAAATGATATAGGGATTATTTTTGGCGTTGAAAACTCAAAAGGCTCAGTTCCGATTGCCCCTTATTCAGTTGAGAACGAAGCAGAGGCGTTGACCAAGCCAGGACAACTATACAAAGTCAAAGAAACAAAAAGTTACAAAGGTTTTATAGATGATGAAGGGGTTGAAAAAAGAATGGTAACTGTTGAACTTGAAGAGCAAGAGACAGCACCCGAAGGTGCAAAGGTATTTTTTATGAGCAAAGGCAGTACCGTCAATCAAGAAAAATTTGAAATATTTAAAGAACGATTGGGGGATGAAAACGAACATTTAATTCCCGACTCGTTGAAAAATAATATCAATGTTAAGGAAGAGTGCATCCCTTAAAAGAATAAACGATACCATTTTTGACAATGGTATTATAATCATCAAGTATTTTTACTGTCAATACTTGGAATGAGGATGAGTACCAGATTGTTTGGTTTATTTTTGAAAACGGTATAATTAAAATCCAAAAGATGTTTTGTATCATTCTATCAAGACTTCGGTATAAATATGCAGTAAAATTTGGTCGCATTAAATCGCCACTAAAAGAATTATCATGCAAAAAAACATTATTTCAACAAAACAGAGACCTTTGCATAAATATGGATGATTAGCAAAATTCAATTTTTGCCCAATTGGTGATTTTCTTAAACCTTGTCCTAGCAGGGCTAAGGCTGGGTTTAAAAAATTACCAAGTAGGTGAAAAGTGGATTCTTAATGATTATTCATATTTATACAAAGGTCTCAAACAAAGTGCCATAAAGTAATTGACACTTATTTATAAACAGTAGTAGTAACTGGCGAGGCAACTGTTTATCTTTCAAGGCAAATTCCTTTGATGCCTGAGATGATGAAAATGGTTAAAGGTGATATTAATGAACAGACTCATCAGTGTTTAAGAATGTAACAGCGGTGTGTAATGAATGACGGTAAATTAACGCTTGAGGGCAACCCTTTAAGCTTTGTAAATATATGGTATTTGGCAAAATCATATCTATTTATCATAACTTAAATCTTAAAAAAATAACTATATGAAAAAACATTATCTACTTATTGCTTTACTTATTTGGACTTTTGCAGATGCTTCTGCAACAATTTTTCCGAGTGAAGATAAACAACGAGAAATATTTACCAACAATAGTGCCAGCGAAAGAGACAAAATAAAATCAGTCTATTCTGAGAAAATGAGAAAACAAACGGAGGGACTGGAGATTACTTCAGAAGAAAAACTATACTTTGATGGATACACAGTTGATAGCAATAGTTATATAAATAATTACCTTAAAGATGGAGCTGGAAGTAGTGCGCCTGAATCTATAGAAGTCTACCAAGCAAAAATAAAAAACTTTTCTGAGACGATGAATAAATTCCCACCTTCTAATAGCAATATTTATCGTGGAAGTTCTTCGACTAGGTCATCGGGAAATGGAAAACCTTATTACGATCTTGATGGGGAAGTCCCTGGAATAACAGAAGGAGATTTTATCGTCACTGACAAATTCACTTCTTTTTCGTATAGTTTTGAAGAGGCTTCAGATTTTTCAAGGACAGGTGCAGTGGAAAACGATATCGGGGTTATTTTTGGCGTTGAAAACTCAGCCAATTCAGTCCCGATTGCTCCTTATTCAGTTGAGGACGAAGCGGAGGCATTGACCAAGCCAGGACAAATATACAGAGTCAAAAAAACAACAAGTTACAAAGGTTTTATAGATGATGATGGGATTGAAAAAAGAATGGTAACTGTTGAACTCACAGAGCAAGAGATGGTTCCCGAAGATGCAAAGGTATTTTTTATGAGTGAAGGCAGTGCCATCAATAAAGAAAAACTTGAAATATTCAAAGAGAGATTAGGGGCTGACAATGAGCATTTAATTCCCGACTCGTTGAAAAATAATATCAATGTTGGGGGAGAAGGGTGTGCTCCTTAAAAAAATAAACGATAAATAAGACTGGTTTTGTGAGACCTTTGCATAAATATGGGTGATTAGCAAAATTCAATTTTTGCCCAATTGGTGATTTTCTTAAACCTTGTCCTAGCAGGGCTAAGGCTGGGTTTAAAAAATTACCAAGTGGGTGAAAAGTGGATTCTTGATGATTATTCATATTTATGCAAAGGTCTCTTTGTATAAAAAAAAGTCAATTAACTCATTCAAACCTAAAAGATATTTAGCATCATTCTATCAAGACTTTGGTATAAATATGCAGTAAAATTTGGTCATATTTAAATTGCCACTAAAGGGATTATCATGCAAAAAGACATTATTTCAACAAACAAAGCACCACAAGCAATTGGCACTTATTCACAAGCAGTAGCAATAACTGGCGGGACAACTGTTTATCTTTCAGGACAAATTCCTTTGATACCCGAGACGATGGAGATGGTTGAAGGCGATATTAGTGAACAGATTCATCGAGTGTTTAAGAATTTAACAGCGGTGTGTGAGGCAGCAGGCGGTGGGTTGAATGATATTGTAAAACTTAATATCTTTTTAACAGAATTAAGTCATTTTCCAATTGTGAATGAGATTATGGCACAATATTTTTCTCAGCCTTATCCTGCACGGGCAGCGGTTGGCATCAAAGAATTACCAAAAGCGGCACAGGTGGAAATGGATGGCGTTATGGTCATTGAGTAATGAGTAAGTTGTCTGATCCCATTATTTCTATTAATGGATTAGGGCCAAAAGCACAAGACAAATTAAATGCAATTGGCATTTATAATTTAGAACATTTGTTGTTTCATTTGCCACATCGATACCAAAATAAAACCTCTATTGCCAAATTAAATCAAGCGCGTGCGGGTGATGAAGTGTTGCTGCAACTCACTATTAAAAATGTTGAAACACCGCCGACAAGGATGCGCCAACTACTGTGTCATCTTGTTGATGAGAACAATCGCCGCTTATTATTGCGTTTCTTCCATTTTAGTCAATATCAAAAACAACAACTGGTGCGTGGCAATATCATCCAATGTTTTGGCGAGGTAAAAAACGGCCATGATGGCTTAGAAATGCACCATCCTGAATACCGACTGATTTCTAAGGGACAAAGTTCGTTGTTAGAAAAGACTTTAAGTCCAATCTATCCACTAACTGGCAATATCCACCAAGCGCAAATGAAAAAATGGGTTGGGGCTGCCATGACGGCGTTAAAAGAATCGCCATTGAGGGATAATTTTGAGCGTTTTTCTGGTCATTCTATGCCGTCGTTAAAGCAGGCGTTAGAAATATTACACCACCCAAAAGAAGATGAAAATTTAGAGCAAATTGAAGCATTTAAACACATTGCGCAACAGCGATTAATTATTGAGGAATTGTGTGCGCAACAACTGAGTTTATTACAATTAAAAAAACAACGAAAAAATAAAATAGCCAATGTTTTTGTGATTAAAGACGCTCTCTCCAAACAATTACATAAAAATCTAGGCTTCAAACTAACCAACGCACAACAGCGCAGTATCACAGATATTAACGCCGATTTATCATCCAATCATCCAATGCTTAGACTGCTACAAGGCGATGTGGGCTCGGGTAAAACCATTGTGGCTGTTTTTGCGTGTTTACAAGCGATTGAAAATGGTTTTCAAGCGGCAATTATGGCACCAACGGAAATTTTGGCTTATCAACATCTACAAAGTTTCACCAATTATTTAACCATTTTAGGGATTGAAATAGCGTTTTTAACTGGCTCACAAAACACCCAAACAAGAGCAGCGCAACTGGAAAAAATACGCTTAGGCCAAGCACAAGTCGTGATTGGCACACACGCTTTGTTTCAAAAATCGGTGGTGTTTAATAAACTCGGCTTGGTGATTGTTGACGAACAACATAAATTTGGCGTACATCAACGATTGTCTTTGACACAAAAAGCACACAACACACCACACCAACTGGTAATGACCGCCACGCCCATTCCTCGCTCACTAACAATGAGCGCCTATGCAGATTTAGACTCGTCTATTATTGATGAATTGCCACCAGGAAGAACGCCAGTACAAACAATCGCACTTAGTAATAAGCGCAAAGATGAAGTGATTGAAAAAATCAAACGAGTGTGTGATGCCAAGAATCAAGTATATTGGGTTTGTACTTTGATTGAAGAATCGGAAGCATTACGGGCAGAATCTGCCACCAATACCCACCACTATTTGCAGGAAAATTTACCAGACCATACTGTTATGCTCATTCATGGCAAGATGAACAAAGACGAAAAACAGTCTATTATGCAACAATTTGCACAAGGTAAGATTAATGTATTAGTGGCAACAACTGTGATTGAAGTTGGCGTTAATGTACCTAATGCCTCGTTAATGGTCATTGAAAATTCAGAACGCTTGGGATTGGCACAATTACATCAATTACGCGGGCGTGTGGGGCGTGGCAGTAACAAAAGCATCTGCATTCTAATGTATCAACCACCACTTAGTGCCAATGCAACACAACGCCTAAATATTCTCAGGCAAACTAACGATGGTTTTATCATTGCCAACAAAGACCTAGAATTACGCGGCCCTGGCGAAATTCTTGGCACACAACAAACCGGTATTGCCGATATGAAAATTGCCAATATTGTGCGTGATGGCTATCTCCTCAATCAAGTACATTTTTATTGCGACCAATTTATCAACGAAGATGAAGCGCAACAACAGGCCTTGATTCATCGTTGGATTACCAAAGACAAAGCCCAATACGCCAGTATTTAAACAAGTCTCATCCTTGTGAAAATGGCATTAAAAATGTATGCACGGTATTTTCTTAAAGAGACCTTTGCATATATATGGATGATTAGCAAAATTCAATTTTCACCCACTTGGTAATTTTCTTAAACCTTGTCCTATCAGGGCTAAGGCTGGGTTTAAGAAAATTACCAAGTGGGTGAAAAGTGGATTCTTGATGATTATTTATATTTATGCAAAGGTCTCTTAAAGTAAAATGTTAGGCTTATGAACACTAAAAATCTTATTTGGGAAAATTTAGACACGCAAACAGCCATACCTGAAACAGTAAAACCATGGCTAACCGACGACAAATCACTCACCAAAAAACTCAAACAGATTTTTGCAGATTTCTCAGTGAATGTCCTCTCACAAACGCAAGCACAAGCGGACAATAATGAGGCTGATTTGATCAACTTCCAAGCCGATTGTATCATTCGTGAAGTAGAATTATTAGGCAATCAACAAGCTGTGGTTTTTGCACGCTCAATCATTCCCATCAACGACGACACCCAAGATTTATTAAATATCGGCTCTAAACCATTGGGAGAAATATTGTTTAACAACCCAAAGATTGTGCGTGGTCAATTGCAAATAACCCATACGGGAAAGATTTGGGGCAGGCGCTCCACTTTTACCATTGGCACAAGCAAACTTTTGGTGTGTGAATTTTTCTTGGAGCCTTTGTATGCGTGATGATATTTTTTTAAAGAAAAACGATTTGGTTGATTTTACTTTTGACGCAAGCGTTGCGAATGTATTTGACGATATGGTTAGACGCTCGGTGCCAGGCTATCAATCCATGATTGAAATGATTGGCTTAATGGTAAAAACTTATGGGCAAAATAATACCAATTATTACGACCTTGGCGCCTCAACTGGTGCAACGGCGATTGCCTTAGGTATAAACAATCCACATAAAAATAATCACATTATTGCAGTAGACAATTCAATAGAAATGACGAAAAAGTGTGTGAAAAATATGACCCATAAAATAGAAAATTTTGAAGTGATTTGTGCTGACATTGAAGATATTTCCATTCAAAATGCATCCATGGTAGTGCTTAACCTTACCCTACAATTTATCAAGCCTGAACAAAGGCAATCGCTAATTAACACCATTTATCAAGGGCTAAACAAAGGCGGCGTATTAATCTTATCAGATAAAATTCATTTTAATGATGTGCAAAAACAAACTGAGACAACAAAACTACACTTAGACTTTAAACGAGCGAATGGATATAGTGAATTAGAAATTGCAGCCAAAAGACAATCCATTGAAAATGTACTCATAACGGACAATGAACAAACACATTTTGAACGCTTTAAAACAGCGGGATTCAGCCAAAGTTTTTGTCATTTTCAATGTCTGAACTTTGCCGCCTTTTTAGCGATTAAATAAATTTGTTGTCAAACAAAAAACTTATGTATAATTTAGACCGTATCCGTTAAGCTTGTAGGCAGGCATAAAAGACCAAAGCTTGTGGGCAAGCATAAAAGACCAAAGCTTGTGGGCAAGCATAAAGGCCTCCTTTTTTGGAGGTCTTTTTTTTACCCTTAATGATAAAAAAAATGAAAAAAACTATTTTGCTGATTGATGCTGGTTATTTATACTCTATTTTAAGAAAAGAAGGTATTCTTTATGATGCGAATATAATTGCAAAAATAGCCAATGATTGCTGTATATGCGATGAAGAATTACACAAAATCCTCTACTATGATTGTGATTCATTCGATCCAATTGACAAAAAAACTGGCAAGCCGTTTTTTTATTTACTCAAACACCAAAATGGTGCTAAACTGGTCAAAAAAGAAAATAAACTTATTGCAAAATTACAACAAAAAGATTTATTTGCTATTCGTCTAGGGGTCTTAAAATTCGATGGCTGGACTCATAAAGGTGAAGAAGGCAAGCCAAAGTTTAGACAAAAAGGTGTAGATATGCGCATTGGATTAGATATGGCTCACCTTGCCCATCAAGGAAAGATTGATAGAATTATTTTAATTACCGCAGATACTGATTTTATTCCTGCAATGAAGTATGTCAGGAAAGCCAACATACAAGTTGTAATTGCTAAATTAGGAGAATGTCATTTAACATCAGATTTAACTATGCACACTGATTTTATCAGGAAAATCAACCTTAACAAATATCGGAAAAAATAATAAATTATGCTTTTAATGATTGACAATTATGATTCGTTTACCTATAACTTAGTGCAGTATTTTGGCGAGTTAGGTCAAGAGGTCAAGGTATATCGTAACGATGAAATTACGATAAAAGAAATTGAACAACTTAATCCAGAATTTTTGGTTATATCGCCTGGCCCTTGCACGCCTAGTGAGGCGGGGATTTCAATTGAGGTGATTGAATATTTTTCTGGCAAAATTCCGATACTTGGCGTATGTCTTGGCTTTCAAGCAATGGCTCAGGCCTTTGGTGGAAAAATTATTGGTGCTAAAAAAATTATGCACGGTAAAATATCACCAATACACCATGCCAGCAAAGGAGTATTCTTTGAATTGAAAAATCCTTTAAATGCTACTCGTTACCATTCATTGGTTGCTGAACAACTTAGTTTGCCCGATTGTTTTGAAATTACTGCTTGGACTGAGGATGAACAGGGGAAAATGGATGAAATTATGGGTATTCAACATAAAGAAATGGCAATTGAAGGGGTGCAATTTCACCCAGAATCTATTTTGACCGAGCAAGGTCACGATATGCTGAATAATTTTTTAACAAGGAAATAAGAGATGGAACTATTAGAATTTTTACTAAATGACGATCAAATTTTTACCACTATCACGCTATTTGTTTTAATTGCTTTATTGATTGGCAATATTATTGCTGATAAATTAAAAAAATATGAGGATGTGGATGTTAATAATGCGGTCACGCTAATGGATGAGAAAAATTTAATTGTTTTAGATGTGCGTGAAGTTAAAGAATACCAAAAAGACGGTTATATTCCGAATGCTATCCATATTCCACTGAGTCAGGTTAAAAACAAACTTGATACCTTGGATAGCAGTAAAAAAGTACTGGTTTATTGTCGTAGTGGCTCGCGTTCAGCGCACATTTCAGGGCTATTAACACGCAATGGATTTGAACAGGTTTATAACTTAAAAGGGGGTATTTCGGCTTGGAAAAAAGCAAATTTACCAATAAAAACCAAATAAAGCTCATCATGAAAAAAAACATTATCTATTGCTCTGATACATGTCCATTCTGCCAAAGAGCTTACCAATTACTAGAACGCCGTGGCATTCCTTTTAACAAGAAATATGTCAAAGATCGAAACGATTGGAATGAAGTCGTGGAAAAAACAGGTAGAAGTACTGTGCCGCAAATATTCATCAATGGTACTCATATAGGTGGCTTTGACGATCTGTCTGCTGCTGACCAATCTGGCAGATTGGACGAGATTGTTAATCAGTAATGAATAACAATCTCAGTATTATTGGCGCTGGCGCTTGGGGAAGTGCATTATCCATTGCATTGGCAGATAACTTTGACACCATCTATTTGCATACACACACAAAGAAAGAGGTCGATATATTGCAATCAAGGCACCCTGCCTTATCCGTAGATTATGCACCAAATATCAAACCCATTTTTGATTTATCCTGCGTGCAAGATGCTCACAGTGTTTTAATTACGGTACCAAGTTATGGCTTTATGACCACACTCAAAGCATTACAACCTGTACTGACAAATAATCAGCCTGTTGCTTGGGCAACCAAAGGCTTTGATACCAATGGGCAATGTTTTTTGCATGAAAGTTTTGAAGCAATTTTAAACAAACATCCGAGTTGTGTCATTTCAGGACCCAGTTTTGCTGTTGAAGTAGCCAGTCACAAACCTAGTGCACTTGCCGTTGCCTCAAAAGACAAAAAAACTCGAGACTATTGGGCGCAAGCATTACAAACCGATACACTAAGGGCTTATACCAATGATGATGTTATTGGTGTGGAAGTTGGTGGTTCGATAAAAAATATTTTGGCAATTGCCGCTGGCATTGCCTCAGGTTTGGGCTATGGCGCCAACACTCAGGCAGCACTCATTACTCGAGGATTGGCTGAAATGGTGCGCTTAGGCGTGGCATTGGGTGCAAATATTACTACTTTTAACGGTTTATCGGGATTGGGCGATTTGGTACTTACTTGCTCTGATGATTTATCAAGAAATCGTCGATTTGGCAAAGCGCTGGCAAACAATCAAAGTGTTGAGCAGGCATTGAATCATATTAATGCGACTGTTGAAGGATTAAATACCTTGGAACTGGTCTTATCAATTGCTCAAAAACATCACATTGAAATGCCAATTTGCGAACAAGTCAATCAAGTTATTCAAAAACAAACAACGCCAACTGAAGCGGTAAATTATTTAATGTCAAGAGTACAAATTAACGAATGACGCTTGATCTACTCAGGCACGGAGAGCCTGAAGGTGGTCGATTATATCGTGGTAACTTGCTTGATGACCCTTTAACTAAAAAAGGCTGGCAACAAATGCAAGCATCAACCAATGGCAAATATTGGGATTTTATTGCCACTTCACCCATGATTCGTTGTCAAGCATTCGCCCAACATTTATCACAAACACTGCATATAGAAATGCAGGTATTTGAATCTTTAAAAGAAATAGGATTTGGCGATTGGCAAGGTCAAAATGTCCAGCAAATTGGACAAAAAACGGTTAATAAATTCAAACAAAACCCAGTGGATAACTTGCCATTAGGTGCAGAAAATTTGCATACTTTTCAAGCCCGAGTCTTGGATGCATTTATGCAAATAACACAAGACACTATGCAATCGGTGTTAATCGTCGCTCACGCAGGTGTTATTAGAGTCATTAAATCTCATTTACTTCATTTACCTATTGAAAAAATGTTTACAATGGAGGTTATTTCTGGATCTTGTGAACAGTTTAAAATATGAAAAATTCTATATTATTGGCACTTATTGCAATAACTCTGGTGGCACACATAACTTTATGGCCTAACTCTCCCAATCCACCAAATTTTAAGGAAGCCAAAAGCATTCAGGAAATGAAAGATTCTTTCTTCAATTACTTACTGCCAATAGTAAAAGCAGAAGAGCAGAAAATTAGAGACACTCGCTCATCCATTGAAAAAAACCAGTTAAGCGTGTTGCAGATGAAAAAATTAGCCAAAAAATACCACCTTAAACGGGTAAGTAAAGAAAAGTTATTAAATATGGTAGATGTTATTCCTGTTTCTTTGGTATTGGCACAGGCAGCAATTGAATCTAATTGGGGGCGATCACGATTTGCCATGGAATTAAATAATTATTTTGGCATTTGGTGCTTTACAAAGAACTGCGGTGTCATTCCTAAGAATCGTGATAAAGGCGCCAAGCACAGAATAAAAAGATTTTCGTCAACCAAAAAATCAATTGAATATTATCTGTTGAATATCAACCGTAACCGTGCTTATAAATTACTCAGAGAAATTAGGGCTTATAAACGCAAACACAATCTTAAAATCACAGGAAAAAGCCTTGCTGAAGGGTTGGATAAATACTCAGTAATTGGTTATGAATATATTGAATCAGTACAAAGTATCATTAGGCAAAATAATTTAACTCGATTTGACTAATACCATTTAAAAACTCCTGCCTTAGGTACAGATGCTGAATAAAGGGCAAAATTTACAAATGAGTAAAAGCCGCCCTTTAGTTAATATTTATGTCTAATACGAGGTTCTCATTTCCAAAAAACAACCAAGTCTCACGAAATAGCAGACATTAAAAAACCCGCATTTTGCGGGTTTTTTATTATTATTTGGATTGAGATTAACGCTTTGAGTACTGCTCACTCTTACGCGCTTTCTTATGACCCACTTTCTTACGCTCAACAATTCTTGCATCACGAGTAACAAAACCCGCTTTACGCAAATCAGGTCTTAGGTCGTTATCATATTCCATTAACGCACGGGTAACACCTAAACGAATAGCACCCGCCTGTCCAGTATCGCCGCCACCTTTAACAATAATGTTGAAATCAAACTTATCTCTCATCTCAACTGTGTCTAACGGTTGGTTAATAATCATTGAAGAAGTTTCACGACCAAAATATTCGCTCATCGGGCGCTTATTAACGGTAAATACACCCTTACCTTTTGTCATATAAACACGAGCCACTGAAGTTTTTCTTCTGCCTGTTGCGTAAAATGTTTCTGTCTTTGCCATAATTTTCTTTATACCCTAAATATCTAAAATTAAATTTCTAAAAGCTGAGGTTGTTGCGCCCCATGCGTATGTTCAGCACCTGCAAATACTTTCATTTTTCTAAACATATCTCTTCCTAAGGGACCCTTTGGCAACATACCTCTCACTGCCTTATTGATAATCTCTTCAGGTTTCTTTGCCTGTAAATCTTTGAATGCAATTGATTTTAAATTACCAACATAGCCCGTATGATGATAATACATTTTATCATCAAATTTCTTGCCAGTTACCTTTACCTTTTCAGCGTTAATAATAACGATGTAGTCACCTGTATCCGTATGCGGTGTAAACTCAGCCTTGTGTTTGCCACGAAGACGAGAAGCGACTGCTGTTGCCAAACGACCCAATGTTTTGCCATCGGCATCAACCAATAACCAGTCTCTTTTTACCTCATGTGCCTTAGCGCTAAATGTTTTCATAAAATCCATCTTCATACAAAATAATCGGACTATTATAATCATTTTTGAACCAGAATGTTGATTATCTACCGATATTAATGCTATTTTTGAAAAATAAAGACAAAAGGGGTATTGGATTAGATGCAATAACCTTGCAAACCTTTTAATATAGGCACTATTACCCCGTACAATCTTTTCAGTTTATCTTGTTACGAGACCTTTGCATAAGTCAAAAGACCAATCTGAAAGGTTTTTTATTTACTGTGCAACGGCCCCATAAAGTATCATATTGAATTATGATTAACTCACATGCACATCTTGATTTTGACGAAGTAAGCGGTATTGCCGAAAATGCAATTGCTATTGTACCCAGTATTGGTAATCAAAATTGGACAGATGTGCAAATGTATCCTTATTTTGCACTGGGCATTCACCCGTGGACGGTGGAACACCATCAGCAACAAGATTTAAATAACTTGGAATATTTAATTAAGTGCAATAATCCTGTTGCCATTGGCGAATGTGGGTTGGATTATATTAAGGAAATTAACAAAAAACAACAACTGCATTTCTTTGTGTCTCAATTGGAAATGGCACAAAAATACCATTTGCCTGTAATTATTCATGCGGTTAAATCCACTGAGGATGTGATTTTCTTACTAAAAAAATATCCTAAAGTGAGGGGTGAAATTCACGGATTCTCTGGCAGCGAACAACAGGCAAACACCTTGATAAAAATGGGATTTTATTTAGGCTTTGGCGTGCAAATAATTAACCAAAATTCTACCCGCCTACGCACTCTTGTGCAAAATCTACCGCTCACATCACTGTTAATTGAAACAGATGACGACAACCCACAAGATTTACCCCTTGTTGCTCAATGTTGCGCTGAATTAAAACAAATATCAGTGGCAAGATTAATAGAACAATGTGATAATAATGTCATTGAGTTATTTGGACTTGGGGAAAGATAATAATGGGTGGTAGTTGTGCACGCACAGAAATATTACTTGGTCAACAAGGTTTGGCACGCTTGGCTGAGTCGCATATTTTAATTGTTGGGCTTGGTGGCGTGGGTGGGGCTTGTGCCGAATCTTTGTGTCGTGCAGGTATTGGGACATTGACTTTAGTGGATTTTGACAGCGTAGAAAACACCGATCTTAATCGACAATTAATTGCTCTGAATTCAACATTGGGCAAATATAAAGTGGATGTTTTGGCAGATAGATTACACGACATTAACCCTGACACTGTCATTATTAAGCGCAACGAATTTATTGATAGGGATAAGGCACAAGCCATTGCTATTCAACAAGAGGTGGATTTTGTTGCCGATTGTATCGATTCTATTGCTTATAAAACTGTGTTAATTGACAGTTGTAATCAATCTGGCAAACCAATTATTTCCAGTATGGGTGCTGGTGGACGATTGGACCCAACTAAGGTAAAAATTTCACGAATGGATAAAACCGAGAATTGTGCCTTAGCAAGAGAAATGCGCAAACAACTTAGGCGCATTCATGCTACGCTCAAATTTCCTGTGGTGCATTCTACCGAAGTGCCGATTAAGGCATTGCCACACCAAGCCGTTACTGCCACCAAGACCGCACCTGCTGGCAGACCTAGGGCAGTCAATGGTGCAATTTCTTATATGCCAAATATTTTTGGTTTAATGATGGCAGGTCATATAATACAAACATTACTCAACTCTTAAAAAGGAGAATAACCATGGTTAGCACTGAAACGCCAATCTGTAACTTTAACGCACCAGCGATTAACTTTAGCCTTAAAGGTGTGAGTGGGAAAACACACAGTTTAGCAAGTTGCGCAGGGGAAAACGGGTTGTTAATAATGTTTATTTGTAATCATTGTCCGTATGTTAAAGCCATTGTTAAGCGTATTATTAGAGACACCAAAGCATTACAAGCATTAGGGCTTAATGCAGTGGCTATTATGTCTAATGACCCAGTGGAATATGAGGCAGATTCTTTTGAAAATATGCAAAAAATCGCCAAAGAAATGAATTTTCCATTCCCTTATTTGATTGATGAAACGCAAGAAGTGGCACAAGCTTATGGTGCAGTTTGCACACCTGATTTTTTTGGTTATAATGCCGACTTGGCCTTACAATATCGTGGTCGATTAGATGCATCACGCAAGGAGTCTGCCTCCGCAGATGTTAAACGAGACTTGTTTGATGCAATGTATCAAATTGCCACCACTGGACAAGGTCCGATAAAACAAATTCCATCAATGGGTTGCTCAATTAAATGGCGATAAAACGCAATATCTTAACCTGGAAAATATGATTAATCTAGGGGAAAACAAAAGCAAAATGCCCGCTTTTTTAAGGTCAGGCTTTAGGGTTTTATTTTTTGCTGCTGGATTGGGATCGTCGCTATTAATGCTGGCTTGGTTGTTGTTTTTTACCCAACAAATTAATGTTGAATTTAATGTCTATTATTGGCATGCACACGAGATGATTTTTGGCTATGCAATGGCTGTTATTGTAGGTTTTTTATTAACTGCAACACAAAACTGGACGAAGCTTAAAACCATTAATGGCTATCCATTGTTGTTTTTAGGTGTGGTATGGCTAATGGCTAGAATGCTATCTGTAATGGGGCATGATTATATTTTCTATCAACTGATTACTGACTTGGCATTCCTATTCTTTTCTTTGTTGTTTATAGCTCTGCCTATTGTTAAAGCCAAAAACTGGCAAAACTTGCCCATCGTTTTTAAATTATTGATTTTTTTTATTGCTAACATTATGTTTTATCTTGGTGCTTTGGGTTATATGGACAATGGGCAGTATCTGGGTATTTACCTTGCTTTTTATACGGTGGTTGCGCTTATTTTGATGATGATACGCAGATTGATTCCATTTTTTATTGAAAATGCTGTGTCTGCTGATATTCAATTAAAAAATTCTAAATTCTTAGACCTTGGCAGTCTGGTTTTATTTGTTGTTTTTGCCATTGACAACCTCTTTTTTAAAACACAGATAACGCTAATTAGTGCGCTGTTATTATTGATCATTCACAGTATTAGAATGTTCTATTGGTATCATCATGAGATTTGGGAAAAATCGTTGATTTGGGGCTTGTATGTCGCTTATGGCATGATAAACTTTGCATTTTTATTAACTATTATTGACCATTTTATCACGCTGCCACAAAATACGGCAACACACAGTTTTGCTATTGCTATTGGGCTTATAACACTCAGCATGATGAGCAGAGTCAGTCTGGGACATACAGGCAGAAATGTCTTCTCACCACCGAAAGCATTGGGTGTTATTTTCACCATGTTGGTCTTGGTGTTTGTATTTAGAGTGATTGCTGTCTTATTTTGGGGTGAGTATTACCCTCAATTTATCATCATTTCTCAATTATTGTGGATTGTTGCCTTCACTATGTTTGTCTTTATATATGGAAAAATGTTTTTTCAAAAAAGAATTGATGGCTTGTTTGGATAACAAAAATGCAAACGCCTAAGCAACTAATAACCTTAACAAAAGAACATCACTTGTCGTTATCACTGGCCAACAAAGCAATTAATGCAAAAAAGTTAGGCAACGAAACTACAATATGTCAATTGATCATAGAAACCTTTGAACGAGATCTTTTAAGCCATTTTGTTTTTGAAGAGCAACATATTCTGCCTTTGCTCAAACAACATAATCAACAAGATTGTCAGCGAATAATCGACGAACACAAATGCTTATTAAACTTAGCAAAACACATTAATGCAGGCAATCTATTAGAATTTGGAGAATTGCTCAAAACGCACACTAGATTTGAAGACAGAGTGTTGTTTAAGAAAATATCTACAGACAACTTAAATGAAATACCCGTCCACCCTATTGTCAAAAATCAATAACGCTAAAAAGCATCGGCAATTATTTATTCCGAGACTTTTGCATAAGTATAAATGATTAGCAAAATTTTCCTTCCTAGAGGGGTTGCTATGTAACGCTAACCCAATTAGCAATTTCTTTAAACCTTGTTCTAGCGAGGGCGGCTATAAACCACTCCCTACGGCGAGGCTTATCCTGGATAGCACTAGAAAAATTGCCAAGCGGATGCTTGACGATTATTCATATTTATACAGAGGCCTCACCTTGGGCTTAATTATTACGCTTCAACCAAGCGGCTAATAATTTTATTTGTAATGGTGTAAGTCTATCTTTATGTGCTGGCATTACGCCTTGCCTACCAGAAGCAATTGATTGCTTGATTGTTTCTAAATCACCACCATAAATCCAAACACTATCACCAAGGTTGGGTGCACCAAAAATTGGATTGCCTTTTAAACTCATGCCGTGACAGGCAATACAAAACTGACGATATTTGGCTTTTCCAGCCCCATGCTTTTTCTCGTCATAAACATTATCAGCAACGCTTTTAACATACTTTGCAACATTTTCAACTCCCTCCTTGCCCAGTACTGAACCCCAAGCTGGCATTGTTGCCTTTCTGCCATTAGTAATGGTCTGAGTGATTTGCTCAAGTTCTCCACCCCAAATCCAATCATCATCTGTTAAATTAGGGAAATTTGCCTGTCCTACGCCATCTTTATTATGGCAAGCGGCACAATTTTGTGCAAAAATATTGCTCGCAAGTTTCATTGCATCAGCATTAAACTGCAAAGTTACTGTGTCTGATTGCTCTAAACCTTCAAGTTCCTTATAGTAATCATGTGTAATATTCGCCTTGCTTTCAATGTAACGCTGCGCATTATCCATTTCAAACAAACCTTTATAATTACCAAAACTTGGGTAAAAAATCATATAAAAAATTGCAAAAATTGCCGAACTAATGCCCAGCCAAAACCACCATGCTGGCGCTGGATTAGAACCTTCTTCTAAGTTGCCATCCCAGGTCACATCATGAACATCTGACTCTTTACTAAAATAGATACTGATACCCAATGTTAATAAATATACTAACCCTAAAATAATAAGTCCAGTTACTACAATTTGCCATAATAAAGGTAAATCAGCCATGTTTGTCTCCTACAATTTCTTCATCAAATAATGGAATATTCATACAATAATCTTGCGCTTCCTTGCTTTGTTTCATTGACATCCAAGCAACTAAGGCAATCATAAATCCCATGGCTATCATATCGCCAATTAAAATAAACTGCCACATTAGCGAAAAGTCCCCAACACTTGTAAGTAGGCAATGATTGCCTCCAACTCTGTTTTTCCGTTAATGGCTTGCTCTGCCTGTTTAATTTCTTCATCAGTATAAGGATGCCCATACCATTTAAGCAATTCCAACTTAGCAACAATGTCCTTTGAGTCAACTTTATTTTTAGTTAACCAAGGGTAAGCAGGCATAATAGATTGAGGCACTACTGCACGCGGATTGTTTAAATGCATTTCATGCCATTTATCACTATACTTTCCACCCAATCTTGCCAAGTCAGGCCCTGTGCGTTTTGAACCCCACAAAAACGGGCGATCATAAATATGTTCTCCAGACGATGAAACCTCGCCATAGCGCATTACTTCCGCCACCAAAGGTCGAACTTGCTGAGTATGACAACCCACACAACCTTCACGAATATAAATATCTCTACCTGTTAATTGCAGAGCAGAATAAGGTTTTACATTCTCTGTGCCTTTATGCAAAGATTCGTCAAATAAATTCGGCACGATTTGCACAAAACCGCCAATCGAAGAGACGATTAAAATGCCAAATATTAATAACGCTGAATTACTTTCAATAGTTCTATGTAGTTTTAACATTTAAACTCTCCTAAATTTCGTTGCCTGGATGAACTTTTGGTATTTTCACCAAGACTGGTAAGTTATGCTTACTCGCAGCATAAGTTCGATATAAGTTATAAGTCATCAATAACGCACCAAATAAGAACATTAATCCACCTATTAAACGCATCCAGTGATAAGGAATAGTCACAACAACAATATCAATAAAACTATAATTCAGTTGTCCATAATCATTAATTGACAAGTTCATAACGCCTTGTGCCACACCTGATGCCCACAATGCAATAATATAAGTTAGAACACCCATTAATGCCAACCAAAAATGTATATTTACCAAACGCTTACTATACAACTCAGATGCACCCACTAATTTTGGCACCAAGAAATAAAGTGTGCCAAAAGTAACAAAAGCATTCCAGCCTAATGCACCTGAATGCACATGCCCTACTGTCCAATCGGTGTAATGACTAATAACATTCACACTTTTAATTGCCAACATTGGACCTTCAAAAGTGGCTAAAGCATAAAAAATCATTGATACTACCAAAAACTTCATGCCTGGATCGGTGCGTAACTTCTCCCAAGCACCACTCATAGTCATGACTGCATTCAACATCGTTGCCCAAGAAGGTAAGATTAGAATAATACTCATTACCATTGCCACAGTCATTAGCCAATCGGGAATAGAAGTGTAATGTAAGTGATGAGGACCCACCCAAATATAAGTATAAATGAACGCCCAAAAAGCGATCACTGAAAGACGATAACTCCAAACAGGTTTGTCTGCTTGTTTCGGTAATGTGTAATAAAACATACCTAAGAACCCTGCTGTCAAGAAAAAGCCAACCGCATTATGTCCATACCACCACTGCACAATCGCATCTTGTGCACCCTCATAAACTGGATACGCCTGAGTCCAACTATAAGGTATTGCCAAATTATTAACAATATGCAACATCGCTACTACAATAATTAATGCACCATAAAACCAATTAGAAACATAAATTGGGCGAATTTTTCTAGTAGCAAGTGTACCAAAGAACACAACACCAAAACTTACCCAAACAATGGCCACTGCAATATCAATTGGCCATTCAAACTCAGCATATTCCTTGGTACTGGTATAACCCATTAGCAAACTTGCTACACCAACTGCTACACCAATCTGCCAGCCAATTGCTACAATCCATGCCAACTTTGGTGAAAAAAGACGCACATGGCAAGTGCGTTGTACACTATAAAATGCAGTTGCAATTAATGCTGAACCACCAAAACCAAAAATAACGGCATTAGTATGAAAGGGACGGAGACGCCCGAAAGAAATTTCTGCAATATCGAAATTAAGCCATGGCATCACTAATTCAGATGCCAAATAAGCACCCGCACTCATCCCAACAATCGCCCAAATCATCGTGCAAAATATTAAAAATATCGTTGCAGAATCCGTGTAATAAAGATCTTTATTCATAAAATTAAACTCCTAAATTGGGGCCAATACCGTGAACCCAAGCAATGGCACTAATGCCTAACAAAGAAATGCCAGCAGTTGATATAAAACCAAACAACGAACAACCCATAAAAATACCTCGATCGTAATCCGTTTTTAATAAAATTGGAATAGAGGCAAATAACAAATATCCACTCAATGCAAAAATCGGGGAGAGTGCAATAACATGAAATAAAATAGAGGGATACAAATGCACCACGCCAGCTAACATAATGGGTGTTGTAATCACAGTAACCACAGCAAAAGCATCTTTTAAGGTAGCCTTAGGTGCATATACAGAGGACATCCATTTAATAGTCAATGCCGTAGCAAAAAAGCCAACAACAAGCATTAAAAAGTAAAAAATAGAAATAATAAGTGATTGTGTTAAACTCAGACGAATCGGATCCGCTATACCCATCGACCAGCCATAATAATACATGCCAAAAAAGGCACTAATAGGCGGAATAAGGATCAGCCAAATGGAAAAACCAAAAAATAATTTGGCAGGTGAATAGCTAGACTGTGCTAAACGCTCGATACTTGCTTTAATCATAAATTAACCTTAATTTTTGTAATTGAATTAATTATTCAGTCGGATATTATACTAACAAATTTACAAAATAAAAATAACTTATGTTGTTTTTTAACACTAAAAACCTTTGTATGAGTGGTAAGGGATTGGAAAAATTCAATTTTTGCCAAGTTGATAATTTCTTCAAACCTTTCCCTGACAAGAATAACAGACCAGTTTTAAGAAATATTCAAGTTGGTAAAAGTGAATGCTTGATGATTATTTATATTTATACAAAGGTCTCTACTAATTAAAATGACAGAATGGCTCTTGCACTTGGCTGATGTCAAATTTCCCAATCTCAGATAACTTCTCTTCATCAAGTAGTTTGAGTTTTTTATAACTAAAAACGATAAGACCCTGCTTTCTAAAACTGGTCATCACACGATTAATATGCACCTTGGTTAGTCCTAAAATATCACCTATGCCCTCTTGATTTAATGGGAAAAAGGCTTCATTTTCCTCATCGTTAAACATTTCCGGTGCTTGCACTTTAATACGAGCATGTAGTTCCATAATCAAATATGCCAAACTTTCAGCGGCAGTTTTTTTGCCTAAATTCAAAAGATGTTGTTGGCACACAATCAATTTACCCGATTGCAAATCAATCAGTTTTTTAGCAATTTCCGGCTGTTCGCTAATCATTTTTTGCATACTTTTGTCTGAAAATAAACAAATTCCAACATCGGTTACTGCTTTAATAGAATACGGCAATTCGCCTTTATAATTACGACTAAAACCAACAAAATCACCCGGTAATGCAATTTGCAAAATTTGTCGAGAGCCATCTTCTAAATCGTTATACAACATCAAGCAACCTGAGCGCAGAATAAAGGAATAATCGATTTTTTGCTGCTCAAGGTGCAGAATATCGTCTGCAGAAAAAAAATGATGTTTGTCACGATATTTCTGCGTTATACGAATTTTATCCTCACCAACTGCACCAAATAAAGTACGCGACCTAATTGTACATTGACTACACTCCGCAGACTCTACATTAACTGTATTAATTTTAGTTGTCATACGCTTAACGATACCATAAAAGTCACGCTCACATCCGTATATCACCCCAATTGAGACCCCTGCATTAAACTTGAATGTTGAATAAAGGGCAAATTTTATGCAGTTGTCATTTTTTTATAAAGCCTATTCTAGTGGTGTTAAAATGGGTGTTATAAGAAGTTTACCAACGAGTAAAAATTGGCCTTTAGTTAATATTTATCTCTAATTACAAAAACCTCCAATTCAAAAAATAAAAAATTCTAGTGTAATTTAAGCAGTGTAAAAAATGGAGACCTTTGCATAAATTATGAATGATTAGCAACAGTCAATTTTCACCCACTTGGTAATTTCTTAAACCTTGCCCTAGCAGGATTAAGGCTGAGTTTAAAAAATTACCAAGTGGGTGAAAAGTGAATTCTTGATGATTATTCATATTTATGCAAAGGTCTCAAATGGTATTTACAGACAAACAACTAAGGGCACAACTGTCTAAATCTTTCTGAGGCCACCCCTAATTATGTGTTTTACAAAGTGCATCAAAGGTTTTTGCAAGCACTATATAATGAAAGACTAATGTTATCTACAATTAGCGTATAATCATTCTTTCTGTGCTACTCATAAATTAACCCATGTCTGATATTCAAGAAAATAATAAACCACAAGTCAAATTTAGCGATTTAGGCCTGTCCGATTCAATCTTAAAAGTTTTAGATTCAATCGGCTACGAAACACCTTCTCCCATCCAACAACAATGCATCACCTATTTATTAGATGGCAAGGATGTTATCGGTCAAGCGCAAACGGGCACAGGTAAAACTGCCGCTTTTGCCTTGCCACTGCTTGATAAGATTGACATTAAACTCAATGCACCACAGTTGCTTATCTTAACGCCAACGCGTGAATTAGCAATTCAAGTAGCGGAAGCTGTGCAAACTTATGCACGCAGTATAAAGGGATTTCATGTATTGCCAATTTATGGTGGACAATCTTATGATGTGCAATTACGCCCACTTAAGCGGGGTGTTCATGCTGTCGTTGGTACCCCAGGTCGGGTGATGGATCATATTAAGAAAGGCACCTTGAAGTTGGACAACTTAAGATCATTCGTCCTAGATGAGGCTGATGAAATGTTAAAAATGGGCTTTATTGACGATATTAAATGGGTAATGGAACGCATTCCAGAAGAGCGTCAAATTGCCTTATTTTCAGCCACAATGCCAAGCGTAATTAAAAAAGTGGCAGAAAAATTCTTAAACAATCCAAAAATTGTTAAGGTTAAAAATAAAACAGAAACAGCGTCAACAATTGAACAATCTTATATGATGGTAAGCAACATGGCGCAAAAATTAGATGCGCTGACACGCATCTTAGAGGTAACCACTTTTGACGCCATGATTGTTTTTGCCCGCACCAAAACAATGACTGTTGAGTTAGAAGAAAAACTGTCAGCCCGTGGCTTCTCCGCTGCCGCTATTAACGGCGACATTGCTCAAAATCAGCGTGAACGCATCATTAACGACTATAAAAAAGGCAAAATTGATATTCTTATTGCCACCGATGTAGCGGCACGAGGTTTGGATGTTGAACGCATTTCTCATGTGATTAATTATGACATTCCACAGGATGCAGAATCTTATGTGCATCGTATCGGTCGCACTGGTCGTGCAGGTCGTTCTGGTAAAGCCATTTTATTTGTTTCGCACCGTGAAAGGCGTATGTTAAGCACGATTGAACGCATTACTCGACAAAAAATTGAACCGATTGAGCTGCCCAGTGCAAAAATTATTAATGCCAAACGCATTGAAACATTTAAAGAAAATATTTCACAAACAATTAACAATCAAAGTTTAGAAATATTTGAGAAATTGGTTACTGAATTTCAAGGGTCCAATCCAGAAATTGAACCCTTAAAGATTGCCTCTGCATTAGCATTTATTGCCCAAGGCAAGGAGCCTTTGCTCATCTCAGACAAGGTTCAAAGTTTTGGCAGAGAGCAACGCCAAGGTGAAGAGAAAATTATTTCAACCGAAGCATCGCCACTAAAAGACAACCCACAAATTCCAATGTGTCGTTACCGTATTGATGTTGGCAACAACAACAATGTAAAGCCAGGTAATATTTTAGGTGCAGTGGCAAATGAAGCTGACATTGATAGCGAATATATTGGTTCAATTCAGATTTTTGATAACTTTTCAACCATTGATTTGCCAAATGAGATGCCACAAGAAGTGTTAGAAATGCTACGAAAAACTGTGGTTTGCAGTATGCGCTTAAATATGGTTGAACTCACAGACAAAAACAATACGGCAAAAGTGGGTGGATCAAAGTCAGAAGGCAACAAAGGGCGCAAGTTTGGTCGCAAGAAGTTCTCAAAAGATCGCAATGGTAGAAATTCAAATCGCAAACAAAATAACGGGGACAAGAATAATAAACACAGTAGAAAACCAAAATTCTCGAGATAAAATATAATGATATTTACGCGTCTCTTTCCTTTTTTAACTTGGTTCAAACTTGTTACCAAGGCCTCTCTCAAGGCAGATTTAATAGCAGGATTAACAGGCGCCGTTATTGTTTTACCTCAAGGCGTAGCTTTTGCTACCATTGCTGGCTTACCTCCAGAATATGGACTATACACGGCAATGGTTACGCCTATTGTTGCCGCTCTATTTGGCTCATCACTACATTTAGTTTCAGGTCCGACGACGGCAATTTCTATTGTGGTTTTCTCAGCGATTTCTCATTATGCGGAACCGGGGTCTGATGAATTTGTTTCTTTGGCGCTAACATTGACTTTTCTTGCTGGTGTTTATCAATTAGCATTTGGTTTAGCACGCCTCGGCGCAATGGTTAATTTTGTTTCACATACGGTGGTTATTGGCTTTACTGCAGGTGCAGCCATTTTAATTGCCAGCAGTCAATTACAGCATATTACTGGTATCTTTGTGCCTAAAGGTGAGTCCTTTCTACATACTTTACTAGATTTGTATCAAGGTGCTGGCAGTGCTAATTTTTACCTTATTACCATTGGTTTGGTAACCTTAATTACAACAATTTTAGTCAAAAAATTCTTTCCTAAGTTGCCTAATTTATTATTAGGTATGGTTGTCGGCAGCATACTTGCCTTATATTTTAAAGAATTCACCGTAGATATTAAATTAGTAGGTGAAATCCCTGCACATTTGCCGCCTTTGTCTATGCCAAATTTTTCATTTGCCACCATTAAGATGCTCGCACCTGAGGCGTTTGCAGTTGCGTTATTAGGTTTGATTGAAGCAGTTTCAATTAGTCGTGCTGTGGCAACTAAATCCAACCAACGCATCCATGCCAATCAAGAATTTATTGGCCAAGGGATGTCGAATGTAGTTGGTAGTTTTCTATCCAGTTACGCTGGATCTGGCTCATTCACACGCTCAGGATTGAACTATGCTTCTGGCGCAAAAACCCCATTATCAGCCATCTTTGCAGCAATTATTTTAATGCTGATTGTGTTATTAGTTGCACCACTAATGGGCTACCTGCCTATTGCTGCAATGGCTGGTGTTATTCTTGTCGTGGCCTATAATCTTATTGATTTTCACCATATTCGTGAAACCTTAAGTTTTAGCATAGAAGAGTCTGCTGTCTTAATCACCACTTTCTTGGCGACCCTTTTCCTTGAATTGGAATTTGCTATTTATTTGGGTGTTTTACTGTCGTTGGTACTATTTCTTGGTAAAACTTCTACACCCTCCATCCCCACCTTATCTTTGGATAAAACCCAAACTAACGGTAAGAAAAAGTTGATTGATATTAATGAGAAGCCACTCAAACAATGCCCACAACTAAAAATTATTCGTATTGATATGTCAATTTATTTTGGTTCCGTTAATCACATTCAAAAACGCATCGCTACCATTTCAGAAAATGAACGCATTAACCACATTCTTATTGTTGCCAGTGGTATTAACTTTATTGACTTGGCAGGTACAGAGGCGTTAATTGCAGAAAATAATCGCTTGGTTAAAAATGGTGGTTGTCTATATTTTGTTGGTTTAAAGCCTTCTGTATATGAATTTGCCGCCAAATCGCACTTCATCCAACAGGTGGGCATATCGCGCTTTTTTGATACAAAAAAACACGCCATTGAGCATATTTACAAAAAATTGGACCGAGAAATTTGCGCCACCTGCCCAGCTCTTATTTTTGATGAATGTCAACCTTAAATACTTTTTCCTACTAGGAAAATATAACGGTTAAATACCGTGCTTTTTTGTTTGCTATGGATTTCACCAAAGGCTGATCATTGCCAACAATCCACATTCTAATTTTAAAAACTTACAAAAGGTGTTATTTAATTAAAATATACCAATTGAGCATCACTTACAATCTTTCAAAAGTTTTATCAAAAAGTTTTACATAGATACTAAATTGTCATTATAATGACCCACGCCAATAGAATATATTTACTTGCCTATTATTTGATATTCCTTATCAATTAAAGGCGGTAGTTTTTTTTAATGGTTTTTTTATAATTTACAGGAGACAATATGTCTACAACAGGAAAGGTCAAATGGTTTGACGCAAAGAAAGGTTTTGGTTTCATTGAGCAGGAGAGTGGTGACGATGTATTCGTTCATTTTCGTGCGATTCAAGGTGATGGTTACAAATCACTAGATGAAGGCCAAGAAGTGGAATTTGATTTAGAAGATGGCGAAAAAGGCCCACAAGCAGCAAATGTTGTTTTAGGATAATACAAAGTTCACAAGTTAGAAAACCCGACTTACTTGGTCGGGTTTTTTATTACATTTTCTTAAATAAATGCAGGTAATTACGACTAATAGGAAGCGTCTTACCATTAGGAAAACAAATCATTAATTTATTCTGTTCATTTTTAGACACTCGACTAATAAAACTTATATTGACGATGCTACTACGATGAATTTGCCAAAAATAATTAGCATCTAATTGCAAACTTAGCACTTTAATACTGGTGGCAATTAAATATTCTTTACCTTTACTATAAACACAAGTGTATTTTTGTTGTGCTTGAAAATATTCAATCTCTTTTACATTGAGCAAAAACACATTACCCTTACTGTCAGCTGTTTTAATCCAGTGCAATTTTTTATGACCCGTATTTAATTTTCTCTTAATTTTATCCAGCGCCTCTTGATTGTCTAAACGACTGAAATATAACCAAAAGATAACAACAGCAACCACGCTAAAGAATAAAGCGGGATAAATGATTGAATAGGTTAAATCAACACCGAAAATAAAATGATGACCAATAAACGCAACCACCAAACCAAACAACAAACCCGTCAAAGAATGCCAAAGAATTTTGGTAATATTATTTGCATACTGTTCAAAGGGTATTAAAGAATTAGCCCCAAAAACACTCAGCCCAATACTGTGTGAAATCAACAACAAAGCGCCAAAGTCAATATTACCAAGTAATAAAAATAGCAACGCCGCAATGAGTGTATTAAAAACAAGTGTAATGAAGAGCGATATTAAAAGTCGATTTTGCATAATAAATGTCGTATTAGAGATTAATAAATTTTCCGTGAAGCCCCAAAGGCAAAACATAAGGTAATTTTGCCACGGCAACAGGGCCATCATTTAGTTTTTTAGCTTTAAAAATGTTAACTTTGGTGCATTTTTCTTCATAATCTAGCGTTGTCCCTATCACCCAATCATTACCGCGTGCATCTTTAATCAACAAATGCTCTTCTGCCAACTGCTTGGTATAAGAAAAATGTTGTGCCGTTCCTGTTTGATAATTATTAATAGCCACAGAATTGAAAAAAAGTTCGCCTCGTTGTTGTAATGAAACAACTTGCGTATGTGCCAACCCTGTTTCCTTTATATCAACACTTGGAAATTCATTGTAAATATTACTGAGTTTTTCCTCAGTTGCTGTATTTTTTTCTAAATTAAGTCGCACTCGATAAGGATATGCACCCACAAACTTATTATCCACACCCTGCATCAATCCAGTAAAGACATTAAAAATATCAGCATTAGGATAACGCATAGAATCAAAAATCACTTCATTGCCTTGCTCATAAGCATTAACAAAATGAAAGACAAACTGTGCTGGTAATTCAAAAGTTTTCTGAATGTCTAAAGTATTTTTGTCAATTAACCAAACAATGCTCGCTTGTTGCTTATCAAAATAATGTGCATCTAAAAAACTGCGCTTGGCCATAATTTTGGTTTTATCAAAACGAAAGGATGGCAACAACAAAACCAAATACTTTTTAGTAATCATAAAATCATGCACCATTGGTACATTTTTAATAGGGAGAGATTTAAATTGCTTAAGTTTGCCACGATTATCAAGATGCCATAACACAATAGCATCATTCAAACTGGCGTAACCAATATTCCAAATAGAGCCGTCCTGATCTTGGCGATAATGCGCCCCAAACGGCAAGCCTTTGGTTTGCGGTGACCACGATTGAATGCCAATCGTTTTTAAATTTTTAGGGTTTATTTCATAAGCACTGCCACCCTCCCACAAAGCGAATAAACGGTTATTTAATGGCAAAAGACTGATGTTTGCAACATTGATTTCATCAGCACTACTAATGCGTTTTGGCAGGTAAGTGCCGAATGTTTGGAATAACATTTTTTGTTGCTGTTTCTCAGTCAAATATTTGTGGGTATCAACCATTTTTCCAAAATGTGAGATTTTTCCATTCACAATATGGAACTTTTGCACCATTCCATCGCCATCAAACCAATGGTGGTAGCGTTTGCCATAGACTTCATTTTGAGCAGGGCCATTGCGGTAAAAGTAGCCAGTCAAATCTTGTGGAATTTTCCCTTTAACCTCAAGTTCTCCAGTTTGTAGCACCGCTTGATTTGTACCTTGCCAACCAAGCAACCAAGGCTTAATTTTGAGATTTCGATTAAAAGCTGCTGTCCATTCCTCTTGTTGAGCAAATGACAAGTGTGGAAATACCAAACTGCTTAAAGCCAAGCCACTTGTTGACTGTATAAATTCCCTTCTATTCATCGCACCAATTTCACATTAAAATTAACCGTTTCTTGCTTGTCATCAATAACAAAACTGGTCTCTTTAAAAGTTGGTTTGCCAAAATTACCCACGACATTATTTGAAAACCCATAACCTTCATTAGGAACGCCAAAAAAATTGGTACTGAGTTTATCGTCATTATCTATATCATGAAAGACGGAAAGTGCATAGGTGCCAGGATTGACATTATGAATGGTAATTTTATGGCTAAAGCTGGATATATTTTTTTTCACACTAAAAACACTGTTTGATTTATCATCTTTGTTATAGGTGTCTTTCGCATCAAGTGCGATGAACAATTTGCCAGCAATTGGTTTGATGTTACTAACATTTACTTCAATATTTGTCGCATAAGACAAACTTGAAATCAACGACAAAGAAAGTATTATTTTTTTCATTTTGATTATCCTTAAATTATAAAAAAGTTTTGTTAAAATCTTTGCATAAATACGGGTTATTCGTTTTCATACAAAGGCCTCCATTATAAGTAGAAGCAAATTTTTTATTCCATCAATAGACAAACAGTCGTTTTTGCGGATGAAGTGTTATAAAAATAGAGGTTATGAACTTTTCAGCCGCACGATTTTGACCTTTTGTCGCAACTTTACATTATTTTCAGAATAAAATGAACAACACAACACCATAATGACGCAAATATTAACCATAAAACTTATTAAAACCCTTATATAAAAAATAAATACTGAATGATTGGGTTTGTCTATTTGAAAATAGCATTACTTTCTAACAACCAAATAAGCCTTGTAAAATGAAACTCAATATTACCCACAAGAGATTTACAAAATAATGAAAACATTTTATTGGTATGATTATGAAACTTTTGACATTAGCCCAAAAATTGGGCGTATTGCTCAATTTGCAGGCATTCGCACAGATGAAAATCTCAATATTTTGTATGAAAAAATGCTTTACTGCAAACCAACCAATGATTGCCTACCCTCCCCTGAAGCCTGTGCAGTAACGGGTATTAGTCCGCAACTGTGTACAGAAAAAGGGGTAATAGAGCACCAATTTATGCAGCAAATAAACACCGAATTCAGCGTGCCAGATACTTGCACAGTTGGCTATAACTCTATTCGTTTTGACGATGAATTTACCCGCTATTCATTGTATCGTAATTTTATTGACCCGTATGCCTGGCATTGGAAAAATGGCAACACGCGTTGGGACATCTTGGATGTGGTGCGTTTGTGTTATGCACTTAAAAAAGAGGCCAGCCTTAAATGGGTGTACGACGAAAATGGTAAACCTATTTTTAGACTTGACCAACTTTCACTCGCTAATGGCATTGAACACAGCGATGCCCACGATGCATTGGCGGATGTACGCGCTACCATTGCCATTGCTAAGATTATTAAGGACACGCAACCACAACTATTTGCATACGCCTTTAGCCTTAGGCAGAAAAAAACAGTTGAACAAAAAATTAAATTGTTTGAGCCGATGTTACATACCTCAGGCATGTATTCTGCCACACTTTCTTGCACACGGCTTGCAGTTGCACTGGCATATCATCCAGAATACAATGACAGAGTGATTGTCTTTAATCTTGACCAAGACCCTTCTATACTCTTGGAATCAGACAAAGAAACATTGAAAAAACAACTGTTTACCAAGCAATCAGAACTGCCAGAAGGCGTGGAAAGATTGCAAATTAAAGACTTGATATTCAACAAAAGCCCGATGTTTGTGCCAAATATTTACAAACTTGAGCCTAAAATTATTGAGCAATTACAAATTGATATGGACGCCTGCCTACAACGCTTAGAATTTATCAAAAACAATCAAACCGAAATCACCAAAATCGTACAAGATTTATATTACAATGAGCAAAAACGCCCTCCAACCGCTGATGTTGACCAATCCTTATATGACGGCTTTATGGACAATGCCGATAGACGCATTGGCGAGCAAATTCAAACACTTAGTGCAGATCAATTAAAAACATTTCACCCTAGATTTAAAGAGGAAAAACTCTCAACATTATTGATGCACTTCAAGGCAAGAAATTATCCCGATACCTTGACCCAAGACGAGCAAGAAGATTGGTTTGAAATCGTGCAAGGTCGTGTGCAAGCAGGAGAAAATGGCTATTTATCAATTGATGAATATTCTAATTCTATTAATACCATGCGTCAAACCCACCCTGACAAAGAAAAACTATGGCAACAACTAGAAGAATACGCAAAATCGTTTTTCTAAGTATTCACAATGAGACCTTTGTATAAATATGGATGATTAGAAAAATTCAATTTTTGCCCACTTGGTGATTTTCTTAAACCTTGTCCTAGCAGGGCTAAGGCTGGGTTTAAAAAATTACCAAGTGGGTAAAAAGTGGATTCTTGATGATTATTTATATTTATACAAAGGTCTCACAATAAAATCTTTGTGTAAATTCTGTTGCAGTGTCGTTTTACTATTGACCTAAATTTAGGTATAATACCTGTCTCAATTAAGACGAGTAAGAAACAATGAATGCTGAAACACGCAGTGAGATATTTAACAGGTTATTGAAAAAGATACCTAATCCAACAACAGAATTAAATTATTCAACCGCTTTTGAGTTGCTAGTAGCAGTAACTCTGTCGGCTCAAGCGACCGATAAAAGTGTCAACAAAGTGACTGACGAGTTATTCCCTCTTGCCAATACACCTGAAGCAATTTATGAATTAGGCGAAGATACAGTTAGAAACACCATTAAAACAATTGGCCTGTTTAACTCAAAAGCAAAACATATTGTTCAAGCTTGTAAAATTTTAATCGATAAATACGATTCTCAAGTGCCCGAAACACGCAAAGAATTAGAAGCCTTACCCGGTGTAGGACGCAAAACTGCCAATGTGGTTTTAAATACAGCATTCGGACATCCTACCATTGCTGTTGATACACATATTTATCGTGTTGCCAATCGCACAGCAATCGCCAGCGGTAAAACAGTATTAGAAGTAGAAAAAAAATTAGTAAAATTTATTCCCGATGAGTATCGTGTACCCGCACACCACTTGATGATTTTGCACGGTCGCTACACTTGTAAGGCGCGTTCGCCATTATGTTCAGAGTGTATTTTGCTTGATTTGTGTGAATACGAAGAGAAGAACTTATAAGTGCTTTATACGCAAGATAGAACAGAGCAACGAAAATTCCTTGCCCATGCTTGGCAAAAATTCTTAGATAAAAAGGTACTTGACCCTTTAGAAGCGCAACTTACACAAGTGATTGAGATGCACCCTGAATACCATTCTCTGATTAACAATATCCAATCGGATTATTTTCCAGAACAAGGCAAGGTTAATCCGTTTTTACACATAAATTTACATTTATCACTGAGAGAGCAACTATCCATCAACCAGCCAACAGGCATTAAAGACCATTATCAAAAAATATTAAATACGGTTAAAGACCCGCATGAGACTGAACACAAGATGATGGATTGCATTGCCGAGATGATTTTTTCCTCACAAAAAAACAACACGCCAATGAATCATCAAGCCTATATCTGTTGTTTGGAAACGCAAGCACGATAATACTATTTTCAAAAAATAAAATGCATAATTTAGCATCCATACTTGAAATAAAAATAGTGCCAGATTGTTTGGTTTATTTTTTGAAAATGGTATAACTTAATAGTCTTATGGGAGAATTAGCAACACTTCGTGGTTTAGGTAAAAAGACCGAACAACAATTAAACAAAATTGGCATCTACACACGAGCAGATTTACAAAAAACAGGCGCAATTGCCACTTATATTAAACTGGGTGAGCCACATTTATGCTTTTTATATGCATTAACAGGTGCGCTTGAAGATAGAAGTTGGCTAGAGGTTGCCCAGCATGACAAAACTCGACTCATTATTGAATTGGACAATTACAAAAATTACTAAACTCGCCAATGGACAAAATTTTCCAGCAATTGCAAACCATCATGCTGAGATTTTTCGGGATGAAATTGCACTGCAAAGAGATTATCCTTAGCAACTGCACAAGTGAAATCAATGCCATAATCACTTGATCCAACAACCACCGATGCATCGCCCTGCTCAACATAATAACTGTGCACACTATAAAAGCGTGCATTGTTTTCAATATTATGCCACAACGGATGTTCTTGTGTTTGTTTGACCTTATTCCAGCCCATGTGCGGGATTTTCAATTCATTTTTTGGAAAATGCACAACATCACCTGCAAGAATAGACAAGCCCTCAGTACCGCCATTCTCCTGCGAATGATCAAACAACAGTTGCAAACCCAAACAAATACCCAAAAAAGGCTTCTCACAAGCCACTTGTTTAACCACCTCAACCAAATTATGCTCATTCAATGCCTGCATACAAGCGCCAATCGCCCCTTGCCCAGGAAACACAATACGATCAGCCTCACGAATTAACGCTGCATCGTCTGTTAAAAAAATTTGGTCATTGGGCGCAATATGTGCCAGCGCTTTTTGCACACTGCGCACATTGCCCATACCGTAATTAATGATTGCAATGCTTTGCACGATTTTTTACAGCGAACCTTTGGTTGAAGGAATGCCCTTTTGACGCTCATCTTTTGTGATTGCCATACGCAACGCCCTGCCAAATGCCTTAAAAACCGTCTCCGCTTGGTGGTGGGAATTTACCCCTTTAAGATTGTCAATGTGCAAAGTAATCAGTGCATGATTAACAAAACCTTGAAAAAATTCTGATATTAAATCCACATCAAATGAACCAATCAATGCACGAGTAAAATTCACATTAAGCTCCAAACCTGGACGACCTGATAAATCCAATACCACTCGAGACAATGCCTCATCTAGTGGCACATAAGCATGCCCATAACGAGTTAAACCCGCCTTATCTCCCACTGCTTTTGCAAAAGCTTGACCCAAGGTAATGCCAATATCTTCCACACTGTGATGGTCATCAATCTGTGTATCACCTACACATTTAATATTTAAATCCATCAAGCCATGGCGTGCAATTTGATCTAACATATGGTCTAAAAACGGCACGCCCGTATCAATATTCGCTTGGCCTGTGCCATACAAATTTAATTCAACAACAATGTCGGTTTCGTTGGTTTTTCTAGATACTTTAATCATATTCATTTTGCAATCTCAATTATCTCTTTATTATAACAATTAACTGCCATAATCACCCAAATAATACAAATTATATAAGGAATAAATAACCATCCAAAAGTAATAACACTAACAATCACAGTGGCAACCAACAACACTAAAGCACTAGCAACACTGGCATAAAATAAGCCCATTCGAGCTGAAAATACCGTCAAGAGAATGGTAACAATAAGGCTTTTAGTGGGTGATTTTTGCATTGACAAAAATGACCTACAAATATTCTTTAATCAAAATCTCAGCAATTTGAATGGTATTCAACGCTGCACCTTTGCGAATATTGTCAGAAACCACCCACAAATTAAGGCCTTTTTCGCAAGAAATATCTTCACGAATACGGCTTACAAATGTATCATCATGATTAGTCGCCTCAACAAATGGCGTTGCATAGCCACCATCTTCACGCTTATCCATCACTGTTACGCCATTGGCTTTTTCTAAAATCTTGGTGGCTTCGGCGGCGGTAATTTTGGTCTTAGTTTCAATATTAATCGCCTCAGAATGCCCATAAATTACTGGTACACGCACTGCTGTTGGATTAACCAAAATGTTTTCATCTTCAAAAATCTTTTGTGTTTCCCACACCATTTTCATCTCTTCTTTGGTGTAACCGTTGTCTTGAAACACATCAATATGTGGCACTACATTAAAGGCAATTTGCTTTGGATATACCTTGACATCAACCTCAGTATTGCCACTTAATAATTTAGTGGTTTGCTCAATTAATTCACTAATCGCCTCTTTGCCAGAGCCCGATACCGCTTGATAAGTGGCCACATTAATGCGCTCAATTCCTACTGCATCATAAATCGGCTTGAGTGCTACCAACATTTGAATGGTAGAGCAATTTGGATTGGCAATAATATTGCGCTGTGTATAGCCTGCAATCGCATGTGGATTTACCTCTGGCACAACCAATGGAATGTCTTTATCACGACGAAAATGCGCTGTATTGTCAACCACCACACAGCCTGCTTCAGCCGCAATTGGCGCATATTTTTCAGAAATATGTCCACCTGCTGAAAACAAACCTACTTGTGCTTGTGAAAAATCAAACAAAGCCAAATCTTGCACCGTCCAACTCTTGCCCTGACAAAATACCTTTTTGCCTGCTGAATTTGCACTCGCCAAGGGGTATAAATTATCAATCGGAAAATCCCGTTGCTCTAGAATCGACAAAATGGTTTCACCCACCGCCCCTGTTGCTCCCACAACACACACATTAAACTTCTTATTCATAATGTCAAAATTTGAAAATAATAAAATGAATACATTATACCTATTTTCAGGATAACAGAGGTTTTACAATCTCAGTAAAACCTTGACTGTATTTTATTTAAAGGCCATTGCATAAATGTGGATTGGCAAAATTCAATTTTTGCTTAATTGGCGATTTCTTTAAATCTTGTGCAGAAAAGAAACGGTTACAAACTTTTCCCTGCGACTGGATTCACCCCTCCTAGGGGAGGACTTTGTTAAGTGTCGCTGGAAAATGCCAAGTAAGTGAAAAGGTAGATGCCTGATGGTTGTTTATATTTGTATAAAGGTCTTATTTAACAGGCACTTTGTACGGGCCATTAAGTAGTCCTATTTTCTCTGCATTGATTGCAAGATGATTTGCCAATCTTGATGCTTCAGGCGTTCTGTCATCTGTAACTTGAGTTATAGCCGCACTAATTAGATAAACAAGAATACCAACAGGTCCACCAGAGTTATTATTATTGCTAGAGTCCATTTGAGCATGGGCTGTGGCTCTCCAGAGCAGCTCACCTGTTCTTGTATCAACCAATTTGAGTTCTGCCATTACAGTGGCCACAGAAGAGAGGATTAAATATTTTTGTCCAAATTCTTTAATTTCAACATATAACACCGCATCAGCCCCCATATGCTCTCTAATTTTTTCCAGCGATATGCCGTTCATTTCAGCAGGTGTCGGCAAGCCATTTTCTTTTAAAAATTGGTCAACAACTGCAACGGGTAATACATAATAACCTTTTTCAGCCAATGGTTCTGTGAGCGTGGATAGATAAACATAGGGTGCATTCACCTCGATAGAACTGTTTCTTGGTGGTATAACAACGATTGACCTAGGTTTGCTTTTCTTTAATGCCGTATAATCATAAGGCTTTACCTCTTGACAGCCAGTGGCAAAAATAGACAAAAGGGCAATTAACAAACCCGATTTTAATATTTTGTTCATTGTTTTCCTTGGTTTTTCTTAACACGGTTAAGCATGCCGTCAATAAGCACACTTGACTCTGGAAATAACGCCTTTTCCTGTAAAAACATTTCTTCGGCACTCACTATATCTCCTTGTTTAGCGTACATCATACCTAAGTGCGCATAAAATCCAGGGGCAATTTTCTTGCCAGAATCTTTGGCATCTATTAAATCAATTTCAAGTTCAGAAATTTGAGTGGACACATCCATTTCATCAGGCTCTGTGTAAGATTGTCGCACAATACTTTCGTATTTTCCCCAATAATACAAGCGCTTATCACCACAACTGCTTAACAGAAGTGTACTAACTAACAATGCAAATAAAGAAGTTCTAATTGTCACTATTATTTAACCTTCCAAACATTATTCTGCATATCTCTGGTCATATTGTTAACAGCTTCCATGATAGACAAATTAAGCACTTTGCCATTTAAAGTTGCATCGTAGCCCGAAGTACCACCAAAACCAAGCAACTCTTCATGGGCTAAAGTATATTCTCCTGCACCCTGTACAGAATAAACCACTTGCGAAGTCAGCACATCAACAATGTTAAGTGACACCTTTGAATAAGCGGTTTGCTGTTTACCTGAACCTAGGATGCCGCCAAGCAATCTGTGTCCCGTTATTTTTCTACCAAATTCTGTTACACTGCCAGTAATAATATAATGAGCACCTTTGATATTTTGTTTTGTACCCATAAACTCTGCTTCTCGCATATTACCCTTCATGTTTTGACGATCCATTACATTAAAATGGCTGCTTTGTTGCAAATGTGTTTTTAGAATTGTATTTGCTTGGTTGCCTAATTTATCAGAACCGGCAGTAAATAAGCCACGCATATAATCAGAATGATTCTCAAAAGAGCCAATTGCAATATCTGCCCGCTTCCCACTATAAGGCTGTTGATAAGCGTCAACATGAGTTTCCTTGACAACCTTATGCGTTTCTTTTGGTGTACATGCCACTAAACTAGAAAATACTAGAAGTGCAATAACGATACTTTTGTTTTTCATATTATTTTTCCTATTTATATTAATTTTTCAAGCATTATACTTCATTATTAGCGTCAATAAAATAATGGATAGAACTAAATTTTTAAACAAGATGCTGACAGAAAACTTGAACCCTGCATTCAGTGACAAAAAATAAAGACAATGTTATCTTTGAAGGGTAAATGATAGGGATTTGTTCGGAAGTTTCGCGAGTTATGCCACCGCACTATGCAGGTATTTTTATCGTTACTAACAATGATAAATATCCTTTATAAAAAGTAGCCTGATAATTTTTAGAATTTAAAAAAAAACTGGGGATTTCTAATTGGAAATCAGGTGTTTATTGAGGGCAAATTCACTCCGTCTTATTTGCCAACACCTCTTTTGCTTTTGCTAATTTTTTAGCCACTATTTTTGTAGTTGGATGCTCAATCCCTAAGGTTTTTTCCAATGCAACTAACGCTAATTCATAATATCCAATCGCTTTTTTATATTTTCCCAATGATTTCCAAGCGGTGCCTAAATTATTGCGACGAATTGCCACATCAGGATGATCTTCGCCATAGGTCTTTAGATTGCTTTTTAGTGCCAACTCATAATACTCAATTGCTTTTTTATGCTTTCCCAATGATTGCCAAACACCACCTAAATTATTGCGATAAGTTGCCACTTCAGGATGCTTCTCGCCGTAGATCTTTAAGCCACTCTTTAGTGCTAACTCATAATACTTAATCGCTTTTTCATATTCGCCTAATGAATGCCATGCAAGACCTAAATTATTACGATAAATTGCCACATCGGGATGATCTTCGCCATAGGTTTTTAGATTACTTTTTAGTGCTAACTCATAATACTCAATTGCTTTTTTATGCTTTCCCAATGATTGCCAAACACTACCTAAATTATTGCGATAAGTTGCCACATCGGGATGCTTCTCGCCGTAGATCTTTAAGCCACTCTTTAGTGCTAACTCATAATACTTAATCGCTTTTTCATATTCGCCTAATGAATACCATGCAAGACCTAAATTATTGCGACGAATTGCCACTTTAGGATGATCTTCACCATAGACCTTTAAATCATTCTTTAGTGCTAACTCATAATACTTGATAGCTTCTTTATACTTGCCTAATATGTTATAAATAAATCCCAGTTTATTCAGGTAAAGCGTGTTATTTGGTGTTAAGCGATAGGCTTTTTGGTAATGCGCTAAAGCATCTGCATAACGAATCTCATCTTCGGCAATATTTGCTCGTTGAAAGGAGGCTTCTGCGACTGTTTTTATTGTATCAACATTATTTTTTTCTACTTGTGCAAACAAGTCATCTGCTACTTTATTTTTTCCTTGTTTTAGAGCGCCGATTGCTTTATTAAATAGTTGCGGGTTGCTTGATTTAAATTGCTCTAGTTCTGCTATGCGTTCTTTAAGTTCGGTAATATATTTTTCATAACTTGGGTGTAAATTATTTTGCTTTACTTGTATTTTTGCTAACTCCACTTTCAGCAATTGTTTTTCTTTATCGTCTGCTTGTGGTAGCCTCTCTGTTACTTCTTTTTTACGACGATTCCATACTTGCTCATATTGCTCTGGAGAAGCACCATAATAATTATTAATAGTATTTTTTTCTGTAGTTTGTGTGCACTGGGACAAGAGCGTTAGCAGCACAACAATACTTGTAAAAAATTCTAAAAGCAATAAATTTTTACTGGTAACAAGAAGTGCCCGTAATTTTTGAAACATTATACTGAGTTATCAATATCAATAAAATGATGATCAAGGTTGAATTCTTGGGCGAGATGCTGGCAGAGAGCCTGCACGCCATAGCGTTCGGTGGCGTGGTGTCCAGCGGAAATGAAGGTGATGTTATTTTCAAGGGCGATGGCGGGAATTTGTTCGGAGACTTCGCCAGTGAGGAAGCAGTCGGCGTTAATATTGATGGCGTGTTGGATGTAGGTTTGTGCGCCGCCGCTGCACCATGCAATGCGTTTTAGGGTTTTTTCATCGTTGCCGAAGACTAATGGGGTGCGGCTTAGTGCTTGTTTAACGGTGTTGGAAAAATTGGCTAGAGTGGTGTTGATTTCCCCTTGCCAGACTAAAGTGTCGCCAATGGGGGTGGGGTTTTTGATGTCAAAACGAGTGGCAAGTTGGGCGTTGTTGCCGATTGTGGGGTGGGCATCGAGTGGTAAGTGGTAGGCAAATAGATTAATGTTGTTGTCCAATAGGGCTTTGATGCGATTTTTCTTAATACCAGTGAGGGTGGGTGGCTCGTTTTTCCAGAAAAACCCGTGATGAACGAAGAGTGCATCCGCTGCTTCGTCAATGGCTCTGTCAATCAAGGCTTGGTTGGCACTGACGCCTGAGATGATTTTCTTAATGTCAGATTTACCTTGTATTTGTAAGCCGTTTGGGCAGTAATCATCAAATTTATCAACTGTTAAATATTGGTGGCAATAGTCAGCTAAGGTTTTTTGATTAACCATAAAATGCTTCTACAACATCGATAAATTGTTGATTTTGCTCGTTACTGCCTACGGTTACACGCAGGCAATCGGTGAGTTTTGGTGCGCTACTAAGGTTTTTAATTAAAATGCCTTTTTGTTTGAGCGTTATAAACAGTTCGTTGGCATTTGGTGCTTTAAATAAAATGAAGTTTGCTTGTGATGGATAGACTTTCAGCGCATTAATGGCACTAAGTGCGGCTGATAATTTAGTGCGTTCGTTGCGGATGATTTGGGCATTTTTGCTGATTTCATCTTTTTCTTGCAGTAGGAAATTCGCACTTACTTGCGTGAGTGTATTGATGTTGTAAGGCAGTCTTAATTTGTCTAATTGCTCTACCGTATCCTGCGCACCGATGAGCAGGCCTAAACGCAATCCAGCGAAGCCAATTTTTGATACAGTTCTGAGTAAAACTAAATTAGGGTATTTTTTAATATCATCTAAAAAACTGTCGTTGGCATGCGCATAATAGGCTTCGTCTAACACGACTAAAGCGTGGGTTGAAGTGATGATTTTCTCAATGGCAGTTCTGTCAAATGTATTGCCAGTTGGGTTGTTTGGATAAGCGATGAAAATTAGTTTTGGCTTGTGGGTTTCAATTGCCAATAGCATTGCGTTCAAATCAATTTCAAAATCATCGTTCAAATCAACACTTTGATAATTCAAGCGAGTAAATTTTGCAATCATCTCATACATCACAAAACTGGGTTCAACGCTTAAAATAGTATCGTTGGTATCACACGCCAATGCCAATAATTGAATCAGTTCATCTGAGCCATTGCCTAACAACATGCTGCAATCAGCAGGAATATCCATCAGTGCACACAAAGTTTGTTGTAACTCTGTGGCGTTTGGACTGGGATAACGGTTTAATTGTGCATTTGCTAAATAGGCTAAATATTGTTCAATTAATTCATCGGACAAAAGAAAGGGGGACTCCATTGCATCTAGTTTCACCATATTTTCAGATGCAGGCACATGATAAGCGTTGATTGCTTTAATGTCGGGGCGTAGCCAGTTATTGATAAAGTTATTCATTTATTTAAGTGCCGTAATTTTGACATGGTCAATAGAAGGAACAAACACTCCTTTCGAGGTGATTTGCTCAACATTTTTTATTTTGACTTCTGCTTGTTCAAATAAATTCAATGGCATCTTGAGTTCATCTACTTCCTTACTGGTATATTTTTTACTAAAGTTATAATGTTCCAAGCATTTGACTTTTTTGGTAATGTCTTGGGCGGTTTGATAGAGACCGTGTTGTAGGCTTATATTGCCTTTTGACAATCTGGCAACCAATTTTCTTTCAAAATTTTTGTTAAAAAGTGAGGTTATTTTCATTGCTTATAAATAAGTATAATTGAGATAAAATTGCATATATGTAAAATAAAGTTCCATTATAGTGTAAATAGAATTATATTATTAGAGACTTTTTCGTCAAGTGTGGACGATTCGCAAAACCCAATAAGATCTTTAAACAAGGTAGATTACACCCAACTTTCCCTATCGTTGATATTTTTCACAGGCATGCGATTAGGGTGGCACTGCATTTTGCCGATATTCTTAGCATTTAACAAAGTTTGGTAAGTATAATCAAGTGCGTTTTTACAAGCAAGTTCAATGTTAGCACCTGAGGCGATTAAAGCGCTGATTGCACTTGAAAGGGTACAGCCAGAGCCGTGGTAATTGCCTGATAATTTATCATAAGTATAACTTTTTACTAATTTGGCACGGTGATACAAGCGATGTTCAATGCTGGATTCTGATACATCAGTGGTGGTGAGTAGAATCCATTTACAGGCTAGTTTTTCTATGGCTTTTTGTTCGTCTTTTTCACCAGATAGGGTGAATAATTCTGCCATATTTGGGGTGAGAATTTCCACCAAAGGCAATAAGTCTTGTTTTAGCGTGCTTATCACTTGGGTTTGTAACAAAACTTCTTGGGTGCTGGCTTTAACAATTGGGTCAAGCACAATGGTTTTACCCTTTACTAAGTCGGCAATTGCTTTAATTTGCACACTAGAACTTAACAGTCCGATTTTCACAACTTTAAAATTAATATCTGCTTGCAGATGATGAAATTGTTTGACCATCAGCTTAACATCTACTGGCTGAACTTCTGCAACAAATTGAGTATTTTGCACGGTCATTGTCGTTACAATCGGCAAGGGGGTTAATCCAAATTGATTGATAGTTTCAATATCAGCAACAATACCAGCGCCACCACAAGGATCAAGTCCTGATAAAACTAAAACTGCTTCATTCAAGTTTACTTTTTTTCTTTAGTAAGGGGGTTCGCTTTACTTACTTTCTTAGAAAGAGAATCTACTTTGCTTCCTTTTTTGGTAAGAGGAACTACCTTACTTCCTTTCTTGATAGAAGCACCTTTTTTGCTTTCTTCTTTGATGAGGAAATCTACGACTTTTAACATTCTTTCGGGGGTTCCCGCATGTGTGGAATCGGTCCAATATTTACCATTAACTACAATTGCTGGCACGCCCTTAAGGTGATATTTTCTAGTGTTTAACTTGGCTTTATTGGTCTTAATACGCACACCAAAAGAACCGAAGGCTTTTTCTACTTTGGCTTTATCCACGCCAAAACTAGCAACCCAATCAATAAAACTGGCTTTAGATTTAAACTTCTCTTTCTTTGCATGGATGGCTTCAAATAATGGTCCGTGCAATTTGTCCAACAAGTTTAATTCCTCTAGCACAAAGTAAAAGACCGCACCACTTGACCATCTATCAGAGTACATCGCTGGCTGGCGAACAAATTGTGCGTTAGCAGGTAATTTTTTAACCCACGCATTTAGAGTTGGCTCAAGATTATAACAATGTGGGCAATAATACCAAAACAACTCTCGCACCTCAACTTTGTCGCCTGTAACAGTGCTTACAGGTTTATTAAGTGCTATGTAGTCAATGCCTTCGTCATAGTCATCGACTGCAAATACAAAACTAGAGAATGTGATAAATAAAGTAAATAATATTGTTTTCATAAGGTACTCCTTTCGTTCAAGATGTTTTTAAAGTTTTAATGTTATACGATTTTAACTGCTTTACAGTTGCAGATAACTGTTTATAAGTTTTATTTTCAATTGGATGGACACTTTGCGGGCTAAGTTGCGCTAATGGTAACAAAACAAAATTGTATTTTAAAATGTCATTTCTAGGTAGATTGTTGTTCTCATCAATGACTTTGTCATATAATACTAAATCTAGGTCGATTTGACGCGAAGAAAATTTTGGTTGCGATCTGTCTCTACCTTGATTATTCTCAATCGTATGCAGCACACTTAACACATCAGCAATACTTAAATCCGTGTCTGCATTCACGCCCATATTATAAAAATCCATCCCCTTGAATCCAACCGCTGCACTCTCAAAAATATCAGAACACACCACATTGAAAAAATTCATTTTAAGCGCCTCAATCGCCTGAGTAATATTGTACCTACGATTTTGATTTGAACCAATATTAATATGTATCTCGTTCATTTTTTATTCTTGTTTAAGACTGGAATGTGATGCCCTTACCCTTTCAATAATAACGCCCACACCTTGAGCACCTGTTACCGCCTCACCTTTGTTGAGTGTTAATTTAACTTTCTCTACGCCAAATTCCTGAATGATAATTTGTGTAATTTTCTCTGCCAAAGTTTCTACCAATTGAAACTCACTGGTTTTAACAAAATCAATCAGGCGTTTAGAAACAGCCTTGTAATCAAGGGTTTGGTCGATATGGTCGGTCTCACTAGCGGCCTTAATGTCAGCAGACATTTCAATATCCAGTGTAATCTCTTGACGAATTTCTCGCTCCCAATCGTAAATACCAATCACACAATCAATTTTTAACCCTTGAATAAATACAATATCCATAGTAACATTTATCAAAATTTTCTAAGGATTGCTATGTTACCTATTTTAATTACTTTTGCTTATTTAATTGGCTCAATTTCAACCGCTATTATTGTTTGCAAACTGCTCAATCTGCCCGACCCTAGAACACAAGGCTCTAACAATCCAGGTGCGACCAATGTGCTAAGAATAGGTGGAAAAAAAGCCGCCGTCATTACTTTGATTGGCGATGGGATAAAAGGCGCAGTTCCCGTATTGATTGCACAAGCCATGGGGGGTGATTTACTGACGATGACACTGGTTGCTTTGGCAGCATTCTTGGGTCATGTGTACCCCATTTTCTTTGGCTTTAAAGGGGGAAAGGGCGTATCAACCTTCATAGGTGTTTTACTTGCTACAAACTATTTAGTGGGTTTAAGTTTTATGATAATTTGGATTTTTATCGCCAAAGTGTTAAAAATATCTTCAATATCTGCACTAACTGCCACCCTACTAACCCCTATCATTTTTTACTTTTTAAGCAACAAGGATTTAAATGCCACCTATGTTATTACTCTAACTTGCGCTTGGATTTTCTTTACCCATAAAAGCAATATCCAGAGAATATTAACAGGTGATGAAGGGAGCATTAAGTCTTAATATTAATGCCTCTTTTTAACAAATAAAAAGCCAGCAAACCTAATAAAATAATCATAACCAACAAAACCAATATCGAATCAACAATATTGGTGGTAGAACTGCCCAAAAATCCCATCCTAAAGCCATCTACCATATAATAAATTGGGTTAAATTTACTGAGACTTTGCCAAAACTCTGGCAGAATTTCAACACTATAAAACAATCCACCCAAATAAATCATAGGCATCAATATAAAAGTTGGTACGATTGAAATATCATCAAACGACTGAGCAAAGACAGCATTAATAAACCCTGCCAAAGAGAACAATACAGCGGTCAAGAAAAAGATAACAAAGACAATAAAAGCACTATAAATCTGCAAATCCACAAAAAAAGAAACCGCAATAAAAACACCCGACCCGACCGCCAAACCACGAGCCACACCGCCAGAAATATAGCCCAATAAAATCACCCAATAAGAAACAGGGGAAACCAATAATTCCTCAATACTGTGATTAAATTTTGCCAGAAAAAATGACGCAACGGTATTGGCATAAGAATTCTGAATCACCGTCATTAATATAATACCTGGAATAATAAAATGAATATAATCCACCCCTTGCATATCGCCAATACGCTCCCCCATCAAACCACCAAAAATTAACAAATAAAGTGAAGTGGTAATAATAGGTGGAAAGATTGTTTGCACCCAAATACGAGAAAATCGCAAGATTTCCTTAATAACAATAGTTTTGTATTGAATCCACATAATTAGTTACCCGAAGTCAAATTTAAGAATAAAGTTTCTAAACGGTTTTGCGCATTCCTAACATGGTTAATATTAATATTATGTTCGCTAAGAATTTGCAATGCTCGGGTAATGCTTGTGCCAGATTCCAATACCACTTCCAATGAATAATCGTCTAATTTTGTCAGTAAAAATCCTAATTTAGTAGGAATTTCGGGTAATTTTTCACCACTTTCTAAAATCAAAGTTTGTTGCGAAACCCTAGCAAGTAATTGCTTCATACTGGTTTGTTCAATCACTTTTCCCTTGTCCACAATAGCAATATTGCGACACAAAGACTCCGCCTCTTCTAAATAATGCGTGGTAAGAATAATGGTCACCCCTTCTGCATTCAACTCTTTTAAAAAACCCCACATTGAACGACGAATTTCCACATCAACACCCGCACTAGGCTCATCTAAAATTAAAATTTTAGGTTTGTGAATAAGCGCCCTTGCCAACATTAAACGCCTTTTCATACCGCCAGACAAAGATTTAGCCATATCAAAACGCTTGTCCCAAAGTTCCATGCGTTTTAGCAAAACTTCAGCATACGCTTTAGCACAAGTTCGAGTAATACCATGATAACCCGCTTGATTCATTAAAATTTCCTCAATAGGCTCAAACGGATTAAAGTTAAATTCCTGTGGCATCAACCCAATCAAGCGCTTAATTTCATAAGCATTGTCAGCCTGATTCAAACCCAGCACATTAATATCACCCGTGGTTTTTTCCAACAATCCGCAAATAATACCAATAATCGTCGTTTTCCCCGCGCCATTACTGCCCAATAAGGCGAAAAAATCCCCTTCCTCCACTGATAAATCAATCCCTTTTAAGGCATGAAAATCATTGGCATAAATTTTAATAAGTGTTTTGATTGTAAGTGCTGTTGGCATAGATGCATATTATCCACTTTTTATGCGATAATTACCCACTTTAAATGCAATATAATTTTACATTACTATGTCTGAGATTAAAAACATACAATTACCTGATATTGGCGACTTTGACGAAGTTGAAGTTATTGAAATTTTAGTAAATATTGGCGATGAAATACAAATAGATGACAGTATTGTTACCTTAGAAAGCGACAAAGCCTCCATGGAAATCCCAACGCCTTTTACTGGCATTGTTACTGAAATAAAAGTAACACTGGGTGACAAAATCAAACAAGGTGACATTATTTTAAGCGTTAAAAGCGAAAATGACGACACCCAAAACACTGAGCAGAACACCGACCAAAACACCAAAATCCAACATTCTGAACCACAAATCGTCCCCGTTGTTGTACCAGACATTGGCGACTTTGACGAAGTTGAAATCATTGAAGTACTGGTTAATGCAGGCGATGAATTGTCCGCAGACGACAGTATCATCACCCTTGAAAGCGACAAAGCCTCCATGGAAATCCCAACGCCTCTTGCAGGTAAAGTCATTGATATCAGCGTCTCATTAGGCGATAAAATCAAACTGGGGGATTTAATCCTTAATATTGAAAGCACAAGCATTGACACCCCCAAAGAAGAAACACCCGCTCCCACTGTTCCCACCCCTGCACCAACCTCCACAACAGCACCCAAGGCAACCACAGCAACACCACAAACCTTAGACCAATCCATATCAACAACACCCAAAGGCGACTCTCATGCCTCACCCTCTATTCGAAAACTGGCGCGCGAATTGGGCGTTAATTTATCCAATGTTACTGGCACAGGCCAAAAAAACAGAGTAACAGACGCCGACCTTAAAGGTTATGTCAAACAAATTATCACCTCAGGTGGCACAGGTAGTGCATTACCCACAACCCCTGTGATTGATTTCTCCAAATTCGGTGATACTGAAACTGTCGCCTTATCAAGAATCAACAAGCTCTCAGGCAAACACCTAACCGCCTGCTGGCTCAATATCCCCCATGTAACACAATTTGACGAAGTTAATATTGACAAAATGGAAGCCTACCGTCAAGCACAAAAAGCCAACGGCATTAAACTCACCCCCTTAGTTTTCATCATGAAAGGCGTCATTGAAGCCTTAAAAAATCACCCACGACTTAATGCCTCATTAGACAAATCTAACGAAAACCTCATTCTTAAAAAATACTTCAATCTCGGCATTGCCATGGACACACCAAATGGCTTAGTCGTACCAGTAATTCGTGATGTTGAACAAAAATCCTTAGTTGAACTCGCCACAGAATTAGCACAAACCTCTGCCAAAGCACGCGACGGCAAACTCAGCCCTAAAGATATGCAAGGCGCAGGTTTTACCATCTCCAGCCTCGGTGGCATCGGTGGCACACAATTCACACCCATTGTCAATGCACCAGAAGTTGCCATTTTAGGCGTGTCCCGCTCCTTCAACAAACCCGTTTGGAACGGCAAAACATTCATGCCAGCATTAACCCTACCCTTAGCCCTGTCTTACGACCATCGAGTTATTGACGGCGCACAAGGGGGGCGCTTTATGGCGGAACTTAACAACATCTTAAGCGAGGCAAATTATGATTAAAACACAAGTTATTGTTATCGGCTCTGGTCCTGGTGGCTACACCGCCGCCTTTCGTGCAGCCGATTTAGGCAAAAAAGTCGTCCTGATTGAACGCTATGAAAGCCTCGGTGGCGTATGTCTAAATGTAGGCTGCATCCCCTCAAAAGCCCTATTACACACCGCTGAAATCATCAACGAAGCCGCAGAAGCACAACATCTTGGCGTAACTTTTCAAGCACCAAAAATTGACATCGACGGCGTACGACAAAATAAAGACAACATCGTCAACAAACTCACAGGTGGCATCAAAGCCCTAGCAAAAGCAAGGGGCGTGCAAGTCATCACTGGCTATGCTAAATTTATCTCCAATACGCAAATCAAAATTGACGACAGCAACGAAATCATCGAATTTGAACACGCCATTATTGCCGCAGGCTCTCGTGTTACCAAAATCCCCGCCTTCCCATTTGACGACCCCCGCGTTATGGATTCAACCGATGCACTAGATTTAGACAATGTACCAAAACGCCTACTTATTGTTGGCGGTGGTATTATTGGCTTAGAAATGGCAACCGTATATGCAGCACTAGGCAGTGAAATCACCGTCGTTGAACGCTCAGACCAACTCATCGCAGCAGCAGATAAAGATATCGTCAACCCCCTATTTAAACGCATTAAAAAACAATACGCCAACATCTTCCTCAGCACCGAAGTAACCAGCATGGACGCACAAAATGACGGCATCAAAGTAGGCTTCAAAGGCAAAAATGCCCCCGAATCCGACATGTTTGACAAAGTCCTCGTTTCAATCGGCCGCTCACCTAACGGCAAACTCATTGACTGCGAAAAAGCAGCAGTAAGCGTTGACGACTGGGGCTTTATCAAAGTTGACAAACAAATGAAAACCAACATCCCCAACATCTACGCCATCGGCGACATCGTCGGACAACCCATGCTCGCCCACAAAGCAGTCCACGAAGCCAAAGTCGCCGCCGAAGTCATCTGCGGACACAAATCAGGCTTCGACGCCCTCACCATCCCATCAGTCGCCTACACCGACCCAGAAGTCGCATGGACAGGAAAAACCGAAAAAGAACTCAAAGCCTCAGGCATCCAATACGAAGTCGGCAAATTCCCCTGGGCAGCCTCCGGCAGAAGCCTCAGCATCGGCAGATCTGAAGGCATATCAAAAGCCCTATTCGACAAACACACACACCGCCTATTAGGCATGGGCATCTGCGGCACCAACGCCGGCGAACTCATCGCCGAACCCACCCTCGCCATCGAAATGGGCTGCGATATGTCCGACATCGCCCTCACCATCCACGCCCACCCAACCCTCAGCGAAACCACCGCCTTCGCCGTCGAAATGGCAGAAGGCACCATCACCGACCTCCTTCCTCCTAAGAAGAGATAAAAACAACCAAACTGAAACCTTTACATAAATATAAACAGTCAAGAATCCAAAAACAAATGGAACAGAAAAATACAGGTGTAAACTAATGCAATATTATTCAAAAAGGTAATCCAATGATAAAAAATAAACACAAAAATTATGAAATATTAAATTTAATAGGATACGGCATATCTAAATTTAATGATGACTTCATAAAGCAGTTTAAACTTACAACTAAAAACAGTTTTTATCAATTTTGTGTAGATAATGGAGTTGCAGAAACAATAAGTACCGTTAAAAATAGAGTGGATTTATTTGATCCTTTTTTTCCAAATAATGGCAGAAAAGGTTGGTGGCAAAAAGGAGATGCTTATATTCACAGAAAAGAATTAATTGATCATTTGTTTGGCAATGAAAATGTTGAGGGGTATGCCAATATAGTCAAAATACATTTAAAAGATAATTTTAATATGAAAAATATTGCTCACCAAGAAAAACCCATTATTATAAGTAGATTTAAAAAACTACAAGAAACTGGATTAAAAGCAGAATTATTCTTTATGAATAGTTATAACTCAATTAACATCTTTAAAGGTGGCTCATTAGAAGATGCTAGGCTATATGGCGATGGCTACGACTTTCAAATTAGCACCAATAAACATTCATATTTAGCCGAAATCAAAGGAATTAAAGACCCCTGCATAGCACCCTAAAACCGACCATCAAAACCCAAAACCCTCAATTTTTGACTTTTCAAAGTCAAAAAATATATAAAACCCAGCTTTCATTAAAAAAATCATCAATATCAACTATAAATCGCTCATTTTTTACTCTTTTTTGTACTGTTTCCACAAAAAAAGACACAATAATCCCTAGGTTGTATTTAATCCCTTGTTAATATAAACATTCGCCGCTCTAACTAGATTATAAGCAATAGCTTTAAGATTAACTTCGCTGGCAACTTTCTCTAAACCAATATAACGACTTCTTGCCAAACCATAAGTGCGTTTGAGCGTACCAAAGGTGCGTTCAACCACAAACCTTCTTTTGCTGATTGCTTTATTGCGTAATTTATTCCAATGACTCATTTGCTTGCCTTTGGGTTTTTTGCGCATAATACCATCTCTTAACTTTTGTGCTTTAAGTGCTTCACTATTAGCTTGAGAGGCTGCTCCTTTGTCGTATAAAACTCTTACGCCTTTTTGATTGCCTGCCTGTTTAACATTTTCTTCAAAATGAGTCATTTCACTATCATTAGCAGGGTGCGTAGTGGCTTTGTTAATTAATCCATTGGCATCAGTTGTTACTACTGATGAATATCCATAAGTGTATTTTCCCGCCTTAAATGTCCATCTTGCATCTTTATCATCTGAATATTGAATTGGGTTACTATCAATCTCATAAACCTCACCAGTTTTGTGTGTTGTAATAATCTTCTTAGTGCGTCTAGCACTTTGAATTAAGGTTGCATCCATGGCAACATGTTTGCCATTAGAGAGTTTGAGTTGATTATTCTCAAGCATAAGATTGATGCTACTCAAAAGTCTATCAAATAGATTTTGTTTGATTAGTTTGGTTCTAAATCTGCCAATGGTTGTAGCATCAGGTTTGTTGCCACTTAGGCTAAAGTTGCAAAAGTTAATAAAGACTAAATCTCTACTAAGACTATCAGCCAACTTCTCATCAGAGAGATTGTGCCATGTGCCTATTAATAGCGCTTTAAACAGACTAACAGCAGAATAGTCAACTTTAATATGAGACAGATCTTTGGCTATAACTTCCCAATCGATAACTTTGTTAATGATGTCTAGTTGGGAGTTTGGTATGTTGATAAAACTATCAGCAAAGGTTTGTTCTTGAGTGGTTTTAACTCGCATTTTTTTGTAAGTATCTGATAATTATAGTATTTTATCATAAATGCTAATGTTTGCATAAGGTTTTGAGGGTTGATTTGTGATTTTTTGTTGGGTTTTTTAGTTTAATGCAGGGGTCTTAATTAGGGAGTCCAAAGGGAAGTTTAGATTGACAGAAAAAGAATACAAAAAAGCACAAGAATACGAGGAGGACTATATTATGAATATTGTAACAAACCTTGATCAAATTCCAAAAATTTGCACAATCAAAAATCCTATTAAAAATTTATCTTTTAATGAAAAAATTGCCCGGTCTCAATCCGTCAAAGAATATCATTTAATTGACGATATAGAGTGTTAAACTTTGAGGAAAAATTAAAAATATTTGTTGGGATATTAAATGCCAAAGAGGTTTCTTATGGTGATAGTTTTAATGATTCTATAATTACTTACGCTGAAAACTATGAATTTGTTTTTTTAAAAAAATTACGCTCAACAGAAGATATAGAAAAATGGATAAATATGTTAAAACATAGAATTATAATGCACGAAGAAGATTTAATAAATGACATTGTTGATGATTATATTGACTATACATTATCAGACAATTATGTAAACAATTTTTGTCAAGTAAAATAACATTACCAAGGCAATTTTATTGGATTGGTTGGAAAATTCTGATGAACATCCATTGATTCGCAGTTGTGTGTTTCATTATGAATTTGAATTTATTCATCCGTTTGTGGACGGTAATGGTAGAATGGGGCGGTTGTGGCAGACTTTGATTTTGAGTCAGTGGAAGCCTATTTTTAGTAATTTGCCCGTGGAGAGTTTGATTTATTTACATCAACAAGATTATTATTTGGCGTTACAAAAAAGTACGGCTAGAACAGATTGCTCACCTTTTATTGAGTTTATGTTGCAAATAATTTTAGAGGGTTGCACCCCCCAAGTAACCCCTCAAGTAACCCCCCAAGTAAAACAACTCATTTCCATTATAAATGGTGAGATGAATAAAGAAGAATTGATGTTGGCTCTGGGGTTAAAAGATGCGCGAAATTTTCGTCAAAAATATTTATTGCCTGCTATCTCGGCAAATTTAGTGACAATGACTCAGCCGAATAGTCCAAACAGTCCGACGCAAAAATACCGTTTAAAACATTAGCTTTATAGAGACCTTGTAATATGAAAACAATCCTCAAAATATTATTTTTATTATGTTTGCCCAGTTTGTTGTTAGCGGCGGATAAGCCTGATTTGTTTTTATTGAAAACTTATGATGAGACGAAATCTGTGGTGGGTTGGGTGATGAGTGAGAAATTAGATGGCATTCGGGGGTTTTGGGATGGGAAACAATTGCTAACTCGGGGTGGAAAAAAAATTATGGCACCTGATTGGTTTATTAAGAATTATCCACCATTTGCGATTGATGGGGAATTGTGGACGAGGCGAGCGGATTTTGAAGAGATTAGTAGTATTGTGAGGCGTAAAAGTCCTGATAAACGGTGGCATAAAATTACCCATCAGATTTTTGAAGTGCCAGAGCAACAAGGTGGATTGTTGGATAGGTTGGCGGTTTTGCGTGATTATTTAAAAACGCAGGTGGGCAGTCCGATTAAAATTATCAAACAATATCCAATTAATCGACAGCAACAAGTGAAACAATTTCTACAAGATATTGTGCGCCAAGGTGGCGAGGGTGTGGTGGTGAGAAACCCGAATACGGCGTATCAAACAGGGCGATTAAGTTCGGCGCTAAAGGTAAAGCAATACCTGGATACGGAGTGTGTAATAAAAAAGATTTTGCCGGGTAAAGGGAAATATATAGGAAAAATGGGGGCATTATTGTGCAAAACTAAAGGGGGGATGTTGGTAAAAATTGGCTCTGGATTTAAAGATATTCAGCGTGAGAATCCACCGCCTATTGGCACCACGATTACTTTTAAATATTTTGGCTTAACGAAAAAGGGCAAACCAAAATACCCTGTATTTTTGCGTATTAGATTAGTGCAGTAAGCCCCTGAAAGTATATTAAAATTACCCTTATCTTTTATAGAAGAAAATCAATATGACTGATATACAACAAGCAAGACAAAATGCCATTGATTCACAAATTCGCCCTTGGGGTGGCTTGAATTATATTGCCAATAATGCGCTAAAAAACACTCCCAGAGAGGCTTTTGTGCCTGAGGCATATAAAAATTTAGCATTTGCAGATATTGAGATTCCACTAAGTGATAAAGCCAAGATGTTTAGTCCTAAAATTGAGGGGCGATTGCTTGATGCGCTTAATATCCAACAAAATGAGACGGTTTTAGAAGTAGGCACAGGCAGTGGCTATTTAACGGCGGTGATTGCAAAACTTTGTAAATCCATTACCAGCATCGAAATTGACGAAGAACTGAGTGGCAATGCACAAGAAAAACTTAACATGTTGAATGTTGACAATGTTCAACTTGAAGTAGGTGATGCTTCTCAGGGGTGGCAATCTAATGATTTTTTTGATGTGGTAATTGTAAGTAGTGCAGTGCCAAAAATTACAAAGCATTATTTTCACTTACTGAATGTGGGTGGTCGTATTTTTATGGTGGAAGGCTCTGGCAATGCAATGAGCGCAAAACTCATTACCCGTATTAGTGAGAATGAATGGGAAACCAAAGCGCTGTTTGAGACGCACTTAAATACTATGCAAGGGCTGGAAACAGCGGCAAGTTTCAAATTTTAAATTATGAAGCGCTTATATGATTCTGTTTTGAATAAATCTGGCGTGAGTATTGCGCTATTACTTCTTGTCATTGGTTTTTTTATTGCGCAAATCCCTCATTTTCAACTGGATGCTTCATCGGATTCATTGGTTTTAGAGGGTGACAACAATCTGCATTACTACCAAAGTATTAAGAAAAATTATGGCTCTGATGATTATCTGGTCATTAGTTACCAAGTTAAAGACAATCTACTTGCCCCAGCACAAATCAACCATTTGGCGAATTTTAGACGAGATTTGCAAGCCATTGACCAAGTGAAATCGGTTACTACTATTTTAGATGTGCCTTTGTTTCAATCGCCGCCATTGTCACTCATTGACTTGGCTGCTAAAGATATTTCTATTGACAATGGTAATGCTGACCTTGTGCTTGCCAATGAAGAATTTAAATCATCACCATTGTATGCAGATAATTTGGTGAGCAAAGATGGTAAAACCAGTGCAATTCTTGTGGCATTAAAAGGCAATAAGACCTTTGAAAATCGTCGTCAAAAACGCAATACAATGCGAGTCAAAAAAGCAAATAATGAACTTTCTAAAGAAGCATTAGCCAAACTCAGTGCCATCGAAAAACAAGTGTTAAAAGACACAACAACACAAAACGCCCTACAAGACAAAACCATTGCGCAAATTCGCACAACGATTGACAAATACCGTGACAATGCCAGTCTATTTTTAGGTGGGCTGCCGATGATTACCACGGATATTATTGGCTACATTAGCAGTGATTTAATTATCTTTAGTTTGGCGGTAATCGGGTTAATGACACTGATTTTAGCGATTATTTTTAAGGGTATTCGTTGGGTGTTGATGCCTATTGGCATTAGCATCACAGGTGCGTTGATGATGACGGGTGTACTGGGATTTTTGGGCTGGAAAGTGACCATTATTTCAAGTAATTTCTTTTCACTGTTGCTGGTAATGACGCTATCGGTAATGATCCACTTGGTGGTGCGTTATCGAGAATTGGCACAAAATAACCCCGACTTGGCATACCGAACATTGATTCAAAATACATTAGAGCAAATGCTCAAGCCTTGTTTGTTCACCACGCTCACCACTATTGTTGCCTTTGGGTCATTGCTGATTAGCGGTATCAGGCCTGTGATTGACTTTGGCTGGATGATGTCAATTGGGGTGACTATTGCATTAATACTCTCATTTGTTGCTTTTCCAATGATAATGAGTTTTTTACCCAAACCAAAGATTCCACAATTTAAAACTGAATTGGGCTTTACTCATGGCTTGGCAAAGTTTACTGAAAAATTTGGCAATCATTTGCTGGTGGTTTTAATACTGTTTATCGGGGCTTCGGCAGTAGGCATCAATAAACTCAGCGTTGAAAATCGCTTTATTGACTATTTTAAAGAAAACACCGAAATCAACCAAGGCTTAACCCTTATTGATAAAAAACTCGGTGGCACCATTCCACTAGAAATTATATTTGATGGGCTGGCTGAAGATTACTGGTATGACGAAGATCTGCGTGCTGATATGCACAAAATTCACCAATATTTAAACGCTTTAGATGAAACTGGAAAAGTGCTTTCAATTGACACGCTAATGCAGATATTAACGCAAGCCAATGGCAATCAAGCGCCGAATGGTTTCCTTTTAAATGTCATTAAAACCCAGATTCCAGATAGCGCTAAAGCCTATGTATTAGACCCTTATTTATCAGAAGACAATGGTCAAATACGCATGGTCATTCGCATTCGTGAAACCAATAAAAACCTTAAACGCGCAGCACTGATTGAAAAAATTGAAACTTACATTAGCAAAGACATTGGTTTTCAAGAAGGCAGTTTTCACACCACGGGGATGCTGGTGCTATATAACAATATGTTGCAAAGTTTGTTTGCCTCGCAAATCAAAACCATTGTGGTGGTATTTGCAATGATTTTCTTGATGTTTTTGTTTATTTTTAAGTCCTTTAGTTTGTCAATTTTGGCACTTATTCCCAACATCTTGCCATCGATTTTTATTCTCGGCATTATGGGGTTAATGAATATTCCGCTAGATTTAATGACCATTACCATTTCGGCGATTGCAATTGGTATCGGTGTTGACAATGCGATTCATTATATCCATCGTTTTAAAGCTGAATTTGCCAAAGACCATGATTATTTGGCCACCATGTATCGCTCGCACAATTCCATTGGTTTGGCGATGTTTTATACTTCGATTACCGTTACCTTAGGCTTCTTAATTCTCGCTTTATCTAACTTTATTCCCAGTATCTATTTTGGTGTATTCACTGCCATTGCAATGATTAGTGCATTACTTGCTAACTTAACCTTGCTGCCAAAGTTGATTTTGATGGTGAAGCCGAAAATTTAACACAACAAAAAACAGGCAAAAATATCATTATGTACTAAAAAAAGGTTAAAATAATGCCCTGTACTATGGAGAAAGGAGAACAATATGTTTTTATTAGAAGGAACTGATGGATATTAATGCCATTCAAAACTTTTTTTATTCGGGAGCCAGCACATCAGTTGCTGGCTTTCTAATTATTGCTGTTTCTGTTGTTGCTATTTATTCACAAAGAAAAACCGCTAGACAAAAAGCATCATTAGAATTTTTAGACAAACTTTCTTCCAATAGACGATTAATTAAAAGTGCAAAATTCCTGCGTGATTACCATTTTGACAACAATAAAAGCGTTACTTTAATTGCAACCTCTGAAGAATATAAAAATTTACAAGACCAAATAGACCCCATTCTTAATTATTTTGAATCAATTTCAATCGGCGTTCGCATTGGCATTTACGATAGGTGCACTATGTATCTATCTAGAAAACAACAAATTATTCACACATTTGAATACTCAAAGCCTTATATTGAAAAAATTAGAGAACAATTAAAAAACCACTGTTTATTTGAAAATTTAGAATGGTTTTCTGCATGTATTTCCAAACCTTGGCATTATAGAATTTTTTGTAAAATTACACAATTTTTTAGATGTCATAAGAAAAAATAGATGTCCAGCAAGCATTATTTTGATGTTTTAATCATCGGCACAGGTAGTGCAGGATTAATGAACGCCCTACAACTATCCGATAAGTTGTCTGTCGCACTGATCGCCAAAGACAAACTTTTGGAGGGCAGTTCTTATTATGCACAAGGTGGTATTTCAGCGGTACTTGACACACAAGATAATTTCCAATCACACATTAATGACACGCTTTTAACAGGCAATCACTTGGGCGATGAAAAAGCAATTCGCTTTATGGTTGAACAAGCGCCCACTGCGATTCAATCTTTAGAAAAATCAGGCGTGTTATTTACTCAAGAAAAAGGACGCTATCATTTGACAACTGAGAGTGGGCATAGCAATAGGCGTGTTGCTCATGTGGCTGATAAAACAGGAAAATCCATCCAAACCAATTTACTAAATAGCGTCAAAAAGAAGAAAAATATTCACCTTTTTGAAGGGTTTATTGCCATTGATTTACTCATGAAAAACAAACGCTGCTACGGTGCTTATATTTTGAACAAATCCAGTAACGAAGTAGAAAGTTTTGTTGCACATAAAACCGTTATTGCCACAGGTGGTGCCTCTAAAGTCTATCTTTACACCTCCAATCCAGACACTTCAACTGGCGATGGTATCGCCATGGCATACCGAGCGCATTGTCATATTGTCAATATGGAATTTACCCAATTCCACCCAACTTGCCTATATCACCCACACGCAAAATCATTTTTAATCTCTGAGGTGCTGCGTGGCGAAGGCGCTAAACTCATTTTGCCAAATGGCGATACCTTTATGCACAAATACGATGAACGCCTTGAACTTGCGCCTAGAGATGTTGTTGCCAGAGCAATTGATTCAGAAATGAAAACGCATGGCTTTGATTGTGTTTATTTAGACCTCTCTTTTAAAGATAAAACTTGGATAAAATCACACTTTCCGACCATTGATAAAAGGTGCCTCTCTTTTGGCATTGACATTACCAAGCAACCTATTCCAGTTGTACCTGCTGCTCATTACACCTGTGGTGGTATTCAAACTGATATTAATGCATGCAGTAATATAGAGGGCTTATATGCAATTGGTGAAGCCGCACACACAGGCGTTCATGGTGCAAATCGTATGGCAAGTAATTCATTGCTAGAGTGCATTGTGTTTGCCAAAGCTTGTGCCAATCACATTAACCAACAAACTTTTGAGCAATCGTCTCTAAATTTTGACAACTGGGATGCCTCCAGAGCCTGCCCCTCTCAAGAAAAAGTAATGGTAACGCACTTATGGGACGAGGTTAGGCGCATTATGTGGAACTTTGTCGGTATTGTGCGAAGTAACAAACGCTTACATGCCGCACGAATGCGCCTAAGTCAAATTCAAAATGAAGTCAACGAATATTACCATCTTTACCTAATATCAAGCGATTTAATCGAACTCAGAAATCTGATTGCTACAGCGCAAATTATCGTTAAATCAGCAATTTCAAGAACAGAAAGCCGTGGCTTACATTACAATAAAGACTACCCACACACTTCTACTAACATTCAAAATACCGTTATAACATTATGATACTACCTATTTTAAAATTCCCAAACAAACGCCTACGAACCAAAGCTGCCAAAGTTGAGGCGGTGGATAATGACATTAAAAAAATGGTAAAAAATATGTTTGAAACTATGTATGCCTCAGATGGTATCGGTCTAGCAGCCACGCAAGTTGATCAGCACCTACAAATTGTCGTAATGGATGTACCAGATTCAGGTGAAGATTACCAATTTATATTAAAAAATCGCAATACCGACAACAGCAAACCCCTTACCGAAAAGCATCCATTGTGCTTTATCAATCCAACAATTACCAAAAAAGAAGGCCAAGAAACACACAACGAAGGATGCCTATCAGTCCCCGGTTATTATGCAGAAGTTGAGCGATTTAATCACATTGTGGTGGAAGCACTAGATGAAAACGGCAAAGTATTTACCCTGGAAGCCCGCAATTTACTTGCAGTTTGCATCCAGCATGAATTAGACCACCTAAAAGGTATCTTATTTATCGATTACTTATCCAAACTCAAACAAAAACGCCTACTAGATAAAATCAACAAAAGCCAATAATGCCAATCAAAATTGGCGCTTACACCCTCCCCTCTCAAGTGCTACTTGCCCCTATGGCAGGCACCAGCGACAAGCCCTTTAGAATGCTTTGCAAAGCACAAGGTGCCGCACTCACCACCTCTGAAATGGTGGTCATACAACAACATTTACTCAACACCAATAAATCCAAATATCGCTTAGACTTTAAAGGAGAATCAGCACCAATTAGCATTCAAATTGCCGGCTCAGAAGCGGACGAATTAGCCATTTCCGCACAAAAAGCAGTAGAATTCGGCGCCGATATTATTGACATTAACATGGGCTGCCCCGCCAAAAAAGTATGCAACAAAGCCGCAGGATCAGCCTTAATGCAAGACGAAATATTGGTAGCAACTATTTTAAAATCTGTGGTCAACAGTGTCAATGTCCCTGTTACTTTAAAAATGCGCACAGGCTGGAATCGTGCCAATAAAAATGCACCCACCATTGCCAAAATCGCCCAAGACGCTGGCATCCAAATGCTCAGCATACATGGCAGAACCAAAGAAGACAAATACAATGGCGAAGCAGAATACAACACCATTGCCGAAGTCGTCTCCCAAGTCAACATCCCTGTTATTGCCAACGGCGATATCAACAACGCCGAAAAAGCCAAACAAATATTAGACAACACAGGCGCAAGTGGCATTATGCTCGGCAGAGCCACACAAGGCAACCCATGGATTTTTGCCGAAATTAACCATTATCTAAATACAAACGAACACCCCAAAACCCTCTCATTTGCCCTCAAAAAACAAACCGCACTCAAACATATTCAACAAATCCACGAATTTTATGGCGAAGGACTTGGTGTACGCATTGCCAGAAAACACATTCTTTGGTATTTACAACATTTTGAAAATAAACCTCAAACCTGTTGGACAAAAATTAGTAAAATTGACACTTCTAAAGAACAATACCAACAATTTAAAAATTGCCTCAATGAGTCCAACTAATTTACCAGATTGCATTAACACCAAATTAAAACGCTACTTTAAGCAATTAAATGGCGAGCAAGCTTTTGGTGTGCATAAAATGGTCATGCAAGAGAGTGAATCCATCACTCTTAAATTTGTTTTGGATATGGTTGAACAAAATCAAAGCGAAGCCGCTAAAATTTTAGGTATGAATCGTGGTACTTTAAAGAAAAAAATTGAACTCTACAAACTTAAATAAATGATAAAACGCGCACTCATCAGTGTTTCTGACAAAACTGACATCCTTAAATTGGCTGAATTTTTAGCCAGTAAAAATATTGAAATCCTCTCTACCGGCGGCACAGCAAAATTACTGTCCGATAACAAAGTCCCCGTCATTGAAGTATCCGACTACACAGGTTTCCCTGAAATGATGGCAGGCCGAGTAAAAACCTTAAATCCAAAAATCCACGGCGGCATTCTCGCACGCCGTGGACTTGATGAAGGCGTAATGGCAGAAAACGACATTCACCCAATTGATTTAGTGATAGTCAACCTGTACCCCTTCCAAGCCACTATTGCCAACCCTGATTGCACACCAGAAGAGGCAATCGAAAATATCGATATTGGCGGTCCAGCAATGTTACGATCCAGTGCTAAAAACCACGCATCAGTAACCGTCATCGTTGACAATGCAGATTATCAAACGGTCATAGATGAAATTAACGAAAGTGGCAACACAACCCTAAAAACCCGCATCCAATTAGCCCTTAAAACCTTCGAACACACTGCCGCTTATGATGGCGCTATTGCCAACTATTTGGGCAAAGAAAAAGATGGTTTTTCCAATACCATGAACCTCCAATTTAACAAAGTTCAATCAATGCGTTACGGAGAAAACCCCCATCAAAATGCCGCATTTTATGTAGAAAGTAACAACACCGAAGCCTGTGTCGCCTCCTCAACACAATGCCAAGGCAAAGCCATGTCGTATAACAATATGGCAGATGCAGATGCAGCCTTAGAATGTGTGCGCAGTTTTGATGCACCATGTTGCGTGATTGTTAAGCACGCTAACCCCTGTGGCGTTGCCGTACGCAATGATATTTTTGCCGCTTATAATGACGCTTTCAAAACCGACCCAACTTCAGCATTTGGTGGCATCATTGCCTTTAACCGCAACTTAGACAAAAAAACCGCACAAAACATCATCGATCGCCAATTTGTTGAAGTCATCATCGCCCCCAGTGTTGATGATGATGCCAAAGCAATATTATCAAGCAAACAAAATGTGCGTGTTTTAGAATGCGGTGATTTAGGCATAGCACAACCCTCTTTGGACTACAAACGCGTTACGGGCGGACTGCTAGTACAAGACAAAGATTTAGGCATTATTGGCAAAAACGACATTCAATGCGTTAGCAATTTAGCCCCAACAGAAGCACAAATTAACGACTTACTCTTTGCCTGGAAAGTCGCCAAAACAGTCAAATCCAACGCCATTGTTTACGCCAAAAACCAAATGACCATTGGCGTAGGCGCAGGGCAAATGTCACGCGTTTATTCAGCCAAAATTGCAGGCATTAAAGCCACTGATGAAAACTTAGTGGTCGAAGGCTCAGTCATGGCATCAGATGCCTTCTTCCCCTTCAGAGACGGTATCGATGCCGCCGCCAAAGCCGGCATCAAGGCCATCATCCAACCGGGTGGCTCCATGCGTGATGCAGAGGTCATCGAAGCAACAAACGAACACGGCATCGCCATGGTATTTACCGGCATGCGTCACTTCAAACACTAACATGAGCATCGAAAAAATTAAAGCCTTCCCAGAAGTAAGCACCGTTATCATTAATGACGATGGTAGCGTCGAATCCGTTACTCAAGAATATTATGACATTGACAAAGTAAAAACACACATACAAGGATGTATCAAAACAGTCAGAAAATACGAGAAAATGGGATATTACAACTTAGCAAAACCCGAATTTGTCAACGAAGTTATCACCACTTTCACCAATCTGGAACTCAGTAAAAAAGAAGTTATCCGTGTCAACAATTTCATGGACATCCAAGGCGCCACCGAATGTAATCGAGTCTGGCAATTACCCGACGAAACCAAAGTACAAGTCTCACAAAAATTACACGGCTTCCAAATCACCTACGACACCGAAGATTGGGAATCGTTCAGTATTGAGCCACTTGAGCAGTAAGCAAGGTTTATTCATTTGTAACCAGGAAAATCGCTAGGAGATAGAATAACTGTTTCGCCATTTTCGTCTTGACCTGTTGCATATAGTTTGTCCCAATCGTTTGGGTTCCAGTATGTGGCTTGGTGATTGCCATCAGTGCAAAAAGAACTGTTGTTATCAAGAGCGTAATGAATGCCTAGGCATTTTTGGGTTTTTCTGTCCCAAAGGCGTACGGATCCATCATCGCCAGCACTGACAATAAAACGACTATCGGCACTAATAGCAACTGAGAAAACCATGCCACTGTGTCCTTGTAAAGGCGAACCAATAGGTTGTTGGGTTTTTCTGTCCCAAAGGCGTATGGTTTTATCATCTCTAGCACTGACAATAAAACGACTATCGGCACTAATAGCAACTGAGTTAATGCAGATACCATCTTTTTGTAAAGGCAAACTAATAGTCTGTTGGGTTTTTCTGTCACAAAAACATACAGTTCCACCCATATCAGCACTGAAAATAAAACGATTATCGGCACTAATAGCAGCTGGGTTATCATCATATCCTTGTAAAGGCGAGCTGATGGGCTGCTGGGTTTTTCTGTCCCAAAGGCATACAGCTCCACCCATATCAGCACTGACAATAAAACGACTATCGGCACTAATAGCAACTGAGTTAATATCATCATATCCTTGTAAAAGCGAGCCGATGAGCTGCTGGGTTTTTCTGTCCCAAAGGCATACGGTTTTGTCATCGCCAGCGCTGACAATAAAACGATTATCGGCACTAATGGCAACTGAAAGACCCGAACTACTATGCCCTTGTAAAGGTGATCCGATAGGCTGTTGGGTTTTTCTGTCCCAAAGGCGTACAGTTCCACCTATATCAGCACTGACAATAAAACGATTATCGGCACTAATGGCAACTGAAAAAACTCGATCATTGTGTTTTTGTAAAGGCGAGCCGATGAGCTGTCGGGTTTTTCTGTCCCAAAGGCGTACGGTTTTATCATCGCCAGCACTAACAATAAAACGATTATCGGTGCTAATGGCAACTGAGCGAATCAAGTCACTATGCCCTTGTAAGGGCGAGCCGATGGGCTGCTGGGTTTTTCTGTCCCAAAGGCGTACAGTTTTATCGCTAGTGCTGACAATAAAACGATTATCGGCACTAATGGCAACTGAGAGAATAAAGCCATTGTGCCCTTTCAAAGGTGAGCCAATAGGTTTTTGAGTTTTTCTGTCCCAAAGGCGTACAGATCCATCAAATCTAGCACTAGCAATAAAACGATTATCGGCACTAATGGCAACTGAGTAAACCGAGCCACCGTGCTCTTGTAAAAGCGAGCCGATAGGCTGTTGGGTTTTTCTATCCCAAAGGCGCACAGTTTTATCATCGCTAGCACTGGCGATAAAACGATTATCAGCGCTAATGGCAACTGAGTAAACCATACCACTGTGCCCTTGTAAAGGCGATCCAATAGGCTGCTGGGTTTTTCTATCCCAAAGGCGCACGGTTTTATCATAGCCAGCACTGACAATAAAGCGATTATCAGTACTAATGGCAACTGAGTAAACCGAGCCACTGTGTCCTTGTAAAGGCAATCCGATAGGCTGCTGGGTTTTTCTGTCCCAAAGGAGAACGGATCCATCGCCGCTAGCGCTGACAATAAAACGATTGTCGGTACTAATGGCAACTGAATGTACGAAGCCACTGCATCCTTGTAAAGGCGAACCAATAGGCTGTTGGGTTTTTCTATCCCAAAGGCGCACGGATCCATCACTGCTAGCACTAACAATAAAACGATTATCAATGCTAATAGCAACTGAGTTAACTATATCACTGTGCCCTTGTAAAGGTGAGCCGATAGGTTGCTGGGTTTTTCTGTCCCAAAGGAGCACGGTTTCATCATCGCCAGCACTGACAATAAAGCGATTATCAGCGCTAATGGCAACTGAGTGAACCCTGCCACTGTGTCCTTGTAAAGGTGAGCCGATAGATTGCTGGGTTTTTCTGTCCCAAAGGCATACGGATCCATCATCGCCAGCACTGACAATAAAGCGATTGTCGGTGCTAATGACAACTGAGTTGATTTGACTGTTGCCTTCTAAACTCATTGTCAATTTATCAGCCACTATACTGCGCTGTTTAGCGGGCTCATCTAATGAGTCTATAAAAAAACAAGAATCATCAACCTGACCCAACTTTGCCCCTGTTAAAACACATTGATGAAACTTTGCCCCTGTTAACTGGCATTGATCAATATCTTGATTAACAAAACAACTGTTTATTAAGTAACACGAATCAAATTTACAATAATCTAAACGGCTGTTGGTAAAAACGGCATTATTCAATAACACTGAAGTGAAGGTGGTATTTGACAAATCACTGTGTTCAAAATGGGCATTTTGCAAATCTAAAGGGGTTTTCTCACTGCCAATAAAAGCAAGATTGGGCAAGTCTAAATAACTAAAATCAACTTGTTTTGGAAATGGTATTGGAGCAGGTGAGGATTGCCCTTGTAGCAACAGTTTTGCCAAAAATGTCCGTAAAACTTTGCTTGCTTGCTTGTCTGTATTTGCATCGTAAGTTAAATAACGGCTTAAACTTTGTTGTAATTTTTCTTGCTTGCTGTTGCCGCTATCCGCATAAATCTGATGCACAAAATCTAACGATTCCGCTGAAATAGGCTTGTCAATTGGCAAATCTGCCAAACTGTTGTCTGTTTTTAACAGGGTTTCAAAAATATTTCGTGCTTGAAAATATTCAAAAAATGAAGTGTGGGAAAAACGATAATGACTGTCGTCTCTGACCAGAAGACTGGCATTGTGTAATTCAGTAAACAATAGATTTCTGTCTTCTTGGGTGTTGATAATTAAATCATTGACGGTGAGTAGATAGTCATCAAACCAATCGTATAAATCGTTAGTAGATAGACTTTTGCTTTGCTCTTGCCATAAATATAAAGCAAGTTTTTGTAACATCCTGTCTTTGCTTCGTGGCATAATTTTCAGATTTTTACCCTCGTCCCGATCTAAGGTTTTAGCAAACAACAAGTGGTAAATTGTTGCCACATTAATAATTTTTCCAGATTGGTATGCTTGGAGTAAAGTTGACAGTTGTTCAAAAATAAAGTTGAGCATTAAAGGTTTTTTAGCAATATCAGATAAATCGTGGGCATTGTTGATAAATTGTAAAGCAGATTTTAATTCCTGTTCTGGTAGTTTTTTGCGCAAAAATTCTTCAATTTGCTCTTTATCAAAAGGTGCTAAATAAAACACCTTGACCTTGGATTGTGGGCTATCTTGATTGAGTTTTGAGCGCCCTTGAGCGCTTAAAACACTTTGTTGTTGAAGGTTATCACGCCAAAAATGCGTGCGACAAGTAACAAGAATTTTAGTAATGATTACCTCTGCATCTTTATCTGATGGTTGCTGTTGCCAATGTTTTTCAGGAATGATGGACAACAATTTGCGATAAATTTCTGCTAATTTTGCCTCACCCAAACTGTTACCAATTTCATCCAATCCATCAAAAATTATCAGTGTATTGCGGTCTTTTAAATAGTCTATAACCTCTATACCTGTGATTTTTTGAGCACCTGTTACCGCAATCAATTTTTCCAATAAAGTCTCTACCGAAGTATCCACATTGTTTTGGTCAGCAAAAAAAGTAATCAAATTGCGTAAATCAAAATAAATAGGGGCAGGATTATTGGCATCTTGTGCGTGTTGCTTCCAAAGTTCTTGAGTCAGCATTTGACAGGTAGTGGTCTTGCCCGCACCAAAATCTCCCAATAAAGCCGTTACGATAGGCTTTTCTGGGTCATCAAATTTTGCCCATTGTATTAATTTTGGAATGACTTCAAATTTTTCATTGCTGTTGTTGCTTTCTGTGCCTTTATTTGTAACTTTATCGATATGGCAATATTGATCGTTATATTTAAGGCGCTCTTTAATTGTGTTTTTTGATGGTTCTGGTGGGGTTTGCTTGTCAAGTGAACAACAAATTTCATCTCGAATATTATCAAAGAAGTCAGTTATATCGTTACAGTTATCCGACTTTAAAAGAGATGGTAAAGTTTTATACTTGCCGTAAAGTTTCGGCAAAATAGGATGCTTTTTATATTTTTTATCAATGTTACGGTTTAATGCGATTTGTATAACCAATTTATCCGCTAAAATTTCGCCATTTTTATCATAAAACTTACTGGCCTCTAGTTGACAGTCTTTACTACAAAACCATTTATCGGAAAACAACATAATGCCAAATTCTGCCTCCTGTGCTTTACACACGAATTGCCTTTTAAGATTGTTATTTGGTGCCGCAACTGCTTTTATATTTTCAAAATCAATCCATAATTTAAATTGATACTTATCTCGCCAAGATTCTGGCAAATTCTCTAATTTATTTTTTAATTTTTGATGAAATTCCCTGGTAACTTCATCTAATATTGGATCATTTTCCCATGCATGACTAATAAATATTGACACAGTCCTTTTGCCAGAAATCACTTGTGGCGGAATATTGCTTTCACTAGGTATGATAGATTTTGATGGTCTTTCAATGTTTCTAGAAACTTGGGTATCGATAAAATCCCCTAAATCAATTTCTAAAACCGCACCTCTACTTTTAATAGAAGCGGGAGTTTGTGTATTGGCAACTTCTTTAAATGCCTCGTTAATCTTCTGTAAATTCTTCCTAAAATTAGTATCAGTGATTTCCAAGCCACGCTCTTCTTTCAGCAGTTGATTCACTTCTATTTTTTCAGGACGAAGACTGCCTTTGTGTTTTGCTATTTTTACGATAGCAGATAATATATTACCGGGGGTGGCTGCTATTTTTCCCAATACCATTGCTAGCAATTCATCAAGTGCATCGTTATTTTTTGTTGTTTTTATAGTCATAATCAATCTTATTTTACAAAATAAAACAACATTCTATCACAAAGTATCACAAAATGTTCACAATTCAAAAAACGAATTAGAAAACGATTACTATTGTTAAACTAGAAAAACACCAACAAATTAAAGCCCAAAACAAAATCCAAGCCCTGAAGGCTTTGCCTTCTAAGTTTGTCATTTTGAATTTTTTTCAGTGCTAGACTCACGACCAATTACTACTAATACAGAGATGTTACTGTTAGAAACAGTATCACACATTAGTTGATGGAAAAAAGCAGATTGGCGCAGGATTAACGCTTTTTGTCGTTCGCTATCATTTTAAACAAAGCAAAAAGCAAGGCGCTTATGTCATTTGCAATCAGCGAAGTTTATTTCAGACTTTAAAGATTTGATAAGTGCGTTTATGAGAAAGTATTGGACTAAATGGCGATAACGCCCTTTACTTTATTACTTGCTAAATCCTTTGAATTTATAATTTCCAATATTTTTCTTGTAGGCGTTCCGTAACTCTTTGAAAGTTTTTGCACGGTAATTATAAACTTTATATTTAACAAGGCAGTTAATGTGGCCTTTCTCACACTTTAATGATAAAAACTTCATGTAGAAAACATCCTTACCTTTTATCCCTACGCCATAATAACTATTTTTTCGATACAGCCCTTTTCTTTCCATAGGCCTTTTGTTTTCATTAAGTGCCATTTTTAACTCTGAATCTTCAAGCACTTGATATGATTTATATTGAGAATTTCTGTTGGTAATATAGTTGTGATGCGTAAAAAATATTTTTGGCTTTAACTGCTCATCGTTAAACAAATCCAGAGGAGGGGTGAATACATGTATAAATACGCTATGGTTTTTATCTATATATTCCTGTGTGTCATTCGTAAATACTTGGTTAGAAAAGACAAAAAAACGATTGTTTTTTATCTCTTTTGATTGCAATTTAACCACCCTATCTTCCCATTTTCCTGGAATTTTGATAAGATTACGCAAATCACAACCAAATCTCTTATAGTCTTTTTGCGCTAAGTCGTGCTGCGCTTTTGATTCCTTTTTATCTAATAAGTTTTTATGCCTATTTTTAATTTGATTAAGCATCAAACAAGCATTATTATAATCTTCAACTGATTTATACTTTTCAACTTGATGAAACAACTTCTCACTATTTGGATATACTTTTTGCGTCTCTGAAGTTGTCGTGCATCCATATAAAAAAAGTACAACTAACGCTATGTAAATAATCTTATTCATTTCTTAAAACCTACAACGGTATTTCATTAATTTTCAAAGCGGGTATTTTAACCTATTAATAGAGGCCTTTTATTCAATTTTCAAAAATAAAATGAATAATATAGTGCTTATAATCACCCAAGTATTGGTGGTAAAAATACCTGTGCTACTTATTGACAGCTTGGGTATTTTTACTGTTAATACTTGGGATGAGGATGGGTGTTAGATTGTTTGTTTTGCTTTTTAAAAATGGTATTATTCATTGCCACTAAAGTATTTACTTATTCACAAACCCTGAGAATATACTTAGAAGTTTAAGGGCAAATAGGGTTATTTCACGCATTTATTAGGCAACTGATTTGCTTTCTGTTATAATTTTTTGCTGGTATTAAATTTGAATTACTTTCAGTTGATTTTTTTATCTAAAAATCAAATATTTAGGATAAAAATGCAATTAAAAATAGATAAAATTTGTCTGTTTTTTATAGGATTTGTTTTTAATGTTGCAATATAAGGAAATGTATCCTTATGATAATAGTATAGGAGTATAAATGAGAACAAAGCAAAACAGAACAAAGACTTTTATTCTTATTTGTGTATTCGCAAATTTGTTTTCTGCTCATCAAGTATCTGCATCGGATGATGTCTCTATTGGCACTAAAATAGCAAACGATTATAGTAATTTTTATGCCAAAGAACGCCTCATGAGAATGGGCGCTGGATTTCTATCAATGGGCATTATAGCAAATTCAGAAATGGATGTAAATCTCCAAGACTGGTATCAAGATGAAGTGCGAAGTAATGCAACCGATAGTTATTCAAAAACCGCTAAATTTTTTGGCGAAGGAAAGTATTTATTGCCTATTTCTATATTGGCAAGTAGTGCATACCACTTTAATTCAGAGTCTGAAATTGGTAACTGGGGATTAAATTCAGCAAGAGCTTACGCTGTAGGCCTACCCACTATGTGGATGATGCAAAAGCTTACAGGGGCATCAAGGCCTAATGAATCAAGGGGCTCTAAATGGAGGCCTCTCAACGATAACAATGGTGTGAGTGGACATGCATTTGTAGGTGCGGTTCCATTTTTAACTTTAGCGCAAATGAATGACAATAAATTTATCAAATATGCGCTTTATGCAACATCTACCCTGACAGCATGGTCAAGGGTAAACGACAATAGCCACTACACCAACCAAGCAATACTCGGTTGGCAGATGGCGTATGAATCTGTAGGGTCTGTTTTTGACACCAATGAAAAATCAGAAAAAATCTCTTTTACCCCTCTTATTGGCAATGAATATTACGGCATTAATATTAGCGCAAGATGGTGATATTTAAGCATAACAAGGCAAGTACACTCGGCTGTCAAAAAAGTGTCATCGGTTCTTTGCTTGGCTTTTTTTTTCAGCGCTAGGCGACCAATAAAAGCAACCAATGATTTTGGCGACAACAGTGTTTTTAGATCTTGTTGTAGGTAGGTCCGATACAATGAGACCTTTGCATAAATTATGGATGATTAGCAAAATTCAATTTTTGCCCATTTGGTAATTTCCTTAAACCTTGTCTTAGCAGAGCTAAGGCTGGGTTTAAAAAATTACCAAGTGGGGAAAGTGGATTCTTGATGATTATTCATATTTTATACAAAAGTCTCTAAATTATATAAATTTCACTCCTCTTGAATGGGCAAATTTTGCTTGAATTAAAAATAAAATTCACCTATTAACTAATTCTTAATCCTTTGAACCGAAGTAGTGATTTGCTCTATAATAGTGCCCTCTTTAAGTATTAACCTAATTTTAAGAATAAAATGCAGCCAATTATAAAACCTTTTTTATTCAGTGTGTTAATTTTTAGTAGTTTCAATGTATTTAGTCTTGAACAATGCTTAAGTAATAAATCAAGCAATAAATTAATCTGGATTGCTCACTCAATACACACTGAAAAAAATACATGTGAATGTCAGGTTGGATATTCTGGTGACGCTGATTTTACCTCCACTCCCAATGCTCAAAATCGCTTTAGCGGATCATGTGTCCAAGACATTAACGCAGAAACCAATGCATGGACAAGCCCCTTAGCCATTAGTGGCATGACAATTGGTGCGGGTGCCGTAGTAGGTGGTGGCGCCTATTTAGGGTATAAATTTTACCAATCTGCCTCACCCAATAGAGCATGGATGAATACAAGGTGGCAGGGGTCAGAAACGGATTATTTAGGCGATAGCAATATTTCCAGCTATGAGCTAAAAGGTTCGATGGATTTACAAAATTTAACAGACCGAACTTCTCTTGATTCCAATTTTGAACTTCAAGTAGAAACACTTCCTGAGAGTTCTTTGGTAAATTCTGGAATTGAAGATTCTTTGCCTACTCTGAAATATAGCACTATTGGTAAAGTAAATGTGTTGGTTGATTCGGATGATCGTTTACTTGCCACATGGGATAAGGTCGGCAATAAATGGAACCCTGCTAGGGGTGCTGAACGATGGAGATTCAGTGAAAAACTTGGGTATCGAGTTGTTTCTAGGGGTGGGAGTGATTATCTTAATCCAAATACGAATAGTTTCCAATCAGAATTACCCCCAGAGGATCCGTGGAAAGGGAGTGCAGATGAATATATGGATGCCCTTGGAGAAGAGCGCACCTTTGATATAGAAGGTGTTGGAGATCGACTTCCTCTGGAAGCACAACATGTTGCTAAGAATCCAGATTTTGAGCTTCAAGTTTCTGAATCTAGACAATACTATCCTTCAAAAACTAGAATGGCATTTTCTGTAGATCAAGAAGATGCTGTACTAGTTGATAAGAATGATCGTTTACTCGCTGAGTGGGATTCTGTGAATAAAAAATGGGTTCCTGCTGAGGGTGCTGAACGGTGGAGATTTAGTCAAACCGCAGGACACAGGGTTATCGCCAAATCTGATACAAATTATTACAATCCAAATACGCAAAAATTTGAAGAGATACCCCAAGACGAGATAAAACCATGGGAAGGCTCATCCAGATCCTATCGTTTTAGCAAGGGTATTGCTGGTCGTGAATTAAAGGGTGCCGGCGAACCCATGGAAAATTTAACAGACGACATTACGAATGACAATGATGTGGTTCTACAGCAAGAAAGTTCTATTACTTTCCGCTCGCAAGGAAAATATGGGGGCGATGTTCGCATGATGCACAATTCTGATACTGGCGAAAATGTGTTGGTTGATAAAGAAAATCGTTTACTATCTGAGTGGAAAGATGGCGAGTGGAAGAGTGCTGATGGCGCCGAACGGTGGACTTATAACAAGAAATTAGGTTACAAGGTTATTGCTAAAGATGAAGATGGAGAAGTTTTTTTGAATCCAAATGAGTATAAAGCTGAATGGACAAAAGAAGGCGCGGAAACCTGGAGTGAAGATGTTGCTGGCCCTAGTGGTATTGACACAAACGCTGCAGCAAATACTGTACGCAGCAGCAAAAAGATAGTATTTCATAATCAGGTAAAGACACAAACTGAATCTGGAGAACTGGAATATGAGCCTCTTAGAGATGCCAAAGTTGGAACTAAAAAGCCCCTTAAAGCATTGCCAGAAGAGGAAGAATTAGAAGAGATAGATCTCCAAACTTTTTCTGACTCTAGAGCCAAGGCTAATCATGGCTTTGAAGAGGATGAAACATGCCTTTAGTTAAGTATTTGCCAAAAATCACCTATATTTATTTTTTTAATGGAGTTTTGCAATGCAAATAATTAAATTGCTGATAACCAGTTTACTGGTCTTTTCCCTTAATGTGAATTTATCCGCTAATCAGACCGATTCTTCTGCGTCAAATGTGGATTTTTCAGCAATTGGCAAGAGTGAAAATATTGCAGAAACGAGCCATATAGTGGTAAATAACTTAGAAGTAAATAAGTTTGTAACAAGGCTTTTTAAAGACTCTCATTTATATATAAAATGGTTAAAAACCCTTGAAGAATCAATAAGAATCCAAGATGATTTCAAAATTATGGATGATTTTTTAACTGCCAATAATTGTAATCTTTGTACTTACAAAGAAGTTATTTATGCAATTGAAGCACTAAAAACCAAACATTTGATTTTTTGGACTGGAGACTATCGGACGAATCTAATAAGCAATAATGGCACTGGTAAAAAATTAGACTTGATTATAGATAAGCATGTTAAAACTAGATTTAATAACATAGACGGCGTTTCTTTCCACATAGATGGCAAGGCTGTTTTTGGCGCAATATTCAAAGATCGCAAGCTCACTTGGGATTATGGCACCAATATGCAATTTAATGAACACAAAGGCAGCATTACTTTTTCTGAGGTTATTCTGAATGGTAAATATATTGGCCATCAGTTCACTGGCACACTTATTAGAAAAATAGCCACTGAAGAAAAGGCGGAATCTTTTATTGGTTTTGCATCTGTTACTGCATTTGGAGCAGATGCCAATAGCAATTCTGACGATGGTAATTCAGGTGGTGGCTCTGGCAATGGTAGTTCAGGTGGCAACTCTAACGATGGCAGTTCAGGTAGTGGCTCTAGTAATGGCAGTTCAGATAGTGGATCTAATGGCTCTGACAATGGTAACTCAGGTAATGGATCTGATAATAATTTGAATTATGTTGACCCTGTTAACGAGGTAATGAGCATTGGTTTTATTAATTATCCAACCAAAAAATTTGGCACTCAAGTATGGACTACTGAAGATATGCGCCATTTCCCAAGTAAGGTTGGCGCTGGCTTTCGGAGTGACTTGCACAAAAATGGCGATGAATTCAAATATTATGATTGGAACGCCGCTATGAATGGAGAAACTGCAGAAGGTGCACAAGGAATTTGTGCACCGGGCTGGCGTGTTCCAACAGACCAAGATTGGAAAACATTAGAAGCCTTTCTGGGAATGACAGTCGCCATGCAAGATAAAGATGGCGAGTATCGTGGCACGGATCAAGGTGCCCAACTTTTGGCAAATGGCTCTAGTGGCTTTAATGCTCACTTGTCTGGATACAATGCAAGTGACAGAACCCAAAGCCAAGGTTATGGCGTTGGGTTTATTAGCTCTACCAGCGTCGCTACCAATGATATTCATTATGTTAGTCGTTACATAGGTAAATCAGTTAACCTTGTGCGTTATATCGTACTTAAACAAAGTGCTTCATCATACAAAAGGTGGTCGTTTTCTGAAGTTGAAGCAATGGTAGATGGCACCAATGTTGCCCTTAATCAGTGGACAAGATTCAATGGCTCATATATGTATATTAATTATGGGTTTATCGGTGTTAGTAGAAGATATAATTCAGACATGGAGAAATACGCAAGAACTTCTGTGACGGATGGTTCGCTACAGACAGGCCTTGGTTTTAAGCGTACTAATAATTCAGATAGGCTTAGGAATGATTGGCCAGGCGGTGGACTCACAGTATCCTCTAATGGCACATTAGAAATTGATTTGGGTGAAGAGTATTCGCTTGACAATATCAATATTAAAGCATTTTCACCGCCCGCCCTCAATAATGGCTACTTAGTTAATAAAAATTTTGAAGGTGAGCAAATAGCAGTATTCATCTCTCAACACTTTTTGGATCCCAAAGAAACAGTCACAGAATATGAAGAGAATCCTGCTTTTCAGAAAATCTTTTATATTAAAAATGCTGATTCCAATTCTTCAATAAGCATTCCAATGCCTTTTCCTCGTCAATCTATGTTTCTAAATACACCGAATGCTTCTAAAATGATATGGCGCGGTATTGGGGCAAAATCAATGGGTAGTCTTGTGCGTTGTGTTAAAGATAGCAATGACGCCAGCATCTCTAATAACACCCCTAAAAAATTAATGCTCAAGGTTGGAAAACCAATGACTCCGCTTGCATTTGGCGACACAGCAACATCAGTATCTAAAAACTGGTCTATTAGCCCAGCACTTGATAATGGCTTGGCGTTTGACACAGCAACAGGGATTATGTCGGGCACGCCTTTAGCTGTTAAAGGGGCAACTAATTATCTTGTTAAAACTGTTGATGATTCACAAGCAGTCTCTCCTATTGCCATTACTGTTACTGATGGTTCAATAATGATTAACAGTGTTCAGATCACAGGTGAAAGTATTGTCAATGTTGGCGATAGCGTCCAGTTTAATGCAATTATTAACCCTAGTTATGCAAGCAATAAAGAACTTATTTGGTTTATTGCTGGAGAAGCAGGCAAAGCAACCATTGATAAAACAGGAAAATTGACTGCACTTAGTTCGGGCAATGTTATGATAATCGCAACTACGGCTGATCGCAGTGCCACTTTTGGCACATTTGCCGTTTCTATTGCTGAGCAAGAAGGCACAGTTGAGCATAACGGTGAGCATTATTCAAAAATTACTTCTGGCAAAACAGGCAGGGTTTGGTTAGACAGGAATTTAGGCACTTCTCAGGCCTGTACTTCTGTTACAGATACTGCTTGTTATGGTGATTTATATCAATGGGGAAGAGGACCTGATGGACATCAATCAAGGGGTTCAGCGCCCACTTTAACCGACACTAGGGCAACAAGCATCACACCTACCGATGGAAAATTCATCATTAACTCCGATGATTGGACTGCACCGGGGGTTGATGATTCAGGCAAAAGTCGGCAACTTGCATGGATGAATAGCAACACCAATATTTGCCCAACTAACTTTAGTTTGCCAACATTAGAGGAATTAAAGGCCGAAGTTAACGACAGTCCGCACGCAGCGTTGAATATTTCAAACTTAAAATTACCTCTAAATGGCTTGCGTAACAAAGCAGGTCAATTGCAATTCGTAGGAACTCAAGGTAATTACTGGACTCGAGATATAGTTGAATCAAGCGGGTTGTCTAAAAATCTTGTTGTTAACAATGATGACACTTATGCGTTTTCCTCTCATACACGCGCCACAGGCTTAGGTGTTCGTTGTATTAAAAACCTCTCACCTTTCATTAGCCCCAGCGTCAATAGTTTGAATGCGACTGTTGGCGTGGCTATTGCACCTATTACATTTACCAATCTCGGTCGCATGGCAACTCAGTGGGAAATTATCCCTGAATTAAGAGCCGGTTTTTCTTTTGACAAAAAAACAGGTACAATTTCAGGTGCACCAAGTGAAGAAATGTCTGCAATACGCTATCGCATCACGGCTAGTAATGCTTTTGGTGCTGATACAGTCTGGGTGCGCATTACAGTAAGTCCCATCCCAATATTGACCGCTAATATTCAAATAAAAGCCTCTAAGGTTGCATTAAAGATCGGCGGTAGCATTCGGTTAAATACTATTATTAGCCCTAGTAATGCTAGCGATAATGGTGTTTCATGGTCATCATCAAATGTGAATCTAGCAACCGTTGATAATACAGGGCTTGTAACCGCTAAGGCTCATGGGAGGGTATCAATTTTTGTTCGTGCCAATGACAATCCAACTGTTTTTGATGCGGTAACGGTTACTGTTGCAGAATACTATTTTAAGGGTATGGCCTATAATTCTATTGTTTCCCCCAAAACTGGCAGAGTATGGTTAGACAGAAACTTAGGCGCTTCTAGGGTTTGCAGGACTAGCACAGATAGAGATTGCTTTGGTGATTTTTACCAGTTTGGGCGTGCTGCGGATGGGCATCAAATACGCAAACTTCATTCTCCTTGGAATTATCATCTAGGTAGAAACTCAATTGTAGCAGACTCCAAGATATTCTTTGTCAAATATGACGACTGGACGAGTGCAGATGACTCGGGCGAATTACGCAACGAAGCTTGGGGTTATGGGGGCATTAATAGCATTTGTCCAATAGGTTTTTCTGTGCCTAGGGAACAAGAATTAAAGGACGAGAAAGTAGATGCTAACTCAACTGTTTTTGAAAATTTCTTAAGGTTACCTAAGGCAGGTAAGCGCAGCTATAAAAGTCCGCATGTATCGGATCTTTCATTAGTGCTGGGTGTCGGTATCTCTGGTTTTTACTGGAATAGAACCTCTTCTGGCTTCAAGACACGAAATTTAAGTTTTACAGATAAAAAGGCTACCTTTGAAAGTGCTTTCCGAAGCATGGGTTTGAGTGTGCGTTGCATACAAGATTTAAAATATAAAGATGTGAAATATCACAGAGCCCCAATGGAAGTTTCTGGCATTAAATACAAAACCATTAAAATTGGCGCTCAAATATGGACAACTGAAAATATGCGTCATGGCACTAACAACTATAAACATGGCGTATATTCTTATAATAATCAGGCAAGCAATGATATTCTTTATGGTAAATATTACTCTCAATCTGCTGCCTTGAGAGGGTCAAACAGTTTTTCAGGCAATCAAGGAATTTGTGCGGCAGGCTGGCATATTCCAACAGACAATGATTGGAAAATCTTAGAGATGCACTTGGGCATGGATAGAGCCGAACAAGGCAGGCGATGGGCGTGGCGTGGCACTAATCAAGAAGGTACTCAACTTAAATTATGGGGTGGCAGTGGATTTGATACGATTATGGCTGGTAGGGTTGAAGATAATAGCGATGGTGGACATTCTACGCTTAAAGATAAAGAGGCCTTTTTCTGGACTTCCTCTGAGAATAATTCATTTAAGTCGTTAAAAAGCTCATTGTCTCGAATTTATCAAGGCACCCTTAATTCGGATGCGCATGCTTTTAGTGTACGCTGCATAAAAAATAACCCAAAACCAATGAAAATAAACTATTACCAATATTCAACTGTTGAAATTGGCAACCAAACATGGACAGCTGAAAATGTAGATTACAAGGCAACCTCTTATTATGGCCTTAATTATGGATTGTATCGCTGGGAAGACGCCATGAACGGCTCTAAAACTGAAGGTGCACAAGGCGTTTGTGCAATAGGCTGGCATATCCCAACGAATAATGATTGGAAAGTCTTGGAGGCGTATTTGCATATGAGTAAAGATGAGCGAGATATGCGATGGGCGTGGCGTGGCAATAATCAAGGTTACCAACTTAAGAAAATGGGTTACACTGGGTTTAATGCACTTATGGCTGGTAATAGAGAAAAAGAGGGTTCTATACATGCGCTTAAAGGCAAAGAAACCTATTTTTGGACTTCTAGTCGTAGTGCTGAGACCCCTTCCTTGGCTATATTTAGATCGTTAAAAAGCACATCATCTAAAATTTATAGCGGAACCGATACGGGCAATTATCAGCTTAGTGTACGCTGCATAAAGGATGAAAACTAAATACCTGTCTATTTTTCCTAATCAAAAAAATAGACAATATTTCTTTTACACCCCTTGCTTTGTCATTCCAAGCGTCGCAGAAAAACCTTTATTAATCGCACAAGGTTTTTTTTAGTTATACCATTTTCAAAAATAAAATGAATAATATGAGGCCTTTGCATAAATATGGCTTAATACTTGGGATGAGTGCCAGATTGCTTAGTTTCTTTTTGAAAATGGTATTGCCCCCCCTAAAATGATAGGTTTTTTTTGTGATAATTAACAAAAACAGAAAAAGTTAGCAATTCTTACTTTTTTTAAAAAAATTGAATCTTGGATTGGGCAATTTTTTTTCTAAAAATATTTACACTGCCAATGGCTGTGCAAATGTTCTCAATCCAATCTTGGTTGGGGTTATAATAATCAGCAATCTAATATTAACAATATATTTATGAATATTTTCTCTCTGAGAAAGGGCTTTTCTCGCATTTTACTCGCAGGTATTGTTCTCACTACTTTATCAGCACACGCCTCTATTACTCGTTTTATTCCAGGTTTTGTGGCTTCTCAACCAATTGCCATCCCTAATATTCATTTAATAAATACAAACATTGTAGTTACGAAAATAACAGGCAAACTTGGAGGCAGTTGGATCAGTACTGATTCACCTAATTTTACTGCAATAAAATTAGCCAACAATTCATTCTTGGCTCAAATTACCACAAGTGCCCATAAAAAAGGTGTTTTTTTTAAAATAGAGGGTGATCATATAAAAGCAACCGAAGCCCGTTATTGTGTGCTCTCAAATTGCCAAAACCGTAATGTAGCTTTAACCGATACTCATGTGACTATAGCTAGGAGTCACAGAATAGGTGCATACGGCATTCTCGATCTTACTTTATCAATAACCTATGTTCGTTCTGACGATCATTTTATCCCAGGCTTTATAGCCACACAACCTGTTGCCATTCCTAACGCCTATTTACTAAACGCAAATAATGTAGTTACAAAAATAACAGGTAGGTTTGGTGGCAACTGGGCAGGTGAACATTCGCCTGATTTTACTGCCATAAAATTAGCCGACAATTTATTCTTGGCTCAAATCACCACAAGTGGACATAAAAAAGGTGTTTTTTTTAAAATAGAGGGTGATCACATAATGGCAACTGACGCTCGCTATTGTGCGCTCTCAGATTGCCAAAACCGCAATGTAGCTTTAACTGACACTCATGTAATTGTAGCCAGTAGTCAAACCGTGGGTGCTTATGGTATCTTTGATCTTGTTTTATCAACCACTCGCTTTAATCCTGGTAGTCATTTTGTCCCTGGTTTTTTAACCACACAATCGGTTACCATTCCTAACGCCCATTTACTAAACGCAAATAACCTAATTACGAAAATAACAGGCAGGTTTGGTGGCAGCAAGATAGTGGACATTAATTCACCTAATTTTTCTGCAATAGAATTAGGTAACAATTCATTCTTGGCTCAGATCACCACAAGTGAACATAAAAAAGGTGTGTTTTTTAAAATAGAAGGTGATCAGATAAGAGCCACCGAAGCCCGTTATTGCCCTCTCGTAGATTGTCAAAATCGCAATGTGGCTTTAACTGATATTCATGTAACTGTAGCCAGCAGTCAAACCGTAGGTGACTATGGCATCTTTGATCTGATTTTATCAACAACTCGCTTTAACCCTAACGAGCACTTTATCCCAGGTTTTGTAACCACGCAACCGGTTGCCATTCCTAATGCCCATTTACTCAACGCAAATAACGTAGTGACGAAAATAACGGGAAAATTTAGTGGCAATTTGATGGAAGCTAATTCGCATAATTTTACTGCAATAAAATTAGGTAACAATTCATTTCTGGCTCAAACCACGACAGATATCCGTAAAAAGGGCGTATTTTTTAAAATAGAGGGTGGTCAAATAAAGGCAACCGCCTCTCGTTATTGCTTTCTCACAAATTGTCCAAATCGCAATGTGGCTTTAACTGACACGCATGCAACTGTAGCCAGTAGTCAAACAGTAGGTGACTATGGCATCTTTGATCTTATTTTGTCAACAAGTTATTTTGTTCCAGATTTTATAACGACACAACTTGTTACTATTCCTAATCTCAATTTGTTAAATACAAATAATACCATTACACAAATAACTGGCAAGCTTGGTGGTGCCTCAATAGGCACCCCAATCGACTTTACTGCAATAAAATTAGGCAACCATTCATTCTTGGCTCAAACCACGACAAATAAGTATAAAAAAGGCGTATTTTTTGAAATGGAGGGCAATCGCATAAAGGTAACACAAGCTCGCTATTGCCCCCTCACAGAATGTCAAGAACGCAACTTATCCTTAACCGACCATCGTGTAGCCGTAACTAGTAGTCAAACGGTTAGTGGGTACGGTATTTTTGATCTCATCTTATCAACAACTTACGCCAATCAAAATTATGACACTCGCTTGGTTCGGGGGTTTGTCACTACGCAACCTATTACTATTCCTAACCCTAACTCAATAAATGTAAACAGAAAAATTATGCAGATAACAGGCAGACTTGGCGGTGGATCCATAGGTGCCAATTCGTATAGTTTTACGGCAATAGAATTAGGCGACAATTCATTCTTGGCTCAAATCGACATAGGTCAATATAAAAAAGGCGTATTTTTTAAAATCAATAATAATTCTAAAATAGTAGCAACCTCTGCTCGTTATTGTTCCACCTGTCGAGAGCGTAATTTAACCGCCGCCGATTCTTCTATAGTGATAGCTGGTAGTCAACCAGCTGATGGATACGGTATTTTTGATCTTGAATTGTCAACCAATCATGTTGGCCCTAACAGTCATTTTATTCCAGGCTTTATCACCACACAACCTGTTAGCATCCCTCAATTCTATTTAATTGATACCAGTAATGTAATTACTCGTATAACAGGCAAGCTTGGTGGCATTTCAATAGGCGCTCCAGTTGATTTTACTGCCATAGGATTGGGTAACAATTCATTTTTAGCTGAAACCATCAGCGATGGTTATAAGAAAGGCATCTTCTTTGAAATATATGACAATACCAAAATAATGGTAACTGCCGCCCGTCGTTGCGTCCTCACAGTGTGTCAAAAACGCAATCTGTCTTTAACTGATGCCCCTATAACCATAGCCGATAGCCAGGCAGTTGATGGGTATGGTATCTTTGATCTTACTTTATCAACAACACATATCGCCCCCAATGAATACCTTGTTTCAGGCTTTATAACCACTCAACCTACCGCTATTCCAAATAATCCTTCGATAAATGCAAGTAATATAGTAACCCAGATAACAGGTAAATTTTCCAGTTCCTCAATAGATAATTTCACTGCCATAGATTTGGGCGAGAATTCATTTCTGGCTCAAATTATTACTGATACTCACAAAAAAGGTGTCTTTTTTAAAATAGATAATGGCAATATAATGGTAACTGAAGCCCGTTATTGCCCTCTCATAAAATGTCAAAATCGTAACCTAGCTCTAACCGATCCCTCCTTAAGCATATCCACTAGTCGAGCATCTAACGGATACGGCATCTTTGACCTTGCTATATTAACAACGCATATTAATGCCAACGAACACTTTGTCTCAGGCTTTGTAAGCATCCGATCTGTTGCCATTCCTAAGGGTTATTTGATAAGTAAAACCAATATAGTTACGCATGTAACAGGTATGCTTAGTGGCAGTTCAATAGGCATCCCAGTTGATTTCACTGCAATAAAGTTAGACTATAATTTATTTTTGGCGCAAACTGTGACGGATAAGTATAAAAAAGGCGTCTTTTTTATGATAAGTGACAATAGAGTAATGACCATTGCAGCCCGTTATTGCTTTCTCGCAAACTGTCGAAACCGCATAGTAACTTTAGCCGACTATCAAATGAATATTGCCAGTAGTAAAACAACTTCTGGGTATGGCATTTCTGATCTTATTCTATCAACAACCCGTATTAATGCCAACGAACACTTTTTTCCAAGCTTTGCAAGTTCGCAACCTATTGCCATTCCCAATAGCCATTTGATCAATAAAAACAATATGGTTACCCACATAACAGGTAAGTTTAGTGGCGCCACAGCAAGCGCGCCAGTTGATTTCACTGCAATAAAATTAGACTACAATTCATTTTTAGCGCAAATTGTAACGGACAAATATAAAAAAGGCGTGTTTTTTGCAATAAACAACAATAGCGACCTAGTCATAACTGCAGCCCGCTATTGTCTTCTTACAGAATGTCAAAATCGCAATGTGGCTTTAACTGACCATCAAGTGCATATTGCCAATAATAAGAACGCTTACGGGTATGGCATCTTTGATCTTATTTTGTTAACAGAACACGCTACTGTAAACACTAAAAATCGCTTTATCCCAAGCTTTGTAGGTGAGCAACCTGTTGTTATTCCTAATATAAATATAAACTATATTGTTTCTAAAGTAACAGGCAAACTTGGTGGCAATTCAATAGGTAGTCCAGATGAATTTATTAATTTTACTGCAATAAAGTTAGGTGAAAATTCATTTTTGGCTCAAACTATTACAGGGGCGCATAAAAAAGGTGTCTTCTTTGAAACACGCAGTAATGGCACAATAGTAACGACTGCTGCTCGTTATTGTTCCCTCACAGAATGTTCAAATCGTAATGTGGCTTTAACTGATTCCCACCAAGTCATAGCTGGCAGTCAAAAATCTGATGGATACGGCATCTTCGATCTAATCTTATCAATAGTACCTGCTGTTGTTAGCCCTACCACACATTCTATCCCAGGCTTTGTAACTAGCAACCCTACTGCTATTGAAAAAATTTCTTATATAACGGGCAAATTAGGAGGTCGTGCAATAGGTAATCCCGTTAACTTTACTGCAATAAAGTTAAGCGAAAATTCATTCTTAGCCCAAACCACGACAAGTGGGCATAAAAAAGGTGTGTTTTTTGAAATAGAGGACAACAAGGTAAAAGTAACCCAATCTCGCTATTGCCCTCTCTCACGCTGTCGAAATCGTAATGTGGCTTTAACTGATAATTTTCAGTTTGTAGCCACTACTAACGATAGCGATGGCTACGGTATCTTTGATCTCGTTTTAACCCATTCTGATTCTCGTATTTCTTCCATTCCAGGCTTTGTTACCACTCAACTTATTGCCCATTCACCGATAAGCGAGCTTACCCAAATAACAGGTAAACTTGGTGGCGGTTCGATGGGTATTAACTCATATGACTTTACTGCGATAAAGTTAGGTAATAATTCATTTTTAGCCCAAATTACCACAAGTAGGCATAAAAAAGGCGTCTTCTTTACCATAGACAGCAATGGCAAAATAAGGGTAACTGGGGCTCATTATTGTGAACTTACAGACTGTCGAAATCGTAATGTGGCTACCTCTGACAATTACACAAATATAGCCACCAATCGAACAGTTATTGGCTATGGAATTTTTGATTTAAAGATTGCTTCATTGACTAACTTAGCCTTTAGAAAAGCCGTTGAGCAATCCAGCACTCTTGATAATTATGTTGCTTCGAAAGCAGTTGATGGCAATACCGATGGCATCTCAAACAACAAAAGTGTTTCCCATACCAAAAAACAAAAAGGCGCTTGGTGGCAGGTTAATTTAGATGGAATTAAACTTATTAAATCCATTCGTATCTTTGGCCGAACCGATTGTTGCAAAGATAGACTTTCTAACTATCGAGTAAGTATTTCTAACAATGCTGGCTTTGCAACCACTACTTACCAACAAGATTTTCATGTATTCCCCAATCCAAAACAAATGATTAATTTAAGCCTTCCAAGTGTACAAGGTGGCTATGTTAGAATTCAATTATTAGACGACAATTACCTTTCTTTAGCAGAAGTGCAAATAATGGGCTCCGACATGATACCAGCAAAGAAATAATCACACCAATAAGCAAGGTTTTAGCAGATTTATAAAAGCAATAAAGTCGTGTTTTAAGGCTAACCATTTTCAAAAATAAAATGAACAATAGGGCGCCTATAATCACCCAAGTATTAGGCATAAATATCGAATAAAGTGCAAATTTTATTCAGTAATTTTTTATAAATAAGTGAAAATTGACCTTGGGAGACCTTTGCATAAATATGAATGATTGGCAAATTGTTTGTTTTATTTATGCAAAGGTCTCATTGACTGCAAGTACGGAAAATATCACCCAAGCATATAAATAGCCTTAGCCCAACATTGGTTAGGTTATAATGGTGCGCAACCCAATTTTATTACAAGAAACTTATGACTGTTTTTTTTCGTGTTTTGTTGATAAGCGTTACTTTTGTTGCTTTATCAACACACGCTACCACTCGTTTTATCTCAGGCTTTGTAACCTCTCAAGCAATTACTATTCCCGATGTTGATTTGGCACAAAACAAAAATGTGGTTACTAGAATAACCGGCAAACTTGGTGGCAGTTCAATGGGCACCAAATCACCTAGTTTTATTGCAACAAAGTTAGGTGAAAATTCATTCTTAGCTCAAGTTGATGCGGGTCAACATAAAAAAGGTGTATTTTTTAAAATAAACAGCGATTCTCAAATAGTAGCAACCGCAGCCCGTTATTGCTCCCTCTCAGAATGTCAAAACCGAAATTTGTCGATTGATGATGAGCGCTCAACTATCGCCAGCAGTCAAGCAACTCCCGGATATGGTATCTTTGATTTAACGATTACCCTGTTGGGAAATCTAGCCTTTAATAAGAATACTGCACAATCTAGCACTTATAATGATAGCCCCTCTTCAAGAGCAGTTGATGGCAATACTGATGGCATTGAGAGCAACAAAAGTGTTTCCCATACCAAAAAACAAAAAGGCGCTTGGTGGATGGTTAATTTAGGCGGCACCAAATTTATTGAGCAAATTCGTATCTTTAATCGAACCGATTGTTGCAAAAATAGACTTTCTAATTATCGAGTAAGTATTTCTGATAATTCGAATTTCGTTGTTTACCAACAAGACTTTAAGTTTTATCCCAATCCAAAACAGATTATTGATTTAGGCATACAGCATGTGAAAGGTCGTTATGTTAAGATTCAATTGTTAGACACTAATTTTCTTTCTTTAGCAGAAGTGCAAGTAATAGGTAGTAGCATTTATTTAACAGGCTTCCATTAAAAACAAAAGAATTTCTGTCGACACTATAAAACCAAAATAAGTAATATATATTTTATTTTGATTAAAGGTGTAACCATAACAACCTTTGCCAGTCAGTCAAAAAAAACATCAGCCATCCCTTAATTCGCTACAAAAAAATACACCCAATTGAACTTATACCATTTTCAAAAATAAAATGAACAATAGGGCTTGTAATCACCCAAGTATTGGCACCAGATTATTTGGTTTATTTTTAAAAATAGTATTGGGTTGAACTCGAGTTTTTATCTGATGGGTGAAAAGGTTTTTCTGGGTTAAACCATTGTGCCAACTAAGGCTTGTGCATTTTTTTTAATCTCTATTTTTTGGATTGGCGTCCAACGAATCCAACCTAATTATAACAAACGATGTTATAATTACAGCCGAGAAATTTAATTTCTATTATCAGAGACCTGTGTATAGATATGAGTAATCATCAAGAATCCACTTTTCACCCACTTGGAAAATTTTTAAACCCTACTTTGGTCTTGCTAGGACAGAGTTTAAAGAAATCACCGATATGGAATTTTGCTAACCATCCATGCTTATACAAAAACCCCTATCGAGCAAGGCACCTGAAGTTTGGTAACTTTATATTTTAGATTTATAAATTGTAATTAACTTAATAGAGCAATATATGGCATTAACAAATTTTAAACTTCCAACCTTGGCTTCGGTTGCTTTACTCACATTTAGTCTCAATGTTTTTTCCGCAGGCATTTGCACACCCAATAAAAATGAATTTCAAGATAAGTTTTCAGAGCAAGAAGAAACCAATCTAAAGTATCAAAATGCTCGTGAAGAAGGCACTTTCCCAGAAACAAACGAAGAATATGCCGATTTTGCTAATGGAAATGTTGAGACTTTAAATGCTAACTCAGAACTAGGCGTAGAAGAACTAACGGGAGAAGCATTAGATTCAACTGAAGCTTTAGTAGAAGAAGCGGCAGCTACAACAGCAGAAACATTGGGGGAAGCACTAGGACCTATTGGCATAGTCGTAATGGCGGCAATAGTTATATGGCAAATAGCAGATGTTTTTAGCAATCCAAACTCAACAACACTGGAAAAAGTAAACGCCCTTATTGGTTGGACAAACCCTATTTTAGGCATAATACTCAGTGGATTTGATCGAGCAAACCTTGCTAAAAAGGCGCTCGCAAAAGCCCAGCAAAGAATCTACAACCTTAATCATTTGACTTATTATGAATATGCGTCAGGAGAAAATATAGAAAAAAGAGTATTGGAAGGAGCGCGCCCTGCTTTAGAAACTCTAGTTGATAAAGATGCAATGGCTATCAACAAAATCACACCGGATATCAATGCAAAACTATCCAAAATTTTTCAATCAGAATATTTACGCAATGTTGATTCATTAAAAACATATTTAAAACAACTCTTTGCAAGCAGATGGATTAAAGCCTCTCCAATCTTTAAAAAATTAATTGATTTTATGGACGCATCAAATAATTCAGGCAAGATGATTACCATTGTAACTCAAGATGATCAATGGCATAATTTAACTGATAGCGGCAGAATAGACTCTATTAAAATCACCGGTTTGGACAGCCTCGCCCCAAAAACAAATAACTTTGGCAACGAAATAGAGTTGCTAAATGGCAATGTACTCACGAATAAATCTACGGTGCTAGACAATACTTGGATTATCGGTAACATATCCGACCCCAGTGAATATCTTGCAGACAGCAACCTTACACTTGCAGCACGCTACTTTGTTATTACCTTGAGAAACACGCCTAACTTAGATAAAGGCGTAGAATATCGCGCATACTCTATCTTTAACTCTGACAATATCGCAACACTTATTCATAAATTAACAACAACCACTAATTTTGAAGATGAAGGCTGGACGACTACCTACGATTACACAGCAACAGGCCTTAGAACAGGACCCCTTAGAGTTAGTGTACCCATACCCAGTGTCATCTCCCAACAAACCATTGAATTTTGTGGCATGGACAATAGCATCAACTTTTTAAGAGGCAAAAAATCACGAAAAATCAGCAAGTGTTTAGACGATATCTTTCGAGATTACAAAAGTCACTTTTCTACCTACAATTTAAACCATATTGTTCAAATAGATGTTCCTGGCAAAACAACTATCAACGCCACCTTTAAGGATTTCCTACATACTTATGGTAAATCTTATAACCACCTATTGGCCCAAACTAAAATTAGCACCATCAACAAGTTCTATGCAGCCAAAAAGCCCATCAATGATCAAAGTTGTCAACTCTATCACGATAATGCAAAAAGATTCCTAACCCATGTAGACAGGAGAATGACCGAGGCTGGAAGAAGTGAGTTTGGAAAAGAATATAACATTAATAGCCAAGGACAATCCTTAGATTCAGCATGCTGGAAAAATGAGTGTACAAAATGGGCGCCCATCACTATAAGTAAACTCGGAGGCGGAGGTAAATGCCTCAAGAGAGTCACGCGTTATCTGTGTAGTATAACGACATATACCGGAACAAGAGATCCAGCACTTGATCGAGCATTAAATGATATTCATCAGCAAGTAGATGACGCCCTTCAAACTTGCCGTGATAAAAAAGACAATGCACCTGTCATTTTTGCTAGACAATTAACTGCACAAGGTAATTTTTATCTTGATAAAAACGACTTCAGAGTATTGTTTGAAGAGATTTTTGGGGGCGTGAGAAAAGTATTGATAGAACTATTTGTTAAAGATATCAACAAACACCGTTTGTCCAAAGCGCAAAATACCCAATAAAAGTTACCTACTTCGAAAATCAAAAATTACAGTCGCCCTTTTACTTAAATGGCGTGTGGAAAAATTTGACTTTTCTAAAAATTAACACTTTAGGGTGATTTAAGCATTCTATCCATTGAAGCATAATTGTCTAAGCCTTTGAAAATACTAGACCGAGTAAGGCACCCTAATTATTAAGTTCTTTACCAAGAAACAGCCCTTATAATAAGGCACTAAAAACTGATTTTTAATAAAATGACAAGAAACCTGTTGTAATTTTTTACTAAGATTAAATTTAAATCACACTCAACTTAATTTTTTTACCTCAAAACCACATCAAGTAAAAATGAATAGAGTTTAACTGTTTTTTCACAGTTCCCAAACTCTGCTTGGGAATGTATATCAAGCGTAAAACACAAGCCAACCAAGGTGATTAAAAAAAAATAGAAAACAAGAAATCAGGCAAAAAACTAAATTAAGCCCTAAGAGACCTTTGCATAAATATGGATGATTAGCAAAATTCAATTTTTGCCCACTTGGTGATTTTCTTAAACCTTGTCCTGGCAGGACTAAGGCTGGGTTTAAAAAATTACCAAGTGGGTGAAAAGTGGATTCTTGATGATTATTTATATTTATGCAAAGGTCTCCCTAAGATAAAATCCGAACTCTAAAAGTTTTACCCTTAAGTTTATCATTTTGAATTTTTTTCAACGCTGTTTTAACTAACTCTGAACTAACAGCCACATACGACCAGTTACTACCAACATTAATCTTACCAATTTTGTCACCTGGAATGCCACCTTTTCCCGTCAATCCACCAACAATATCACCGGGACGGAGTTTTTGTTTTTTACCGCCATCAATTTTCAGTGTGGTCATGGTCGGTTTTTTAAGGGGCTTGTCTAAATAATTATCACTTGGCAATGGGTCGTTACAACCTGCCAAATCAATCTCTAAAGCGTCTAATTTACGCATTTCTCTATCGCTATAAAGCGTGCAGGCAATGCCGTACTTCCCTGCTCTGCCTGTGCGTCCAATACGATGGGTGTGCACTTCTGGGTCGTGGGCAATGTTGAAGTTGATGACCATATCTAAATCGTCAATATCCAATCCTCGTGCTGCTACATCAGTTGCCACCAATACGGAGACGCTGCCGTTGGAAAAGCGAATAAGTGCTTGGTCGCGTTCTCGTTGATCTAAATCGCCATGAATAGAAATGGCATAAAACTTATAATAAGCCAATTCATCCGCCACATCTTGGGTGTCATTTTTGGTGTTACAAAACACCAATGCAGAATCGGGCTTGTGCTTTACCAATAATAATCGCAGGGCTATCATACGCTCATCATCTGTATTGGTTAAATGAAAATATTGCTTAATGGTCGATTCTTCATCAACAGAAGATGCTTCAACCACAGTAGGGTTTTGCATCACTCTATCGGTAATAGAGGCGATTTCATCAGGATAGGTGGCGCTGAATAATAAGGTTTGACGATGACTGGGAATTTTTTCAATAATTTGGTCAATGGTATCTTGGAAACCCATATCCAACATTCTGTCTGCTTCATCCAACACCAGCGTATTGATATTGTCCAATTTAAGCGTACCTTTGCGCAAATGCTCCTCAATACGCCCCGGTGTACCGACCACAATGTGTGTGCCGTGTTCCAACGAGCCAATTTGTGGCCCAAAAGGAGTGCCACCACAAAGCGTTAACACTTTAATGTTATGAATGGCTCTAGCAAGTTTACGAATTTCACTTGCCACTTGATCTGCCAATTCACGCGTTGGACATAAAACCAGTGATTGTGCTTTAAATGATGTGGTATCGAGTTTTTGCAACAAACCCAAGCCAAAGGCTGCCGTTTTTCCAGAACCCGTTTTACCTTGTCCAATCACATCTTCACCTGACAAAATAATAGGCAAACTTAATGCTTGAATAGGCGTCATTGATTCATAACCCAAACTGCTGAGATTTTTGAGTAAATCAGGTTTTAAACTTAATGAAGAGAAATCAGTTGAATTCACGGCAAACCCTAAAAAATAATAATGTGTTGAATTTTACGCTCTATGCAATAACATAAGTCTATAATAGTAATTGTCTATTATGTTTGTAATTAGCTCTATCCCCTGAGCCGATAAATAAATAAATAGGATATGAGATGGATTGCTATTGAGCAAGCCCGCCTTGCACTCTCAGAAATTTTCTGCGTGGTGTTGGAAGTGGGAAGCCTGCGGTAATTCTCGACTTTCCGCCTTGAACCTTACTGGTTCAGGTTTTTGCCAATTGCGACATAATAGACCCAAATTCAAAGAATATACCATTTTTAAAAATGGCATTAGTTTATTTATGAACGCACTCAGGCAATCACTTCGCAATCAAAGAAATGCACTCTCCACAAGCGAGCAGGCGAAGTTTGCCGAACGCCTATTACCCCAAGCACAGCAAATATCAGATTTTCAAAATGGGCAAAAAATTGCCCTATATTTAGCAAATGATGGAGAGATAAACCCAAAGTACATAAAAAACTTCTTAAAAAATAAAGGCATTAAAATCTATCTACCAATATTAGACAATAAAAAACTTAAATTCGCAAAACTTGGTAAAAAATTCACAAAAAATAAATTTGGTATCAATGAGCCCACTGCCACTGAAATATTAAATGCCGAGCAATTAGATATTATTTTTATGCCACTCGTTGGCTTTGATGAACAAAAAAATCGCTTAGGCATGGGCGGTGGCTTTTACGACCGCACCCTTGCCTTTAAAAAACATCAAAAACACACCAATCCAAAACTAATAGGCCTAGCATTTGATTGTCAAAAAATAGATAAATTAGCAGTCGAAACATGGGATGTGCCACTTAATGCGATAATTACCCCAACAACAATTTACAAATAATCTATTGTATTGCTAACAACAATGAATCGTCGTTTCTAACAAAGCAACAAATGGAAACTCATCAAATTGCCCCCAACAGCACAAACTCCATTTAGACTTACAAACCAAAAAATATAACACCTAAACCCTTCATTTCCATTTTTTATAGAGGCCTTGCCTCTATATTCTCCTTTTCGGCAAGATAATCGCACAACAAAAGAAAAGGGTGCTATTTTTGAAAATGGTATAAATAAAAATTCAACAGATTGAGTTTATTTTGTGTTTTATAGAGGCAAGGCCTCTATAATTTTAAAAAAATAGAATGGGGCTGTTGTTTTAACGACCGGTGGCATGTTTTTGGAGAAAAGATTTTAGGGTTGGATTTTCATTAATTAAGTTCATGCCGAAACCTCGTAACCATCTCATTGGCTCGCTGTTTTCTTTGTAAATCCAATTTAGCCCTGTCATGGTTTTTGCCATAAGTTCATTGTCTAATCTTCTGGATCTGGCGTAGGAGCGAAGGGTGTTATAATCTCCTAAAGATTGATTTCTTGAGTTTAATTGTTTCGATAATTCATTAACATCGGAAAAACCTAAATTAACGCCCTGCCCCGCTAATGGGTGAATATTGTGAGCGGCATCGCCAATTAGGGCTAGATTTTCTTTGACATAGTCTTTAGCGCTGCGTTCAATGAGTGGGAATGCGGCAATGTCGCTTAATATTTTAAAGTGGCCGAAACGATATTCTACGCTTGCTGATAATCGTTCGGCAAATGCTATGGGTGGTAGTGCTAATAATTCATCGACAAGAGGGTTTTTCGCTGACCAAACAATGGACGCTTCGTTTTCACTCAATGGCAATAAAGCAATAATGCTGTTGGATAAAAATCGTTGCCAAGTTGTCTTATTAAAACCCTTTTCAGAGTAGATATTACAAACAATGGCTTGTTGCTGATAGTTGGTTTCAGTAAACTTAATATCTGCCAAATTTCGCACACGAGAACGCGCACCGTCAGCACCAATCAATAAGGTGCATTGCAGTGGTTGTTCGTTGTCTAGGTGCAATTGGTAACCTTGTGCAGTTTTGTTAATGCTGTCAAGTTTGGCGTTGATAAATACTACTTTGGTACTACTTAATGCGCTGTGCATGGCGGATTGGATGCAATCATTTTCTACAATATGTCCAAGATATTCTGAATCATCATCGGCTGTTGAAAAGTCTAAACTGCCGTGTGAATTTTCATCCCAAACTTTGGTGTCGGTAAATATATGCTTGCGTTGAATTAAATCCCACACGCCAATATGACGCAAAAATACTTCTGAAGTGGGAGTGATTGCACTCACACGAGTATGGAAGTTTTTTTGTATGTCGGGGTTGGGATTATTTGGCTCAATAATCGCAATCGTTAAATCTTGTTTTGCCATTGATAAAGCAAACGCCTGCCCAACCATGCCACCGCCCACGATAATAATATCAAAATCGCTCATAAAATCGCTAAGTTTCGCCTGCTATTGTCATTTGTTCAATCAGCACTGAACCAACTTTTATGTTGCTGCGGTAATCCACATCATCGCCTACGGACACAATACCAAGTAGCATATCTTTGAGGTTGCCAGCAATGGTCAGTCCAGAAACGGGATATTGGATTTCACCATTTTCTACCCAAAATCCCAATGCACCACGAGAATAATCGCCTGTTGTGCCATTCACCCCTTGCCCCATTAATTCCGTTACTACCAAGCCTTTGCCCATGGTCTTAATCATCTCATCTAAACCGCCATCAAAATTCGATTCAACGATAGCATTGCTGACTCCGCCCGCATTAGCGGTTGTTTTCAGCCCTAATTGATTGGCAGAATATTGCCCCATTACAAAACTTTTGACTCGTCCATTCTCAACGAAATATTGCGCTCTTTTAAGCACGCCGTCACGGTCAATTGCCTTAGCACCTAGTGTTTTTTTGGCAAAAGGGTGTTCGCGCAAACTGATGTCTTTTGGCAAAACAAGTGTGTCAATACTGTTTAATAAAAAAGTGGATTTTTTGTATTGCCTGCTTCCACCTAATGCACCCAAAAGTTGTGAAAACAATCCACCTGATAGGCGTGAAGTGAAAATCACGGGGCATTTTTGCGAAGGTATTGAGCGTGCACCGAGTTTTTGTTGTGCAAATTTTGCCGCTTTTTCACCTATTTTCTGCGAGGCTTCCAACTCATTTGCATCCAAGGCTGTCGTGTATTCGTATGCTGTTTGCATATCATCACCTCGTTGGGCAATAAGCGAGCAACTCAGTGAATGGCTGGTGTTATTTTGCATGGCAATCAAACCATTAGAATTTGCGTACAAACTTTCTCCTTGAAAACTGGAAACTTCTGCACCTTCGGAATTGTTAATTTCGTCCTGTGCAAGTGCTGCTGCTTCGCAAGCCATAGCAATATCAATACTGTGTTGTGCACTCAAATCCCAAGGATGGTAAAGGTCTAAATCAGGTGCATCAAATGCCATTAATTCCTTTGGCGCCAAGCCATTGAAGGGGTCGTCTTGAGTGTATTTTGCAATCAAACAAGCGGATTCAATGGTTTGATCAAGACTGTTTTTGCTGACATCAACGCTGGATGCGTGCCCTTTTTTCTTGCCGAAGAATACATTAATCTCAAAATTTTGATCCAAATGATATTGCAAAGTTTCGACTTTACCCAATCGCACCGCAGTAGAAACGCCAGAACTTGACTCAAGCACTATTTCATAATCACTAACCTGATATTTTTTTAATAATTCAATGGCCAATTGTGCAGTTTTTTCTAAAGTAGACATATTTTTAATCCTTAATTACTTCTAATGAGCGCAATCTTCGAGAATCCGCCTTTAAAACTTTAAAGTGAAACCCTTGTAAATCAATTTCACTTGATTGCTCTGGCAAATAAGTAAAACCAGCAACCACCAAGCCAGCTATAGTATCCACACCTTCTGCTTGCAGTTTAACGCCAAAAAATTCATTAAATTCTTCAATTGGCGTATGCCCCTTGAGTAAATAACGACCACCGCTAAAATCAATAATATTGTCTTCTTCTAAATCGTGTTCATCCTCAATCTCGCCCACAATTTGTTCCAATACATCTTCTAGCGTTACCAAACCTGCAATTTCTCCATACTCATCCATCACCACTGCCATATGTGATTTTTTCTGTTGGAAATCTCGCATCAATGAACCTAAAGTTTTGCTTTCTGGTACTAATACCACTTGGCGTAAGTATTCTTGAAAACTAAATTCTTTACCTTGTTCACTAGACAAGTGACTCAGCAAATCTTTAGCCAAAACAACCCCATAAATTTTATTTTTATCGCTGTTAATGATTGGAAATCTAGAATGTGCAGATTTAATCATAATGTCCAACAATGCTTTGGTATTCGTATTATGTTCAATCATCACCATTTTTGATTTTGGCACCATGACATCACGCACTTCCATATTCTCAAGTTGCATCACGCCCTCAATGAGGCTACGGCTATGAGAATCAATAATATGACTTTCCTCAGACTCTTTCAAGGCTTGCAGCAATGCATCGCTTGAATTAATCGGTGTGTGGAAAAATCGTTTTTTCAATCTTTGTAAAAAAGACATTGTTGAAAGAGGCTTCATTCCATCTATTTTACCAAACATCAGGTTTGTTTGCCACTACGCATTTTTTTTCCTTGTGCGGCGCGTTCAGATCGTACTTTTTTAGGGTCAGCAATCAGTGGTCGATAAATTTCTACCCGGTCTTTTTCACGCAAAACCGTGTTTAATTTAACAATTTTTCCGAAAATACCTGTTTTATCCTTGGATAGGTCAATTTGAGGATAAGTATCAAGAATGCCTGATAACTCAATCGCTTGCTTAAGGGTTACCCCTTCCTCTACCACTAAGGGCAGTAGCGTTTGTTTTTCTTCTAAAGCATAAGCCACTTCAATGTTCATCACATAACTTTTGAGCTTTGGCAAAATCAAGCGTACCTTCATAAATCGCCCGCCCTGTAATTGCTCCAGTAATACCATGATGTGCCTCAACCAATAATCCAGAAATATCCTGCATATTAGTAATACCGCCTGAGGCAATAATCGGAATTGAAGTCTGTTTGGCAAGATTGGCTGTCGCCTCAATATTTACCCCTTGCATCATCCCATCACGGGCAATATCGGTATAAACAATAGAACTTACGCCATCTTGTTCAAAGCGTTTAGCCAGCTCACTAACTTGTTTATCGGTCTTGGTCGCCCAGCCATCAATCGCAACAAAACCATCGTTTGCATCCAAGCCAACAATAATTTTTCCAGCAAACTCACCACACAATTCCGTAACAAATTGAGGATGTGTTACCGCCTTTGAACCAATAATCAAATAACCAATACCCGCTTCAATATAAGCACTGGCAACCTCCATATTACGAATACCACCACCAATCTGCACTGGTAACTCTGGAAATGCCTGAGTAATCGCCATCACACTATCAGCATTCATCGGCTTACCCTCAAACGCCCCATTAAGATCCACCAAATGTAATCGCTTCGCTCCTTGCGCTACCCATTGTGCCGCCATATCAACAGGATTATCAGAAAATACCGTACTGTCCTCCATTAAGCCTTGTCGTAAACGCACGCATTGCCCATCTTTTAAATCTATTGCTGGAATTATTATCATTTTTTACCTAAATTTCCTTTGAAATTGAATTTTACCAATATTTTATTCATTAAGTCGGCAATGAGCAATTACTTTAAGAGACCTTTGTATAAATATGGATGATTGGCAAAATAATGAAACCTATTCTGAAAAAAATATGTATTGTGTAAAGTTCTAATAGTCTTTATACTTCAATGAAAAATTGCCAAATTGAAATAAGCGTGAAATTAACAAACAAGGGGTAAATATGAGTAATCAAACAAGTCCAGAAGTTACTACTCACTCGCCAGAGTGGGAAAACTGGAGCGGGAATATTCAATATAATGGCAAAAACTACTACTTTAGTCCAAAGACAAAGGCAGACTTGAAATCAGTGCTCGCCGATGCCAAAGCCAAGGGCGTTACGGTTCGAGTGTCTGGGCAACGCCACTCGCAGCCAGCACTGGTTACTGACGATAATCGCCATCAATCTCCGCCATTGAATCCAACATTATATTTAGTAGATATGTCATGTTATGTAGATGTGGGTGAGGATGGAATGGAATTAGGACTTGGTGCAAATCAAGTAACGGTAAATCCAGGTGTGCGTGAGGATGATCTTGATGCATTTCTTATTAAACATAAATTAATGATGAAGACTGTTACAGCAGGCGGTTTCTTTAGCATTGGTGGCATGAGTGTGGTTGATGTTCATGGCAGTACAATTGATGCACCCATTTTTGCAGAGACAATATCCGCTTTCACCATTATGAATGCAGACGGTCAAGAAAGAATCATCAACCGCAACTCAAAAGATCAAGATGGCAATCCACTTTTACCTTTTGCTCGAGTTTCACTGGGGGCATTAGGCATTATTACTCGGGTTGTCATTGATACTCTGTCTCGCCCTTTAATAACGACGCTTCAAGGGGGTAAGGCGCATTATTTACTGAAAGACAAGCAAGCTTTTACAATAAAGTTCAAACAACTTTTAAATAGACCATTGAAACACGATCGCATAGAAGTGTTCTATACGCCATATGCTGCAGCAAGCAATTTACCCATCCCAGCAATGAAGAATTTTCTTGTACTTTGGTGGGATGTGGATAGTAATTCTCATTCAAAAACGCCAAACTTGGATTTAGATTTAGGGCAAAACACCACTGCCTGTACTTTTTCAAATGAAAAAAAATTTGGCGCACCATGTGTAACTGGTATCGAAAAATATGGAGTAAGTTTCGCTCGTAAATCTCAGTATTTTGATAGTCCCTACAGCCTACTTCATTGGCCACCAATACCACCGTCTGGGTACGCCGCCATAGCTCTTAATGAAATCAAACATCAAGTTAAGGTCGCAAATAGCAAGCATTCTGAACTGTGGCTAACAAAGGCAGCTCAAGTTATGTTTATGTCCTACTTTATTGAGTTGCCAGCACTTGATGAGACGGGTCTTGAAAAAGTTTGGGACGGTCTGCAAGTTGTTGGAGACTATGTTATACAAGAAAAAAATTTCCACATTGCTGCACCGATGGAATTCCGTTTTGTCAAAGGAGGGGACTCTGTAATGTCAGGTACTTATACAAAAAATCCTAATACTTGGTTCGTTAACTTGGATGTTATTGGCTTTATAGAGCCCACAACCAGTACAGAGTATCCTAGCGCCTTAATAAAGTTTTTTGCTTTTGTGGAGCGTAAATGGATTGAAATGGGTGGCTTACCACACAATGGCAAAATGTATGGATTTTACGACCCGAAAGACTCAAATAAGGACTCTTTCACACCACCATTTAATAAAAATTTCTTAAGTTTTATTACCCAAAGGCGGATTGAGCGTGGCGCACCCATAGAGGCGTTTAAAAAATATCGACAATACTGTGACCGAGACAACCGTTTCTACAATAGTTATTTGCGTAAACTGCTGGGGGATTAGTCTTGTATTAGACTAAGAGTGCTTTATATTTTTCACTTTAACGAGAATATAGTTTTAGTCATACCATTTTCAAAAATAAACCAAACAATCTGGCACTAATACTTGGGTGATGATAAGCACTATATTATTCATTTTATTTTTGAAAATGGCATAAGATGGTCTTTATAAAAATTTACAAATGAGTGAAAGTGGCCTCTGGCTAATCGTACCTCAATTTGATTTTAAATGCCTAATAATCAGCTCTATGACTTTTTAAGGGCATCAAAAATAATCTAACAATTAAACCATCAGCAAAAAATACATTTTAATTTTTTTCTACAATAACTTTGGCATTATTAATAACCACTCCATATCTTCCGCCCCACCGCTCGCTATCTTTTCCGCCATCTCTATAAGTAATATAACGCACAGTTTTTCCTGCTGGAATATTGATAATTGCAGAGATTTTTTCTGTTGAACCATTACCCCAAACACAAAGTCTCGGCACTCTTGTTTTTCGTTTTCCAGTGGAGAATCGCTTAACAATGTCATGGTTCTCATCTTTCAATTCAACTTCTAAAAACAAATAGTCGTTACCACAATATACATCTCTAAATTCAGCGTCAACCAATACTTTATCGTTATCGTCTAACATACCAAGCTTACCCAAGTCCATTGTTTGCTCTTTAATACTCCATGCATACGAAGTGTTAAAGCCTTTGTTAACACTATTGTTATAAAAACCAGAACCAAAGCCTTGACCGCCATTTTGAATAATATTCCAATGCTTTAAACCTTCTTGGGCATTATTATTTCTTAAAAGATTGCCGACAATGCTAGGGCTGATATAGTCATCAGTCTTTAGACTAAGTATTTTATTTCGTAAAAATTCTTTGTTACTAAAGCGATCCTTGAGGTAGTTTCTTAGGCTGGAATAATCTAATTTCCTGTCCCAGCGTAACTCTTCTAATTGAATGGAATTACCCAATGCATCTAAATGAGATTGGATTTGCTGTTGATAAAATTTTGGCGTTAACACGCCACCCACTTCTTTTTCTTGATTAAACAAATCAATATAGCGCTGGCGACCCTCTTGTGATTTTACAATAATTTTCCAATGTAAAGGGGGTGGACGAGTACAATTACCATTAATAAAATCAGCGGCACAAGTCGCTCTAAATGTCAAATCGCCATCCCATAAAATATCAAAATAATAATTTTCATTTGGCGCCTGAACTGCGCCTATAAAACTTTCAAGATTTTTCTCCTTGGAAAACATATAACGATTATGTGTACCATGATCAAAAGAGCCAGACAGTTTAATGACAAACATAGAAATTAAACTACTGTCCACATTGAACCACTTTTTTATTGATGCATAATTACGATTATCTTTAATATAATTGTAATAGGCTTGAAAATCAGAAACAGAGTTAAACTCCGCCTCAATCTTTTCATTATTAGCAACAGGTTGTTCAAAACTAACAATTACCTGTGTTTCTGTATTGTCAACACTGAGTAACCCACTACCATCTCCCGAAAGTTCAAACGAAGGAGGTGTGGATTTACTGAGATCAGGCTGTAACTTCATCTTTGGACTTTTGGCTTTAACCTTAAAATCAAAATCAAAATCAAAATCATTCATTTTATAATAAACATTAAAAGGAATTGTTTCAGTCCAATCTGTTTGCACCCCATTTCCCCGCGTCAGGAATTCATATTCATGATCGGTTTTCGGTTCAATAGAATATTGATCTTCTAAGCCACCAAATACGGCTTTATGCAACATGCCTTTGCCTTTTTTATTAAAACCCAGCACCTTTGTGCGTGCTTTTGTCGTACTCCAGCCACCCTTTCCTGAATCAATATGCTCAGAAACATTGTAAACTCCCCAAAATCGCCCATTAAATACCATAAGAGCAAAATAAGAATCTGCCTCTAATGCCGCACCAAAAATCTGTTTTTCTAGTTTTCGAGCAACATCATTCATTAATTTATTAGTTGATAAATCACTTACACTAAACACTTTGTGTGCAATAAAAACCAATTTCTTTCTAGGCCCTTGATAGTCACCATCACTATCCTGAAAGCCTTCAAAAAGATTGTCTGAATCAAATTTAACTGTGTAACTTTTTTTATCAACCCAAGTAGAAGTATGACCCCTTATTCTCATTTTTGTATCTTGATAAGTTTTATTGGCATAAACATCCTTAAAAATCATATCTGCATAAGTTTGATCAATGGACTCTGCATTAATTGCATTCTCTGCATTTGTTAACTTTCTATAACATGCTTCATTAGGACAAAAAAACTCATAAATTCGAATGCCATTGCCTGTCAAAGACATGGTGTTAAAAGACGAAATATTATTATTTTCTAACCAATTATTTGGATATAAAATAGTATAGTTGTTACCAGCTGGCAATGAAGACGCTGTATAGATAAGCGTTTGATTGTTTATCCAATTGAATGAACTGTGCACTCCTTCAGCAGGGAGGCTAGAGATTTTTTCATGTAGATGTTCGAGTTCTTTTCCACTCTTTAAGATTCTAAAGTTATCAACAAAAGCACTTTTTTCAATATCAGTTAGCGCACGATCAAACTTTAGCCTCAAACTTGCATAAGGGAAAACATGCCCATCGCTAGTTTTGGCTATGGTAAACACATCTTGCTTACAACCAGAATGGCAATAAACAAAATCTAAGTCTAAATTTTGCATAGCATGCACTACGCCACTCATCCAAAAAAATACCAAGGATATCACTAATAAAATTTGTCTTCTCATTTTCAACACCATTTAACCAAGTCTTACGCCTATTTTCTAAACTTTTGTTGTAAATTGTAACATTATTTTGCCATTCCAAAAAACTTTTAACAACTTTTTAAAATTTCTGCTTATAGAGCACCCTAGTAGCCTACGCTTTTTACGCATTTTTTGTTCAGTTTACTGATTTCGAAATAAGAAAAATTAAATTGTTGCCTGGAATTATTGGGGTTTTATAGAGAAAACAACCAAAGAACTAATAAGAATTATGGGTGTTTTCGACTTTCAGAAATTTTGAATCAGATATTTTTTATAAAAATTTTAAAAAAAATGCCTGCAAAAAAAAATGAGTATAATCAGAAAATATTGTTTAACAAAACTGAAAGAATAATGAAAATTACAAGAAGCAAGCCACATTTTAGATTTAATTATTTTTTTGTATTTTTGTTTATATTTGCTTTAACAGAGATAATTTATGCCAATCAATCAATCGCCAAAATAACTGCTAATAAGAGTCAAAAAACGAATAGTTTATGCGATTTACCAGAAGATGCTAATGTGTTTAGACAATATATTAAAGAAAAATATGGTGATAAAATTTCATATGAAAAAATTACTGATTTAGAGAAAGAGTTTGATAAAAAATATAAAGAGATTGCCTCAGATTGGCTTGCTAAAGATAAAAATACAAAAATTAAATATGTAACCCTTGGTAGAAAATGCACCACTAAAGATGGAGTAAACTACTTAATCGGACTTTCAATGGTGTTTAATAAAGATAATAAATATATTATTCATACCCCATATTGGAAATACAGTCATCAAGCGTTTTTAGACAAAAAAAAGACCGCCATATTTTAGTCTTTTTGATAAAAAAATGGCGGAAAAAATCCTTAAACGAGACGCAGTCGGCATGATGAACAAAACTCAATTTGATAAGTATATTAGAGGAACTGGTGCTGTTGCACCTAAAGAGGCTTTTGAAGAATTTCAAAATGAGGTTAATAAGTTTTTAAAACTTCCATTTACAAACATAACAAAATTGAACTTAAAAAAAGCAAAAAATGACAAATATAAGAAATTAAAGGGCAAACAGCAAGAAGTGTATTTTTACCCGCTTCCATTTGATGCACTTTCTAGGTTTGCCCCTATGGCTTATTTAGATGTTGCACGAAGAGTAATAGTTGAATTTGATCAAAACAATATTGTTAAAAAAATTACGGTCAAGTAGTAGAGACCTTTGCATAAATATGGATGATTAGCAAAATTCAATTTTTTCCCAATTGGTAATTTTCTTAAACCTTGTCCTAGCAGAGCTAAGGCTGGGTTTAAAAAATTATCAAGTGGGTGAAAAGTGGATTCTTGATGATTATTCATATTTATGCAGAGGTCTCTAGTAGAATAAAAATGGGAAAAATTTATATTGAATCAAAAGAAGTGGATGTGCCATTTAATATTGATGGGAGTAATGACCATCTTTATTTAGTATGCCAAAATGATAATGGCAATAAAAACATTATTCGTGGTGGTTGACACCCTTTTAATGGCCTACCTGGAGCCTTTAATTTAGAGTATGAAATAAATATACCTATAGAAAGCTCAAAAAATGCAAGAGACAAGCAAATCCCAAAACAGCGAGGAAGAGTTGAATTGAATCTCTACGATCGCTCAGTAGAGAGTGCCTGGGTAGGTGTGATTGAACTACTGCACAACTATAAAATACTGATAACAAGTATGGCTTTTTTAGCAATAGCACTATCAAAACTGTTATGGGAGAAAGTCATATTCCACTGGTATTATCAAGCAACACCGAAGAGAATGGCGTGCCAAACTGCTCAAGGAAATAAGGGGTGCCACCCTTTTTTAAGTCAAAGCCAAAAAAAAGGCAGCGCCCTCTTATTATTTTTTCTTTACCTTCCTTTTTGGTAAATAACTTTAATACTACCATTGTTACTAGCATCGCTAATTATCTTTATATCTTGCCCACACTCTGTGATTGATTTTGAAATATCCCATGGAATATTATTTGGGGTCAATTTGCCATTAATTAATATATTATTAAACTCTGTCATTGCTGAAGCAGGATACTGACTACACTGATCAATACCATACACCTCTAATGCAGTTACCAATTCCTGCAACTTAGGGATGGAATAAACATGTAATACAGACCTATTGGTGTCTTTAGATTCTATAGAGCAATCATAGTTATATAACTTGCTTTCATCATTGTAAACACCGCTTATCTTTGTTGTAATTAAATCACCTGGATTAACGGGTAATAACTCTGATACGGAAATTGTTGTAAGGCCAACATACCAAGAAGCAATTGACCAATATTGCCCGCCACCCACAAGGCTTTTACCCCATTGCAAAACTGGCTGTAATATGTGGTTGTTTAGAAAGCTTCCTTTTTGATCTTGCAAGCCCGTAAATAAAAATATGACTTGATTTTCTTTATCTTTGGGTGGCTGTGGCACCGTCAAATTAGCATTAAAAATATTTATTTCTTGGGCATCTGACAATGCCCAGTATGTGTCAACTACCCAACCATTATCAACACCTAAATCTGTTTTAAAAGAAGAGACTTTGTTACTTCCTGCATTATCAGTAAAATTTTTTTTGTTAAAAACTTTCTTTATTGTCATAATCATACTCCTTGATACTCTGTGTTAAAAATATAATCTGTAAAAAACAATAAAGCCCTTTCTATTTTTAAGACAAAATTTAATCATTACCTAGTAGTTAATATCAGGGTAAAAAATTTATACAAAATTCAAAGGATAGATGTTAACAGATAAAAAGCCAATTATTCAACAAATGCGGGGGCGATGCAGCGGATGAGTTATGTTTATAAAACTGAGAATAGTTATTGCGATTGGGTGAAGCGGTTTATCAAATTTTCTCAAATGCAGGATAGGGGTGAGTTGTTTGTGGGTGTTGAAAATAAAGTGGAGGTGTTTTTAACAGATTTGGCGGTTGGGCATATTTTAATATCCTCTATAAGAAAACTTACCTATTTTCCATTTAGTGCTATCTAGCGTTGGGGTGGAAAAATCATCAAAGTCTTATCCGTTGACTTTAACATTGTCCACAAAGACTGATTTGTCGCTATTTTCCCGACCTTGCGTTTTGATGAAAAAATTGGCTTGCAATTGACTAAAGTCGATAAATAATTTACTAATGTCAAAATAACCTTTATTGCCATATTTGATAACAACTTTTTTAGCCGTTTTGTCTAATTCAATAGTGAAATTAGCTTTAAAAGAACCTGGTGGTGGTATATATTTTTCTGATTCAGGGCGATTACTGCTCTGATACAAGGTGGCATTCCCATTGAATGCCTCCCTTGTGTAATCCACTCCTTTATAGGTAACCCCTACTAAATCGAAAGTAATGCCAACACAGGAGGGCATTTGTGTATCACAATAATTAATCCCATAGGCAATAATAATACGAAAACGCTCAATCCACTTACCGTCATTTAATTCTATTTCTAGTCCTAAATGATTTATTTTGGCCTTAGGAACAAACTCAATATCTGCTGATAACGAAGTAATTGCTGTCGAATTTTTGCTAATAACCAAACATTATCTAAACTTTGTGGACTGAGTTTTAAGCGGTTATTTTCAATACTAATACGACTGTTAATATCATTTTTATCAGATATAGATTCAAAAGTTTTATTATAAGAGGCCTTTGCATAAATATAAATAATCATCAACAATCCACTTTTCACCCACTTGGTAATTTTTTAAACCCAGCCTTAGCCCTGCTAGGACAAGGTTTAAGAAAATCACCAAGTGGGCAAAAATTGAATTTTGCTAATCATCTATATTTATGTAAAGGTCTCTAATAATAATTGTAAGCTATAGTTTCAGTTTTCACAATTCTAATTATCAAACCGCCGATACCCTATCGCTTCAATTAAATGGGCTTTGTCAACTGTTTCGCTATTCTCTAAATCGGCAATTGTTCTAGCAACTTTTAAAATTCGGTGATAAGCACGAGCTGAGAGGCTGAGTTTGTCTATAACGCTGGAGAGTAGTTGTTTGTTGTCTTGGTTGAGGTTGGTGAATTTTTCAATTTCATCGGGGGCAAGTTTGTCGTTGGATTTGGCTTGGCGTTTGAGTTGGATGTTGTGTGCGTTAATGACTCTTGTTCTAATGGTTTCGCTGTTTTCGACATTGTCGGTATTTTGATTAAGTAAGATTTCTTTAGGCAGGGGTGGCACGGTCAAAAGCATATCAATTCGGTCTAATAAAGGGCCTGAGATTTTGTTTTTATAGCGGTCGATTTGGTCGCTGGTGCAGTGGCATTTTGCGGTGCCGTTGCCATAAAAACCGCAGGGGCAAGGATTCATGGCACCGATGAGTTGGAAATTGGCGGGGAAGGTGGTTTGTTGGGCGGCACGGGACAGGTGGATTTTGCCGTTTTCTAGGGGTTGGCGTAAAGCTTCTAAGACGCTTCGAGGAAATTCGGGTAATTCGTCTAAAAATAGCACGCCTTCGTGGGCGAGTGAAATTTCCCCTGGTTTGGGATTTGAGCCGCCACCGACTAGGGCGACGGCTGAGGATGAGTGGTGGGGGCTACGGAATGAGCGAACTTTTAGTTGGGTTATGTCTAAGGGTTTGTTGGCGATTGAGTAAATTGAGGCGCGTTCTAGGGCTTTGTCGGTGCTGAGGGGTGGCATAATTGAAGGGAGGCGTTCTGACAACATGGTTTTGCCTGATCCGGGTGGGCCGACTAACAGTAAATTGTGTCCGCCACTAGCGGCAATTTCTAGGGCGCGCTTGGCGTGATATTGTCCTTTAACTTGGGAGAAATCATTGTGATAAATGGGTTGATTGTCGGTTAAATTATGGACTAATTTATCAACATTACTAACGCCTTGTAGGAACTCGCATACTTTAAGTAGGTGTGTGCATGGGTAAATAATTGCTTCATTTACCAGTGTATATTGGTCTGAGTTTTGACTTGGTAAAATAAGACAATGCTTGGCTTGACTGCTGGCAATAATGGCTGGTAACAGTCCTTCAGTTGCCCGAAGTGAGCCGTCTAAACCCAGTTCACCGTAAAATTCAAATGCATTGATGTTAATATTGGGTTTGATTTGTTCAGAGGCTATTAGCAGCCCAATGGCAATGGGCAAATCATATCTACCGCCGCTTTTGGGTAAATTTGCAGGGGCGAGACTCACGGTAATTCGTCCTTTGGGGAATTTGAATTTTGAGGTCATAATGGCGCTACGAACTCGGTCTTTGCTTTCACGCACTGCGCCTTCAGGCAGTCCAACGATGGAAAATCCGGGCAAACCACTTGAAATATGTACTTCAATAGTAACCAATGGCGCATCAAGCCCTGTTGATGCACGGGTAAACAGTTTACTTAATTTGCTCAATGTGGGTTAACTCCTCTAAATTCCACCTGGGCTTGATGTTGATTTCATGATGGTTGTCATGTTGTCCACAACTAAGGCGAAAATGCCCAACTAAGGCTATCATTGCCCCATTGTCAGTGCAAAATTCTTGCCTTGGATAAAAAACAGTGGCCCCTATTTTCTTACCCATGTGGTTCAATTCTTTGCGTAGGGACAAATTCGCACTAACGCCCCCTGCCACTACAAGCGTTGTTCGTCCTGTTTGCTCTAGCGCCCTTCTGCATTTAATCATAAGCGTTTGTGTGGCAGCCACTTCAAAGGCTTTGGCAATGTCTGCTTTTTCGTTTGGGTGTTTAGCAAAAGTGTTGCGTGCAAATGTTTTTAAACCGCTAAAACTAAATTCCAGTCCGGGTCTATCAATCATTGGCCTAGGGAATGTAAAAGTCCCTTCGGTGCCTTGTTCGGCAAGTGTGGCTAATGCTGGGCCACCCGGATAGCCCAAACCTAAAATCTTAGCCGTTTTATCAAATGCCTCGCCCACTGCATCATCCAAAGACTCGCCTAGAATTTTGTATTGCCCGATTGCCTCAACATCAACTAGCATTGTATGTCCACCAGAAACCAACAACGCCACAAAAGGGAATTTGGGCTGAGTTTCTTCCAGGAGTGGTGCCAGTAAGTGTCCTTCCATGTGGTGAACGCCCAATACGGGAATCTTGAGACTCCAAGCCAAAGATTTTGCCACCGCACTGCCAACCAACAACGCCCCTGCCAAACCTGGTCCAGCGGTATAGGCAATGGCATCAATGTCAGTAAGTTTTATTTTAGCCTCTTTAAGCACGGCTTTAATAAGTGGCAAAACACGCTGTATATGGTCACGAGATGCCAATTCTGGCACAACGCCACCATATTCTTGATGAATTTCAACTTGAGAAAATAATTGATGTGCAATCAATCCATGTTGTTGTGAGTACAAGCCAATGCCTGTTTCATCACAAGAACTTTCTATTCCTAATGTAATAAATTTAATCACGCTCACCCAAATAAACTTCACGCACTTTGTTGTTGTCCAAAATTTTCTCTTTATCCCCTTCGGCAATAATCACGCCACCGTGCAACACATAGGAACGATCACAAGTATCCAATGTTTCTCGATAATTATGGTCGGTGATCAAAACCCCAATATTTTTTCTCTTTAAATGATAAATAATTTGCTGTATATCACTCACAGAAATTGGGTCAACACCTGCAAAAGGTTCGTCTAATAAGATAAATTTCGGATTCATTGCCAACGCTCTAGCAATTTCTACACGACGCCTTTCACCACCAGACAAACTTAATCCATCAAGATGGCGAATGTGGGTAATATGAAATTCCATTAACAAATCTTCTAGGCGTTCTTTTCTAGCGCTCTTATCCAAAACATCATTAAGTTCTAGCACTGCCATAATATTATCTTCAACGGATAATTTTCTAAAAATAGAAGGCTCTTGAGGTAGGTAACCTAATCCCAGTTTGGCACGCTTATACATTGGCAAATGGTCAATTCTCTGATTATTTAAGACCACTTGCCCTAAATCGGTTTTTACCAATCCACAAGCAATATAAAAACAAGTGGTTTTTCCAGCACCATTTGGCCCTAATAACCCTACCACTTCACCACTTTTCACTAGGAATGAAACATCTGCAACGACCTTTCTTCCTGAATAAGATTTGCTAATATTGACGATTTGCAGTGAATACTGTGCAGGCATTTTAAACAAGTCTCCAAAAATGCGAAGAATGGCCAGTCATTTGCTGAGTTTTTGGATAAACCCTCACCAAGAACTGTTGTGTGGCATTAGAAAAGTGCTGTTTTATGTGTTTCATAAATCATGCTGGGCTTTTTAAGGCTCCCTTAAGTGTAAACTGGTAGATAATTGTTAATTTTATCATCAATACCAATCTAACAACCAACACTTAAAAACTCAGATGAATAAACCCACTCAGTCGCCTTTGCAGTTTTAACCAGTAATACACCCTCATTATTCACCCCACAACACACACCCGAAAAGGCTCGATTTTTGTCCTTATAACGAACTTGTTTACCTTGTAAATAATCCACATTCGCCCACTGTTTGGCAAAATAAGAAAAACCACTGCGTTCAAAAAATTGGCAAAATTGTAATACTGTATTGATCAAATCTTTGGTCAAGTTAAATTGATTGATAGATTTTTGCCCATTGATTGAATGCAAATCTGTCCACGGCGTTTGACAATCAATATCCACATTAACATTAACACCAATGCCAATTACCACGGATTGGTTATGTTTTTGTATGACATTTTCAATCAAAATTCCCGCTAACTTTTTGCCCTGATAATAAACATCATTCGGCCATTTGAGTTGCGCCTCAGTAACACCATATTTTTTTAACACTTCAACCAATGCCAAACCCACCATCAAACTTAATCCATTCAAATTAACATCCACCGAAAACACCCTACGAATAGACAGCAAAACGCTACTATCCTTGCCACTTAACCACTGTCTATTATGTTGCCCCTTGCCTTGCGTTTGTTGCGCAGCAATGCAAACTTGTGTTTTCAGTGAAAATGCTAAGGATGAAAGATAACCATTGGTACTAGGTATTGAATCAAAAACAAAGCATTCAACCTCATCACTCAAATAATTTTCTAAATGAGAATAATCAACCATATTGCAATAAGTAGCATTAATGACAACCACACCGCCGCTGAACCCATATCCTTTGCCACACCTGAAAGCACATGATATTCATCACCAATCCTATCTACCACCGATTCAATAGCAGAATTAAGTATCTCAACAATTAACACCAAAAATACAGGCATAATTAACAACACTCTATCAACAGCAGACTCTGTAAGAAAAAACGCCAAAGGAATTAAAACAACACTGAGCCATACCTCTTGCCTAAAAGCCGCCTCCGACCGATAACAAGCCTTTAACCCTTGCATCGAAAATCCAAATGCACTAACAATTCGTTTTAATCCTGTCGCTTCGTTTTTCATAACTTCATTTAATGTATAAAATAAGGGGATTTTACGCCGAAAAAGTAACGCCATTTTCAAAAAATAATTATGTTAATCATTCGTCTTTGCACACGACAGTTCTGCTGGTAAACATCTGACCTTATTCAACAAGACTTATGTTTTTTTTAAAATTCCATAAAGGCAAGCACTTAGTTAATATAATTATTTATTGAAAATGGTATAACTATAATGAAAATAGCATTAGGCGTTGAATATATGGGCAGTGATTTCCATGGATGGCAATTACAAAAATCTGGTATTCGCACTGTTCAACAAGTGGTGGAGGAGGCGTTATCAAAGGTTGCTGATCATCCTGTGCGGGTGTTTTGCTCGGGTAGGACTGATGCGGGGGTGCATGCGGTTGAGCAGGTTATTCACTTTGAAACGACTGCGGATAGAGAGGATAAGGCGTGGTTATTTGGTGGTAATGTTAATTTGCCGGCTGATGTTAATTTTGTTTGGGCAAAATGTGTTGACGATGATTTTCATGCGCGTTTTAATGCTTATGCACGGCAATATCATTACAAAATACACAATACCAAGGTTCGCTCTGCCATTATTGACAAGCACTCATTATGGGAGCCAAGGGCATTAAATTTAGATGCGATGCAAGAGGCTGGCGAGTGTCTGCTGGGTGAGCATGATTTTTCTGCGTTTCGTGGCAGTCTTTGTCAGGCGAAATCCCCCATTAAGACGATTGAATTTATAACGCTCACTAAACAAGGTGATGATATTTTGTTAGACATAAAAGCCAACGCTTTTTTACATCACATGGTGCGTAATATTGTCGGCACTTTGCTAAAAATCGGCAAAGGTGAACGACCTGTGGAATGGATACAAGAAGTATTGGATTCCAAGGACAGGAGAGAGGCAGGCGCAACTGCGCAGCCTCAAGGTTTATATTTTATTAAAGCCTTTTACAGAAACCTTTAAACAGTCTCTATTCATTTTACTTTTGCAAGTAGAAACCTTTAAAAAACAATATTCATCATGGTCATCATTACCACAAGGAATAAAATTGTCATAATGCCACCCGCTTTAATAAAGTCAACAACTTTATAGCCTCCTGGCCCCATAATCAGGGCGTTCACTTGGTGGGTAGGAATAAGGAATGAATTTGAAGTTGCAATCGCTACAGTTAATGCATATATTGCTGGGTCTGCGCCCACTTGAATAGCAATATTGACTGCAATTGGCACCAACAAAATGGTTGCACCTACATTCGACATAACCAAAGTAAAAAAAGTGGCTAACACGGCAATAGCGGTCAAAATAACCCATGGTGCCATATCACCAACTACGGCAACTGTTTCTTGTGCAATCCATAAAGCGGTGCCTGTTTTAGACACGGCAAGCCCTAATGGAATCAAACTGGCAAGTAAAAATACAGTCTTCCATGACACGGCTCGATACGCCTCTTCAATATTCAAAACTTTGGTTAAAATCATACCCAATGCACCAGTTAACAAGGCAATAGAAAGTCTAATATCAGTAAATAATACTAAAAATAACGCCAAACCGAAGAACAAACCTGCCCATTTAACTTTTTCTGGACGGGTTTCTTCTTGTTGCGGATAATCATTGGTAATAGCAATAAAATCTGAATTGTCTCTTAGACGATCCAAATCATCCCAACAAACATAGGCAACTAGCGTATCGCCTGCCTGGAAAGCAACATCACGGATGCCTTCGCCCTCTTTCATGGTTTCGCCACCACGGTGCAAGGCAACCATTGCCAAGCCATAGGTTTTTCTAAGCCAAACATCGCGTGCAGTTTTGCCAATCAAAGAAGAATTTGGTGGAATAACAACTTCGGCAGTGCCACAGTTTTGAGTGGACAAGATATCTGAAAATTTTTCAATCTTATTTGACAGTTTTAGCCCAAAACCTTCAACAAAACTTTCTAAACTTTCTATTGAAGTTAAAAGCCCTAATGTCATTTCTGCTTGAATTTCGGTGCTTCTTTCCACTGACCCATGTCCAATCAAATCGTGGTTTTCTATATCACGAACTGCAATTACTCGTACCTTATAAATGGTTTCCACTTGGTCAAGTGTCATGCCAACCAAATTACTATTGGTAGGCACATTCACTTCAAACAAATCGTAATCAATGTCATAAACTTCTTTGATGTGATTAATGACAGAAGTGCCTTCTTTTTTCTTTTTGGCAGCCGGTAACACGAATTTACCTGCAATAACAAAGTAAGCAATACCCGTTAACACCAAAGCAATACCAATGGGCGTTACTGAAAACAAGCCCCAAGTGTGCATTTGATTTTCTACTGAAAGTCCTTGATTAGTGGTTAGGATTAAATCATTCAACAAAATCAACGGACTGGAGCCAACCATTGTCATTGTGCCACCTAAAATCGCAGTAAAACCCATCGGCATTAACAACCTTGACATAGGCACGCCTGAACGCGTTGAAATACGATTAACAACAGGAATAAACAACGCTGCTGCACCAACATTTTGCATAAATGAGGAAATAAAACCCACTGCTGACGAGACGATTGGAATGATGCGTGTTTCTGAGCGACCGCCCACTTTTAAAATAAAGGCTGCTACTTTTGACATTAACCCAGTTTTGTCTAACCCAGCACCAATAATCATAACAGCAATAATTGACATTACCGCATTTGAGGAAAAGCCTGTGAATAATTTTTCACTATCAACCAAGCCACCCTCAAGCCCCATCAATGAATGCACAAAAGGTAATGAAGTCAAGCCTAAAATCACCATAACTGTGATTGCCGCCTCATCCACTTCTACCACTTCAAAGGCAAATAAATAAATAGTTAAAAGTAAAATACTCAACATCCAAGCAATTGGGGTTGAGGGGGCAACTGTGGATAACCATAAAGCAAAGGTTGAAAATACGAGAGCCGCAACAATCTTTTTATTTAACATAGGCAATGGAATATTTGATTATAGGATAATGGGACTATATTATAATGTGTTTCTAATATGAATTCCAAAGCAAAGAGGGATAAATGTGTAATCAGCATTACAATCAAGATATTGAACAACTTTTTACCAATAATTTAGCGTGGGTTGATAAAATTAATCGCAAAACGCCTGAGTTTTTTTCCAACTTAAGCAATCAACAAACGCCTGAATATTTGTGGATTGGTTGCTCTGATAGCCGTGTGCCAGCCAATGAATTGGTCAAAATGGATCCCGGCACCATTTTTGTACATCGAAATATTGCCAATTTGGTTAACTCCAGCGATATGAATGTCTTATCAGTTATTCAATATGCAGTGGAAGTTTTAAAGGTGAAACATATTATCATCAACGGACATTATGGATGTGGTGGCGTTCAAGCGGCAATGAATGAAAGCAATCCAGATTTAATTGACCACTGGATTCGTCCTATTCGAAAATATTACCAGCGCTCTAAAAATGAATTAAATAAATTGTCAATGACAGATAGAATTGACCAGTTGTGTGAAATCAATGTTATTGAGCAAGTGCGCAATATTTGCCACATACCTGCCATTAGAAAAGCATGGAAATCAGGTCAAGCGCTCGCAATTCACGGCTTTATTTATGACATCAAAGACGGTCGCCTGCACAATCTAAATATAACAGTTGACAACATTGACGAAGCTGATAGAATCGTCTCCCGCAATAACGATATTTAGCACCAGATTTTTGTATAAATATGGTTAGTAAAATTCAATTTTTGTTTTCCTAGGGGAAGAAAGAACAGTTACAAGCCCGCTCCCTGAGCAGATAGACTCATCCTTTTACCATTTTCAAACATAAAAGAAACAATATGGTGCTTATAATCGCCCAAATATTGGCAATAAAAATATTGTTTACTTGAAAATGGCATTATTTATTGGTCTGCTAAATTAATATAAATAGCATGGCCTAATCATTCAGACATTAAGCACAAAAAAACCTATGTTACTTATTGGTAACATAGGTTTTTTTATGCTTAATACTTGGAGCGAGACCTTTGCATAAATATGGATGATTAGCAAAATTCAATTTTTACCCAATGGGTGATTTTCTTAAACCTTGTCCTAGCAGGGCTAAGGCTGAGTTTAAAAAATTACCAAGTGGGTGAAAAGTAGATTCTTGATGATTATTTATATTTATGCAAAGGTCTCGAAACAAAGGAAAATGCCAGATTATTTAGTTTAGAAACAATATTAATTCTAGATTAAATAAGGCAATTTCACACACAACTACTTTTCAGCGTTATTCTTTATTTTTTCCATAATATTACTTAAGATATCATGAAGTTCAATCAAGCCAGTTACTGGCAAGACTATACGGCGAGAAGCCTTGCGCAACTCTCTTTGCTCATTGGTATTATTTTCATCAGCCACTGGAAAAGCCTGATAAAAATCAATCTTAGCAATATTTTGACGAATGCCAACGCTTAACACGCCATCTGCATAAATTTCATCAGCAATCTCCATTGCTTGTAAATTATTTTCTTCATTTTTTGTCATTTTTTTTACTCTTATTTAAATATAAAGTAGAGATTATACCTAGAGAGCATTACACAAACTATGAGAATAGCCAACAGAAGTTTTGCTGGTTTACCAAGTTGTTCATATTGATTAACCTGGCTGTTAAATCGTGATTTTAACCATTAAAAATTTTCATCCCAGTCTACTAAAATTTGTCGCTTATCAAGATCTACTTTAATTAGCGAGGGTTTGATATAAGGCACCCAATGCTCTTTTTTACTCTTTTTATCTTGCACAATCAATACACTATTTGCGCCTGTGCTGACCAAATTACTAACTTTGCCAAGCGCGACTAACTCTTTATTGATAACTTCTAGACCAATCAATTCTTCCCAATAATACTCGTCTTTTTTGAGTTTTGGTAATTGAGATTTTTCAATATAAATATCAGTGCCAATTAATTTGCGCGCTTGATCTCTATCGTTAATATTTTCAATTTGCGCCACAATGGTTTTAGATTGTACGCGACCAGTAACAATCTCTAAAGTTTGCCAATGTCCATCCGTGTCAATGTGCCATGGCTGATAGGATAAGATATTTTTTCTTGGGTGTGTATAAGAAAAAATTTTCACCCAACCCTGAACGCCAAAAAGACCATTGATTGTGCCAACCAATAGCCTTTTTGAATTTGAGCAAATGTCTGTTGAATTACTCAGCAGGTTTTTCCTCTTCTGTTGCTGGCGTTTCGTCGTCAGTGGTTGCTTCTGCTGCCGCTGCCGCCTCTGCTGCTGCCGCTTCTTTGGCCTCAGCCTCTGCTGCCGCTTTAGCTTCGGCTTCTGCTGCCGCTTCTTCGTCTGCCTTTGCTTTTGCTTCTGCTGCTAATCTAGTTGCCACTGCTTCTGCATGTGCCTGCTGTGCTGCAACACGCTTTTCACGAATTGCAGGGTCTCTAAATTCTTTAACAAGTTGCTTAACACGATCAGAGGTTTGCGCACCTTTTGAAATCCAGTATGCCAATCTATCTTCTTCGATGGTAAGCCTAACTTCTTGTCCACGAGCCACTGGATTAAAATATCCAAGTCGCTCAATGTAGGCACTGTCTCTACGCTTTCTAGAGTCTGTTGCTACAATTGAATAAAAAGGTTTTTTCTTGGCTCCACCTCTAGCTAATCTAATTTTAACCATGGGTTTTTTGCTCCTTTTTTTATAAAACTTACGCCAAAATTGGCATAAGACGCAACATTATATCAGTTTTTCAATGTCTCGTGCTAATTTTTGTGCATCGCCGATATAAGTCATTGGCGTGAGTTTAGAGAGGGCTGCTTTCGCTTCCTCTGGCATATCAAGATCTTTAACAAAGGTTGCCAATACTTCTGCATTAATAGTTTGTCCACGAGTTAGCGCTTTAAGTTTCTCATAAGGATTCTCAATGCCGTAACGACGCATCACTGTTTGAATTGGCTCAGCCAACACTTCCCACGAACTGTTTAAATCTGCCAACAATTTAGCTTCATTGGTCTCTAACTTGCTAATACCCTTAGCAATTGACGCATAAGCCACTAAACAATGTGCGCAACTAACGCCCAAATTTCTTAATACGGTCGAATCGGACAAATCTCTTTGCCAGCGAGAAACGGCTAATTTATCTGCCAAATGTGTATTAAGTGCATTGGCAATACCGAGATTACCTTCGCCATTTTCAAAATCAATGGGGTTAACTTTATGTGGCATGGTGGATGAACCTACCTCGCCAGCAATGGTTTTTTGCTTGAAATAGCCCAAGGAAATATAGCCCCAAACATCACGACAAAAATCAATCAAAATGGTGTTAAAACGATTCATTGAATGGAAATATTCTGCCATATAATCGTGCGTTTCAATCTGTGCCGTATAGGATGCATAATTTACACCCAGCCCCTCAATGAAATCTTGTGAAATACTTTGCCAATCTAAATCTGGATAAGCGCAGATGTGGGCATTAAAGTTGCCTACTGCGCCGTTAAATTTACCCATTACTTTGACGCTTTTTAGATGTTTGATTTGTCGCTTTAAGCGATAAGCAAAGTTTGCCATTTCTTTGCCAACCGTTGTTGGTGATGCGGTTTGACCGTGCGTCCTTGAAAGCATTGGAATGGCTGCATTATCTTGTGCCAAACTGATTATTAAAGACAAAATATTTTGCATTTGTATAATTAACACATCACGCCCATCAATTAACATTAAAGCATGGGACAAATTATTGATGTCTTCTGAAGTGCAAGCAAAATGAAAAAATTCACTGACGGCATTTAATTCTGCATTGTCCTTGATTTTATCTTTTAAGAAATATTCAACTGCCTTAACATCGTGGTTTGTAGTCTTTTCAATATCTTTGACTGCTTGTGCATCTGCAAGCGAAAAATTCGCCACAATATTAACTAAAAATTGACTTGCCTCAGCGCTGAATGCTGGCACCTCTAAAATACCAACATTATCTGCCATGGCCTGCAACCATTTGACCTCAATTAAAACACGATACTTAATTAAGCCAAATTCACTAAAGATAGCACTTAATGCTTCAGTTTTGTCAAAATAACGCCCGTCAATAGGGGAAATTGCGGTTAATTGGTTTAATTGCATATTTTCTCTGGTTGGTTTTTATTAATTATTCTAACTGCACCGTGGCTATTGGATACAATTTTTTGAGTTTAATCTTCATTAACTTGGATAGATTTTTCTATCATAATTTATCCGTCATATTGACGCCTTGGCGTATAATTATACGCTTTATATTATTCCTTAATCAAGCAGATGAAAACAGCCTATCTAGCGCATATTGACGAGCGAGCCAAAGACAATTTACCACCTTTAGTATTAAATGCAGAGCAAACAAACTCTGTTGTTAAAAACTTAATTAATGGCAACGATGAGGCTTTTTATCTAGATTTACTTACCCATCGTGTGCCACCCGGCGTGGACGAAGCCGCTTATGTTAAAGCCAGTTTTTTAACAAGCGTTGCCAAAGGCGAGCAAACTTGCCATGCCATTAACCAACAACAAGCGACTTTCTTGTTAGGCACAATGATGGGTGGCTACAATATTACCCCACTCATTGAGTTACTGGATGTTGCTGCAACTGCACAAACAGCCTGTGATGCTTTATCAAAAACACTCCTTATTTACGAAGCCTATCAAACCATTGTAGAAAAATCAGCCACCAATACCTTTGCCAAACAAGTGGTTGATGCTTGGGCAAATGCCGATTGGTTTACCAGCAAAAAAGCACTACCCGAAACCATTAAACTCACAGTTTTTCGTGTTGAAGGTGAAATCAATACCGATGACTTATCGCCCGCCACTGAGGCTTGGTCACGCCCCGATATTCCACTGCATGCACAATCAATGCTGATTAAGAAGATGGATGCCCCCCTAGAAACCATTGCACAACTTAAAGAAAAAGGATTGCCACTCGCCTTTGTTGGCGATGTGGTTGGCACTGGTTCTTCACGCAAATCTGCCATTAACTCTGTTTTATGGCACATGGGCAACAACATTAACTTTGTGCCAAATAAACGCGGTGGCGGTGTAGTGCTAGGGGGCAATATTGCACCAATTTTCTTTAATACCGCACAAGATTCAGGGGCATTGCCCATTGAATGTGATGTGTCTAAAATGCAAATGGGGGATGAAATCACCATCCATCCTTATGCAGGAAAAATCACCGATGCTAACGGTAAAACGCTTTCTTCATTTAAACTCTCACCCACCACCATACCAGATGAAATCCGTGCAGGAGGACGCATTCCGCTGATTATTGGACGAGGATTGAGCGACAAAACACGCCAAGATTTAAACTTGGACATCAGTGATATATTTTTACGCCCACAAGATACAAACAATAATGGTGCAGGTTACACTTTGGCGCAAAAAATTGTTGGTAAAGCCTGTGGCGTTGCAGGCATTGCACCCGGTACTTATTGCGAGCCTCGTATGACGACTGTTGGTTCACAAGACACCACAGGTGCAATGACCCGTGATGAACTCAAGGAATTGGCATGCTTAGGTTTTTCAGCTGATTTGGTCATGCAAAGTTTTTGCCACACAGCTGCTTACCCCAAACCTGTTGATTTAGAACTGCAACATTCGCTGCCTGATTTTATGCAATCTCGTGGTGGCGTATCACTCAAACCGGGGGATGGTATTATTCACTCATGGTTGAATCGTATGTTGCTGCCTGACACGGTAGGCACAGGTGGCGATTCGCATACGCGTTTCCCAGTTGGTATCAGTTTTCCAGCAGGATCTGGCTTGGTGGCATTTGGCGCATCTATTGGCGTATTACCATTAGACATGCCAGAATCCGTTTTGGTGCGTTTTAGCGGGGAAATGCAACCCGGAATTACGCTACGAGATTTGGTTAATGCCATTCCCTATGTTGCCATTCAGCAAGACCTGTTAACCGTTGAAAAATCCAATAAGAAAAATATTTTTTCAGGGCGAATTTTAGAAATTGAAGGCCTAGGGGATTTAAAAATTGAACAAGCCTTTGAATTAACCGATGCCTCAGCAGAGCGTAGTGCCAACGGTTGCACCATCAAACTCAACAAAGAACCTGTAGCAGAATACTTACAATCAAATATTGCCTTGCTAGCATCCATGATAGAAATGGGCTATGAGGACAAAAAAACCATCGCACGCCGCATTCAAGCGATGCAAAAATGGCTAGATACACCTGAATTATTAACAGCAGACTCCAATTGCGAATACGCTGCCACCATTGAAATCAACCTCAATGAAATCAAAGAGCCAATTCTCGCCTGTCCAAACGATCCAGATGATGTAAAACTATTATCAGAAGTGGCTAACACAAAAATTGACGAAGTCTTCATTGGCTCATGTATGACCAATATTGGACACTTTAGAGCCGCTGCACAACTGTTAAAAAACCAATCAAACCTATCCACCGAACTTTGGATTGCGCCACCAACTCGCATGGACGAAGCGCAACTGAAAGCAGAAGGCATCTATCAAATGTTTGAATCCATCACCCAACACACAGAAACACCAGGTTGCTCCCTATGCATGGGCAACCAAGCACGCGTTAAAGAGAATGCCACCGTAGTTTCCACCTCAACTCGCAACTTCCCCAACCGCCTAGGTGATGGTGCCGATGTGTATTTATCATCAGCCGAAGTCGCAGCCATTGCCGCAAAACTCGGACGAATCCCAACGCCAGAAGAATATCAAACAGAAATGCAAACCATCAAACCAATGTCAGACAATATTTATCAATATCTTAACTTTGACCAAATATCTGAGTATCAAGATGCTGTTGGGTGCATTGCACTTGATACAATTCTAGAAAAATAAGGCAATAAAAAAGCCACTTCAAAGTGGCTTTTTTAATTGAAAAATTTTAGCCTAATATTAGGCAACTTTTTTTCTATTTTCTTGGATTTTTTCAAAAATAAAATCAAAATGTAATTCAATTTTATCTAAAATTTCATACGCCTCTTTGATTAACTTTTGCTTATCATTGTTTGTCATTTTATGCTCTCCTTTTTTTCCTATTTTAGTGTTATTATATATTTTTTTTTAATACTTTGCATGTTTTTTTAATTCCAACATAAGGCTTTCTATTTCCTTTTGATCTTCTTGCCTAATGGCTTGAGCCATTCTCTCCATAACAACAATACATTGACTGGCATCAATAGATAAAATTATTTCAATATGATCATCTCCTGCAACAACTTTTAATATTGCGTTCAGCCCCTTTAAGTGCAATATTAGATCCTCAATTGAAGGGTCGAGACCCTTTAATTCATTAACAGTTAATCCATATTTTTCTGCTCGATCAATAAATGATTTTTGAATAACAGAAATAATTTTTTGGTATAAGGCTGCTGTATCCATTACTTAATCTTAGCTTCCTTATACATCACATGCTGTCTAACAACGGGATCAAACTTTTTAACTTCTACCTTTTCTGGGTGTAGTCGTTTGTTCTTAGTTGTCGTATAAAAATGACCTGTTTTGGCTGATGATACTAATCTGATTTTTTCTCTCATAATTTACCCCTTAAACTTTTTCGCCACGAGCGCGAATTTCTGTTAATACTGTGTCAATACCTTTTTTATCAACAATGCGCAAACCTTTTGCAGTTAATTTTAACTTTACAAAACGATTCTCACTTTCCACCCAAAAACGATGTGTGTGTAGATTTGGATAAAAGCGCCTACGCGTTTTATTGTGTGCATGAGAAACATTGTTACCACTAATCGGGCGTTTGCCCGTTACTTGACATACCTTTGCCATAACTCACCTATTCTGAAATTCTAAAAAGAAAGTATTATACTTAAAATCATTTAACTTTCATAGTTAAATTTTATCAAATCTATTTACTATTGACAAAACTCTCGGTATCATACGCACCTTCGGAGGGATGGCAGAGCGGCTGAATGCACTGGTCTTGAAAACCAGCAAGGATTAATCTCCTTCTAGGGTTCAAATCCCTATCCCTCCACCATATACAAAAATAGCGCTTTTATTGGCGCTATTTTTTTGTCTAAAGAATCATTCTGCCTTTGAAAAAAGCCTTACTTATGCCATTTTCAAAAATAAAATGTAAAGATGGCGCTAGATTGTTTGGTTTATTTTGAATAATGGCATTAGACCCCATACTGGTTACGATAAGATTCAATGCGTTCAATAAGCGCTTGGTCGTTGCCTTGCTTCAGGTAATCTACCAGATGTGATAAGCTGATGATGCTCAATACTTGAATGCCGAAATTTTGTTCAACTTCTTGAATGGCTGACTGCTCACCTTTGCCTTTTTCTTGGCGGTCAACGGCAACAATCACACCTTTGGCAGTAGCGCCATTTGCCTTAATAATAGCCATTGCTTCACGAATAGCAGTGCCTGCGGTAATAACATCATCAATAATTAAAATATTGCCTGTGAGTGGATGTCCGACAATATCGCCGCCTTCGCCGTGGGTTTTGGCTTCTTTGCGGTTGAAACTATAAGGTATATTTTGATTAAAACTGTCGTTCAGTGCCATGGCAGTAGCGGTGGCAAGTGGGATGCCTTTGTAGGCTGGGCCAAATAATACATCAAAATCTAAGTCGCTTTCTTGAATGGCTTGTGCGTAAAATTTGCCCAATTTAGAAAGGTGTTCGCCTGTATTGAAAGCGCCTGCGTTAAAAAAATAAGGGCTAATACGACCTGATTTAAGGGTAAATTCTCCAAATTTTAAAGCGCCAATTTCTAGCATAAAATCCACAAAATCTTTTTGATATAGTTCCATAAATTCTCCTGTAAAATTATTTTTAAAAGTTATGCGAATTATAACGACTATTATCTACAAACTGAGGAAAAAGGTTTTTAGCCAAACGCTGAGTTGAAAATTTGAAAAATCAAACAAATGAAAAAACACAATAAAACTTGGACTCGATTAATATTTTTATTGTGCATTATTAGCGTTGCTTTGTCAAAAAACAGTTCAGCCGCTGACTTTGTTTACAAAAAAATCCTATTAACTCAACCAATAAATTTGGTCAACATAGAAAGTTATGTAAATGAAATCTTAGTGGTTGAGCCTAACTTTATGATTGTTAAAATCAATAAAAATACGGTTATCCCTGGTATATCGTTATCACCAACAAAAGAGAGTGATTTTATCCAAAGAAGGGTTGATATTTATTTTCAAGACAAACAACAATTAGCGCATATTTTGAAAGCTGGTGTTGATATTTTTCACAAAACCAAACAAAAGATAGTCGGCAGAGCGTTCGATGCCCAAATAAAACAACTAGAAGCATTGGGTCTCACAATATTTGTCGGCGATAATCTATGAAGAACCTTGTTATTTGCCTGTTCTTTGCCACCTTTTTATTCGGATGTAATTTTGGCAATGAGCCATCTGTTGCCAAGTTACCTACTGCCAAACCCATTATTATTGGCATTGTCTCAGTAAAAAACACTTTAACCGTTGATACCACAACTATGGCAGACAATTTAGTGTTTTCATATCAATGGTATGCCGCAGATGTGCCTATTAATAACGCCATTGAAAAAACTTATACTTTAACCTCAAATGAGATTGGCAAAACAATTACAGTAAAGGTTTCGTGGACTAACACTGACAATACCAGCGAAAGTCGCTTGAGTAAAGCAACAATAGCCGTCATTATATTAAAGGCAGAAGAAAACTTTATTGATTATGCATTTTTACAAAAACAAGCACTCTCTTTGGCAACAAAGTACCCTATTTTTAGCACAAAAGTAATCGGCAAAAGCATTGAAAATAGAGACATTATTGCTTTTAAAATAAGCAGTCAAGTGAATACCGATTCAGCACAAAAAGCAAAAATTGTGTTGGTTGGCACCTATCATGCCAGAGAGTGGATTGTCCCTAATGTTGTCTATTTAATAGCACAACAATTACTGGAAGATTATGGCGCAAATTCTGAAATAACTGCTTTAATTGACAACAGCGAAATTTGGCTAGTACCTATGGTCAACCCAGATGGACACGAGTATTCAAAAATTAATGCCAGTACAAGATATTGGCGCAAAAACCGCAGAGACAATGGCGATGGCACTTATGGCGTAGATTTAAATCGTAATCATTCTTTTAAATGGGGGTATGACGATACTGGATCATCGCCTACTACCAGTTCGAATACTTATAGAGGTAAGACGCCAGCATCAGAGCCAGAAACTCAAGCCATTGAGCGCTTTGTCACAGAAATCCATCCACAAATCTTCGTTTCTTATCACAGTTATAGTCAATTAGTATTATATCCATGGGGATATATTAACGACCCCAGCAAAGACAACACCCAATTAAGTGCCATTGCCACTAAAATTTCTGAGGCAATCAAGGAAGTCCACGGAAAAGTATATAAACCCAGTAGCACCCCTGAAGTGCTATACAACACAAATGGCGATGTCATTGATTGGTCTTACGGGGCGTTAGACATCCTTAGCTTTCTCATTGAATTAAGGCCAGGCGAATGGCCAAGCACTGGAATCAATGGGTTCAGCCCCCACAAAGATGAAATTTTGCCCACTTTTGAGGAAAATTACAACGCCATAAAATACCTCTTATCCGCAGCACAAAATATTAAAAATTCACCCATAAAATCTCTTAAATTATCACAAGAACACGAATAATATGAAAATTATAACAATCAATGTCAACGGCATCCGCGCTGCCGAAAAAAAAGGCCTCTTCCCTTGGCTAAAAAAACAAAACGCAGAAGTAGTGTGCATACAAGAACTAAGGGCACAAGAAGACCAATTAGATGATAAATTCTATCCCAAAGACAGACACACTTTTTATCACCCCGCTCAGAAAAAAGGCTACAGTGGCACAGGTTTGTATTGCAAAACCAAGCCCGACCAAGTTATTTTCAGCCCCTGGGAAGACATTGATTTTGAAGGACGCTTTATTCAAGCCGATTTTGGCAATCTTAGTGTTATTTCAATCTATCTCCCCTCAGGCTCTGCCAAACAAGAACGCCAAGATTACAAAATGGCATTTATGCTGGAACGATTTATGCCTTATTTAAAAAAAATACAACAAGACGGTCGCCAATATATTATTTGTGGCGACATTAATATCGTACACAAAGAAATTGACATCAAAAATTTCAACGGCAACAAAAACCGCTCAGGCTGTCTGCCAGAAGAACGCGCTTGGATGGACGAATTATTTAACGAAGCAGGTTTTATTGACGCCTTCCGTGAAATCAACCAAGAGCCACACCAATACACTTGGTGGTCAAACCGTGGACAAGCCTGGGCCAACAACACCGGCTGGCGCATTGATTATCAAATCCTCAGTGCCAATTTACAAGGCACGGTTAAAAGCGCTTATGTTTATAAAGATAAACGCTTTTCAGACCATGCGCCACTGATTGTAGAATATCAATGATGAAAAAAATTGTAATTGTATCCATTATATGCCTATACAGTGTTTTGTCTTTATCAGAAGACAAGGGCTTTGCATTTACCCCTTATATGAGAGGCGTCATTTGTAATCAAATACAAGCATATCAGGCGGCGGTCAACATTTTAAAAGAAGTTTTGGCTGATGAACCTAATAACGATAAAGCATATTATCAAATAGGTGTGTCTTATTTTAAACTTAATCAGCAAGATAAAGCAATTAGCGCTTTTGAAAAATCCATTGAAATCAATCCTAAAAACCTTGCGGCATATTTTGATGCGGGTGTTGTTTATTTTGAGAGAAAACACTATGAAAAAGCCCTAAAACTATATCAACGCGCCAACAAAGCTATGCCTAATCAGGATTTTTATCATAATATTGGTATAACCCAAGAAATGCTTGGTAAAAGTGTTAAAGCAATTGAAGCATACCAAAAATCAATTGAAATTAAGCCAAAATTAGACTCATATTATCGCATGGGCGCTATTTACAGTAAATTAAAACAACATCAAAAAGCTCTTGACGCTTATCAACAAGCCACCAATATTAATAATTTCATTCCTGAGATTTATTTTAGAATAGGATACACTTACGAAATTATGAAGAAGCACAAAAAAGCCATTGATTCTTATAAAAGAGCAATAAACCTTGACCCAAAAAAGCTTATTAACTACAAAGAACTAGGTATTAGTTATTATAATTTAAAGCAATACAATAAAGCTCTTTCTGCCTTTCAAAAAGTACTTAAAATTAAACCTAATGACCACCATGGCTATCATAATACAGGGCTTGCTTATTATAAGTTAAAACAATATCAAAAAGCTATTGACGCCTATCAAGAAGCTATTAAAATTAAAGCCGACTCTCGAGGTGCTTATTACAATATAGGGAATATCTATGCAATATTAAAACAATACAATAAGTCTACTAATGCCTATCAAATGGCGATCAATATTAATAATAAAAATATTGATGCGTATGTCAGAATGGCACTTAACTACCTTAATTTAAAGCAATATAAAAAAGCCATTGGCGTTTTTCAGCAAGCCATTATTGTTAAGCCCGATAATTACAAACTGTATTACAGCTTGGGTCACACTTACAATGAGTTGAAGCAATATAAAAAAGCAACTAAAACCTATAAACAAGCAATTAAAATCGATCCCAATCAAGGTGGTGCTTATATTAATTTATTTGAATTATTATTAATCCAAGATCAAGTTTTTGGACAAAAATTGTCAAACACATTCAAGAAAAAATTTTCTAGCGATAAAGATCGTATAATGTCATTTGATGTGTTCAATATTTTCAAAAAAATTGATATGCATGGGACGCTCAAACAAACATGGCAGCAAAATTTTCGGTCTAAGCATAAAAATGCAAAATTTAAAGATTGGGTTTGGGGCGATATTGAGGACTGGATTAACAATAAAACTAAAAGCCGAATGGCATTACAATCAGCACTTAAATTTTTTAAAACTTTTAACGAATTTGAGTAAAAGGCAATAAAATGGGATCTTTACATGAATATGAATAATTACCAGAAGCCCGCCCACAAAACCTCTTAAATTATGAAAATTATAACGATTAATGTCAACGGTATTTGCGTCACCGAAACAACAAGCTTTATTGGCACCCGCCATAAAAACCACCAAGAGCCACGCCAATACACTTGGTGGTTAAACCATGGGCAAGCCTGGACCACCAACCTTGATTATCAAATCCTCAGTGCCAATTTACAAGGCACGGTTAAAAGCGCTTATGTTTATAAAGATAAGCGCTTTTCAGATCATGCGCCACTGATTGTAGAATATCAATTATGACAAATACGACTGTTAGTAAATATATTTGAGGAAATTGCTGGAGCAACCTCAAAAGACAAACGCTATATTTATCGAGGGCAATCAGAGGATTATCCAGGTGGCGTGGTATCAACAGCAAGTAGGCGTCTTAAAAAATCAGGTTTTCCAAACCCTAGTAAGGAAAAATATTTTGAATATCATGCGGATTTAATTAAAGATGCCAGAAGTTATCGTTATGGGCAAGATTCACAATTAAGTGATACAGGTTTATTGATTGATTTACAGCATTATGGGGCTGCAACAGGATTAATTGATTTTAGTGAAGATTTTTTAATCGCTTTGTGGTTTGCTTGTGACAATACAAATAAAACAGATGGGGAAGTATTTTTTCTAAATGTGCAAACAAATGAATTTAAACCATTGGACGCACAAGAGGAGGAGTCTAAATACTCAAAATCGAAAAAGGAGGAGTTGTTTACACAAGAAGATCAACTGTATTATTTACACACAAACTTTAAAAGCACTGCACGCATTTTTGCTCAAAAAGGCGTATTTATATTCGGCTATAAAAAAATTGATAATATAGAATCTATCGCCATTAAAGAATCTCACAAAGAAGCCATTCGGCAAGAATTAAAACAATATTTCAACATCGAAGAAAAAAACCTATTTCAGGATATTTATGGCTTCGCTCAAGTGAATAACACAGAACATAAATACGACATAAAAATAGCCAGTGATTATTTCCAAGAGGGTTACGAAGAAAAGAATCAAGAGCAAAAAATATCACTTTACCAGAAAGCCATTGAAATTGATCCTAATTATTACCGTGCTTATTACAACATAGGGACTGTTTATGATGAGTTAAAAGAATATCAAAAAGCTATTGATGCTTATAAAGAAATTATCGGGATTAAACCTGATTATCACTTTGCTCATAATAATATGGGGATTGATTATAACAAGTTAAAAGAACATCAAAAGGCTATTGATGCCTATAAAGAAGCTATCAAGATTAAACCTAATCATCGTGCTTATTATAATATGGGGATTGCTTATAGTAAGTTAAAAGAATATCAAAAAGCTATTGATGCTTATAAAGAAGCTATCAGGATTAAACCTGATTATCATCGTGCTTGTTATAGTATGGGGATTGCTTATAGTGAGTTAAAAGAATATCAAAAAGCTATTGATGCTTATAAAGAAGCTATCAGGATTAAACCTGATTATCATCGTGCTTGTTATAATATGGGGATTGCTTATAGTGAGTTAAAAGAATATCAAAAAGCTATTGATGCTTATAAAGAAGCTATCAGGATTAAACCTGATTATCATCGTGCTTACTCTATGGGAGATGCCTATAATGGGTTAAAAGAATATCAAAACGCTATTGATGCCTATGCAAAAGCCATTAGAAATGAACCTGACCTCATTGCCCACTCTGAAAAACAAAATTGGAGAGAACTGGAAACATGGGTAAACAATCTGCCCGACTCGCCCACTAAACAACAAAATTTATCAGTCTTAAATCAATTAAAGGGCAACTAGCCTCACTTAACCAAAAAATTTATGCATTGTTTCAGTTGATTATTGGCAAAAATGAATTGAGCTGTATAATGTATAATCTTAATGTATAAAAACAAAAAAAGTAGCGTTGTGCATAGAACACAAATTTATTTTGAACAAGATTTATTTCAACAAATCAAACAAATATCGGTGCAAAATAGTCAAAGTATGTCTGCTTATATTCGGGAGGTTTTGCGCTCGGAAATTGAGCGTAAAAAAACAACGACTGCTATTGATGTGTCTGGTGTTTCGGGTATGTGGGGAGATTATGACATTAGTCAAAAAACTTTGCGTGACAAGGCGTGGGGGCGGGGTTAAATGATTTGCTTGGACACCAATGTTTTGATTAAAATTACTAAGAATAATATACAAGTTATTGAAAAATTAGCTCGTCTAAATACGGCTTTATATGTGTTGTTTATTAGTGCCATGGAGTTGATTATTGGGGCGAGGAATAATAAGGAGAAAACTAAATTGATGGCGTTTATTAATCAATTTAATCTTATTTATATGGACAAAAATGCTTCTCATTTAGCAAATAAATTGGTTGTTAAATACGCCAAAAGTCATCATTTGGATATTCCTGATGCGCTCATTGCAGCCAGTTGCATTGAAGGGAAATTCACCCCTTGGACTTATAATAGCAAGGATTTTCATTATTTACCAGGGCTTGTACTGTTGTGAGAAAAATTCAAAGTTTTGTGCGCCGTTCGGGTCGGCTGACGCTGGGGCAAAAAATGGGGCTGACGGAGTTTTGGCAGGATTACGGGGTGGATTTGCCGAAAGGTAACATTGATTTGGATACTTTATTTGTTAAGCCACAAGAGGTTGTTTTGGAAGTGGGATTTGGCAATGGGGATAGTCTGCTAGAGATGGCGATGAAGATGCCTGATAAAAACTTTTTGGGGATCGAGGTGTATGAGGCGGGGATTGGTAGGTTGATTAATGAGGCGCATAAATGCCAATTAAGCAATCTTAAAATTATCCAAGCGGATGCGGTTGAGGTGTTGACGGATCATATTGAAAATGACAGTTTGAGTCGTTTTCAATTGTTTTTTCCCGACCCATGGCATAAGAAAAAACACCATAAACGCCGTTTGGTGAATGGTGATTTTTTGGATTTATTGTCGCAGAAAATCAAACAAGGGGGAGGAATTCACATGGCAACTGATTGGGAACATTACGCCATACAGATGATGGACACTTTAAAAAGTCATCCCCACTTTAAAAACACGCAAAGCGACCCTATCTATTCACCAAGGCCTGACTATCGACCAATGACCAAATTTGAACGACGAGGTGAGCGATTGGGACATGGTGTTTGGGATTTAATTTTTACTAACGAAAAAATATTATGATATTTCCTTTATTTGTAGCGATGACTTTACTTGAGATTTATGTACTTGCCTCGGTGGGGGATGCGATTGGTGGGCTTTCAACGGTTTTATTGGTTGTTATTACGGCGTTTATCGGGTCTTTTTTATTAAAGCAACAAGGTTGGGCAACCATGGCTAAGGCGCAAAATGCTATGATGAATGGACAAACGCCTGCTGTTGAAATGCTGGAAGGGGTGGTGATTTTAATTTCAGGTGTGTTGTTATTAACACCTGGTTTTATTACTGATACAATTGGACTTTTAGGGTTGTTGCCTTTTTCTAGGCGCTATTTTATTAATAAAATTCTAACTAAAAATGCCGCTAAGATGTTCACTCAAAAAAAATCTATTTTTATTCGCACATCTTCCAATGACAGCAAAAAATCAAATAAAGACAACACCATTGAAGGTGAGTTTTGGGAAGATTAAGTACCCTTGATGATTGGCTACATTACCAAGAAAATCTGCATTCTCATGAGATTGATTTAGGACTAGAACGCATTCAAGCGGTTTACCAAACGCTGTTTCCAAATGGGGTTTCTTTTCAGGTAATTACAGTTGCTGGTACGAATGGCAAAGGCTCTACCATTGCTTTTATTGATAGTATTTATCAACAATCAAACTATCGGGTGGCAAAATTCACTTCACCGCATATTCTACAATATAGAGAACGATTTTCTATCGATGGCGTGCAAACTTCTGATGCAAAAATTTGTTCAGCATTTGAAGAGATTGAGCAAGCCAGAGGCGATATTTCTTTAACCTATTTTGAATTTTCAACACTAGCGGCGCTCATTATTTTTACCCACGAAAAAGTTGATATTGCTGTGTTAGAAATTGGTCTAGGCGGTCGTCTTGATTCTGTCAATGTGGTGGATAGCGATGTGGGCGTGATTACCAATATTGACATTGACCATGTTGATTATTTAGGTGCTACTCGTGAATTGATTGGATTTGAAAAGGCAGGCATTATGCGCCCTAATATTCCCTGCGTATGTGGCGATGCCAATCCGCCAAATACTATTGCTCAATATGCTGAAAAAATCGGGGCATTGCTAACCTTTGTTGACACGCCTTACCTCGGTGCTATTAGCCTACAAGGTGAACATCAAAAGACCAATGCTGCGGTTGCTATTGCAGCGGTCAATCAATTGCAATCGGTGTTTTCTATTAGTCAAAAACAACTGGCTAAAGGTATTGAAAATGCGCAGTTGTTGGCTCGTTTTCAGATAAAAACTGTGGGTGACAAAACACTGGTCTTTGATGTGGCACATAATCCAGCGGCCGTTCAAGTTCTGGCGGATACGCTTAAAATCAACGAGCAACCCACGCTCGCCATTTTTTCTGCATTACAAGATAAAAATATCACAACCATGATTAACACCATTGCGCCACTGATTGACGAATGGCTACTTGTTCCCCTTAAAGTTAATCGTGCGATTGCCATACAAGATTTAAGTAAAAAATTTGACTTATCAGACAAAATTAGTGTGTGCGATGACATGTTGTCTGCCACCCATCAGGCGTTTAACAGAAAACACATTCAACGCATCGTTATTTTCGGCTCTTTTTATATTGTCGCTGATGCACTCAAAATCTTGTAAAATTAACGCTTATTAATTATTAAAGCAACAAAATGAGTGAATTTTTTACAAATATTAGTAACTTATTGGCACAAGTAGATTGGTCAAGTTGGGTAACTGTAGTCACCCTGCTTGGTTTTAGTGCACTGGGCTTTAAGCGAGGAATGGCAAAAGAGCTAATTTACTCAGGATTTACTATCTTTGGCCTTATCATGGCTTGGTGGTTTTATCAAGACTTGGCAAGCAATCCGCTGATGATAAAAATGGGGTTGTCTGCTAAAGCCACTATGGCAATTGCTTTTGGTGCTATTTTTATTTCAATACACCTCGCCAAAGAATTCCTGTATCTGCTGGTTGCAAAAGCATCAACAATAATTGACCCCTGTGTATTGAATAAATCATTTTTGTTGGGGATTTTACTTGTGAGTGCCATTGGGCTTAGTTGTTATGTTGATATATTTGCCAACTTTAATGTGGTGCAAGAAGCCATTGCCAATAAATATTTGCGCATTGGCTTATCCTCTACCATGATTTTTATCGCAATCATAAGTGTGTCGTCTGTTATATTAAAATTATCAAACACTGTAATCCACAGCGTGTCTCCCTGTATTTTACAACACCCTATTAGCGGTATTTTATCCGCCTTGCGTTTTATCAATAACAAACTCAATGCCACCCATATTCACAGCACAAACAATAATATAGGGGGTGCTGTTGTCGGTTTGATTAAAGGGATCCTGTTTATTGTTATCGTGGTTTTAATATTGCAAAATACTAACGCCATATCGCTGCAACTTTTTTGGATTGAATCTCAAGGTGCTCTTAGAGTATTGCAAGAAATAGCAATAAACATTCAACCCAAATTAGCGCAATATCTAATATTTCTTAAATAACAGGAAGGCAACTTATGTGTGGCATTGTTGGCATTTTATCCACCACTGAGAAAGACACAGCAATTTATATTTATGATGCGCTAACTATTCTACAACACCGTGGGCAAGATGCTGCGGGTATTGTTACCTCTCACAAAGGGCGTTTTTATATGCGCAAATCAAATGGCTTGGTTCGCAACGCTTTTAAAACCAAACATATGGAAGGATTGCTGGGCGATATGGGCATTGGGCATGTGCGCTATCCAACGGCAGGCAGTTCTTCTGGTGCAGAGGCACAGCCTTTTTATGTTAATTCCCCTTACGGCATTGCTTTTGCGCATAATGGCAACTTAACCAATACTGAGGCGTTAGCAAAAGAATTGTTTGAGCAAGATTTACGCCACATTAACACCAACTCTGATTCAGAAATCTTACTCAATGTGTTTGCTGGAGAGTTAGCCAAGTTAGAAAAACAACGCATTAATGAAAAAGATATTTTTACCTCAATCACACAAGTACACAAACGAGTACAAGGCGCTTATGCAGTTGTTGGCATGATTCCAGGTTATGGTATTTTTGGCTTCCGTGACCCAAACGGCATTCGCCCTCTTATCCTTGGTAAGCGCACCACATATGGTGGTACAAAATATATGCTGGCATCAGAAAGTGTAGCGCTCACTGCATTAGGCTATAAAGTAACTAGAGATATTGCCCCAGGTGAAGGCATTGTTATAGACAGAAAGGGAAATGTATTTACACAACAATGTTCAAATTCAGTCAAACACTCACCTTGTATCTTTGAATTTGTTTATTTTGCCCGCCCAGATTCTGTCATTGACAATATTTCTGTGTATAAATCACGCTTAAGAATGGGTGAAAAATTAGCCAATAAAATCCAAGAAGAATGGAATGATGAGCAAATTGATGTGGTTATTCCAATCCCTGATACCTCACGAGTAGCGGCACTACAATTGGCTCAAAAATTGGGGGTGAAATATTCCGAAGGCTTGATTAAAAACCGTTACATTGCCCGCACTTTTATTATGCCGGGACAAAAACAACGCAAAAAATCAGTCAAGCAAAAACTCAGTGCCATTGGACTTGAATTTAAAAATAAAAATGTCCTTTTGGTTGACGATTCCATCGTGCGTGGCACCACCAGTCAACAAATTGTGCAAATGGCACGAAATGCAGGCGCTAAAAAAGTATTTTTTGCCTCAGCTGCCCCTGCGGTGCGCCACCCTAATGTTTATGGCATTGATATGGCAAGTAGCAAAGAGTTCATTGCTCATAATAAAACCACCAGCGAAATCTGCCATGCTATTGGCGCTGATAAACTCATTTATCAAGATTTACAAGATTTAATTTGGTGTGTGCAACAAGGTAATTCAGATATTAGTGTATTTGATTGCTCCTGTTTTAACGGCAAATATATAACCGGAGATGTTGATAAAAACTATTTACAAGACATTGAAAACTTACGCTCTGATACTGCCAAACAAAAACACGGTACCAATGAAAACTCAGAATTGATCTGCAATGATGTAGAATAGATATTATTTTGGCAATTACCACATGAAAAACTTACAATTTGACACTAAAGCAATACGCGAAGGCTATCAAACGACGAATGAGCAAGAGCATTCTGAAGCGATTTTTCTAACTTCCAGTTTTAAATTTGACTCAGCAGAACAAGCGGCAGCTCGTTTTTCTAAAGAAGAGCCGGGCAATATTTATGCACGATTTACCAATCCCACAGTAGATGCTTTTGAGAGAAAACTAGCCGCCCTTGAAGGAGCGCAAGCCTGCGTGGCAACCGCATCAGGAATGGCTGCAATTTTTGCCACTATTATGGCATTGATTAAATCAGGCGACCATATTGTGGCTTCACGCAATATGTTTGGCACTTCAATTGTGCTGCTCAATACCATTGTAAGTAAGTTTGATATTACAATTAGTTATGTTGATTTAAATGACTTATTGCAATGGAAAAATGCCATCCAAAACAACACAAAATTATTCTTATTAGAGACGCCCTCCAATCCGTTAGGCGAAGTAGTAGACATTACTGCGTTAAGCGAGATCAGTCAAGCCAAAAATATTTTATTGGCAGTAGACAATGCCATTTTATCGCCAGCACTACAAACGCCAATAAAATTAGGCGCAGATATCGTCATCCACTCAGCCACTAAATATATTGACGGACAAGGGCGTTGTTTGGCAGGAGCAATATTGGGCAGTCAAGAAATTATTGAACAAATAAGCGCTTTCACTCGGGCAACTGGCCCTAGTTTGAGCGCTTTTAATGCTTGGATCGTATTAAAAGGCCTAGACACACTTAGCCTTAGAATGAAAGCACATTGTGAAAATGCACTTAAAATTGCAATTTGGTTGGAAAGCCAACCACAAGTAAAAAAAGTACACTATTTGGGCTTAAAGTCTCATCCGCACCACCAACTCGCAAAAACCCAACAACTGGGATTTGGTGGCATTGTGTCATTTGAAATTAAAGGGGAGCAGGTGGCGGCGTTTAAATTAATTAACGCCACTGAAATATTCTCTATTACTGCCAATTTAGGTGATACAAAATCTACCATTACCCACCCAACAACCACCACACACGGACGCTTAAGTGATGAAGAAAGGGAAAATGCCCATATTACTGACGGCTTAATTCGACTCTCAATAGGCCTGGAAGATGCCGATGATTTAATAGCGGATATAAACAAAGGACTTTTGGTATAATCCTAAAAAAATCTTAATAAAAGAAAATAAAACTATGCAGAACTCTTATTCTTACGAAGAACTTATTAAATGTAGCAATGGCGAATTATTCGGCCCTGGCAATGCACAATTACCCCAGCCACCCATGTTAATGTTTGATAGAATCACAAAAATTGATCAAAATAACGGCAAATACGGTAAGGGAGAGATCATTGCAGAACTTGATATTCACCCTGATTTGTGGTTTTTTGATTGCCATTTTAACGAAGATCCTGTAATGCCTGGTTGCCTAGGTGTTGACGCTATGTGGCAACTGATTGGTTTTTATTTAGGTTGGCTAGGTGGCCCTGGTCGTGGTCGTGCACTAGGTTCAGGTAATATTAAATTTACTGGTCAAGTGCTTCCCACCTCTAAAAAAGTTATTTATAGAATTAACTTATCCCGCATTATTGCACGAAAACTCTACATGGGGGTTGGTGATGCGACTATGGAAGTTGATGGCAAAATTATCTATGAAGCCACCGACCTAAAAGTGGGTTTGTTTACAGATACAAGTAACTTCTAATGCAAAGAGTTGTCATTACAGGAATGGGGATTGTTTCTAGTTTAGGCGCAAATTGTGACGAAGTATTAGCCTCCTTGAAAAACGCCAAATCAGGCATTAAATTTGATGAAAAATACGCAGAATTGGGACTTAGGTCTCGTGTTTCTGGTCAGGTTGTCGAAATTGATTCAAGTGAAATTATTGATAGAAAAATGAAACGCTTTATGGCGGATGCCGCTATTTATAATGCAGTTGCACTAGATGAGGCTATTAAACAATCTGGACTTACCGACGCTCAAGTTTCCAACCCACGCACAGGTCTTATTATGGGTTCTGGTGGCGCCAGCAATCAAAATGTAGTTGAAGCTGCCGACATTTTAAGAGAAAAAGGCATTAAACGCGTTGGCCCTTATCGAGTGCCACGCACTATGGGCTCTACCACTTCTGCTTGTTTGTCTACAATGTTCAAAATCAAAGGCCTTAATTATTCCATTAGTTCTGCCTGCTCAACCAGTGCGCATTGTATTGGCAATGCAATGGAACAAATCCAACTGGGTAAGCAAGATGTGGTGTTTGCAGGTGGTGGCGAGGAACTAGATTGGTCACTAACAATGCTATTTGACGCTATGGGTGCGCTATCTTCTAAATACAATGAGACGCCAGAGCAAGCCTCTCGTGCTTTTGACACAGAACGAGATGGTTTTGTGATTTCTGGTGGTGGTGGCGCATTAGTGCTGGAATCATTAGAGCACGCTGAAGCACGAGGCGCTACCATTCTTGCTGAACTCACTGGCTATGGTGCAACATCTGATGGCTATGATATGGTTGCACCAAGTGGTGAAGGCGCTCAACGCTGTATGCAATTGGCCATCTCCACCGTTAATGGCCCGATTGATTATATCAATGCACATGGCACTTCAACGCCTGTAGGTGATACTAAAGAACTGGGCGCTATTAAAGCAGTGTTTGGCGATGAGATTCCCAATATAGGATCAACCAAATCACTCTCAGGTCATGCACTAGGTGCAGCAGGTGTGAACGAATCTATTTACTCGTTGTTAATGTTGCAAAACAACTTTATGGCAGAATCTGTCAACATTGACAATCTTGATGAGGCAGCCGAAGGTATGCTAATCGTTCAAGCCACAACTATTCAATCACTTAATCGTGTCATGTCAAACAGTTTCGGTTTTGGTGGTACAAATGCGTGTCTGGTATTCGAGAAGTTTAAAAAATAAAATTAGGTGCCTAAATTTGGTTATTGCAATATAGGACTGAATCACTGATATTTTTTTTATTTTCATAACGATACTGATAGATTTTTAGCAAAACAGAATGCACAGGTAGCCTCTTATCGTCATAATGTTTTCTATTTATAGATCAAGATACGCAATCAAATAATTTAAAAACCTCCTTTATCTCCATTACATTTAATGAAGACCTGTAAGGTATTTGGAAAAATACAAAATATAAAATCAACCTATTTTGCTAAGTAATACCATTTTTGAAAATGGTATAAATGAGCCCTGCATTATAGAGTGCAATACAAACTTCAAATCAAGTAAAGGCAATCAACAGCGATTCTCTTGATCCAAAGGATAAGAGATTACAAATTTTATCTTTAGATTAAAAAGAGTGTAACTCTTAATAAGGTCTATAAAAACTACTATTGTGGACTTGTTCTCTCTGACTTTCTAAGGTCGGTTGCCAACAGCTTGCTCTTCTTTTTCCGATGGCAGTAAATCTTCTTTACTAATACCCAGCATTAAAATCATTGAACTGGCCACATAAATAGACGAATAAGTGCCAACCACCACACCAATTAATAAGGCTGTGGCAAAACTGTGAATAATCTCACCACCAAGAAAGAACAAAGCTAACAGCACCAACAAGGTGGTTAGTGAGGTCATAATCGTTCTAGAAAGTGTTTGGTTGAGCGCACTATTGATAATTTTTTCAGAATCCACATGCCGCGTAGATAAAAAGTTTTCACGAATCCTGTCAAACACAACAATAGTGTCATTTAACGAGTAACCAATCACGGCTAAAATCGCCGCCAATACTGTTAAATCAAACTCTATTTGTAAAATTGAAAAGATACCTAGGGTAATAATAACATCGTGAATAAGCGCTGAAATTGAGCCAAGTGCAAAGCGATATTCAAAACGAAATGCCACATAAATTAAGATGCCAATCAACGCATACAACATTGCTAAACCACCATCATTGGTTAATTCTTCACCCACTTTAGGGCCAACAAACTCCACACGACGAATGTCTACATCATCACCCAGCAGGTGGATAATTTTAGAACTAAGTTTTGCACTAGAGGTTGCTTGCGGCTTAAGACGGATGAGAATATCTTTGGTTGAGCCAAAATATTGCACATTAGCACCGTGAAAATTTGCCTTGTTAAGCGTAGATCGAACAGCGGTTAAATCCACTTCTTGTTGGTAGCCAACTTCAAGCAAAGTGCCACCAGTAAAGTCTATTCCTAACTTTAAACCATTCATTGATAATGAAAATATAGAGACTACAATTAGTATTGCTGAGGCAATAATGGCGTAAACACGCCTGCCAACAAAATCAATTTTAGGGATATTTAACGCTTTCATATTGATAACTCCTTAATTTTTTTACCACCATAAATTTTATTAACAATCGCTCTGGAAACAATAATTGCCGTGAACATTGAAGTGATAATACCAATGGATAAAGTAATGGCAAAACCTTTAATTGGCCCTGTGCCAAAACTAAATAGAACCAGCGATGCAATCAATGTGGTGATATTGGCATCAGCAATTGTTAAAACCGCCTTATCATAACCACTTGAAATGGCTTTTTGAATGTTATTATCAGCGCCAAGTTCTTCTTTAATGCGCTCAAAAATTAACACATTGGCATCAACTGCCATACCCACAGTCAACACAATGCCAGCAATACCTGGCAAAGTCAATGTCGCTTGTAGCAAAGAAAGCACGGCAACAATCATCACCAGATTAAGCATCAGAGCAACATTTGCCACCAATCCAAATACACGATAACGCATGGCCATAAATAACAAAACCAGCACAAAACCAGCGATCACACTCAACACCCCTTTTTCAACATTATCCGCACCTAGGCTTGGACCAATAGTGCGCTCTTCGATAATCTCAATTGGTGCCGAAAGAGAACCGGCTCTAAGTAACAACGCTAAATTACGCGCTTCTCGTGCACTGTCAATACCTGTAATTTGAAATCGTGTTGAGAATGTGCCTTGAATGGTTGCGGCATTAATAATATCTTTGGTGGTGGTGCGCTTTTTGGTGGTTTTGCCATTTTTAACAATGGTTTCTACCTTATTTTCAATAAACACAACTGCCATACGATGGCGCAAATACTTCTTAGTTGCGTCTAACATTGCACGACCACCTGCGCTGTCCAAAGTAATATTAACCATTGGTGAACCGCTTTCCGAATCAATGCCCGACGATGCCCCAGTAATATTTTCACCTGTTGTAATCACTCGGTTTTTTAGCAACAAAGGCCTGCCATCTTTGAAAGAATAGAGTTTCGAGCCAATTGGCGATCTGCCAGATTTAATGGCCACTTGTGGGTCATTTTCTTCGTCAACCATTCTAAACTCTAATGTGGCAACTGCACCTAAAATCTCTTTGGCTCTTGCTGTGTCTTGCACACCTGGTAATTGCACCACTATTCGCTCTAATCCTTGTTGTTGCACAATAGGCTCCGCCACACCCAGTTCGTTGACTCGATTTCTGAGCGTAATGATGTTTTGCTTTAACGCATTGCTCTTTGCCTGCTTTTGTGCGCTATCACTTATGCCAATTTGAACCATCAATGAATCTTGATTATAGGTATCTAAAACTACCAAATCGCTCAATTCTGATTTGATTATCTTTAACGCTTTGTACTTTGCCTCAAGAGTTTTAAAGCGAATGGCAATTTGTCTGCCTTCTTTTTTAATACTTTTGTACAATCGCTCAGTGCGCAATAGTGTGCGTAATTCATTATAATATTTATCAATTGACACTGACAATACCGAATGCATATCTACTTCCAATAGAAAATGTACGCCGCCACGAAGATCTAAGCCTAGCGACATTGCCTTACCTCCCAAACCAGCCAACCACGAAGGGACTGAAGGTGCAAGATTAAGTGCAATTACATAATGGCGACCTAATTTTTCTTTAAGCGCATCTTTGGCAGAAAGTTGACTGGCGTTATCTTTAAAGCGCACCAAAATACGACGATTTAACAGATTAGCCGATTTATAATGAACACCTTTGGTTTTTAATACCTCTGTGATTTTCGCCAAATCACTCTCAGTAATAACTTTATCCCCGGCGCTAGACACTTGCACCGCTAGGTCTGAACCAAAGATATTGGGAAGTGCATATAAAATAGAAAGTAATAAGAAGAAAGCAATAAGTGCATTCTTCAAGCTAGAATAATGATTCATAATTTGTTTGTCTTAAAGTTAAATGTTTGCACTGCCTTTAGGCATTTTTTGATTAATCCCTTGCTTTTGCACTTTGATGATGACGCCATTAGCGATTTCAAGCATAGCAAAAGACTCGTCCACCGACTTCACTACGCCAATCACACCGCCGTTAGTTACGATTTCATCGCCTTTTTTTAAAGCTGTCAACAAAATTTTATGCTCTTTGGCGCGTTTTTGTTGTGGTCTGATTAATAAAAAATAAAAAACCACAAATAATAACACCAAGGGCACCAAATCACCTAATCCAGAACCTGAAATCGTTGCTGCTTCGCCCTCCGCAAACGCTGGCGATATAATTAAATCTAATAAATTCATTGCTTTCTTCTCCTAATTAATAATAGTAATGCCGCCCATATAACTGTGCAGCACATCGGGTATTTTAATACTTCCATCGGCTTGCTGGTGGTTTTCTAACACTGCCACTAATGTTCTTCCAACTGCCAAACCAGAGCCATTCAAAGTATGTAACAATTCTGTCTCATTAGTTTCTGGATTTTTCCACCTAAGTTGTAAGCGTCTCGCCTGAAAATCCTCAAAACAAGAGCATGAAGAAATCTCTCTATAAGTATTTTGCCCTGGCAACCACACTTCCAAGTCATAAGTTTTAGCCGCTGAAAAACCCAAATCACCTGCACACAAATTAACCTTACGATATGGTAATTCCAATGCCTGAAGAACGCCTTCTGCATGTGCTGTCAACTCTTCTAATGTCTGATAAGCATCCTGTGCTTTGACTACCTGCACCATTTCCACCTTTTCAAATTGATGCTGACGAATCAAGCCACGAGTATCTCGCCCATAAGCACCTGCCTCAGAGCGAAAACTTGGCGTATGCCCAACAAACTTAATTGGCAAATCACTTTCTTTTACTATTTTATCACGCATCATATTGGTGATGGGTACCTCACCTGTGGGAATTAAATACAAAGTTTTTGCTTCGCCTTCTTCGCCATGTAAAACCGTTTTAAACAAATCCGCCTCAAATTTAGGCAATTGACCCGTGCCCACAAGCGACTCTGCATTAACCAAATACGGCACATAAGCTTCAGTATAACCATTATTAACATGATAATTGAGCATAAACTGAGTTAAGGCACGATGTAAGCGTGCAATTTTTCCTGTCATTACGGAAAAACGAGCACCTGATATTTTAGCGGCAGTTTCAAAATCTAAGCCATGCAACTCACCTAAGTCAACATGGTCCTTCACTTTAAAATCATACTGTTGTGGCTCACCCCATTTGAGCACCTCAACATTGTCATCTTCAGAGTTGCCTTCTGGTACTGATTTATGTGGCATATTTGGCATGGCCATAACAATTGCATCAATTTTTTGCTGAATGTTTTTTAATTCACTTTTTGCCACAGTAAGCTTGTCGCCTAAGTCAGCCACTGCATCCAATAGTGGCTTAATATCTTCGCCAGCAGATTTTGCCTTCCCAATGGCTTTTGACTGTGTATTGCGTAAATTTTGTAAATCTTGCGTTTCAACTTGATTTTTTTTACGCTGCTCTTCTAAAACAGACAAGGCATTAACATCAAAAGAAAAATTGCGTTTTTTCAACGCCAGTTCAATTGATTTAATATCGTTTCTTAGTTGTTTTGCACTTAACATTAGTATATAATTATATCCTTATATAGAGAGAATATTAGATAAATCCATATTCACTTAAAAAATTATCAAGGAATTATACTATGTTCAACTCATTCTCAGGCAGTGATGCTTGCAAACTCTTAGCCGATGGCGCTCAATTGGTTGATGTGCGCTCAAGCAGTGAATTTTCTCAAGGTTCATTACCAAATGCTATCAATTTGCCACTACAATCTATCATGAATGCGAAAAACATATTGGATGAAAACAAAGCAATTGTCTTGTATTGCCTTACAGGTATGCGCTCTTCCACTGCTAAGAACTATCTAGTAAAAATGGGCTTTAATAATGTCAATGACTTAGGCTCATTTAAAAACTACAACTGCGAATAACCAAAAAGATTGATATCTTGCACTAAATTTCAGCAAAATCTATAACCTCCATTTCCTCTTTACCAGTAGCAATCCAATCAATAATATGTGCTTGCTGTAACGCACTTCGCATTGCCTGCGCTTACCCATGAAAATGCAAAAATAAAAAATATTATACGAGACCTTTGTATAAATATGAATAATTGGCAAAAAAGTAAGTTACTGACAATTGTTCATAAATTTATGCAAAAGTCTCCCTTAGGTGGTTATTTTCAAAACTACAATTGCAAGCAAAGTTAATTTTGTTAAAATCCTATTATGCGAGTAAAAAGTAAATGGCACAAAAGCCAAGTTAAAACCATCGAAGATATTGGCGGCGCTATGGCGTTTATCTGCTGGCGTATCACCAAAAACCATCTTGAAGATTTAATCAATGAAGGCTTTGTAATTGAAAAAGAACAAGTGTTTGATGTTATTACTGAGTATCTATGCTTTCTTATTCAGTCCATTGACCGCCTTGTATTTAAAACACTCAATAGCAAGCAACGACAAGAATTAATCAACAAACTGGCGAAACAATCTGCCTTTTACTACCAAGAAAACAAAACCGAACGCATTGGCGAAGGCAATCACTGGAAATCATTCATCAACACCTACAATCAGCGCTCGCAAGATTACTCTGACTACGAATTTATCGGCAATGAGCCTAATTATCGCTTTTTAAGATACTTCGGTGAAAAAATCAAACTGGCCATGACGGATGTTGATGAAAAGTGGATTGTGCAACAAATGGTGGAAATCCAAGCACCCAAAGCCTTTAAAAAAATTGCCCAAAGCGTTGATGACCTAGTATCGGTTGATAAAATCATTTCTAAAAAACAACAGTCTGACAATAAAGCCAATAAAATCCCGCGTTCCAAGCGTCAATCTACTAGAAAAGATATTAACTATACAAACAAATCCTCAGGCGAGCACCTTACCTAAAGTCACCCATATGTCTAATGCAGGGGACTCCACTAACACTAGCTTTCACTCTAACCCCAAAGGTTGAGCGTCCAAAAGTATCTAGTGGTTGCCCTTAGAAGCCATCATTAGTCCCATCCTTACGAATCAATTATGAAAAACAAGGTAAAATAATGGGCATGGATTCGCAAACTGGCAATTATAGTGACAATAGAACAGAAGCACTCCTTAGATTGAACTGGCGTTATACTAAAGGAGACCTTTGCATAAATATGGATGATTAGCAAAATTCAATTTTTGCCCACTTGGTGATTTTCTTAAACCTTGTCCTAGCAGGGCTAAGGCTGGGTTTAAAAAATTACCAAGTGGGTGAAAAGTGGATTCTTGATGATTATTTATATTTATGCAAAGGTCTCTAAAGGTCGTAATATTAATTTTGAATATGGAAAACTCTATTTCAAAATAGAAATGGCATTCAAACAGATAAAGCATTAACTCTTGCCATTATATGAAAAACACATTCTTTTAAGTTAAAAATAATTACAGGAAAAAATTATGAAAAATATAAAAATACTTTGGGGTGTTATTGTTGTATTATTAATAATACTTATTGCTGTTGGATATAAAGTTACTAAAGGCAATGTTGAGCCTTCTGATGATAATCGTGTATCGGTTATTTTAGACAAGAACGAAAGAGACTTAATTTTAGGTGAGATGCGTGATTTTTTAGTGAGCGTACAGGGTATAAGCCAAGCTATTACAGAAAAAAACATTGATAAAATAATAACCTTATCAACTAAAGCGGGAATGCAAGCAGAGGCAGGAACACCTGGGGCAATTTTTAGAAAAATACCGATTGCCATGAAAATACTCGGTTTTGATACACGAAAGAGATTTGATGAAATTTCAGATCTCGCAAAACAAAAGCAAGATATGCATTTGTTACGCACAAAACTTGATGCTTTAATGAAAAATTGTATCGCCTGTCACAATACATTTAAAATGCCAGAATCTATTAATAGATAACATTCAATATAATGCCATTATATGGCCAAGTCAAAGGGTTTTATAAAAAACTCTACTAGCAAAACAAGTGCCTAATAAATAGGGCGTGATTTTAAGTAACGCCAATAAAAACACCTCCACATTAAACAACTCTTTCCTTGCACTTATTTAAAAAATCATTGAAACAAGTGTACTGAAAGAAAGCACCATTCAACAAGATGGGCTATATTTCTAACTACACGACTTATCAAACCATTAGATAAACTTGTTAAAGTATCTTACCTTGTCAACAAAGGCAATTGACTAGATTCCATTAAAAAAAATGGAACAACAGAACTTCATTTCTCACTCAACAATCTAATAAAATCATGCCTTTATCAGGCATTACCCACGATCTATACACACTTTTTAACGCAACCTTGTTTATTCTTTTATTAACGAAGTTCCGAGAGTGGGAGCGGCACTTGCAAGAGAGAGTAAAAATCCGAGCAACTTCACTTCAAGAATTAAGCAATATCGTCAATAAGATTGAAAACCAACAACCCAAAATAGCTATTAAAATTTGTACCATTTTCAAAAATAAAATGAACAATATAGCACTTATAGTCACCCAGATATTAACAATAGATTGTTTGGTTTATTTTTGAAAATGGTATTAAGTGCTACCAGCATTATGCCCCTAACATATAAAAGAATATCTACAAACCTTGTAATAAACTCTGTAGAAATTCTATTTGGCTGCAGCAATGAACAACAAGCTACGAAACAAATTAAGATCAGCGAATCGGGAATTACAGAAAATCTATAAAAAAGGTTTTCAATCTTTTTTATCGACTAGAAAAATCCAGAAACAGAAAAACTGGTGGCAACAGATTCGGGCTTGCAATAGTGCTAACTACTAGAGGACAGGTGTTTGTGCTTAAATCAAGAAAGAACAGCTGATTAAAGCAATATTTATAATTCCCTAACGCTAAATCTTAGACAAAAAAATACCCGACTTCTATATTTAGAAGTCGGGTATTTTTGAATTAAAGCCTAGCAATGTCCTACTCTCACATGGGGAGACCCCACACTACCATCGGCGCTAAGTGGTTTCACTTCTGAGTTCGGTATGGGATCAGGTGGGTCACACTCGCTATTGTCACTAAGCAAACTGGTTGTTTTTTTAAGGCTTGACAAAGCTTTAGAGTAACAGATCTTTCGTTACCTTTAGTCTTGGTTTCAAATCTCAAAAAACAAATTAAAAAGTTTTTATACCTTGGTTATTACTAACCAGAAGGTATAACAATAAAATACATTTATAAAGTTTGTACACTTACTCAGTGTATTGCATGACACATCAACACAAAAATTATAGATTCAATTCAAATAATTTGGGTGTTATATGGTCAAGCCTCACGATCAATTAGTACAGGTTAGCTTCACACATCACTGCGCTTCCACACCCTGCCTATCAACCTCGTAGTCTTCAAGGGATCTTTAGGATAGTTAAACTATCAGGGAGACCTAATCTTGGGAGGGGCTTCCCGCTTAGATGCTTTCAGCGGTTATCCTTTCCACACATAGCTACTCGGCAATGCGACTGGCGTCACAACCGAAACACCAGAGGTGTGTCCATTCCGGTCCTCTCGTACTAAGAACAGCTTCCCTCAAGTCTCCAACGCCCACGGTAGATAGGGACCGAACTGTCTCACGACGTTCTAAACCCAGCTCGCGTACCACTTTAAATGGCGAACAGCCATACCCTTGGGACCTGCTTCAGCCCCAGGATGTGATGAGCCGACATCGAGGTGCCAAACACCGCCGTCGATGTGAACTCTTGGGCGGTATCAGCCTGTTATCCCCGGCGTACCTTTTATCCGTTGAGCGATGGTCCTTCCACTCAGAACCACCGGATCACTAAGACCTAGTTTCCTACCTGCTCGACGTGTCAGTCTCGCAGTCAAGCACCCTTTTACCTTTGCGCTCATTGCACGATGTCCGACCGTGCTGAGGGTACCTTTGCGCTCCTCCGTTACTCTTTGGGAGGAGACCGCCCCAGTCAAACTACCCACCATGCATTGTCCCCAATCCGGATAACGGACCTAGGTTAGAACCCCAACCATACCAGGGTGGTATTTCAAGGGTGGCTCCACTCAAACTAGCGTTCAAGCTTCAAAGCCTCCCACCTATCCTACACAAGTAGGATCAGAGTTCAATGCAAAGCTGTAGTAAAGGTGCACGGGGTCTTTCCGTCTGGCCGCGGGTATACTGCATCTTAACAGCAATTTCAATTTCACTGAGTCTCGGGTGGAGACAGTGTGGCCCTCGTTACGCCATTCGTGCAGGTCGGAACTTACCCGACAAGGAATTTCGCTACCTTAGGACCGTTATAGTTACGGCCGCCGTTTACTTGGGCTTCGATCAAAAGCTTCGGACGAATCCTAACCTCATCAATTAACCTTCAAGCACCGGGCAGGCGTCACACCCTATACGTCCACTTACGTGTTTGCAGAGTGCTGTGTTTTTAATAAACAGTCGGAGCCACCTGGTATCTTCAACTCTTACCAGCTCATTTAGCAAGTAAAATCACCGGCAAGAGCACACCTTCTCCCGAAGTTACGGTGTCATTTTGCCTAGTTCCTTCACCCGAGTTCTCTCAAGCGCCTTAGAATTCTCATCTCGTCCACCTGTGTCGGTTTGGGGTACGGTTTCATATAACCTGAAGCTTAGAGGATTTTCCTGGAAGCATGGTATCACGCACTTCTCCCAAAAGAGGGATCGTTATCACGCCTTGAAATAGAGAGTTCCGGATTTTCCTAAAACTCATTTCTACACGCTTGAACTTGGACAACCATCGCCAAGCTGCGCTAACCTTCTCCGTCTTCCCATCGCAGTTATATGAAGTACAGGAATATTAACCTGTTTCCCATCGACTACGCATTTCTGCCTCGCCTTAGGGGCCGACTAACCCTACGCCGATTAACGTTGCGTAGGAAACCTTGGACTTCTGGCGAGGGGGTTTTTCACCCCCTTTATCGTTACTCATGTCAGCATTCGCACTTCTGATACCTCCAGCAAACCTCACAGTTCACCTTCAACGGCTTACAGAACGCTCTCCTACCATCGCAATAAATTGCGATCCGTAGCTTCGGTATGTAGTTTTAGCCCCGTTAAATCTTCCGCGCAAACCGACTCGACCAGTGAGCTATTACGCACTCTTTAAAGGAATGGCTGCTTCTAAGCCAACCTCCTGGCTGTCTGGGCCTTTTCACATCGTTTCCCACTTAACTACAATTTTGGGACCTTAGCTGACGGTCTGGGTTGTTTCCCTTTCCACTACGGACGTTAGCACCCGCAGTGTGTCTGCCATGCTCATACTTTCAGGTATTCGGAGTTTGCAATGGTTTACTAAGTCTTGACGACCCGCTAGCCATAACAGTGCTCTACCCCCTGAAGTAATACATGACGCTCTACCTAAATAGATTTCGGAGAGAACCAGCTATCTCCGGGTTTGTTTGGCCTTTCACCCCTATCCACAGCTCATCCCCTCATTTTTCAACATAAGTGGGTTCGGGCCTCCAGTTAGTTTTACCTAACCTTCACCCTGGCCATGGATAGATCACCCGGTTTCGGGTCTACTCCCAGCAACTAAACGCCCATTTAAGACTCGGTTTCCCTACGGCTCCCCTAATGGTTAACCTTGCTACTGAGAAGTAAGTCGCTGACCCATTATACAAAAGGTACGCAGTCACGGAATAAATCCGCTCCTACTGCTTGTATGCATACGATTTCAGGTTCTATTTCACTCCCCTCCCGGGGTTCTTTTCGCCTTTCCCTCACGGTACTTGTTCACTATCGGTCATTAGAGAGTATTTAGCCTTGGAGGGTGGTCCCCCCATATTCAAACAGCGTTTCACGTGCGCCGCCTTACTCGATTTCACATAAATTAAATTTTCCTATACGGGACTATCACCCTGTATCGTTGAACTTTCCAGAACATTCTAGTAATTTAAAATATGCTTAAGGGCTGTTCCCCGTTCGCTCGCCGCTACTAAGGGAATCTCGGTTGATTTCTTTTCCTCTAGGTACTTAGATGTTTCAGTTCCCTAGGTTTGCCTCCTTAACCTATGTATTCAGTTAAGGATAATGGTCTGATGACCACTGGGTTTTCCCATTCGGAGATCTCCGGCTAATAATGCTTATTATCAGCTAACCGAAGCTTATCGCAGATTATCACGTCCTTCATCGCCTTCTAATGCCAAGGCATCCGTCGTATGCACTTATTCACTTGACCATATAACCCCAAAGTATCTGTTATGGCTTTAACTTTTATCTATTTGTTATGTTGTTTTTTCGTTCAATCAGTTATCTAGAAAAACTAAATACCCTCAAGAATTCAAAAACGCTTTACAAACAAACAAACAAAATCCAAAGCCTTGTAACCTGGTGTTGTATGATTTCGTATTTCACCTTGAAGTCACAAATTGTGATAAATCACAATCGGTGAATTCTTTTTTATTTCATCGGCGGTTTTTATGCCGCCTATGAGAATCCATATTTTTTGAAATTGTTGTGTCAATGCAATACACCAATGAAAACTGTCATCACAACAGTTTTCGCGTTGTTATATTGTATATTTACAAACTTTACTTCATGTATTAAATTGTTAAAGAGCTCCACACCCGTAAGCGTGGTATAAAAACTTAAATAAAATCACAATATGACTTTATTTAAGTTTTTAAAAAAATGAAAACTTAGTTTTTTTGCAAAAGCAAAAACAATGTGGTGGAGCCAGGGAGGATCGAACTCCCGACCTCTTGCGTGCAAGGCAAGCGCTCTCCCAGCTGAGCTATGGCCCCTTGAAAACAGTGTAAACACCGTCATTTTTATTTTTGTAAAGCGGAGGCAATAGAGTTTATGTTAATAAACAACTGAACCGAGAACGCAGTCAAAAATGAAAATTTGGTGGGTCTGGGTGGATTTGAACCACCGACCTCACCCTTATCAGGGGTGCGCTCTAACCAACTGAGCTACAGACCCGAATGATGTTATCTTTCGAGAAAAAATATATTAAAACACTAAGTATGCTTAGGTTAGCAATAGATTATTCAAATATTCTACTTTCAGTAAATATTGTAAATTCAAAAAATGCACCAATTCCAGTTTCTATTTCTGACTTTAGCACACTTTTTTTATTGAATATAAATCTATTACAATCAAAAGATAAGATATTATTTCATTCTTCTTTATTTTTTATCAAACAACTTGTTGTGGACACTCATACTTTTCTTAAGGAGGTGATCCAGCCCCAGCTTCCGCTAGGGCTACCTTGTTACGACTTTACCCCAGTCATGAATCACAAAGTGGTGAGCGCCCAGATAAGCTACCCACTTCTTTTGCAACCCACTCCCATGGTATGACGGGCGGTGTGTACAAGACCCGGGAACGTATTCACCGTAGCGTTCTGATCTACGATTACTAGCGATTCCGACTTCACGGAGTCGAGTTGCAGACTCCGATCCGGACTACGAAAAGGTTTATGAGATTAGCTTGCTCTCGCGAGGTTGCGACCCTTTGTCCTTCCCATTGTAGCACGTGTGTAGCCCTGGTCGTAAGGGCCATGATGACTTGACGTCGTCCCCGCCTTCCTCCGGTTTATCACCGGCAGTCTCTTTATAGTTCCCACCATGATGTGCTGGCAAATAAAGATAAGGGTTGCGCTCGTTACGGGACTTAACCCAACATCTCACGACACGAGCTGACGACAGCCATGCAGCACCTGTATCACGGTTCCCGAAGGCACCAATCCATCTCTGGAAAGTTCCGTGTATGTCAAGACCAGGTAAGGTTCTTCGCGTTGCATCGAATTAAACCACATGCTCCACCGCTTGTGCGGGTCCCCGTCAATTCCTTTGAGTTTTAACCTTGCGGCCGTACTCCCCAGGCGGACAACTTAACGCGTTAGCTTCGCCACTAAGAGGTAAATCCTCCCAACGGCTAGTTGTCATCGTTTACGGCGTGGACTACCAGGGTATCTAATCCTGTTTGCTACCCACGCTTTCGTACCTCAGTGTCAGTATTAGTCCAGAAAGCTGCCTTCGCCATTGATGTTCCTTCAGATATCTACGCATTTCACCGCTACACCTGAAATTCCACTTTCCTCTCCTATACTCTAGTTTGCCAGTTTCAAATGCAGTTCCTAGGTTGAGCCCAGGGCTTTCACATCTGACTTAACAAACCACCTACGCACGCTTTACGCCCAGTAATTCCGATTAACGCTTGCACCCTCCGTATTACCGCGGCTGCTGGCACGGAGTTAGCCGGTGCTTCTTCTAAAGGTAACGTCAAGGCTAATGGGTATTAACCATTAGCTTTTCTTCCCAATTGAAAGTGCTTTACAACCCTCAGGCCTTCTTCACACACGCGGTATTGCTGGATCAGGGTTGCCCCCATTGTCCAATATTCCCCACTGCTGCCTCCCGTAGGAGTCTGGGCCGTGTCTCAGTCCCAGTGTGGCTGATCATCCTCTCAGACCAGCTAAAGATCGTCGCCTTGGTGAGCTTTTACCTCACCAACAAGCTAATCTTACGCAGGCTCATCTAGTAGCGTGAAGTCCGAAGATCCTCCACTTTAATCCATAGATATTATGCGGTATTAATCCAGATTTCTCTGGGCTATCCCCCACTACTAGGCAGATTCCTACGCGTTACTCACCCGTCCGCCACTCGACGCCTAAGAGCAAGCTCTTATCGTTTCCGTTCGACTTGCATGTGTTAAGCATACCGCCAGCGTTCAATCTGAGCCAGGATCAAACTCTTCAGTTTAATTCTAACTATTTAGAACATTGGCAACACTTATAAATAAGTGCGCTTTGCGTTCAATTTTTTAAAAGCTTTATTGCTTTAGTTTTTTTATGTGCACTTGCACAATTTAATGTACGAGTGCCCACACAAGTTGTTTGATAAATTTTTAAAGAGCAACTAAGTTGAAAGAATTAAATGTTTCTACTCAGTGAAAGGTGGTCATTATACTCAGATGAATCTTGCTGTCAAGTACTATTTTACTTTTTTATTAAATTAATTATTAAAATTAAGAATTAGGCTGTCGTTTTTCATCTGTAACGGCACGGTTAAGCCATTCATCAGCCTGATCAATATCAACAATATTGCCTTTTATATCAAGCATTTCGAAATCATTATCATTCCAGCCTTTAATGCCAAGCTTCAGGGAGCGCACATTTTCAAAGCCCATTTGTTGTAAAGTCTGTGCCGCAAGTACAGAACGATTACCTGAGCGACAAATCAATACAATGTTTTGATTTCTACTAGCGGCTAACATCGGCACGGTGTCGTCATAGTTCCAAACGCAAGCACTTTCAAGCAATCCTCTAGGGATGTGAATGGAATTTGGAATGTGCATTCTATTAAACTCATCCTGCTCTCTAATGTCTAATAAGATTAAACCAGTGTCGGGAATGTCTTCTTCTAAATCCCAAGGCATTATCTCGCTTACAGATTCTAATGCTTGTTCTACTAATTTTTGATAATCATCCATAATTTAAAGTGGGTTTATTTACAATAGCTTTTTTTCGTTACCATCACCGCAACTTCAACTCTTGAAGACAGTGATAGTTTTTTAAGAATAGATTTAACATGTAATTTCACTGTGCCGTCCGAAATTCCTAATTCTCTGGCAATAACTTTATTGCTATGCCCGCCGGCAATTTGACAAGCAACTTCTTTTTCTCGATTCGTTAATAAATCAAAAGAAGGATCACCATCGGTTAATTCATTACGCAATACCTTTGCCAATATAGGCGTCATATCTTGTGCAACGATAATGGAACCTGTTCTTATTTCGTCTAGGGCATATACTAATTCATCTGGATCCATATCTTTTAATAAGTAGCCTTGTGCGCCATATTTTAAACAATCACGCAAATCGTTCTCATCTGTGCTTGTGGTGAGCATTACTACTGGCGTTTTGTTGCCTTGTTTTTTCAATGCTTTTAAAACTTCAATGCCTGACATACTGGGCATACGCAAATCAAGCAAAATAATGTCTACTAACAAATCTGGGATTTCACTTAGCCCTTGTTCGGGCGAAGACGCTGCTTTGGCGCTAATCTTTCTGGACTCTAATAATGAAACCAGCCCATTACGGAACAACGCATGGTCATCAATAATATAAACCTTCATAAATTTTCTCCAAAAGTTACAATCACTCTAGTGCCTTCATCAGCTTCCGATTCAATCTCAATATGCGCACCAATTCTAGTCGCTCGTTCTTGCATAATATTCATGCCGATATTATTCCCCATTACTTCAGCATCAAACTGGATTTTTTTAAAACCTATGCCATCGTCTTCAATTAACAACTGAAAATGTGGCTCGGCAGAAAGCAAAATCCGCACATTGCGTGCTTTAGCATGCTTACGAATATTAGACAATGCCTCCTGAGTAATGCGCATAATTTGCATTTCTGTTTCTGGTGTAAAGTCAAATTTCCCTTCTACTTGGAGATAAGTTGCAATACCTTCTTCAATTCTAAAACGATTGGCTAAATTTTCTAATGATGCTTCAATGCCTTTAGGGTCTAATGGCACACGAAAATTACACATTAATTCTCTGAGCTCTTGATTGGCTTGAGTGATGTTGGATTGCAAACTGGCAACTTTTTTGCTGGCATCTTCTTTGCTGTCTTGCTTTAACATATCTTCTAAAACAGTGACTTGTAGTTTTAAACTGTAAATAGTTTGTGCCAAAGAATCATGAATTTCTTGCGATAAAAACAAACCCTCTTGCGAAAGCTCCATTCGCTTAGTTTCTTCATCAAGTCGAGCCTTATCAAGTGCAATAGCAATATTTTCAGCAATTGATTCAAGCAATGCACGCTCATCAAAAGCAAGTGACGGCTCACTGTCAAAAAATAAATTAAACACACCTAGCGTTTTGCCGTGATACCTAAGTGGCACAAAAATCGTACCAACATGCGCTTTAGTTGCAGACTTCTTGCCCACACACTTGGCACAAGTATGCACGCTAAATTGCACACAAGTGTCTTGCGCCATGGCCACTTCACCACAAAAACAATCGCTACTAAGCACATCAAGCACTTGCCCCTGTTTATCAATCACACCTCGTTGTGCGACCAAATGCATTTCTCCATCAACGGTTAAACGCCGTGCCACAGCAGAATCAGCACCCGTCATATTCATAAAAATATCCAAAAAATACTCAAACAATTCTTCACTTGAGTGCATCGTATTAAGTTTTGACGAGACACCATACAAAGTTTCTAAAAAGGCAGACTTTTGACTCAATCGCTGAATTTGTTTTTGCAAAACATTTTCCATATCGTCATAAAGATACTGATTCTCCTCAATCAAATGGTTAATCGCCGCCGCAACAGGCTGAAAAGTAGTTTTTTGCGTATCACTTAGGCGTGCACTTTGATCTATATTGTATTCATATACCCATTGTTGCAAATCACTAAATGGCAATAAAAAATCTTTACGAATAGACAAATACAGACCTAAATACACCAACAATATTAACAAAACAAGCGCCACATCAACCCCATTAAACGCTTGGAAAACCATAACCAACTCATATAACAACAATGGCGATAAAATAACTGTGATTAAAAAATAAAGATAAAATTTAGTTTTAATATTCATAGTTTTCAAGGTGTGGCAAAGGATTTCTCATTCTTATTTACCAATGCAAAAAGAAGAAAAAATTTCGCCCAATAAATCATCCGATGAAAACTCACCAGTAATGCTCCCCAAATCCTGAGCAGCTTGGCGTAATTCCTGGGCAAGCAGTTCAACGGCACTATTATCAAGTTGTGCCAAAGCGTCACGCACCGCTGTTAATGCAGCTTCTAACGCAATAATATGGCGTTTTCGTGCCAACAAAACGCCTTCACCAGTATCGCTTAAACCCGCAATTTCTGCAAGTTTTTGTCTCAACAAATCAATCCCTTTCGAGTGTTTGGCGCAAATTGACAATTGAGTGTGGCATTCTAAATGCACCACACCTACAACATCGCTGGTTAAATCCACTTTATTCTTAATCAATAATATCGGTTTACCTTCAATACCGCTCGGCAAAATCGAAAAATCTGGCACTTTATCTTGCGCATCAAACACCAGCAACACGACATCTGCCTGTTCAATTTCCGAATATGCTCTTTTAATGCCCTCTTGTTCCACTTTGTCTTCACTCGTGCGTAATCCTGCTGTATCAATGATATTCAGCGGCATGCCGTGGATATGTATTGTCTCTTTCAGCACATCTCGTGTGGTGCCTGCAATGTCGGTAACAATCGCACTCGGTACTTGCGTTAATGCATTCAATAAAGAAGATTTGCCTGCATTTGGCTTGCCTGCAATTGCAACATTTAAACCTTCTCTTAAAATCGCACCTTGCTGCGCTGCACCTAAGATGACTTGAATATCCTGCTCAATTTGTTCAATCTTTTGTTTGACTTCGCCTGACGCCAAAAAATCAATCTCTTCATCAGAAAAATCAATCGTCGCCTCAACAAAAACTCGCAACTCAATCAACGCCTGAGTTAAAGCATTGACTTGATCAGAAAACTCCCCCGACAAAGATCTTAATGCCGAACGAGCCGATTGCTGCGAACTGGCATCAATAATATCTGCCACCGCCTCTGCTTGCACCAAATCCATCTTGCCATTCAAAAAAGCCCGTTTGGAAAATTCCCCCGGCTCAGCTGCCACCGCACCCAATGACATAGAAGTCTCTAACAACAAACGCATTACCACCATACCGCCATGCCCTTGCAATTCTAAAACATCCTCACCCGTAAATGAATGTGGTGCAGGAAAGAACAACGCCACCCCCTTGTCAATCTCATATCCATCCTGATGAAAAAACGAACCATAATGCGCATAACGCGCCTGCGGAATTTTCCCCAACATCTTTTGTGCAATTTCACCAGCCAGCATACCTGATACACGCACAACGCCAATACCGCCTTGCCCCAAAGCACTTGCCAATGCACAAATTGTCGTTGTATTATTCATCAGAAGAGCCTAAAGCCTAATTTAATTCTATTAACTTGCATTTTATCAGCGATGCGACTGTAATTAATGGCTAATCATTCATATTTACAAAGGCCTATCAAGCCAAACTCTTCATAACTTCAGGCATATTATAGCCAACCTTCGCACCAGACCACAATTGATTAACCTCTCTTTTATAGTTAGCCACACCTTCGGTATCAGCAAAGGAATCAAAGGATGACATGTATTCAACTAACTTACTGATTTGTGCCTTGTCTAAATAGTGATAGCGGTCGTTGTTGGTGTCAATGCTGATGCAGATTTTTGCGCTTTCATTGCTGTTGCTATTGGCAAAATAGTCTTCAATTAACACGCTGCCTTCTTGGTTGCGGTATTGTTTGGCGATGTCAACGCCGGTGTTGTCGCTTTGGTAATCGCTGTCGGCTTTGTTGGGTTTTATTAACGATCGGTGTTTAATCAAAAGGTTGTTGTTGCTTTTGTAATACATGGTGTCTTGATAACTGTCTAAATCAAAAGCGATGTAATCGTCTTTATCGGTGATGATTGTGCTAAAGATGTTGTCGTTGCCAACGATGAATATATCGGCGCCTGTGCCACCAGTAACTTTGTTTTCTGTGCCGCCTAAATACAATAAGTCATCACCTGATCCTGCGTCAATCTTGTTGTCGCTTGAGTTTTTGTGCATATATAAAGAATCATCGCCGGCGTTTGCCATAATAGAAGACTGATGGCTGGCGACTTCTAGTTCGTCGTTGCCATCGCGTAGATAAACGATGTTTTTGTTGCCAAATACTTTGCCGTGGTCATTACCTTTGCCTAAGTCCATGACATTGTGAGCACCGATTAAAATGCCGATGTCATCGCCAGTGTGACCGTGAATTTTGCCATAATTGCCAGTGGACACTAGATAGTCATCGCCTTCGTTGCCGGTGATATAGGCGCCCTCTCCAAATGCCCAAAGTTGGTCTCTGCCGGTACCGCCAAACAAAGTGTTGTAGCGACCTGAGGCAACGCCAATGTCATCGCCTTCGCCGCCAATGAACATGTGGTTTTGTCCGACATACACGGCGCTGTCATCGCCTTGGTTGCCGCTGATGGTGTTGCCTTCGCCAATGACATAGGCGACATCATCGCCTTTGCCACCCCAGACATTGTTGTTGGTGCCCATGAGTGCAAATAGGTCTTTGCCATCGCCACCCCATGCGAAGTTTTGGGCACCTATGTTGAAGAACAAATCGCCGTCATTGGACATAAAGCCAATGTCGGAGAAAAGCTCAAGTGCTTTGTCTTTTATGTTGGCAGAGTCTGTGGAGATGCTGCTGGATAGGGTTTCTGCCAGTTCTGGTAAACTGCTTAGGGTTTTGATTAGATTGGGTGTGAACATATTAAACAATGAGGGGAGTTTGAGGCCGCTGAAGCCGAAGGCTTTGTTGCTTTTGTTCTTTTTGGATTCGCTGTCGTTGTCTCCTGTGTTTGTGTTTGTGTTGTTGTCTTTGTTGTTTTCATCGTTATCATTGTTATTATCGTCGTCGTCGTCATCATCGTCCTTATCTTTGTCTTTAATGCCTAATGCATCTAAAGTGTTTTCACCCATGTCTTTGAACGATTCTCCTCCAGCGACTAATGCCTTAACAATGCGTTCTGGTTCAGATAAGGCGGTAATGGAGTTGCTAAAGGTGTCAGATACGGTGCCCAGGAGTTCTTTTAATAAATTTGATAGGGATAAATCGGGGGTGTTGGCTACGGCTTTGTAGATGTGGCCGAAGTTGGTGTATTTGTAACCCAGTATGTCGCCGAAGGTGATGTCTTTTGCTTGGGATGCCATTCCGTTGAGAATGCCGTTAATCAGTTTGGTTTTGACATTGCTGGGGGTGTAAGTAAAGGTGGTTTTGGGTTGGCCGTCTAAGGTGTAGCCTTGTTGCATAATGCCGAATAAGGAGGCGACGGTGGTGTCTAAAACAGAGGAGAAGGTATCGCCGAACATAAAACTGAAATTGCCGTTGCCAATGAGGATGTCGGAGCCTTGTCCGCCGATTGTGAGGTTTAAACTAAAGTTGCTGATGTGTTCTTTGAAGTTTTGCTTTGCTTGTTGGCGTTTGCTTTCACGCTGCATAAAGTTATTGGCTTGTTTGTTGAGTGCCATTTCTATGTCGTATTTTAACCCTCGGTCAGAGACTGCGTTTTGACCGCCACTGATTAAGATTTTCTCATAGTTGGTGTCGCTGGTTCTGTCTAAGGAACTCATGCTGGTGGCAAACTTCTTGGTTTTCTTCCAACTCCATAAGGCGTTTTGTCCAGAGTTGCTTATGTCTGCCATACCTTGTAAAGAGCCTAAGATATTGGCAGAGCCGTCAAAAGGATTGACAAATGGAATCATGGGGAAAGAAGGGTCGGTGGCAATGATTAGGTCGTTTCTAACGCCGTGGTTAACCACGACATTTTTAGTGCCTATTAAGATTTGCACACCTTCTAATGCACGATAGCCCCCTATTTCAACAAAACGACTGCTGTCGCCTATATCGCCGATGCTGACTAAAACATTGTTGCTGCCGTACATCAGTGTGTGGTGTGCGCCGTTGCCGACTTTGACATCTACATTGGTAGAGCCACCGAAGAGAGAGGCATGGTCGCCACCGCCGATATCGATTTGCACATTGAGAGCGGGGGCGGACATACCGCCTGTTTTGGTGTTTTCATTGTCGTTATTGGCAGGGGCGTTGCCATTGGGTAATCTTCTGAGTTTATTTTGGTTAACGGAATTGGCAAAATCAGTTTGGCGTTTGTCGATATCGTCTAGTTTTTGTTTGGTTGTTTCTGTTTCCGATTCTGATTGCCCTTGCCCTTGCCCTTGAGCGTGCTTGTCGCTTGTTTCTTGATTTTCTGCACCTTGTGTGTTTTTGTCATTATCCAAGTCTTCGTTTAAGCGTCTGCCATTGTATTTAATCAAAGTGCCTTCGTCGTTATACACTCTGCTAACCACAGCGCCAGTTGCGCCAAGACTGTAAACGGTTTTGGCAGCACTGTCTTTGTGCATCCAATTGCCTGCACCTGTGTTTGAAGTTAGTTTTCTGCCGTTTTCATCAACAGCAACATAACTGCTTCTAACAGCAACAGGGGCTTTGATGTTTGATTGACTGAGTTTTTCGACCATTCTTCTGCCGTATTGACTGTCGTTATTGTCAGTAGGATTGTCTGATTCCATATTACAACCAACGATGCTAATGCGTTGTATGTCTGCATTGCCTGCCAAGGCTCGATTGAGTTCGGTAATATTTGCACTTAATTCATCGGCAGTTCTGCCACCCATGGTTTGTGCGCCGTCCTTCTCTCTGCCATAACCCACAGCCACCATTTTGACTTTGCCGGTAATATCCTCAAGATCAAGGCCGTAAACCACTTGATGAGTGCCGTCTTTTTGCATTTGCACAATGGTGGTTTGTGCGGGGTGTTTAGAGGCAAGTCTAAAGGTACTGTCTCTAACATTGCCATCGGCTTCGGTTTGAATGAGGACTTGGTGGTCGTGGTTGGCTAGGCTGGGTTGGGGTTTTTGGGCTTCTGTGGTTAGTTTGTTGATTTGCTCTTGGCTTAAGTCAGCCCAGTTGTGGAGGGGGGTGTCTTGGTGGGGGGTGGTTTCGGCTAGGTGGACTGCAATGGTATCTACAGTTGATATGCCTTCCCTAGTGGTGTCAAGTACAACATTAATATTATCTGATATTTTTACTTTTTTATTATATCGTTTTAATTGACGAACAGTGTCGAGTGCATGGCTGTTTGAATCAAACAATAAGTCATTTTCTGCTGATTTTTGTGTGCTGCAAGTAGTGAATTTAATACTAACTTTTTTCTTTGGTTTTACCTTGATGCTTTTTTGCAAATTTATAATATGATCAGATAAACCTTTACTACCTATTCTTTCCAAGTCAGAGACTCGACCCATCACATGAATTTCATATTCTCCTTGTATATTAGCGTTGGTAACTATATTGCCATATGAATCATATACTCTTACCTCATTTGTTACGGGATCAAGTGTAGCAATATAACTGGTATTCGGGTATATCATTGTCATTCTGTCGGCGTATTTGTCAACGCCACTGTCATTGGATATTTTAAAAATAATATTTCTTTCATGAACGCTTGAATAGCTTGGTATATAAGGCAAATTGAATGAATAATTACGAAGCAAATAATTGTTGGTTTTCATATCTGGTTGCATGCTCACTTGAGCATCTTTGTATCTGTGCGCTACTCGCAAAACTTCTTTCACATACTCCATTCGAGTCACAGGTTCATTCAAAACATCAGGTTCCATTCTGTTAATGAGGCGTATATCTTTAATATTTACATTAGGATCAAGTGTTTTACTGATGTCAATCATATTGTTTACAATGTCATCACTATCGTTAAAGGCAAAACTAACCCTAACATCTCCTGTAATTAAAGAAAGTGGTGTTCCATATATAGTCCTAAACCCATTATATGAAACTTGAACGATACTTGTCTTGCCCTTAAAATTGGGGTGAGAAGCCAAATGATAAGAAGCGGTATGCCAAGAGCCAGAAGACTGAATGACAATATTATGGTATTTATTTAACGAATCGCTGTCAGACTTGTCTGCGCTATTTTCTATTCTTTGTAAAGAAGTCCTTTGGGGTTCTTCAGGTGTTATCCATGTTAATGTTTCATTACCTTGTATGGCAACACGATCAATCTTATTATTTACAAGTATCGTGACATTAGATTTGTCTTCATCATTTTGTGCGTGTATGGCTACAGTGCCTTTATTGGTGTAAAAATTGGGCCCTTCTGAAAAAGTTTTTTGTATTTTGAATAAACTTTGATCGGGTCTCATGTCTTTGCTTAAAACCACCCTTGTTTCCTTTGTATGTTTTCTAATATCAATCTGCGGAAGTGCATTTTCAGCAGAGGATATTTTTCTTTGTATCTCGGCAGGATCGTCTAAATTATTTAATTCTCCAATGAAATTTACCTTTAAGCGATCACCATCTTTGAATTCAAAATTATAATCATCTAGCACATCGTATTTTTGATTGGATTTATCGTAAACCAACGCTACATAATTTTTTCTAGAAATATCTGGCGCAAGCTCTTGTATGGTTTGCTTGAAATCCGCCCTATCATCAAATAAAAATACTTGAAAACAACGAGATTCTACAACCCCTTTTAATGTTTGATCAAATGCTGATAGTTTTTTGTGTTCTACTGACTCGTTAAAATTTTTTAGCATAGGTTCAAAATTATTACTATTGCCACTCCCAGCGTCATTGTCAAAAACAACAATCCGTCTGCTTCTTTCAAATAATGTAGGGTAATCTATTGATGTTTTATTGTCTTTTAAGGGCAATCCTTGTATGGTAAAAAATGGATTCATGTGTTCAATAATTTCTCTTCTTACTGGATCAATAATAGCATGAGAATCTAAAACAACAATCTTGTAAGCATCATTGTTATAACCATCTAAATTTTTTTCTATACGATCAACAAGACCCTCTCTTTGGGCGGGTGTCAACTTTTCAGTATCTGCTATAAAAACAATAAATTCAACGCCTCTAGTATTCCAATTTGATTGCCAAGAGCCTTGAGTGTCAAGAATATGTTTGCCAAGTGATTGCAGAGAAAGGTGGTTTACATGGTCAAGGTAAAACTTACCAAGTGGCACAATGCTAGTATTATATTGATCAAAGACTTGGTTGCTCCCATAGCCTCGTCTTGCCCGCTCAACTTCATTAGAAGTTATTCTGTTATACGCTTCGGAGATATCTTGAACCAAAGTGCCTGTAAATTCAGAATGAGGTGCGGCAACAAGAAGGTTATTATTAGCCATTAAGGGGTAAGTATGATGAAATGAATCAACTTCTTGTTTCCAGATAAAGCCATTCTCAGGGAAATTTCGGACATAATTATGCAAAAAATTATCTTGGGCAGTGCGATCAGAAATCAGTCCAACATCGGCATACATGCCACCCTCAGTATGTAATACAGAAAATCTAACAACATCAGATGCACCTGCCATAGATCCATTTTTAAGTTCAAATTGGTAAGCTTCTTTCATTCCAGACAACTCTGTGTCGTCGAATGATATGGGGGCCAATTCTAAATTTGGATTGTTCCCAGGAAAATCACCCCAATATTTGTTGGATTTTCCCTCAATCTCATTAATTTCTGCTATCGGAATGCCCAACACATCAACCATAAATCCTTTTATGGCATCACTGCTTAAGTCATGGTCTCCACAATAATCTGAGAATCTTTTTGTAAGTTTAATTGCTTCGTATCTACGATTACCACCTACAGTTAAATTGTTATTTACATGGGTCTGCATTCTTTTCTTAAGTTCATTCATTAATAAAGAATCAGGATCGTAATGGAGGCGTACGGTTAATTTATCATTTTGCCTTTTGATGGCTTTAATGTTTTCCAAATAGAGTTTTGGTATTGAGCCACCCGTCCAAACATAATGAATTATATTAGGTATTTTGTTGCCCTTTGTAATGGTAACTGGAAACTTATTGTTCATTTCAATACGATGCTCACTTCTAGAAATAGCTTCCACAACATAGTTGTCAAATGTTGCTATATCTGCCTGCATCGAAGGTGGAGGGTTGCCCGTATCGGAAAAATTACTCAACTTCTCCTTTATCCCTTGAAAGAAAGATATTTTTTCTTGTGCACTCATATCCTTATAGTCGAAAGCGTCAACATAGTCCCTGCACTCGGAAAGAATCTTATAAAATTCATTCTCCGCAGGAGTTCTAGCAGACGCCGTTAACGACTCTAATTTTCTAATTCGTTTAGAAATAAAATCAAATATTGTTAAACTTAACGGATTCTTAAGATTGTCGGCAGTGGTTTTGGCATCTTCAGTTTTTGAAACAATATTACCATCACGCCAACTATAAACCGTTTTAGCTCCCCCTGTTTTCATGGTTTTGGTGCCATCATCATTAATTTGCACCTCCCCTGCTCTACCAGTAATGTCTGCATTTTTTAGGGTAGGTATGTTGTTATAAACAGCACGGGCAAAGTCTTTGGTTAAAGTTTTCCCAACGCCATCGGTGTCACAACCTACCAAGGCAATGCGCTCAAAATAAGTATTTTCATTGCTGTAAGTGTCATTAATTTGCTTGACTTTGTCAATCAAATTATCCATGTTACTTTCGTCTGTCACAAAGTTTCCCCCATGATCAACAAAACTAAGTCGCACATTGCCTTTAGGGGTATAAAACTCATTGTCTGAGGTGACTAATTTGTTATCAGCATCAAAGTGAACAATGATGCTGTTGTCAGGGTGTTTGTTAGCAAGGTCTTGGGCAGCTTTAATTGCGGTGTCGCTATTACCGTGTTGGACGATAATATTGGTTCGGTAGTTGCTGAAATTTTCTGCGGGTCGGCAACGAAAAATCATATCGCCAGATATATCAGATCTATTTCTCACCAAACGAGATATATTTTTTTGATTGGGAAAGTGATTGACATTATCGGACATAAATTCGACTCTATCAACTGGACGAGCATTTTCTGGTTGATACAACATAACAGGCTTAGCAGTTCTGTCCTCTAAGTTGTAACTGAAAATAGCAAGATCTTGTTGTTTTTTTGCCTTATTTATTAATTTTTCTTCAAGCTTTGGGTCTTTTTTTAGCAATGCCTCATCAACAAAAATAGCATGCATCCTATTGCTTTCATTGAATTTTCTAAGAAAAAGTGTTGCCTTTTCATTTAACTCATTAAGCCCCTTCATATTCACACTTCTCATGGTTTGATGGGAAGGACTATCAGGTCGCTCTATTGGCGAGTTAACGGATCCTGGGTCGAAAACATAAAGCTGTCCATCTTTGCCCATTAGCATTTGGAGATCGGGAATATACAGATCTGGATTTTGCTCAAACTTGTCCGACAAACTTTGAATGTCATCCAAAGTTCTTTTTGTTATGTATTCGTTTTTCATCAGATTGGGTGAATCTGGTCTGGTAATTTTCGAATCAGGGATATGTTCAACTAAAATTCCTTGGTGCTTTTGTTGATACTGGTCGGTCATAACAATGGTCTTATAGTATTCCGGTGTTTTAATGCCAAGTTCTCGCATTTTATTAATCCAGGCAACTTCATTTTTCAGATTTCTGACCTTTGTTGGTGTTTCAATGTCTAATTGCAAGAACAATAGATTGGGATGATCTTTTAGAGTGTAAGCAGCTTTCATAGAGCCACTAGCAATCTTCTTGCCTATGTCGTTATGATCCAATGAATCGGGTATATCTGCAGAAGGCGTATCGCTCAATCCCAATTTTAAACTTGCTAAAATTTCGCCAATATGCGCAGAGCTTTCTGTTGCCCAAACAGTCTTTCTATTTTCATAATCCCAACTATGAATGATTTTTTGGTCTGAACCACTCATTGTTTTAGAGCCATCTGCATTAATTTGCATATCGCCTGATCTGCCTGTAACACTGGCACCTCTGAGGTATTCTCGTGTATAAAGTTGTTCGGCGTAACGCTTGCTAAGATCTTCGTTGTTACAACCCACTAGGGCAGCACGATTTAAGTAGGCGTGACTGTCCACTGAATCTATATCATAGTGTTGAGCTATTCCATCAGTGTAATTTGCTAATTTTTCAGCACCAACTTCTTCCAATTCTTCTGGATGCCCTACAATATTGATCCGCACACTCGAATCAGGTATAAATTCTTGACCGTCTGGAAAAACCAATTCACCTTGTTCGTTAAGTGTCACAACAATACTATTTTCAGGGTGTTTTTTATATAACGATTCAACAGCATCCTTGGTAATTTGATCTTCACCAATTGACAAAATAATGTTGTGTTTATTTTTGCCGTTGCTTTTAAGGTTTAAGGCTGCGTATCCCTCAGGGGTGGTTACACGAAAAACAGATTTAAGTCTTTTTTTCCAGCCTTGTTCTTTGGCAAAATTAAGGCAATCTTTTTTCAAATCAACACTTTGGGCTTCGGTATTTTGGGTAATGACTTCAATAGTATCAAAAGTCAAATCTTGACTATTACTTGGCTGATGGACAACTTCTTTTTGACCTGTTACAACATCATAAGTAACAATAACTTTGTTTTCATCTTTCTGTGCATCGCTTAGCATTTGTTGTTTTAATGCATCATCAGATGATTCCCAAAGTTGCTTGTCAATATAGGTAATATGGTTGAGTGTTTTATCAGTAAAACGCTTGTGGTGTTTTAAAATATGTTGTTCAAATGTTTGTAAAGCATTTAACTGAAGCGCATTATGCGCGCTGCTTGAGTCAGTATCAATATTCTGTGGATCCATAATATATAACTGACCATCTTCAGCAACAATCCCTTGAAAATCTAACACAAAAAGATTGGGTTTTTTTTCAAATATTTTTTGTAAATGTTTAATATCTTTTAAGGTTTGGTTATTACTATTATTACGCACTTCTGGCAAACATCTTGTTGTTTTGTTTGTTAATCTTACCTCTTGTGCACCTTTAATTTTTTGCACAACTAAACCGTGTCGCTCAGTATTAGATTCATCTATAAATTTGATTTGTTTATAGCGTTTAGGTGTTTTTATACCAAGCGAATCTAGTTGTTCTAAGTGCCTTATTTCTTCTTCAATATCGGAGGCTTTATGGCTTGATCCTAATAGCAACACCAATAAATCAGGTTGATTTTTAAAATTGTAGGCAGTTTTATGCATACCCGAGTCAACAGAATCTTCTATGTCTACCTGCTTACTGTTTAATGTGTCTGGAATACTGTCTATATCAATAGTATCAGACGAACCTTCAGAATTTGCACCGCCAAGTTTCAAACCCTTTAATATCTCAGCCACACGCTTAGATTCTTCAGTTTGTTTGGTAACAATGTTTAAATCACTGTTCCACTGATAAATCATCTTTTCACCCCCCACAACCATGGTCTTGGTGCCGTCTGGGTTGATTTGTATATCTCCATGTCTGCCGGTTATTTCGGCACTTTTTAGTGCGGGGGTGTTGTTATAAATGGTCTTGGCGAAGTTACGGGTGAGGTCTTGGTTGGCGCCGTCGGTGCTGCATCCTACTAGGGCGATGCGTTTGATGTTGATGTTGGTGTTGCTGTAGGTTTGGTGGAGTGTTTGGGCTTTGTTTGCGAGTGATTGTGCGCCTTCTTGGCTTAGGTTGGTGCCGTGGTCGACAAAGTTAATGCGGGTGTCGCCTGTGGGGGTGTAGGGGGCGCCTTTGAGGGTGATGAGGTTGCCGTTTTGGTCGAATTTGACGAGGATGCTGGTGGTGGGGTGTTTGTTGAATAAGGCGTTGGCTGCTTCGATGACGGTGGGGTCGTTGCTGTTTTGGACGATGATGTTGCTTTGGTATTTGGATGTTTTTTGGGTGGATTGGGGGTTGGGTTGGGTATTGGGTTGGGTGCTGGGGGTTGTTGGGGTTGGGGTGAAGGGTAGGCCTCTTTTTGCGAAACTGTGTCTGGTGAGCCAGTTTGCGTGGAGTCTGGTGTTGGCTCTGTTGGTGGTGATGGCTTGTTGTAGTTGGGCGACGATGGCTTGGGTGTCGATGTCGTCGTCGGGGTCGTCGTCGGTGTTGACGGTGTAGGTGTTGTTGAGGGTGTCTTCAACTAGGGTGTTGATGGATTTGCCGTTGGCGATGATGTGGTATTCTATGCGGGTTACTTCGATGTCGTTTTCTTGGCCGTAGAGGTATTCTATTTGGTTGGTGCTGGTGTTGTAGTAGATGACAATGTCGTGTTTTGTTTTGAGTTGCATTGCTAGGTCAACATTTGCGTTGGATAGGCCGGTGATGATAAAGATTTGAGGCGCTTGGGAGGAGGGTAAGTTTTGGAAGAAGTGGTGATTGATTGTGGGTTTGAACCATTTTTGTGCTGTTTGGGTGTTTTGTTCTTCTTGGGTGTTTTGGGGGTTGTTGGGGTTATTGGGATTGTTGGGGTTGTTGTTATTGCTGGAGGTGCCTGTTCTAGAGTTGTTGTTAAGTTGGTAATTGCCAGAGGTTTGGTCGAAGGTGTCGTTGTCGCCTAGAGGGTTGGTTGTTGAGGTGGACATTTTGGCTTTTATTGAGAGTGAGGATTTGTTGTCGTCAAACATTTGGATGTTGGATATTTGGGCGCCGATGTCATGTAAGGCGCTGTTTGAGAACAGTTTGGTGTTGGCGCTTAAGATTTGGCTTGAGGTGTAGAGTAAGGTGCCTTTGGTTGCTTGGTCGTTGGCTTTGATGAGGTAGTAGTTTATGGTTGTGTTGTCTCGTTCTATTTTTAGATAATCGCCTGCTGAGTAGAGGTATTGGTCGGTGGGGAATTCTTTGACGCATTGGTTGTTTTCGTAGATGGCGTTGATGTTGCCGGTGTTGTTGATGTGGATGGCAAAACTTGTTGTTGGGTTGTTGTTGTCGTTATTATTATTATTATTGTTGTTGCTGTCGCTGTTGTTGTTGGTAGACAATCCAACCATTAGGGCTTTGTTGTTACTGCCTATTTTGACGATAACGCTGCCATTGTCTGTAAAGCCTTTGGCGGAGGTGATGTTGGTGTTCCAGCCGGTGTTGGCGGTTTTTTCGTAGAGGTTGCCGGTGTGGATTATGTTGTTGCTATTGTTGTTGCTATCGTTATTGGTGTTGTCGTTGTCGTTGGTGTTGGCGTTACTGTTGTTAATGTTAAAGTTGGTGTCAAGGGGGATGTTGGCGAGTTCTATGGAGCGGGTGATGTTGCTGAAGTTAATGTTGTTGCCGTGTGTGTCTTTGACATTGATGAGAATGATGTCGTTTTTGTTGTCGATGTCAAAATCTTTGGCGTTGATTTGGTCGTTGATTGTAACGGTGTGGGTGAACTCTAATGTGTTGGTGGTTGTGCCGTTGGTGCCTGTGAGGAAGAAGGCTTTGTTGGCGATAATAATTTTGTTGCTGCCAACTTTGGCGAGGGTAACGGCTTCGTCTAGGGTTAGGGTTACTTTGATTTCATCGCCAACATTGAATTCGCCGTTGCTGTCGGCAACATCTCTGTTGATGTGCCAAGCGTTGTTTTTTAGGGGTTCTGGGGCGCCGGAATCGATGGATAGGTTTGAGTTTTTGCCAAAGATTTCAATTTCACGGAAGTTTTGTGCATCGCCGCTAAAGGTGAGTTTGACTTGGTCGAAGATAACATAGGTTGCGGGGGTGATGGTGACAATGTTGCCGGCATTGCTGATGGTGCGGCTGAGTACCACGACGCCGTCTTTGAGGAATTCAACGACTGAGCCGTTGATTCTGTTGGTGAAACTTTCGCGGTTGTAGAGTTTAAAACTGCCGTTGCTGTAGTTGGCTGCGCCAAAATCAAACAAAATGTGTTTGCCGTCGGCATACATGGGGTGTGTGGCATAATCTAGGGCACCGCTTGCACTGGTGTTGCCATCGGTCATGCGTTGAATGTTGGTGGCGGCGTCATCGGTGTACCAACTGCTAACATTGGTGCTGATGGTTGCCAATCCTTGTTTGCTGAGGCTTAGGTTTTGTATGTTGGGGATGATGTCTATGCTGTTGGGAACCTTGTTAAGGTTGATGTTGTTGCCGTCTGTGTCTTTGATGTCGATTAGGACAATGTCGTTGTTTTTGTTGTTAATGTGAAAGGCGGTATCAATTTTGTCGTTGACTTGAACGGTGTAAGCGAACTCTAGGATGTTGGTGATTTTGCCGTTGACGCCTGTTAAGAGGAATTCTTTGCCGGCAATGATGACTTTGTTCTTGCCGACATTGGCGAGGGTGATGCGTTTATCTAGAGTTAGGGTTACTTTGATTTGGTCGCCGAGGGTGAAGACGCCTTTGCTTATGTTTTTGCTTTTTTTGGTGTTGTTGTCGCTGTTGTTATCGTTATCGTTATCGTTATTGTTGTTGTTGGGTATGCTGTTGGTGTGCCAGGCGTTTGTGATGGGTTTGGGGGCGTGTACATCGATGGAGAGTGCTGAATAGTTGCCGCTAAATATTTGCATTTCTGACAATGTGGCGCCGACATCGTGGAAGGCGCTGTCTAAGAACAATTGGGTGTTGGCATTTGAGGTTTTTTTGGAGGTGTAAAGTAAAGTGCCTTTGGCAAGGGGGCCGTCGGCGGCTTTGATGTGGTAATACTTTATGCTGGTGCCTGAGCGAACGACTTTCATGTAGTCGCCTTTGGCGTAGGTTACGCCTGTGCAGTATATGCGTTCGCTGGATTCATAGACAATAAGTGTCTTGTTGGTGCCGGGGTCGGCGTATAGGGCGTAATCTAGGCTGTCGTAAGAATTGTTGCTGTTGTTGCTTGATAGGCCGAGCATTACTTTTTTGTTGGATGCGCCAATTTTGGCGATGACATAGCCGTCGTTAACAAAACCTTTGGTGGAGGCGACATCGGCATTCCAGTTGGCGTTGGCGGTTTTTTTGTAAACGCCGTTGATGTGGGTTATTCTATTATTACCGCCAATGACAAAGTCGGTGTTAAGGGATGCATTGGCGAGTGAGACGGCGCCGGTAATACTGCTGAAGTTGATGTTGTTACCGTCGGTGTCTTTGATGTCATTTAGGACAATGTCTTTTTTACTGTTGATGTTAAAATCTTCGGCGTTGATGTTGTCATTGGCTTGTACGGTGTAAGTGAATGTTAGGGTCTTGGTGGTATCGCCGTTGGTGCCTGTTAAAAAGAAGTCTTTGTTGGCGATGGTGATTTTGTTGCTGTCAACTTTGGCGAGGGTAACGGCTTCGTCTAAGCGTAAGGTTACTTTGATTTCATTGCCAACGGTAAAGGCGCCACCGCTATCGGCAATGTCTCTATTGATACGCCAAGCGTTATGTTTTAGGGGCTCTGGGGCGCCAGCGTCTATTGATAGGCTGGCGTTTTTGCCAAAGATTTCAACTTCACGGAAGTTTTGTAAATCGCCATTAAAGGTGAGTTTGACTTGATCAAAGACAATGTCGCTGCTGGGGGTGATTTCAATAACATTGCCAGCATCGCTGATGGTGCGGATGGAAACCACGACGCCGTCTTTGAGGAACTCAACGACTGAGCCGTTGATTCTACTGGTTAGGATTTTGCGGTTATACAACTTAAAACTGCCGTTGTTGTAATTAACCCCTTTAAAATCAAATAAGATGTGTTTGCCATCGGCATTTTTTGGATGTGTGGCATAATCTAGTGCACCGTTTGCACGGGTGTTGCCATCGGTCATGCGTTGAATGTTGCTGTTGGTGTTGTTGGCATACCAGCGGGTGATGTTGGTGGTGATTGTTGCCAGTCCTTTGTTGTTAAGGGCAAGGTTTTGGCTGTTGGGGGTGATGTCTATGCCGTTAGAGAGGTTGCCAAAGTCGATGCTGTTGCCGTCTGTGTCTTTGATGTCGGTTAAGACAATGTCGTCTTTGTTGTCAATTAAAAAGGCGCTGTTGATTTTGTCGTTAAGTTGAACGGTGTAAGCAAACTCTAAGGTTTTGGTAACGGTGCCATTGGTGCCGGTTAAGAGGAATTCTTTGCCAGCAATAATGATTTTGTTACTGCCAACTTTGGCTAAGGTAACGGCTTCATCGATGTTTAGGGTTATTTTAATTTCATTGCCAAGGGCAAAAGCACCTTGGTCGTTAACAGTACCACTGATGTGCCAAGCGTCCTTGGTGGGTTTGGGGGCGTAAACATCCACTGAAAATGCCACATGACTGCCACTAAATATTTGCATGTTTGATAATTTGGCACCTGCACCATAAAGAGAACTGTCTAAAAACAATTGGGTGTTGGCATTTGAGGTGTTGTTTGAAGTGTAGAGTAAGGTGCCTTTGGCAAGTGCGCCGTCAGCTGCCTTAATGTGGTAGTACTTGATGGTGCTGCCTGATCTGGCGATTTTTATATAGTCGCCAACGGCATAACTCACTTGTGTGTCTTTTTTGTAATGACCTTTTTCATAGATTAAAAAGGTATTGTCGGACACATACAAAGCATAATCCATATTATGGGTGCTGTTGTTGGTATTGACACTTGAGAGCCCTACTCTCATGTGTTTGCCAAGGGAGCCAATCTTGGCGATGGCATAGCCATCATTGGTAAAGCCTTTGGCGGAAGTGATATTGGTGTTCCAATTGCTTGCAAGGATTTTTTCATACACGCCATCAGTGTGTGTTATGGTGCTCAAGTTAGGCAAAACAAATGAATGAAAACTGGCAATAAGAGGTTTGGTGTTAATAACAAGGTCGGTGTCAATCAATTTGTTGCTCAGTCCAACAGGGCTGGTGGCATTGCTCATATCCACTGAATTGCCTTTGTCATCTACCACGCCTGTTAAAAGAACATCGTAACGCATACTGGTGGCAATCAGTTTGTCGTTGGCTTGAATGGTGTAGGTAAAATCTAAGGTATTGGTAACGGTGCCGTTGGTACCTGTTAAAAGGAATTCTTTGCCGGCAACCACGATTTTATTGCGACCGACATTGGCAAGGGTAACGCGTTTGTCTAAAGTGAGTGTTGCTTTGATGGTATCGCCAATGGTAAAGATGCCTTTGCTGTTGGCGGGTTCGCAGTCTATGTGCCAAGCGTTGGTAGTGGGTTTTGGTGCGTAAACATCGACGGAAAGAGTGGGTTTGTTGCCACTTAATATTTGCATCTCTGATAACTTAGCACCTATGCTGTGAAAGGCACTGTCTAAGAACAATTGGGTGTTGGCATTTGAGGTTTTGCTGGAAGTGTAAAGTAAAGTGCCTTTGGCAAGGAGGCCGTCAGCGGCTTTGATGTGGTAATACCTTATGGTGGTGCCTGAACGAACGACTTTCATATAGTCGCCAATGGCATAAGCAACACCGGTGTCTTTTTTACGATCGCCATTTTCATAGATGACAAACTTACTGCCGATACCGCCATCTGCATACAAAGCATAATCTATGCTGCCGTAAGAATTGTCGGTGTCGTCACTGGAGAGTCCAAGCATCATGCTTTTGCCAAGGGCACCAATTTTGGCGATGACATAGCCGTCGTTAACAAAGCCTTTGGTGGAGGTTACATCGCTGTTCCAGCCGGCATTGGTGGTTTTTTCATAAACGCCATTGGTTAAGGTGATGCGTTTATCACTGCTTATGGTTAGGTTGTTGTCAAGTGAGGTGTTAGACAGTTTGACGGGGGTGGTGTAGGTGATGCTGTCAAAATTAATGTTGTTGCCGTCGCTGTCTGTGACATTGTTGAGAATAATGTCATTTTTGTTGCTGATGTTAAAGTACTGGGCGTCAATTTTGTCGTTGATTTGAACGGTGTAAGTGAATACCAGTGTGTTGGTAACGGTGCCATTTTCACCGGTTAATAAGAAGGCTTTGCCAGCAATCATAATTTTGTTGCTGCCAACCTTGGCTAAGGTTACGGCTTCGTCTATGGTGAGGGTTAATTTGATTTTATCACCGAGGGTGAAGACGCCGTTGTTATCGGCGGTTGTGGTGTCTATTTGCCATGCGTTGGTGCTGATGGGTTTGGGTGCGTAGACATCTACTGAGAATGGCAGATGATTGTTGCTGAATATTTGCATTGCTGATAATTTGGCACCTACGCTGAGAAAGGCGCTGTCTAAGAACAATTGGGTGTTGACATTTGAGGTTTTTTTGGAGGTGTAAAGTAAAGTGCCTTTGGCAAGGGGGCCGTCGGCGGCTTTGATGTGGTAATACTTTATGCTGGTGCCTGAACGAACGACTTTCATATAGTCGCCAATGGCATAAGCAACACCGGTGTCTTTTTTACGATCGCCATTTTCATAGATGACAAACTTACTGCCGATGCCGCCATCTGCATACAAAGCATAATCTATGCTGCCGTAAGAATTGTCGGTGTCGTCACTGGAGAGTCCAAGCATCATGCTTTTGCCAAGGGCACCAATTTTGGCGATGACATAGCCGTCGTTAACAAAGCCTTTGGCAGAGGTAACATCGGCATTCCAGCCAGCGCCAGAGGTTTTTTCATAAGTGTCGTTGGTGCGGGTTATTCTGTTGCCACCGCCGATATCAAAATTGGTGTCAAGTGATGTTTTGGAGAATTGTATGGGGCTGGTAATACTGCTGAAGTCGATGTTGTTGCCGTCTGTGTCTTTAACATCAGTTAGGGTGATGTCGTATTGGTTATCGATATTAAAGTCTTTGGTGCCTATTGTGTCGTTTGCTTGAATGGTATAGACAAATTCTAGGGTGTTGGTGCTGGTGTTGTTTTCACCGGTTAATAAGAAGGCTTTGCCAGCAATCATAATTTTGTTGCTGCCAACTTTGGCTAAGGTAACGGCTTCATTTAAGGTGAGGGTTACTTTGATTTTGTCGCCAATGGTTAGGATGTTGTTTGTGTTGCCTGTGTTGTTTGTGTGGCTGGTTTCGCCTTTTATGTGCCAAGCATCGGCAATGGGTTTTGGTGCGTGTACATCTATGGTGTATGGGCTTATGTTGCTTAGTCCCTTGACTAGCTTTACATGGGTAAGGGTAAGGTTTTTGTCTTTGATGGAGGTGTCAATGTGTAGTGCTGAGGTGGCGGATATGCCGGTTTGGGTGGCGAGTATGCGGAGGGTGTTGCCGTTGTGGTCGAGGTGGTAATAGCGAATGGTGGTGCCGTGGCGTTCAATCTTAATTTGGTCACCTGCTTGGTAGCGATAATTTAAATCGGTGTATTTGGTGTTGTTGTTGCGAACATCTTTTATTTTGTTGTTGTGAATAAAAACGGCGTGTTCAATGGTTTTGTAACTGCCGTCTGGGTTGTCGGTGGACAGGCCGAGCATCAAGCCTTTTCTGGCAGAGGTGGCGTTTAGGGTAAAAATGGCATAGCCATCGCCGACAAAACTTTCTTGAGAAAAGGCATCGGTATTCCAAGAGGCATCGCTTGATTCTTTACTAATGGTATAACCTTGGAATGTATTGCCAGATACGCTTAAGTTGCGTTGGTCAAATTTAGTGGCAATGGTGTTGTTGAGTGAGATGGGGTAAATGATGTTGGTAAAAGTAGGCGGATAGCCGTCGTTGTCAGAGATGCCACTGATGATGAGATCGGAGAAGGATTGAATGGCAAAACTTTTGCCTTGGGTAAAGGCATCGTTGATTTGGACGGTGTGTTCAAAGATTAATTGTGTGTTTTTTACTGTGATTTCATCTGGATTGGTAGAGGGGTCGGCAAACCCTTTGTTGGCACAAAGGGAGAAGACCAAGCCGTTGATGATGACCTTGGAGTCGGCAGCGTATTTTGCTTTGCCTTCTTGGTATTTCATGGCTCTGTCCATGGTTAAGGCAATCATGACTTTATCGCCTATTTCAAAAACACTTTTGGTGGCTGGGTGTTGGCTTGTTGGATAGACTTTCATGGCAACTAAGGCAGGTCCTTTTTGCTTGATGGCTTTGCTGCCGATTTCTTGATTTTTTAGATGGGCATCGCCCAAGCGTTGACTGGCGCCTTGTTGTTCCTTTTGTTGGTGTAATTGATTCTTTTGGTTGCGTTGTTTGACATTGTTGAGCTCTTGTTGTGTTTTGCTTTTGCTTTTGTCAATGCCACCTTTGCTGTTTTCAATGTCTTGATTAGCACCGTTTGTTATTTTGTCGGTGTTGCCGAATTGTGTATAACTGTTGTGGTAATCGCTTTGTCCACTTTGGTTTAGTTCGTCGAGTCCGGTGGAATGTGTTTGACTTTGGTTTTGACCTTGTCCTTGTCTTTGGCTTTGAGTTTGAGTTTGAGTTTGAGTTGGTATTAAACTATTGTTGTTATTGTTTAAAAAGGCTGTTACTGTTTGTGCGTCATGATTGGCGTCTTCTTCGTTGACTCGTGTATCGGATTTTAAAGTGTTGACGGTTTGCTTGTCTTTGCTTGATTGGGTGTCTATATCTGAATCTTCGTTGGCGTCTGTGTCTTGGTATTGTGATTGGTCAATGTCTTTATTGGCAGAGTTTACATTTTGGGTGTATTCGGTTTTTGTTTTGGGGGTGGAGTGGCTGGTGCCACGGAGTTTGGTTGTGTCTGCTTCATCGCCGTTGATGACTGTGCCGATGGTTTGGCTGACTAAGACACTTTTGGCGGTTTCTTTTAAGTTAGACAGCATGCCTTGCATTAGGGCTTTCATTTTGGCGGTAACGCTTTGTTTGTTGGTGCGTATTTCAATCATAGCGCCGTAGAAATCGCCGTCGCCGATTTTGACAGTGATGTTGCCTTTGCCTGCGGCTAAGGCGACATTCATACCATCGCCATAGCGTACATTGATGTTGTAATCGCCTTTCATAACAGCGACATTAACGCCGTGTCCGACGCGGGTGTTGAGGTTGTATTTACCAATCAAAGCGTTGACGGCGATGCCATCGCCAACAAGGGTGTTGACATTGAATTTACCGATGGAAAGTCCGACATGGAAGCCGTCGCCGACTTTGGTGGTAATATTGGCTTTGCCGATGGCAACCATTGCGCTGTGGCCAGAGCCGACTTTGGTTATCAAATTGCCTTCGCCAATGCCAATTTGCAAACTGTCGTTGTCGCCAACTGAGGTGAGTATATTAAGTCGACCGATGCCAGCTTGTATGGTTTGACCGAGACCGACTTTGCTGATGACATTAGCATCGCCAATGCCAACACCTAGCATAGCGCCATTACCGACATGGGTAATGATATTGGCTCGGCCTACAGCAAATGTGACCATACTGCCTTCGTTGTTGCTACCGAGTAATGCAGCGCCAGTGGCTTTGAGTGCGTCAAAGCCTGATTCTAAGAATTTTTGTGGGGCAGAGAAGATGTCTCCTCTTGGGAACAGACGATGTCTTTCTAAAACGGGGTCTGAAACGATAGCGTCAAGTGGGGACACGGTAACGCTGAAGTCTGCCAATGAAGAGATTCGGGTAACGATGTTTGCTTGGCCTATTACTAGGCTAACGGTGTTGCCATCGCTGCTGCCTGCTAAATTAATATGGGTCACAATGTTGGCTTGGCCGATGGCGGCTGTTATTAGATTGCCTGCGCCAATCTTGGTAACAATATTGGCTTCACCAACGGCAAATGCAACTGAGAATCCATTGCCGATATGGGTAAAAATATTACCCCCTCCAATCATGGTTGCTAAGGTGGTGCCATTGCCAACTTTGGTAAAGACATTGGTACATCCGCCTATCATTAAAGCGGCACTAAAGCCGTTGCCAATGTGGGTGAAAACATTGGCAGTGCCTGCAAGCATGATTGCGACTGAGGCGCCGTTGCCAATTTTAGTAAAGATATTGGCTTGTCCCCCTATCATCAATACAGCACTTGGACCATCGCCAATGTGGGTAAAAATATTACCCCCTAATGAAAACATAACTGCCAATGTAGCACCGTTGCCAACTTTGGTGAAAAAGTTAGCGCCTGTGGATATCATTAATGCAGCAGTCATGCCGTTGCCGACATGGGTGAGGACATTGCCAGTGCCAAACATACCGACAATAACATCGCCATCACCGACTTTGGTGGCAATGTTGCCTATGCCTAGCATAAGTAAATAAACATTGCCATTGCCGATGTGGGTAACGACATTGGCAAGACCGAACAACAGGGCTATTATATCGCCATTACCTGATTTGGTAATAACATTGGCGCCGCCAAGCATTCTGGTTTGAATATCGCCATCGCCGATGTGGGTGAGGACATTGCCACCGCCATACATAGATATGTTAATGTCGCCATTGCCGTCTTTGGTAACCACATTCAAACCGCCGAGTAAAGAGCCGCTAATGTTGCCTGTAGAAAAATCAGTGAAGACATTGGCACCAGCCAAAAGATGGAGTATGGAATCTCCAGTGCCCTCTCTGGTGATGATATTGGCACCACCGAACAATTCAGCACTTAAGGTGCCGTGTCCTTTGTAGGTAACAATATTGGCTATGCCAATACCTGTCAAGCTTAAATCACCTTTGCTAACATCTACATTGACGATATTGCCTAGAGAGATAAGTATTAAATTTGTATCGCCACGACCATATCTGTCTATTTTGTTTAAACGGAAGCCGCCGAGTTTTGCTTTTAATTTGCCATCTGTTGACCAAGTAACGATATTGCCACCACCTAAGATGGTTAAATCTCCATTGCCTTTTATGCCAGAACGGGTAATAAAGTTACCACCGCCACCGCCCATAAAGGTCATATTGCCATAATCCCCTGTGTGATCAACTTTGTTGATAATGCCAATGCCTTTAAACGAAAGGTTGCCATTGGCAGAATGTTTGACAACATTGGCACCACCACCACCAATAAAGTCGGTGTTGCCATATTCGGCTGTATTGATAACATGATTACCTATGCCCACACCTTTGAAGAAGACATTGCCTTTGTATCCGCCTCGTCGTTCTACTTTGTTGTATCCACCAATGCCTCTAAAGTTAATGTTGCCTTGGTGCGTGATATTGGTCACTTTGTTGTAAAAGCCTGCACCTGTGAAAACAATGTTGCCTGAAATGCCTCGTCGTTCTACTTTGTTGTAAGCACCTATGCCACTGAAATAGATATTGCCTTGGTTGGCAGTGTTGGTAACTTTGTTTAACGCACCAGCACCTTTGAAATTAATAGTGCCACGCTCTCCACCTCGTCGTTCCACCACATTCGACATACCGGCACCTGTGAAATCAATATTGCCATACTTGACATCGTTGATCACCCTATTTGAAATACCAATACCTAAAAATGAAATATTACCTGTATTGCCATGACGATACACATCGTTACTTGCCGCTGCACCATCAAAATTAATATTGCCCGATCGACCCGTATGTCGCAAAGTCATTGCTCCAGAAAGACCCGTCACAGACATATTGCCCCAATCGCTTTTATTGATATTCATAAGGCCAGCAGCACCATAAATACTCAAGTCTCCCCAAGTGTCATAAACATCAAGCTTTAAACTGGCAGCATAGACCGTGTCATTCCCCCCATGCATATAAACACCATCCCCCCATACGGCAAAGCCAAGCGCAGTTAGTGTGTTATCGCCATCATCTCCAACATAACTGCCGGTTACAAAGTATACAATGCTGTCGACAACGGATCTGAATATGTTTACTACGGAGCCCATGGGAGCCTTGGGTTTGTGGGTGAATATAGAGGGTTAAAAGTGGGTTTTTGATGAGGACTGGTGTTTTGTCTGTAAAAAAAAGGGTGTACTGTAAATATCATAAATGTTTTTCTTAGTAGAGATTGTTAACAAGTTTCATTATTCGCTTCCTTGGTATCGCTTGATTGTTTTCATCTTTAGCAACTTTAACTCTTAAGGCATATATTTTGGCTTTATGAGGTAGCGATTTTCTTACCTCTCTGTTAAATTGAAAAATGTGTTTGAATGGGCAAATGTATTCCAAAAAGTATATATTGTCTCCATTGTTCCATTCGTTAGCAGTGATTTTGTGGTCACTGTGTAATAATTTATCCAGTGTTTTGTCATCAACTTTTGCCCATACAGAAAATGCCAAAGGCATGTCTCTACTATTGCGAATTAATTTGTATTGACCGAGTAGAATGCCCTCTGAAATACAACCAAAAAAACCGCAAATACTATAATGTTCACAATGTAATTCAGATTGTCTGGACAGCCAAAATGCATTGCCCAAGATTTCCATGTAGGTTTTTTCGGTTATTTTTTCGGGGGTCATAGTTTTATAAGTCTCATGGGTTAATAATTCAAATTATTTTACCTATTTGGTTACAAATGTATTAATTTTACAGCGTCTAAATTCAAAAAACATCATTACTCAATATGGGTTGGCTTAAACATTGTTTTCATTGGTTTTTTAATTGTTCTTCTTGATAAATACTGGTTGTAGGTAAAAAGGTTTTTGTCTAATACTATTTTTCAAAAATAAAATGAATAATACAGTGAGACCTTTGCATAAATATGGATAATTAATAAAATTCAATTTTTTTCTACTTGGTAATTTTCTTAAATCTTGTCCCAGTAGGGCTAAGGCTGGGTTTAAAAAATTATCAAGTGGAAAAAAGTGGATCCTTGATGATTATTTATATTTATGCAAAGGTCTCACAGAGTTTAGTTTATTTTTGAAAATGGTATAGATAATTAATGATTAAAATAATCTGCCAAATAGTCATCAAAACTAAGGGTATCTGCCTGTTCTATCTTAAATTGCTGTTCACAAGATTTTTTAGCTTGCTGGTCTAAATAATCGAAATGTGCTTGATCGATTTTTCGAGCAAGAAAATCTTTTTGATGATGTTTTGCCAATGTATTCGTGTAATTAAAAAAACCTTGTCCTTGTTTTTTCATCTCACTCAAGGTAATTGCTGAAGGGGTTAATTCGGCATTGTCAATACGCTTGCCAATTTCTTTAACGGCTGTTTGACAGTCTGACCCCAATAATTCGGCACACAATGCGATTTTATCCATTGTCGCCTTACCCAATGCTTGTAATGAAATGCTTTGCCCTTGATGGTTTAAAACCAAACCCGATTGTCGCCCTTTGTGGGCAACCAACTGATCGTTGCTATCAATTTCAAATTGTTCTCGGCTTGAAATCACTGGCGATTCTTCCAGTAGGCAAAATAACAAAAACGCTTCTAAAAACAAAACTTGTGTTTGGTCAATACCCAATGCTAAATTTGGGTTAATATCCAATGAGCGCAACTCAATATAACTAATACCGTCTTCATTCAACGCATCCAAAGGTTTTTTATCTGACACTATATTTGGCTTAGGGCGCACAGACGCATAGTACTCATTTTCAATCTGTAAAATATTGGTATTCAACTGTTGATATTGCCCTTGTTTTTTCAATCCAATGCTTTCATATTCACAACACGCTGTTTGCATGCCAGATTTTAAACTGTGGATATAATGCCCTAAAGAATTATAGTTTGCTTTTACACCTGCCTCGTCTTCGCGTAAGTTTTGATAACCAATATCCCCCATTCGCAAGGAAGTGGCATACGGTTCATATAAAGTAGAGGCGCTAAATTCCACTAAAGAATGCTGATGATAACCCTTAAGAAAGGATTTACACACAGCAGGCGAAGCGCCAAATAAATAGGGAATAAGCCAGCCATAACGCACCACATTGCGAGTTAGTGCCATATAATTTTGGTCACTGAATTTTTTGAATGTCTCATTTGGCGCTCGAAGCTGATAATATTGCTTGAAAAAATCTGCTGAAAATGAATAATTAAAATGAATGCCGGCAATGGTTTGCATCACACTGCCATAACGATTGGCTAACCCATGCCGATAAACGGTTTTCATCATCCCTTGATTGCTTGTGCCATATTGGGCAATTGGAATATAAGTTTCTCCTCGAATTACGCATGGCATACTTGCGGTCCAAAAACTTTGATCTTTTGGCAAATGATGATATAAATATTGTTGCGTTTTCGATAAAAATTCCAGCATTTCCTTGGCGCTATGCATCGGCGGCGTTACCAATTCAATCAATGATTCAGAAAAATCAGTGGTAATATTCGGATGTGTTAATGCACAACCAAGTGCCTTTGGATGTGGCGCTTGAGAGATGCCGCCTTTGCGTGAAACGCGCAATCCTTCTTTTTCCAATCCCATTAAATTGTCTTTTAACAAATCGCCATAAGGCTTAAGTTGCTGTATTGTATCTATTAAATTCAAACTAATGCTCAGTGCTAAAATACAAGTATTTTACCACTAAGATATAAAAATGAAGATAATCAAAGCAGTTGTTGGCGTTTTGCGTAACGAACACCAAGAAATACTCATTGCACAACGCCAAAAAGCACAATTTATGGGCGGATTTTGGGAATTACCGGGCGGTAAAATTGAAGCGAATGAATCACCAGAACAAACCATCAGCAGAGAGCTCAAAGAAGAACTAGGCATTCAAGTTAACCAAGTCAATTTACATCAAACCATGGTGTATCACTACGAAGACAGAACCGTACAACTAAGCATTTATAACATTAACCAATATCAAAATACGCCCGCAGGTATAGAAGGTCAGGCTATTGCTTGGGTTAAAATTGATGCATTAAACGATTACCAACTGTTGCCAACAATGAGGGCTTTTATTCACTCAATCACTTTGCCCAATAAATATTGGATAACGCCAGCAAACAATCATCAAAGCGATGAATGGATGTCCAAGTTCGAACAAAAACTAACGCAAAACATAGCATTAATTCAACTTAGAAGCAAAGTATCGTTAGATAGCTCGTTTATCGCCGAACTTTATAGCAAATGTAAGCAACATAATATTAAATTACTACTTAATACCATCGATAAATCATTCAAAGAAACCTATTGTGACGGTTGGCATCTCACCACTCATGAAATGTTAAAACTAACCACCAGACCCTGCCCCCAAGATAAATTACTCAGCGCATCCACACACAACCTAAATGAAGCGCTAAACGCCCAAACAATCGGTGCCGACTTTATCGTTATTTCCCCTGTCCAACTCACCCAAACCCACCCCAATACCACACCAATTGGCTGGAACACCGCCAAAGAAGTGGTAGGAAAACTTAATATCCCTGTATATTTTTTAGGCGGAATGAGCGAGCAAGATTTAGACAAAACACTGAAGCTTGGTGCTCAAGGAATTGCTGGGGTTAGTGCTTTTTAAGGGTAATTGGGCGTATCAATTAATTTATTAAGCACTGTAAATAACACTAAACAAAAATTTATGCCATGCAAATGCTGTTTTCCATTTCCATAAATTTATAAAATCATTTGGAGGAATTGATCGATTACCAATTGAAGGGTCGGCTAAAAAACTTTACTTTTTTTTGAATCTGCGAAACGCAACGAAGTGTTTAAATTTTTCATTTTCAATATCAACCAATGCTGGTTTATTTGTTTTTACTAAACCTTAGAATGGAATTCTAACAACATAAACTTGGAATCCAGAATGCCCTCCGATTTCTTTTAACTCAAGAATAGAAAGTCCAAATGAAAACTATGAGGCCTTTGCATAAATATGAATGATTAGCAGAATTCAATTTTCACCCAATTGGTAATTTTATTAAACCTTGTCCTAGTAGGGCTAAGATTGGGTTTAAAAAATTACCGAGTGGGTGAAAAGTGGATTCTTGATGATTATTCATATTTATGCAAAGGTCTCAACTATAAAAAAAATAGGGCTTGCGCTAATAAAAAATATTTTTTGCAAAAAAATATATTGATTCAAAAAAATATGTTATTATCGGTTTTCAAAAAAAACTTGGTTGAGTTTTTCAGCCCAACAACAGTAGAATTGTTGTAATTTTTAAGGAGAATAAAATGTTTAATTTAAAAAGTATAGTAATAGCATGTGTCATCACTGCTGGAATCACACTTTCGGGTGTGAGTGTGGCAAGTTCAAATCTGAATCAAAATTTACTTGATTCTCCAGTATTTTTACAAAATACTGGTGCGGTGGCAATGAATGATGAACAGATGCAGAGTGTTAAAGGTGCTGGCATATTTGGAGACATTATAAATTGGATAGAAAAGGCCGCTCTTGATGTAGCAAAGGCTACCATATTGACACTCAATTATATAGACACTCACATCTTCAGGCCTAGACCATAGATAAAAATATTAATACCGCTTCAAAAAAATATATTATTATCAGTTGCATGTGGAGGGGTTCGCAAAGAACTTAGTTGAGTTTTTCAACCCAATAACGGCAGAGTTGTCGTAATTTTAAGGGGAGTAAAATGCTTAATTTAAAAAGTATAGTAATAGCATGTGTCATCACTGCTGGGGTCACACTTTCGGGTGTGAGTGTGGCAAGTTCAAATCTGAATCAAAATTTACTTGATTCTCCAGTATTTTTACAAAATACTGGTGCAGTGGCAATGAATGATGGGCAGATGCACAGCGTTAAAGGTGCTGGCATATTCGGAGACATTATAAGTTGGACAGAAAATGCCGTTATTGATACCGTCTCTTGGGTAGGAACGGCTCTCGCTAATTCTGCCTTATGGATTATCACACAAGACTACAAAGATCGAAGTTTTTGGCTACTGCCATAAAAAAATTAAAAAATATTAATATCGCTTGGGAGGGCGGTATTTTTTGTGAAAATTTTTTGGTAGTTAGTTTGAGACCTTTGTATAAATCATAAATATAGTGCTTATAATCGCCCAGGTATTTTTACTGTTAATACTTGGATGAGGATGGGTGGCGGATTGTTTGGTTTATTTTTAAAAATGGTGTTAGCCGAACTCAAACCGTCCTTATCTTCATCTTCTTTATCCGCTAGTTATCAGTGTCAATCTAGGCATTGACAGAAGTGGCTTTGCGTTACAAATCAAGAACAAACGATACTAAACAAGCCATTAAAAACCACATTAACAAAGTATTTGGACACACGCCCATTTACAGCGAGAGAAAATACATCAATAATCATCTGAAAAAGACTTCTTAAATTGAGTTATAAGAAATTTTAAAAAAGTTGCCAGAGATTTTGAGGCAATGTAACTGTTATTTTTTTTCTATATCTGGATAGTTTGTTCCCAGATATTCCCAATAATAATTATTTTGTTTGTCCGTAGGGAAATACCAATATCTATCATCAGAACCCAATTGTTTTAATTTAAAATATTCAATATCTCCATTATATGGATCACTGTAAATAAATATATCTCCTATATTTCCTTTTCTATCATTTGCGCCCCATCTATTAAATGTATTAAAAAGTTCAAATTCTTTAACCTCAGGATAGTCTGTGCCAAGGTATTCCCAATAATAATTATTTTGTTTGTCCGTAGGGAAATACCAATATCTATCATCGGAACCCAATTGTCTTAATCTAAAATATTCAATATCTCCATTATATGGATTATTGTAAATAAATATATCTCCTGTATTTCCTTTTCTATCATTTGCGCCCCATTTATTTCCTATAATTTGCTTTGCAATATAGAATGCATCATCTTTTGATAGTGCACTAACTTTATCTATAATCCATTTCCAATTACTCTTTAATCGTGCATGACTTTGCGATCCAGAAATAACACCTATCATATTTGTCTTTCCATTTTTTTCATAAACAATTGTTCCTCCTGAATCCCCACTAGCGATAGGGTTATAAATAACAGAACCTTCGGATGACACCCGACTTGGAAACATAATAAGTTCATTATCTATATCACTAATTGTCATTTTTTTGTCATTCATTAAAAAATTTGAATAGTCTGAATTCAAGACTATATTTGAAGTTAGAGCACGAGGATATGGACCCTTTAACATCCTATTAAGAGACATATAGATCATCCTATAGTTGCCCGGTTCATAGTGTCCATCAATATATTTGTAATACTTATTCATATATCCCACATCTCTGGCAAAATTATATGGTTGACCGTTGTAGTGTACTTTGCCATACAATGCGACACCTCCCTTACCATCAAAATAAGGGAATGGCAAGTCATTATCTGTTAATAAAGTATTTTCAAGATTATAACTTGGGAGGCTAATTGTATTAAGTTCATCATATGATTTATCTAAAAATATGATAGCAACATCATTCAGCGAGGCACCATCACCAATATAGCCATCATATTTGTATGCTGTTCCAGACAATATATCTCCAGTTTTTCTATGATAATAGCCTATTTTATTGTTATTTTGTATTGGACAATGTGCTGCTGTTAAAATAACTCTAGGCGCTATCAAAGTTGCGCCACAAGAAAAATTTCCCAATGCCCAATCAGGAGCGTCCTCACCAGAAAGTTTAACCCCTCCAAACATAGCAAACACTTTACTACTACAAAGCAACCCTACAAATACCATTTTTAACATAAATTTCATTTTCATTTTTTCCCCTTTTTTTTGTTAATTAACTGTTTAGTTTTACTAACTTAATGGGCAGAATTGTCTGTAAATAGCGATGATTGCGTTAGATTATTCCTTAAATAAAGTCAAAGGTCAGCCATTAACTTAAGCCAACACCCCTCCTGCAAATCAACTCAAACAACCTTATTGCCCCACTTCTCTGTGATAATAGAAGTATAACGCATATATATTCTAGCATAGTTTTTCAAGCTAGAATCAACAATATTTTTGAATATAGTGGATATTTTGGCTTGGGTATTTTTATTGCTAATACTTGGGGTGAGGACGAGCATTAGATTGTTTGGTTTATTTTTGAAAATGGTGTTAAATTAAGAGGATGAAAAAAATAAAAGGAATTTTTTAGTTGTCTTGACTTTATTGGAGTCGAATAATTGGAGTTAAACACAAAAATTGCCTGCCACTCCATTAATCTCTAGCCCTAGACAAAGTCAAAATATCGCAATTTTTAGCACCTGCCTTAAGGATGGTTTTTGCCAGTTCGTTAAGGCTAACGCCAGTGGTCATAACATCGTCAACTAATAAAACTCGTTGATAGGAGATTGTGTTGGCGTGAAATGCGCCTTTAATTTCTTTTTGGCGTTGTTCGGGGGTGAGTGTTGCGAGGGGTTGAGTGGCTTTTATACGGTGGACGCTATGTGTGTCAATAATGTGATTTGGGTTTTTCTTGATTATATTAAGGAGTTCCGATACTTGGTTAAACCCTCGTTCTCGAATGCGTTGCCGACTGAGTGGCATGGGGATAATGGCATCATAATTTTGCATAGTTTGGTATTTATCAGCCAGTTTATGGGCAAAATAATGGCCGACACATAATCGTTGATTGTATTTAAAGATTTTAATCAATTGTGCAACTAAATCTTGATAATCATACAGGGTATAAGCACGATTAAAGGCAGGGGAATGACTAAGGCATTGTCCGCAAAAATCAAGGTTACCACTGATGGGATGAGCGCAGGATTGGCAACGGTTTGTTTGATTGGAAAACTCAGCTTCACATGCTTGGCATATACAAAAACTTGCGGGTTCCATACATAATACGCAAGATTGTTTGAAGATTAGCCTCTGGTAAAAACCCATGTTGTGTCATCGGACATATCGGCTTTGAATTGATAGTCTTCTTTGTCAAAATTCTTTAAATGTTCCGCTTGAGTGATTCTGTTTTTAATCATATAATTTACCATTAAACCTCTGGCGCGTTTGGCATAGATGCCGATAATTTTGTAGTTATCGTTCTTAAATTCTTTGAAAACGATATTGATAATATTGGCATTCAGCGCTTTTTTATCAATACCTTTGAAATACTCGTTGGAAGCTAAATTGACAATCACCTCAGATTCATCTTCATTCAGCACCTGAGAAATTTGTTCACCCCAAAATTCATAGAGATTTTTGCCTTTGTCGGTAACAAGTCGAGTGCCCATTTCCAAGCGATAGGGTGCAATCAAATCTAACGGACGAATCACGCCGTATAAACCAGACAGCATCCGAAGCGTGTTTTGTGCAAAGTCTAAATCTGCTGTTGACAAACTGGAAACATCAATACCATTGTAAACATCACCTTTGAAGGCAAGCAAGGCTTGTTTGGCATTGTTCAATGTGAGTGGGGTTTTAAAGGTTTGAAAACGCTCAAAATTTAATAGTGACAACTTTTCACTAATTGACATTAAATCGGCAATTTCTTCTTGTGTTTTGATTTTTAGCACCGCAATTAACGCTTGAGATTGTGCCATTTGGCGTGTTTGACTAAAATCAATAATATCGCTTGGATTAAAATCCTGCGTTTTTGAGGGGGAAATAACAGCCAGCATTTGATGTATTTAAAAAATAAAAAATATTCTACCTTAATTTTTCTTACTTAAGATGCCTTTTAAACCCTTAAGGGATCCACCAAAAAACACGCATAAAAACTATCTACTGGAAGAGGTTAAACCCCTTGCACTATTTTCAAATGTTAGCAGGGTGTTTTAGGTTATAATTTAGCGGATTTTTTTTGATTATTATTTGCAATGAAAAACCCATTATTACACTTACCAAAAGCGCACGGACTTTACCATCCAAGCAATGAAAAAGAAAGTTGTGGCGTTGGCTTTATTGCTCACATAAAAGGTGAGCCATCACACGCCATTACGGCAGATGCTTTAGAAATGTTATCCAGAATGGATCATCGTGGCGGCTGCGGCTGCGAGACGAACACGGGTGATGGTGCAGGCATCTTGACTGACATTCCACATAATTTTTTCATTCAAGAAATTAAATCATTGTTTAATGTTGATGTTAAAAAAGGCACTTATGCGGTAGGCAATGTGTTTTTACCACAGGATGATAAACAGCGCGCTCATTGTATGGATTTACTCGAAAAATCCATTGCTGACGAAGGTCAAACATTGATCGGTTGGAGAGACACGCCAATTGACATTGACAAGGCAAATGTGGGTAATATTGCCAAAAAATCTCAGCCTGTGATCAAACAATTAATCATTGCCAAAGCTGATGACATTGATACACTTGCTTTCGAGCGCACGCTGTTCATCATTAGAAAATATGCTTCAAACGCAATTAGAACTAACGATACTTTGTCTCAAGCGTTGTTGTTTTATGTTTGCAGTTTGTCCACCAGCGTTATTATTTACAAAGGTATGTTGATGGGCTCTCAGGTGCTTGACTTTTACACAGATTTATCCAGCCCTGACTATTCAACTTATTTGGCCATGGTGCATTCCCGTTTTTCTACCAACACTTTCCCTTCTTGGGATAGGGCGCAACCTTGTCGTTATATGTCACATAATGGCGAAATCAACACTCGCCAAGGTAATTATAATTGGATGCACGCTAGAGAAGGCGTATTACAAAGCGACTTATTCAAAGACGATGATTTAGCCAAAACACTCCCAGTAATTGAGACCGAAGTATCTGATTCGGGTAGTTTTGATAATGTGTTAGAATTTTTAATGATGAACGGCCGTACCTTGCAAGAAGCGGTGCTGATGATGGTGCCAGAGGCTTGGCAAAACGACACCAATATGAGTGATGAGAAAAAAGCCTTTTACGAATACTTCTCTAATGTTATGGAGCCATGGGATGGTCCAGCCTCTATCGCCTTTACTGACGGCCATTATATCGGTGCTGTACTTGACCGTAACGGCTTGCGTCCCTCTCGTTATTATCTCACTCATGATCAGCGAGTGATTATGGCAAGTGAGGTTGGCGTGGTTGATGTGGCAACAGATAACATTAAAACCAAAGGCAGGTTGCGTCCTGGAAAAATGTTCTTAGTCGATTTTGAAAAAGGCGAATTACTTAATGACGATAATATTAAATCAGAATTTTCCAAGAAAAATCCTTACCAAGAATGGCTGAATCAGCAACAAATCCACTTATCAGAATTACACTGTGAGCGAGAAGCACATGGTTTTTATCCTGAAACCCTAGTTCATCGCCTAAAAGCATTCGGTTACAGCACAGAAACTCTACAATTTATGCTTTTACCTCTAGTCAAAGAGTTGCGTGACCCAGTAGGCTCAATGGGCAATGATTCTGCCTTAGCCTGTTTGTCCAACCAATCACGCATTATTTATGACTATTTCAAGCAACTTTTTGCACAGGTGACCAACCCTGCAATTGACTCTATTCGTGAAGAAATTGTAATGTCATTGCGTTGTTCCATTGGCCCTGAGGGCAACCTTTTAAACGACAAAGCTGAGAACGCACACCGCCTAGTCATTGACCACCCAATTTTAACCAATGAAGAGACGGCAGCCCTCAGGCATTGTAATCACCGTGGCTGGACTTCAAAAACCATTGATATTACTTATGACACTAATGCAGGCAAAAAGATTGACGAATTGCTTAACGATATTTGCCAACAAGGCTCACAAGCCATCAAAGACGGGCACAGTTTAATCATTTTATCAGATCGTCAGATTGGTGAAAATCGTGCGACCATTTCTAGTTTACTGGCCTCAAGCGCACTGCATCGCCACCTTGTGGCTTGCTCTGAACGCACCCAAGTTGGTATTATTGTTGAAACAGGCGAGGCACGCGAAGTGCACCATTTCTGCTTAATGACGGGTTTTGGTGCTGATGCCATTAACCCATATCTTGCCTTTGAAGCACTTTGGCAAGCACGCCGTGACCAACTTATTGACAGCGAAAGCGATGAAGCCATTATTAACGCTTACCGTAAAGGTGTTGGTAAAGGTATGCTTAAAGTGATGGCAAAAATGGGTATTTCTACTTTAGAGTCATACAAGGGGGCGCAAATTTTTGAAGCAGTGGGTTTGGCACAAGAGGTAATGGATAAATGCTTCTTTGGAACTGCATCACGCATTGATGGCGTTGGTTTTGATATTCTTCAAGACGAAAGTGAAAAACGCCATCAATTTGCTTACCGCAGCGACACATTAGACAATCTAGGTCAATACCATTGGCGCAGTGGTGGTGAAAAACACATGTGGGATCCAGAAACAATTTCCAACCTACAATTGGCCGCTCGCAATAACGACGAATTTGCATATTGGGCGTTTGCCGAACATGCCAATAAAGAAGGCACTCGCAATTCAACCTTGCGGGGTCTAATGTCTTTCAAAAAAGGCAACCCAATTTCTATTGATGAAGTAGAATCCTGCAAAGAAATTGTTAAACGCTTCGCCACAGGTGCAATGAGTTTTGGCTCTATTTCTGCCGAATCACACGAATCTTTAGCAATTGCCATGAACCGCTTAGGTGGTAAATCTAACACAGGTGAAGGTGGTGAAGATGCCAAACGCTGGACACCCGATGCCAACGGCGATTCACGCAGAAGCGCAATCAAACAAGTGGCCTCTGGTCGGTTTGGCGTAACTATTGAATATTTAAACAACGCTGACGAAATCCAAATTAAGGTATCACAAGGCGCAAAACCCGGTGAAGGCGGCGAACTACCAGGCACTAAAGTCGATGCAGGCATTGCTAAAATCAGACATTCAACACCAGGTGTCGGTTTAATTTCACCACCACCACACCATGATATTTATTCTATTGAAGATTTATCACAACTCATTTTTGATTTAAAGCGTGCAAACCCAGTCGCACGCATTAGCGTAAAGCTTGTGGCGGAAGTGGGCGTTGGCACAATTGCTGCTGGTGTGACTAAGGCAAAATCCGACCATATTGTAATCGCTGGTCATGATGGTGGCACAGGCGCATCGCCACTTACTTCGATTAAACATGCGGGTTTGCCATGGGAATTAGGTTTGGCTGAAACACACCAAACACTGGTTATGAATGACCTGCGTTCACGCGTGGTTATTCAAACAGATGGACAACTTAAAACAGGCCGTGATGTCGCCATTGGCGTTTTACTGGGTGCTGAAGAATTTGGTTTTTCTACTGCACCGCTCATCACCATGGGTTGTATTATGATGCGCAAATGCCATCTTAACACCTGTCCAGTTGGCATTGCCACACAAGACAAAGCATTGCGTAAGAAATTTACTGGCAAGCCAGAATATGTGGTGAACTACTTGTTTATGGTGGCGCAAGAATTGCGTCTTATTATGGCTGAATTAGGCTTTAAAACGATTAACGATATGGTTGGCAGAGCAGATATGTTAGAAATGAATCAAGCCATTGATCATTGGAAACAAAGTTCTATCAATCTTGATGCATTACTCACGCCAGCACAAAAACCGCACAAAAATACAGGTACCTACCAAACCAAAGCACAAGACCATGAATTAACATACCAACTTGATAACGCCTTAATTAAACAAGCAAAAGATGCTATTGAAGGCAACAATAAAGTTAAATTTAATTCTAAAATTACCAATATTGACCGTGCTGTTGGCGCAATGCTCTCTTCATATATCGTCAAAAATCGTGGTGGCAACAACCTAGATGATAACTCAATTCATATTAACTTTACCGGCTCCGCAGGGCAATCACTCGGTGCATTCTTAGCACAAGGCATTACCCTTGAAATTGAAGGCGATGCCAATGATTATGTCGGCAAAGGCTTATCAGGCGGTCGTGTAATCGTTTATCCTCCAAAAAATTCCACCTTCAATGCCGAAGAAGAAATCATTGCCGGCAATGTTTGTGGCTACGGCGCAACAGGCGGTGAATTATACTTATCAGGTTGTGTTTCAGAACGCTTCTGCGTGCGTAACTCTGGTGCAATAGCCGTTGTAGAAGGCATTGGCGATCACGGCTGTGAGTATATGACTGGCGGTAAAGCAATCATTTTAGGAGAAATCGGCCGTAACTTCGCAGCAGGCATGTCTGGTGGTGTTGCGTTTGTTTACAACCCAAATAAAACCTTTAATAATATGCTTTCTACGGGCGCTATGGTGGATTTAGACCCCTTTAACAAAACCTATGAAAATGAATTAAAGCACTATATTCAAACTCATTATGACTTAACTGGATCATCAGTCGCCAAGCGCATTTTAGATGATTGGAAAAATGCACTAAATGATTTTGTCCTGGTTATTCCTACAGAGTTTAAGCGGGCGCTCAATGCTTAAACGCTAACAAAAAAAATGTAAAAAAAAGACCGCTAAATTAGCGGTCTTTTTTTATGTCTTTGCAAGTATTTTTTTAATACTTAGCGCAATAAAAGGGAGAAATTATCCCTTAATTTGTGCCATCACTTCATCAGCAAAGTTTTCTTCTTTTTTCTCAATGCCTTCGCCGACTTCAAAGCGAATGAATGATTTTATGGTTGCATTATTTGATTTAAGTAACGCAGCCACTGTTGTGTCTGGGTCTTTAACAAATGCTTGACCAGCAAGTGTTACTTCGTTAATAAATTTCTTCATACGACCACCAATCATTTTCTCAATGATATCGTCTGGTTTGCCAGATTCTCTTGCTTGCTCCACAAAAATTGCTTTTTCTCTTTCCAAAAGGTCTGCAGATAAATCGTCTTCGCTAATGCATTCAGGCTTAGATGCGGCAATGTGCATAGCAATATCTTTGGCTAAGGCTTCATCGCCACCTTCTAATAGAGTTAATACCGCAATACGCTCTCCATGTTTATAAATACCGATAACACCGCTATCTGTTTGCACAGTTTGCACGCGACGAATGGCCACATTTTCCCCTGTTTGAGCGATAATATCTTCACGCGCTTTTTCCAGTGAATCGCCGTTTTCCATTGATTCCTTTAAAAACTCTTCAATGTTAGCGGGGGTCGTTTTTAGTGCTAATGCGCCTAAAGTATCAACAAAACCAATAAAGGTCTCCCCTTTAGTCACAAAGTCTGTTTCAGAATTAACCTCTAAAATAGTTGCTGTTTTACCATCGTCAGTAACATTCACTTTGACCAAACCTTCTGCGGCAATGCGGCCTGATTTCTTGGCCGCTTTAGCAGCACCTGAAGTACGCATCAAATCAATTGCTGCTTCCATATCGCCATCAGTTTCACTTAATGCCTTTTTGCAGTCCATCATGCCTGCACCTGTTCTTTCTCTCAGTTCTTTAACCATTAATGCTGTAATAGCCATAATAATCTCCTAATTTATAATGATTACTTTATGCAAGAATTTTTTCAATCATTGCTATTTTAGTGTCGTTGGCATCAACTTCAATACCTTGCTTGCTTGCATAATCAGTTAACTCTGCTTTTTTCATTGCATTAAGTGCTGTTTTATTAAGCTTTTCAGTTTTGGCTGATGCTTCTACAACAACGGGCTTTTCTTCTTTAGTAGTCTGTACTTCCTGAGCAACTGGCTCTTTGGCCGTGGACTCTTTAACAGCAGGGTCTTTAGCATTAGAAGGCTCTTTAGCAACGGCTTTCTTAATAGAAACCGCTTTCTTCACTGTTGCTTTTATTGGCGCTGAAGCTTTTGCCTCTAATACTGCATTGGCAATTTCCCTAGCATAAAAACTCACTGCTCTAATTGAGTCATCATTACCTGGCACGACATAATCAATGCCCTCTGGGTTGTAATTAGTATCAACAATGCCAATGATTGGTAAGTGTAGTTTTTGTGCTTCTTTAACTGCATTTTTCTCATGACCGATATCAATAACAAATACCACATCAGGAATACCGCCTAAATCTTTAATACCACCTAAACTGCGCTCTAATTTTTCCATTTCACGCGTCATCATTAGTGCTTCTTTTTTGCCGAATTGGCTAAAGTTTTCTTCTGCCAAAAATTCTAAATCTTTTAAGCGTTTGATTGAGGCTTTAATCGTTTTATAGTTAGTCATCATACCACCTAACCAGCGATGATTTACATAAGGCATACCGCAACGAATGGCCTCTTCTTTTACGATATCACTTGCAGCACGCTTAGTGCCGACAAATAAAATAGAGCCGCCATTTGCTGCTGTTTTTGATGCAAAATTAAGCACATCGTTGAACATTGGTAAGGTTTTTTCTAAATTGATGATATGCACACCGTTACGAACGCCGTAAATGTAACGCTCCATTTTTGGGTGCCAAAAACGACTACGGTGACCGAAATGAACACCTGCCTCTAACATTTTTTTCATGGTTGTGTTTGCCATATTGTTTTCTCCTGTTTTGGGTTAAAACTTCCGCTCCCCCTATCCATCAACCTTTCTACTGAAAAGCACCCTGATGAATATGTCGGGTTGCGTGATACATTAAAAAAAATTAAGCGCCCATTAATGGGCGCTTAATTTAACTTGTGATTTTTTATTAAAAATCTAAAATGCAACATTATACCCCAAACACCGCTGTTACGGCAAGCGTCAGACCAACAAAAATTATGCCTTGGCTAATTCTGCACGCATGGCATCAATGGTTGCTTTGTAATCATCTGTACTAAAGATAGCAGAACCTGCAACAAAAGTATCCGCCCCCGCTGCCGCAACTTCACGAATGTTGTCAATCTTAACACCACCATCAATTTCTAGACGAATATCTTTGCCACTGGCATCAATTAATTGACGCACTTGACGACATTTCTCTAATGTTTGTGGAATAAAAGATTGACCACCAAAGCCAGGATTAACTGACATTAACAAAATCATATCTAACTTGTCCATCACATTGTCTAAAACATGAAGTGGCGTTGCTGGATTGAATACCAAGCCTGCTTTGCAGCCGCTTTCTTTAATCATCGCCAATGTTCTGTCAATATGCTCAGAAGCCTCTGGATGGAAAGTGATATAAGATGCGCCTGCATCGATAAAGTCGGGAATAATTCTATCTACTGGTTTCACCATTAAATGCACATCAATCGGTGCAGTAACACCATGATTTCTAAGTGCCTCACAAACCAATGGACCAATTGTTAGATTTGGCACATAGTGATTATCCATCACATCAAAATGTACAATATCTGCGCCATCACGCAAAACATTGTCAACTTCTTCGCCTAATCTGGCAAAATCTGCTGCCAAAATTGATGGCGCAATAAAATTAGATTGTTTCATTATTCTCTCCGTTTTTTTTTAATTAAAAGTTATTAAGCTACTTCCCGTCATTTCATCAGGTTGCTCAATATCCATCATCAGCAATAGCGTTGGCGCAATATCAGACAGCGTGCCTGTGCCAGGCTCAGCGATTGTCACTGCTCTATCGCCAATAAATAATAATGGCACAGGATTGTTGGTATGTGCCGTGTGCGCCTCACCTGTGTCAGGGTTAACCATTTGCTCTACATTGCCATGATCAGCAGTGATTAACATTTCTCCATTAATTGAACGCAAGGCTTGGTAAACGATACCCAAACAAGTGTCTACTGCTTCTACTGCCTTAATCGCTGCATCCAATTTCCCAGAATGCCCAACCATATCAGTATTGGCAAAGTTACAAATGATTAAATCGTATTTCTGACTCTCAATATTTTCAGCCAACTCATCTGTCAACTCAAAAATACTCATTTCTGGCTTCAAGTCATAAGTTGCCACATCTGGCGATGGAATCAATATCCGGTCTTCGCCATAAAATGGGCGTTCAATCCCCCCATTCAAGAAAAAAGTTACATGTGCATACTTTTCAGTTTCAGCAATTCTAAGTTGCGTCATACCCAAATTAGACAAATATTTACCCAACACATTATTTAATTTAGCGGCGGGGTAGGCGACTGGTAAATTGAACTCTTTTTTATACTCTGTCAAGCAAAAAAATTGCATTGGCACAAAAGTACCACGAGAAAATCCTTGGAAATTTTCATCTGTAAAAGCTTGTGTAATTTGCCTGGCACGGTCAGCACGATAATTCATAAAAATCATCACATCGCCTTTTTGAATTTTTGTCGGTGCCTTGATCACTGTTGATTGCACAAACTCATCAGTCTCTCCCCGCTCATAAGCCATGTCAATCGCCTCAATAGCACTTTGTGCCAAAAACGCACCCTTGCCTTTAGCAATCAATTCGTAAGCACAACGCACACGCGACCAGCGATTGTCTCTATCTAAAGAAAAATATCGACCAATCACACTGGCAATTTCCCCTACGCCAAACTCAGTAATCTTGTCCTCTAATTTTAGAATATACGCTTTGGCACTTTTTTGCGCACAATCCCTACCATCAGCAAAAATATGCAAATATACCTCTTGACACCCATATTGCTTGGCCATCTCCAACATTGCATACATTTGCTCCTCATGCGAATGCACGCCACCATCAGACAATAGCCCCATGATATGCACTGCTTTGCTGTTATCGTTTGCATACTCTAAAGAATTCTTTAAAACTGGGTTTCTGAAAAAATCCCCATTGCTGATATCATTCTGAATACGAGTAAAATCCTGTTTCACGATACGCCCAGCGCCTAAATTAAGGTGCCCTACCTCTGAGTTACCCATCTGTTCACCTGGCAACCCCACTTCTTTACCACTGGTGTTAATCAAGGTATGCGCAAACTGAGTGTTAAATTTATCCCAAACAGGCGTTCTCGCTAACGCAACGGCATTATTTTCTACCACTTCTGAATGTCCCCAGCCATCCAAAATGATCAATACTTTAGTTTGTTTTTGTGTGTTCATTGGCGCAGAATTATACATTACACCCTTCAATAATGTAACCCTTCATTTACCTTCTGCCAACAGAAGCCTTTACATAAATATGGATGATTAGCAAAATTCAATTTTTACCCACTTAGTAATTTTCTTAAACCTTGTCCTCACAGGGTTAAAGCTGGGTTTAAAAAAATTACTAAGTGGGTAAAAAGTGGATTCTTGATGATTGTTTATAGTTATGCAAAGGTCTCAACTTATTAAGTTATTATTAAAAATAATCAAAGCGTATACAAATATTGAAGCGTAAGATATGGAAATAACTATTTCTGAATCCCTAACGCCTAACTGGAAAATTCGCAGGATACTCGTTGATGAATTGGCATTAAATTATAAAATTAAAGTATAAAAAACACAGTAATGCCATTTACAAAAATAAAATGAATAATGTGGTGCCTATAATCGCCTAAGAAGACCCCTGTATTAAACATAAATATTAAATAAAGGGCAAATTTACAAATGAGTGAAAGTTAGAATTTAGTTAATATCTATGTTTAATGCAGGTCTCAATTGGCAAGCACCTTCTTTAAAAACACCTAATAAGACAAACTTTCAACCCCAAACATTTTTTCGGTCTAGAATTGAGTTTATTTACAGTTGTTTTAACCTTATTGTAAGCGATATTTGCCAAAGATACAATACAGTCTTTGGCATATTTTACCTTGAAGCTCATTGGTGTTTTCATTTTTCCCACACCCACAAATAATAAGGTTTGGAAAAATAACTACCACGCCTTGCAAATACTTTTCTCACTAAAAACACACCCCCAAGCAAAATTTCGGGAATAAGCGCATCACACAATACACTTTGTTGTTGTATTCAGCTCAAAACCTTTAACAAATAAAACACATAGAGACCTTTGCGCAAATATGGATGATTAGCAAAATTCAATTTTCACCCACTTGGTAATTTTCTTAAACCTTGTCCTAGCAGAGCCAAGGCTGGGTTTTAAAAAATTACCAAGTGGGTGAAAAGTGGATTCTTGATAATTATTTATAACCATGCAAGAGTTTCATATAGACCATATAGAATCACATAAATTCACATAAAGCCATATAGAATAGAATCCCTAAAAAACCTATATTTATTAACCTATATTTATTTAAACAGCACTGTAGTACTTATAGAATCAAACTTGCCTATACTACTTCTGTTTTTTGCTTTCATACAAGATTTTGAGTTTTTGTTTAACAGAAAGCACGAGGTTTGTTTTGACGCCACGGAATATATTGGTGAATAACTTGGCGGTATCGCCTTTATCAAGCATGGGGTAAAAACGATCTGTATTTAAGGCATAGATAAGTGCGCCATGGGAGGCTCCGCCGTCATATTCTCCTTCAGTACAGCTATTGTATGCGTCATCTATTAATACTTGTAGTGTGTCTATTTTATCTAATGCTAGGGGAACGGAGGGGTCCTTAGAGCGATTATATTTGATATATGAGCTACACATATAGCGTTTACCATCCCAACAAATAGGGGCTTTGCTTCGTCCAGAGCCATCAATGTTATTGGCTGCACTAAATATAAGGCTTGCTAGGCTCCATACATTTGCTTTTGCTTTTACTAAGAAGTCCTCTGCGGCAGTTTTTTGTTTGACGCAAATCATTCTTTCTACTCTGGCTTTTTCTTTATAGATGCCACTGGCATAACTGACTTTGATAGTGCTTAAAAAATGATTATAAGTTCCTGCATAAGCGACTAGGAAGTCACGAAATGTGGTACTTTTAACAACTTCCACGGGAGGGGTTTGTCCAAGGTCAGGTGTGCTGATTGTGATTAAATCGTCTAAAGAATAGGCGCTGAAATGGGTTTTATAATCATAAAAAATACCGTTTACACATCTCTTTACTTGATTGGCAGATTTGTTACTAAGACTTAGAGAATCATTGTCGTCGTTGATGCCACAAAGTGTGCGCGTTTTGCTGGAAATGATATCGGGTAAGTCAAATTTTTCACCTTTAACTGCGCTTTCAAGGGCGTTATCTAGGGCGATAAAATCTGGTGAGGCTTTCATCCATTGTCTTGCGTATATATTGGGTAAACTGCTATACATGTTTTTAGCGGTTAACAAATATTTTTCTGCATAATGACGCAGTAATATTTGGTCATAATTAATTCGAACTCCTCTTATGCTGCTTGTGTTGTTTATTGAGTCTGTAAGGTGTTTTTCGATTTTTGATACCAATGAATCTAGGTTTGAGGTCTCTTGAGTGTTGACCTTGTAACTGTATCTATCAGTGGTAGCGTCAGATAATGCATCGTCAACTTTTTTTCTTGCCTTGTCGCCTGGTGAAAGACCAAAATCGTTAACTATTGTCGAAAAGAAGTCAGCGACTGGAGAGAGTACAGAAAGCACAGTTATTACTTTGTCCTTTGTGGTTGATGCAGGGTTTGAAAAGACTGTTACCACTCGGTAAACCATTATTCCTACTACCACAACTATGCCAATAACGCCTAAAACTGCTACGGCTTCTTCTGCTGTTATCATGGCTGTATCCATTACGGCATCTTCTAAGAGTTCAGAGGTTTCTGCTGCTACTGAGCTGACATTTTCTTCAACAGAACTAACATACTCACTTTCTGTGGGCATGATTTCTTCTTCAATGCTTGGATCGGCGCCTTCTTGTTGCGATATTTCTTCATCAAATTCATCGTTCTCTGATGGTGTGCATATAGTGGCATTAATATTGAATGTCAATAAAGCACTAAAAATGAGTGTTGAAAAATTAAATTTTGTTAATATCATAAAATATCCTATATTACTTTGTAAATACAATTACGCTTCTTGGTGCCTGTGATTTGTCTTATATTATGCAATTTCTGACAGGCAACACTGTTTCAAAAATCAAATATTACCCGTTTTCTAATCGGGAGCGGGAACGCCCATCACTTGAACCTCTGCTAAAGATAAAAATGATTCTTCGCCAACAAGTTTAATTGACTCAATTCTAACATAACGACCGATTACCTTATATTCAGATAAGTCAATGGTTGCTTTTTGATCAGGAGCAGTGTGGAACTCGTTTATATACTTAATCTGTAGGAAGTCTTCATCATCGGAAACAGTAACTCTATAAGCTTTCAGCCTGCCTTTACAGCAGTCGGTTCGATTGAAGATATTGATTTTTTCAATATGCACTTGCTCCCCTAAATCAACATACCACCAAGTGTTATGTGTACTAGATCCAGTTACGGAGATACTGCCATGGAAATAGTCACCATTGGTGTCGCCATCAACAGCTCGTTTGCTAGCAGACAATCCAAAGGCAGACTGTGCTGTGTGTTTGTTCAATGCCATATTTATTGATCTTGCTGACAATGCTTTCTTTGCATCTTCGGTGATGGTGAAAATATTTTCTTTCACCATAACTTGAACTTCTGCTAAGGATAAAACGCGTTTGTTGTCTCCAAGGAGTGTAATTCTGACATAACGACCTTTTGCATGATGTCTGGATAAATCAATTGTTTTCTTGGGATCGGGAGAGCCATGGAAATCATGTGTATAACTAGGTTCATGAATGCCGGGGTTGTTAGAGATGGCAACTCGATAATTATCCAATCTGTCTTTACAGCAGTCGGTTCGATTGAAGATATTGATTTTGTCAATAAGATACTCTTTGCCTAAGTCTACCATCCACCAAGGATTTTTTTCTGAGTCAGTATGGCTGGTACCGGCACCTGCTTTGAAGTAGTCACCGTGAGTTATGCCATCAATAGCCTTGTGAGAATTATTGCGGAAAGAAGATTGTGTGGTTAGTTGATGCAAAGCCACATTGGTGTCTATCATTGCTTGTTGTTTTATGCAGCGCACACCAAGAGGGAAAATTTTGGAATTAGCGCCTCTATAAATTTGGCCTTTTCCACCTTCTAATGTTCTTGAATAAGCGGTACTAGAATCGCTGGCTGATGTTGAGGTCCACATGGATGCTACTAGGGCGGAGACACCGAAAGGACCGTCGCCTTCTCGGAGAAGGGAACTAAAGCCAATGCCGCTACTCTCTTTGAGTTGGGCGCCTTGGTCGGTGCCACGCCAAGCGTTTTCTGCGTTGGTGAATTCTTTGCTCATACCTAAATAACTTTCTAATTTTTTCCAGTCATTGTCTGTTGCAATGCGCCAATTTTTTGCACAAATTCCTTGTGAGCCTTCTACAGTGGCGCCTTTCATGGCGGCAGACCATGTGTAGATTTTGCCATATAATTTATCATTACTTGGTTTGTCGTCATAAGAATAAATGCCATTTTCTGCACTGTTGGTGCCGTGGCGCATATTTTCTGCTGTCCATATTTGGTCGCCAATCTTGATGGTTTTGTAGGTAATGCCACCTGTTTCCATTTCGGCTTCGCTATTCTTGATGCAACGCACGCTGGCACCGCTATTTTTATAAGCAGTTCCGTAATAGACTTCAGATTTTGAGAGGTCTAATGCCAGTTTCCAAGATGTGCTGGTATCAGAGGACTTTTGGCTGGAGGACCAAAAATAGGTTTGTTTGATGGTCTTGCTGAATAACTGTACAGTGCCATTGTTGATGATGCCTGTCATAATTGCGCCAAATCCACTGGCACCGCCTACTTTGAGTTGTTTGCCTTGATCGGTACCGCGCCATGATGCTTTGTTTGAATTTAATTCAGCAACATTTACACCTAGATACTCTTGCAATATTCTCCAATCACGAGCTGTTGGGATGTGCCAGCCTAATGCGCAAATTCCTTGTGCGCCCTCTTTAATGGTGCCTTTCATGGCGGCATGCCAAGTGTAGTATTTTCCGTATATTTTGTCGTTACTTGCGTCGTTATTATGGGAATGCACGCCATTGGTGCTGCCACTAATATGGCGCATATTTTCAGCTGTCCATACTTGGGCGCCAATTTTAACGGTTTTGTATTGAATGCCGCCTACTTCCATTGCTTCTACATCTTTTATGCAACGCACTTGGGCATTTTTTACATTTATCATTGATTTTTGATAGCCAGAAGACCATAGGAAGAAATGCTTGTTGCCTTCTTCTAATATAATATGGTTTCCTTGTTTAAGTACACCTGCTTCCACGCCAGGAAATAAAGAGGAGGCCATTTTGTCATGACTGGCACTTATGTATTCTTTTAAGGTGTTCCAATCTTTTTTACTTGGGATATGCCAACCTGATGCGCAAATTCCTTGTGTGTTGCTTTCTTCTGAATAGTTTACAGCAGCACCGTATTTATATACTTTTCCTGTTAATCCAGCTTTTGCGCTACTGTAGCTAGGGGTCGTGCCATCGCCATGACGCATGGTATTGATTGTCCATACTTGACCGGCAATTTTGACAGCACTATAGTTAATGCCACCAGCCGTCATTACTTCACTTTTTATACAGCGAACACTGTAACCATTGGCGTTGGCTGTGTGTGTTCTGACGGGGGATTTTCCTGTGACTGATTTATTAATGATAGGGGATGAGTTGCCAGTAAAGAAATTACCAACATCAGCAAAGAATCCTTCAATAGGGCTTTCGTTACCTAGGTTTTGCCTATCCATGTAGTAATTTGGATCCTCGCTGAAATCATTGTATACCTTCATGCTGGCTGGAGAGAAAACCAAACTTTGTGTGTGGTGAGATTGAAGGGGTGTTTTACTCCAGTAATATCCTTCAATACCTTCGCTTTTTATGGCGCCATCATACAATCGGCGTTTACCTGCTGCTGGTAATTTTAAGAAACCTTGGAGTGCTGTGGTGCTGCTGGATGCTGAGAAATATCCCATTTCAGCTTTTAGTTCGTCTATGCTGGGCACTTCGAAACCAGCTGGGCAAATGCCGTTTTTATTGTTGGACCAGAATTTAATGCGAGAAGAACCTTCTGTGTCGGCTACTGTCCAATCATATTTTTGTGATGCATGTATTTTGTCATCATAATTGAGCCTTTGCATCTCTAGAACTGTTATGTTGTACGGGTCTGTTTCATAAGTCAAAGATGTAATTTGATTTTGATTGGTGTAGAATGTATTTCCACTCGGTTGGATGGAGTCTGCTTGTTTGCGCTTCATGTTTGTGTTTATGCGTCGTTGGTGTCCATCTGTAGATCGTCCAAATTGATACAAACCACCATAACATTCACTGCTGTTGTTATCGACACAAACTTGATTTGCGCCTAGATTTCTATCTAGCCAAACTCGTTTGGTTTTTGGCGAGACAACTGTGTTGTAGATTTTTCCTTTAAATACAGTGTTAATAACATGGATAGTGAGTTTGGCAACCACATATTCTCCATCTAGAGAAGTGGCATAAACTTCTGCCATACCTGTGCTAATACCTGTAAGTGTCGCAACGCCATGTGATCCAGAAATGATTGCATGATCAGATTTTACTTTCCATAAGACATCTTTGATGGTGGCGTTATTAGGGGTAATTTCAGCATTAAGTTGGACGGTTTCTCCTACTCTAAGAACATTCTTGCCTGCGACTTGCATGGTGTTGTGACTCAGTTGAATATTGGTAACGGGTACCTCAACAGAGTTTATGGTAATGCCAACTGTTACAGTGTCTGTGCCAAAGTCGTTAGTGGCAGTAATGCTATAGTAGGCTTTTGGTGTTACTTTATTTGGTTTGCCTGAAATTGTGCCGGTATGGCTGTCAAAAGATAGGCCATTGTAAAACATTGGACTGATAGACCATTGAGTAACATCGGTGCCAAAATTAGCGAAGGTAATTGGGGTAATGTTTTCGCCAATTTGGGTGTTTAGCTGATTGGTACTAGGGAGAATAATGGGGGCGCTAGAATCAATGTCTTTTATGCAACGCACACTAAAACCTTGAACGCGATCTTTTCCTAAAAAGGAGGTGTTGCCGCTGTCATCAAGTTCAAGGCTATCGACCAAATATTTGCCAGGTGCTGGATTGACAATGCTTTTGGTCCAATAAAAGCCTTTTTGTCCAAGATTCTTTAATTTACCTTTGGTGTTGCGATTGCCACTTAATGGTAATTTTAATAAAGTGTTTACGCCTGTTTTTCCGGCTGCGGTGCTGGCTTCAGTTTCAGCTTTTAACTCATCGGAAGTTGGTACTTTAAAGCCTGCTGGGCAAATGTTGTTAACGCCAGTTTTGCTCCAAGCTGCTATTCTTTTGTCACCTGATTCGTCAACGCCTGCTGCTGTCCAGTCGTTGCTTGGGCTGGTAACAATAATGATTGAATTGTTGTCTCCTCCCTCAGTGTTGGCTGTCATTTGGCCGTTTGAATTAGTGTCCGTGGCGCTGTTCATTATAAAATTGCCATGATTTGGTGTAATGCTACTTGCTAAAATCGCGGTTTTTTTCACATATGTTTTAAGCTGGTGGCCATCGTTGCCTCTGCCCCATTGGTATAAATTACCATAGCAACTAGCGTCCTTGAGGGTTTTACAAGTTCGAGATGCACCTAAGTTTCTGTCTAGCCAAGCTTTTCCTGTTGCTTCGGATAAAATAATTTTATAAGGTTTTTTATTGATAGTAACGGTTCGTGAATTGACAACCAGTATTTCGAATCTGCCGACTACAAGGCCGCTATTAGAAACAGCTCTGATACTGGCAATACCTTCTTTAAGGCCAGTTACTTTACCTGTTTTACTGTCAATACTTGCTGCTTTATCTACCAACCATGAAAGGGTTTTATTGCTGGCATCGCTAGGGCTGATAGTGGCACTAAGTTGGATGGATTCGCCGATTTTTAGAACACTCTTGCCTGATACTTCAATGCTATTTACAAATATTGGTGAAATTGTAATATACACGGCAATAGGGCTTGCGCCTTTGTCATTGGTGGCGGTAACTTCATATTTTGTTCTGTTTTGAAGTTTGTTAGGAGTGCCTGAGATTGTGCCTGTTTTAATGTCAAATGCTAAGCCATTGTTAAGTGCGGGTTTGATTGACCAGCTGTTAATTAAGCCTGATGCAAGATTAAAAACTCGAATGGGGGATTTCATGGGTCTGCCAATTTGAAGATTGTTTTCAGTGCTAGTGGCAACTAAGGCTGGTGTGGTGTCGTCTTGAACACAGCGTACACTGGAGCCAATGCTGTTGTCTATATCACCACGCCACAAATCTAGTGTTGTGTCGGCGATGATAAAATTATGATCAGGGTCGGTTGAAGGTCTCATGATGCTGATTCCAACACTGCTAACTTCAGGGTCAACTCTAAGTTCTTGTAATGTTTTTTGAGTGCTTATTGCTTTTTTAGAAGTAAAGATGGCTAATTCTTTGGCTGAAATGCGCTTGGAATTACGGATTAAATCTTTAATTTTAATGCTGTCAATTTTGTATTCTGCACCTAGGTCAATGGCTATCCATCCGTCATTTGAGTAAGTGTTACCTAAGAAGCCGGTGCTTACTTTGCCATCAACGATGGCATCTACATTTGCTCGAACGAAAGGTGCGGGACCTATCTTGTCATTCTGGGAATCTTTGTTACCACCAGTGGCAACATTTGTCTTGCTTGGGGTGGGAGAGAAGAATTTGGAAAGGGCGGAGGGTTTGGAAGGTAAGGGGCTACTTTCATAGGCGGTCGTTTTTTTATGGAGTGCAATGTTTTTGCCTTGGTACATTACTTCTACTTCGCCTATTGCCATTTCGCTAAAAGTAACTTGTCTGATTAATATAAAACGCGTAGCGGATACAGGCACAGTGGAGATTTTACGACCTGTAAAGTTTCCTGCCTTGGTGGATTTGGTGGAACTGGTGAAGTAAGCTTTGTTGCCTTCTTCCTTTAGGTTGTTACTTTGGAAAAATCCTAATAATTCAGCGTTAAAACGACCTTGGTGAAGCATGCTGGCTTGATCCTTGCCACGATAAGCGTTGTCTTTATCTTGATTGGCTTTACTCATTTGGAGGTAGCCTTCTAGTTTTTTCCAATCTGCATCTGTTGGAATATGCCAGCCTGAGGCACAAATACCTTGTGATTCTTCTTTGTGTTCTGCGTTCATGGCGGCAGACCATTCATAATATTTGACATCATCGCTGCTGCCAAGTGACACACCTGTCATGCGTCCGTCTGGGAAATGACGCATGTTTTCAACGGTCCATACTTGTGAGCCGAAAATGTGGGTTTTGTAGTCAATTGCGCCAACGCCCATTGGTTTTGGACGGTAGTTGATGCCTGGGCCAAAGTCGGAGTCGTGTTCTGGGTTATTGTCTGAGATGCCTGGGTCGTTTGAGGCGTTGCCTGTTCCACTTCCTGAGGCGTTGTCTGTTCCTGAGGTGCCACCTGAGTTGTTGCTTGAGTCATTTTTTGAGTGACCTTTTTTCTTTGCTGATAATTTGGTGGGTGTGCGAACATGAGAGAAACCTATGAATTTATGGGTTTCTTCCTTTCCTGTGATTTTGCTGTTAACCATCAGTGTGCCAAGAAAACTGTGGCCTATGTAAGAATCTTCAAGGAAAAAATCAGAGAAGGTAAGGTTGCCTTTAGATTTATTAGATTGTATTAAGTTGGGGTTGTAGTCCCAAGTTAGTTGTCTGTTTATAAATGTGGCATTATAAATGGGGATATTGTTTATAAAGACAGAGCCATCTTCGACTTTGCCGTTATTAACTTTGGCGCCGTTTGTTATAAAAACTGTGAATGTTTGACCTTTGTCGTTAAATTTTAAATTGGTGTGGTATTTTCCAATCCAAAAGAACAAGTTTCTAACTCTTAATTTTTCAAGTACGGCAAAAATTGATTGTGTGTCACATTTATCATAACACCTTGTGTTTAAAAAATCGTCAAGTGTTTTGAAGTTGTCGTTAAGTGATAACGATGTGTGTAGATGTCCAAGGAATTCTGTATATATGTCATGGTTTTTAAACATATTGGACACAAACATCTCAGACATAATTCTAGAAAGTGCGTCGGTATCAGTATCAGTGGTGTCGCCTGGTGTTGGCACTGGTGCTGGTGCAGGTGTTGGTGTTGGTATCTGTATTGGTGTCTGTGTTGGTGCTGATATTAGTTCTGATGTGGGAGAGGTATTTCCTGGTGTGGATTCAATAGAGGGGTTAGCGCTATAAGGGGTGGCTATTGGTATTGGTACAAAGTTGCTTGGTGTTGAATTGTCAACAGGATTGCTAGGTTTGTCAGAAGTGACTGTTGGTACCATTGACTCAGCAGGGTCGTTAAGGTCATAAGGGGTAAATATTGGCACATTAGGTTGGTATGTTACAACATCAGAATAAAACGGGTTTTCTAATGATTTTGCTGATATACCAATACCTGACAATCCATAAATAAATAAACCGATAATTAGTGTTTTAACTGTTTGCATAATTAAATCTCTGTTATAAATAGTAAAACTGTCTTTGTTTAGTAAAACTATCTTTGTTAAAAAATTAAAATTACATTGTAATTTTAAAAAGAATAGGCTTTTTTTTAATATAAATAGCCTAATCAAACTTGCGTTATTTTTTGTTTAATGTGTTGTGTTGAATTCGATGAGTAACTTAGTATAACGCCTTTGGTTACTTATTTTGAATTTGAGATGCTAGCCACACTCTTCTGGGTCGCTGTCTTCTAATGTTTTTTCTTTGTTCCATTTGTCGATGTCCTCGTATGCGGGATCTTTAATGATAACATTTGCTTCAAAAGGAATACCAGGATCGGAAACTGCTTGCTCTTCAAAGAGTCCATCTATTTTTAACTCTTCTCCGCCACTCGCCTCACTCAACCGACCTTCTTCAAGAACATTTTCTTGGACATCTTTCACTTGTTCGCTAAACTTATCTAAATTTATTTCTTCATCTGGATCTTGGGCGCTCCACTCTTTATTACGATTTTTATTTACTGTAGCATATGCGGGTTCATCGCCAGCAGCCTCATTTTCAGGCGGAAATGGTCGCTTATCCCAAGGTTCAGAATAATTCGATTCAATTGGAAGTTCGTCAATGGGTTTTTGTACTGAATAAATGCCATCTATCAAATCAGGATCCGAGGGAGTGCCAGCGGGGTCATAATTATTGCGTATCATATTAATATCAGAGATAGAGGCATATTCTGGATCATCTACTTCTTGGAAAATGTTATCGTTAGCAATGGATCGAACCTCTTCCCCTAAAGTATTCATTTCAATCTCTACAGCCGGAGTTTCTACACTTGTTGCACTGGCTTTATAAAAGTAGTAGCCAGCACCAACAGCACCTGCAACCACTGTAGCCCCTATTATAGCAACAGGAACAGCCCATGAGGCTGGCGATGAACTTGTGGAGTCTTCGATAAGGGTGCATGTCCCGCTAAACTTGCCATCTATGTTTCTTTTAATAGTCCCGTTATCTCCATACCCAGATATACATGTGCAAGAGGGTGGATTCGTATTCTTATTATAAAAAGAATGCAGAATATCTGCTCTACCAGCCCCACGACTACATTCGCCAGCTAAAACTTGCGCATTAAAAATACCAAAAAGTAACAAACTCAAAATACTTAACTTTACTGCTCTCACTGCTCTTCCTCAACTACAAACCATAATAATATTAGTCTCTATCAAATTATTACGGGTGTATCTTTATTAAATTTTAATTCAAATATAAACCCTTTTTTGAAGAGGGTAAATCCAATAATGCATCTTTACAACTTGGATTATATATTTTTTGGAAATTATACACTGGTTAACTTTAAATAGCCTCCTAATTTAAATAAAAAAATTAAAAATGTAGGGAGTCTAGCTGAATATAATGGTTTTAATCAAAAAACCACTTCGTTCAATGGGTGAGCAATCACCTCCTTTTCAGTCTTACTGTATTTATGAAAGTTTTAAACTGCAAACTTAATGTCGCCAATGAACTTTTAACTTTTTAAGACCCCTGCATTAAACTAAAAAACCCAACAAAAAATCACAAATCAACCCTCAAAACCTTATGCAAACATTAGAATTTATGATAAAATACTATAATTATCAGACACTTACAAAAAAATGCGAGTTAAAACCACTCAAGAACAAACCTTTGCTGATAGTTTTATCAACATACCAAACTCCCAACTAGACATCATTAACAAAGTTATCGATTGGGAAGTTATAGCCAAAGATCTGTCTCATATTAAAGTTGACTATTCTGCTGTTAGTCTGTTTAAAGCGCTATTAATAGGCACATGGCACAATCTCTCTGATGAGAAGTTGGCTGATAGTCTTAGTAGAGATTTAGTCTTTATTAACTTTTGCAACTTTAGCCTAAGTGGCAACAAACCTGATGCTACAACCATTGGCAGATTTAGAACCAAACTAATCAAACAAAATCTATTTGATAGACTTTTGAGTAGCATCAATCTTATGCTTGAGAATAATCAACTCAAACTCTCTAATGGCAAACATGTTGCCATGGATGCAACCTTAATTCAAAGTGCTAGACGCACTAAGAAGATTATTACAACACACAAAACTGGTGAGGTTTATGAGATTGATAGTAACCCAATTCAATATTCAGATGATAAAGATGCAAGATGGACATTTAAGGCGGGAAAATACACTTATGGATATTCATCAGTAGTAACAACTGATGCCAATGGATTAATTAACAAAGCCACTACGCACCCTGCTAATGATAGTGAAATGACTCATTTTGAAGAAAATGTTAAACAGGCAGGCAATCAAAAAGGCGTAAGAGTTTTATACGACAAAGGAGCAGCCTCTCAAGCTAATAGTGAAGCACTTAAAGCACAAAAGTTAAGAGATGGTATTATGCGCAAAAAACCCAAAGGCAAGCAAATGAGTCATTGGAATAAATTACGCAATAAAGCAATCAGCAAAAGAAGGTTTGTGGTTGAACGCACCTTTGGTACGCTCAAACGCACTTATGGTTTGGCAAGAAGTCGTTATATTGGTTTAGAGAAAGTTGCCAGCGAAGTTAATCTTAAAGCTATTGCTTATAATCTAGTTAGAGCGGCGAATGTTTATATTAACAAGGGATTAAATACAACCTAGGGATTATTGTGTCTTTTTTGTGGAAAGAGTAAAAAATGAGCGATTTATAGTTGATATTGATGATTTTTTTAATGAAAGCTGGGTTTTATATGTTTTTTGACTTTGAAAAGTCAAAAATTGAGGGTTTTGGGTTTTGATGGTTGGTTTTAGGGTGCTATGCAGGGGTCTTTTTTTGCATTAGGTTGTCAACTACTGTTCATACAATGAGACCCCTACATTAAACATTCATGTCTAATGTAGGGGGCTCTTGTTGGGTTAATATGTTACAACATCAGAATAGAACGAACTTCTAATGATTTTGCCAATATAACAAGAAGGGTTCAACAATCCATGAATAAGCCAATAATTGACACCTTAACTATTTGTACAATTAATCTCTGTTGTAAAATAGCAACACTATCTTTGTTAAAAAATTAAAATTACATCATAATTTTAAAAAGAATGGGCTTTGTTCAACATAATAGCCTAATCAAATTTGTGTTATTTTTTGTTTGTGTATCGCATCAAATTCAATGAGGTAACTAAATATAACATCCTTGGTTACTTGTTTTGAATTTAAAGCATTACTTATAACCTTCTAAATCACCTTCTCCTTCTAATCCTTGCTCTATTCCACCTGCCTATGTCTCGATATTTAGGGTCTCTGATAATAGCATTTGCTTCAATAATATCGGCAATACCGGGATTAGAAACTGCTTGACTTTCAAAATATCCCCCTATTTTTGCCTCTTCTCCATTGCTCGCTGCATTTAACTTAATTTCTTCAAGAATATTTTCTTTAGCATCTTTCACCTGACTGCTAAGTCCATCTAAACTTATTACTGCGTCTGAATAATTTTCAACTCGTAAATTCCACTCTTTATGATGATTTTTTTGTATTGTGTTATATATATAGTCATTGCCACCAGTATTACCGCCAGTCCCATCGTTAGACAGGGGCGATCCTACTGTTGAATCAAACAGTCCAGCTGAAAATTCATCATGGGGTACATAATACGATTCAACCGACAGTTCATCTATGGGTTTTTCCAGCGAATAGCCACCTGATATCATATTTGGGCTAACTTTGACTCCTAAGGGGTTAGCAGGGTTAAAATCAGAGCGTATATTGTTAATCTCAGAGGCGCTAGCGTTTTGCTCTTCAGGGTCAAGATAAGCAAGTCTTTCGTTATCCATAAGTTCTATAATGGTCTTTTCTAAAATTTTCGTATTAACCCTTGCAACTGAACTGTGTGTGCTTGTTACGCTAGTTGCGCTGGTTTTATAAATATAGTAGCCACCAGTAGCAACACTTGCAAACCCTATCGCAACGATAGGCACAACCCATGCAGCTGGCGATACGCCTGTAGAGGCTTTAACGAAGGTACATGCCCCTCTAAACCCATTGTCCCCATTTCCTGAAATAGTTCCGTTATACCCAGGGGCGCATACACATGACTTATTGCTTGCATTATAGGAAGAATTTAGAATTCTGTCTTTATTCCTATCCATACATGCGGCACCTAGTACATTAAAACTACTAAAAAGCAAGAAACTTAAAATACTTAATCTTATTGTTCCCATTTTTTCTCCTTAAATTACAAACCATAATAATTCAATCTACCGAATTATTGCAAACTTATGTTTATTAAATTCTAATTCAAATAAAAAAAACATTCTTTAACGCCCTTCAAAAAGGGCAAGCCCAATGGTGTATTTTTACATTTAGATTATAAATGTTTGAAATTATAAACTAACGCAATGCCAGTTAATTTAAAAACAGCCTTTCAATCCAAATATAAAAATTAAAAACGCAGGAAACCTAGTTGGCATAATGACTTCAACCAAAAAACATTGAATCTAGCGGATAGATATACAAAGACAACAATATTCCTTTTGTACGCAACCAAACCTTACTGCGTTTATAAAAATTTTAAACTTGATATTATCAATAAACTTTTAATTTTCAGAATCAAAAAATAGAAATCACAAGCCTAACGCCACCTCTTGCTTCGTCTAGCATTTACAAAAAAAACAACCACCTAAACCTATGAGTGAGGCGAATGCCACACTTGAAACAGTATTTTATACTTAAGGTTTTATTAAAGTATCAATCCACCTTTTAAAAATACAATGCTGGATAAGCACAACAAAATTTAAAATTAATCACTCAAATATTCAAAAGAAAAAACCACCTTACATTTCCTCACACTAAAAACACCCCCAAACAAAATCTCAGGAATAAGCACATCACACAACAATACACTTTGTTGTTGTATTCAGCTCAAAATCTTTAACAAATAAAACATATAGAGACCTTTGCGTAAATATGGATGATTAGCAAAATTCAATATAGAATCACATAAATTCACATAAAGCCATATAGAATAGAATCCCTAAAAAACCTACATTTATTTATTTAAACAGCACTTGCAGTACTTATAGAATCAAACTTGCCTATACTACTTCTGTTTTTTGCTTTCATACAAGATTTTGAGTTTTTGTTTAACAGAAAGCACGAGGTTTGTTTTGACGCCACGGAATATATTGGTGAATAACTTGGCGGTATCGCCTTTATCAAGCATGGGGTAAAAACGATCTGTATTTAAGGCATAGATAAGTGCGCCATGGGAGGCTCCGCCGTCATATTCTCCTTCAGTACAGCTATTGTATGCGTCATCTATTAATACTTGTAGTGTGTCTATTTTATCTAATGCTAGGGGAACGGAGGGGTCCTTAGAGCGATTATATTTGATATATGAGCTACACATATAGCGTTTACCATCCCAACAAATAGGGGCTTTGCTTCGTCCAGAGCCATCAATGTTATTGGCTGCACTAAATATAAGGCTTGCTAGGCTCCATACATTTGCTTTTGCTTTTACTAAGAAGTCCTCTGCGGCAGTTTTTTGTTTGACGCAAATCATTCTTTCTACTCTGGCTTTTTCTTTATAGATGCCACTGGCATAACTGACTTTGATAGTGCTTAAAAAATGATTATAAGTTCCTGCATAAGCGACTAGGAAGTCACGAAATGTGGTACTTTTAACAACTTCCACGGGAGGGGTTTGTCCAAGGTCAGGTGTGCTGATTGTGATTAAATCGTCTAAAGAATAGGCGCTGAAATGGGTTTTATAATCATAAAAAATACCGTTTACACATCTCTTTACTTGATTGGCAGATTTGTTACTAAGACTTAGAGAATCATTGTCGTCGTTGATGCCACAAAGTGTGCGCGTTTTGCTGGAAATGATATCGGGTAAGTCAAATTTTTCACCTTTAACTGCGCTTTCAAGGGCGTTATCTAGGGCGATAAAATCTGGTGAGGCTTTCATCCATTGTCTTGCGTATATATTGGGTAAACTGCTATACATGTTTTTAGCGGTTAACAAATATTTTTCTGCATAATGACGCAGTAATATTTGGTCATAATTAATTCGAACTCCTCTTATGCTGCTTGTGTTGTTTATTGAGTCTGTAAGGTGTTTTTCGATTTTTGATACCAATGAATCTAGGTTTGAGGTCTCTTGAGTGTTGACCTTGTAACTGTATCTATCAGTGGTAGCGTCAGATAATGCATCGTCAACTTTTTTTCTTGCCTTGTCGCCTGGTGAAAGACCAAAATCGTTAACTATTGTCGAAAAGAAGTCAGCGACTGGAGAGAGTACAGAAAGCACAGTTATTACTTTGTCCTTTGTGGTTGATGCAGGGTTTGAAAAGACTGTTACCACTCGGTAAACCATTATTCCTACTACCACAACTATGCCAATAACGCCTAAAACTGCTACGGCTTCTTCTGCTGTTATCATGGCTGTATCCATTACGGCATCTTCTAAGAGTTCAGAGGTTTCTGCTGCTACTGAGCTGACATTTTCTTCAACAGAACTAACATACTCACTTTCTGTGGGCATGATTTCTTCTTCAATGCTTGGATCGGCGCCTTCTTGTTGCGATATTTCTTCATCAAATTCATCGTTCTCTGATGGTGTGCATATAGTGGCATTAATATTGAATGTCAATAAAGCACTAAAAATGAGTGTTGAAAAATTAAATTTTGTTAATATCATAAAATATCCTATATTACTTTGTAAATACAATTACGCTTCTTGGTGCCTGTGATTTGTCTTATATTATGCAATTTCTGACAGGCAACACTGTTTCAAAAATCAAATATTACCCGTTTTCTAATCGGGAGCGGGAACGCCCATCACTTGAACCTCTGCTAAAGATAAAAATGATTCTTCGCCAACAAGTTTAATTGACTCAATTCTAACATAACGACCGATTACCTTATATTCAGATAAGTCAATGGTTGCTTTTTGATCAGGAGCAGTGTGGAACTCGTTTATATACTTAATCTGTAGGAAGTCTTCATCATCGGAAACAGTAACTCTATAAGCTTTCAGCCTGCCTTTACAGCAGTCGGTTCGATTGAAGATATTGATTTTTTCAATATGCACTTGCTCCCCTAAATCAACATACCACCAAGTGTTATGTGTACTAGATCCAGTTACGGAGATACTGCCATGGAAATAGTCACCATTGGTGTCGCCATCAACAGCTCGTTTGCTAGCAGACAATCCAAAGGCAGACTGTGCTGTGTGTTTGTTCAATGCCATATTTATTGATCTTGCTGACAATGCTTTCTTTGCATCTTCGGTGATGGTGAAAATATTTTCTTTCACCATAACTTGAACTTCTGCTAAGGATAAAACGCGTTTGTTGTCTCCAAGGAGTGTAATTCTGACATAACGACCTTTTGCATGATGTCTGGATAAATCAATTGTTTTCTTGGGATCGGGAGAGCCATGGAAATCATGTGTATAACTAGGTTCATGAATGCCGGGGTTGTTAGAGATGGCAACTCGATAATTATCCAATCTGTCTTTACAGCAGTCGGTTCGATTGAAGATATTGATTTTGTCAATAAGATACTCTTTGCCTAAGTCTACCATCCACCAAGGATTTTTTTCTGAGTCAGTATGGCTGGTACCGGCACCTGCTTTGAAGTAGTCACCGTGAGTTATGCCATCAATAGCCTTGTGAGAATTATTGCGGAAAGAAGATTGTGTGGTTAGTTGATGCAAAGCCACATTGGTGTCTATCATTGCTTGTTGTTTTATGCAGCGCACACCAAGAGGGAAAATTTTGGAATTAGCGCCTCTATAAATTTGGCCTTTTCCACCTTCTAATGTTCTTGAATAAGCGGTACTAGAATCGCTGGCTGATGTTGAGGTCCACATGGATGCTACTAGGGCGGAGACACCGAAAGGACCGTCGCCTTCTCGGAGAAGGGAACTAAAGCCAATGCCGCTACTCTCTTTGAGTTGGGCGCCTTGGTCGGTGCCACGCCAAGCGTTTTCTGCGTTGGTGAATTCTTTGCTCATACCTAAATAACTTTCTAATTTTTTCCAGTCATTGTCTGTTGCAATGCGCCAATTTTTTGCACAAATTCCTTGTGAGCCTTCTACAGTGGCGCCTTTCATGGCGGCAGACCATGTGTAGATTTTGCCATATAATTTATCATTACTTGGTTTGTCGTCATAAGAATAAATGCCATTTTCTGCACTGTTGGTGCCGTGGCGCATATTTTCTGCTGTCCATATTTGGTCGCCAATCTTGATGGTTTTGTAGGTAATGCCACCTGTTTCCATTTCGGCTTCGCTATTCTTGATGCAACGCACGCTGGCACCGCTATTTTTATAAGCAGTTCCGTAATAGACTTCAGATTTTGAGAGGTCTAATGCCAGTTTCCAAGATGTGCTGGTATCAGAGGACTTTTGGCTGGAGGACCAAAAATAGGTTTGTTTGATGGTCTTGCTGAATAACTGTACAGTGCCATTGTTGATGATGCCTGTCATAATTGCGCCAAATCCACTGGCACCGCCTACTTTGAGTTGTTTGCCTTGATCGGTACCGCGCCATGATGCTTTGTTTGAATTTAATTCAGCAACATTTACACCTAGATACTCTTGCAATATTCTCCAATCACGAGCTGTTGGGATGTGCCAGCCTAATGCGCAAATTCCTTGTGCGCCCTCTTTAATGGTGCCTTTCATGGCGGCATGCCAAGTGTAGTATTTTCCGTATATTTTGTCGTTACTTGCGTCGTTATTATGGGAATGCACGCCATTGGTGCTGCCACTAATATGGCGCATATTTTCAGCTGTCCATACTTGGGCGCCAATTTTAACGGTTTTGTATTGAATGCCGCCTACTTCCATTGCTTCTACATCTTTTATGCAACGCACTTGGGCATTTTTTACATTTATCATTGATTTTTGATAGCCAGAAGACCATAGGAAGAAATGCTTGTTGCCTTCTTCTAATATAATATGGTTTCCTTGTTTAAGTACACCTGCTTCCACGCCAGGAAATAAAGAGGAGGCCATTTTGTCATGACTGGCACTTATGTATTCTTTTAAGGTGTTCCAATCTTTTTTACTTGGGATATGCCAACCTGATGCGCAAATTCCTTGTGTGTTGCTTTCTTCTGAATAGTTTACAGCAGCACCGTATTTATATACTTTTCCTGTTAATCCAGCTTTTGCGCTACTGTAGCTAGGGGTCGTGCCATCGCCATGACGCATGGTATTGATTGTCCATACTTGACCGGCAATTTTGACAGCACTATAGTTAATGCCACCAGCCGTCATTACTTCACTTTTTATACAGCGAACACTGTAACCATTGGCGTTGGCTGTGTGTGTTCTGACGGGGGATTTTCCTGTGACTGATTTATTAATGATAGGGGATGAGTTGCCAGTAAAGAAATTACCAACATCAGCAAAGAATCCTTCAATAGGGCTTTCGTTACCTAGGTTTTGCCTATCCATGTAGTAATTTGGATCCTCGCTGAAATCATTGTATACCTTCATGCTGGCTGGAGAGAAAACCAAACTTTGTGTGTGGTGAGATTGAAGGGGTGTTTTACTCCAGTAATATCCTTCAATACCTTCGCTTTTTATGGCGCCATCATACAATCGGCGTTTACCTGCTGCTGGTAATTTTAAGAAACCTTGGAGTGCTGTGGTGCTGCTGGATGCTGAGAAATATCCCATTTCAGCTTTTAGTTCGTCTATGCTGGGCACTTCGAAACCAGCTGGGCAAATGCCGTTTTTATTGTTGGACCAGAATTTAATGCGAGAAGAACCTTCTGTGTCGGCTACTGTCCAATCATATTTTTGTGATGCATGTATTTTGTCATCATAATTGAGCCTTTGCATCTCTAGAACTGTTATGTTGTACGGGTCTGTTTCATAAGTCAAAGATGTAATTTGATTTTGATTGGTGTAGAATGTATTTCCACTCGGTTGGATGGAGTCTGCTTGTTTGCGCTTCATGTTTGTGTTTATGCGTCGTTGGTGTCCATCTGTAGATCGTCCAAATTGATACAAACCACCATAACATTCACTGCTGTTGTTATCGACACAAACTTGATTTGCGCCTAGATTTCTATCTAGCCAAACTCGTTTGGTTTTTGGCGAGACAACTGTGTTGTAGATTTTTCCTTTAAATACAGTGTTAATAACATGGATAGTGAGTTTGGCAACCACATATTCTCCATCTAGAGAAGTGGCATAAACTTCTGCCATACCTGTGCTAATACCTGTAAGTGTCGCAACGCCATGTGATCCAGAAATGATTGCATGATCAGATTTTACTTTCCATAAGACATCTTTGATGGTGGCGTTATTAGGGGTAATTTCAGCATTAAGTTGGACGGTTTCTCCTACTCTAAGAACATTCTTGCCTGCGACTTGCATGGTGTTGTGACTCAGTTGAATATTGGTAACGGGTACCTCAACAGAGTTTATGGTAATGCCAACTGTTACAGTGTCTGTGCCAAAGTCGTTAGTGGCAGTAATGCTATAGTAGGCTTTTGGTGTTACTTTATTTGGTTTGCCTGAAATTGTGCCGGTATGGCTGTCAAAAGATAGGCCATTGTAAAACATTGGACTGATAGACCATTGAGTAACATCGGTGCCAAAATTAGCGAAGGTAATTGGGGTAATGTTTTCGCCAATTTGGGTGTTTAGCTGATTGGTACTAGGGAGAATAATGGGGGCGCTAGAATCAATGTCTTTTATGCAACGCACACTAAAACCTTGAACGCGATCTTTTCCTAAAAAGGAGGTGTTGCCGCTGTCATCAAGTTCAAGGCTATCGACCAAATATTTGCCAGGTGCTGGATTGACAATGCTTTTGGTCCAATAAAAGCCTTTTTGTCCAAGATTCTTTAATTTACCTTTGGTGTTGCGATTGCCACTTAATGGTAATTTTAATAAAGTGTTTACGCCTGTTTTTCCGGCTGCGGTGCTGGCTTCAGTTTCAGCTTTTAACTCATCGGAAGTTGGTACTTTAAAGCCTGCTGGGCAAATGTTGTTAACGCCAGTTTTGCTCCAAGCTGCTATTCTTTTGTCACCTGATTCGTCAACGCCTGCTGCTGTCCAGTCGTTGCTTGGGCTGGTAACAATAATGATTGAATTGTTGTCTCCTCCCTCAGTGTTGGCTGTCATTTGGCCGTTTGAATTAGTGTCCGTGGCGCTGTTCATTATAAAATTGCCATGATTTGGTGTAATGCTACTTGCTAAAATCGCGGTTTTTTTCACATATGTTTTAAGCTGGTGGCCATCGTTGCCTCTGCCCCATTGGTATAAATTACCATAGCAACTAGCGTCCTTGAGGGTTTTACAAGTTCGAGATGCACCTAAGTTTCTGTCTAGCCAAGCTTTTCCTGTTGCTTCGGATAAAATAATTTTATAAGGTTTTTTATTGATAGTAACGGTTCGTGAATTGACAACCAGTATTTCGAATCTGCCGACTACAAGGCCGCTATTAGAAACAGCTCTGATACTGGCAATACCTTCTTTAAGGCCAGTTACTTTACCTGTTTTACTGTCAATACTTGCTGCTTTATCTACCAACCATGAAAGGGTTTTATTGCTGGCATCGCTAGGGCTGATAGTGGCACTAAGTTGGATGGATTCGCCGATTTTTAGAACACTCTTGCCTGATACTTCAATGCTATTTACAAATATTGGTGAAATTGTAATATACACGGCAATAGGGCTTGCGCCTTTGTCATTGGTGGCGGTAACTTCATATTTTGTTCTGTTTTGAAGTTTGTTAGGAGTGCCTGAGATTGTGCCTGTTTTAATGTCAAATGCTAAGCCATTGTTAAGTGCGGGTTTGATTGACCAGCTGTTAATTAAGCCTGATGCAAGATTAAAAACTCGAATGGGGGATTTCATGGGTCTGCCAATTTGAAGATTGTTTTCAGTGCTAGTGGCAACTAAGGCTGGTGTGGTGTCGTCTTGAACACAGCGTACACTGGAGCCAATGCTGTTGTCTATATCACCACGCCACAAATCTAGTGTTGTGTCGGCGATGATAAAATTATGATCAGGGTCGGTTGAAGGTCTCATGATGCTGATTCCAACACTGCTAACTTCAGGGTCAACTCTAAGTTCTTGTAATGTTTTTTGAGTGCTTATTGCTTTTTTAGAAGTAAAGATGGCTAATTCTTTGGCTGAAATGCGCTTGGAATTACGGATTAAATCTTTAATTTTAATGCTGTCAATTTTGTATTCTGCACCTAGGTCAATGGCTATCCATCCGTCATTTGAGTAAGTGTTACCTAAGAAGCCGGTGCTTACTTTGCCATCAACGATGGCATCTACATTTGCTCGAACGAAAGGTGCGGGACCTATCTTGTCATTCTGGGAATCTTTGTTACCACCAGTGGCAACATTTGTCTTGCTTGGGGTGGGAGAGAAGAATTTGGAAAGGGCGGAGGGTTTGGAAGGTAAGGGGCTACTTTCATAGGCGGTCGTTTTTTTATGGAGTGCAATGTTTTTGCCTTGGTACATTACTTCTACTTCGCCTATTGCCATTTCGCTAAAAGTAACTTGTCTGATTAATATAAAACGCGTAGCGGATACAGGCACAGTGGAGATTTTACGACCTGTAAAGTTTCCTGCCTTGGTGGATTTGGTGGAACTGGTGAAGTAAGCTTTGTTGCCTTCTTCCTTTAGGTTGTTACTTTGGAAAAATCCTAATAATTCAGCGTTAAAACGACCTTGGTGAAGCATGCTGGCTTGATCCTTGCCACGATAAGCGTTGTCTTTATCTTGATTGGCTTTACTCATTTGGAGGTAGCCTTCTAGTTTTTTCCAATCTGCATCTGTTGGAATATGCCAGCCTGAGGCACAAATGCCTCGTGATTCTTCTTTGTGTTCTGCGTTCATGGCGGCAGACCATTCATAATATTTGACATCATCGCTGCTGCCAAGTGACACACCTGTCATGCGTCCGTCTGGGAAATGACGCATGTTTTCAACGGTCCATACTTGTGAGCCGAAAATGTGGGTTTTGTAGTCAATTGCGCCAACGCCCATTGGTTTTGGACGGTAGTTAATGCCTGGGCCAAAGTCGGAGTCGTGTTCTGGGTTATTGTCTGAGATGCCTGGGTCGTTTGAGGCGTTGCCTGTTCCACTTCCTGAGGCGTTGTCTGTTCCTGAGGTGCCACCTGAGTTGTTGCTTGAGTCATTTTTTGAGTGACCTTTTTTCTTTGCTGATAATTTGGTGGGTGTGCGAACATGAGAGAAACCTATGAATTTATGGGTTTCTTCCTTTCCTGTGATTTTGCTGTTAACCATCAGTGTGCCAAGAAAACTGTGGCCTATGTAAGAATCTTCAAGGAAAAAATCAGAGAAGGTAAGGTTGCCTTTAGATTTATTAGATTGTATTAAGTTGGGGTTGTAGTCCCAAGTTAGTTGTCTGTTTATAAATGTGGCATTATAAATGGGGATATTGTTTATAAAGACAGAGCCATCTTCGACTTTGCCGTTATTAACTTTGGCGCCGTTTGTTATAAAAACTGTGAATGTTTGACCTTTGTCGTTAAATTTTAAATTGGTGTGGTATTTTCCAATCCAAAAGAACAAGTTTCTAACTCTTAATTTTTCAAGTACGGCAAAAATTGATTGTGTGTCACATTTATCATAACACCTTGTGTTTAAAAAATCGTCAAGTGTTTTGAAGTTGTCGTTAAGTGATAACGATGTGTGTAGATGTCCAAGGAATTCTGTATATATGTCATGGTTTTTAAACATATTGGACACAAACATCTCAGACATAATTCTAGAAAGTGCGTCGGTATCAGTATCAGTGGTGTCGCCTGGTGTTGGCACTGGTGCTGGTGCAGGTGTTGGTGTTGGTATCTGTATTGGTGTCTGTGTTGGTGCTGATATTAGTTCTGATGTGGGAGAGGTATTTCCTGGTGTGGATTCAATAGAGGGGTTAGCGCTATAAGGGGTGGCTATTGGTATTGGTACAAAGTTGCTTGGTGTTGAATTGTCAACAGGATTGCTAGGTTTGTCAGAAGTGACTGTTGGTACCATTGACTCAGCAGGGTCGTTAAGGTCATAAGGGGTAAATATTGGCACATTAGGTTGGTATGTTACAACATCAGAATAAAACGGGTTTTCTAATGATTTTGCTGATATACCAATACCTGACAATCCATAAATAAATAAACCGATAATTAGTGTTTTAACTGTTTGCATAATTAAATCTCTGTTATAAATAGTAAAACTGTCTTTGTTTAGTAAAACTATCTTTGTTAAAAAATTAAAATTACATTGTAATTTTAAAAAGAATAGGCTTTTTTTTAATATAAATAGCCTAATCAAACTTGCGTTATTTTTTGTTTAATGTGTTGTGTTGAATTCGATGAGTAACTTAGTATAACGCCTTTGGTTACTTATTTTGAATTTGAGATGCTAGCCACACTCTTCTGGGTCGCTGTCTTCTAATGTTTTTTCTTTGTTCCATTTGTTGATGTCCTCGTATGCGGGATCGCTGATAATAGTATCTGTTTCACCAAGATTAGGTGCACCAGGATCGGAAATTGTTTGATTTTCAAAATAATCTCCTACATTTACCCTTACCTCTCCTTCGACATTTACTTCATCTAATCTAGCGTCTTCAAGAACATTTTCTTGGACATCTTTCACTTGATTGCTGAGTCCATCTAAACTTATTTCATCGTCTGAATCACTTTCAAGTCGAAAATCCCACTCTGCTTGATGATTTTCGTCTATTTCGACATATGTATAGTCACCACCACTGGCCTCATTTCCAGGCGAGGGTGCTATTGGATCAGATGGAAGCTCGCCAGAAGAGGGTTCATTATGAATCGTCACTTCATGCGTTTCAATTGGAAGTTGGTCTATGGATTTTGGCAGTGTGTAAGTCTCATCCACCATGTTTAGGCTGGATTCAGAAGAGCTTAAATCAGAGTGTATTTGGTCAATTTCAGAGGGGAGTTCTAAGTCCATGTCATCTACATCTCCAGCTCTAAAGTAGGTAGTGTCTTCGTCATTTATGGATCGCATAAAAGTCTCTCCTAACATATCCATATCAATTCTTGCACCTGAAGTCTCTACGCTCTCTATACTCTCTACGCTCATTATTTTGGTTCTATAAATGTAATAGCCAGCACCGCCAGCACCTGCAATCGCCATTACAGCAACAGGAACAGCCCATGTGGCTGACGATGAACTTGTGGGGTCTTCGACAAGGGTGCATGTCCCGCTAAACTTACCATCTTTGTTTCTTTTAATGGTTCCGTTATCTCCATACCCAGATATACATGTGCAGGAGGGTGGATTCGTATTCTCATCATAAAAAGAATGCGGAATATTTCCTTCACTAGTCTCACGACTACATTCACTGGCTAAAACTTGCGCATTAAAACTACCAAAAAGTAACAAACTCAAAATACTTAACTTTACTGTTCTCACTGTTCTCACTGTTCTCACTCTTCTCACCATTCTCCTCAACTACAAACTATAATAATTGAGTTCTCTACCGAATCATTATGGGTTTATCTTTAATAAATTTTAATTTAAATATAAAAAAACCCTCTTTTTTAAAGAGGGTAAACCCAATGGTATAACCTGTAGTTCGTATTATATATTTTTCGTTTGAAAATTATACACTAGTTAATTATAAATAACCTCCTAATTCAAATATAAAAATTAAAAATGCAGAAAACCTAGTTGATATAATGGTTTTAACCAAAAAACCACTTCATTCAACAAGTAAATATACAAAAATAACCACCTCCCTTTCATGTGCAACTAAGACTTGCTGTGTTTATGAAAGTTTTAAACTGCAAACTTAATACTTATCAATGAACTTTTAACCTCTCGTATTGGACTACTTACTATACCTATACAATCAACACCATTGGACTTGTCCAGTGCCACTGTCAACACTTTCAAACCTTGATAATAATCGTATACTCAAAGTCTCAGCCTTTGTCAGCACCTTAACATGGAGGTGAGTAGCGCTTACCAATCAACAAATACCAACGCCATAAAGCATTGGTTATTTAACTTAAGCGTTTAGGCAAAGGTAATCAAGGTACCAGAGCCTCATCTGAAGTCAATAAAACTGTACTGACAAGACAACTTTACACAATTACAAAACATTGCTTTTGATATTTATGTCTCCGAGATAATTACCAATAAAGGCACCTAGTGGACTTACAATAAAACAAAGGCTATGTGTCAAAATAATGCAAAAATATGTCAATTTCAAAGATATTGTTATTGACAAAGATAATCAATCAAAAAAATATTTAAACAAATATATGGGGGTGTTAGCCGGGTAATTGTTGATAAAATTTATGATTTTTTGGCTGGAAGATAGTTTTTTTAGATGATTTTTTTTGGATGAGGAAAATTATTTTGGGGTGTTGGTGTTGGCAGCTCTATTCTTGAATTTTGATTTTGTGTAAATGCTACAAAATTTATGTGTATAATGGTTCAAGGCCTTTGTATAGCACACTCACGCAAAGCTTCCAATTAAACCTCCTCTAACCTTAGAAGAAAATTTAATTTAAGTTAAACAATATAAAAAAGTAAAAAAGTAAAAACCCAGAGGAAAGAAACATGCAAGTAGAAACACCAAAGCAAGTTGCAACACTACAAACCAAAGCACAAAAAATCGCCACCCAACTCAACCAAGAAGTCATCACCACCACCCCAGGTAAACAACACATTCAAGTCCAAGCAGGTACAGTTTATCAATTAAACACCGAAGACTTTAACACTAACAAGTTAAACTTAATTGCCAAAAAAATCGGCGATGATTTAGAAGTAACGCTAGAAGACAGTGTTATTATATTTGATAATTATTTTGAAGTTTGCACAACTGATTTATCTTGCTTAGTTTCTCTTCCTGCTGAAGACGGTGGACTTTATTATATTGTTGCCGATGTTTTCTTCACTTTAGAAGACGGTACACAAATTGTGTATTTTTATGGCGAACAATCTATTATTGCTACAGAATCTAGTGCAGTAAGTGCAGATGACAATCAAAGTTCAAAGGATGTTGTTACTTCATTTGAAGATATGATTACTGCTAATATGGGAATCGTAGCTGCAGTTGCGGCTGTTGCCATTGCGGCTGTTGTTGTGGGTAGTGGTAGCGACAGCGGTAGTGGCAGTGGTGGTAGTGGTGGTGGCGATAATGAGAATAAAACACTCATTACAGGTGATGTTAATCTGGGGTTAGTTACTAGCAACAGTTTAAAGATTCAGGCTTTTGTTGATGGAACTGCCATTTCTGAAAAATTTGTCGTTGACGACAATGGTAAATTTACCATTACCTTAAACAAGTTATATAGCCAAGGTACGATTGTTACCCTTGAATTAACAGATACCACAACCACTGCAGATTATATAAGCGAAGCTTCAGGTATTGCCGAAGACTTAAACAGTGATTTAAAAGCAATTATTGTCATTCAATCTAATAATACAAAAGTCAATATCACACCATTAACCGATATTGCTGCCAAAATCATGGACAAAGAAACAAGTCTTACCGAAGAACTTGTTGCTAGTATTAATGCCCAAGTAGGAGAAGTCTTTAACATATTTGGTGATGTCACCACGGAAATGGTTAAAACCGTTATCAACAACAAGGGAGAAGTCGTTGCTGGTAATGCCTATGGCAAAGCACTGGCCATTGTTTCTTATTTTGAAAAAAATGCCAAAGAACACAACAACACCATAAGTACCAGCGATATTAATAAAGACATTGCTGATGCCATTGACATTGTCAATGCAAACACAAGTACTACAAAGGTCAACATTGCCGATAATAACATGAGAATGGAACTCAGAAAGGCAGAGGCCATGGCAGATATAAGATATGACATGGTGCCCAACGACCACTTTAACAACCTGCAGGCAATAGAGGTTATGCCAGTAATTGCAACAGTGGCTACAGATGATGTCATTAACTTTTCTGAAAAAGACAACACAAGCATCACCGGCACAGTAAAAGCTGGCAGCACTGTTGTACTGTCTATTAATGGCAGAGACAAAAATACAAGTGTCTCAGGCACAACTTGGCATTACACCTTAACAAATGCCGACATTACTGCCATAGAAGGCAAAACCGTCAGTATCATCGCAACAGCAACTGATGCTGACAAAAAAGTAACCCTATCAAACACCAAGGTCATCACAGTGGACACCACAGTCCCCACATTTGAGCTATCACTTCCCACTATAATCAATATCGCCACCAACACCCCCATTACAACCCCTGTTTATGACGCCCAAGCAATCAATCTAAAGGGTGGCAATGCAGATAATGGCATTACTTATAGCCTAAAAGAGGCAACAAGCAGTAAATTTAAGATCAACGCCGACACTGGAAAAGTAACCTACAAAACCCTACAAACATCAGCACATAACAACGATATGGCTACCATTATTGCCACCGATAACGCAGGCAATACCACAGAACAACTTATTACTGTCTCAGTACAAGATATTGGTTTGACTACTTCCATTGTGTGGGGCAATATTAGCAATAATGACAACATTATCGGCACTAGTGACCTAACAACAGTTACTTTAAGCGGCACAGTTTTTGTTACTGGTACCGTTGACTCAATCAGCATTGCCAGCATTGTCTTCAAAAAAAATGGCAATACCGTTCATGAAATCAACACCAACCTCCCCAATGTCGATAACAACAACACTTGGACTTTAACTCATGATGACACTTGGGCCTCAAAACTGATTAACGGCGATTACACCATTGTCGTTAACCTCTCTGGCAATAGCGACAGTACCACAATTGAAGGCTCAGGCACCTTAACAACAACAATTGACACAATTGCCCCAACCCAACCTACTGTTGCTTTAACGAATAGCACAAACAACACGCCCAATATCACCAAAGACGGTGCAGTTGCCATCTCAGTTCTTGAAGTAAACGGCACTCGCACTTATCACTTAAAAAAAGGCGATGTCGAAGTTACCAATGTTACCAATGAAGAAAGCTATATTGCCTATATGGCAAATGCAGATGAAGCCACTTACACACTTGCTATTACCGACATAGACAACGCAGGTAATATCAGTATTCGCAGTAACACACTAACCTTTACATTAAGCCACACTCCCCCAAGTTCGCCAATAGTCACTTTACAAAAAGACAGCGGATTAACAAGCGATCACATCACCAACAATGGCCAATTGACTGTTACCGATGTATCAGATGACGACACCATAACCTACATTGTTACCAAAGACAGCGAAGAGCCACTGGCCACCATGACAGCAGCCGAATATATAGCCTACATTACTGGGGACAATAAAGATGGCAATTACTCTGTGCTAGTGGTTGTTACAAATACAGTTGGCAATACCAGTAATGCAATCAAAACATTTACCTTAGACACCAACTCTCCAACACCCATCTTTAAGTTGACAGATACAGGTTCATCAGATAATGATGGCATTACCAATAACAACACAATAACCGTTGAAAAACTAGAACCCGGTGCCACTTGGCAATACTCTGTTGATGGCGGCACCAACTTTATTGATGGCACAGGTCATAGTTTTACGCTAGATGAAGGCACTTACGCTAAGAATGCCATTCAGATTAAACAAACCGATATCGCTGGCAATGTCTCAAGCATTGCTGAAAACACCGCAACCATTATAGTCGACACCACAGGTCCTGTATTTACCAGCACAACTACGGTTCAGGTCGAAATAAACACAGCCATTTCAGAAATAATATACACAGCCGTAGCAACAGACGACACTCCAGTCACTTACACTTTAGATGGCAATCAAAATAACAAGTTTACGATTAAGCACGATACCGGTGAATTAAAATATCAAGAAAAACAAACTCAAATAGAAAATCACAATGTTACTATTGTTGCCACCGATAGTGCAGGCAATGAGACCAGACAAGTGGTTAAAGTATTGGCAACAGATATCGGCTTATCCACCTCAGTGACTTGGAACAATATTGGCGATGACAATTATATCAACAGCAGTGAACTGGCAACAGCCACTTTAAGTGGCACAGTTAATATCATTGGCACAATAACCAACTTAAGCATTACCAGTATCGTCTTCAAACAAAAAGGTACAGACTCTACTTATACACTTGACTCCAACCTCCCAAATATCATTACAAGTGCCGATAACAGCACTTGGACATTAGCCAATAACGCCACCTGGACTTCACAACTTAATGACGGCAGTTACACAGTAACCGTTAATCTTGCTGGTAATAATAACAACAGTAACAACAATGGCAACAATAGCAACAATAGCAGTGTTACAGGTCAAGGCGTAACAACAGCAGCAGTAACAATTGATACCGTCGCTCCAGCAACACCAACATTTAACTTCACAGACACAGGTTTAAATGACGACAACATTACTAACAATGGCAAATTACCCGTTACCAATGCATCAAACGACGACACTGTCACTTACCTTGTTACCAAAAACAACGAAAGCCCCATTACCCTAACAGTAGAAGAATATGACACCTACATTACTGGAAGCAACAAAGACGGCGACTATTCAGTAGAAGTGGTTATAACAGACACGGTAGGCAACACCAGCCAAGTTACCAAAACCTTTACCTTAAACACCGCCCCTCCAGCAACCCCCATACTTGCCTTTACAGACACGGGTTCATCAAGTGACGATGGTATTACCAAAAATGGTGAATTGCCTGTTATCAATACATCAAACAACACCAGCATCACTTACCTTGTTACCAAAGACGATGCAGATCCTGTTGCCATGACAATAGAAGCGTATAACACTTACATTGCTGAAAACAATAGAGACGGTGACTATTCGGTAACCATAGTCGCAACCAGCATTGTTGGCAATACAAGCAGCATAACCAAAACATTTACCTTAGACACCACTCCCCCAGAAACACCAGTATTTACCTTTACAGACACCGGACTACTCGCCAACGATAACATTACCAAGAATGGCAAATTATCCGTTACCAATGCATCAAACGACAACACCATTACTTACCTTGTTACCAAAAACAATGAAGACCCTCTTACCATGACAGCAGAAGAGTATAACACCTACATAACTGGAGACAATAAAGACGGCAACTATTCAGTAACAATAGTCACAACAGATATTGCTGGCAATACAAGCAATGTTACTAAAACATTTACCCTAGACACCACACCCCTAGCAGCGCCAACACTTACCTTTACAGACACTGGCTTAAACAACGACGGCATTACCAACAATGGCAGATTAACAGTGACCAATGTAGCAAACGATGCAACCTTAACCTACATTGTTACCAAAAACAACGGAACACCACTTGCTACCATGACAGCAGCAGAATACACCACTTATATCACCACCAGCAACAAAGATGGCAATTATTCAGTGAAAGTAGTTGTAACAGATATTGCTGGCAATACAAGTGATGCCACTCAAGCCTTTACACTAAACACCACCCCTCCAACAGCACCAACAGTTAACACACTCATTACCAATAACACCACACCAATAATTACAGGCACAACAGGCACCAACGCCGCACTTGCCACTGGTGAAAGCCTAAGTGTGACTATCTCTGGTGCCACTTATAGTGCTATCCCAAATGACCAAGGCATTTGGCACATTGATTTAAGCACACCCGCCACCAACGGCACCTTAATACAACTCACTGATGGCAACTACAGCGTGGTTGCCACTGTAACCAACCTAGTAGGCAACAGCATCAATGACACCAGCCACAATGAGATTACCATTGACAGTAATGTACCTACAGTTAGCACCGTAGTAATTACCGCAACAAACGCCACTGGCACCGCCAAGACAAGCACACTGGGTATAGGCGATAAAATTGTTGTTACCCTAACGATGGATGAGGCCGTTGTGGTAACTGGCACACCTACTTATACGATTAACATAGGCGGTGTAGAAAAAACCGCTACTTACACCTCAAGCCCCTCTAGCACTACTTTGGTCTTCAACTACACCATTGTTTCTGGCGACAGCAACCCCACTGGCAATATTACCGCTGGCGTTGATGCATTACTCTTAGCAGGCGGCACACTTAAAAATAATATAGGTTATAACGCCTCACTAACAACACCTGCCATTACAAATGATAGTATGCAATGGGCCAAAACAACTGTGGCCAGTAGCCAATGGAGCCTAGACTCTTATAGCGACAACAAAGTAGAAGGTGCACCCGATACTGGATTAAATGTCGGCGATTCTCAGGCCGAACATAAAAATGCATGGGCAGAAAACACCAGTGACAGAGCCAAAGCAAACACGCTCATCCTAACCTACGACCAATCGGTTTATATCAAAGATATTATCGTTAGAGAAACATACAATGCAGGAACCATTAGTAAAGTAGAGGTAATGAGAGAAGGTGTCTTTGTAATAGTTTATGCCAAATCTAATGGCGCCGAAACAGGGGGCATCATGTCAGGTGTTGTCGAAGGTCAGGTTAGCAACACAAAAATCTCACTTAACAACAAACTTGACTACTCATCAAACACCATTCGCTTAACAGTTGGCGACAGCACCGATGTCTTTAATGAAATTGATGCTGTTCAATTGCTAGGAACCACAATAGGCCTTGTTGTTAACACCGTAGCACCACAAGTTGACACACTTATCACCAACAACACCTTGCCAATAATTACAGGCACAATGGGCACCAACGCCGCACTTGCCACCGGTGAAAGCCTAAGTGTAACCATCTCTGGTGCAACTTACAACGCCGTTCCAAATAGTAATGGTGTTTGGCGTGTTGATTTGAACATCAACCCAATCAGTGGCACTTTAACAGCACTCACTGATGGCGACTACAGTGTAGTTGCCACCATAACCGATGCAGCAGGCAACAAAATCACCGATACCAGCAACAATGAAATTCACATTGACACACAAGCACCCACACTAACAATCATAGGTAGTGGCGGTACTGGCGGCAGTGAAGTCACTTTTAATTTTAGTGAAGCCATTCAAGATGGGTCATTTACCATAGATGACATCATCATTGTCAATGGTATTATTACCCCAGATTCATTAACCAAAATAAGCGCAACCCAATACAGCATTATCGTTACCCCAAGCCTAGGGGGGCAACATGACAATATTGCCATCACAATTGCAGCCAACACTTTGGTAGATTTGGCTGGCAATACTAATATCACTGCTAAAAACACCACCAAACTTTTTCAACTAAGCAATCACATTGATATTGATGGCAACGGCTTTGATGTTGATTTAACAAATTGGGATGTGTCCCATGCAGGCAGTGCAATACAAGCATTTTTTAATGCCACCACCTTTAAACAAGACATCGGACATTGGAATGTTGGCAATGTAGTCAATATGCAAAGTATGTTCCTCAATGCCACATCTTTTAACCAAGACATCGGTAATTGGAATGTTGGCAATGTAGTCAATATGAATCGAATGTTTGAAAACGCCACTGCCTTTAACCAAGACATCGGCTTTTGGAATGTTAGCAGTGTAACCAGTATGTACAGAATGTTTGCCTTCAAAAGCACCTTTAACCAAGACCTTGGCAGTTGGGATGTTTCAAGTTTAACCAACGGACAAGATATGTTTAAGCACAGTGCCATAACAGTTGCCAATATGGATAACACCTTGCGTGGCTGGGCAAGGCTTGATACCGCCGCAGGAGAAACCGCCCTTCAGAACAATGTTGTATGGGGCATTGCAGACTACACCGATGCCACTGCCAGACAATATTTAATAGACACCTATAACTGGAATATTAATGCTGACACCTTTGATGACAAAAAGACGATACAAGGCAGCAATACTCAAAATGACACGCTCTCTACCACTAGCGCAAAAACCACCATACACGGCTTAGGAGGTAACGACAACCTAAATGGAGGTGCCACAAACGATATTTTGATTGGCGGTGCTGGCAATGACATCTTAACGGGTGGTGCTGGCAATGACACCTTTGATTACGGCTTTACAAATGCAGGTAACGACTGGATCAAAGACTTCACCATGGGAACAAGCGACAATGCAGATGTTATAGACCTTAAAGACTTATTGATAGGGTATAGTGCCACTTCCAATCTAAGTGATTTTGTAACCGCCTCCGCTGCTAATAGTACTGCAAATGATATTTTCACCAGACTGGTGATTGACCATGACGGCACTGGAGCAGAGGATATCTTGGTAACCATTACCTTAGAGGGTATTGAATATAACACCGATTTGTTAAACAATATGGTTGCCAATGGCAACTTAATCTTTGAAAGCATTCGACCCACTCTAACGATTACAGGCAGTAGTGGCAAATACACCTCCAACACCATCACCTTTAATTTTAGCGAAGCCATCAAAGACGGATCATTTACCATTGGTGATATTGACATTATAAATGGCACCCTCAATGCAAACTCATTTACCAAAATAAGTGCAACCCAATACAGCGTTATCGCAATCCCAAGCCTAGGAGGAGAACACGCCAATGTTGCCATCATAGTTGGTGCAAACACCTTTGCAGATATTGCAGGTAATACCAATGCCACCCTTACTAGCAACACAACCACAATTAGCAATTTAAAAAATTGGTTTAACATTAATAGTAGCAGTTCTGATGTGGATTTAACGCATTGGGATGTGTCTTATGCAAGCGATGCAAGTTATGCATTTTATAGAGCCACCACCTTTGACCAAAACATTGGCAAATGGCAAATGGGTAGCGCAACTAATATGTACAAGATGTTTGCCTATGCAAGCGCCTTTAACCAAGACATTGGCAATTGGCAAGTTGACCAAGTAGCCCATATGTCTGAGATGTTTTTAAGCGCCAGTGTCTTTAATAAAGACATTGGCAATTGGGACACTGGCAAAGTATCCAGTATGTATAGAATGTTTTTTGACGCATACGCCTTTAATCAAGACATTGGCAACTGGGACATCTCAAGTTTAACCAATGCAAATCACATGTTCACCAATACCCTAGCAATGACCAGCGCCAATATGGACAACACCTTGCGTGGTTGGGCAAGACTTGATAGCGCTACAGGAGAGACTGCCATTCAAAGAAATGTTGTATGGAGCATTGCAAACTACACCGATGCCACTGCCAGACAATATTTAATAAACACCTACAACTGGACTATCAAAGTTGGCACTTTTGATGGTAGCAAGACAATACAAGGCTCTGCCACTGCCAACACACTCACCACAACCAGCATAAAAACCACACTACATGGCTTAGGCGGTAACGATATCCTAATTGGCGGTACCACAGATGACACCTTAGTCGGTGGTGCAGGCGACGACACCTTAACTGGTGGCAATGGCAATGACACCTTTGATTACGGTTTTAAAAATGCAGGCAATGACACCATCACCGACTTTACCGTCGGAAACATCAGGACAAATGCCAACGCAGACACTATCGACCTTAGCGACTTATTGATAGGATGTAAATCCACTTCTTATCTGAGTGATTTTATAACAGCCACTGCCGCTGGTACTGGCACCAAACTAACCATTAACTACGGTGGCACAGAAGCACTTAATGCCCTCGTTACCATCACTTTATCCAATGTTGCCTACAACGCCAATTTGTTGAATAATATGGCTGCCAATGGCAACTTAATACTTGAGTCCATTGGACCTGCTCTAATAATTACAGGCAATGGCGGTAGAGATACTGCCAGTAACACCATCACATTTAACTTTAATGAAGCCATCAAAGACGGCTCATTTACCGCCTATGATGTTAGTGTTGTCAATGGCGTGATTAACGCAGGTTCAATGACCAAAGTCAGTGCCAACCAATACACCATGACAGTCACCCCAAGCCCTAGCGGACAGCATGCCAATGTTGCCATCACAGTGGCAGCGGGCACCTTTGAAGACCTTGCAGGTAATGTCAATACTGCCATTGCTAAAAATACAACTGAAATTAGCGATTTAAAAGATTGGCTTAATGTCAATAGTAACAACTTAACAGATTTGGATGTATCACATGCCAACAATGCCAGCAATGCATTCATTAACACCAGCTTTAACCAAGACATTGGCAATTGGGATGTCAGCAAGATAACCGGTATGCTTCAGATGTTTAGAGGTGCAAGCACCTTTAACCAAAACATTAGCAACTGGGATGTCAGCAAAGTGATCAGTATGCATGCGATGTTTAATGCCGCAAGCGCCTTTAACCAAAACATTAGCAACTGGGATATTTCAAATTTAGAATACGCAGAGTGGATGCTTGATGACACCGCAATCAGCATCGACAACATGGATAATATTTTACGCGGCTGGGCAAAACTTGACACCAGTGCAGGGGAAAGCGCCATTCAAAGAAATGTTATTTGGGGCATTGCACAATACACCGATGCCACCGCCAAACAATATTTAATAGACACCTACAACTGGACCATTAATATGGGCAGTTTTGACCGCTACATAGCAACACAAGGCACTGCTGCCAGCAACACACTGAACACAACCAGCACAAAAACTATACTCCACGGCTTAGGCGGTAACGACACACTAATTGGCGGCACCACAAATGACACCTTAGTCGGTGGCTCAGGCGACGACACCTTAACCGGTGCAGGTGGCAGAGACATCTTTGATTACGGCTTTGAAAACGCAGGCAACGACACCATTACCGACTTTACCGTAGGCAATATAAATACCAACACCAGCGCAGATGTTATCGACCTTAGCAATTTGTTAATCGGATATAGCACCACTTCCAATCTAAACGCCTTTGTCACCGCTGCTGCCACCACTAACACCGTTGGCACCAAGTTGACTATCGACCATGACGGCACTGGCACACTTAACAGCCCAGTAACCATTACCTTAAAAAATATTACTTACAACACCCACTTATTAAATGATTTGATTGCTAACGGCAACTTAGTACTTGATGCCGCCGGACCAACCCTACTTATTAGCGGCAGTGGTGGCAAAGATAGCGCCGCCAACACAATCACATTTAATTTTAGTAAAGCCATCAAAGATGGCTCATTTACCGTAGATGATATTGACATTATCAACGGCACAATTAATGCAGGCTCATTAACCAAAATCAATGAAACTCAATACACCATTAAAGTAACCCCAAACCTAGGCGGAAAGCATTCTAATGTTGCCATTACGGTTGCAGCAGGCGCTTTTGCGGATATTGTTGGTAATGTTAATACTGCTGTTGCTAAGAATGAGACTAGAATTAATTATTTAGCAAAGTGGATTGATCTTGAGACTGATCCGGATAACCCTGCATACGATAATACTGATATAACAATGTGGGATATGTCCCATGTAACAGATGCAAGTAGTGCATTTTATAGTAATACCCTTAGACAAGATATTGGCAGTTGGGATGTTAGCAATGTGGTTAATATGCATCAAATGTTTAATGAATCGCACTACACCAATAGAGACCTTAGCAGTTGGGATGTTAGCAAAGTGGTCAATATGTTTGAAATGTTCTATTGGGTATACACTATGAATCAAAACTTTGGCAGTTGGGATATTTCAAGTTTAACAAATGCAGGTCGTATGTTTCTTAAAAATGAGGACATGAATGTCACTAATATGGACAATACTTTGCGTGGCTGGGCAAAACTTGATACTACCGCAGGAGAGACTGCCATTCAAAGCAATGTCGAGTGGGGCATCGCAAACTACACCGATGCCACTGCCAGACAATATTTAATAGACACCTATAACTGGACTATTAATATTGGCACTTTTGATGGCAATAAGACGATACAGGGCACTGCCACCTCCAACACATTTGCTACAACTAGCACAAAAACCACACTACACGGCTTAGGTGGTAACGACACACTGATTGGCGGTACCACAGATGACACCTTAGTTGGCGGTGCTGGCAACGACACCTTAATTGGTGAAGGTGGTAGAGATACCTTTGATTACGGCTTTGAAAACGCAGGCAATGACCTTATTGGTGACTTTACTGTAGGAGACATAAACACAAATGCTGATGCAGATATTATTGACCTTAAAGACTTGTTGATAGGGTATGAATCTACTTCTAATTTGAGTGATTTTATAACAGCAACTGCTGATGATGCTAGCACGAAATTGACTATTGACCATGATGGCGCTGGAGAACTTAATAGTCCAGTAACCATTATTTTAGGGAATATTGCTTATAGGGCTAATTTATTGGATGATATGGTTGTTAATGGTAACTTGGTGCTTGGAACTGTCAAACCGATCCTAACGATTACAGGTAGTGGTGGCAGGCATGCCGTTAATAAAATAATCACATTTAATTTTAATGAAACTATTGGATATGGATCATTTACCGTAGATGATATTGATATTGTCAATGGCACTATTAATCCAGGTTCATTTACCAGAGTAAGTGCAACTCAATACACCATCAAGGTAACCCCAAGTCTAGGCGGAACACATGGTAATATCGCCATCACAGTTGCAGCAAATACCTTTACAGATAGTGCTGGTAATACTAATACTATCATTACTAAAAACACAACCAGCCTTTTCAATTTAGGGAAGGATGTTGATGTTGATGCCGATTTAACGAACTGGGATGTGTCCCATGTAAGCAATGCATCTGCTGCATTTGATGAGGCATATAGCTTTAACCAAAACATTGGCAAGTGGGATGTTAGCAATATGATTAATGCAGAATCGATGTTTTATGGGGCAACCACTTTTAATCAAGACATTGGCAGTTGGGATGTTGGCAGAATGACCAATGCTAAAAGTATGTTTAGAGGTACAGTCTCCTTCAACCAAGACATTGACAGTTGGGATGTTAGCAAACTGGCTACTGCGAGATGGATGTTTTATGAGGCAACCGCCTTTAATCAAAACCTTGGCAGTTGGGATATTTCGAGTTTAACAGATGCAGAAGGTATGTTTGTTACAACCTCAATGACTACTGCCAATATGGATAACACTTTGCGTGGCTGGGCAAAACTTGATATCGTCGCAGGAGAGGCTGCTATTCAGAGAGATGTTGCGTGGGATATTGCAAACTACACTGATGCCACTGCCAAACAATATTTAATAGACACCTATAACTGGACTATTGAGGCTGTCACTTATGATAGTGTAAATAGAATAAAGGTTGATTTTGATGGTTTTGATGGCAGTAAAACAATACAAGGCAGCAATACTCAAAGTGACACACTCTTTACCACTAGCGCAAAAACCACCATACACGGCTTAGGAGGTAACGACAACCTAAATGGAGGCACCACAGACGATATTTTGATTGGCGGTGCTGGCAATGACATCTTAACCGGTGGTGGAGGTAGTGATACTTTTGATTACGGCTTTACAAATGCAGGTAACGACTGGATCAAAGACTTTGTTGTAGGCGATAAATATGATTTAGATGTTATCGACCTGAGTGACTTATTGATAGGATATGGCTCTGCTTCTTATCTAAGTGATTTTGTAACAGCCTCCGCTGCTGATAGTACTGCAGATAACATTTTCACCAGACTAACGATTGACCACGATGGCACTGGAGCAGAGAATATCTTGATAACCATCACCTTAGAGGGTGTTGATTATCATCCTAATTTGGTGAGTAATATGGCGACTTATGGTAACTTAGTGCTTGAGTAGTGGAGATAAGTCTTATTATTGTAATGTGTCTAGTGTAGATTTAAGGCAAAGTTCAATAAAAATATTGCGCTTTGTTCATTGTCCTCGGTAAACAATAAAAACTACCTTGGGTAAAAGGCAATGAAAATTGGCTGAAACTCTTTTTTAATGGGGCAGAAAATTAATGTTTTATCCATCGTTTTTTCGTCAATACTTTTCAAACCTTGGTGAAACCCCTGTATTAGACATGGATATTGAACAAAATTTGGGCTTTAATTAATATTTATGTCTAATACAGAGGTCTTTTAAGTAAAGAAAATTATCGCCAAATCCTACCTTTGAATTTAGGCTTTGTGCAATACTATAAAAAAGTTATTGTATAATGGTCTAAGGTCTTTGTGTAATTATCCAACTCACGCAAAGCTTTCAATTAAACCTCCTCTAACCTTAGAAGAAAATTTAATTTAAGTTAAACAATATAAAAAAGTAAAAAAGTAAAAACCCAGAGGAAAGAAACATGCAAGTAGAAACACCAAAGCAAGTTGCAACACTACAAACCAAAGCACAAAAAATCGCCACCCAACTCAACCAAGAAGTCATCACCACCACCCCAGGTAAACAACACATTCAAGTCCAAGCAGGTACAGTTTATCAATTAAACACCGAAGACTTTAACACTAACAAGTTAAACTTAATTGCCAAAAAAATCGGCGATGATTTAGAAGTAACGCTAGAAGACAGTGTTATTATATTTGATAATTATTTTGAAGTTTGCACAACTGATTTATCTTGCTTAGTTTCTCTTCCTGCTGAAGACGGTGGACTTTATTATATTGTTGCCGATGTTTTCTTCACTTTAGAAGACGGTACACAAATTGTGTATTTTTATGGCGAACAATCTATTATTGCTACAGAATCTAGTGCAGTAAGTGCAGATGACAATCAAAGTTCAAAGGATGTTGTTACTTCATTTGAAGATATGATTACTGCTAATATGGGAATCGTAGCTGCAGTTGCGGCTGTTGCCATTGCGGCTGTTGTTGTGGGTAGTGGTAGCGACAGCGGTAGTGGCAGTGGTGGTAGTGGTGGTGGCGATAATGAGAATAAAACACTCATTACAGGTGATGTTAATCTGGGGTTAGTTACTAGCAACAGTTTAAAGATTCAGGCTTTTGTTGATGGAACTGCCATTTCTGAAAAATTTGTCGTTGACGACAATGGTAAATTTACCATTACCTTAAACAAGTTATATAGCCAAGGTACGATTGTTACCCTTGAATTAACAGATACCACAACCACTGCAGATTATATAAGCGAAGCTTCAGGTATTGCCGAAGACTTAAACAGTGATTTAAAAGCAATTATTGTCATTCAATCTAATAATACAAAAGTCAATATCACACCATTAACCGATATTGCTGCCAAAATCATGGACAAAGAAACAAGTCTTACCGAAGAACTTGTTGCTAGTATTAATGCCCAAGTAGGAGAAGTCTTTAACATATTTGGTGATGTCACCACGGAAATGGTTAAAACCGTTATCAACAACAAGGGAGAAGTCGTTGCTGGTAATGCCTATGGCAAAGCACTGGCCATTGTTTCTTATTTTGAAAAAAATGCCAAAGAACACAACAACACCATAAGTACCAGCGATATTAATAAAGACATTGCTGATGCCATTGACATTGTCAATGCAAACACAAGTACTACAAAGGTCAACATTGCCGATAATAACATGAGAATGGAACTCAGAAAGGCAGAGGCCATGGCAGATATAAGATATGACATGGTGCCCAACGACCACTTTAACAACCTGCAGGCAATAGAGGTTATGCCAGTAATTGCAACAGTGGCTACAGATGATGTCATTAACTTTTCTGAAAAAGACAACACAAGCATCACCGGCACAGTAAAAGCTGGCAGCACTGTTGTACTGTCTATTAATGGCAGAGACAAAAATACAAGTGTCTCAGGCACAACTTGGCATTACACCTTAACAAATGCCGACATTACTGCCATAGAAGGCAAAACCGTCAGTATCATCGCAACAGCAACTGATGCTGACAAAAAAGTAACCCTATCAAACACCAAGGTCATCACAGTGGACACCACAGTCCCCACATTTGAGCTATCACTTCCCACTATAATCAATATCGCCACCAACACCCCCATTACAACCCCTGTTTATGACGCCCAAGCAATCAATCTAAAGGGTGGCAATGCAGATAATGGCATTACTTATAGCCTAAAAGAGGCAACAAGCAGTAAATTTAAGATCAACGCCGACACTGGAAAAGTAACCTACAAAACCCTACAAACATCAGCACATAACAACGATATGGCTACCATTATTGCCACCGATAACGCAGGCAATACCACAGAACAACTTATTACTGTCTCAGTACAAGATATTGGTTTGACTACTTCCATTGTGTGGGGCAATATTAGCAATAATGACAACATTATCGGCACTAGTGACCTAACAACAGTTACTTTAAGCGGCACAGTTTTTGTTACTGGTACCGTTGACTCAATCAGCATTGCCAGCATTGTCTTCAAAAAAAATGGCAATACCGTTCATGAAATCAACACCAACCTCCCCAATGTCGATAACAACAACACTTGGACTTTAACTCATGATGACACTTGGGCCTCAAAACTGATTAACGGCGATTACACCATTGTCGTTAACCTCTCTGGCAATAGCGACAGTACCACAATTGAAGGCTCAGGCACCTTAACAACAACAATTGACACAATTGCCCCAACCCAACCTACTGTTGCTTTAACGAATAGCACAAACAACACGCCCAATATCACCAAAGACGGTGCAGTTGCCATCTCAGTTCTTGAAGTAAACGGCACTCGCACTTATCACTTAAAAAAAGGCGATGTCGAAGTTACCAATGTTACCAATGAAGAAAGCTATATTGCCTATATGGCAAATGCAGATGAAGCCACTTACACACTTGCTATTACCGACATAGACAACGCAGGTAATATCAGTATTCGCAGTAACACACTAACCTTTACATTAAGCCACACTCCCCCAAGTTCGCCAATAGTCACTTTACAAAAAGACAGCGGATTAACAAGCGATCACATCACCAACAATGGCCAATTGACTGTTACCGATGTATCAGATGACGACACCATAACCTACATTGTTACCAAAGACAGCGAAGAGCCACTGGCCACCATGACAGCAGCCGAATATATAGCCTACATTACTGGGGACAATAAAGATGGCAATTACTCTGTGCTAGTGGTTGTTACAAATACAGTTGGCAATACCAGTAATGCAATCAAAACATTTACCTTAGACACCAACTCTCCAACACCCATCTTTAAGTTGACAGATACAGGTTCATCAGATAATGATGGCATTACCAATAACAACACAATAACCGTTGAAAAACTAGAACCCGGTGCCACTTGGCAATACTCTGTTGATGGCGGCACCAACTTTATTGATGGCACAGGTCATAGTTTTACGCTAGATGAAGGCACTTACGCTAAGAATGCCATTCAGATTAAACAAACCGATATCGCTGGCAATGTCTCAAGCATTGCTGAAAACACCGCAACCATTATAGTCGACACCACAGGTCCTGTATTTACCAGCACAACTACGGTTCAGGTCGAAATAAACACAGCCATTTCAGAAATAATATACACAGCCGTAGCAACAGACGACACTCCAGTCACTTACACTTTAGATGGCAATCAAAATAACAAGTTTACGATTAAGCACGATACCGGTGAATTAAAATATCAAGAAAAACAAACTCAAATAGAAAATCACAATGTTACTATTGTTGCCACCGATAGTGCAGGCAATGAGACCAGACAAGTGGTTAAAGTATTGGCAACAGATATCGGCTTATCCACCTCAGTGACTTGGAACAATATTGGCGATGACAATTATATCAACAGCAGTGAACTGGCAACAGCCACTTTAAGTGGCACAGTTAATATCATTGGCACAATAACCAACTTAAGCATTACCAGTATCGTCTTCAAACAAAAAGGTACAGACTCTACTTATACACTTGACTCCAACCTCCCAAATATCATTACAAGTGCCGATAACAGCACTTGGACATTAGCCAATAACGCCACCTGGACTTCACAACTTAATGACGGCAGTTACACAGTAACCGTTAATCTTGCTGGTAATAATAACAACAGTAACAACAATGGCAACAATAGCAACAATAGCAGTGTTACAGGTCAAGGCGTAACAACAGCAGCAGTAACAATTGATACCGTCGCTCCAGCAACACCAACATTTAACTTCACAGACACAGGTTTAAATGACGACAACATTACTAACAATGGCAAATTACCCGTTACCAATGCATCAAACGACGACACTGTCACTTACCTTGTTACCAAAAACAACGAAAGCCCCATTACCCTAACAGTAGAAGAATATGACACCTACATTACTGGAAGCAACAAAGACGGCGACTATTCAGTAGAAGTGGTTATAACAGACACGGTAGGCAACACCAGCCAAGTTACCAAAACCTTTACCTTAAACACCGCCCCTCCAGCAACCCCCATACTTGCCTTTACAGACACGGGTTCATCAAGTGACGATGGTATTACCAAAAATGGTGAATTGCCTGTTATCAATACATCAAACAACACCAGCATCACTTACCTTGTTACCAAAGACGATGCAGATCCTGTTGCCATGACAATAGAAGCGTATAACACTTACATTGCTGAAAACAATAGAGACGGTGACTATTCGGTAACCATAGTCGCAACCAGCATTGTTGGCAATACAAGCAGCATAACCAAAACATTTACCTTAGACACCACTCCCCCAGAAACACCAGTATTTACCTTTACAGACACCGGACTACTCGCCAACGATAACATTACCAAGAATGGCAAATTATCCGTTACCAATGCATCAAACGACAACACCATTACTTACCTTGTTACCAAAAACAATGAAGACCCTCTTACCATGACAGCAGAAGAGTATAACACCTACATAACTGGAGACAATAAAGACGGCAACTATTCAGTAACAATAGTCACAACAGATATTGCTGGCAATACAAGCAATGTTACTAAAACATTTACCCTAGACACCACACCCCTAGCAGCGCCAACACTTACCTTTACAGACACTGGCTTAAACAACGACGGCATTACCAACAATGGCAGATTAACAGTGACCAATGTAGCAAACGATGCAACCTTAACCTACATTGTTACCAAAAACAACGGAACACCACTTGCTACCATGACAGCAGCAGAATACACCACTTATATCACCACCAGCAACAAAGATGGCAATTATTCAGTGAAAGTAGTTGTAACAGATATTGCTGGCAATACAAGTGATGCCACTCAAGCCTTTACACTAAACACCACCCCTCCAACAGCACCAACAGTTAACACACTCATTACCAATAACACCACACCAATAATTACAGGCACAACAGGCACCAACGCCGCACTTGCCACTGGTGAAAGCCTAAGTGTGACTATCTCTGGTGCCACTTATAGTGCTATCCCAAATGACCAAGGCATTTGGCACATTGATTTAAGCACACCCGCCACCAACGGCACCTTAATACAACTCACTGATGGCAACTACAGCGTGGTTGCCACTGTAACCAACCTAGTAGGCAACAGCATCAATGACACCAGCCACAATGAGATTACCATTGACAGTAATGTACCTACAGTTAGCACCGTAGTAATTACCGCAACAAACGCCACTGGCACCGCCAAGACAAGCACACTGGGTATAGGCGATAAAATTGTTGTTACCCTAACGATGGATGAGGCCGTTGTGGTAACTGGCACACCTACTTATACGATTAACATAGGCGGTGTAGAAAAAACCGCTACTTACACCTCAAGCCCCTCTAGCACTACTTTGGTCTTCAACTACACCATTGTTTCTGGCGACAGCAACCCCACTGGCAATATTACCGCTGGCGTTGATGCATTACTCTTAGCAGGCGGCACACTTAAAAATAATATAGGTTATAACGCCTCACTAACAACACCTGCCATTACAAATGATAGTATGCAATGGGCCAAAACAACTGTGGCCAGTAGCCAATGGAGCCTAGACTCTTATAGCGACAACAAAGTAGAAGGTGCACCCGATACTGGATTAAATGTCGGCGATTCTCAGGCCGAACATAAAAATGCATGGGCAGAAAACACCAGTGACAGAGCCAAAGCAAACACGCTCATCCTAACCTACGACCAATCGGTTTATATCAAAGATATTATCGTTAGAGAAACATACAATGCAGGAACCATTAGTAAAGTAGAGGTAATGAGAGAAGGTGTCTTTGTAATAGTTTATGCCAAATCTAATGGCGCCGAAACAGGGGGCATCATGTCAGGTGTTGTCGAAGGTCAGGTTAGCAACACAAAAATCTCACTTAACAACAAACTTGACTACTCATCAAACACCATTCGCTTAACAGTTGGCGACAGCACCGATGTCTTTAATGAAATTGATGCTGTTCAATTGCTAGGAACCACAATAGGCCTTGTTGTTAACACCGTAGCACCACAAGTTGACACACTTATCACCAACAACACCTTGCCAATAATTACAGGCACAATGGGCACCAACGCCGCACTTGCCACCGGTGAAAGCCTAAGTGTAACCATCTCTGGTGCAACTTACAACGCCGTTCCAAATAGTAATGGTGTTTGGCGTGTTGATTTGAACATCAACCCAATCAGTGGCACTTTAACAGCACTCACTGATGGCGACTACAGTGTAGTTGCCACCATAACCGATGCAGCAGGCAACAAAATCACCGATACCAGCAACAATGAAATTCACATTGACACACAAGCACCCACACTAACAATCATAGGTAGTGGCGGTACTGGCGGCAGTGAAGTCACTTTTAATTTTAGTGAAGCCATTCAAGATGGGTCATTTACCATAGATGACATCATCATTGTCAATGGTATTATTACCCCAGATTCATTAACCAAAATAAGCGCAACCCAATACAGCATTATCGTTACCCCAAGCCTAGGGGGGCAACATGACAATATTGCCATCACAATTGCAGCCAACACTTTGGTAGATTTGGCTGGCAATACTAATATCACTGCTAAAAACACCACCAAACTTTTTCAACTAAGCAATCACATTGATATTGATGGCAACGGCTTTGATGTTGATTTAACAAATTGGGATGTGTCCCATGCAGGCAGTGCAATACAAGCATTTTTTAATGCCACCACCTTTAAACAAGACATCGGACATTGGAATGTTGGCAATGTAGTCAATATGCAAAGTATGTTCCTCAATGCCACATCTTTTAACCAAGACATCGGTAATTGGAATGTTGGCAATGTAGTCAATATGAATCGAATGTTTGAAAACGCCACTGCCTTTAACCAAGACATCGGCTTTTGGAATGTTAGCAGTGTAACCAGTATGTACAGAATGTTTGCCTTCAAAAGCACCTTTAACCAAGACCTTGGCAGTTGGGATGTTTCAAGTTTAACCAACGGACAAGATATGTTTAAGCACAGTGCCATAACAGTTGCCAATATGGATAACACCTTGCGTGGCTGGGCAAGGCTTGATACCGCCGCAGGAGAAACCGCCCTTCAGAACAATGTTGTATGGGGCATTGCAGACTACACCGATGCCACTGCCAGACAATATTTAATAGACACCTATAACTGGAATATTAATGCTGACACCTTTGATGACAAAAAGACGATACAAGGCAGCAATACTCAAAATGACACGCTCTCTACCACTAGCGCAAAAACCACCATACACGGCTTAGGAGGTAACGACAACCTAAATGGAGGTGCCACAAACGATATTTTGATTGGCGGTGCTGGCAATGACATCTTAACGGGTGGTGCTGGCAATGACACCTTTGATTACGGCTTTACAAATGCAGGTAACGACTGGATCAAAGACTTCACCATGGGAACAAGCGACAATGCAGATGTTATAGACCTTAAAGACTTATTGATAGGGTATAGTGCCACTTCCAATCTAAGTGATTTTGTAACCGCCTCCGCTGCTAATAGTACTGCAAATGATATTTTCACCAGACTGGTGATTGACCATGACGGCACTGGAGCAGAGGATATCTTGGTAACCATTACCTTAGAGGGTATTGAATATAACACCGATTTGTTAAACAATATGGTTGCCAATGGCAACTTAATCTTTGAAAGCATTCGACCCACTCTAACGATTACAGGCAGTAGTGGCAAATACACCTCCAACACCATCACCTTTAATTTTAGCGAAGCCATCAAAGACGGATCATTTACCATTGGTGATATTGACATTATAAATGGCACCCTCAATGCAAACTCATTTACCAAAATAAGTGCAACCCAATACAGCGTTATCGCAATCCCAAGCCTAGGAGGAGAACACGCCAATGTTGCCATCATAGTTGGTGCAAACACCTTTGCAGATATTGCAGGTAATACCAATGCCACCCTTACTAGCAACACAACCACAATTAGCAATTTAAAAAATTGGTTTAACATTAATAGTAGCAGTTCTGATGTGGATTTAACGCATTGGGATGTGTCTTATGCAAGCGATGCAAGTTATGCATTTTATAGAGCCACCACCTTTGACCAAAACATTGGCAAATGGCAAATGGGTAGCGCAACTAATATGTACAAGATGTTTGCCTATGCAAGCGCCTTTAACCAAGACATTGGCAATTGGCAAGTTGACCAAGTAGCCCATATGTCTGAGATGTTTTTAAGCGCCAGTGTCTTTAATAAAGACATTGGCAATTGGGACACTGGCAAAGTATCCAGTATGTATAGAATGTTTTTTGACGCATACGCCTTTAATCAAGACATTGGCAACTGGGACATCTCAAGTTTAACCAATGCAAATCACATGTTCACCAATACCCTAGCAATGACCAGCGCCAATATGGACAACACCTTGCGTGGTTGGGCAAGACTTGATAGCGCTACAGGAGAGACTGCCATTCAAAGAAATGTTGTATGGAGCATTGCAAACTACACCGATGCCACTGCCAGACAATATTTAATAAACACCTACAACTGGACTATCAAAGTTGGCACTTTTGATGGTAGCAAGACAATACAAGGCTCTGCCACTGCCAACACACTCACCACAACCAGCATAAAAACCACACTACATGGCTTAGGCGGTAACGATATCCTAATTGGCGGTACCACAGATGACACCTTAGTCGGTGGTGCAGGCGACGACACCTTAACTGGTGGCAATGGCAATGACACCTTTGATTACGGTTTTAAAAATGCAGGCAATGACACCATCACCGACTTTACCGTCGGAAACATCAGGACAAATGCCAACGCAGACACTATCGACCTTAGCGACTTATTGATAGGATGTAAATCCACTTCTTATCTGAGTGATTTTATAACAGCCACTGCCGCTGGTACTGGCACCAAACTAACCATTAACTACGGTGGCACAGAAGCACTTAATGCCCTCGTTACCATCACTTTATCCAATGTTGCCTACAACGCCAATTTGTTGAATAATATGGCTGCCAATGGCAACTTAATACTTGAGTCCATTGGACCTGCTCTAATAATTACAGGCAATGGCGGTAGAGATACTGCCAGTAACACCATCACATTTAACTTTAATGAAGCCATCAAAGACGGCTCATTTACCGCCTATGATGTTAGTGTTGTCAATGGCGTGATTAACGCAGGTTCAATGACCAAAGTCAGTGCCAACCAATACACCATGACAGTCACCCCAAGCCCTAGCGGACAGCATGCCAATGTTGCCATCACAGTGGCAGCGGGCACCTTTGAAGACCTTGCAGGTAATGTCAATACTGCCATTGCTAAAAATACAACTGAAATTAGCGATTTAAAAGATTGGCTTAATGTCAATAGTAACAACTTAACAGATTTGGATGTATCACATGCCAACAATGCCAGCAATGCATTCATTAACACCAGCTTTAACCAAGACATTGGCAATTGGGATGTCAGCAAGATAACCGGTATGCTTCAGATGTTTAGAGGTGCAAGCACCTTTAACCAAAACATTAGCAACTGGGATGTCAGCAAAGTGATCAGTATGCATGCGATGTTTAATGCCGCAAGCGCCTTTAACCAAAACATTAGCAACTGGGATATTTCAAATTTAGAATACGCAGAGTGGATGCTTGATGACACCGCAATCAGCATCGACAACATGGATAATATTTTACGCGGCTGGGCAAAACTTGACACCAGTGCAGGGGAAAGCGCCATTCAAAGAAATGTTATTTGGGGCATTGCACAATACACCGATGCCACCGCCAAACAATATTTAATAGACACCTACAACTGGACCATTAATATGGGCAGTTTTGACCGCTACATAGCAACACAAGGCACTGCTGCCAGCAACACACTGAACACAACCAGCACAAAAACTATACTCCACGGCTTAGGCGGTAACGACACACTAATTGGCGGCACCACAAATGACACCTTAGTCGGTGGCTCAGGCGACGACACCTTAACCGGTGCAGGTGGCAGAGACATCTTTGATTACGGCTTTGAAAACGCAGGCAACGACACCATTACCGACTTTACCGTAGGCAATATAAATACCAACACCAGCGCAGATGTTATCGACCTTAGCAATTTGTTAATCGGATATAGCACCACTTCCAATCTAAACGCCTTTGTCACCGCTGCTGCCACCACTAACACCGTTGGCACCAAGTTGACTATCGACCATGACGGCACTGGCACACTTAACAGCCCAGTAACCATTACCTTAAAAAATATTACTTACAACACCCACTTATTAAATGATTTGATTGCTAACGGCAACTTAGTACTTGATGCCGCCGGACCAACCCTACTTATTAGCGGCAGTGGTGGCAAAGATAGCGCCGCCAACACAATCACATTTAATTTTAGTAAAGCCATCAAAGATGGCTCATTTACCGTAGATGATATTGACATTATCAACGGCACAATTAATGCAGGCTCATTAACCAAAATCAATGAAACTCAATACACCATTAAAGTAACCCCAAACCTAGGCGGAAAGCATTCTAATGTTGCCATTACGGTTGCAGCAGGCGCTTTTGCGGATATTGTTGGTAATGTTAATACTGTTGTTGCTAAGAATGAGACTAGAATTAATCGTTTAGGAGAGCGGATTGATCTTAAGTCTGAACCGAATTCCTCTGGATACGATAATACTGATATAACAATGTGGGATGTGTCTCATGTAACAGATGCAAGTAATGCATTTTATAATGATAGACTTGGACAAAACATTCGCAGTTGGGATGTTAGCAATGTGGTTAATATGTCTCGTATGTTTAAGTCTTCACGCTTCACCAATAAAAACTTTAGTAGTTGGGATGTTAGCAAAGTGGTCAATATGTTCGAAATGTTCTATTCGGCACACGATACGAATCAAAACTTTGGTAGTTGGGATATTTCGAGTTTAACAAATGCAGGCCATATGTTTTTTAGAGATTGGAGCATGAATGTCACCAATATGGACAATACTTTGCGTGGCTGGGCAAAGCTTGATACTACTACAGGAGAAACTGCCATTCAGAACAATGTTGAGTGGGGCATCGCAAACTACACCGATGCCACCGCTAGACAATATTTAATAAATACCTATAACTGGACTATTAATGACGGCACTTTTGATGGTAGTAAGACGATACAGGGCACTGCCACCTCCGACACATTTGCTACAACTAGAGCAAAAACCACACTACACGGCTTAGGTGGCAACGACACACTGATTGGCGGTACCACAGATGACACCTTAGTTGGCGGTGCTGGCAACGACACCTTAATTGGTGAAGGTGGTAGAGATACCTTTGATTACGGCTTTGAAAACGCAGGCAATGACCTTATTGGTGACTTTACTGTAGGAGACATAAACACAAATGCTGATGCAGATATTGTTGACCTTAAAGACTTGTTGATAGGGTATGAATCTACTTCTAATTTGAGTGATTTTATAACAGCAACTGCTGATGGTGCTAGCACGAAATTGACTATTGACCATGATGGCGCTGGAGAGCTTAATAGTCCAGTAACCATTATTTTAGGAAATATTGCTTATAGGGCTAATTTATTGGATGATATGATTGCTAATGGTAACTTGGTGCTTGGAACTGTCAAACCGATCCTAACGATTACAGGTAGTGGTGGCAGGCATGCCGTTAATAAAATAATCACATTTAATTTTAATGAAACCATTGGATATGGAACATTTACCGTAGATGACATTGATATTGTCAATGGCACTATTGACCTAGGTTCATTTACCAGAGTAAGTGCAACTCAATACACCATTAAAGTAACCCCAAGTCTAGGTGGAATACATAGGAATGTTGCCATTACCGTTGCAGCAAATACCTTTACAGATAGCGCTGGCAATGCCAATACTGTCACTACTAAAAATGCAACCAGACTTTTCAATTTAGAAGGGCATGTTGGTGCTGATGCCGATTTAACGAATTGGGATGTGTCTCATATAAGCAGTGCACTTGGTGCATTTAGTGATTCACCTGGCTTCAACCAAAACATTGGCAAGTGGGATGTTAGCAATATGATTAATGCAGGATCGATGTTTTATGAGGCAACCACTTTTAATCAAGACATTGGCGGTTGGGATGTTGGCGAAATGACCATTGCTAAATATATGTTTAATAAAGCAGCCGCCTTTAACCAAGATATTAGCAGTTGGGATGTTAGCAAGGCGATTAATATGTATAAGATGTTTTATGGAGCAACCGCCTTTAATCAAGACATTGGCAGTTGGGATATTTCGAGTTTAATAGATGCAGAAGACATGTTTGTTACAACCTCAATGACTACTGCCAATATGGATAACACTTTGCGTGGTTGGGCAAAGCTTGATACCACCACAGGAGAGACTGCTATTCAGAGAGATGTTGTGTGGGATATTGCAAATTACACTGATGCCACTGCTAGACAATATTTAATAGACACTTACAACTGGACTATTGATGCTAGCACTTTTGATGGCAGCAAAACAATACAAGGCAGCAATACTCAAAGTGACACACTCTTTACCACTAGCGCAAAAACCACCATACACGGCTTAGGAGGTAACGACAACCTAAATGGAGGCACCACAGACGATATTTTGATTGGCGGTGCTGGCAATGACATCTTAACTGGTGGTGGAGGTAGTGATACTTTTGATTACGGCTTTACAAATGCAGGTAACGACTGGATCAAAGACTTTGTTGTAGGCGATAAATATGATTTAGATGTTATCGACCTGAGTGACTTATTGATAGGATATGGCTCTGCTTCTTATCTAAGTGATTTTGTAACAGCCTCCGCTGCTGATAGTACTGCAGATAACATTTTCACTAGACTAACGATTGACCACGATGGCACTGGAGCAGAGAATATCTTGATAACCATCACCTTAGAGGGTGTTGATTATCATCCTAATTTGGTGAGCAATATGGCGACTTATGGTAACTTAGTGCTTGAGTAGTGGTGATAAGTCTTGTTATTGTAATGTGTCTAGTGTAGATTTAAGGCAAGGCTCAATGAATATTGTGCTGTGTTCATCGTCCTCGGTAAACAATAAAAATTGGCTGGAACTCTTTTACTTGACAATTTTTTAACTCAGTTTTAGTCTTGCTTTAAAAAAAATCGCTAATTGGGTTATCCTTTAGGGAAAAAATTGAATTTTGTTAATCATCCATCTGCCTTATATTGTAAAGAACTCCCGCTTTCTTCTAAAATATTCTTATAACGAAGATTTTAAAAACCTAGTCAAGGAAACAAATGCGCATAGAATTAGCTATTTTTTAAACCTCAATGTTTAATACAAAATGAAAGTATGAAAAATGCAGTAAATTACTCTAACTAACGCTGAAAAAGTGAGGCGTACGACCGTTCTCTATTGGAAAATTGTGCTTCGGGATATGTGGGGTGTGGAATATTTCTTCATGGTAACAAGGTTAGACATTAAATAAGAAATGGACAACATCGCCATCTTGGACAATATATTCCTTGCCTTCTGAGCGTAATTTCCCTACTTCTTTAGCGCCTTTTTCACCTTTGCATTCGATGAAGTCATCAAAGGCAATAGTTTCGGCACGAATGAAACCTTTTTCAAAGTCTCCATGAATTTTGCCTGCTGCTTGTGGTGCGCTATCGCCAATGCTAATCGTCCAAGCACGCACTTCTTGCACGCCAGCGGTAAAATAAGTTTGCAATCCGAGTAACTTGTAACCTGCTTTAATAAGGCGGTCCAAACCTGATTCATCTTGTCCCATCTCAGATAAAAATTCTTGTTTTTCCTCTGCATCTAATTCAGAAATTTCTGCCTCAACATCGGCACAAATTGCCACAACTTGTGCGCCCTCTGCTTGTGCAAATTTTTGAATATTATCAAGATATGGATTATCGCTAAAGCCATCTTCGCTGACATTGGCAACATATAACACAGGTTTAATAGTGAGTAGTTGAAAGCCTTTTAACAGTTTTGTTTCTTCATCATCAAAAGACAAGGTACGGACGCTTTCCCCTGTTTCAAGCACTGGTAAAATTTTTTCCAATAGAGCTTTAAGTGGCAAGCCATCTTTTTGCCCAGATTTGGCACCTTTTATCGCTTTTTGATACAGTTTTTCAACCGCAGTCAAATCTGCCAAAACCAATTCTGTATTGATAATTTCAATATCATCAAGGGGTGAAATTTTACCAGCCACATGGATAATATCATCGTTATCAAATGCACGAACCACATGCACAATCGCATCTGTTTCTCGAATATTGGTTAAAAATTGATTGCCCAACCCTTCGCCTTTTGACGCACCTTCAACCAAGCCTGCAATATCCACAAACTCCATGGTGGTTGGCAAGATTTTTTGCGGATTCACAATTTCAGCCAATTGCTCAAGGCGCTTGTCATTCATTGGCACAATGCCCACATTAGGCTCAATAGTGCAAAATGGATAATTTGCTGATTCAATCCCTGCTTGGGTAAGTGCATTAAATAAAGTTGATTTTCCTACATTGGGCAAGCCCACAATACCACATTTAAATCCCATTTCTTTACCTCTGTTTCTTATTTTTGTGTGTGTAACACTTTCATTGCCGAGTCAACATCACCTTTTGTTAGCTGTTCAATTACATTAAGCGAGTCAACCAAAGTCGTTTGGATTGGCTCAAATTCAGACTTGTTAGGTGCATGCAAAACAAAATCTGCCACCTTGGATTTGTCACCTGGGTGTCCAATGCCAATTCTAAGTCGATAAAAATCTTTGCTACCCAAGGCCTTAATCGTATCACGAAGTCCATTGTGCCCGCCATGTCCGCCACTAAATTTGATTTTAGCAACCCCAGGATTAAGATCCAATTCATCATGCACAATCAGAATTTCATCTGCATTTATTTGATAGAATTTAGCAATACTTTGAACTGACTTACCAGAAGCGTTCATATAAGTATCTGGTTTTAACAGTCGAACATTTGCACCAGCAATATTGACTTGCGTCGCATCACCAAAAAACTTAGATTCTTTCTTAAAAATACCCGCATATAAATGTGCAAGCGCATCACAAAACCAAAAACCAACATTATGACGATGTGCTTGATAATCCTTACCAGGATTACCCAAGCCAACAATCAATTTAATCGCCATCAGATCTTTTTGTATGTGTATAAACGCTCAATCAAATTTATGCAAAAATGCTTTTTTTAAGAACCTGAAGTATCTTCAGCCTTATCATCACCACCTTCAGTTGCACCTTCTTCAGTCTCAGAATCAACAACTTGAGCCTCTTCAGACATCAACTTCGGCTCTTGAACAGAAACAACACTTTGATCGTGCGCTTCAATATCACCGTGTGTTAGTGCAATAATGGTAACGCCTTCTGGCATATTAATACCTGTTAGACTGATATGGTCACCCATACCAAGTTTACTAATATCAACTTCAATAGAATTCGGTAAATTTGCTGGCAAACAAGAAACTTCAATTGCAGTAACAAATTGGTTAAGAATTGCACCAAGACGCATTGCTTCGTTGTCCTCTTCGCCCATAAAGTGCAATGGAATGTTAGTAACAATTTCCTTGTTCATATCAATACGCAAGAAGTCTACATGAGTAACCAAATTTTTAGCCGGATGACGCTGCAAGTCTTTGATAATCACAGGCTGTGTTTTTTTATCAATCGTTAAATCTAATATTGAGGTATAAGTTTCCTCATTTTCCAAAAGATGCGTTATCTCATGGATATTTAGTGTGATTGTATCGGGTTCTTTGCCTGCACCATAAATGATAGCAGGAATTTGTTCATTATGACGCAGGCGGCGGCTCGCACCTTTCCCCTGGTCTTTACGCGTTGTGGCGTTAATTGTAATATTCATGTTTTTCTTCCTTTTCTGAAAAATAAAAAAACATCCATTTTTTTTGGATGTTGCTTGAATGCGTTTTGCGACCAAACGCATTAAGGGATGAATTTTACCCGAAAACCACCAAGAATGAAAGTTTATCCAAAACCCTTATATAAAGACCTTTGTATAAACATAGAAGGTAGGGGTTCACAGGAGTTTTATTTAGATTTTAGCCAAAATATAAATGTGAAGAAAGCACTAATACTGCCAGCAATCCACCAAGATTGAGAAATAAAAATACTGGATACGACAGTCAAAGTACCCGCAAAGATAGCCGCAGTTTGTTTTTTATGGTTGATTTTTAGTTGCTTAGTAATAAGTGCGGTTTGTTGCGCACTAAGGCGGTTGAAATCCTGCACTTTGTCCAATTTTTTCAGTGCATTGATGGTTAATGTTGGCAACTCTGGTATGTCTTTAAGTAATTGTGGTACTTGTTTCTTAAATTTTTCAACTGTATTTTTTAAGCTGTGCTTTTCACGCATTAAGTTTTCTAAAAAGGGTTTGGCGGTTGCCCATAAGTCAAGTTTTGGGTAGAGTTGCCTGCCCAATCCTTCAATATTTAATAGCGTTTTATCCAACAACAAAAGTTGCGGTTGAACGGTAATATCAAAGTTTTTTGCCTCAGCCATTAGATCCATTAACACTTGTCCAAACGAAATTTCATCCAAAGATTTCTCAAACATCGGCGCACAAATTCTACCAATTGCACGCTCAAAGGCCTGCACATCGGTGCTAGCACTCGCCCACCCCGAATCGATATAAGCACTTGCCACGCCGTGATAATCTTGATTAAAAAATGCAAGAAAAATATCCGCCAAAAAATCTTTGTCTGACTCGTCTAAGACACCCATAATGCCAAAATCAATGCCCGCATAACGGCCATTTTTATCAACAAAAATATTGCCTGGATGCATATCAGCATGAAAGAAATTGTGTACAAATACTTGGGTAAAAAAGATAATCACCCCCTCTTCTGCCAAGCGTTTCATATCAACCTTATCAGCCTTTAACTGAGCAATATTACCCACTGGCGTGCCATAAATTCGTTCAATTGTTAGCACATCGGCTGTGCATAAATCCCAATACACTTTGGGCACATACAGCAAATCTGAGTCTGCAAAATTATCGCGTAGGCGTTGTGCATTATTCGCCTCGCGTGCCATGTCTAATTCCAACAAGATAATATCTTCAAACTCTTTTACAATCTCAGTTGGTCGGATTTTTTCACTGATTTTAAACTGATTAAAAAATTGAGCAAAAACAAACATTAAGGCAATGTCACGCTGAATTATTTCCCCTACTTTTGGGCGGATTATTTTCACCACCACATCGTCGCCATTATGTGTTGTTGCAGTATGGACTTGTGCAATTGACGCGCTGGCTAATGGCTCAATCGAAAATTCCTTGAACAACACTTCTGTGCTATCACCCAATGACGCTTCAATCATTTTTTGCGCTTGTTTGCCGTCAAAGGCAGGGCAAGCATCTTGCAATTTGACCAGTTCATCGCTAATATCCTTAGGTAACAAATCAGGGCGTGTGGAGAGCGTTTGCCCAAATTTAATAAAAATCGGCCCAAGTTCTTCAAGCGCCAAACGAATGCGCTCCCCTCTGGTGCGTTTTTTTCTGGGAATATAATGCCACGGCGTGATATAAAGTAAGAACTTAAAACGACTTAAAAGCGATGTGGACAATAATAATGCATCAATACGATAATAAATTAAAACCCGTAAAATTTTAAAAAATCGAGCCAAATTACGCATTATTTCACCACCTTGGGATTGATTAAAATAGCGGCAATCTTGTCTTTGAATGCCGATATTGGGCGATCACTAGATTTCAAATGTTTGATCACTTTCCCCGCCTGATGAGCAATAATATCACCCGTCCACTGAGACAACACCTCTTCAAAATCAAGTTGTTGCAATATGTCTACTAACAACTGTGCTGTTTTTACATCGCCATGGATAATAATTTTGTCCTGCCTGAGCATATCGTGCAATTCTGTTTTTTTCAACAAATCAGAAAAAGCGCTCACCGTTAGCGTGATTTCCACATCAACAACATCACTGCTGGTAACAACAAAAAAACGATTATTGGTGCAGATAAAATAAACATCTAACGGAAAATCTTGCAATGACAAGCGAATAGTTTTGCCCTCTAATGGGCTAATATCAACTTGGTGTGTTGATAATAAATGATTCAGTGCATTTTCTAAAATTAAGGTTTTCATCGGTCGCCTTATGGGATCTTAATACCCTTATGCAAGGCAACAATTCCGCCTGATAAATTGTGGTATTCACATAAACCAAAGCCTGCATCTAATACCATTTGTTTAAGGGTTTCTTGGTCAGGGTGTTTGCGAATAGACTCGGCTAGGTATTGATAAGATTCTTCATCATTAGCGATAAATTTCCCAAGTTTCGGCATCACATTAAACGAATAAAAATCGTAAAACTTTTCTAATGGCACAATATTGGTTTTAGAAAATTCCAGAATGAGCATACACCCCCCCGGCTTTAAAACACGATACATTTCCCGAATACACTGGTCTTTATCAGTTACATTACGCAAACCAAAAGCAATTGATACGCAATCAAAACTGTTGTCTGCAAACGGAATTTGCTCGCCACTTAACTGCACAAACTCAACCCCCGTAACCCCTTTGTTGATTAAGTTTTTGCGTCCTTCATTTAACATAGCGGCGTTAATATCTGACAATACCACTTGCCCTGTATCGCCAACTTTCGCCGCAAATGCTCGTGCTAAATCTCCTGTGCCACCAGCAATGTCTAAAACTTTATCCCCTGTTTTAACATTTGCCATTGCAATGGTATAGTGCTTCCACAGTCGATGTGCACCAAACGACAGCACATCGTTCATCAAATCATATTTATTGGCAACTGAGTCAAATACACTGCGCACCATACCTTGTTTGTCTTGTGTGGCAACATCTTTAAAGCCAAAATGTGTGGTATTGTCCATTATTTTCTCGGGTAGCTTCTAAAATCCGAACCCGTATAAATTTGCGTGGGTCGGAAAATGCGGTTATGTGCCACTTGTTCATGCCAATGCGCAACCCAACCACTTGAGCGGGCCATTGCAAAAATCGGCGTAAAGTGTTTTTTTGGAATTTTAAAAATTTCAGCATACAAAATCCCTGAATAAAAATCCACATTTGGATAAACCCCTTTGGCGCTTAACAATTCCTCACAAACTCGCTCCACTTCTAAGGCAACCTCAAAACGCCGAGACAATGCAATATTAGATTTGTTAATATAAGTCTCAATCATACCTTGCAAAATCTTTGCCCGTGGGTCTTTCACACTGTATTCCCGATGCCCCATACCCCAAATCACTTGCTTATTCTGCAAACGATTTTCAATGTAACCACGCACATTTTTAACTTCGCCAATGTCATCCAACATATTTAACACATCTTCATTCGCCCCGCCATGCAACGAACCCGCCAGCGTGCCAACTGCCGCCGATACCGAAGCAAACGGATTGGCAAGCGTGGAAGCCGTTACCATTGCCGAAAAAGTACTGGCATTAATAGTATGCTCCGCATGCAAAATCAAACAAGCATCAAACAATTTGACAATTTCTTCATCCGGATCTTCACCAAATGACATATATAAAAAATTCTGCGCATACGACATTTCCTTACTCGGTGGAATAGGGTCATAGCCCGATGAAATACGCGCCCACATCGCCACCAGTGTACTCATATTGGCAATAATTTTGGTCAAAGCACTCTGCGTATAAGCCGAATTGGGATCAGCCGCACCCGCATCTGGATAAAAAGTTGCCATTGACGCAATCGCCGTTTGCAACACATCCATCGGATGCCCATTCGCAGGTAACGCCCACATCATATGACGAATATCCCGTTTAACCTCATAACGCTCATGTAATACTCGCTGAAAATCCTCTAACTCATTAGCACTCGGCAATTCCCCATCTCTAAGCAACATTGCCACTTCTTCAAACGAACCATATTTTACCAATTCCTCAATCGAGTAGCCACGATACGCCAAAATACCATTTTCCCCATCAATCGAAGAAATGGACGACTCTGTTGCTGGAACACCAGCTAAACCTGGAATATATTCGATCATAATTAATTGTAACTAAAAAACTAAAAATTTTACCCTGAATACAGCTTCGTTGAACGAATTTCATTTTTGCAACAAGTGCTCAAATACCCTCTTATCCTGCAAAATATTTCCCCGCCTCTATGTGCTCTAAAACACCTAAATGAGACCTTTGCATAAATATGAATGGTTAGCACAATTCAATTTTTGCCCAATTGCTGATTTCTTTAAACCTTGTCTAGCAAAACTAAGGCTGAGTTTACCCGCCTAAAGAGCTGTTGAGTGTCGCCGGGAAAATTGCTAATTAGTCAGCCCTTAAAAACCCTAAGCCAAAATCCAAAAAAAATCCAAACCCCGCCACCCTTAATCAACCAAACCAGTTTTCAGACAATAATACACAAAATCTTCGCCCTTTTTACAAAAAACCAGCCAACTTTCTGCAAAAACAAAAAATAACAGTGGCAATCAGCCACTTTTTCAAATTCCACGCCATAACAGCCATTAAAACATTAATTTCATCACCAACTTGCCCTTTGAGTAAATTCCTAGACAATCTAAAATCTGCTTTAAGATGTCCAATGATAGGTTCTATTGCTGCTCGTCTTTTACACAACTTACGCTTTTTATCTCGTTGGTAACGGCTGTCTCGTTTCAGGGGCTTTTTAGGTAAGATGATTTCAGCACCTAATACTTCTTTTGCACCCACATACCCTCTATCACATACTGCCTTCTGAATGGGCTTGATACGATTAGCGTTAGCGTGAGCAATGGCTGTATCTAGTGTTTTCGAATTGTGAATGTTTGTCTCGTGACTTGCTACACCAACGATGATGTTGCTGTCTTTGGTGGAGACGATTGAGACTTTATTGCCAATTTAGCGTCAGTGAGATAAGCGATGTTTTTCTCTTGAACAGTGGTGTCTAATTAACACGGCTGACTCTTGTGCTTTTTTACCGTGTAATGCAACACTCATTTTAAAGATAAGGTTGAAGCCTTCAACGCCAATGCGTTTTCTAAAATGCACTAACTCAGTGGCGTTGCAAGGCACATTGGCAATATAAGCGCTGTAGTCACAAAAGTATGGGTAATACGGGTTTCTTTTGAACTGCACAACAGCGACTTCATCTGAGAGATTCTCCAGTTGTTTAAGGATGAGCAAGCTCACCATTAGGCGAATGGGTTTTGAGGGTTTGGCATTGTTAATGCAATAGTGCTTGGTGAAGACATCATTAAAAACTTGCCAGTCTATGGTGTGGAATAGTGCACTTTGGTGTCTAATTGATTAAAGAATTCTGAGTGAAATAAGTTTTTTTTGGTGGATATTGGTAAAGATTCGGTTAGCATATTTTTAGGTAAAACGACCAAAAAAAGAGTGTTATTATGCCAAAAATTGGTTTATTTGCCTATGGTTTTTTAATTTTTTATTATATCTAAATGGTTAGGTGGTTTTTAAGGGTCAACTAATTAAAGAATCCCCACAAACATTGCTTTTTATGAAATAATCTGCAATTAATGTCTTGTTCTATTCTTAAATCTCGGAGTTTACCAATGAACATGTTTAATCGTTTTATCATCACTACTTTATTAGTTTTATTTACCTCACAGGTATTTGCCACCAAACCCTTACTTACGAATGCCAAAAGAATAGACCATAAGACGATTCTCATTACTTTTGACCAGCCTGTTAAAATGCCCGAGTATCCCGTAAATAAAGGCCTCTCAGTAAACTTATATTCCGAAAGGGACCCCCAAAATCCTGCCTCTACTCTCACATACTATTTAGGCTCTGCTATGGCCAATGCTGATTTTTTTTTCCAGAATCGTTAAACCCAGTTGATGGTTTCGCTCAACAGATGAAAATCACACTTAATCAAGACAGTTTTAATTTAGCCGATAATAGCGGTAAACATTCAGTTACTCTATATCTTAATAATGTGTCTCCCCGTAATAAAGATGGAGAACAGGGTGAACAGTCTTATCATAATAATCTTGTTCTTGCTGGTGATAGCAACCTCAACATTTTATCCTTCAATACTTTTAACGCTAACGAAGGCGACAGTTCTACCTACACCCTTATCCCCAGCGATACCGCCGCTACTTTCAGCATTACTGAAAATTCCACTGGAAATTTATTTAGCCTTAGTGGCACTAATAACACAACCCTAACCTTTAACGGCACTGGAACCGACTTTAAAAACGGCAGTAAATCCTACACTGTCAAAGTCAAAGCCACCATAGGAAAAGCAGCCCACCAAAACACCGAACAAACCATCACCGTTAATATCAACGACATCAACGAAGCCCCTACCGACATCACACTTTCCAACACTACCGTGATAGAAAACACCACCACCATTGGCACATTAACCAATACCGATGACGCACTAGGCACAGAGACTTATTCATTAATTTCAGGCTTTGGCGATAATGCCAGTTTCAGCATTACTGGCGCAACACTGTCTTTAAACACAGCAGCAGATTATGAAAGTAAAACTTCATACAGCATTAAAGTGCGTGCCACAGACGGCGCCTTAACTTTTGATAAAGAATTTACCATCACCATTACTGATGCCAACGACACTAATCCCAGCAACATAATTCTAAGCACCACTGTTATTAATGATGGCGCAGAAAGTGGCACTACAATTGCCACGCTTTCTGCCACCGACGCAGACACCGTTGGCACATTGACTTACGCCCTCAGCGGCGATGACGCATCCAGTTTCAGCATTAACGGCAATCAATTAAAAATAGCGGAGAATGTTGTTTATTCAACTAAATCCAGCTATAACATTAATATAACTGCCAATGATGGCGTAAATACCTCTGATGCTACAACATTTACCCTTACTGTTAATCCAAACCCCATCAACATCACCAATGTCAATATAGTGCGTGACGAAGGCAGTGCCCTTACCGCTCTCACTATCACTGCCACCAATGAGCCTAGCGGTCAAACCTTGACTTATGAAATCTCAGGTGCAGACGCAGAACTTTTTAATCTAAACGGCAACATCGTTACCTTTAAAGTCGCCCCCGACTATGAAGTCCCAAATGACAATGGTAGTGACAACATCTACAACCTAGAGTTAAAAGTCAACGACACAATTTCCACTACCTCTAAAGCCATTACCATCACCATCCACAACCTCAAAGAAAACACCATCACCATCGCCAATCAAACCCGCTCTATCAATGAAAACTCAGCCGTCGGCACCGACATTGGAACCCCCCTAGCCACCGTAGGCACAGTAACATCCTTCGCCATTACCACTGGTAATAACGACGGCTTCTTTACAATCAACAGCACAGGACAAATCCAAGTTGCCAAACTAGGTCTTGATCACGAAACCAAACAAAACTACATCCTCACAGTCGAAATCAAAGGCACCGATGCCAAAGACGAAACTGCCGAAATCACCATTAGCCTCAACAATCTTAATGATACCGCTCCCACCAACATTACCCTGAGCAAGAAAAATATTGTACTCGGCGAACCCGCTGGCACAGTCATAGGCACCTTATTCGCAACCGATACAGACGATGATGATTTAACCTACACCGTCAACGACATCAACAATTTTGAAATTTCTGGTAACAAACTAAAAATCAAACAAGTAACCACCGAAATACACACATATCCAATCATCGTTACCGCCAACGACGGCGTTCACACCTCCGAGCCACAATCCTTTGACATCACCATCACCGCCACCCACATCGCTGCCCCAGTAATCGCCCAATTCACCGTAACCCAGGGTGAAAACAAAGGTCCTTTAATTAGCAAAGATGGCGGAGAAGTTACCATCAGCGCCTCAGCAGGCACAGGCACTTACGCTTGGAGCAGTGACGATTTTTCTGGCACAAACACCAACAAGACTTTTGTCTTTAACCCCCAAAGCGTCAATGTCGGCACCCGAACAATCACATTAAAAGTAACAACTGGCGATTTTTCATCAGAAAGAGTGCTAAAACTTAAATTAGTTGACACCTACCCCAATGGACGAACAGACACAAACAGCAACGGCATTTCCGACAGCAAAGAATCCGGAAATAGCAACAACGAATTACCCGCAAGCACAAACAAAAAAATCACCAGCCCAAACAACACCAGAATACTACCTGGCATCATGGGCGAAGATTCCGGACAACTAACCCTCGATCAACTAAAACAATACAGAGCAGCCAACCACCTATCTGACTACACCAAAGACACCCTAGCCACTGGCGATATCTACGACTATATAATTGAAGGCCTAAGCGCCAGTGGCGCCTCCACCCAAGTAACCATTGAACTTACCACACCAATCCCTGAAAATGCAGTATTGCGTCAATACTCACTGGTAACTGGCTGGCGTAATTTTGTAGTTGATAACAATAACATACAATCTAAAACCAACACAAGCAATACCTGTACCGACACCGATGGCATTTGGCAAACTGGATTAATCACTGGTGCAACTTGCCTTAAACTAACCCTTAAAGATGGTGGCGAAAATGACGCTGACGGTAATCATGCAAATGGTGTGGTTGAAAACACTGTTTCAATAGCAACACCTGTTGTCGGTGGTAGTGGCAATATTGACGATAATAGCAACAGTAGCAGTGGTGGTGGTTGTGTTTACAATCCCAATACATCTGCTAGATTTGATATGGTTTTTATCCTATTAATGACATTGAGCGCTTATTATTTAATCAGAAGAAAGCGCCGATTTTCTCATTAAGTAAATAAATCAAGTAAACATACTGACAAAAGGCCCTGTGAAAATAGGGCTTTTTTTTGCCTGATTTATTGTAAGATTTTTTTTGGTCTCATGCCGAGTATGGGGGCAAAGTAATTTAGGTTCTTGTTTTCAACAACCTCCTTTGGTAAAATTTAAAGTGTTGTAAAAGTGGTAATTTTATATGTTCTTAACTAAAAATTGTTAATACAAAATCAATAATGGGTTTAAACTTATTGAGACCTTTGCATAAATATGGATGATTAGCAAAATTCAATTTTTGCCCACTTGGTAATTTTCTTAAACCTTATCCTAGCAGGGCTAAGGCTGGGTTTAAAAAATTATCAAGTGGGTAAAACGAGGATTCTTGATGATTATTTATATTTATGCAAAGGTCTCTTATTATTGATCTTCGTTAATATTTCTATTTTTTGCAATAACTGCTACTTCAGAGTTTGTAACAAGGAAGAATCTAACAATACAGTTTTACCAACATTATTTTGACCACTAATAATATTAATTCTACTTAAGCCTTTACTCTACACCGAAAAAGACGAACCGCAACCACAAGTGGTTTTAGCATTAGGATTGTGAATAATAAAACGAGAGCCTTGTAAGTCTTCCAGATAATCAACGGTGGCACCGATTAAGTATTGGTAACTCATGGGGTCAACGACTAATTGAACGCCGTTTTTTTCGACACCAGAGTCGCCTTCTTTGTGCTTGTCGTCAAAAGTGAAACCGTAGGAAAAACCTGAGCAGCCACCGCCAGTAATGTACACACGCAATTTTAAATCGTTGTTTTTTTCCTCTTGAATCAGGTCGGATACTTTTTTAGCGGCGTTGTCGCTAAAAATGATGTCTGCTGTTTCTAAGATTTGTGCTGCTTCCATATTTTTCTCCTTTTTATGGCAATAAGCCAATTTGCTCTAATCCTGTATTTTCATCAAGTCCGAACATAATATTCATATTTTGAATGGCTTGACCAGAGGCGCCTTTAACCAAATTATCAATCACTGAGACGATAATCAATTTGTTGCTATCGGGGGCTTTTTGCACAGCAATTTGGCAAAAATTACTGGATTTGACACTGCGCGTTTCGGGCATTATGCCTGCATCAAGCACAGTAACAAAATGCTCGTCTTTATAAGCCTCTGCAAATACAGATTGTACCTCAGTATTGCCATCTAATAAGTCCACATAAAGTGTGGCTTGCATGCCCCGAATCATTGGCACCAGATGTGGCACAAAAGTTAGCCCAACGCTCTCGCCTGCTAACAACGCTAGTTCTTGTTTAATTTCGGGATAATGTCGATGTCCACTGACGCCATAAGCTTTAAATGATTCACTCACTTCGCATAGCAAAGTGGCTTGATTGACGCCACGACCTGCACCGCTCACACCCGATTTGCAATCGGCAATAATGTTAGACAAATCAATTAATTTATTGTCAATTAGTGGCTTAAGTGCCAACTGGATAGCGGTTGGATAACAACCAGGATTGGCAACTAAAGTGGCATTTTTAATTTGTTCACGGTTAACCTCACACAATCCATAAATTGCTGATGACAATAAATCATCTTGCGTATGCTCTGAGCCGTACCATTTTTGATATTCAACTGTGTCATTCAAGCGGAAATCTGCACCTAAATCAATCACTTTAATACCTTGTTTAATAAAGCCACCCACACTTTTCATTGCCACACCATGGGGAGTAGCAAAAAATATTACCTCACACTGGTTTAAAATTACATCATCTGGCAAGGAAAATACCAAATCACACTGCCCAGCCAAAGAGGGAAACATTTTATCCACCCGTTGCCCAGCCTCTGAACGAGAACTAATTGCAATCACTGTTACTTGTGAATGATTGTGTAATAAACGCAACAATTCAATGCCTGTATAGCCTGTGCCACCGATGATGCCTACTTTAATTTTATTCATAATTTAATTTATCGAAGTTAATGGATGTGCGCCCAGTATATATATATTTAAAGTGCTTTCCAGATATTAATTTCCACTTCTTTCTAGTGTTCCCTTTGTTTAAAGACTTTTTATTGATAACTACATATCCTCGCTTATAACTGATATTGCTATCTAAGATGTTAATTAGGCAATCAACAATATTTTTAGAATGCCGAAGTTGCTTTATCGCATCGCTTTTGTCTTTAGCATTTTTAAGCTCACAAAAAAGTATCTTTTTATCTGTATGATTTATTAGCACATAATCACAAACTTTTACATTTTTTATGTTGCTTACAAGTGGCTTAAGATCAAAACATTCAATCTTTTTTTCTACATCAAAAACAATCGTGTGTTCTTGATTCTGTTGCTGTTCAATCAAGTCAATATCCCTGCAACAATCTTTATATCGATATTGATATTTACCAGGCGTATCAAAAAATTTCTCAAACATCATTAGATTCTAGCAAGCAACCCGTCATTAACTTCGTTTAAATCGTTAATCGCATTATCCATACTCTCAACTTCCATACCGTATTTGTCAACTTTGCACTCGCTAACGCTACCATCTTTGGCAATATAAGCACTAACCTTGTCGGGATTGATAGTATGTGCTTGTTGGTATTTATGCTTTTTCATAAAAACATTTTTATCCTTAAAATCGCTATTCAACATCATTAGATTGTTCAATTCTAATACCAAAGTATCGCTATGCGTAGTTAGCAATATTTTTAAATCATTGTTGATACAATCTGCAATGAGTTTGGCTAACAATCTTTGTTTTGCTAAACTCAAATGACTTTCTGGTTCATCAATAATAATTAAATCGCCTTTTTTGGCCTTGTGTTTTAAGAAAAAATACAGATTAGATAGGGCGCGAACTGAAGCAGATGCCAAATGTAATGGAATATCCATTTTATTATTGCCCTTTCTATTATTTAAAAATCTAATTTCTGTGCCATTATGTTTTAATTTTCCACCATATCCGTCGCTTCCAAACATATTTTCTATATGGCTTGATAAATCTACCCCTAATTCAGACTTTGTTTTTTGATGCCTCTCAATGGCTCGCATAAAGTCAATATTATCTTTAATCGGTAGAGCATATCTCGAACTGTTTTCTATTAACATATTGAAAGGATCTAAGTCTTTATTTTTCTTTAAACGATCCATTAAGTTTGCCATATTTTCATCTAAATCTTTTTGAAATAGACTGATGCCTAATCTTTCAGAAACAGAGATAAAAACATTAGGTATTTCAAAAATTCCACTAAGCATTAAACGGTCTGTACTCGTAAAATCTAGTGACATTTCACCGTCTATTTTGATTTCAATATTGTTTGAGTCAATATCGACATATAGCCAAGTATCTGCCCCCACCTGTCTTTTCAGGCGTTTATTTTGAACAAAGTTAATATTTGACAAGCTAACAGCTGTGTCGCTTTGTTTTGGTTGACTAGAGAATACATTAGAAGCCATACTGCCAAAAGGATTTCCATTAACATAATTGTTGGCAATATCTTTCAAGATTTTATTTTTATCTAAAGTGCTTTTATCGACAGACAGTTTCCCGTTATTTAATAAATCCTTTCGCTGTTGCTTAGTAAAAAATTTAATATCAGATACACTATCGCCCCATGTTGACAACAATCCATACAAAGCATAAGCAATATAAGTTTTGCCCGTATTGTTATCACCAAAAATCAAAGTTAAGTCATTAACTTTGATTTCTGCCGATTTTATGGGTTTAAAATTTTCTAATTTAAATTGCATTTAATGCTCTCCCAGCATTTTCTCAAGATAATGAATATTCATACCACCCTTGCGGAAAACTTTATCTTCCATAATGCGTGTTTGTAAAGGGATGTTGGTTTTGATGCCGTCAATGACCATTTCGTCGAGGGCATTTTGCATTTTGATAATGGCGCCTAGGCGGGTGTCGGCAAAGGTGATGAGTTTGCCGATCATTGAATCATAGTGAGGTGGGACGGTGTAGCCGTTGTATATGTGTGAATCGACACGCACGCCTAAGCCGCCAGCAACATGATATTGGGTGATTTTTCCAGGGGAGGGCATAAAATTGTTGGGATCTTCGGCGTTAATACGGCATTCAACTGCGTGGCCTTTGATTGCCACATCGTCTTGGGTGAATGACAGTGTTTGGCCGTCGGCAATGAGTATTTGTTCGCGCACGATATCAATGCCAGTAATCATCTCGGTTACGGGATGTTCAACTTGCACACGGGTGTTCATTTCAATGAAATAAAATTCATTGTTTTCAAATAAAAACTCAAAAGTGCCAGCACCACGATAGTTAATTGCTTTGCAGGCATCAGCGCAAATTGTGCCAATTTTATGGCGCAATTCAGGCGTGATGCCGGGGGCAGGGGCTTCTTCTACCACTTTTTGATGACGGCGTTGCATTGAGCAGTCGCGTTCACCGAGATGTACTGCATTACCGTGTTCATCGGCTAAAATTTGAATTTCAATGTGGCGAGGTGTGGTTAGAAATTTTTCCATATATACTTCTGGATTGCCGAAGAAACTTTGTGCCTCGGTCTTAGCCAATTCAATAGCGGTCAACAAATCTGCTGTCTTTTCAACCACATGCATACCTCGTCCACCACCGCCACCAGAGGCTTTAATGATAATTGGCAGTCCAATTTTATTGGCAATTGCAATATTTTGTGCATCATCGGTACCAAGTCCGCCATCAGAACCTGGAACACAAGGTACACTTGATCCTTGCATGGCCTCAATGGCAGCAACTTTGTCACCCATAACACGGATATTCTCAGCACGAGGGCCGATAAAAATAAAGCCGCTTTCTTCTACTTGTTGTGCAAAATCCGCGCTTTCGGACAAAAAGCCGTAACCCGGATGAATGGCATCAGCATGAGTAACCTCTGCGGCAGCAATCAAGGCGGGAATGTTTAAATAACTGTCTTTTGATGAATGTGGGCCAATACATACTGCTTCATCTGCCAAGCGCACATGCTTGAGTTTTTTGTCAGCAGTCGAATAGACGGCAACAGTTTTGATGCCGAGTTCTTTGCAAGCACGCAAAATGCGCAATGCAATTTCGCCACGATTGGCGATTAAAACTTTATTAATTTTATTCATTTTATAATAATTAAGGTTTGTCCAAATTCAACGCCATCACCATCGTTGCACAAGATTTCAGTAACTGTGCCAGATTGAGTGGCCTCAATTTTATTCATAATTTTCATGGCTTCAACAATACAAATAGTATCGCCTTGATTGATATGTTGTCCAACTTTAACAAACGCCTCGGAAGTAGGCGACGCTGCACCGTAGAATGTGCCTACCATTGGTGAAGTGATTGGATGCCCGTCAATAACTGTAGCCTCTGTTGTTTCGACATTAGCAACAGGTGCGACCGCTACAGGTGCTGCAACTTGAATAGGTGCGGCTGCCACAGGGGCATTGCCATAACGAGAAATACGAACTGACTCTTTGCCTTCTACAATTTCAATTTCTGCCATGCCAGATTCTTCTAGCAGTTCCATGAGTTTTTTTACTTTACGAATATCCATTTTTAACGCTCCTTGATGTATTTAATTGCTGCATTAAGTGCAAATTCATAGCCTTGTGCGCCAAAGCCTAAAATTACTCCTTCTGCAATGTCTGAAAAATAAGATTGCTTACGAAATTCTTCACGCTTATAAACATTAGACAAATGCACTTCTGTAAAAGCAATACCTGTGGCTAATATTGCATCACGCAAAGCAACAGAAGTGTGTGTGAATGCCGCAGGGTTGATAATCATATATTTTGTGCCATTCTTACTGGCAGCGTGAACTTTATCAATCAACCCAGCCTCTGAGTTGTCCTGATGATGCTCAATTGACAACCCTGCCTCAGTGGCTAATGCTTCTATGTGAGCAACAATATCGCTCAAAGTTTGCGTGCCATATTGTTCTGGCTCACGCGTACCAAGCATATTTAAGTTAGGTCCGTTAAGAAATAAAATATCCATTATGTGCAACCAAAGTTAAAAGTTATGAAAAAGGGCAATTTTACCACCAACTTAATGAATGTTAGTCAATTTTAACTACTTTAAACCACTAGAAGCCTTTGCATGCAATAGGGGGAGACTCTGTATTAGACATAAATCTTAATCAAAGATCAGCTTTCACTCATTGGTAAATTCTTATAAAATCCATCTTAGCCCTGCTAGAATAGGCTTTTATAAAAAATTATAACAGAATAAAAGTTGCCCTTTATTCAATACCCATATCTAATGCAGGGATCTCTAGGGATAAATAATAACATTCAACTTTTACCCAATTGGTGATTTTCTTAAACTTTGTTTCGACAGAAAAGGAACAGTTATAAACCGCTCCTTATGGCTGACTTACCCTCTTAGAGGCTTGCTGTAAGCCACTAGAAAAATTGCCAAGTGGGTAAAAAGTAGATTTTTGATGATTGCTCATATTTATACAAAAAAACCTCCACTACATTGAATTATTCAAATGCTTAAGAAAATCTTGCGCATTGATTTCACCCACAATACGCTGAGAACGATTTTCAACTCCTGCTTTGAAAAATAAAATTCCCGGTGGCCCAATAATGCTAAAACGCGCCATTAACGCTTTATCATCCTCATCATTAGCGGTAACATCTGCTTGCAAAGCAATGACATTTTTCATCTCATTAACCACTGTGGTATTTGAAAATACAAAACGCTCTAACTCCTTACAAGAAATACACCAATCCGCATAAAAATCTAACATTACTATTTGATTGTTGCTTTGCGCCCTAGCGAGCACACGGTCTAAATCAGCACTTGATTTGATTTTCTCAAAAGCCACATGTACTTTTTCTGCTTGGACATTTGTGCCATAACCAGCCAGTGGCACCAACATATCGCCACCACCACGAGCAACCAACCCCCAGAGCAACATACCATACATTAATATCAATAAGCCAATACCTTTAAAAATGCGTTGCCACGGCGTTGGCGTATTGCTAATGGAATTAAACACACCCATTGCCATTGGCGACAAAGTAAATAGCGATGCCCACAATATCAACGAAGTATAGGGTGAAATAATACGGTCTAGTAAATAAATTGCCACAGCTAACATCATAATGCCAAATACATACTTAACATTGTCCATCCAGCCGCCCGCTTTAGGCAGTTTACTCACGCCAGCACCCACTGCCAATAATGGCGCACCCATGCCCAAACTCATCACAAATAAGGACAAACCACCGAGCAGAGCATCACCTGTTTGGCCAATATAAATCAGTGCACCTGCCAATGGTGGCGCAACACAAGGTCCTACAATTAATGCTGATAAAAAGCCCATAATCGCCACACCAATCAGGCTTCCGCCTTCTTGATTATTGCTAATATTGGCAATTTTGCTTTGTAGACTAGAGGGCAATTGAATGTCGTAATAGCCAAACATTGAAAATGCCAAGGCGACAAAAACCAAACTAAAGGTTATCAATACCCAAGGCGTTTGAAACAATACTTGTAAATTTTCACCAAAATAGCCTGCCAAAACACCTGCCATTGAATAAGTAACACTCATTGATAGCACAAATACAATGGACATAATCAGTGCTTTTTTGGTGGTCATTGTGCCTTTTTGACCAATAATAATACCCGATAAAATCGGTATCATTGGGAACACACAAGGGGTTAATGCAAGCAATAAACCAAAACCAAAGAAACTTGCCAACACAAGCCACATATTATCTTGTTGTAATAAAGCGGTAATTTTGTCAGTTTCATTTAGTGGCTCACTCTTTGTGGTGCTTGATGTTGGTGTTAACGACGCCTCAATGGGTTTAGTCACAACGACTTCGCTTGCTTTCGGCATAACAATGTCTGTGATTTTTTTCAGCGGCGGATAACAAACGCCACCTGCCCAGCAACCTTGATATTTGGCACTGAATGAAAGGGATTGAGCGTTTATTTCGGTGAGCGGAATATCAAGTTCTAGCAACCCTTTGTGAACCTCCACTTTGCCAAAAAAATCATCGTCCTTAATTTTGCCCTTAGGAAAGGCGATATCGTCAAATTTTGCCCCTTTAATATCAATAAAAAATTTATCATGATACAAATAATATTCCGGATGAATAACCCAACTTGCACGCAAAGTATTGGCATCAATGGCAGTTACTGAAAAATTAAATGCCTCATCTGCGGGTAACGGCTCGTCAGAAATTGACGCTGCTTTACTAACTATTGACTGCATAGTAGACTTAGCTTTAGAGAACATATTAAACGCACCCTGTGCCAAAGAAGGCTTCTGTATGCCACCAATATTCAACTCAACCGATTTGGTAATCGGCGGATAACACACGCCCAAATCTGCACACCCTTGAAATTCAACGGTTAATACAATAGTTTTTGCCTCGCCTTCAAGCACAGGAACAACAACAAGCGTATTGTCACGATAAGTGCCTATTTTGCCAAAAAACTCATCATTTTTGATTTTTGCAATAGGAAACTTCGCTTCGCCTAGACGAGCAGAATAATCTGAAGAAATTTTGATTTTTTCTTTATAAAGATAATAACCTTTGGCAATATCCCAATTAAGAAAAATCTTGTCATTAGCCACCTTGGCTTGAAATGCAAACGCCTCATCAGCAGGCAACAACCCATCTTCTGCTTGCGCTAATGGCAAAAATAGCAGTAAAAATAAAGGCAATAAAAATCGTTTCATGTGTCCCCCTTGATATATCAATACAATTGCATTATGTTATACACTTAGTTGCAATAAAACAAATTATTTGATATTAATATCAATCCCTTGTTCTAACAATTGTGCTTGTCTATACGCAAGATAGGCACCATAAGTTGCAAATCTTTTATAAAAATCACCGCCAACAAAACGCAGTGCCTCTTTAAAATGAAAGGGGTATAAAAATCCATCAATACGAATAATTTCACCGCCTTCATTAAATAAAATAATACCGGGTCGATAAGCGAGTTTGAGTTGTTGCACCCACTCTTTTGGCGTAGTTCGGTTACCTTTATTGTCAATAATGGCGTGTGTTGAATCCGCATCAAAACGCACCACTTTGAATGCGTCAAATTCATTTTTTACACTTTTATTTTTAAGCGTTGTACTGTAAAAATAGGCACAAGCATCACAGTTTTTATCCTCAAAAATAACTGCCAATGGTGTTTTAATGGCAGAAAAATCGGTAATTTTTTGTAACATTGCGTGATCTTGTAATTGATAATTACCAACTTTTTTGGTTTTCTCAATATATTGTTGCAAGGTCAATTTTTCATAAGCCTTACTACTAATATAGCCCAAAATTTGGCGAATTTTAGCAGGAGAACGATAGCCATTTGTTCGCATTACCGTCTCATTCTTTTGATTCAAGAAGACCATCGTGGGTGTATATCCCACCTTAATTTCATCTGCTAATTCTTTTTCACTTAAGGTGTATTCCGCATTAATCGCCACCTCTTTATCGCCCCGAATATTAATGGCAATCACGGAAAAATGTTTTTGAATAAATGCCTTGAGCGGCTGCTGGTCAAAATCTTTAACCATTTGCTCACAATACGGGCATTGGGCTAGGTGAAAAAACAATAACACATGTTTGTTGTTTTGTTTTGCCTCATCAACATCATCCTCAAGTTCCAAAAAACTACTTTTAAACCAAGGCAACATCGTATATGTCGCCCCACCCGTTACCACACCTGTTTTTGCCTGTACTATCCCGACAAATAACACCATTAAAATAATCGTTTTTAAAATTTTCATCATGCTCCCCCTGCATTTTGTTTTACGCACAACATTATAAGTGTTTATATTAATAATGCAACCATCAGAACCAATAAGGGACTCAATGTGGCTTAAGAGAGTATAAAAAATAATGCACTTCTTGCCCAAAAATAAAAAAATATTTAGTCGTTTAATACCTTGTTCTCACGCTATGCGTGACAACGCACCTCTTTTAGTTTTTTATTCAATCCCTCTTGTAAAAAAAATTTGTGAAGTGATGTTATGTAAAGCTTGAAAGCGAAAGTAAACTAATTACAATGGACTTATCATACTCCGCATGCATCAATAATTTCAACAAGATCCGTTTCACCAAAATCCACGCCATACTGGGCAAGCAAGGTTGTCACCTGCCCCCTATGGTGAACTTGATGTAAAAATAAGTGGTGAATCAAATTAACAAGTGGCTTAATAAATAATTTTCCATTGATACTTCTATATGTAATACATTTATTTAAATCATAGCTAGTTAACGACTTTATCCAGTTAATAATAATTTCATCAATTATTATTCGCTCTCTTTTCAACTCTTCAAAATCAGAAAATAATACTGCATCTAATGATTTTGGCGTTTCTTGTTGTAAAATATAAGACAGTGCTTTAGGGCTTGACGACTGTTCAGCAAATCTTTTTAGCCAAATAATATCGCCAACTATTATATGATTAAGTGTACCAAACACAGATTTAAAAAAAGCACCTTTATTTTCATAAAGTTCGGACATAGATAGGCTGGTAACGGCCTCGTATTGTCGTTGGTTCATCAGTTGATTGTATTTGGCCAATAAAGGAAATTGATTCATTGTAGGCAAGTTATGGCTTTCTTTTTTAATGTAAAGTTATAATAAAAAAATCTATTACAAAAAACCCCAAGCATTGTGCTCGGGGTTTTTGACTTTTTTCAATGAATTGCTTAATTAGCCAATTTTTTCTTGAATGGCGTTAATCACTGCTTCAGATGAAGTAGCATCAACACTAAGCAATAAGCCTTCTTCTTTATAAAAACCAACCAAAGGAGCAGTTTGGTCGCTATAAACATTAAGGCGATTGCTAATGGCTTCTTCGGTTTCATCATCGCGTTGAACCACTGGTTCGCCACATTTGTCACATACGCCGTCAACTTTGGTTGGATTTGATTTTACATTGTAGATCGCACCACAGCCAGAACAAGTACGGCGTGTGGTTAAACGGTCAAGAATAACATCTCTAGACACATCAATTTCAACCGCAGCATCTAATTTTTCGCCCATTTTTTCAAGTAATGCTTTGAGCGCCTCTGCTTGCGGAATAGTGCGTGGGAAGCCGTCTAATAAATAGCCAGATTTACAATCGTCTTCTTTAAGTCTTTCTTCCATAATGCCCATAATTAAGTCATCGGATACCAAATCACCAGCTTTCATAGCTGCCTGTGCTTGTTTGCCTAATTCCGTGCCAGCAGCAACTGCGCCACGCAGAATATCGCCAGTAGAAATTTGAACTGAGCCGTCAATTTTAGTTAGTAATTTTGCAACTGTGCCTTTGCCAGCACCTGGCGCACCTAAAAGAATAAGTTTCATAATGTTATTTCCTTAAAAAATAGTGAATAAAATATAGCCTTATAATTAGAGACCTTTGCATAAATATGAATAATCATCAAGAATCCACTTTTCACCCACTTGGTGATTTTTTTAAACCTAGCCTTAGTCCTAGGACAAGGTTTAAGAAAATCACCAAGTGAGCAAAAATTGAATTTTACTAATTCATCTATATTTATGCAAAGGTCTCTATTAATCTGGCAGTTAAATACCAAACCAATATTGTCAGACTAAAAGTGAGCGAGAATTATACCATAAAAGCATCTCTAAAAATCACTGAACCACAACCACCATCGCTGGGCGCACCAAGCGACCGTTTAAAGTAAAACCGACTTGCACAACTTCTAAAACAGAATTAGACTCTTTGTCAGGCATCGGCACCATGGTAACGGCTTCGTGAAATTCTGGATTAAAAACTTCTCCTGTTGGATTAAGTGCTTCAACGCCAAATTTTTCAAAAGTAGCGAGAAAAACCTTGTCAGTCATTTCTAAACCTTCAAGAATGCTTTCAATCGTAGCAGTTTCTTCATTGGCGGTCTTTAGCCCCATGGTCAGAGAATCTTTGACTTCAAGTAATGCTTTAACAAAGCCATCAAGTGCAAACTTATGTGCATTTTCTAAATCCTTAGCGTTACGGCGCTTTAGATTTTCCATTTCCGCCTGAGCACGCAAGACTTTATCCCAATTATCTTTGGCAGATTGTTGTGCCTGTGCTAATTGCGATTCTAAATCATCGCTTGCTGGCATTTTTGAGGCATTTTTAATGGCTGCCTCAATGTCAACTGCTTCAACTGGGGCGTCTGTTTTCTTCTCTTCCTCTACAGAAGTTTCTACTGGTTTTTTGTTTTGTGTTTTCTTTTTTGTCATTTTTTAATACTCAATTCGTGTATATTTCGCTCATTATATAAGGTCTATTATGGAAAAATCAAATATGTTTCACACAATTGGCATAATTACCAAACCTAACGACCCTCGTAGCAATGATAAAGCCAAGGAACTTAGCGCTTTACTTAAAGGCAAAGGCGTAGATGTGGTGCAAGGTGACAAACAAATTGCCGAGCAGGCAGATTTAATTATTGTGGTCGGTGGCGATGGCTCGTTACTAAACACTGCTCGCACTTTTGTTGATAATAAAATACCCATATTGGGGATTAATTTAGGTCGCCTTGGATTTTTAGCAGATGTACCTGCCACCAGCATGGTGGATATTGTTACTGAGGTGCTAAATGGCGACTTTACCCAAGAAAAACGCCATTTATTGTCATGTAAAATTGAACAAGATGGTAAAATATTAGGGCAATTTTTAGCACTAAACGATGTGGTTGTGCACAGAGCAGAGACCTTAAAAATGATTGAGTTTGATTTATTAATTGATGGCAAATTTGTCAATAATCAACGGGCAGATGGGCTGATTGTTACCACGCCAACAGGCTCAACTGCGTATGCACTCTCCAGTGGTGGCCCCATCATGCATCCCGGTGTGAATGCTATTGGCTTGGTGTCCATTTGCCCACATACCATGAGTCATCGTCCACTTCTTGTGCCGGGTGATAGTGAAGTGGTGATTCAAGTAAAGGATTTAGACAATGGTGCAATTGTTAGTTTTGATGGCCAGACTTCAATGGCGGTTTCAGTGGGGCAGGATATTTGCCTGCATCAATATCGTAATTTAATTCATCTATTACATCCAAAAAATTATGATTATTTTGAAATTATTCGCTCTAAATTACATTGGGGGCATAAACTTTAATCAAAATGCTGTCTCAATTAAGTGTTAAAAACTTAGCGGTCGTTGAAAAACTGGACTTGTCTTTTGAAGCAGGCATGAGTACCGTTACTGGCGAAACAGGTGCGGGCAAATCTATTTTATTACAAGCTCTGAATTTGGCATTAGGGCATCGTAGTGACTTTACTCTTGTGCGTCACGGACAAAACAGAGCCGAAGTCAGTGCGGCTTTTGATGTGCACAATCAAGAAAAAATACAAGCCTATTTGCAAACACATTCATTGGAGGAAGATGGCGAGTGTATCTTACGCCGTATTATTAGCAATGATGGGCGCTCAAAAGCCTTTGTCAATGGCATTAATGTGCCACTTTCAGTATTACGAGGTGTGGGCGAGTTGTTAATTGATATGCACGGTCAAAATGAACATCAATTGTTACTACGAGCCGAACAACAGCGTGATTTGCTGGACACTTATGCGCAACACACCACAACCTGCGATGCACTTAATGCAATTGTAACGCAATACAATGCAATTAGCCACCAGATTGACGAATTAAGCAACAACCAAGACCTGAAGCAACAACAGCAAGAATTATTACAACACCAATTACAAGAATTAAACAATACCACCCTTGTTCAAGAAGAGCTCGATACAATTGAAAGCGATTTTAAAACCAGTGCCAACGCCGTCAGTTTGATTGAGAAAACTTCAAATATATTGGGTCAACTAGAGCAAGAATCAGGCGCTAATGCACAATTATTAAATTTAACACATGCCCTCAATCAAGCACTTGAAATCGATGAAAAACTCACGCCAATTGCACAAATGCTTTCCAGCGCACAAGTGCAAACTCAAGAAACCATTTATGAGTTAACCAATTATTTAAACAGTTTGTCATTTGACGAACAATCCACCACTGAACTGGAAGCTCGTTTAGGTGAATTACACGATTTAGCCCGCAAACACACCTGTCAAATCACTGCATTAATCACCACGAAAGATACCATTTCCACAGCATTAGACGCCATTGATGGTGCAGGAACATCCCTACATGGACTGCAACAACAAAAAGAACTTTTGGCACAAAAATATCATAAGCAGGCTAAAGTTTTAAGTAAAGTTAGACTTGAAAAGGCCAACTTACTGTCAAACTTAGTCACTGAAGCAATGCAAGTCTTAGGTATGCCAGGCAGTGGATTTAAAGTTGATTTACCGAAAAAAGCACTTGGGGTGCATTTTAATGGCAATGAAAGCGTTGATTTTTTAGTCCAAACCAATATGGGCAGCGACTTCAAAGCCTTAAAAAAGGTTGCATCAGGTGGCGAACTTTCCCGTATTTCTCTAGCAATTTCAGTAGTTAGTAGCGATAACGAATACACGCCAACCTTGATTTTTGATGAAGTTGATGTCGGCATCAGCGGTGCAGTTGCTGAAATCGTTGGCAAAAAACTCAAGCAACTCAGTCAGCATTATCAAATCATTTGCATCACCCATTTAGCACAAGTTGCCGCCTTTGGACATCAACACTTGCGCGTGCAAAAAGCGCAAGAAGAAGAAGGTGCGCAAACCACAGTTAAACAGTTGTCCGATGATCAGCGTATAGATGAGATTGCCCGTATTTTAGGCGGCTCTACCATTACTGATAAGGCACGAATTGCCGCTGAAGAGATGATTAAGCTCAGTAGTTAGCACTCAAAAATACCACTCTATTTAGCAGTTATTTAAGGCAATTCGTTAGGGTGTTTTTTCATTTCATTTTTTACAAAATATTGCATTTGAAGGCTAAATGAGACCTTTGCATAAATTATGGATGATTAGCAAAATTCAATTTTTTCCCACTTGGTAATTTCCTTAAACCTTATCCTGGCAGGGCTAAGGCTGGGTTTAAAAAATTACCAAGTGGGGGAGTGGATTATTGATGATTATTCATATTTATGCAAAAGTCTCTAAATGCAAGTTCCCCGTTTACTTCCGTCTCCTCATTGTTTTTTTACGGTATAATTTTTTCTTTTTTTATTGGAAAAACCATGAAATTATTTATTACTGTACTGATTGCCATCTTATCAACCTCTTGCATGTACAACGAAACAAAAACAAATGATGCTAACAAAATAAGCGCCGCTGAAAAACAAAAATTAAGCAAAGAAGCGATTGGCTTGGTGAAACAACTTGGTGGCGCTTTAAAGCCAGAATTAAAGAAAGTAATTAAAACTAAAGGGCTGGAGCATGCAGTTGAGTTTTGTGCAGTTAGAGCGCCTGAAATTACCAAAAAAATCAATCAAGAAAACAAAGATTGGACTATTAAACGAGTAAGTTTAAAAAATCGCAATCCAAATGCCAAGCCTGACAGTTGGGAGAAAAAGGTTTTACAAATGTTTGATAAAAGACAAAGTAATGGCGAAAGTGCAAAAAAAATGGCCTATTCAGAAGTGGTTGACGGTGAATTTAGATTTATGAAGGCTCAAGGTGTGGGCATGCCTTGCTTGAGTTGTCATTCTAAAAAAATTGCAAAAAATATTAAAAGTGCAATTGACAAACATTATCCAAATGACAAAGCGACAGGATACTCTCTAGGTCAAATTCGTGGTGCATTTAGCCTGTCTAAGAAATTATAAATAAGCAATTGTTGCGTTAAAAAAATCAAGTTATACAAAATGCAAGGTCTCTAATAGAGACCTTTGCATAAATATGGATGATTAGCAAAATTCAATTTTTGCCCAATTGGTGATTTTCTTAAACCTTGTCCTAGCAAGGCTAAGGCTGGGTTTAAAAAATTACCAAGTGGGTGAAAAGTGGATTTTTGATGATTATTTATATTTATGCAAAGGTCTCTAATAGTTAGTTTTCTTGCCTTAAATGAAGGAATAAAAACAATGAAAAGAAAAATAATCATCACTTTAGCAATAACAACACTGTTACCTATCTGCGTCAGTGCGCAACAAAACGCTCATCACACAGATGAAATGGTAGCAGATAAAGTTATATTTGAACAAAAGCGCCTTCTTGAAGAAAACACAAAAGGAAAGGGATTTGGCCCTCAAGCGCCTCGTGATATTGATGCAATTTCAGGTAAAAACTTACGCTTATTTGTTGCCGCTCCTGCCTCTACAGAAATGAATCTTTGCAATATTCATTTTCATAAGAATGCAGAACATAAAGGGGGTGAGTTCACCAAATATGCTGGCAATGGAGATGGACACGGGTACCAAAGTGGTTACAAATATTCAGGTAAATTGTCCACATCTGAGTTGGGCTCAATCAAGCATAATATTTGCCCTAGCAAGCACAGCGCTCTAAGTACAGGAGATACCATTGAAGTGCATTATGTATATTCAACTTCCCAAGTTAAACCTGGCCCAACTTTAGGTTCGTGCTTAAACGAAGCAATCAAAAACCCTCAGTTGCGTGTGGAAACACAGGTATATGTTTTGGTTAACCAAAAAAATGCCCTTGATTTCAACAACCTAACTAAATATAGCGTAGAGAATAATTTATATCAAGCAACAAACATTCCAAATAACACTGGAACACCCGTGCAATATGCAGGATCAACTACTGGCCCTGGTTATAATGAAAAAGGCTCTCCCTTTCAAGTTACATGGAGTGTACGACCTAATGTCGCAAAAGTGAATATCAACAGTGTTGGCAAGTGGTGTGAAGGCAATGTTTTTAACGAGGACCACGCCCATGGTGTAAGGAACCTTGTTACAAACCCCGATCTTCTCTCTAAAATTAAGCGTTAAACCCAAGTTAATAAAGAAAGTTTATCTTATTGATTTTGAAATTAGCACGCTGATTTAAAATCAATATAACTGATAAATTTAGGCGTTTTGCCAGTGCGGTTGCTTTTTTGTTGCCCATTGCCATCATTGCGGTGGCATAGGCATCTGCTTTCATGGTTTGAGAATGCAGAACGCTGACTGAGGCTAAGTCGCTATTAGCAGGAAATCCAGTGTTTGAATTAAGAATGTGCATATAGCGTTGCCCTTCCCAAATAAAATAATTGCGATAGTTGCCTGAGGTGGCAATTGATTGATTATTAGGCTTGATGGCAATAGGCGTGGGATTGTTGGGTCGCTCAATACCTAATACCCATGGTTTACCATTGTGCTTACCACGGCTTCGCACTTCACCGCCAATTTCTACCAGGTAATTTTTAATATTCAATAATTTAGCAATTTCATCAACGGCATAGCCTTTGGCAATGGCAGATAAATTAATATGAATATCTCTGATTTTTTTAACTGCCTTATTAGTGCCGTCTTTAAGCGCTAGATAACGAATAGAACTATTATACAAGGCTTTTTTCACTTGGTAACGACTGGGTTTTTGTGCAACTTTATTGACGCCAAAGCCCCAAATATCAATCAAGCGCCCAATACCTGGGTCAAAATAGCCGTGGGTTTGCTGGTAAATTTCTTTGGATTTTTTTAGCACATAAAACAACTCATCAGATACGGATATCCATTGTTGTACTGGTTTCTTATTCAGCAAAGACAATTCAGATTTTGCCTCCCAAGTAGAAAATATTTGGTTAATTGCCACCAGTCTGGCATCAACAGCTTGCCGAGAAATAACGCGATTACCAATGGTTTTTACCGTCCAAGTCGTCCCCATAGTTGAACCGGTAAGAGTGTTTATTTTTTCATTCTTTCCACAGCCACCAAGCAGCAAAAAGACGATGCCAATAAGGTATAATTTTGTTATGTTTCGATTTATATTCCTTTTTATCTTTGCCATGTCAGCGTATACAAGCGTTGCTAATGCCAGAGATGATACCCTTAGCGTTGAAAATGCACAAAGTTTTGAGGCGTTTTTGCAAGATATTCGTGTCAAGGCCATGAAGCAAGGCGTATCAAAGGTTACACTTGATCGTGCTTTGACGGGATTGACACTAAATCCAAAAGTTATCAAATATGACCGTAATCAAGCGGAATTTAGCCTAAACTTTTGGCGTTATATCACTTCAAGAGTAAGTGCTAATCGTTTAGAAAAAGGCAAAATTAAACTCAAAGAAAACCGAGTATTATTAAATGCTGTTTATCAAAAATATGGCGTGCCACCCTCAATTTTAGTAGCATTTTGGGGCTTGGAAACCAACTATGGCAAAAATGTGGGAAAAATGAATTTAGTGCGTTCATTAGCAACACTGAGTTTTGATTTGCGTCGGCGTAAGTTTTTTACCCGTGAATTGTTGGTACTACTTAAATTGATTGACGAAGGTAAATTGCCATTTGACGCACAAGGTTCATGGGCTGGGGCGATGGGTAATACACAGTTTATGCCTAGTAATGTTGCAACTTATGCCATAGATGCGGACAACAATGGCAAACTGGATTTGTGGCATAGTAAGATAGATATTTTCCATTCAAGTTCTAACTTTCTCAAGCGTATTGGTTGGCACAGAGGTGAAAAATGGGGGCGTGAAGTAACCGTCCCTGTTGGTTTCGACTTTTCATTGGCAACCTTAAAAATCAAAAAACCGATTGGTAAATGGCAAAAACTAGGTATTCGCAATGCAGCAGGTGAGGATTTACCCAAAGCATCACTCAAGGCATCATTGATTTTGCCAATGGGTGTAAACGGCCCTGCGTTTTTAGTATATCGTAATTTTCATGCCATTCTTAGATGGAATCGTTCAATCTTGTATGCTTTGTCTGTTGGGCATTTGTCTGATAGATTGCTGGATAACCAAGCGCTGGTGGCTGAGCCAATTATTGAGCCATTGCTCAATCGAGAAGATGTTGCTTTTATTCAAACAACACTCAATGACTTGGGATTTGACGCGGGCAAACCCGATGGCATTTCGGGTCCAAAAACGCGTCAAGCAACACGCCAATTTCAGCGCTATCTGGGGTTTCCAATTGATGGCTATGTGGGCTATCAATTACTTCAACAACTAAAAACACCTTAGTGGATATTGAGACCTACCTAGGCTTTGATGTCGGCACAAAACGCACAGGTGTTGCTATCGCCAATAGTCTAACGCATACAGCCAATGGCATTAGCGTGGTTAAAAACAACAAAGATGGCTCCACTAATTTTGCAGGTTTTGATGAGATTGTTAATGCCCACAATGTTAGTAAATTTATCATCGGACTGCCACTTGACAAGGATGGAAAGACACAAGAAATGACCTTTATTGCCCAATCCTTTGGGCGCAAACTCACCAATAGATACAACATTGAAGTGGTATTTATTGATGAATATTTATCCTCATTTGATGCCAAAAAACAATTAAAATACAATCATTATCACCCAAATGCAAAACGGGGTGAGGTTGACAAACAATCATCACAGTTAATATTACAAACATGGCTCAATGAAAACAGACTTGATTAGTAACGACATTCAGCTAGACTCTTCTGGCAAATTAATCCACTTATTGGGGCTTAAAGGCCTTTCCAAAAATCAGCTGACCCGTATTCTGGATGTTGCTGACAATCTAATTGACGACCAAGGTGATCTAAAAAAATCTAAAGCACTGGATGATATGAGTGTGGCAAACTTGTTTTTTGAACCCTCAACCCGAACCCGCAATACTTTTGAAATTGCTGCGATGCGTAGTAGCGCCAATGTTATTAATGTTGATCTTGCTAACTCAGCGCTCAAAAAAAATGAAGATTTACTTGACACCATGCACACCCTCCAAGCCATGCAAATCGATATGTTTGTTATTCGTCACAAACAAAGTGGCCTGCCACATTATGTGGCTGAAAATATCAACAATATTGCTATTTTAAATGCTGGAGATGGCATTAATGCACACCCAACACAAGCACTATTAGACATGCTCACCATTCGCCAACATAAACAAAATTTTGAACACATTTCAGTGGCAATTGTAGGCGATATTGTGCATTCACGCGTGGCACACTCCGATATTCAAGCACTCAAAACGCTAGGCACAACTGATATCCGCCTAATAGCGCCAACAGGACTACAATACCATGACTGCAACTCGCAATGTATTGATAATATTGAAATTGGCATTAAGGATTGTGATGTGATCATAGTATTACGCTTGCAAAAAGAGCGTATGCTTGAGGCTGACATTCCCAATGAACAAGAATACTTTGACAATTATGGATTAACGCCTGAACGATTGGCACTGGCCAAACCTGATGCAATTGTTATGCACCCTGGCCCAATCAATCGTGGCGTTGAAATTGATTCATCTGTTGCTGATGGCAATCAATCTGTCATTCTTCAACAGGTTACCAATGGTATTGCTGTGCGTATGGCGGTAATGGAAATTTTAGCTGGAAAATCATAAAATATGGAAATTATAATCAACTACGATGAAGTTAAAAACACCCTGCATCACTTAAACACCGATGACACGATTGCCAGCGCCCATGGTATTTTATGTGGCTTTGCCTGTGTTAAACCTGATCTTTCGTTAGATGAATGGCTAAATGAAGTGCTGGTAAGCATTGATTTTGACAATCTTAATGAAAAATCTGCCCATGAGAAATTAGCACAAATTTACAACAGTACACTCCTACAACTGGGTGACGAAACACTCAATTTCCAGTTGTTAATTGCAGATGAAGACTGCACACTAAAAGAGCAAGCCGATACATTAATTCAGTGGTGTCAAGGATTCTTAGTCGGCTTAGGTTTACAAAAAATATCCACGCATGATGAAGATATACTGGAAATGATTAAAGACTTTAGTGAAATATCTCAATTAGATAGCGAGGTGCTAGACGATGAAGAAAATGCAAATGATTTGAGCGAAATTATCGAATTTGTGCGTATGGGCACCTTACTTATTCAAGAGACTTTGCAGCCTTCTAAGCAAGATTATATATCTACAGATACACTACACTAAGCACATAGCAATAAATTAAGAATAACCAATTTCCCACAAAAAAGCGTTATTAACAAATGGTTAATAACGCTTTTTGGTGTATTAAGTGCCAACACTTTTTTTTGTTTAACACTTAACAATGAATAAGTATGCCACCACTTTTATCTCTTGAGGAGAGGATAAGTTCTTGGGGGAGAATGGTGGCATAGGAGAAATTATATCATTATTTTATAATATTACAAGTTTATTGTATAAATAAATACTAATATAGCCTATATAAAAAATAATGAATTAAAATCAGCACAATAGAAGGGGTTGCGGGAGTTTAATCCAAAAAAAAAGCCTGTATAAATACAGGCTTCTTAAAAAATGGTGGCCACACCTAGAATTGAACTAGGGACACAGGGATTTTCAATCCCTTGCTCTACCAACTGAGCTATGTGGCCTTAAAAAAATAGCAATTATACCTGCAAAATTACTCTCCTAAAAACCTTTCGGCATCCAACGCTGCCATACAACCCGAACCTGCCGAAGTAATGGCTTGACGATAAATATGATCTGCCACATCCCCTGCGGCAAATACACCTTCAACGCTGGCCTGAGTAGCATTGCCTTGCGTGCCACTTTGCACTTGAATATAGCCATGATTCATCTCTAAACTGCCTTCAAAAATACCTGTATTAGGCGTATGTCCGATGGCAATGAACACGCCATGCACTGCAATATCTTTGGTACTGCCATCATTATTTTTTAATCGCAAACCTGTTACGCCTGCATCATCACCCAATACTTCATCAAGATTGTAATTGTATTCAATGGTAATATTGCCCGTTTTTGACTTTTCAATTAACTGGTCGGACAAAATCTTTTCACTAGAAAATTTATCTCTACGGTGGATAATCGTTACATGGTCTGCAATATTTGACAAAAATAACGCCTCTTCTACCGCAGTATTGCCCCCGCCAATCACCGCAACTTTTTGCCCTCGATAGAAAAAGCCATCGCAGGTCGCACAAGCACTAACGCCTCTGCCCTTAAACGCTTCTTCCGAAGGCAAGCCTAAGTAACGCGCACTGGCACCCGTAGCAATGATAACAGCATCAGCGGTATAAGTGGTTTCGGCACTGTTTAATGTAAAGGGACGAGCAGAAAAGTCAACCTTGGTAATGGTATCGTTAATAATTTCGGTATTGAAACGCTCGGCATGTTGTTGCATGCGTGCCATTAAATCAGGCCCTTGCACGCCTTCATTGTCGCCTGGCCAATTGTCCACATCAGTGGTACTCATTAACTGGCCACCTTGCTCCATGCCACTAATGATTACTGGATCGAGGTTTGCCCTAGCTGCATAAACTGCTGCAGAATAACCTGCAGGGCCAGAACCAACAATTAATACTTTGCAATGTTTATTTTTACTCATTGATATACCAACCCTTTATAATTACTAAATTATGAATATTATAGAGTAAGCGTAAATCATCTTGAAAAAAAATACCAAATCTAAAGCAAAAAATACCACTCAGCCTCGCTACACCCGTGCCAAAAACGAGGTGTTTTTTATTGCACTCATTGCCTTTAGCCTGCTTTATCTTGTGGCATTAATTACTTACTCACCAGAGGAAAATCCTTGGTCTGGCGTTGCCCTCAGTGGAACTGCAACTAACTTAGCGGGTGTGTTTGGCGCTTATTTGGGTGATTTTTCTTTGTCAATCTTAGGTTATGGCGCTTATTTAATCCCAATTTCACTAACTTGGCTGGGCTACAAAATTCACAAAAACACTAAGAAAGAATCGAACAGTTACCTTACTATTGCCATCCGACTTGTTGCCACCATTCTATTATTTGCCTCTAGCACAGCATTACTAGCACGAAATACATTGCCCCCCGCTGGCGGTTGGGTTGGCGAAATGGTACACAATTACTTTGGTTCGTTATTCGGGTCAACATCGTTGCTTGTTTACCTAAGCATTATGATGATTAGTTTTAGCGTTGCTAGTGCCACTTCATGGAACAGTATTCTTGCTTCTGTCGGCAAAGTGCTTCGTAGGCTGTACGCTAGTTTTGTGCGATATCGTGCAAAATCCCGTGCAAAATCTGAAGCAAGAAAAGCCGCCAAAGCCTTTGCTAAGGCACAACAAGCCAAAGCCCCAAAGCCCAATCTAATAAATAAAGTGAATGTGACCAAAAAGAATATGCCTCCAAAGAAAATCAAGGCAGCAACAAATTCCAATCTGTTTAACGGCACAACTTTAAGCGGACTACCTGATTTGTCACTGCTTGATGAAATCAAAGTCAGCACCAAAGGCTATTCTGAACAAGAACTTGAAGAAATATCACGCCAAGTAGAACTCAAACTCAAGGACTTTGGCTTTAGTGTAACCACTACCGCAGTAACACCGGGTCCCGTCATTACACAATTTGAACTTTCTCTCGCACCGGGTGTTAAGGTATCGCAAATTATGAACTTGAGCAAAGACTTGGCGCGTGCTTTGTTGGTTGAAAGTGTGCGTATTGTTGATGTTATTCCTGGTAAACCTGTGATTGGTTTAGAGATTCCAAATACCGAACGAGAAATAATTGGGTTAAAAGAAATTTTATCTAGCGAAGTGTTTGCTAACTCATCTTCTATGCTCACCATGGCGCTCGGCAAAGATATTAACGGACAACCCATAGTAACAAATTTAGCAAAAATGCCGCATTTGTTAGTGGCAGGCGCAACGGGCATGGGAAAATCAGTTGGGCTAAATGCGATGATTCTAAGTGTGCTTTATAAAGCCACGCCAGAACAAGTGCGAATGATTATGATTGACCCTAAAGTCGTCGAATTATCGTGTTATGCAGACACGCCACACTTACTCACACCCGTTATCACCGATATGAATCAAGCCGCCTCTGCACTGTGGTGGTGTGTCAATGAAATGGAACGCCGCTACTTATTACTGGCTAAATTTGGGGTTCGAAACATTGAAGGCTTTAACGAAAAACTTAAAAAGTCCAAAGAAAAAGGGACGCCATTACTTGACCCAAGCTTTAATGAATTAACTGCCGAAGAGGGAGAAAGTGCGCCAGAACTAGAGTCATTGCCACTGATTATGCTGGTCATCGATGAATATGCCGATATGCTAGGCTCGCTAGCACAAGAAGACCGTGCCAAAGCCAAGCGCGTAGAAGCGCTCATCATACGCCTTGGGCAAAAAGCGCGTGCTGCTGGTATTCATTTAATCATTGCCACCCAACGCCCAAGTGTTGATGTGATTACAGGTCTTATCAAATCCAATGTCCCTTCTCGTGTCGCCTTTAAAGTTACTTCAAAAGTTGATTCTCGAACCATTCTCGATCAAGGCGGTGCAGAACAATTATTAGGTATGGGCGATATGCTCTATATGACACCCGGCATTTCGCACTTAACTCGTGTACACGGTGCCTTTGTTGGAGACGATGAAATTGCACGCGTGGTAGGCTTTTTACGCGAACACTCTGAAACCAATTATCTGGATAGCGTTGTTAACGCACACAGCGAATCTGCCAGCTCCCACGAGGGCACTGGCGAAACTGGAGGCGAGATGGATGCCTTATACGATGAAGCAGTGCAAATTGTTACCTCATCACGCAAAGCCTCAATTTCAAGCCTACAACGCCACCTACGCATTGGCTACAATCGCTCCGCACGGATTATTGATGACATGGAGGCCTCAGGCGTTGTTAGTAGCATGAACAGCGCAGGCAATCGACAAGTACTAGCGCCAAAACCAATTGGCAAGGATTAAAAAATGATCAAAATATTTATTATCGTATCTTTCTTGTGGGCAAATACAGCGCTCAGTGAACGCAACCAGTTTTCCGAGTTTTTCAATTCAATAGAATCACTCAGTGCCAACTTCTCACAAACAGTGTATGACGACGGCTACAATTTGTTAAGCAAAACAACCGGCAACTTTACCTTCCAACGCCCACAAAAACTACGCTGGCACACCACCCAGCCCAACGAACAAACACTGCTACTGAGCAACGATGAATTATGGCTAATCGACACCGAACTTGAACAAGCGGTTTTACAAAAAACCAAAAATTTTGCAGAAACACCCCTCTACTGGCTAATCAACAAACCCAACACCCTTAAAAATGTGCCAAAATTTTCTCATCAAGCGGGCGGCATTGACTGGTATTTAGCAAAAGGTAACACTCAATCAGTAGAATTTGGCTTTCAAGACGGACTACTGAGTGCCATTGTGCTAATCAACGATTTAGAACAAACAGTTAGCGTTTCGTTTGACCAACTAGTCATTAACCCCAATATCATACCAAAAACTTTTGAATTGGCGATTGACCCAAGTTTTGATATTATTAAATAAAGCCTTTGCATAAATATGAATGGTTAAAAAATCCATTTTTTACCGAATTGACAATTTCTCTAAACTTTGCCCTAGTAAACTAAAACTGAATTTAAAAAATCACCAGATTGACAAAAGATGGATTTTTAATGATTGTTCATAAATTATACAAAAACCACATACAATCAATATATTGAGACCTTTACATAAATATAAATAATCATCAAGAATCCATTTTTCACCCACTTGGTAATTTTTTAAACCCAGCCTTAGCCCTGCTAGGACAAGATTTAAGAAAATTACCAATGGCACAAAAATTGAATTTTGCTAATCATCCATATTTATGCAAAGGCCTCATATTTGATAGGTTTTAATTCCTAAGGTTTGCCGTTAATATTTCTCTATTCGATTACATAACGCTCATGCCATCATTAACAGATTCAAGATTAATATCAGCATAAGCACTGGCGTCAATGATTGTGCCGTCAGCGTATTCAAATTTTTCAATCTGGTATCTATCGCCAGCAAACCATTTTTTAATGGTAATTTCATCTGTGTTACTGCTGTTAGATAAAACCAAATCTAGCCCTAGATTTGTCGCCACAATATCATTGACATTAATGCCTGCACCAAAAATAATTGTATCGTCACCAGAGGCATAGTTGACGCTATCCTCAATAATTTCATCCTGACCGTCACCTAAGTTAAATAAATAGGTATTTTTACTACGAAAACCACCGCCATCTAAAGTATCGTTGCCTGTTCCGCCTACCAGGGTATCGTTGCCTTTTCCACCTCTTAGAATATCGTTGTCGCTACCACCATTCAAAATGTCGTTCTTATGGCCACCTGTCAAAATATCATTGCCTGCCAAACTGTAAATGCTATTATTAAAATCCATCCTCCCTGTCAAAATGTCATCTTGATTTGTGCCACTTATTTCAAAGATCATATCAGTATAAGCACTGGCGTCAATGATTGTGCCGTCAGCGTATTCAAATTTTTCAATCTGGTATCTATCGCCAGCAAACCATTTTTTAATGGTAATTTCATCTGTGTTACTGCTGTTAGATAAAACCAAATCTAGCCCTAGATTTGTCGCCACAATATCATTGACATTAATGCCTGCACCAAAAATAATTGTATCGTCACCAGAGGCATAGTTGACGCTATCCTCAATAATTTCATCCTGACCGTCACCTAAGTTAAATAAATAGGTATTTTTACTACGAAAACCACCGCCATCTAAAGTATCGTTGCCTGTTCCGCCTACCAGGGTATCGTTGCCTTTTCCACCTCTTAGAATATCGTTGTCGCTACCACCATTCAAAATGTCGTTCTTATGGCCACCTGTCAAAATATCATTGCCTGCCAAACTGTAAATGCTATTATTAAAATCCATCCTCCCTGTCAAGATGTCATCTTGATTTGTGCCCCTTATTTTAAAGATCATATCAGCATAAGCACTGGCGTCAATGATTGTGCCGTCAGCGTATTCAAATTTTTCAATCCGGTATCTATTGCCAGCAAACCATTTTTTAATGGTAATTTCATCTGTGTTACTGCTGTTAGATAAAACCAAATCTAGCCCTAGATTTGTCGCCACAATATCATTGACATTAATGCCTGCACCAAAAATAATTGTATCGTCACCAGAGGCATAGTTGGCGCTATCCTCAATAATTTCATCCTGACCGTCGCCTAAGTTAAATAAATAGGTATTTTTACTACGAAAACCACCGCCATCTAAAGTATCGTTGCCTGTTCCGCCTACTAGGGTATCGTTGCCTTCTCCACCCCTTAGAATATCGTTGTCGCTACCACCATTCAAAATGTCGTTCTTATAGCCACCTGTCAAAATATCATTGCCTGCCAAACTGTAAATGCTATTATTAAAATCCATCCTCCCTGTCAAGATGTCATCTTGATTTGTGCCCCTTATTTTAAAGATCATATCAGCATAAGCGCTGGCGTCAATGGTGGTGCCGTCAGCGTATTCAAATTTTTCAATCCAGTATCTATTGCCAACAAACCATTTTTTAATGGTAATTTCATCTGTGTTACTGCTGTTAGATAAAACCAAATCTAGCCCTAGATTTGTCGCCACAATATCATTGACATTAATGCCTGCACCAAAAATAATTGTATCTTTACTAGAGGCATAGTTAATACTATAATCAATAATTTTATCCTGACCATCGCCTAAGTTAAATAAATAGGTATTTTTACTCTGAAAACCACCGCCACTCAGGGTATCGTTACCTTTGCCACCTTCTAAGGTATTGTTACCATTTACACCATTTAAAATATCGTTTCCAGTACCGCCATTGAGAATATCATTGCCATTTGTTCCAGTCAAAACTTGATCACAATCCCTTGCTAACTCTTGTGCAATTTCATCGCCATAAATGTCACCAGTTGCCCTAATAGCCAGTAAAGCCATTTCACCTTCTGCGCCCATATTCTGCAATAATAATTTTAATTGTTTAAGTTTAATTAGAATATTTTTTGGATTGCTTGCATATTCAAAGTGTATATAGTTTACAAGAGTATCTACATACACTGCCTCAATATCGGTGTCAATGCGAATCTTAGCAAGAAAATCATCACTTATATTCTTAAGCATTTTTTCTTTGATATACACTTTGAAATCATCAAAAGTTTTGAGTAATACTGGTGCCGCTTGCCCATATAGGCCGTTATCACCTCCTAAACACCGAGCGTCAAGCCATTTTTTTCCCATTAATTCTTCAAGCGCCTCTAGTTTTCTAGCGTCGATAACATTACTGTAATTTTTTGTTGTTGCCTCCCTGCTGTTTGGATCTATGTCTTCAACGCCTGTCCAGTGATAAATCATCTGTGTAAGTAGCGCATCTTGCTCATCATCGCTACTGCCAATTACTTGCTCTACCAGAGTTTGCAACTCACCACTGGCATCTAGTGCCATGGCTTGGTGCAGACTGCGCACATTGCCAAAGCCTAGTAAATTAGGCAAATTCTTAATAACATCACTTACTGCCACCAAGTTAGTTTCCTTGGTAACGGCCAAATTTACATCAAACCAAACATCGTTCATCTTGGCACTACCGCCATCACTACGGGTAAAGTGTCCTTGTTGTTTATGAGCGTTGTTGTTGCTATCTACTTCATTTGAACTGATGTAAGTAGTACCAAGTGAAACTACTCCTGCCTCACTCAGACTTAAAAGCTCACCGTCATCCAATTCACCATCAGAGTCTTTGTCTTGCCAAACTTTAATGTTATTAAATTGAGCATCTGTATTGTCAATAATGCCGTCTCCATTACTATCTAACTCACTCAGTGCTTTAAAACCATTAACAGAATTTCTACCATTGGCAAGTAGAGTGTTATTGCCAAACAACTCAGATCCATCGTCAATCTTACCGTTATTATTACGGTCATACACCAATAAACCATCGTCACTACCTACCCAAGCTGATTGCTCTTTAAAGCCGTTACCATCATGATCAAAATACACTCCTGAGTTTGCTTTAGAAATGGTTTCTACTACGCCATCAAGATCGAGATCTAAAACAAGTGGACTTTTAGAATTAGTAGCAAGCCCCAAGTCTCTTTTAACTTGGTTAATCACATCTTGTCTGACATCTGGGTTATCGTTTAGCCACTGGGTGAAGGTTTGCGTGCCTTGTGTGTCTTTTAAAAGGACCAAGTTTCCTGGGCGGACAAGTTCTGGATTGCCTGAAAAGTCAGGATTGAGAGCGAGGAGTTCGTTGAGGGTCATGCTATTGGCTTGAGCGATTTCGCTGAGAGTATTGTCACCTTTGATGGCGGTGGAGTCACCGTTTTCTAAACCTTCTAACGCCTTAACATCAGCACGAGATTCAGAATTATCAGTTCTAGCGTGTTCAATAGCAGCATCTAAATCAATGCCTTTATCAGTAGCAAGTCGTGGATCGGCTTGAGCAGTTCTTGCGCTATCAGTGAAGTAGTCGTAGATTGCTTCATCTGCTACTCCACCAGCGGAACCTAAGTCAATGCCAACAAGAGGAGATCCAAAGCTACCTAAAAAACCCCCAATCACACCACCAACAAATTCAGCCATTTCTTGTGCTTGATTGTCAGTATCAGCAGCAATGCCAATTTGCAATACACCACTCGACTGTCTAATTAAAGACAATCCTGCTTTAAATGAAGGTGGTGCTTTGCTCATAGCATCACTAACTGCAGAATATAAGGCGGCGTTTATATTGCTAGTAATTTCGACTATTGTGCTGTCTTCTGGTAAATTTTGATTATTATTTGGCATGGGTTTTTCTCCTGTTGTTTAATTAAAGAGTGGCTATATATAAAAATTATCAATGAGAGTAGTGCTCCTATAGTAAATATTGCACCAAAAGCTCTTACTGAATAATAAATATACCTAGTTTTAAACCAATTTGTTGACGCTTCACCACTTACACAGGAATGTTGGCGGTGTAGTAACCATGAAAATCCCAAAATAGCAACATATTTTTTTATCGTAATACCTGCTAATAATATCTTTTATTGTTATAACCCCGCTTAAATTGCTCTCTTTATTATAGTTAAAATTTCCCTTAACCAAAATCATCATATAAAGCACATTCACCCTAAGTATACACCTAAAAAGCCACATAATAAAACAAAATATAACAATACAGACAAATGGGTCAGATACGCTATAAAGCCTGATATTCTCCAATCTACCCACCATCGGCACACAAAATCCAAAAAAATCTTTGCCCAGTTATATTATCCAAATCAACAAAAAACTGGTCAGCCAACTCAAACCTAAAAACCAATAAGCGCTGGATTTGTATTGTCTTTTGGTTTGCTCTAATGATTGAATTTTATCTACTAATAAAACGCTCTCAATAGTTTTTAGCATAATATTTTTTTCTATTTTTAGACTACTTTTAATACGGATTTATCTAGTATGAATCAAGTTGCCTCTGCACTGTGATGGTGTGTCAATGAAATGGAACTGCTACTTATTACTGGCTAAATTTGAGGTTCGAAACATTAAGGCTTTAACGAAAAACTTTAAAAGTCCAAAGAAAAAGGAACGCCATTACTTGATCCAAGCTTCAATGAATTAACTGCCGAAAAGGGGAAGGGTGCACCAGAACTAGAATCTATGATGAAGCAGTGTAAATTGTTACCTCATCACGCAAAGCTTCAATTTCAAGCCACCACCAACCGCTCCTGATGATATGGAAACCTCAGGCGTTATCAGCAACATGAGCAACGCAGGTTATTGACAAGCGCTAGTAGCGCACAACCTTGCCTTCCAACGCCCACAAAAAAAAACTACGCTGGTACACCAAATCACTAAGTTGACAAAAGATGGATTTTTAATGATTGTTCGTAAATTATACAAAAACCACACACAATCAATATATTGATAGGTTTTAATTCCTAAGGTTTGTCGTTAATATTCCTCTATTCGATTACATCATAACACCCATGTCATGAATGTCAGCATAAAAACTAGCACCAACGATTGTGCCGTCAGCGTATTCAAATTGCTCAATCTGGTACCCTTCACTAGCAAACCAATTTTTAATGGTAATTTTATCTGCGTTGTTTTCGTTAGATAAAACCAAATCCAATTCTAAACTTGTCGCTGTAATATCAGTTATGTTAATGCCTGCACCAAAAATAATTTTGCTATGCCTATAACCAACATCAGATCCAATATCCTTACAAACAGTAACCTCATCCTGACCATCGCCTAAGTTAAATAAATAAGTGTTTTCACGATAAAAATTACCGCCATTGAGAATGTCATTGCCTGCACCGCCCTCTAAAGTATTGAAAAGCCCTTCTCCATTTAAAATGTCATTGCCTGCACCGCCCTCTAAAGTATTGCAATAACCGTTTCCTCCATTTAGAGTGTCATTACCTTCTCCACCTATCAGAATATTGTCACCATAACCACCATTTAATACATCATTCCCAGCAAGTCCAATAAGCCAATGTACATCGTAGCCTTCTGTGGCATTAATAAATTGTGTATCTTTGGCAAATAAAATCTGTTTATTGTCAATGCGTACTGCCATTTCTTCTTGGGTCATATTTTTAAAGATTGGACTATTATTTTTGAGTATTGATAAATAATTAAAGTCTTTGGATAGGGCTTGTCCATATGCTTCATTAAAACCAAGTGTCAGCGCCATAGTATTATCGTGATCAGTCAAAAAATCCTTTGCTATCAATGATTTAGTAGCGCTAGTATCGATATTGGGTTCGCCGTCTTCAAAGGTTAACTTAAGAGACTGAACCCAGGGCTTAAACAAAGTTTGCCTTGCAACTTGAGTCATTTGATAGGATTTTAGAGCATCATAAGCCTGCTCATAAAAAGTCTGAGAGTCCACTCCATTGTTCTTGTTAAAACTGTATACATCAACCTTACCTGCATCTGTTTCTTGTGTGACAAACCAAGTGTTGTTGTTATCTAAAAAACTACCCTCAGCACTCATGGTCTCTAGGACGGCAAGTTTCTGCCTAAGCGTGTCGTCAATATCAAAACGAATTAATTTTTTGTTGTACTTTTGTACTTTACTACCAGCAATAAACTCAGCATTAAAAGCAGAGGCTTGGACGGCACCTTTACTCCATTGGTAAAGCACTTGATCAAAAATTTGTGATTGCTCACTATAAGTGCTTTTACTCATCAAATTAGTAACCAAGGATTTCAGGGTATCATCCACACTCATGGCTCCCGCTAAATCGCGAACATAGCCCAAGCCCTTGACATTAAAATCGGCATTTTTAAATTTAACATCGGCTAAAAATTCAGAATAAAATTCGTTCTGATCCAGAGATAACTCAGCTACCCTTCCAATAAAGTCATCAGTTTTAGTAAATTCAAGTCCGTCGGTTTGCCTTGCGCCATTAAAAGTATTGGCTTCACCTGTGCGAGTAAGATTAATAAATTCTATATTTAGATCCTCCAAGGTTTTGATTTCATTTCTTTGTCCAACACCATCCTGATTAACATCTTGCCATAATCTAAGATTTTTAAACTGTTCATCCTCATTGTTAATAATACCATCGTGATTACTGTCCAAATCAGCCAAAGCCTCAATGCCATTCTTGGCTTTGTTTCCATTTGACAATATAGTGCTGTCGCCAAACAATTCTGAGCCGTTGTCAATTGCACCATTGCCATTTTTATCAAGTGCTAACCAAGCATCATCCTCACCTAACCATGCGCTTTTGGTTTTAATGCCATCTGAATTATGGTCAAACATTACGCCATTCTTGATAGGCACTATTTCAATGCCATCACCATCTAGATCAAAAGCCAATGGGTCGTTATATTCAAAATTTCCTGCCAAGCCAAGCAAGCCTTGAATATTTTGTAATAGGGCTTCTAAAGCAGAAATATCAGCCTTTAAAAGAGAGCCTATAAGACCTTTTTCAAAGCCACTCATAAAGGCTGACGAGACTTCGGTGTTTATTTCTTTAGCGTCTTGGTGTTTTAGATAATCATAAACATTGTCAGTAATGTCTTTGACTGTGACACCTCCTTTTGTTGTTTCTAGCACAACCAACCTAACGCCAACCCTTGGTTGAAGTGTGAATCCAGAGGCCACCACAATCTTTAGAACACTCAAATTACTGACAACATCAGCAATAACGCGACCAACCTCTGCCACCACTTTGACATCATCATCACTATCAAAAGTAGCGTTAATTTTAATCATGCCTTTGACATACACTACTCCAACTTTTTGCCCTACTTGAGATAGTGCCTTATCGTTTTTCATAGCCTCATCTAACAATTCAGTTACATGTTTAACTGCTTCATCGTAAGTATAAAATGTCTCACTAAAATTCCATTTATATTCAATCACTACCTTCTCCTTTGTTGTTTAAAATTAGTTAAAATTATTTTTAATTCTAATGTAAGACTGATAATGTGCAGTATTCCTGTCTGAATGCAATGCAATTGCACCAAGAAAATGTTGGCTCGCCTCAGATGCGTGCCTTCCCTTATTAATGGAGTAGTTTCGACGATGTCTATTCTTTAATATAAGCGTCTTATCAAAATTAAATTTTCTCAAACAGTGAATTCAACTCTCTTAAATTCACACCATAAGTGCAACATTCATGTCATTATTGGCAGATCCAAGATTAATATCAAATAAGCGCTGGCGTTAACAATTATGTCGTCAGCACATTCAAATTGTTCAATCTAAATCGGTATCAGAAAAAGCAATCTTTGGTAATACTTTTACCTGTGTTGTTGCCAAATAAAAATAAATCTAACCTTAAATTTATCAGTGTAATATCGTCGTTATTAGATCTGGATGAAAAGCAACTTTATCTTGTTCATTGCTTAAAGCACTATATTGAGGGTCAATACTAGCACTAAATTTTGCGCCATCAGCATGTTCAAATACCTCAATATCGCCACCAGAAAACCAACCTTTAGGGACAGGAGGTGCGCTCTCGCTAATATCGCTATAAGCGCTAGCGTCAATGATTGTACCGTCAGCGTATTCAAATTTCTCAATCCGGTACTTGCCATTAAACCAATTTTCGATGGTAATTTTATCTGTGTTGTTTTTGTTAGATAAAACCAAATTCCATCCTAATTTTGTCGCTACAATATCCTTGCTGTCAATACCTGCACCAAAAACAATTTCATCAAGACTACTAAAGAGTGATTTGGCGCTCTTTTTATCCTTAAATGCTGGTGGTTTATCAAAAGATGTATTAATAACTTTATCCTGTCCATCGCCTAAGTTAAATAAATAAATGTCTTTACCCTGATGACTGCCACTGAGAATGTCATTGCCTGTTCCGCCCACTAAAATATTGTTACCTTCTCCTCCATTTAGAGTGTCGTTACCTTCTCCACCTACCAGAGTGTCATCACCAACATTACCCTTCAATACATCATCCCCGGCAAGCCCAATAAGCCAATGTGCCTGGCCGTTTCTTGCACTAATAGATTGTGTATCTTTGGCAAATAAAATCTGTTTATTGTCAATGCGCACTGCTATTTCTTCCAAAGTCATATCTGCAAAGATTGAATTATTGTTTTTGAGTATTGATAAATAATTAAAGTCTTCGGATAGACTTTGATTGTGTCCATATGCTTCATTAAAACCAAGTGTCAACGCCATAGTATTATCGTGATCAGTCGCAAAATCCTTTACTATTGATTCTTTAGTGGCACTAGTATCAATATGATATTCGCCTTCTACAAAGGTTAGTTCAAGAAGATTAACCAAGGGCTTAAACAAAGTGTACCTTGCAACTTGAGTCATTTGATAGGATTTTAGAGCATCATAAGCTTGCTCATAAAAAGCCTGAGAATCCACTCTATTGCTCTTGTTAAAACTGTATACATCAACTGCCTTGCCTATATCTGTTTTTTGTGAGGCCTTTACCCAAGTGCTCTTTGTTAGAATATCCTCAGCACTCATAGTCTCTAGGACGGCAAGTTTCTGCCTAAGTGTGTCGTCAATATCAAAACGAACTAATCTTTCTTTGTACTTTTGTACTTTACTACCAGCAACAAACTCAGCATTAAAAGCAGAGGTTTGAATGGCACCTTTGCTCCATTGGTAAAGCACTTGATCAAAAATTTGTGATTGCTCACTATAGGTGCTTTTACTCATCAAATTAGTAACCAAGGATTTCAGAGTATCATCCACACTCATGGCTCCTGCTAAATCGCGAACATAGCCCAAGCCCTTGACATTAAAATCGGCATTTTTAAATTTAACATCGGCTAAAAATTCAGAATAAAATTCATTCTTATTCAGGTGTAACTCAGCCACCTCTCCAGTAGAGCCATCAGCTTTAGTAAATTCAAGTCCGTCAGTTTGCTTTGCACCATCAAAAGTATTGGTTTTACCTGTGCGAGTAAGGTCAATAGATTTTATTCTTAGTTCCGTCAAGGTTTTGAGTTCACTTTTTTGGCTAATGCCATCATGATTAGCATCTTGCCACAATTTAAAATTTTCAAACTGATCGTCCTTATTATCAATAACGCCATCTTTATAACTATCCAAATCAGCCAAAGCCTCAATGCCATTCTTGGCTTTGTTTCCATTTGACAATATAGTGCTGTCGCCAAACAATTCTGAGCCGTTGTCAATTACGCCATTGCCATTTTTATCAAGTGCTAACCAAGCATCATCCTCACCTAACCATGCGCTTTTGGTTTTAACGCCATTTGAGTTATGGTCAAACATTACGCCATTATTGATAGGCGTTACTTCAATGCCATCACCATTTAGATCGAAAGCCAATGGGTCGTTATTTATAAAATCTGCTGCTGAGCTAAGCAAATCTTGAATATTCTCGAGCAGGGCGTTTAAAACAAGAATGTCAGTCTCTAAAAGATGGCCTATAAAACCTTTTTCAAAGCCATTTATAAAGGCTGCTGGGACTTTAGTGTCTATTTCTTGCTCGTCTTTGTGTTTTAGATAATCGTAGACATCGGGAATAGTGTCTTTAGTTTTGTCATCTTTTTGCACAACTAACTCAACGCTAATCACTGGTGCAGTTACTTTAGTATCAGTAGCCACCACAATCGTCCCTTCCACTTCATTCAAATGACTGAAAACATCAGCAACAGCATGACCAACCTTTGTCACCATTTTGACATCATCAGCACTATCAAAAGTAACATTAATTTTAATCGTATCATCAGCGTACCTTACTCCAACTTTTTTTCTTGCCCACAACGGCACCTTATCATCTTTCATAGCCTTATCTAACAATTCAATTATATGTTGAACTGCATCATCGTAAGTACGATACATCATACTATCTTTATGTCCGTATTCTATCATTACCCTCTCCTCTGTTGCATTTAAAAGCGATTGAAATTATTTTTGATTCTAATGTAAGGCTGATTCATGTCTGAATGCAAGGCTATTGCACTAAGAAAATGTTGGCTCATCTCAGATGCGTACCTTCTATTTCTAATGGGACAGCCTCAACAATGTCCTATCAAAATTAAATTTTCCTTAAGGCTTTTCTTTTACCATAATTTACCTTCTATATTAAACTATTTTTAAAGATTGTGTTTAATTTTATACTAATTTTTATCACTATGAGACCTTTGCATAAATATGGATGATTAGCAAAATTCAATTTTTGCCCACTTGGTAATTTTCTTAAACCTTGTCCTAGCAGGGCTAAGGCTGGGTTTAAAAAATTACCAAGTGGGTGAAACGAGGATTCTTGATGATTATTTATATTTATGCAAAGGTCTCACTATGTTATTTAAAAATAAAATTAATTTCGATCCATAAATAATGCCATTTTCAAAAATAAATCAAACAATTTGGCATTTATTCTCATTCCAAATATTAGCAGTAAAATATCGGTGATTATATGCACTATGTTATCCATTTTATTTTTGAAAATGGTGTAAGTTGGAACTAAATTTTTATTAAGAACTTTCTTTTTTTTTGCAATGTTTGTTCTGTAGATTACCTTTGAATATTGGGGTTTATTACCTGCTAAATTTTAGCGCAACGACCCTACTTTTGAATTTATCAAAAAGTAATGTTATTTCCCGCTTTTCTTTATCAGCAACCTAAGGGCAATAATGCCAAGTACAAATGCCATTAAAAACCATTGCAGGGCATAGCCCAAATGCTTATCAACAGAGCCATAAAAGGGTTGCCATTTTCGATAAAAACCATGCTTGGCATTCACATTAAGTTGTGCCAACATGGGCACAATAGAATAACCTGACAATTGCGACAATTGATTTAAATCTAGAGACTGAATTAACAATGGAAAGATTGGACTGGCATTCTGTTGTTTAAGTTTAATGCGCTCTTTAGGGCTAATCAGCTTAACTTGAATGGTGGTTATATTTTTGCCAATATTCGTATTAATTAATTTATCACGATTGCCATACCACGGCACAAAGCCACGATTAACCAAGATTGCAGTTTGATTTTCAAGCACAAAAGGGGTTAAAACATAATATCCTGCATTGCTATTAACAATTTGATTGTCGTAAATAAATTGTTTGTCGTTATCATAATGCCCTCGAAGTAAAACTTGATAATGCTCTTTATTAACAAGCTCATTCACTGGCACAAACTCAGCAGGGCTCAACTGTGCGGCGACAATATCAGCCTCTATTGCACGCTTTTCAGCAGCACGGTCTAATTGCCAAAAACCAAGGGACAACAAGCCCCATAATGTTATCACAATCAATATAGTGGGTAGAATAAACGCGCGTTTCATTGTTTTTGTATCGCTGATGGCGCATCAAGTATCACTGTATTAGGCTGAATCCAGCCCATATAACCAGCGAACATCACAAATAAAAACAAGACAATTGATAGTGTAACGCGCGTTACCAAAGACTTAAACATTTTGTCTGATCCTTGTTTCCCACCTTTTACCATGCCAACAAGCCCAAAGCCTAATGCCACTAGAATAGCAATGATAACAATAACGATTAAAATTTCCATTAGCGAGCCCTCACTACATTTTTTGATACGATTAAGTGTATCAGATTAAAAAAAACTTTGTGTAAATAAAATCCTTTAAACCTTTACCTGGCAAAGATAAGGCTATTCATAAAGAATTTACAAGTGAATAAAAAATGGATTTTTGATGATTCATATCACTACAAATGTCTTTAAAAAAGGCTTCATTTTGAAGCCTTTTTTGAGATTATTTACCTTATCTTATAACCAATACACAAAGATGAACAAACCTAACCACACCACATCTACAAAGTGCCAATACCAAGCCACGCCCTCAAAGCCAAAATGGTTGTCTGCAGTAAAATGACCTTTTTGTATACGATACAAAATGATTGTTAACATAATGACGCCAATCGTTACATGAAAACCATGGAAGCCTGTTAGCATATAAAAGGTTGAACCATAAATGCCTGAAGTGAGTTTTAAGCCATCATGATAAGCGTGCCCGTATTCCATAATTTGAAACCCTAGAAAAGCCGATCCTAATGCAATGGTTGCCACTAACCAACCAATGATTTGATTGCGATGCCCAGTGCGCAATGCATGATGGGCAAAGGTTAATGTTACGCCTGATAGCAACAGCAACAATGTATTAAGTGCTGGCAACCCCCAGGTATTAACCAATTGCGTTGGCACTGACATTTCAACACCTGATTGCAAAGTTGCACCGGGTGTTGTGAAGGCAACTGCATCCCATCCTGCTTTAAAGCCGTTCCACAACTCTGGCGTATATATATTGTTGTCTGCACCACCTAACCACGGTACCGAAAGTTGCCTTGCGTAAAACAATGCACCAAAAAAGGCGGCAAAAAACATCACTTCAGAAAAGATAAACCAACTCATACCCCAACGAAATGAGCGGTCAACCTGATTATTGTAAACGCCACTAGTACTCTCATTGACGACTTGACCAAGCCAGCCAAACATCATAAACACCACAATTGCAAAACCAAGTGCCATTGCCGATCCCCCCCATTCTACCCCATGCATTTGATTAGCAAAACCAACAAATAATGTTGCGATGCCAATTGAGCCAATAATTGGCCAGTATGTACCGTGTGGCACATAATATGCTTGCTCTTTACTCATATCCCCTCTCCTCATTTTTTCTATTTTTCAAGTTTAAAAAAATTATAAGACAAACTTATATCTTTTATACGCTTATCCAATTCTGGCTCAACCACAAACCTCAAGGTCATTTCAACCTCTTCATGTGGCTTGAATATCTGTTTATTAAAACAAAAACATTCTAATTTTTTAAAATAAAGTGCCGCATCTGTCGGTGCCACACTAGGAATCGCTTGTCCAATAATGGTCTCATCGGTATTATTCTTGGCAATATAACTGGTGGTGTAAAACTTACCCGGTACGATTACCATTGAATTTACCTTTGGCCCAAACTGCACTGGAAACCCACCCATTGTCATGGCAAAAAAACTTACCTCAACTTTGCGATTTTCATCAACCCTATATTGTTGTTCACTATCTACTCTACCTGTGGTGCCATTAAATCCAGTAATTTCACAAAAAACATCATAAATAGGTACCATTGCATAAGCAAAAGCAAACATTAATATTGGTGCTGACACTAACTTTATCCAGAACCCTTTTGTTATTTTTTTTCGTTCCATATTAGCCAGTCGGATTAAATAACACGATGGTGGCTATAAATACTCCTGCTGCTATAACGCCTACAATTACCGCAGTAATAACAACGCCTTTTTTCCTGTTATCCATTAAGAATTCTGCGACTCCGCCTCTATCAACTTTCTTGATGGTGGCGTATTAAAACTATGGTATTGCGCTTTTGGCTCCAATGTCCACTCTAAGCCTTTTGCACCTTCCCAGGGGCGTGAACTGGCTGGCTCGCCATTACGAATACAATCAATCACAATATAAGTTAATAAAATAAACGATGCACCAAATGCAAAGCCACCGATGGAAGAAATAAAGTTAAAGTCTGCAAACTGTAATGAATAATCAGGAATACGGCGTGGCATACCTGCCAGACCTAAGAAATGCTGAGGGAAAAACAATATATTGACTGAAATAACCGCCCACCAAAAGTGTATTTTTGCCAATTTTTCGTTATACATCTTGCCTGTCCACTTAGGCAACCAATAGAAGGTTGCTGCAATGATTGACCACAATGCACCTGTTACCAATACATAGTGGAAATGTGCAACCACAAAATAAGTATCGTGATATTGAATATCTGCTGGCGCAATACCCAACATCAAACCAGAAAAACCACCAATTGTAAATAAGAATACAAATGAAACCGCCCACAACATCGGCGCTTCAAAAGTCATTGAACCCCGCCACATTGTTGATATCCAGTTAAACACCTTAACACCTGTGGGCACTGCAATTAACATCGTGGCATACATAAAGTACAATTCACCTGCAACAGGCATACCTGTCAAAAACATATGGTGCGCCCACACAATGTAGGACAAAAATGCAATTGATGCTGTTGCATATACCATTGAAGAATAACCAAACAATGGCTTGCGGGCAAAAGTTGGGATAATATGAGAAACCACACCAAACGCTGGCAAAATCATAATATACACCTCAGGATGCCCGAAGAACCAAAAAATATGCTGGAACATCACTGGGTCACCCCCACCAGTTGCATCAAAAAATGCGGTACCAAAGTTACGATCTGTCAACATCATTGTTACTGCCCCTGCCAATACTGGCATTGCACCAATCAATAAAAACGAAGTGATTAGCCATGTCCATACGAATAAAGGCATATCCATTAACTTCATCTCAGGGGCACGCATATTAAGCACTGTGGCAATAATATTAATCGCACCCATAATAGACGAGAAACCCAATAAATGAACTGCAAAAATAAAGAAGTCTGTACTATCTGGGGCAAAAGTTGTTGACAATGGCGCATAGAATGTCCAGCCAAATGCGGGTGCACCACCTTCCATAAAGAAGGTACTTAATAAAATGCCACCAGCGAATGGTAAAATCCAAAAAGACCAGTTGTTCATTCGTGGTAACGCCATATCAGGCGCACCTATCATCATTGGAATGAGCCAGTTACCCAAACCAACAAAAGCTGGCATAATCGCACCAAATACCATAATCAAGCCGTGCATCGTAGTCAGTTGATTGAAAAACTGTGGCTCCATTAGTTGTAATCCTGGCTGTAATAATTCAGCACGAATACCCATGGCAAATGAACCACCTACTAATAACATAGTAAAGGCGAACCACAGGTAAAGAGAACCAATATCTTTATGGTTCGTTGTTTTGACCCATCTCATCAAACCTTTTTCAGGGCCGTGATGATGATCGTCATGAGGGGCTGTTGTTGCTGTCATAGTCTTCTCCTTATTCTTTAATTATCGCGCAGATTTAACATCTGACGGTTGAACAACGCTACCTGTGTTACCAAAGGCATTTCTTTCATAAGTCATTACTGCTGCAAGGTCGCTATCGCCTAACATCTTAAAGGTTGGCATAGCGCCTTTGCCATGTAGAACAATATTAATGTGTCCTGCTGCCGTCCCATTAGCAATAACCGAACCTTTCATTGCTGGGAACACTGGTGGCATGCCTGAGCCATCTGCTTTATGGCAAGCAGCGCAGTTGGCGTTATAAATTGTCTTACCCTTTGCCATTAAGTCTGCTTTAGACCAAGTTTTACTGGCGCTCGCTACTGCTGCGGCTGCGGCTGCTTGTTGCTTAGATACCCATTTTTTATAATCTGCCTTAGAAACCACATCAACCACAATTGGCATAAAACCATGGTCTTTGCCACATAACTCAGCACACTGCCCACGATAAGTGCCAATTTTGTCAATCTTAGCCCATGCATCATTAATAAAACCCGGATTGGCATCTTGTTTAACGCCAAAATCACGAACCCACCAATTGTGAATAACATCGTTAGAAGTGATTAAGAAACGAATTGAGGTGTCCACTGGCAAGACCAGACGCTTATCAACATCCAATAAATAGTTATCAGCCTTTTCACGCCCTGCGTCTGTACCGTTAACCGCATCTCTAGAGCCTTGTGATAAGTTTGAAATAAAACTAATGCCCTCTTGAGGATAATCATACTGCCATTTCCACTGATGGCCTGTGATTTTAACGCTCATCTCAGCCTTGGTTGTGTCTTCCAAATCAATCAAGACTTTTGATGCTGGAATTGCCATACCAATCAAGATAATAATTGGAACGATTGTCCATACCAACTCTGCCTTAGTGCTTTCGTGAAAATTCGCTGCAACCGCACCTTTTGACTGCCTGTGTGCGTATAGTGAATAAAACATCGCACCAAATACTACAATGGCAATAACGACTGACACCCAAAAAACCATCATGTGTAAACCATAAATATCACGGCTGATTGAAGTGACCCCTTCGGTCATATTCAGTCCGTATTCGGCAAACGCATTAAAACTCAATAATAATCCAAATGCCACGACTAGTTTTTTCATTATTTCTCCCCAGAACTTTAATTAACTAAATGTGCATTATTCACAAGAAATAATATTTTGCAAGTCTATAATAATTTAGTAATATATTAATGTAATAATGTGGTAATATAATAATAAAGTAATGCATTACCATAGCAACAAAAAATAAGTATATTAGCCCCCACTTTAACTCGCTTAACTCAAATGTTTAAAAAATTACTAAAAATATCCATTGTTCTTGCGTTCATTGTTGTTATCTTAGGTGCTTATACACGCCTTGGCGATGCTGGATTGGGGTGCCCCGATTGGCCAACTTGTTATGGTCAACTCATTGTGCCAGATGCAATAGATGGCACCAAACTTGCAGGCTACGAACGCCCACTTGAATCCACCAAAGGCTGGAAAGAAATGCTGCATCGCTATGCCGCCTCCCTATTGGGGCTAGCCATTTTTGCACTATTTTTCTTAGCCATTAAAGATAAAACAAAACGCCCTCAAGCGCTTGCATTGCCAGCATTTACCACCTTATTTGTTGTGTTACAAGGTGCTTTTGGCATGTGGACGGTTACTTTGTTGGTTCACCCCGGTATTGTTACCACGCATCTTATTGGTGGCTTTGTTACCACTGCTTTACTAACATGGCTGCTACTCAACCAAGGGAGGCCTACTATTACCTATAGGCATATTTTGAAAAGGCATAAATTCTTATTGCTAATAACTTTATTTATTTTAAGTGTGCAAATTGCGCTTGGTGGCTGGACTTCTACCAACTATGCAGCATTGTCTTGTGGTGAAGAATTTCCAACATGCTTAGGATCTTGGTGGCCAGCAATGGATTTTGTCAACGCATTACATTGGGGGCCAATTGGTGTAGAGCATGATTATGAATATGGCGTATTAGAAAATTCAGCCCGTGCTGGCATTCAAATGATGCATCGCATTGGTGCGTTAATCACCACATTGTTTGTCGCATTATTAATTTATGTATTCAGTTACCAGCAGCACCTTAGGTCAAACTTAATGCTGATTGGTGGCTTATTAGCGACACAAGTAACCCTAGGTATTTTAAATGTGTTATTGTCAATTCCAATGGCTATCGCAGTTCTGCACAATACGGTAGCATTGTTATTGTTATTGAGCATACTGGCATTACTGCACAAAGTAGTGAAAATGCCAGCCACTATGACTTAACTTGGCAATACCAGCCTTACAACGGTAATAACTGCCACAATAAAAACAATGGTCATAACAAAGCCAACAATAATATAAGGCCACGGCCCCTGTTTTTCTGTGCGTTCAAAATCTTTGATAAGATCTTCTCTTTTTCCCACGCCAATCATGGCTGAAGTTACCGCTTTGAATACCTGCCCTAATCCTTTCATAATACTGCCTTTATAAAGTTATCAAAAAATAATGGTCAACCAATAACGCCACGAATAACAACATGAGATAATTCACCGAAAACATAAATGTTTGCCATGCAATTCGATTGTCATCTGGGTTTGTATAAATCTTAATGGCGTATACCAAAAATATAACACCTAAAATTAAAGCCGAAGCAAGATAGATTAAGCCCGACATACCCGACAAATAAGGCAATAATGTTACCAATAACAACAAAATTGTATAGAGCAAAATCTGTAGCCGAGTATAAGCCAAGCCATGAGTAACTGGCAACATTGGCACATCAACTTTTTTATACTCTTCTACTCTGAATATTGCTAACGCCCAAAAATGTGGTGGCGTCCAAACAAACACAATCAAAAACAACAACAACGCATGCTCAATACCTTGTGTGCCTGAAATTGCAGTCCAGCCCAATATCGGTGGCGCTGCACCTGCTGCGCCACCAATCACAATATTCTGCGGTGTAGCCCGCTTTAAATACATGGTGTAAATCACGGCATAACCAATCAGTGAAATAAAGGTCAGCACCATGGTAATGGTATTCACAAATAACTGCAAAATTCCCAACCCAACAATACCTAAAAACACCCCCCAAACCAACGCCTGATTGCGACTCACTTTACCTTGTGGCAAAGGGCGCTTGTCAGTGCGTGACATTTGCACATCAATATGCTCATCAACAATATGATTAAACACTGCCGCTGAAGCAGATGCCAGGGCAATACCTATAGAAGCAGTCATCACCAACATTGCATCTGGCACATACGGTGCAGGCACTGATAAAAACATGCCCACCACTGCGGTGAGTAAAATTAATGCCACCACCTTTAGTTTGCAAAGTCCGAGTAAGCTACGAAGTGATGGCATCATTATTCACCTACCCCTTAACCAATGCGCGAGTATTTAAACAAGCGCTTCAAGTCTTTGAGCACGCGTTTAATAATAAGCGTTTGTGGATTGTAATGCATCATCACATTACCCAATGGGTCAATTAAGAACAAGGTATTGTTAGGAAATTGGGTCAATTGTTGACTAAGTTTGGCACTAGGATGTGCAACCAAAACCCCTGCTTCTTGTATATCAGTTGGGCCATTAATCAATAGCATTCTTTGAATACGACGCATATTTTCATTCATCAAAATGCGAATGGTTTTCATATCTTTGAGTGTCTTCTTGCAAGCGCCATCACAAGTATTGGTCACATAGGTTAGCGTCCACAAACCTTGCAAACTGCCTTGTGTATTGTTAAAAAAGCGCACATCTTGCTCTTCCGTGGTAATAATTGGATTAACAAACACACCGTAGTTCACAGTGCTACCAGTAAAGGCGGTCGGATTCCAATAGAAAAATGCCGTACCAAGCGCAATCGGCAACACAAAGGAAGCCAGCAATACCCATAATTCTTTTTTAGAGTCCATACAATCCTATTTTGCAATGCAATGCACAAGATGATACGCCTATAATGACCAAACAGTCAAACAATCAATATGAGAATTTTTCTAATTCAGTCTAACTTCAATGCCCTGTGCTTGCATCGCCTGTTTAGCTTGCGCTATGGTGTATTCGCCAAAATGGAAAATACTTGCCGCCAATACGGCATCTGCGCCACCTTGTAAAATGCCTTCCGATAAATGTGCTAAATTCCCAACGCCACCAGATGCAATCACTGGCACATCCACTGCATCAGCAACTGCCTTGGTAAGCGCTAAATCAAATCCTGTTTTAACCCCATCACAATCCATTGAAGTCAACAACACTTCACCCGCACCATTTTCACCCTGTGTCATTTTTACTGCCCACTCAACCGCATCAATGCCTGTAGTATTACGCCCGCCGTGGGTAAAAATTTCCCATTTTCCCTCTGCTACTTTTTTCGCATCAATTGCAATGACAATACATTGTGAGCCAAATTCTTCACTCAACTGATTGATTAAATCGGGATTAAAAATCGCCGCCGAATTAACCGCAACTTTGTCTGCCCCAGCATTCAACATCATCCGCACATCATCCGCCTTACGAATGCCACCGCCCACTGTCAGTGGAATAAAAACCTGCTCGGCAATCGCTTCTACCATATGCACAGTAGTATCTCTGCCCTCGTGTGAAGCGGTAATGTCTAAAAAGGTAATTTCATCTGCACCCTCATCATCGTAACGCTTTGCCACCTCAACAGGGTCGCCTGCATCTTTGATATTGACAAACTTGGTGCCTTTGACCACACGGCCATCACGCACATCAAGACAAGGAATAATTCTTTTTGCTAAACTCATAAACGCAGATTTTACCGTAGTCGGTATAATCTGCGCTTATGAATATTCCAAAACACATTGCAATTATTATGGACGGCAACGGTCGCTGGGCAAAAAAGCACAAGTTGCCTCGCATTGTAGGACATAAAAAAGGGGTGGACGCAGTGCGCACTATCGTTAAATACTGTGGCGCAATTGGCGTGCAAACACTGACGCTATTCGCCTTTAGTAGTGAGAATAAAAATCGTTCCAATGAAGAAGTCTCACTGTTGTTTAAATTGTTTTTAACGGTACTTAAAAAAGAAGTAAACAAACTCAACAAATACAATGTTCGACTTAAAATTATTGGCGAACTGGCACTATTTCCTACCGATGTGCAGAAAATAGCCGTCGAAGCCCAGACATTGTTAGCAGACAATTCGGGGCTAACTTTGGTCATTGCAGCCAATTACGGCGGACAATGGGACATTGTTAACGCTTGCAAACAAATAATTGACAATAAAGTAACTACTGATGAATTAAATGAGGGAAAATTCTCACAATATTTATCCCTAAAAAATAACACCGTGGATTTACTCATTCGCAGTAGTGGTGAACAGCGTATTAGTAATTTTTTACTGTGGGATATTGCTTATAGTGAGTTATATTTTACTGATACACTGTGGCCTGATTTTGATGCCTTGGAAATGGACAAGGCAATTGAGAGTTTTAATCATCGTGATAGACGATACGGAGGACGGAATGAATGAATTAACAAAAAGAATACTAACCGCCAGCATCTTGGTGCCACTCGTCTTATTTTTGATTTTTAAATCTCAAATTGGCTTTTTAATACTCGTTGGCATAGGGGGGGTAATCGTGGGATATGAGTTTACCAAACTGAGCAAAATGAAGCCGCTTTTATTATGGCTGGTAATGGCACTTATTTTTATTGTTCCCCATGCTCTAACTAATATCTTTCATATTAGCCACTATTCAATAACAATGTATTTACTGCCATTGCTTTACTTAAGCACGGCATTTTGGTTTAAAAACTTATTTTTAGTCTTTAATTACCCCAATAAAAAACCAAAAAATACCGAACTCAGAAAAGCCACCAACTTATTTTTATTAATTACACCGCTTACTTTCTTGCCTATATTACAAGCACAAAGCGTTGCTATTATTTTATTGTTACTGTTCATCGTCTGGGGGGCAGATAGTTTTGCCTATTTCACAGGCAAAGCCTTTGGTAAACATAAACTGGCACCCAATCTAAGTGGCGGAAAAACTATTGAGGGTGTTGTCGGTGGTTTGATAGGCGTGTTGCTTATCACAGGTATATGGATGTTTGTTACTGAAAATACCAATTATGGTTTCTTATTGCTGGCGTTAATAACTGGCATTTTTTCGGTAATAGGCGATTTATATGAAAGCATTTACAAGCGTGAAGCAGGGGTAAAAGACAGTGGCAATATTTTGCCAGGACATGGCGGTATGTTCGACAGACTGGATGGGCTGTTGGCTGCTACGCCAATATTTTCCATAGTCCTAATAGCCCTAAATCTTTAAGATGAAAAACATTGTCATCTTAGGCGCAACTGGCTCTATCGGCGACAGCACACTATCAGTGGTAGATTTACACCCCGATAAATTTAATATTTTTGCACTCAGTGCCCATACTAACTGGCAAAAAATGCAGGCATTATGTGAAAAATATCACCCCAAATTTGTCGTTATGACAGAAGAAGAATCAGCAAATAAATTGCAACAATCCCTTACTCAAAGCCAAGCCTCAAACTGTGCAGTGCTCAGTGGCGAAGAAGCATTATGTGGACTTGCTGCACACGCTGAAACTGATTTTGTTATGGCCGCAATTGTTGGTGCTGCTGGCATGGCATCTAGTCTTGCCGCTGCCAAAGCAGGCAAACGCATTATGTTGGCAAATAAAGAGTCTTTGGTGTTAGCAGGAGATTTGTTTATGCAAGCGGTGCGTGATAATAACGCCGAACTTATTCCAGTGGATTCTGAGCATTCAGCAATTTTCCAATGCTTACAAAACGGACAAACTGGACTCAGCAAAATTCAGCTCACTGCCAGTGGTGGCCCTTTTTTACACACGCCCATTGAACAACTAAAAACCATCACCCCCAACGAGGCGTGCGCCCATCCAAACTGGTCTATGGGGCGTAAAATTTCAGTAGATTCTGCCACAATGATGAACAAAGGGCTAGAGGTTATTGAAGCACATTATTTGTTTAATTTACCTGCGGAAAATATTGAGGTTGTTATTCACCCACAATCTATTGTGCATTCCTCAGTTTATTACCAAGATGGCTCTACTTTATCGCAACTCGGCAATCCCGATATGCGCACAGTTATTGCCTATGCACTGAGTTATCCCGATAGAATGACTTCTGGCGTTGCACCATTAGACTTAGCAGGTAACTCGCCATTGGAATTTTATACACCTGATTTAGATAAATTTGCTTGTTTGCGGTTGGCATTTGAAGCACTCAAGCAAGGGGGTAGCGCCATGGGAACACTAAATGCTGCCAATGAGGTTGCTGTTGAACATTTTTTAAACAACAAAATCGGCTTTTTAGAAATTGCAAAAATTGTTGAACGCACCCTAAACACTGTTCAGCACACATATATAACCTCACTAGAGGCCATTGTTACTAACGACAAAATTGCACGCGAAACTGCACAAAGGATCATCAATGCGTAAACTCCCACCAATTCTATTATTTCTATTATTTCTTATCAGTAGCGCCAACGCACTGGAGCATACCACTATCAACATTACCCGCTCACTTAATTACGATGCACAAAAAGCACACATCAACCAAAAGACTGTGGACAATATTTTGCGTATTTTTTCGTGGAGAATTGACTTTAATAGAGACCTAAAAAAAGGCGATAAATTTATTGTTGTAGGCAATAGAGGTGCCACCCCAAGTGCAATAATTTATATTGGTGCCAAAAAACGAATCGCTGTTTTTTCCTATATTGATAAACGAGGGCGCCTAGGTTACTACGACAACCATGGCAAAACACTGTACCCTTCTTTTGCAAGATCACCTTTGAAATACAGTCGCATTAGCTCAGAATTCACCAGAAAACGCTTTCATCCCATCCTAAAAACCTACCTACCACATAGGGCTGTTGACTATGTCGCCAACAGAGGGGCACCCGTTTACGCCGTTGCCAACGGCATTATTAAGCACAACAAAAGAATGGGCGCTTTAGGCAAGGTGGTTTATATCAAACATGGTAGCAACTACACCACGGTTTATGCGCATTTGTCTAAATTTGCCCGTGGCCTCAAACCTTCGTCCAAAGTTAAAAAAGGTCAAGTAATTGGCTTCGTAGGCTCAACAGGCCGCTCAACTGGGCCACACCTGCATTACGAATTACGCTACAAAGGCATTCGTAGAAATCCACTTACTTACCGCTTACCTAAGCAAAAAAAAGTAGCAAGTTCTGACTTAAAACGCTTCCAAAATAGAGCAAATAGCATTTTACGCAACCTAAAAATGTAAGTGGCTATGCCATTTTCAAAAATAAAATAAATAATATAGTGTTTATAATCACCCAAGTATTAATAGAGACCTTTGCATAAATATGGATGATTAGCAAAATTCATTTTTTGCCCAATTAATGATTTTCTTAAATCTTGTCCTAGCAGGGCTAAGGCTGGGTTTAAAAAATTACCAAATGGGCGAGTGGATTCTTGATGATTATTTATATTTATGCAGAGGTCTCTTAATGAATAAAAATGTTCGCGTGGATTTTGCTTGGTTTTGAAGAAGCGTGTTTTGTGTTAAAATTGGATTTTTTGTAAGATCGGGGAAAGTGGTGGACAAGACAAGAGTGGACGATATGCTAATTGAGATGATTACACCCAAAGTTAAAGAGATTGAGGAGAAGTTTTCTCGAGGAGAAGGGCTTTCTCAAGATGATATTAATACCTTGTTGCTGAAATCACAATATAATCATATCAATCATTTGGATTTAAAGTTGAACGAGGTAACGCAGAGTGTGATGGCACTTGAGGCGAAGTTTGACCAAAAGTTTGCTGGACTTGAGTCAAAATTTGTTGGACTTGAGTCAAGATTTGCTGAGCTTGAATCAAGATTTGTTGGACTTGAGGCGAAGTTTGAATTATTCACTGAAAAAATGGAGCATTCTATTCAGAAGGCATTGAATAGAAATATGTGGTCTTTGTTTGCGATGATGGGATTCTTTTTGACGCTTTCCAAGGTTATTGATAAGTTTTAATCGAAAAAAGCCCTGTCTTCATAAGGCTTTTTTTTGGATTGGCTTGGTATTATTGATTGGCAAGCCAATTGCGCCAATTTTTCACTTGTAAATGATTCTGTCTATTGTTAATGTATTGTGCTTGATATTGAACTGCGCCTTTAACGCGATTTAATACAGCAAAAGTAATCAGCTCATCGATACGCCATTTGTCTTTCAAAACCGACACTAAAGATTCATTTCTGATAACCGCAGCAATAAAAGCAGACTGCGGATTGGCATACATCCTCACCGATTCTTCAAATAAATTAAGTGCCATCAACGCATCTTGAACAAATCCATTGTCGCCATCTAATAAGTACAAGGCACTGTCATAAATTGCTGGGTCGTAACCTTTTTTAAGCAAAGTGGCTAATATTTTATTGGCCATGGGTATTTGTGGCGAATAGCCCATTAAACGATTACCAGAACGCACTTGCTTGGAAGATTCATACGCCGCATCCAAGTCATTAAACTTAAACATTCCCTTTAGCAACAACCTCTGACCACTCATAATCACGCTAGGAGAGTTAATTTCATTACCCGTTTGAATCAACCTCAGTGCGCCTTCGCTCAATGATGAGGCTACCACAGGCTGCATTAACAACAATAAAATTGGGATAAGTTTTTTAATTGTACTGAGAACTTTGCATATCATGGGCAAATTTTACCACAGACAATGAAAATGCAATTTAGGTTAAAATAACACTTAAATTTCCACTCAAAACATCTATGAAAACACTTTTTGAAACTTCACTCAATCTGCCCCTTATCCAAAAAGGCAAAGTGCGAGATATTTATGCTATTGACGATAAACGCATACTAATTGTTACCACTGACCGCCTCAGTGCCTTTGATGTGGTTTTCCCAGAACCTATTGCTGGCAAGGGTCAAGTGCTGACCGAAGTGGCAAATTTTTGGTTTGAAAAAACACAACACATTGTCCCCAACCATCTAACACGCGAGCCACTTGATAGCGTTTTAACACCAGCAGAAATCAAGCAAGTAGCAGGGCGAGCCATCATCGTTAAAAAACTCAAACCCCTAGCAATTGAAGCCATTGTTCGTGGCTATCTCATTGGCTCTGGCTGGAAAGACTACCAAGCATCTGGCAAAATATGTGGCATCGAATTGCCAAAAAACTTGCGTCTAGCCGAAAAACTACCCACCGCACTCTACACCCCATCAAACAAAGCCGCTGTCGGTGCGCATGATGAAAATATTGATTTTGCCCAAACAATTGCAATCGCTGGCGAAGATTTGGCACAACAAATCAAACAAACCAGCCTAGCGCTCTACAATTTCGCCAGCGACTACGCCCTGAAAAAAGACATTATTATCGCTGACACCAAATTTGAATTTGGACTGGATGAAAACAATTGCTTAACCCTAATGGACGAAGTTCTAACCCCTGATTCATCACGCTTTTGGTCAAAATCTGACTACCACATCGGCACCAGTCCAAAAAGTTTTGACAAGCAAATTGTGCGTGATTATTTAGAAACACTAGACTGGGACAAAACCCCACCTGCACCAAGCCTACCAGATAATATCACCCAAAAAACTGCACAACAATACCACCAAGTGCAACAATTGCTAATGCAAACAACAAAGATTTAGTCGAAATATTGCATCAAGGTTAAATAATAAAAAACTTTAAAAAAATTATCTAAAACACCGCTAAATCTTGTTCTACCCATAATTCTACAGTAGCAGTAGCATTAACATTGTTATAAATATCATAAGTAATGCCGTCCTCTATTTTTGTAGAATCTTTAGCAAAAGCATTGTTACTAAGTTCTATATCAACTTTGTCACCCGTATCACCTATAACTTTAAGAAAATTGGTTGAACTGGAAATATCCAATAAGTCATTAAGATTAAGTTTCAAAGTATTGTTACCTGACCCTGTTAAATCAATGATTTCAATGTCTTGAATGCGACCATTGTCTATTTGCGTGAGATCTAGATTTAGATCCGCACCTGCTAATTTCAGCGTATCGGTATTACCACCCCCGTCAACACGAGCGAGTAAATGATTACTCAGTACCTTGCTGGAGAGTTTAGCAAGGTTGTCCGCATTAATAACAATAGTATCGTTACCGGCTCCTGCATTAAAGACATCGGTGCCTCCGTTACCTATTAAAGTATCAGCGCCTAAACCAGCGACAAACAACTCATCGGCAGGGGTGCCTGTTAGTGTGTCAGTATTATCGCCACCTAAAAAATCAACTGCATGAGCAGTAGCACCTTTGATACTACTAATATCTGATAAATAAACGGGTTCTGTGCCTGTCTTACCAAATACAACATAAGATTTACCTGCATTGCTTTTACTATCAGGATCTGCTTGAAAGGCACCAACAATCAAATCATCTAATCCATCACCGTTGACATCGCCTGCTGAGGAGACTGAGTAGCCACTCAAATCCTCGGTATTCTCACCATGAATAGCAAATCCTCCTGTCCCTAAGGCTATGGTTGACAAATCAACGGCTCTGCTATCGTTTTTACCAAATACAACATAAGATTTACCTGCATTGCTTTTACCATCAGGGTCGGCAGAACGAGCACCAACGATCAAATCATCCAGACCATCACCGTTGACATCACCTGCTGAGGATACAAAATTGCCACTCTCGTCCTCGGCACTCTCGCCATTAATAACAAATCCGCCTGTGTCTATCCCTAAGGCTATGGATGATAACTTAATAGCGCTTGCATTATTTTTACCAAATATAACATAAGATTTACCTGCATTGCTTCTACTATCAGGATCTGCTTGAAAGGCGCCAACAATCAAATCATCTAATCCATCACCGTTGACATCGCCTGCTGATGATACTGAGTGGCCACTATTATCATATGAACGCTCACCACCAATAGAAAATCCACCTGTGCCTAAATTTGCTAAAGTAGCAGCAAAACTATTGTTTTTACCAAAGATAACATAAGATTTACCTGCAAAGCTTCTATTATTATAATTTGCATAATGAGCACCAACAATCAAGTCATCCAATCCATCACCGTTGACATCGCCTGCTGATGATACTGAGTAACCACTTTGATCATTCGCATACTCACCATTAATAACAAATCCTCCTGTGCCTGAGGCTACGGTTTCTAAGTCAACATAACCTTTGTCTTTTTTACCAAAGACAACATAAGATTTACCTTTGTTACTTGCTCCCTGAATAGAACCGACAATCAAATCATCCAAGCCATCGCCGTTGACATCGCCTGCTGAGGAGACTGAGAGGCCACTCCAATTACGATCAACCTCTCCATAAATAACAAATCCTCCTGTCCCTAAGGATATGTCTGATAAGTTAATAGCACTTACATTATCTTTACCAAATACAACATAAGCTTTGCCTATATTCCCGTCACCTCGATGTGCGCCAACAATCAAATCATCTAATCCATCACCGTTGACATCGCCTGCTGAGGATACTGAGAGGCTACTCTTGTCCTTGGCATTCTCGCCATTAATAACAAATCCTCCTGTGCCTGAGGCTATGCCTGATAAGTTAATAGCGCTTGCATTATTTTTACCAAATACAACATAAGATTTGCCTGCTTTATCTTTATTATCAGGGTCTGCTTGATAAGCACCAACAATTAAGTCATCCAAGCCGTCACCGTTGACATCGCCTGCTGATGATACTGATCGACCACTAGAATCCCCAGCACTCTCACCATTCATAACAAAACCTTGTGCAATAGAACCTACCACCGACACAATAACCCTCTGCTCTGTTGCATTACCCGCAACATCAGTAGCAATAATAGTTAACACATCAGTGTGGACTGCAGTTTGTAGTGCTTTATAAGTAACGATGCCAATATCAGTAGTAATTGCAAACTTACTGGTGCTTGCATTTTTTATGCTATAAGTAATACCATCATCTGCATTGCCACCATTAAGATTACTTGCTTGAGCATCATAAACAATTGTAGTGATATCAGTATTCATCGCTACATTAACAGTGGTTATAACACCAAACAAAGGATCTAAGGTGTCCACAACAATAGCGACATCATTCTTACCAACACTTGAATTACCCACTACATTAGTTTGTTTAACCTGAATGGCATCAATAGCATGGGTGCCTTCAGTCAGCGTAAAACTGGTGCCTGTGCCGTTAGTCCAGTTAGTACCACCATTCGTGGAATATTGCCAAGGTGTGTCTTCTTCCAAACTACCAACCGTTAGTGTACCAATCTTGGTAACCTTATCGTCATCTGATACCCCTGTGTCATTTACTAAAATAAATGTGGGCTGGGCTGGTGGAATTGTGTCAATCTTTGTTGTTATTGAGTTTAATCCTGTAACATATTGGTTGCTAGCACCTTTGCCAGCAAGATTAACAATAACCGTATAATCGCCCTGGGTAAGTTGTGAAGTCCAAGCACTGTTATTGGCTAAAGTCCAGCTATTGTTAACAATAGCTGGAAGATTGGTAGTAATCACATGGACAGTAGTATCACCTTGTTTAAAAACAATGCTACTAACACTTATTGAACTCACTGTGCCAATAACGCTCACTGTGCCACTCAAAGTAGCCGTTGCCATCTCAGCAGTATTGATGATATTGTCAATGCCGATATTGTTCCAAGTAATTGAGGTTGACAAACCGATATCTACGACCGATACGCTAACAGTTTTTTCCGCTGTATTGCCTGCAATATCGGTGGCAATGATAGTCACTGTGTGAGTGCCTGCTTGCGTTTGCGCTTGTTTGTATTTTAATTCGCCAGTATTACTAATGGTAAATTTGTCTTGTTGCTCTCCCGCTTTTAAAGTATAAGTTACCGTGTTGTCGTCTGTTGCTGCTGTATATATTGTTGTCGATGCTTCGGTATTTGCTTCAACCTTGGCAGTTGCTGCACTGGTGAAGGAAGGGGCTAAGGTGTCTATAGTAATAGAGGAGGCGTACTTGATAATTGTGGCGCCGCCACTCACTTTAATCTGAATATCGTTTGCCCCATAAGTGCCACTAGCCAGCACAAAACTATTGCCTGTGCCGCTGATAAAACGATTGCCGCCGTTAGTGGAATACTCCCAAGTGTCACTACTTTTTAAATGCTTAATCGTAATTTCGCCATTTTTGCTAATCCCATCGCTATTTGATGAACCTGAGTCATTCGTTAAAGCAATTGCGAGTGGCTGTGTTGTATCGTCACTATTGACATCGCCATTGACATCGCCATTGACATCGCCATTGACATCGCCATCACTACCACTATTGGCTACCACAACGGCTGCAACCACAACGGCTGCAACCACAACGGCAGCCACGATGCCTATGTTTGAGGTAATAACATCAGAGAAACTTCGATTGCCGTCTGTGCTTGTTGCACTAGATTCTGTGGCAACAATGGATTGTTCGCCATAAAAATAAACGACTTGAGTGCTGTCTTCTAAAGTAAAGAAAGTATCGGCAACCACATGGTAAAGACCACCGTCTTCGGTGGGGAGGGAAACTAGGCAAGATAAGTCGGTTTTGCAAAGGGTGAAATAGTTGTCAAAGATGAGGACGCTTTCTGCAAATGTGACTTCTAAATCATCGTTTACTCTTTTGGCGATTAGGCTGGTTTTTTTAGTATTAAAATCTTTGGGGTTTAGTTGGTAGGCGATGCCAGTTTGTGGTTGGATGTGGTGGGTGCCTTTGGTGAGGAAAAGCACTTCTTTGTTAAGTTGGTTGGTGATTTTTTGGGCTTTATTTTGTTGTGTTGTGATTTGGGATTTTTTCATGTTTCTTTCCTACATAATAATTATTTTTATGTAATTATACATTTATATATATATTTATACATTGGTTAATCTTATAAAGATTTGCACTTAAAAATGGGATTGTTGGGAACAAAAGTCTAAAAAACAACCCAATAAAAAACAATGGTAACAACAGGCAACATACAAAAATGCACGCCTTACTTATAGAGACCTTTGCATAAATATGAATTATCATCAAAAATCCACTTTTCACCCACTTGGTAATTTTTTAAACCCAGCCTTAGCCCTGCTAGGACAAGATTTAAGAAAATTACCAATTGGGCAAAAATTGAATTTTGCTAATCACCCATATTTATGCAAAGGTCTCTTATAGGTGATAATGCAATCTACCAATTGGCAATAATTTGGTGTCAATACACGCTACAATTTCGCCAGCGACTACGCCCTGAAAAAAGACATTATTATCGCTGACACCAAATTTGAATTTGGACTGGATGAAAACAATTGCTTAACCCTAATGGACGAAGTTCTAACCCCCGATTCATCACGCTTTTGGTCAAAATCTGACTACCACATCGGCACCAGTCCAAAAAGTTTTGACAAGCAAATTGTGCGTGATTATTTAGAAACACTAGACTGGGACAAAACCCCACCTGCACCAAGCCTACCAGATAATATCACCCAAAAAACTGCACAACAATACCGTCAAGTGCAACAATTGCTAATGCAAACAACAAAGATTTAGTCGAAATATTGTTTCATTGCACCAAGGTTAAATAATAAAAAACTTTAAAAAAATTATCTAAAACACCGCTAAATCTTGTTCTACCCATAATTCTACAGTAGCAGTAGCATTAACATTGTTATAAATATCATAAGTAATGCCGCCCTCTATTTTTGTAGAATCTTTAGCAAAAGCATTGTCACTAAGTCCTATATCAACTTTATCACCCGTATCACCTATAACTTTAAGAAAATTGGTTGAACTGGAAATATCCAATAAGTCATGAAGATTAAGTTTCAAAGTATTGTTACCTGACCCTGTTAAATCAATGATTTCAATGTCTTGAATACGACCATTGTCTATTTGAGTGAGATCTAAATTTAGATCCGCACCTGCTAATTTCAGCGTATCGGTATTACCACCCCCGTCAACACGAGCGAGTAAATCGCTACTCAACACTTTGCTGGAGAGTTTAGCAAGGTTGTTCGCATTAATAATAATAATATCATCACCTTTGCCTGCATTAAAGACATCGGCACCGCCGTTACCTGTTAAAACATCATTGCCTAAACCAGCAACAAACAACTCATCGGCAGAGGTGCCTGTAAGTATATTACTCTCGCCATTACCTTGAAAATCAATAGCATGAGCAACAACACCATTGCTAGCACTAATATCTGCTAAATCAACGGCTTTTGTATCGGTTTTACCAAATACAACATAAGATTTGCCTGCATCACTTTTATTATTAGGGTCTGCATTAAAAGCACCAACAATCAAATCATCCAAGCCATCGCCGTTGACATCGCCTGCTGAGGAGACTGAGAGGCCACTCCAATCATCAGCATTTTCACCATTAATAACAAAGCCACCCGCGCCAGAGGCTATGACTGACAAATCAACAGCACTGCCATTGATTTTACCAAATACAACATAAGATTTGCCTGCATCGCTTTTACTATCAGGGTCTGCATAATAAGCACCAACAATCAAATCATCCAAGCCATCACCGTTGACATCGCCTGCTGAGGAGACTGAGTAGCCACTGAAATCATTAGCATTCTCACCGTTAATAACAAAACCATCTGTGCCAGAGGCTATGACTGACAAATCAACAGCACTGCCATTGGTTTTACCAAATACAACATAAGATTTGCCTGCACTGGTTTTACTAGCAGGGTCTGCCCAAAAAGCACCAACAATCAAATCATCCAAGCCATCGCCATTGACATCGCCTGCTGAGGAGACTGAGATGCCACTATTATCCTCAGCACTCTCACCATTAATAACAAAACCACCTGTGTCTGAGGCTGAGGCTATGGCTGATAAATCAACAGCACTTTCATTGGTTTTGCCAAATACGACATAAGATTTACCTGCTTTGTCTTTACTATTAGGGTCAGCTTTATAAGCACCAACAATCAAATCATCCAAGCCATCGCCATTGACATCGCCTGCTGAGGAGACTGAACGGCCACTCAAATCATCTTCATTCTCACCATTAATAACAAAGCCACCTGTGCCAGAGGCTATGATTGATAAACTAATAGCATCTTTGTCTTTTTTGCCAAATACAACATAAGATCTGCCTGTTTGGTTTTCAGTTCGATAAGCACCAATAATCAAATCATCCAAGCCATCGCCGTTGACATCGCCTGCTGAGGAGACTGAGATGCCACTATTATCATTAGCATTCTCACCGTTAATAACAAAACCACCCGTGCCAGCAGCTATGACTGATAAATTAACAGCACTTCTATCAGTTTTGCCAAATACAACATAAGATTTACCTGCATAACTTTCACTAAGATTAGCACCGACAATCAAATCATCCAAGCCATCGCCGTTGACATCGCCTGCTGAGGAGACTGAGATGCCACTATTATCCTCAGCACTCTCACCATTAATAACAAAACCACCCGTGCCTGAGGCTATGGTTGACAAATCAACAGCAACTTTGTCTTTTTTACCAAATACAACATAAGATTTGCCTGCATTGCTTTTATTATCAGGGTCTGCATTAAAAGCACCAACAATCAAATCATCCAAGCCATCGCCGTTGACATCGCCTGCTGAGGAGACTGAGCGACCACTAAAATCCCCGGCACTTTCTCCATTCATAACAAAACCTTGTGCAATAGAGGTTAAAGAAACCGTTAAATTTTGCGCTAACCACAATTTTGCAGTAGAAGCGCTTGCATGAGAATAAATATCATAAGTAATACCATTAACAACTTCGGTTGCATTTGATTTTTCAAATCCGCGTGTCTTGACTTCAACTGTATCGCCTGAATTACCCACCACTTTAAGAACATTGGTTGAAGTGGAAATATCCAGCAAATCATTCAGATTGAGTTTCAAAGTATTGTTACCTGAACCTGTTAAATCAATGATTTCAATGTCTTGAATACGACCATTGTCTATTTGCGTGAGATCTAGATTTAGATCCGCACCTGCTAATTTCAGCGTATCGGTATTACCACCCCCGTCAACACGAGCGAGTAAATGATTACTCAACACCTTGCTGGAGAGTTTAGCAAGGTTGTCCGCATTAATAACAATAGTATCGTTACCGGATCCTGCATTAAAGACATCGGTGCCTCCGTTACCTATTAAAGTATCATTGCCTAAACCAGCGACAAACAACTCATCGGCAGAGGTGCCTGTGAGTGTATTATCATCATCATTACCTTGAAAATCAATAGTATGGGCAACAACACCTTTGCCAGTGCTAACATCTGCTAAATCAACGGCTTTTGTGTCTGTCTTACCAAATACAACATAAGATTTACCTGCTTTGTTTTTACTACTAGGGTCTGCTTGATTAGCACCAACAATCAAATCATCCAAGCCATCGCCGTTGACATCGCCTGCTGAGGAGACTGAGATGCCACTGCCATCATCAATATTCTCACCATTAATAACAAAACCACCTGTGCCAGAGGCTATGGCTGATAAATCAACAGCACTGCCATTGGTTTTACCAAATACAACATAAGATTTACCTGCATTGCTTTTATTATCAGGGTCTGCTTTATGAGCACCAACAATCAAATCATCCAAACCATCGCCGTTGACATCGCCTACTGAGGAGACTAAGACGCCACTATAATCCCCAGCATTCTCACCGTTAATAACAAAGCCACCCGTACCTAAGGCTATGACTGATAAATCAACAGCAGCTTTGTCCTTTTTGCCAAATACAACATAAGATTTACCTGCATCATTTGTACCACTAGGATCTGCCAGATAAGCACCAACAATCAAATCATCCAAGCCATCGCCATTGACATCGCCTGCTGAGGAGACTGAGGCTCCAGACCGATCGCTAGTATTCTCACCATTAATAACAAAGCCACCCGTGCCTGAGGCTATCTTTGATAAATCAACAGAGGCTTCATCAGTTTTCCCAAATATAACATAGGACTTACCTGCCTTGCTTTTATTAGCAAGGTCTGCTTGAAAAGCACCAACAATCAAATCATCCAAACCATCGCCATTGACATCGCCTGCTGAGGAGACTGAATAGCCACTCCAATCATCAGCATTCTCACCGTTAATAACAAAACCACCCGTGCCAGCAGCTATGACTGATAAATTAACAGCACTTTCATTGGTTTTACCAAAAACAACATAAGATTTTCCTGCGTTACTTTCACCATTAGTGTCTGCTAGAAAAGCACCAACAATTAAGTCATCCAAGCCATCGCCATTGACATCGCCTGCTGAGGAGACTGAGTAGCCACTCCAATCATCAGCATTTTCACCGTTAATAACAAAACCACCCGTGCCAGCAGCTATGACTGATAAATTAACAGCACTTTCATTGGTTTTACCAAAGACAACATAAGATTTTCCTGTATAAGTATCACCAAGATTAGTACTAACAATCAAATCATCCAAGCCATCGCCATTGACATCGCCTACTGAGGAGACTGAGTTGCCACTGTTATCCCCAGCATTCTCACCATTAATAACAAAGCCACCCGTGCCTAAGGCTATGGCTGATAAATTAACAGCACTTCCATCAGTTTTACCAAATACAACATAAGTTTTACCTGCTTTATCTTTATTATCAGGGTCTGCTTGATAAGCACCAACAATTAAGTCATCCAAGCCGTCACCATTGACATCGCCTGCTGAAGAGACTGGGGAGCCACTCCAATCCTCAGCACTTTCTCCATTCATAACAAAACCTTGTGCAATAGAACCTCTCACCGACACAGTAACAACCCGTTCTGTTGCATTACCTGCAACATCAGTGGCAATAATAGTTACTGTGTCACTATGCACTGTCGTTTGTATTGCTTTATAAGTAACGATGCCAGTATCAGTAGTAATTGCAAACTTACTGGTGCTTGCATTTTTTATGCTATAAGTAACACCATCATCTGCATTGCCACCATTAAGATTACTGGCTTGAGCATCATAAACAATTGTAGTGATAGCAGCATTTATCCCTACATTAGCAGTGGACGCACCAGCAAACAAAGGATCTGAGGTGTCCACAACAATAGCGCCAGCATTCTTAACAACGCTTGAGACATTACCCGCTATATTGGTTTGCTTAACCTGAATGGCATCAATAGCATGGGTGCCTTCAGTCAGCGTAAAACTGGTGCCTGTGCCGTTAGTCCAGTTAGTGCCGCCATTAATAGAATACTGCCAAGTTGCATCTGATTCCAAACCAGCAACCGTCATCATGCCATTATTAGTAACACCATCGCTATTTAACACCCCTGTGTCATTTGTTAAAGTAAATGTAGGTTGGGCTGGTTGAGTTATGTCAATCTTTGTTGTTATTGAATTTAAGCCTGTAACATCTTGGTTGCTAGCGCCTTTACCAGCAAGATTAACAATAACCGTATAATCGCCTTGGGTAAGTTTTGAAGTCCAAGCGCTGTTATTGGCTAAAGCCCAAGTATTGTTAACAATAGCTGGAAGATTGGTAGTAATCACATGAACAGTAGTATCACCTTGTTTAAAAACAATGCTACTAACACTTATTGAACTCACTGTGCCAATAACGCTCACTGTGCCACTCAAAGTAGCCGTTGCCATCTCAGCAGTATTGATGATATTGTCAGTGCCGATATTGCTCCAAGTAATTGAGGTTGACAAACCGATATCTACGACCGATACGCTAACAGTTTTTTCCGCTGTATTGCCTGCAATATCGGTGGCAATGATAGTCACTGTGTGGGTGCCTGCTTGCGTTTGCGCTTGTTTGTATTTTAATTCGCCAGTATTACTAATGGTAAATTTGTCTTGTTGCTCTCCCGCTTTTAAAGTATAAGTTACCGTATTGTCGTCTGTTGCTGCTGTATATATTGTTGTCGATGCTTCGGTATTTGCTTCAACCTTGGCAGTTGCTGCACTGGTGAAGGAGGGGGCTAAAGTATCTATAGTAATAGAGGAGGTGTACTTGATAATTGTGGCGCTGCCACTCACTTTAATCTGAATATCGTTTGCCCCATAAGTGCCACTAACCAGCACAAAACTATTGCCTGTGCCGCTGATAAAACTATTACCGCCGTCAGTGGAATACTCCCAAGTGTCACCACTTTTTAAATGCTTAATCGTAATTTCGCCATTTTTGCTAATCCCATCGCTATTTAACGAACCTGCGTCATTCGTTAAAGCGATTGCGAGTGGCTGTGTTGTATCGTCACCATCGCCATCGCCATTGACATCGCCATCGCCATCACTACCACTACTGGCTACCACAACGGCTGCAACCACAACGGCAGCCACGATACCTATGTTTGAGGTAATAACATCAGAGAAACTTTGATTGCCGTCTGTGCTTGTTGCACTAGATTCTGTGGCAACAATGGATTGTTCGCCATAAAAATAAACGACTTGAGTGCCGTCTTCTAAAGTAAAGAAGGTGTCGGCAACCACATGGTAAAGACCACCGTCTTCGGTGGGGAGGGAAACTAGGCAAGATAAGTCAGTTTTGCAAAGGGTGAAATAGTTGTCAAAGATGAGGACGCTTTCTACAAATGTGACTTCTAAATCATCGTTTACTCTTTTGGCGATTAGGCTGGTTTTTTTAGTATTAAAATCTTTGGGGTTTAGTTGGTAGGCGATGCCAGTTTGTGGTTGGATGTGGTGGGTGCCTTTGGTGAGGGAAAGCACTTCTTTGTTAAGTTGGTTGGTGATTTTTTGGGCTTTATTTTGTTGTGTTGTGATTTGGGATTTTTTCATGTTTCTCTCCATAATTATTATTTATGTAATTATACATTGGTTAATCTTAAAAAATTTACGCTTAAAAATGAAATTGTTGGGAATAAAGGTCTAAAAAACAACCCAATAAAAAACAATGATGAATTACAAAAAAACCGTACAATGATAACAACAGGCAACATACAAAAATGCACGCCTCACTTACAGGTGGTAATGCAATCTACCAAATGCCAATTGGCAATTGCCAATTGGCAATAATTTGGTGTCAATGCACGCTACAATTTCGCCAGCGACTACGCCCTGAAAAAAGACATTATTATCGCTGACACCAAGTTTGAATTTGGACTGGATGAAAACAATTGCTTAACCCTAATGGACGAAGTTCTAACCCCCGATTCATCACGCTTTTGGTCAAAATCTGACCACATCGGCACCAGTCCAAAAAGTTTTGACAAGCAAATTGTGCGTGATTATTTAGAAACACTAGACTGGGACAAAACCCCACCTGCACCAAGCCTACCAGATAATATCACCCAAAAAACTGCACAACAATACCGCCAAGTGCAACAATTGCTAATGCAAACAACAAAGATTTAGTCGAAATATTGCATCAAGGTTAAATAATAAAAAACTTTAAAAAAATTATCTAAAACACCGCTAAATCTTGTTCTACCCATAATTCTACAGTAGCAGTAGCATTGTTATAAATATCATAAGTAATGCCGTCCTCTGTTTTTGTAGAATCTTTAGCAAAAGCATTGTCACTAAGTTCTATATCAACTTTATCACCCGTATCACCTATAACTTTAAGAAAATTGGTTGAAGTGGAAATATCCAATAAGTCATTAAGATTAAGTTTCAAAGTATTGTTACCTGAACCTGTTAAATCAATGATTTCAATGTCTTGAATACGGCCATTGTCTATTTGCGTGAGATCTAGATTTAGATCCGCACCTGCTAATTTCAGCGTATCAGTATCACCACCCCCGTCAACACGAGCGAGTAAATGATTACTCAACACCTTGCTGGAGAGTTTAGCAAGGTTGTCCGCATTAATAACAATAGTATCGTTACCAGCTCCTGCATTAAAGACATCGGTGCCTCCGTTACCTATTAAAGTATCATCGCCTAAACCAGCGACAAACAACTCATCGGCAGAGGTGCCTGTGAGTGTATTATCATCATCATTACCTTGAAAATCAATAGTATGGGCAACAACACCTTTGCCAGCGCTAACATCTGCTAAATCAACGGCTTTTGTGTCTGTCTTACCAAATACAACATAAGATTTACCTGCTTTGTTTTTACTACTAAGGTCTGCTTGAAAGGCGCCAATAATCAAGTCATCCAAGCCATCGCCGTTGACATCGCCTGCTGAGGAGACTGAGCGGCCACTCAAATCCTCGGTATTCTCACCATTAATAACAAAACCACCTGTGCCAGAGGCTATGGCTGATAAATCAACAGCACTGCCGTTGGTTTTACCAAATACAACATAAGATTTACCTGCATTGCTTTTATTATCAGGGTCTGCTCGATAAGCACCAACAATCAAATCATCCAAGCCATCGCCATTGACATCGCCTGCTGAGGAGACTGAGAGGCCACTCCCGTCCTCAGCACTCTCACCATTAATAACAAAGCCACCCGTGCTTGTGTCTGAGGCTATGTCTGATAAATCAATAGCAACTTTGTCTTTTTTACCAAATACAATATAAGATTTGCCTGCATCGCTTTTATTATCAGGGTCTGCTTGATAAGCACCAACAATCAAATCATCCAAACCATCGCCGTTGACATCGCCTGCGGAGGAGACTGAGTAGCCACTCCGATCATTAGTACCCTCACCATTAATAACAAAGCCACCCGTGCCTAAGGCTATGGCTGATAAATTAACAGCGTCTTTATCGGTTTTGCCAAATACAACATAAGATTTACCTGCACTGCTTCTACTACTAGGGTCTGCAAAAAAAGCACCAACAATCAAATCATCCAAGCCATCGCCGTTGATATCGCCTGCTGAGGAGACTGAGTAGCCACTCCAATCATCAGTATCCTCACCACCAATAACAAAGCCGCCTGTGCCTGAGGCTATGATTGACAAATCAACAGCAACTTTGTCTTTTTTGCCAAATACAACATAAGATTTACCTGCGCTAGAGTCTGCGCTAAAGCCTGCAAAAGCACCAACAATCAAATCATCCAAGCCATCGCCGTTGACATCGCCTGCTGAGGAGACTGAATAGCCACTCTCGTCCTCAGCACTCTCGCCATTGATAACAAAGCCACCCGTGCCTGAGGCTACGACTGATAAATTAACAGCGGTTCCATCAACCTTGCCAAGCACGACATAAGATTTACCTGCGCTGTTTTTACTAGCGGGGGTTGCATGATAAGCACCAACAATCAAATCATCCAAGCCATCGCCATTGACATCGCCTGCTGAGGAGACTGAATGTCCACTCTCGTCATTAGCATCCTCACCATTGATAACAAAACCACCTATACCTGAGGCTATGGCTGATAAATCAACAGTAGCTCCATCAGTTTTACCAAACACAATATAAGATTTACCTGCGCTGTCTTTACTAGCAGGGTCTGCTTGAGGAGTACCAACAATCAAATCATCCAAACCATCGCCATTGACATCGCCTGCGGAGGAGACTAAATAACCACTCTCGTCCCCAGCGCTCTCACCATTCATAACAAAACCTTGTACAATATCAGTGATTCTCACCGACACAGTAACCGTCTGCTCTGTTGCATTACCTGCAACATCAGTGGCAATAATAGTTACTGCGTCAGTGTGCACTGTCGTTTGTATTGCTTTATAAGTAACAATGCCAGTATCAGTAGTAATTGCAAACTTACTGGTGCTTGCATTTTTTATGCTATAAGTAATACCATCATCTGCATTGCCACTACTAAGATTACTGGCTTGAGCATCATAAACAATTGTAGTGATAGCAGCATTCACCTCTAAGTTAGCAGTGGCCGCACCAGCAAACAAAGGATCTAAGGTGTCCACAACAATAGCGCCAGCATTCTTAACAACACTTGAGACATTACCCACTACATTGGTTTGCTTAACCTGAATGGCATCAATAGCATGGGTGCCTTCAGCCAGCGTAAAACTGGTGCCTGTGCCGTTAGTCCAGTTAGTGCCGCCATTCGTGGAATATTGCCAAGTTGCATCTGATTCCAAACCAGCAACCGTCATCATGCCATTATTAGTAACACCATCGCTATTTAATACCCCTGTGTCATTTGTTAAAGTAAATGTAGGCTGGGCTGGTTGAGTTATGTCAATCTTTGTTGTTATTGAATTTAAGCCTGTAACATCTTGGTTGCTAGCGCCTTTACCAGCAAGATTAACAATAACCGTATAATCGCCTTGGGTAAGTTTTGAAGTCCAAGCGCTGTTATTGGCTAAAGTCCAAGTATTGTTAACAATAGCTGGAAGATTGGTAGTAATCACATGAACAGTAGTATCACCTTGTTTAAAAACAATGCTACTAACACTTATTGAACTCACTGTGCCAATAACGCTCACTGTGCCACTCAAAGTAGCCGTTGCCATCTCAGCAGTATTGATGATATTGTCAATGCCGATATTGTTCCAAGTAATTGAGGTTAACAAACCGATATCTACGACCGATACGCTAACAGTTTTTTCCGCTGTATTGCCTGCAATATCGGTGGCAATGATAGTCACTGTGTGGATGCCTACTTGCGTTTGCGTTTGTTTGTATTTCAATTCGCCAGTATTGCTAATGGTAAATTTGTCTTGTTGCTCTCCCGCTTTTAAAGTATAAGTTACCGTGTTGTCGTCTGTTGCTGCTGTATATATTGTTGTCGATGCTTCGGTATTTGCTTCAACCTCGGCAGTTGCTGCACTGGTGAAGGAAGGGGCTAAGGTGTCTATAGTAATAGAGGAGGTGTACTTGATAATTGTGGCGCTACCACTCACTTTAATCTGAATATCGTTTGCCCCATAAGTGCCACTAGCCAGCACAAAACTATTGCCTGTGCCGCTGATAAAACTATTACCGCCGTTAGTGGAATACTCCCAAGTGTCACCACTTTTTAAATGCTTAATCGTAATTTCGCCATTTTTGCTAATCCCATCGCTATCTAACGAACCTGCGTCATTCGTTAAAGCGATTGCGAGTGGCTGTGTTGTATCGTCACCATCACCATCGCCATTGACATCGCCATCGCCATCACTGCCACTACTGGCTACCACAACGGCTGCAACCACAACGGCAGACACGATGCCTATGTTTGAGGCAATAACATCAGAGAAACTTTGATTGCCGTCTGCGCTTGTTGCACTAGATTCTGTGGCAACAATGGATTGTTCGCCATAAAAATAAACGACTTGAGTGCCGTCTTCTAAAGTAAAGAAAGTGTCGGCAACCACATGGTAAAGACCACCGTCTTCGGTGGGGAGGGAAACTAGGCAAGATAAGTCGGTTTTGCACAGGGTGAAATAGTTGTCAAAGATGAGGACGCTTTCTGCAAATGTGACTTCTAAATCATCGTTTACTCTTTTGGCGACTAGGCTGGTTTTTTTAGTATTAAAATCTTTGGGGTTTAGTTGGTAGGCGATGCCAGTTTGTGGTTGGATGTGGTGGGTGCCTTTGGTGAGGGTAAGCACTTCTTTGTTAAGTTGGTTAGTAATTTTTTGAGCTTTATTCTGTTGTGTTGTAATTTGGGATTTTTTCATGTTTCTCTCCATTTAATTATTATTTATGTAATTATACATTGGTTAATCTTAAAAAATTTACGCTTAAAAATGAAATTGTTGGAAACAGAAGTCTAAAAAACAACCCAATAAAAAATAATGATGAATTACAAAAAAACCGTACAATGATAACAACAGGCAACATACAAAAATGCACGCCTCACTTACAGGTGATAATGCAATCTACCAAATGCCAATTGGCAATAATTTGGTGTCCATGCACGCTACAATTTCGCCAGCGACTACGCCCTGAAAAAAGACATTATTATCGCTGACACCAAATTTGAATTTGGACTGGATGAAAACAATTGCTTAACCTTAATGGACGAAGTTCTAACCCCCGATTCATCACGCTTTTGGTCAAAATCTGACACCACATCGGCACCAGTCCAAAAAGTTTTGACAAGCAAATTGTGCGTGATTGTTTAGAAACACTAGACTGGGGCAAAACCCCACCTGCACCAAGATCAAGCCTGCCAGATAATATCACCCAAAAAACTGCACAACAATACCGCCAAGTGCAACAATTGCTAATGCAAACAACAAAGATTTAGTCGAAATATTGCTCTATTGCACTAAGGTTAAATGATAAAAAAATTATCTAAAACACCGCTAAATCTTGTTCTACCCATAATTCTACAGTGTCAGCAGCATTAACATTGTTATAAATATCATAAGTAATGCCGTCCTCTGTTTTTGTAGAATCTTTAACAAAAGCATTGTCACTAAGTTCTATATCAACTTTATCACCCGTATCACCTATAACTTTAAGAAAATTGGTTGAAGTGGAAATATCCAATAAGTCATTAAGATTAAGTTTCAAAGTATTGTTACCTGAACCTGTTAAATCAATGATTTCAATGTCTTGAATGCGGCCATTGTCTATTTGCGTGAGATCTAGATTTAGATCCGCACCTGCTAATTTCAGCGTATCGGTATTACCACCGCCATCAACACGAGCGAGTAAATGATTACTCAACATCTTGCTGGAGAGTTTAGCAAGGTTGTCCGCATTAATAACAATAGTATCGTTACCGGCTCCTGCATTAAAGACATCGGTGCCTCCGTTACCTATTAAAGTATCATTGCCTAAACCAGCGACAAACAACTCATCGGCAGAGGTACCTGTAAGTGCGTTGCTCTCGCCATTACCTTGAAAATCAATAGCATGAGTAACAACACCATTGCCAGCACTAACATCTGCTAAATCAACGGCTTTTGTATCGGTTTTACCAAATACAACATAAGATTTACCTGCATCGCTTTTATTATTAGGGTCTGCATTAAAAGCACCAACAATCAAATCATCCAAGCCATCGCCGTTGATATCGCCTGCTGAGGAGACTGAATAGCCACTCCAATCATCAGCATTCTCACCGTTAATAACAAAGCCACCCGTGCCTAAGGCTATGACTGATAAATCAACAGCAGCTTTGTCTTTTTTGCCAAATACAACATAAGATTCACCTGCATCATTTGTGCCACTAGGATCTGCCAGATAAGCACCAACAATCAAATCATCCAAACCATCGCCGTTGACATCGCCTGCTGAGGAGACTGAGTGGCCACTCCAATCATCGATATTCTCACCATTAATAACAAAGCCACCCGTGCCTGAGGCTATCTTTGATAAATCAACAGAGGTTTCATCAGTTTTCCCAAATATAACATAGGATTTACCTGCCTCGCTTTTACTAGCAGGATCTGCAAAATAAGCACCAATAATCAAATCATCCAAGCCATCGCCATTGACATCGCCTGCTGAGGAGACTGAGATGCCACTCCAATCATCGACATTCTCACCATTAATAACAAAGCCACCTGTGCCTGAGGCTATGACCGATAAATTAACAGCACTTTCATTTATTTTACCAAATACAACATAAGATTTACCTGCATTATTTCCACTACTAGGGTCTGCATGATAAGCACCAACAATCAAATCATCCAAGCCGTCGCCGTTAACATCGCCTGCTGAGGAGACTGAGTAGCCACTGAAATCATTAGCATTCTCACCGTTAATAACAAAACCACCCGTGCCAGCAGCTATGACTGATAAATTAACAGCACTTTCATTGGTTTTACCAAAGACAACATAAGATTTGCCTGCATTGCTTTTATTATCAGGGTCTGCATGATAAGCACCAACAATCAAATCATCCAAGCCATCGCCGTTGACATCGCCTGCTGAGGAGACTGAGAGGCCACTGAAATCATTAGTATTCTCACCGTTAATAACAAAACCACCCGTGCCAGCAGCTATGACTGATAAATTAACAGCACTTTCATTGGTTTTACCAAAGACAACATAAGATTTACCTGCCCCGTTTTGACTAGAATAAGCACCAATAATCAAATCATCCAAGCCATCGCCATTGACATCGCCTGCTGAGGAGACTGAGAGGCCACTATTATCCTCAGCACTCTCACCATTAATAACAAAGCCACCCGTGCCTGAGGCTATGGCTGATAAATTAATAGCAGTTTCGTCAACTTTACCAAATACAACATAAGATTTACCTGCATTATTTCCACTACTAGGGTCTGCTTGATAAACACCAACAATCAAATCATCCAAGCCGTCGCCGTTGACATCGCCTGCTGAGGAGACTGAGAGGCCACTCTCGTCCCCAGCAGTCTCACCATTCATAACAAAACCTTGTGCAACAGGAACCAGCAAAGAAACGGTTAAACTTTGTGCCACCCATAATTTTGCAGTAGATGAACTTACATGAGAATAAATATCATAAGTAATACCATTAGCAACTTCGGTTGCATTTGATTTTTCAAATCCGAGTGTCTTGACTTCAACTTTATCACCCGAATTACCAACCACTTTAAGCACATTAGTTGAACTAGAAATATCCAACAAATCATTCAGATTCAGTGTCAAAGTATTATTACCTGACCCTGTTAAATCAATGATTTCAATGTCTTGAATGCGACCATTGTCTATTTGCGTGAGATCTAGATTTAGATCCGCACCTGCTAATTTCAGCGTATCGGTATTACCACCCCCGTCAACACGAGCGAGTAAATCGCTACTCAGCACTTTGCTGGAGAGTTTGGCAAGGTTGTCCGCATTAATAACAATAGTATCATCACCTTTGCCTGCATTAAAGACATCGGCACCGCCGTTACCTGTTAAAACATCATTGTCTAAACCAGCAACAAACAACTCATCGGCAGAGGTGCCTGTAAGTATATTGTTCTCACCATTACCTTGAAAATCAATAGCATGAGCAACAACACCATTGCCAGCACTAATATCTGCTAAATCAACGGCTTTTGTGCCTGTCTTACCAAATACAACATAAGATTTACCTGCATCGTCTTTGCTATTAGGGTCAGCTCGATAAGCACCAACAATCAAATCATCCAAGCCATCGCCGTTGACATCGCCTGCTGAGGAGACTGAGACGCCATTGTTATCACTAGCACTCTCACCATTAATAACAAAACCACCTGTGCCAGAGGCTATGGCTGATAAATCAACAGCACTGCCATTGGTTTTACCAAATACAACATAAGATTTACCTGCATGGTTTTTATTAGCAGGGTCTGCTTGATGAGCACCAACAATCAAATCATCCAAGCCATCGCCGTTGACATCGCCTGCTGAGGAGACTGAGAAGCTACTCAAATCCTCGGTATTCTCACCATTAATGACAAAGCCGCCTGTGCCTGAGGCTATGGCTGATAAATCAACAGCACTGCTATTGATTTTACCAAATACAACATAAGATTTACCTGCATCGCCTTTATTAGCAAGGTTTGCTTGATAAGCACCAACAATCAAATCATCCAAGCCATCGCCGTTGACATCGCCTGCTGAGGAGACTGAGCGGCCACTAAAATCCTCATCATTCTCACCATTAATAACAAAGCCGCCTGTGCCTGAAGCTATGGCTGATAAATCAACAGCACTGCTATTGATTTTACCAAATACAACATAAGATTTACCTGCATTGCTTTTATTAGCAGGATCTGCATAACGAGCACCAACAATCAAATCATCCAAGCCATCGCCGTTGACATCGCCTGCTGAGGAGACTGAGATGCTACTATAATCCCCAGCATTCTCACCATTAATAACAAAGCCACCCGTGCCTAAGGCTGACAAATTAACAGCATTTTTATCAACTTTACCAAATACAACATAAGATTTACCTGCATCGCTTTTATTATCAGGGTCTGCTTGATAAGCACCAACAATCAAATCATCCAAGCCATCGCCGTTGACATCGCCTGCTGAGGAGACTGAGAAGCCACTATTATCCCCAACACTCTCGCCATTGATAACAAAGCTACCCGTGCCTAAGGCTGACAAATTAACAGCATTTTTATCAACTTTACCAAACACAACATAAGACCTGCCTACACTTGAGCCTACCCCATTGGCACCAACAATCAAATCATCCAAGCCATCGCCATTGACATCGCCTGCCGAGGAGACTGAATAACCACTCCAATCAGCAGCATTCTCGCCATTGATAACAAAGCCACCTGTGCCTAAAGCTATGGCTGATAAATCAACAGCACTGCTATTGGTTTTACCAAATACAACATAAGATTTACCTGCATTGCTTTTATTATCAGGGTCTGCTCGATAAGCACCAACAATCAAATCATCCAAGCCATCGCCGTTGACATCGCCTGCCGAGGAGACTGAGAAGCCACTCAAATCCTCAGCACTTTCTCCATTCATAACAAAACCTTGTGCAATAGAACCTCTCACCGACACAGCAACAACCCGTTCTGTTGTATTACCTGCAACATCAGTGGCAATAATAGTTACTGCGTCAGTGTGCACTGTCGTTTGTATTGCCTTATAAGTAACGATGCCAGTATCAGTAGTAATTGCAAACTTACTAGTGCTTGCATTTTTTATGCTATAAGTAATACCATCATCTGCATTGCCACCATTAAGATTACTTGCTTGAGCGTCATAAACAGTTGTAGTGATAGCAGCATTTATTTCAAAATTAACATTCGTTGCACTGGTAAACGAAGGATTTGAGGTATCTACAACAATAGCGCCAGCATTCTTAACAACGCTTGAGACATTACCCGCTATATTGGTTTGCTTAACCTGAATGGCATCAATAGCATGAGTGCCTTCAGTCAGCGTAAAACTGGTGCCTGTGCCGTTAGTCCAGTTAGTACCACCATTTGTGGAATATTGCCAAGTTGCACCTTCTTCCAAACTAGCAACTGTTATTGTGCCAATCTTGGTAACCTTATCGTCATCTAATGCCCCTGTGTCATCTGCTAAAATAAATGTGGGTTGGACTGGTGGAGCCATGTCAACCTTTATTGTTGTTGAATCTACACCCGTAACATCTTGGTTGTCACTGTTTTTGCCAGCAAGGTTAATAGTAACTGTGTAATCGCCCTGAGTAAGTTTTGAAGTCCAAGCGCTGTTATTGTCTAAAGCCCAAGTATTGTTAACAATAGCTGGAAGATTGGTAGTAATCACATGAACAGTAGTATCACCTTGTTTAAAAACAATGCTACTAACACTTATTGAACTCACTGTGCCAATAACGCTCACTGTGCCACTCAAAGTAGCCGTTGCCATCTCAGCAGTATTGATGATATTGTCAGTGCCGATATTGTTCCAAGTAATTGAGGTTGACAAACCAATATCTACGACCGATACGCTAACAGTTTTTTCCGCTGTATTGCCTGCAATATCGGTGGCAATGATAGTCACTGTGTGGGTGCCTGCTTGCGTTTGCGCTTGTTTGTATTTCAATTCACCAGTATTACTAATGGTAAATTTGTCTTGTTGCTCTCCCGCTTTTAAAGTATAAGTTACCGTGTTGTCGTCTGTTGCTGCTGTATATATTGTTGTCGATGCTTCGGTATTTGCTTCAACCTTGGCAGTTGCTGCACTGGTGAAGGAAGGGGCTAAGGTGTCTATAGTAATAGAGGAGGCGTACTTGATAATTGTGGCGCTGCCACTCACTTTAACCTGAATATCGTTTGCCCCATAAGTGCCACTAGCCAGCACAAAACTATTGCCTGTGCCACTGATAAAACTATTACCGCCGTCAGTGGAATACTCCCAAGTGTCACCACTTTTTAAATGCTTAATCGTAATTTCGCCATTTTTGCTAATCCCATCGCTATTTGATGAACCTGCGTCATTCGTTAAAGCGATTGCGAGTGGCTGTGTTGTATCGTCACCATCGCCATCACTGCCACTACTGGCTACCACAACGGCTGCAACCACAACGGCGGCCACGATGCCTATGTTTGAGGCAATAACATCAGAGAAACTTTGATTGCCGTCTGTGCTTGTTGCACTAGATTCTGTAGCAACAATGGATTGTTCGCCATAAAAATAAACGACTTGAGTGCCGTCTTCTAAAGTAAAGAAGGTGTCGGCAACCACATGGTAAAGACCACCGTCTTCGGTGGGGAGGGAAACTAGGCAAGATAAGTCGGTTTTGCAAAGGGTGAAATAGTTGTCAAAGATGAGGATGCTTTCTGCAAATGTGACTTCTAAATCATCGTTTACTCTTTTGGCGATTAGGCTGGTTTTTTTAGCGTTAAAATCTTTGGGGTTTAGTTGGTAGGCGATGCCAGTTTGTGGTTGGATGTGGTGGGTGCCTTTGGTGAGGGTAAGCACTTCTTTGTTAAGTTGGTTAGTAATTTTTTGAGCTTTATTCTGTTGTGTTGTAATTTGGGATTTTTTCATGTTTCTCTCCATTTAATTATTATTTATGTAATTATACATTGGTTAATCTTAAAAAATTTACGCTTAAAAATGAAATTGTTGGGAATAAAGATCTAAAAAACAACCCAATAAAAAACAATGATGAATTACAAAAAAACCGTACAATGATAACAACAGGCAACATACAAAAATGCACGCCTCACTTACAGGTGATAATGCAATCTACCAAATGCCAATTGGCAATTGAAGACCCCTGCATAGCACCCTAAAACCAACCATCAAAACCCAAAACCCTCAATTTTTGACTTTTCAAAGTCAAAAAACATATAAAATCCAGCTTTCATTAAAAAAATCATCAATATCAACTATAAATCGCTCATTTTTTACTCTTTTTTGTACTGTTTCCACAAAAAAGACACAATAATCCCTAGGTTGCATTTAATCCCTTGTTAATATAAACATTCGCCGCTCTAACTAGATTATAAGCAATAGCTTTAAGATTAACTTCGCTGGCAACTTTCTCTAAACCAATATAACGACTTCTTGCCAAACCATAAGTGCGTTTGAGCGTACCAAAGGTGCGTTCAACCACAAACCTTCTTTTGCTGATTGCTTTATTGCGTAATTTATTCCAATGACTCATTTGCTTGCCTTTGGGTTTTTTGCGCATAATACCATCTCTTAACTTTTGTGCTTTAAGTGCTTCACTATTAGCTTGAGAGGCTGCTCCTTTGTCGTATAAAACTCTTACGCCTTTTTGATTGCCTGCCTGTTTAACATTTTCTTCAAAATGAGTCATTTCACTATCATTAGCAGGGTGCGTAGTGGCTTTGTTAATTAATCCATTGGCATCAGTTGTTACTACTGATGAATATCCATAAGTGTATTTTCCCGCCTTAAATGTCCATCTTGCATCTTTATCATCTGAATATTGAATTGGGTTACTATCAATCTCATAAACCTCACCAGTTTTGTGTGTTGTAATAATCTTCTTAGTGCGTCTAGCACTTTGAATTAAGGTTGCATCCATGGCAACATGTTTGCCATTAGAGAGTTTGAGTTGATTATTCTCAAGCATAAGATTGATGCTACTCAAAAGTCTATCAAATAGATTTTGTTTGATTAGTTTGGTTCTAAATCTGCCAATGGTTGTAGCATCAGGTTTGTTGCCACTTAGGCTAAAGTTGCAAAAGTTAATAAAGACTAAATCTCTACTAAGACTATCAGCCAACTTCTCATCAGAGAGATTGTGCCATGTGCCTATTAATAGCGCTTTAAACAGACTAACAGCAGAATAGTCAACTTTAATATGAGACAGATCTTTGGCTATAACTTCCCAATCGATAACTTTGTTAATGATGTCTAGCTGGGAGTTTGGTATGTTGATAAAACTATCAGCAAAGGTTTGTTCTTGAGTGGTTTTAACTCGCATTTTTTTGTAAGTGTCTGATAATTATAGTATTTTATCATAAATGCTAATGTTTGCATAAGGTTTTGAGGGTTGATTTGTGATTTTTTGTTGGGTTTTTTAGTTTAATGCAGGGGTCTTAATTGGCAATAATTTGGTGTCAATGCACGCTACAATTTCGCCAGCGACTACGCCCTGAAAAAAGACATTATTATCGCTGACACCAAGTTTGAATTTGGACTGGATGAAAACAATTGCTTAACCTTAATGGACGAAGTTCTAACCCCCGATTCATCACGCTTTTGGTCAAAATCTGACACCACATCGGCACCAGTCCAAAAAGTTTTGACAAGCAAATTGTGCGTGATTGTTTAGAAACACTAGACTGGGACAAAACCCCACCTGCGCCAAGCCTACCAGATAATATCACCCAAAAAACTGCACAACAATACCGCCAAGTGCAACAATTGCTAATGCAAACAACAAAAATTTAGTCGAAATATTGTTTCATTGCACCAAGGTTAAACGATAAAAAGCTTTAAAAAAATTATCTAAAATACCGCTAAATCTTGTTCTACCCATAATTCTACAGTGTCAGCAGCATTAACATTGTTATAAATATCATAAGTAATGCCGTCCTCTGTTTTTGTAGAATCTTTAGCAAAAGCATTGTTACTAAGTTCTATATCAACTTTATCACCCGCATCACCTATAACTTTAAGAACATTGGTTGAACTGGAAATATCCAATAAGTCATTAAGATTAAGTTTCAAAGTATTGTTACCTGACCCTGTTAAATCAATGATTTCAATGTCTTGAATGCGACCATTGTCTATTTGAGTGAGATCTAGATTTAGATCCGCACCTGCTAATTTCAGCGTATCGGTATTACCACCCCCGTCAACACGAGCGAGTAAATCGCTACTCAGCACTTTGCTGGAGAGTTTGGCAAGGTTGTCCGCATTAATAACAATAGTATCATCACCTTTGCCTGCATTAAAGACATCGGCACCGCCGTTACCTGTTAAAACATCATTGCCTAAACCAGCAACAAACAACTCATCGACAGAGGTGCCTGTGAGTGTATTATCATCATCATTACCTTGAAAATCAATAGTATGAGCAACAACACCATTGCCAGCACTAATATCTGCTAAATCAACGGCTTTTGTATCGGTTTTACCAAATACAACATAAGATTTACCTGCTTTGCTTTTATTATCAGGGTCTGCTTGACGAGCACCAATAATCAAATCATCCAAACCATCGCCATTGACATCGCCTGCTGAGGAGACTGAGACGCCACTGAAATCCCCAGCATTCTCACCGTTAATAACAAAGCCACCCGTGCCTGAGGCTATGACTGATAAATCAACAGTAGCCTTGTCTTTTTTACCAAATACAACATAAGATTTGCCTGCATTATTTGTACCACTAGGATCTGCCAGATAAGCACCAACAATCAAATCATCCAAGCCATCGCCGTTGACATCGCCTGCTGAGGAGACTGAGACGCCACTCCTATCATCAATATTCTCACCATTAATAACAAAGCCACCCGTGCCTGAGGCTATCTTTGATAAATCAACAGAGGTTTCATCAGTTTTCCCAAATATAACATAGGATTTACCTGCCTCGCTTTTACTAGCAGGATCTGCAAAATGAGCGCCAACAATCAAATCATCCAAGCCATCGCCATTGACATCACCTGCTGAGGAGACCGAGGCGCCACTGAAATCATCAGCGATACTCTCACCATTAATAACAAAGCCACCCGTGCCAGCGGCTATAACTGATAAATTAACAGCATCTTTTTCTTTTTTGCCAAATACAACATAAGATTTGCCTGCATTATTTTTACCATTAGAGTCTGCATGAAAAGCACCAACAATTAAGTCATCCAAACCATCGCCATTGACATCGCCTGCTGAAGAGACTGAGTAGCCACTGAAATCATTAGCATTCTCACCGTTAATAACAAAACCACCCGTACCAGCAGCTATGACTGATAAATTAACAGCACTTTCATTAGTTTTACCAAAGACAACATAAGATTTTCCTGCGTCACTTTTACTATTAGTGTCTGCTTGAAAAGAACCAACAATTAAGTCATCCAAGCCATCGCCATTGACATCGCCTGCTGAGGAGACTGAGTAGCCATTCCAATCACCAGCATTCTCACCGTTAATAACAAAACCACCCGTGCCAGCAGCTATGACTGATAAATTAACAGCACTTCCATCAGTTTTGCCAAATACAACATAAGATTTACCTACTTTACCTACACCATCTTCACCAAGACTAGTACTAACAATCAAATCATCCAAGCCATCGCCATTGACATCGCCTGCTGAGGAGACTGAGTGGCCACTATAATCCCCAGCACTCTCACCATTCATAACAAAGCCACCTGTGCCTAAGGCTATGGCTGATAAATTAATAGCAGTTTCGTCAACTTTACCAAATACAACATAAGATTTTCCTGCATTGCTTTTATTAGTAGGGTCTGCAAAATAAACACCAACAATTAAATCATCCAAGCCATCGCCATTGACATCGCCTGCTGAGGAGACTGATTTACCACTATGATCCTCAACATTCTCACCATTCATAACAAAACCTTGTGCAACAGAACCTCTCACCGACACAGCAACAACCCGTTCTGTTGCATTACCTGCAACATCAGTGGCAATAATAGTTACTGCGTCAGTGTGCATTGTCGTTTGTATTGCTTTATAAGTAACGATGCCAGTATCAGTAGTAATTGCAAACTTACTGGTGCTTGCATTTTTTATGCTATAAGTAACACCATCATCTGCATTGCCACCATTAAGATTACTTGCTTGAGCATCATAAACAGTTGTAGTGATAGCAGCATTTATTTCAAAATTAACATTTGTTGCACTGGTAAACGAAGGATTTGAGGTATCTACAACAATAGTGCCAGCATTCTTAACAACACTTGAGATGTTACCTGATACATCGATTTGTCCAACCTGAATGGCATTAATAGCATAAGTGCCTTCAGCCAGCGTAAAACTGGTGCCTGTGCCGTTAGTCCAGTTAGTACCACCATTTGTGGAATATTGCCAAGTTGCACCTTCTTCCAAACTAGCAACTGTTATTGTGCCAATCTTGGTAACCTTATCGTCATCTAATGCCCCTGTGTCATCTGCTAAAATAAATGTGGGTTGGACTGGTGGAGCCATGTCAACCTTTATTGTTGTTGAATCTACACCCGTAACATCTTGGTTGTCACTGTTTTTGCCAGCAAGGTTAATAGTAACTGTGTAATCGCCCTGAGTAAGTTTTGAAGTCCAAGCGCTGTTATTGTCTAAAGCCCAAGTATTGTTAACAATAGCTGGAAGATTGGTAGTAATCACATGAACAGTAGTATCACCTTGTTTAAAAACAATGCTACTAACACTTATTGAACTCACTGTGCCAATAACGCTCACTGTGCCACTCAAAGTAGCCGTTGCCATCTCAGCAGTATTGATGATATTGTCAGTGCCGATATTGTTCCAAGTAATTGAGGTTGACAAACCGATATCTACGACCGATACGCTAACAGTTTTTTCCGCTGTATTGCCTGCAATATCGGTGGCAATGATAGTCACTGTGTGGGTGCCTGCTTGCGTTTGCGCTTGTTTGTATTTTAATTCGCCAGTATTACTAATGGTAAATTTGTCTTGTTGCTCTCCCGCTTTTAAAGTATAAGTTACCGTGTTGTCGTCTGTTGCTGCTGTATATATTGTTGTCGATGCTTCGGTATTTGCTTCAACCTCGGCAGTTGCTGCACTGGTGAAGGAAGGGGCTAAGGTGTCTATAGTAATAGAGGAGGCGTACTTGATAATTGTGGCGCTACCACTCACTTTAATCTGAATATCGTTTGCCCCATAAGTGCCACTAGCCAGCACAAAACGATTGCCTGTGCCACTGATAAAACTATTACCGCCGTCAGTGGAATACTCCCAAGTGTCACCACTTTTTAAATGCTTAATCGTAATTTCGCCATTTTTGCTAATCCCATCGCTATCTAACGAACCTGCGTCATTCGTTAAAGCGATTGCGAGTGGCTGTGTTGTATCGTCACCATCGCCATCACTGCCACTACTGGCTACCACAACGGCTGCAACCACAACGGCAGCCACGATGCCTATGTTTGAGGCAATAACATCAGAGAAACTTTGATTGCCGTCTGTGCTTGTTGCACTAGATTCTGTAGCAACAATGGATTGTTCGCCATAAAAATAAACGACTTGAGTGCCGTCTTCTAAAGTAAAGAAGGTATCGGCAACCACATGGTAAAGACCACCGTCTTCGGTGGGGAGGGAAACTAGGCAAGATAAGTCGGTTTTGCAAAGGGTGAAATAGTTGTCAAAGATGAGGACGCTTTCTGCAAATGTGACTTCTAAATCATCGTTTACTCTTTTGGCGACTAGGCTGGTTTTTTTAGTATTAAAATCTTTGGGGTTTAGTTGGTAGGCGATGCCAGTTTGTGGTTGGATGTGGTGGGTGCCTTTGGTGAGGGAAAGCACTTCTTTGTTAAGTTGGTTGGTGATTTTTTGAGCTTTATTCTGTTGTGTTGTAATTTGGGATTTTTTCATGTTTCTCTCCATTTAATTATTATTTATGTAATTATACATTGGTTAATCTTAAAAATTTTACGCTTAAAGATGAAATTATTGGGAATAAAGGTCTAAAAAACAACCCAATAAAAAACAATGATGAATTACAAAAAAAACCGTACAATGATAACAACAGGCAACATACAAAAATGCACGCCTCACTTACAGGTGATAATGCAATCTACCAAATGCCAATTGGCAATAATTTGGTGTCAATGCACGCTACAATTTCGCCAGCGACTACGCCCTGAAAAAAGACATTATTATCGCTGACACCAGGTTTGAATTTGGACTGGATGAAAACAATTGCTTAACCCTAATGGACGAAGTTCTAACCCCCGATTCATCACGCTTTTGGTCAAAATCTGACACCACATCGGCACCAGTCCAAAAAGTTTTGACAAGCAAATTGTGCGTGATTGTTTAGAAACACTAGACTGGGACAAAACCCCACCTGCACCAAGCCTGCCAGATAATATCACCCAAAAAACTGCACAACAATACCGCCAAGTGCAACAATTGCTAATGCAAACAACAAAGATTTAGTCGAAATATTGTTTCATTGCACCAAGGTTAAACGATAAAAAAATTATCTAAAACACCGCTAAATCTTGTTCTACCCATAATTCTACAGTGTCAGCAGCATTAACATTATTATAAATATCATAAGTAATGCCGTCCTCTGTTTTTGTAGAATCTTTAGCAAAAGCATTGTTACTAAGTTCTATATCAACTTTATCACCCGTATCACCTATAACTTTAAGAACATTGGTTGAAGTAGAAATATCCAGCAAATCATTCAGATTGAGTGTCAAAGTATTGTTACCTGACCCTGTTAAATCAATGATTTCAATGTCTTGAATGCGGCCATTGTCTATTTGAGTGAGATCTAGATTTAGATCCGCACCTGCTAATTTCAGCGTATCGGTATTACCACCCCCGTCAACACGAGCGAGTAAATGATTACTCAATACCTTGCTGGAGAGTTTAGCAAGGTTGTCCGCATTAATAATAATAATATCATCACCTTTGCCTGCATTAAAGACATCGGCACCGCCGTTACCTGTTAAAACATCATTGCCTAAACCAGCAACAAACAACTCATCAGCAGAGGTACCTGTAAGTGTGTTGCTCTCGCCATTACCTTGAAAATCAATAGCATGAGCAGCAACACCATTGCCAGCACTAACATCTGCTAAATCAATGGCTTTTGTGTCTGTCTTACCAAATACAACATAAGATTTACCTGCTTTGTTTTTACTATTAGGATCAGCTTGATAAGCACCAACAATCAAATCATCCAAGCCATCGCCGTTGACATCGCCTGCTGAGGAGACTGAACGGCCACTGCCATCATCAATATTCTCACCATTAATAACAAAACCACCTGTGCCAGAGGCTATGACTGATAAATCAACAGCACTACCATTGGTTTTACCAAATACAACATAAGATTTACCTGCATTGCTTTTATTATCAGGATCTGCTTGATAGGCACCAACAATCAAATCATCCAAGCCATCGCCGTTGACATCGCCTGCTGAGGAGGCTGAGTAGCCACTCTCGTCGTCAGCACTCTCACCATTAATAACAAAGCCACCCGTGTCTGAGGCTGAGGTTATGGCTGATAAATTAATAGCACTTGCATTGGTTTTACCAAATACAACATAAGTTTTGCCCGCATTGCTTTTATTAGCAGGATCTGCATAACGAGCACCAACAATCAAATCATCCAAGCCATCGCCGTTGACATCGCCTGCTGAGGAGACTGAGGTGCCACTCTCGTCGTCAGTACTCTCACCATTAATAACAAAGCCACCTGCGCCTAAAGTTGATAAATTAACAGCGTCCTTATCAGTTTTACCAAAGACAACATAAGATTTACCTGCCTCGTCTTTGCTATTAGGATCTGCATAAAGAGCACCAACAATCAAATCATCCAAGCCATCGCCGTTGACATCGCCTGCTGAGGAGACTGAGTAGCCACTCCAATCATTAGCATCCTCACCACCAATAACAAAGCCGCCTGTGCCTGAGGCTATGATTGACAAATCAACAGCAACTTTGTCTTTTTTACCAAATACAACATAAGATTTACCTGCGCGAAAGTCTGCGCGAAAGTCTGCAAAAAAAGCACTAACAATCAAATCATCCAAGCCATCGCCGTTGACATCGCCTGCTGAGGAGGCTGAGTGCCCACTATAATCCTCATCATTCTCACCATTAATAACAAAGCCACCCGTGCCAGAGGCTATGGCTGATAAATCAACAGCGTCTTTATCAGTTTTACCAAATACAACATAAGATTTACCTGCATCGTGTTTGCTATTAGGATCTGCAAAACGAGCACCAACAATCAAATCATCCAAGCCATCGCCGTTGACATCGCCTGCTGAGGAGACTGAGTGCCCACTATTATCCCAAGCACTCTCACCACCAATAACAAAGCCGCCTGTGCCTGAGGCTATGGCTGATAAATCAACAGCACTGCTATTGATTTTACCAAATACAACATAAGATTTACCTGCATCGTTTTTATTATCAGGGTCTGCATTAAAAGCACCAACAATCAAATCATCCAAACCATCGCCATTGACATCGCCTGCTGAGGAGGCTGAATAGCCGCTCTCGTCCCCAGCACTTTCTCCATTCATAACAAAACCTTGTGCAATAGAATCTCTCACCGACACAGTAACAACCCGTTCTGTTGCATTACCTGCAACATCAGTGGCAACAATAGTTACTGTGTCACTATGCACTGTCGTTTGTATTGCTTTATAAGTAACGATGCCAGTATCAGTAGTAATTGCAAACTTACTGGTGCTTGCATTTTTTATGCTATAAGTAACACCATCATCTGCATTGCCACCATTAAGATTACTGGCTTGAGCATCATAAACAATTGTAGTGATAGCAGCATTTATCCCTACATTAGCAGTGGACGCACCAGCAAACAAAGGATTTGAGGTATCTACAACAATAGCGCCAGCATTCTTAACAACGCTTGAGACATTACCCGCTATATTGGTTTGCTTAACCTGAATGGCATCAATAGCATGGGTGCCTTCAGCCAGCGTAAAACTGGTGCCTGTGCCGTTAGTCCAGTTAGTGCCACCATTTGTGGAATATTGCCAAGTTGCACCTTCTTCCAAACTAGCAACTGTTATTGTGCCAATCTTGGTAACCTTATCGTCATCTAATGCCCCTGTGTCATCTGCTAAAATAAATGTGGGTTGGACTGGTGGAGCCATGTCAACCTTTATTGTTGTTGAATCTACACCCGTAACATCTTGGTTGTCACTGTTTTTGCCAGCAAGGTTAATAGTAACTGTGTAATCGCCCTGAGTAAGTTTTGAAGTCCAAGCGCTGTTATTGTCTAAAGCCCAAGTATTGTTAACAATAGCTGGAAGATTGGTAGTAATCACATGAACAGTAGTATCACCTTGTTTAAAAACAATGCTACTAACACTTATTGAACTCACTGTGCCAATAACGCTCACTGTGCCACTCAAAGTAGCCGTTGCCATCTCAGCAGTATTGATGATATTGTCAGTGCCGATATTGTTCCAAGTAATTGAGGTTGACAAACCGATATCTACGACCGATACGCTAACAGTTTTTTCCGCTGTATTGCCTGCAATATCGGTGGCAATGATAGTCACTGTGTGGGTGCCTGCTTGCGTTTGCGCTTGTTTGTATTTTAATTCGCCAGTATTACTAATGGTAAATTTGTCTTGTTGCTCTCCCGCTTTTAAAGTATAAGTTACCGTATTGTCGTCTGTTGCTGCTGTATATATTGTTGTCGATGCTTCGGTATTTGCTTCAACCTCGGCAGTTGCTGCACTGGTGAAGGAAGGGGCTAAGGTGTCTATAGTAATAGAGGAGGCGTACTTGATAATTGTGGCGCTGCCACTCACTTTAACCTGAATATCGTTTGCCCCATAAGTGCCACTAGCCAGCACAAAACTATTGCCTGTGCCACTGATAAAACTATTACCGCCGTCAGTGGAATACTCCCAAGTGTCACCACTTTTTAAATGCTTAATCGTAATTTCGCCATTTTTGCTAATCCCATCGCTATTTGATGAACCTGCGTCATTCGTTAAAGCGATTGCGAGTGGCTGTGTTGTATCGTCACCATCGCCATCACTGCCACTACTGGCTACCACAACGGCTGCAACCACAACGGCGGCCACGATGCCTATGTTTGAGGCAATAACATCAGAGAAACTTTGATTGCCGTCTGTGCTTGTTGCACTAGATTCTGTAGCAACAATGGATTGTTCGCCATAAAAATAAACGACTTGAGTGCCGTCTTCTAAAGTAAAGAAAGTGTCGGCAACCACATGGTAAAGACCACCGTCTTCGGTGGGGAGGGAAACTAGGCAAGATAAGTCGGTTTTGCAAAGGGTGAAATAGTTGTCAAAGATGAGGACGCTTTCTGCAAATGTGACTTCTAAATCATCGTTTACTCTTTTGGCGATTAGGCTGGTTTTTTTAGTATTAAAATCTTTGGGGTTTAGTTGGTAGGCGATGCCAGTTTGTGGTTGGATGTGGTGGGTGCCTTTGGTAAGGGTAAGCACTTCTTTGTTAAGTTGGTTAGTAATTTTTTGAGCTTTATTCTGTTGTGTTGTAATTTGGGATTTTTTCATGTTTCTCTCCATTTAATTATTATTTATGTAATTATACATTGGTTAATCTTAAAAAATTTACGCTTAAAGATTAAATTGTTGGGAATAAAGGTCTAAAAAACAACCCAATAAAAAACAATGATGAATTACAAAAAAACCGTACAATGATAACAACAGGCAACATACAAAAATGCACGCCTCACTTACAGGTGATAATGCAATCTACCAAATGCCAATTGGCAATTGGCAATAATTTGGTGTCCATGCACGCTACAATTTCGCCAGCGACTACGCCCTGAAAAAAGACATTATTATCGCTGACACCAGGTTTGAATTTGGACTGGATGAAAACAATTGCTTAACCTTAATGGACGAAGTTCTAACCCCCGATTCATCACGCTTTTGGTCAAAATCTGACACCACATCGGCACCAGTCCAAAAAGTTTTGACAAGCAAATTGTGCGTGATTGTTTAGAAACACTAGACTGGGACAAAACCCCACCTAAGACCCCTGCATTAAACTAAAAAACCCAACAAAAAATCACAAATCAACCCTCAAAACCTTATGCAAACATTAGCATTTATGATAAAATACTATAATTATCAGACACTTACAAAAAAATGCGAGTTAAAACCACTCAAGAACAAACCTTTGCTGATAGTTTTATCAACATACCAAACTCCCAACTAGACATCATTAACAAAGTTATCGATTGGGAAGTTATAGCCAAAGATCTGTCTCATATTAAAGTTGACTATTCTGCTGTTAGTCTGTTTAAAGCGCTATTAATAGGCACATGGCACAATCTCTCTGATGAGAAGTTGGCTGATAGTCTTAGTAGAGATTTAGTCTTTATTAACTTTTGCAACTTTAGCCTAAGTGGCAACAAACCTGATGCTACAACCATTGGCAGATTTAGAACCAAACTAATCAAACAAAATCTATTTGATAGACTTTTGAGTAGCATCAATCTTATGCTTGAGAATAATCAACTCAAACTCTCTAATGGCAAACATGTTGCCATGGATGCAACCTTAATTCAAAGTGCTAGACGCACTAAGAAGATTATTACAACACACAAAACTGGTGAGGTTTATGAGATTGATAGTAACCCAATTCAATATTCAGATGATAAAGATGCAAGATGGACATTTAAGGCGGGAAAATACACTTATGGATATTCATCAGTAGTAACAACTGATGCCAATGGATTAATTAACAAAGCCACTACGCACCCTGCTAATGATAGTGAAATGACTCATTTTGAAGAAAATGTTAAACAGGCAGGCAATCAAAAAGGCGTAAGAGTTTTATACGACAAAGGAACAGCCTCTCAAGCTAATAGTGAAGCACTTAAAGCACAAAAGTTAAGAGATGGTATTATGCGCAAAAAACCCAAAGGCAAGCAAATGAGTCATTGGAATAAATTACGCAATAAAGCAATCAGCAAAAGAAGGTTTGTGGTTGAACGCACCTTTGGTACGCTCAAACGCACTTATGGTTTGGCAAGAAGTCGTTATATTGGTTTAGAGAAAGTTGCCAGCGAAGTTAATCTTAAAGCTATTGCTTATAATCTAGTTAGAGCGGCGAATGTTTATATTAACAAGGGATTAAATGCAACCTAGGGATTATTGTGTCTTTTTTGTGGAAACAGTACAAAAAAGAGTAAAAAATGAGCGATTTATAGTTGATATTGATGATTTTTTTAATGAAAGCTGGATTTTATATGTTTTTTGACTTTGAAAAGTCAAAAATTGAGGGTTTTGGGTTTTGATGGTTGGTTTTAGGGTGCTATGCAGGGGTCTTCACCTGCGCCAAGCCTACCAGATAATATCACCCAAAAAACTGCACAACAATACCGCCAAGTGCAACAATTGCTAATGCAAACAACAAAGATTTAGTCGAAATATTGTTTCATTGCACCAAGGTTAAGCGATAAAAAGCTTTAAAAAAATTATCTAAAATACCGCTAAATCTTGTTCTACCCATAATTCTACAGTGTCAGCAGCATTAACATTGTTATAAATATCATAAGTAATGCCGTCCTCTGTTTTTGTAGAATCTTTAGCAAAAGCATTGTTACTAAGTTCTATATCAACTTTATCACCCGCATCACCTATAACTTTAAGAACATTGGTTGAACTGGAAATATCCAATAAGTCATTAAGATTAAGTTTCAAAGTATTGTTACCTGAACCTGTTAAATCAATGATTTCAATGTCTTGAATGCGACCATTGTCTATTTGTGTGAGATCTAGATTTAGATCCGCACCTGCTAATTTCAGCGTATCGGTATTACCACCCCCGTCAACACGAGCGAGTAAATGATTACTCAACACCTTGCTGGAGAGTTTAGCAAGGTTGTCCGCATTAATAACAATAGTATCGTTACCAGCTCCTGCATTAAAGACATCGGTGCCTCCGTTACCTATTAAAGTATCATCGCCTAAACCAGCGACAAACAACTCATCGGCAGAGGTGCCTGTAAGTGCGTTGCTCTCGCCATTACCTTGAAAATCAATAGCATGAGCAACACCACCATTGCAAGCACTAATATCTGCTAAATCAACGGCTTTTGTGTCTGTCTTACCAAATACAACATAAGATTTGCCTGCATTGATTTTATTATCAGGGCCTGCTTGATAAGCACCAACAATCAAATCATCCAAGCCATCACCATTGACATCGCCTGCTGAGGAGACTGAGTAGCCGCTCAGATCCAAAGCATTCTCACCATTGATAACAAAGCCACCCGTGCCTAAGGTTGACAAATTAACAGCATTTTTATCAACTTTACCAAATACAACATAAGATTTACCTGCATTTCTTTTACCAGTAAGGTCTGCATCACTAGCACCAACAATCAAATCATCCAAGCCATCGCCATTGACATCGCCTGCTGAGGAGACTGAGCGGCCACTATAATCCTCAATATTCTCACCATTAATAACAAAGCCACCCGTGCCTAAGGCTATCTTTGATAAATCAACAGAGGTTTCATCAGTTTTCCCAAATATAACATAGGATTTACCTGCCTTGCTTTTACTAGCAGGATCTGCAAAATAAGCACCAACAATCAAATCATCCAAGCCATCGCCATTGATATCGCCTGCTGAGGAGACTGAGAGCCCACTATAATCCTCAGTATTCTCACCATTAATAACAAAGCCACCTGTGCCTGAGGCTATGACCGATAAATTAACAGCACTTTCATTTATTTTGCCAAATACAACATAAGATTTACCTGCATTGGTTTTGCCAGTAGGGTCTGCATTATTAGCACCAACAATCAAATCATCCAAGCCATCACCATTGACATCACCTGCTGAGGAGACTGAATAACCACTCTTGTCCCCAGCATTCTCACCATTAATAACAAAGCCACCCGTGCCTAAGGCTGACAAATTAACAGCATTTTTATCAACTTTACCAAACACGACATAAGACCTACCTGCATTTGAGCCTACCCCATTGGCACCAACAATCAAATCATCCAAGCCATCGCCATTGACATCGCCTGCTGAGGAGACTGAGGTGCCACTCTTGTCCCAAGTATTCTCACCATTAATAACAAAGCCACCTGTGTCTAAGGCTGATAAATTAACAGTATTTTTATCAACTTTACCAAACACGACATAAGACCTACCTGCATATGAGCCTACTCCATTGGCACCAACAATCAAATCATCCAAGCCATCGCCATTGACATCACCTGCTGAGGAGACTGAATAACCACTAAAATCATTAGCATTCTCACCATTAATAACAAAGCCACCTGTGCCTAAGGCTGATAAATTAATAGCACTTGCATTAGTTTTACCAAATATAACATAAGATTTACCTGCAGAGCTTTTATTAGCAGGGTCTGCAAGATAAGCACTAACAATCAAATCATCCAAGCCATCGCCATTGACATCGCCTGCTGAGGAGACTGAGAAGCCACTCCAATCGTATCCACTCTCACCATTCATAACAAAACCTTGTGCAATAGAGCTTCTTACCGACACAGTAACCGTCTGCTCTGTTGCATTACCTGCAACATCAGTGGCAATAATGGTCACTGTATCACTATGCACTGCCGTTTGTATTGCCTTATAAGTAACGATGCCAGTATCAGTAGTAATTGCAAACTTACTAGTGCTTGCATTTTTTATGCTATAAGTAACACCATCATCTGCATTGCCACCATTAAGATTACTTGCTTGAGCATCATAAACAGTTGTAGTGATAGCAGCATTTATTTCAAAATTAACATTTGTTGCACTGGTAAACGAAGGATTTGAGGTATCTACAACAATAGTGCCAGCATTCTTAACAACACTTGAGATGTTACCTGATACATCGATTTGTCCAACCTGAATGGCATTAATAGCATAAGTGCCTTCAGCCAGCGTAAAACTGGTGCCTGTGCCGTTAGTCCAGTTAGTACCACCATTTGTGGAATATTGCCAAGTTGCACCTTCTTCCAAACTAGCAACTGTTATTGTGCCAATCTTGGTAACCTTATCGTCATCTAATGCCCCTGTGTCATCTGCTAAAATAAATGTGGGTTGGACTGGTGGAGCCATGTCAACCTTTATTGTTGTTGAATCTACACCCGTAACATCTTGGTTGTCACTGTTTTTGCCAGCAAGGTTAATAGTAACTGTGTAATCGCCCTGAGTAAGTTTTGAAGTCCAAGCGCTGTTATTGTCTAAAGCCCAAGTATTGTTAACAATAGCTGGAAGATTGGTAGTAATCACATGAACAGTAGTATCACCTTGTTTAAAAACAATGCTACTAACACTTATTGAACTCACTGTGCCAATAACGCTCACTGTGCCACTCAAAGTAGCCGTTGCCATCTCAGCAGTATTGATGATATTGTCAGTGCCGATATTGTTCCAAGTAATTGAGGTTGACAAACCGATATCTACGACCGATACGCTAACAGTTTTTTCCGCTGTATTGCCTGCAATATCGGTGGCAATGATAGTCACTGTGTGGGTGCCTGCTTGCGTTTGCGCTTGTTTGTATTTTAATTCGCCAGTATTACTAATGGTAAATTTGTCTTGTTGCTCTCCCGCTTTTAAAGTATAAGTTACCGTGTTGTCGTCTGTTGCTGCTGTATATATTGTTGTCGATGCTTCGGTATTTGCTTCAACCTCGGCAGTTGCTGCACTGGTGAAGGAAGGGGCTAAGGTGTCTATAGTAATAGAGGAGGCGTACTTGATAATTGTGGCGCTACCACTCACTTTAATCTGAATATCGTTTGCCCCGTAAGTGCCACTAGCCAGCACAAAACTATTGCCTGTGCCACTGATAAAACTATTACCGCCGTTAGTGGAATACTCCCAAGTGTCACCACTTTTTAAATGCTTAATCGTAATTTCGCCATTTTTGCTAATCCCATCGCTATTTGATGAACCTGCGTCATTCGTTAAAGCGATTGCGAGTGGCTGTGTTGTATCGTCACCATCGCCATCACTGCCACTACTGGCTACCACAACGGCTGCAACCACAACGGCAGACACGATGCCTATGTTTGAGGCAATAACATCAGAGAAACTTTGATTGTCGTCTGTGCTTGTTGCACTAGATTCTGTGGCAACAATGGATTGTTCGCCATAAAAATAAACGACTTGAGTGCCGTCTTCTAAAGTAAAGAAGGTATCGGCAACCACATGGTAAAGACCACCGTCTTCGGTGGGGAGGGAAACTAGGCAAGATAAGTCGGTTTTGCAAAGGGTGAAATAGTTGTCAAAGATGAGGACGCTTTCTGCAAATGTGACTTCTAAATCATCGTTTACTCTTTTGGCGACTAGGCTGGTTTTTTTAGTATTAAAATCTTTGGGGTTTAGTTGGTAGGCGATGCCAGTTTGTGGTTGGATGTGGTGGGTGCCTTTGGTGAGGGAAAGCACTTCTTTGTTAAGTTGGTTGGTGATTTTTTGGGCTTTATTTTGTTGTGTTGTGATTTGGGATTTTTTCATGTTTCTTTCCTGCATACATAATTATTTTTATGTAATTATACATTGGTTAATCTTAAAAGATTTGCGCTTAAAAATGAAATTGTTGGGAACAAAAGCCTAAAAAAACAACCCAATAAAAAACAATGATGAATTACAAAAAAACCGTACAATGATAACAACAGGCAACATACAAAAATGCACGCCTCACTTACAGGTGATAATGTAATCTACCAAATGCCAATTGGCAATAATTTGGTGTCCATGCACGCTACAATTTCGCCAGCGACTACGCCCTGAAAAAAGACATTATTATCGCTGACACCAGGTTTGAATTTGGACTGGATGAAAACAATTGCTTAACCCTAATGGACGAAGTTCTAACCCCCGATTCATCACGCTTTTGGTCAAAATCTGACACCACATCGGCACCAGTCCAAAAAATTTTGACAAGCAAATTGTGCGTGATTATTTAGAAACACTAGACTGGGGCAAAACCCCACCTGCACCAAGCCTGCCAGATAATATCACCCAAAAAACTGCACAACAATACCGCCAAGTGCAACAATTGCTAATGCAAACAACAAAGATTTAGTTGAAATATTGTTTCATTGCACCAAGGTTAAATAATAAAAAACTTTAAAAAAATTATCTAAAACACCGCTAAATCTTGTTCTACCCATAATTCTACAGTAGCAGTAGCCTTGTTATAAATATCATAAGTAATGCCGTCCTCTGTTTTTGTAGAATCTTTAGCAAAAGCATTGTCACTAAGTTCTATATCAACTTTATCACCCGTATCACCTATAACTTTAAGAACATTGGTTGAACTGGAAATATCCAATAAGTCATTAAGATTAAGTTTCAAAGTATTGTTACCTGAACCTGTTAAATCAATGATTTCAATGTCTTGAATGCGGCCATTGTCTATTTGAGTAAGATCTAGATTTAGATCCGCACCTGCTAATTTCAGCGTATCGGTATTACCACCCCCGTCAACACGAGCGAGTAAATCGCTACTCAGCACTTTGCTGGAGAGTTTGGCAAGGTTGTCCGCATTAATAACAATAGTATCATCACCTTTGCCTGCATTAAAGACATCGGCACCGCCGTTACCTGTTAAAACATCATTGCCTAAACCAGCAACAAACAACTCATCGGCAGAGGTGCCTGTAAGTATATTGTTCTCACCATTACCTTGAAAATCAATAGCATGAGCAGCAACACCATTGCCAACACTAATATCTGCTAAATCAACGGCTTCTGTGTCTGTTTTACCAAACACAACATAAGATTTGCCTGCACTTTCTTTACTACTAGGGGCTGCCCAAAAAGCACCAACAATCAAATCATCCAAGCCATCGCCGTTGACATCGCCTGCTGAAGAGACTGAGACGCCACTGCTGTCATTAGCACTCTCACCGTTAATAACAAAACCACCCGTACCAGCTGCTATGACTGATAAATCAACAGCACTGCCATTGGTTTTACCAAATACAACATAAGATTTACCTGCATTGCTTTTATTATCAGGGTCTGCCAGATGAGCACCAACAATCAAATCATCCAAACCATCGCCATTGACATCGCCTGCTGAGGAGACTGAGGTGCCACTGTCGTCATAAGCACTCTCACCTTTTATAACAAAGCCACCTGTGCCAGAGGCTATAACTGATAAATTAACAGCATCTTTTTCTTTTTTACCAAATACAACATAAGATTTACCTGCATCGCTTTTATTATTGGGGTCTGCATTAAAAGCACCAACAATCAAATCATCCAAGCCATCACCATTGACATCGCCTGCTGAGGAGACTGAGAGGCCACTCCAATCATCAGCATTTTCACCATTAATAACAAAGCCACCCGCGCCAGAGGCTATGACTGATAAATCAACAGCACTGCCATTGGTTTTACCAAATACAACATAAGATTTACCTGCTTTATCTTTATTATCAGGGTCTGCCATAAGAGCACCAACAATCAAATCATCCAAACCATCGCCGTTGACATCGCCTGCTGAGGAGACTGAGACGCCACTCCTATCATCAACATTCTCACCATTAATAACAAAGCCACCCATGCCTGAGGAGGCGGCTATGGCTGATAAATTAACAGCAGTTTTGTCTTTTTTGCCAAATATAACATAAGATTTGCCTGCTTTATCTTTATTATCAGGATCTGCAAAATAAGCACCAACAATCAAATCATCCAAGCCATCGCCGTTGACATCGCCTGCTGAGGAGACTGAGAGGCCACTCCGATCATCAGCATTCTCACCATTAATAACAAAGCCACCCGTGCCAGAGGCTATGGCTGATAAATCAACAGCGTCTTTATCAGTTTTGCCAAACACGACATAAGATTTACCTGCTTTATCTTTATTATCAGGGTCTGCAAGACGAGCACCAACAATCAAATCATCCAAGCCATCGCCGTTGACATCGCCTGCTGAGGAGACTGAGTAGCCACTCCAATCATCAGCATTCTCACCGTTAATAACAAAGCCACCTGTGCCTAAGGCTATGGCTGATAAATTAACAGCACTTCCATCAGTTTTACCAAATACAACATAAGATTTACCTGCATTGCTTTTACTATTGGGGTCAGCCTGATAAGCACCAACAATTAAATCATCCAAGCCATCGCCGTTGACATCGCCTGCTGAGGAGACTGAGTAGCCACTCTTGTCGTCAGCACTCTCACCATTCATAACAAAACCTTGTGCAATAGAGGGCAAAGAAACCGTTAAATTTTGCGCTAACCACAATTTTGCAGTAGAAGTGCTTGCATGAGAATAAATATCATAAGTAATACCATTAACAACTTCGGTTGCATTTGATTTTTCAAATCCGAGTGTCTTGACTTCAACTTTATCACCCGAATTACCAACCACTTTAAGCACATTAGTTGAACTAGAAATATCCAACAAATCATTCAGATTCAGTGTCAAAGTATTGTTACCTGACCCTGTTAAATCAATGATTTCAATGTCTTGAATGCGGCCATTGTCTATTTGCGTGAGATCTAGATTTAGATCCGCACCTGCTAATTTCAGCGTATCGGTATTACCACCCCCGTCAACACGAGCGAGTAAATGATTACTCAGCACCCTGCTGGAGAGTTTAGCAAGGTTATCCGCATTAATAACAATAATATCGTTACCAGCTCCTGCATTAAAGACATCGGTGCCTCCGTTACCTATTAAAGTATCATCGCCTAAACCAGCGACAAACAACTCATCGGCAGAGGTGCCTGTAAGTATATTGTTCTCACCATTACCTTGAAAATCAATAGCATGAGCAACAACACCATTGCTAGCACTAATATCTGCTAAATCAACGGCTTTTGTGCCTGTCTTACCAAATACAACATAAGATTTACCTGCATCGTCTTTGCTATTAGGGTTAGCTTGATAAGCACCAACAATCAAATCATCCAAACCATCGCCGTTGACATCGCCTGCTGAGGAGACTGAGATGCCGCTGCCATCATCAATATTCTCACCATTAATAACAAAACCACCTGTGCCAGAGGCTATGGCTGATAAATCAACAGCACTGCCATTGGTTTTACCAAATACAACATAAGGTTTACCTGCATTGCTTTTATTATCAGGGTCTGCTTGATGAGCACCAACAATCAAATCATCCAAGCCATCGCCGTTGACATCGCCTGCTGAGGAGACTGAGACGCCACTATAATCCCCAGCATTCTCACCGTTAATAACAAAGCCACCCGTGCCTAAGGCTATGACTGATAAATCAACAGCAGCTTTGTCTTTTTTGCCAAATACAACATAAGATTCACCTGCATCATTTGTACCACTAGGATCTGCCAGATAAGCACCAACAATCAAATCATCCAAACCATCGCCGTTGACATCGCCTGCTGAGGAGACTGAGTGGCCACTCCAATCATCGATATTCTCACCATTAATAACAAAGCCACCCGTGCCTGAGGCTATCTTTGATAAATCAACAGAGGTTTCATCAGTTTTCCCAAATATAACATAGGATTTACCTGCCTTGCTTTTATTAGCAGGGTCTGCTTGAAAAGCACCAACAATCAAATCATCCAAGCCATCACCATTGACATCGCCTGCTGAGGAGACTGAGTAGCCACTCCAATCATCAGCATTCTCACCGTTAATAACAAAGCCACCCGTGCCTAAGGCTATGACTGATAAATCAACAGCAGCTTTGTCTTTTTTGCCAAATACAACATAAGATTTACCTGCATCATTTGTACCACTAGGATCTGCCAGATAAGCACCAACAATCAAATCATCCAAGCCATCGCCGTTGACATCGCCTGCTGAGGAGACTGGGTGGCCACTCCAATCATCGATATTCTCACCATTAATAACAAAGCCACCCGTGCCTGAGGCTATCTTTGATAAATCAACAGAGGTTTCATCAGTTTTCCCAAATATAACATAGGATTTACCTGCCTTGCTTTTATTAGCAGGGTCTGCTTGAAAAGCACCAACAATCAAATCATCCAAGCCATCACCATTGACATCGCCTGCTGAGGAGACTGAGTTGCCACTCCAATCATCAGCATTCTCACCGTTAATAACAAAGCCACCTGTGCCTAAGGCTATGGCTGATAAATTAACAGCACTTCCATCAGTTTTGCCAAATACAACATAAGATTTACCTGCATAACTTTCAGCATGATAAGCACCAACAATTAAGTCATCCAAGCCGTCACCATTGACATCGCCTGCTGAAGAGACTGATTTACCACTATGATCCTCAACATTCTCACCATTCATAACAAAACCTTGTGCAATATCAGCGATTCTCACCGACACAGTAACCGTCTGCTCTGTTGCATTACCTGCAACATCAGTGGCAATAATAGTTACTGCGTCAGTGTGCACTGTCGTTTGTATTGCTTTATAAGTAACGATGCCAGTATCAGTAGTAATTGCAAACTTACTGGTGCTTGCATTTTTTATGCTATAAGTAATACCATCATCTGCATTACCACCACTAAGATTACTGGCTTGAGCATCATAAACAGTTGTAGTGATATCAGTATTCATCGCTACATTAGCAGTGGACGCACCGGCAAACAAAGGATCTAAGGTGTCCACAACAATAGCGCCAGCATTCTTAACAACACTTGAGACATTACCCACTACATTGGTTTGCTTAACCTGAATGGCATCAATAGCATGGGTGCCTTCAGTCAGCGTAAAACTGGTGCCTGTGCCGTTAGTCCAGTTAGTGCCGCCATTCGTGGAATATTGCCAAGTTGCATCTGATTCCAAACCAGCAACCGTCATCATGCCATTATTAGTAACACCATCGCTATTTAATACCCCTGTGTCATTTGTTAAAGTAAATGTAGGCTGGGCTGGTTGAGTTATGTCAATCTTTGTTGTTATTGAATTTAAGCCTGTAACATCTTGGTTGCTAGCGCCTTTACCAGCAAGATTAACAATAACCGTATAATCGCCTTGGGTAAGTTTTGAAGTCCAAGCGCTGTTATTGTCTAAAGCCCAAGTATTGTTAACAATAGCTGGAAGATTGGTAGTAATCACATGAACAGTAGTATCACCTTGTTTAAAAACAATGCTACTAACACTTATTGAACTCACTGTGCCAATAACGCTCACTGTGCCACTCAAAGTAGCCGTTGCCATCTCAGCAGTATTGATGATATTGTCAATGCCGATATTGTTCCAAGTAATTGAGGTTGACAAACCGATATCTACGACCGATACGCTAACAGTTTTTTCCGCTGTATTGCCTGCAATATCGGTGGCAATGATAGTCACTGTGTGAGTGCCTACTTGCGTTTGCGTTTGTTTGTATTTCAATTCGCCAGTATTACTAATGGTAAATTTGTCTTGTTGCTCTCCCGCTTTTAAAGTATAAGTTACCGTGTTGTCGTCTGTTGCTGCTGTATATATTGTTGTCGATGCTTCGGTATTTGCTTCAACCTTGGCAGTTGCTGCACTGGTGAAGGAAGGGGCTAAGGTGTCTATAGTAATAGAGGAGGCGTACTTGATAATTGTGGCGCTACCACTCACTTTAATCTGAATATCGTTTGCCCCATAAGTGCCACTAGCCAGCACAAAACGATTGCCTGTGCCACTGATAAAACTATTACCGCCGTTAGTGGAATACTCCCAAGTGTCACCACTTTTTAAATGCTTAATCGTAATTTCGCCATTTTTGCTAATCCCATCGCTATTTGATGAACCTGCGTCATTCGTTAAAGCGATTACGATAGGCTGTGTTGTATCGTCATCATCGCCATTGACATCGCCATCGCCATCGCCATCACTGCCACTGCCACTGCCGCTACTGGCTACCACAACGGCTGCAACCACAACGGCAGCCACGATACCTATGTTTGAGGTAATAACATCAGAGAAACTTTGATTGCCGTCTGTGCTTGTTGCACTAGATTCTGTGGCAACAATGGATTGTTCGCCATAAAAATAAACGACTTGAGTGCCGTCTTCTAAAGTAAAGAAGGTGTCGGCAACCACATGGTAAAGACCACCGTCTTCGGTGGGGAGGGAAACTAGGCAAGATAAGTCGGTTTTGCAAAGGGTGAAATAGTTGTCAAAGATGAGGACGCTTTCTGCAAATGTGACTTCTAAATCATCGTTTACTCTTTTGGCGATTAGGCTGGTTTTTTTAGCGTTAAAATCTTTGGGGTTTAGTTGGTAGGCGATGCCAGTTTGTGGTTGGATGTGGTGGGTGCCTTTGGTGAGGGTAAGCACTTCTTTGTTAAGTTGGTTGGTGATTTTTTGGGCTTTATTTTGTTGTGTTGTGATTTGGGATTCTTTCATGTTTCTTTCCTACATAATAATTATTTTTATGTAATTATACATTTATACATTTATACATTGGTTAATCTTAAAAGATTTGCGCTTAAAAATGAAATTGTTGGGAACAAAAGCCTAAAAAAACAACCCAATAAAAAACAATGATGAATTACAAAAAAACCGTACAATGATAACAACAGGCAACATACAAAAATGCATGCCTCACTTACAGGTGATAATGCAATCTACCAAATGCCAATTGGCAATTGGCAATAATTTGGTGTCAATACACGCTACAATTTCGCCAGCGACTACGCCCTGAAAAAAGACATTATTATCGCTGACACCAAGTTTGAATTTGGACTGGATGAAAACAATTGCTTAACCCTAATGGACGAAGTTCTAACCCCCGATTCATCACGCTTTTGGTCAAAATCTGACTGCCACATCGGCACCAGTCCAAAAAGTTTTGACAAGCAAATTGTGCGTGATTGTTTAGAAACACTAGACTGGGACAAAACCCCACCTGCGCCAAGCCTACCAGATAATATCACCCAAAAAACTGCACAACAATACCGTCAAGTGCAACAATTGCTAATGCAAACAACAAAGGTTTAGTTGAAATATTGTTTCATTGCACCAAGGTTAAACGATAAAAAGCTTTAAAAAAATTATCTAAAATACCGCTAAATCTTGTTCTACCCATAATTCTACAGTGTCAGCAGCATTAACATTGTTATAAATATCATAAGTAATGCCGTCCTCTGTTTTTGTAGAATCTTTAGCAAAAGCATTGTTACTAAGTTCTATATCAACTTTATCACCCGCATCACCTATAACTTTAAGAACATTGGTTGAACTGGAAATATCCAATAAGTCATTAAGATTAAGTTTCAAAGTATTGTTACCTGACCCTGTTAAATCAATGATTTCAATGTCTTGAATGCGGCCATTGTCTATTTGAGTGAGATCTAGATTTAGATCCGCACCTGCTAATTTCAGCGTATCGGTATTACCACCGCCATCAACACGAGCGAGTAAATCGCTACTCAACACTTTGCTGGAGAGTTTAGCAAGGTTGTCCGCATTAATAACAATAGTATCATCACCTTTGCCTGCATTAAAGACATCGGCACCGCCGTTACCTGTTAAAACATCATTGCCTAAACCAGCAACAAACAACTCGTCGGCAGAGGTGCCTGTAAGTATATTGTTCTCACCATTACCTTGAAAATCAATAGCATGAGCAGCAACACCATTGCCAGCACTAATATCTGTTAAATCAATGGCTTTTGTGTCTGTTTTACCAAACACAACATAAGATTTGCCTGCACTTTCTTTACTACTAGGGTCTGCCCAAGAAGCACCAACAATCAAATCATCCAAGCCATCGCCGTTGACATCGCCTGCTGAAGAGACTGAGACGCCACTGTTGTCATTAGCACTCTCACCGTTAATAACAAAACCACCCGTACCAGCTGCTATGACTGATAAATCAACAGCACTGCCATTGGTTTTACCAAATACAACATAAGATTTACCTGCATTGCTTTTATTATCAGGGTCTGCTTGATAAGCACCAACAATCAAATCATCCAAGCCATCGCCGTTGACATCGCCTGCTGAGGAGACTGAGTTGCCACTGCTATCATCAGCATTCTCACCATTAATAACAAAGCCGCCTGTGCCTAAAGTTGATAAATTAACAGCATCTTTATCAGTTTTACCAAATACAACATAAGTTTTACCCGCATTGCTTTTATTATCAGGGTCTGCTTGATAAGCACCAACAATCAAATCATCCAAGCCATCGCCGTTGACATCGCCTGCTGAAGAGACTGATCTGCCACTAAGATCATTAGTATTCTCACCATTGATAACAAAGCCGCCTGTGCCAGAGGCTATGATTGACAAATCAACAGCAACTTTGTCTTTTTTACCAAATACAACATAAGATTTGCCTGTGCCATAGTATGCGTCAAAGCCTGCAAAAAAAGCACCAACAATCAAATCATCCAAGCCATCGCCGTTGACATCGCCTGCTGAAGAGACTGAGAAGGCACTAAAATCATTAGCATTCTCACCATTCATAACAAAGCCACCTGTGCCTGAGGCTATGGCTGATAAATTAATAGCACTTGCATTAGTTTTGCCAAATACAACATAAGATTTACCTGCAGCGCTTTTATTAGCAGGGTCTGCATGATCAGCACCAACAATCAAATCATCCAAGCCATCGCCATTGACATCGCCTGCTGAGGAGACTGAGTGCCCACTACTATCCCAAGCACTCTCACCACCAATAACAAAGCCGCCTGTGCCTGAGGCTATGGCTGATAAATCAACAGCACTGCTATTGGTTTTACCAAATACAACATAAGATTTACCTGCTTTATCAGGGCCTGCCAGAAAAACACCAATAATCAAATCATCCAAGCCGTCACCATTGACATCGCCTGCTGAGGAGACTGAGTACCCACTATTATCCCGAGCACTCTCACCACCAATAACAAAGCCGCCTGTGCCTGAGGCTATGGCTGATAAATCAACAGCACTTTCATTGGTTTTACCAAATACAACATAAGTTTTGCCCGCATTGCTTTTATTAGCAGGATCTGCATAACGAGCACCAACAATTAAATCATCCAAGCCATCGCCGTTGACATCGCCTGCTGAGGAGGCTGAGTAGCCACTCTCGTCGTCAGCACTCTCACCATTCATAACAAAACCTTGTGCAATAGAGGGCAAAGAAACCGTTAAATTTTGCGCTAACCACAATTTTGCAGTAAAAGCGCTTGCATGAGAATAAATATCATAAGTAATACCATTAGCAACTTCGGTTGCATTTGATTTTTCAAATCCGAGTGTCTTGACTTCAACTTTATCACCCGAATTACCAACCACTTTAAGCACATTAGTTGAACTAGAAATATCCAACAAATCATTCAGATTCAGTGTCAAAGTATTGTTACCTGACCCTGTTAAATCAATGATTTCAATGTCTTGAATGCGGCCATTGTCTATTTGAGTGAGATCTAGATTTAGATCCGCACCTGCTAATTTCAGCGTATCGGTATTACCACCCCCGTCAACACGAGCGAGTAAATCGCTACTCAACACTTTGCTGGAGAGTTTAGCAAGGTTGTCCGCATTAATAACAATAGTATCGTTACCGGCTCCTGCATTAAAGACATCGGTGCCTCCGTTACCTATTAAAGTATCATCGCCTAAACCAGCGACAAACAACTCATCGGCAGAGGTGCCTGTGAGTGTATTATCATCATCATTACCTTGAAAATCAATAGTATGGGCAACAACACCTTTGCCAGTGCTAACATCTGCTAAATCAACGGCTTTTGTGTCTGTCTTACCAAATACAACATAAGATTTACCTGCTTTGTTTTTACTACTAGGGTCTGCTTGAAAGGCGCCAATAATCAAGTCATCCAAGCCATCGCCGTTGACATCGCCTGCTGAGGAGACTGAGCGGCCACTAAAATCCTCGGTATTCTCACCATTAATAACAAAACCACCTGTGCCAGAGGCTATGGCTGATAAATCAACAGCACTGCCGTTGGTTTTACCAAATACAACATAAGATTTACCTGCTTTGCTTTTATTATCAAGGTCTGCATAATGAGCACCAACAATCAAATCATCCAAACCATCGCCGTTGACATCGCCTGCTGAGGAGACTGAGATGCCACTATAATCCTCAGCATTCTCACCGTTAATAACAAAGCCACCCGTGCCTAAGGCTATGACTGATAAATCAACAGCAGCTTTGTCTTTTTTGCCAAATACAACATAAGATTCACCTGCATCATTTGTACCACTAGGATCTGCCAGATAAGCACCAACAATCAAATCATCCAAACCATCGCCGTTGACATCGCCTGCTGAGGAGACTGAGCGGCCACTCCAATCATCGATATTCTCACCATTAATAACAAAGCCACCCGTGCCTGAGGCTATCTTTGATAAATCAACAGAGGTTTCATCAGTTTTCCCAAATATAACATAGGATTTACCTGCCTTGCTTTTACTAGCAGGGTCTGCTTGAAAAGCGCCAACAATCAAATCATCCAAGCCATCGCCGTTGACATCGCCTGCTGAGGAGACTGAGTAGCCACTCCAATCATCAACATTCTCACCGTTAATAACAAAGCCACCCGTGCCAGCAGCTATGACTGATAAATTAACAGCACTTTCATTGGTTTTACCAAAGACAACATAAGATTTTCCTGCATTATTTGTACCACTAGAATCTGCATGAAAAGCACCAACAATTAAGTCATCCAAGCCATCGCCGTTGACATCGCCTGCGGAGGAGGCTGAATAGCCACTATAATCCCCACTACTCTCACCGTCAATACCACCACTCTCACCGTTAATAACAAAACCACCCGTGCCAGCAGCTATGACTGATAAATTAACAGCACTTCCATCAGTTTTGCCAAATACAACATAAGATTTACCTGCCCTGTTTTGATAAGCACCAATAATTAAATCATCCAAGCCATCGCCGTTGACATCGCCTGCTGAGGAGACTGAGAAGCCACTATTATCCCCAGCACTCTCGCCATTCATAACAAAGCCACCTGTGCCTGAGGCTATGGCTGATAAATTAATAGCAGTTTCGTCAACTTTACCAAATACAACATAAGATTTACCTGCATTGCTTTTATTAGCAGGGTCTGCTTGAAAAGCACCAACAATCAAATCATCCAAGCCATCACCATTGACATCGCCTGCTGAGGAGACTGGAGAGCCACTATGATCCTCAGCACTTTCTCCATTCATAACAAAACCTTGTGCAATAGAACCTCTCACCGACACAGTAACAACCCGTTCTGTTGCATTACCTGCAACATCAGTGGCAATAATGGTCACTGTGTCACTATGCACTGTCGTTTGTATTGCTTTATAAGTAACGATGCCAGTATCAGTAGTAATTGCAAACTTACTAGTGCTTGCATTTTTTATGCTATAAGTAATACCATCATCTGCATTGCCACCATTAAGATTACTGGCTTGAGCATCATAAACAATTGTAGTGATATCAGTATTCATCGCTACATTAGCAGTGGACGCACCAGCAAACAAAGGATCTGAGGTGTCCACAACAATAGCGCCAGCATTCTTAACAACACTTGAGACATTACCCGCTACATTGGTTTGCTTAACCTGAATGGCATCAATAGCATGAGTGCCTTCAGCCAGCGTAAAACTGGTGCCTGTGCCGTTAGTCCAGTTAGTACCACCATTTGTGGAATATTGCCAAGTTGCACCTTCTTCCAAACTAGCAACTGTTATTGTGCCAATCTTGGTAACCTTATCGTCATCTAATGCCCCTGTGTCATCTGCTAAAATAAATGTGGGTTGGACTGGTGGAGCCATGTCAACCTTTATTGTTGTTGAATCTACACCCGTAACATCTTGGTTGTCACTGTTTTTGCCAGCAAGGTTAATAGTAACTGTGTAATCGCCCTGAGTAAGTTTTGAAGTCCAAGCGCTGTTATTGGCTAAAGTCCAAGTATTGTTAACAATAGCTGGAAGATTGGTAGTAATCACATGAACAGTAGTATCACCTTGTTTAAAAACAATGCTACTAACACTTATTGAACTCACTGTGCCAATAACGCTCACTGTGCCACTCAAAGTAGCCGTTGCCATCTCAGCAGTATTGATGATATTGTCAGTGCCGATATTGCTCCAAGTAATTGAGGTTGACAAACCAATATCTACGACCGATACGCTAACAGTTTTTTCCGCTGTATTGCCTGCAATATCGGTGGCAATGATAGTCACTGTGTGGGTGCCTGCTTGCGTTTGCGCTTGTTTGTATTTCAATTCACCAGTATTACTAATGGTAAATTTGTCTTGTTGCTCTCCCGCTTTTAAAGTATAAGTTACCGTGTTGTCGTCTGTTGCTGCTGTATATATTGTTGTCGATGCTTCGGTATTTGCTTCAACCTTGGCAGTTGCTGCACTGGTGAAGGAAGGGGCTAAGGTGTCTATAGTAATAGAGGAGGCGTACTTGATAATTGTGGCGCTGCCACTCACTTTAACCTGAATATCGTTTGCCCCATAAGTGCCACTAGCCAGCACAAAACTATTGCCTGTGCCACTGATAAAACTATTACCGCCGTCAGTGGAATACTCCCAAGTGTCACCACTTTTTAAATGCTTAATCGTAATTTCGCCATTTTTGCTAATCCCATCGCTATTTGATGAACCTGCGTCATTCGTTAAAGCGATTGCGAGTGGCTGTGTTGTATCGTCACCATCGCCATCACTGCCACTACTGGCTACCACAACGGCTGCAACCACAACGGCGGCCACGATGCCTATGTTTGAGGCAATAACATCAGAGAAACTTTGATTGCCGTCTGTGCTTGTTGCACTAGATTCTGTAGCAACAATGGATTGTTCGCCATAAAAATAAACGACTTGAGTGCCGTCTTCTAAAGTAAAGAAGGTGTCGGCAACCACATGGTAAAGACCACCGTCTTCGGTGGGGAGGGAAACTAGGCAAGATAAGTCGGTTTTGCAAAGGGTGAAATAGTTGTCAAAGATGAGGATGCTTTCTGCAAATGTGACTTCTAAATCATCGTTTACTCTTTTGGCGATTAGGCTGGTTTTTTTAGCGTTAAAATCTTTGGGGTTTAGTTGGTAGGCGATGCCAGTTTGTGGTTGGATGTGGTGGGTGCCTTTGGTGAGGGTAAGCACTTCTTTGTTAAGTTGGTTAGTAATTTTTTGAGCTTTATTCTGTTGTGTTGTAATTTGGGATTTTTTCATGTTTCTCTCCATTTAATTATTATTTATGTAATTATACATTGGTTAATCTTAAAAAATTTACGCTTAAAAATGAAATTGTTGGGAATAAAGATCTAAAAAACAACCCAATAAAAAACAATGATGAATTACAAAAAAACCGTACAATGATAACAACAGGCAACATACAAAAATGCACGCCTCACTTACAGGTGATAATGCAATCTACCAAATGCCAATTGGCAATTGGCAATAATTTGGTGTCCATGCACGCTACAATTTCGCCAGCGACTACGCCCTGAAAAAAGACATTATTATCGCTGACACCAGGTTTGAATTTGGACTGGATGAAAACAATTGCTTAACCTTAATGGACGAAGTTCTAACCCCCGATTCATCACGCTTTTGGTCAAAATCTGACACCACATCGGCACCAGTCCAAAAAGTTTTGACAAGCAAATTGTGCGTGATTGTTTAGAAACACTAGACTGGGACAAAACCCCACCTGCACCAAGCCTGCCAGATAATATCACCCAAAAAACTGCACAACAATACCGCCAAGTGCAACAATTGCTAATGCAAACAACAAAGATTTAGTCGAAATATTGTTTCATTGCACCAAGGTTAAATGATAAAAAAATTATCTAAAACACCGCTAAATCTTGTTCTACCCATAATTCTACAGTGTCAGCAGCATTAACATTGTTATAAATATCATAAGTAATGCCGTCCTCTGTTTTTGTAGAATCTTTAGCAAAAGCATTGTTACTAAGTTCTATATCAACTTTATCACCCGTATCACCTATAACTTTAAGAAAATTGGTTGAAGTGGAAATATCCAATAAGTCATTAAGATTAAGTTTCAAAGTATTGTTACCTGAACCTGTTAAATCAATGATTTCAATGTCTTGAATGCGACCATTGTCTATTTGAGTGAGATCTAGATTTAGATCCGCACCTGCTAATTTCAGCGTATCGGTATTACCACCCCCGTCAACACGAGCGAGTAAATGATTACTCAGCACCTTGCTGGAGAGTTTAGCAAGGTTGTCCGCATTAATAACAATAGTATCGTTACCAGCTCCTGCATTAAAGACATCGGTGCCTCCGTTACCTATTAAAGTATCATCGCCTAAACCAGCGACAAACAACTCATCGGCAGAGGTGCCTGTAAGTGCGTTGCTCTCGCCATTACCTTGAAAATCAATAGCATGAGTAACAACACCATTACCAGCACTAACATCTGCTAAATCAACGGCTTTTGTATCGGTTTTACCAAATACAACATAAGATTTACCTGCATCGCTTTTATTATTAGGGTCTGCATTAAAAGCACCAACAATCAAATCATCTAAACCATCACCATTGACATCACCTGCTGAGGAGACTGAACGGCCACTGTCATCATCAATATTCTCACCATTAATAACAAAACCACCTGTGCCAGAGGCTATGGTTGATAAATCAACAGCACTGCCATTGGTTTTACCAAATACAACATAAGATTTACCTGCATTGCTTTTATTATCAGGGTCTGCTTGATAGGCGCCAACAATCAAATCATCCAGGCCATCGCCGTTGACATCGCCTGCTGAGGAGACTGAGATGCCACTATTATCCCCAGCACTCTCACCATTAATAACAAAGCCACCCGTGCCTAAGGCTGACAAATTAACAGCATTTTTATCAACTTTACCAAATACAACATAAGATTTGCCTGCATCGCTTTTATTATCAGGGTCTGCTTGATAAGCACCAACAATCAAATCATCCAAGCCATCGCCATTGACATCGCCTGCTGAGGAGACTGAATAGCCACTCTCGTCATTAGCATCCTCACCATTAATAACAAAGCCGCCTGTACCTAAAGTTGATAAATTAACAGCGTCTTTATCAGTTTTACCAAATACAACATAAGTTTTACCCGCATTGCTTTTATTAGCAGGATCTGCATAATGAGCGCTAACAATCAAATCATCCAAGCCATCGCCGTTGGCATCGCCTGCTGAGGAGACTGAGTAGCCACTCCAATCATCACCACCCTCACCACCAATAACAAAGCCGCCTGTGCCTGAGGCTATGATTGACAAATCAACAGCAACTTTGTCTTTTTTACCAAATACAACATAAGATTTACCTGCGCTATAGTATGCGTCAAAGCCTGCAAAAAAAGCACCAACAATCAAATCATCCAAGCCATCACCATTGACATCGCCTGCTGAAGAGACTGAGTAGGCACTAAAATCGTTAGCATTCTCACCATTAATAACAAAGCCACCTGTGCCTAAGGCTATGGCTGATAAATTAATGGCACTTGCATTAGTTTTACCAAATACAACATAAGATTTACCTGCAGTGCTTTTATTAGCAGGGTCTGCATGATGAGCGCTAACAATCAAATCATCCAAGCCATCACCATTGACATCGCCTGCTGAAGAGACTGAGAAGCCACTCAAATCCTCGGTATTCTCGCCATTAATAACAAAACCACCCGCACCTGAGGCTATGGTTGACAAATCAACAGCAACTTTGTCTTTTTTGCCAAACACAACATAAGTTTTACCTGCTTTATCTTTATTATCAGGATCTGCATGATAAGCACCAACAATCAAATCATCCAAGCCATCGCCATTGACATCGCCTGCTGAGGAGACTGAGCGACCACTAGAATCCTCAGTACTTTCTCCATTTATAACAAAACCTTGTGCAATAGAGGGCAAAGAAACCGTTAAATTTTGCGCTAACCACAATTTTGCAGTAGAAGCGCTTGCATGAGAATAAATATCATAAGTAATACCATTAGCAACTTCGGTTGCATTTGATTTTTCAAATCCGAGTGTCTTGACTTCAACTTTATCACCCGAATTACCAACCACTTTAAGCGCATTAGTTGAACTAGAAATATCTAATAAGTCATTAAGATTCAGTGTCAAAGTATTGTTACCTGACCCTGTTAAATCAATGATTTCAATGTCTTGAATGCGGCCATTGTCTATTTGAGTGAGATCTAGATTTAGATCCGCACCTGCTAATTTCAGCGTATCGGTATTACCACCCCCGTCAACACGAGCGAGTAAATCGCTACTCAACACTTTGCTGGAGAGTTTAGCAAGGTTGTCCGCATTAATAACAATAATATCGTTACCAGCTCCTGCATTAAAGACATCGGTGCCTCCGTTACCTATTAAAGTATCATCGCCTAAACCAGCAACAAACAACTCATCGGCAGAGGTACCTGTAAGTGCGTTGCTCTCGCCATTACCTTGAAAATCAATAGCATGAGCAACAACACCATTACCAGCACTAATATCTGCTAAATCAACGGCTTTTGTATCGGTTTTACCAAATACAACATAAGATTTACCTGCTTTGCTTTTATTATCAGGGTCTGCTTGATGGGCACCAACAATCAAATCATCCAAGCCATCGCCGTTGACATCGCCTGCTGAGGAGACTGAGACGCCACTATAATCCCCAGCATTCTCACCATTAATAACAAAGCCACCCTTGCCAGAGGCTATGACTGATAAATCAACAGCACTGCCATTGGTTTTACCAAATACAACATAAGATTTACCCGCTTTGTCTTTACTATTAGGGTCTGCTTGATAAGCACCAACAATCAAATCATCCAAGCCATCACCATTGACATCGCCTGCTGAGGAGACTGAGATGCCACTGCTATCCCCAGCACTCTCACCATTAATAACAAAGCCACCCGTGTCTGAGGCTGAGGCTATGGCTGATAAATTAATAGCACTGCCATTGGTCTTACCAAATACAATATAAGATTTACCTGTCGCTCTATCATTAATTTTTGCCAGATAAGCACCAACAATCAAATCATCCAAGCCATCACCATTGACATCGCCTGCTGAGGAGACTGAGACGCCACTATAATCCCCAGCATTCTCACCATTAATAACAAAGCCACCCGTGTCTGAGGCTGAGGCTATGGCTGATAAATTAATAGCACTGTCATTGGTTTTACCAAATACAACATAAGATTTGCCTGCAATGCCGTCTGCCAGATAAGCACCAACAATCAAATCATCCAAGCCATCGCCATTGACATCGCCTGCTGAGGAGACTGAAACGCCACTAAGATCATTAGCACTCTCACCATTAATAACAAAGCCACCCGTGTCTGAGGCTGAGGCTATGGCTGATAAATTAATAGCACTGTCATTGGTTTTACCAAATACAACATAAGATTTGCCTGCCTCACTTTTATTATCAGGGTCTGCATAAAAAGCACCAACAACCAAATCATCCAAGCCATCGCCATTGACATCGCCTGCTGAGGAGACTGAGATGCCACTCCAATCATTAGCACTCTCACCATTAATAACAAAGCCACCCGTGCCTGAGGCTATAGCTGATAAATTAACAGCGCCTTTATCAGTTTTGCCAAACACGACATAAGATTTACCTGCTTTGTTTTTACTACTAGGGTCTGCAAAAAAAGCACCAACAATCAAATCATCCAAGCCATCGCCGTTGACATCGCCTGCTGAGGAGACTGAGACACCACTTTTATCCCCAGCACTTTCACCATTAATAACAAAGCCACCCGTGCCTAAGGCTATGGCTGATAAATTAATAGCAGTTTCGTCAACTTTACCAAATACAACATAAGATTTACCTGCGTTTGTACCATTGGAAACCTCATTACTAACACCAACAATCAAATCATCCAAGCCATCGCCATTGACATCGCCTGCTGAGGAGACTGAATAACCATTCTGGTCCCCAGCACTCTCACCATTCATAACAAAACCTTGTGCAATAGAACCTCTCACCGACACAGCAACAACCCGTTCTGTTGCATTACCTGCAACATCAGTAGCAATAATGGTCACTGTATCACTATGCGCTGCCGTTTGTATTGCCTTATAAGTAACGATGCCAGTATCAGTAGTAATTGCAAACTTACTGGTGCTTGCATTTTTTATGCTATAAGTAATACCATCATCTGCATTGCCACCATTAAGATTACTGGCTTGAGCATCATAAACAATTGTAGTGATAGCAGCATTTATCCCTACATTAGCAGTGGACGCACCAGCAAACAAAGGATCTGAGGTGTCCACAACAATAGCGCCAGCATTCTTAACAACGCTTGAGACATTACCCGCTACATTGGTTTGCTTAACCTGAATGGCATCAATAGCATGGGTGCCTTCAGCCAGCGTAAAACTGGTGCCTGTGCCGTTAGTCCAGTTAGTACCACCATTTGTGGAATATTGCCAAGTTGCACCTTCTTCCAAACTAGCAACTGTTATTGTGCCAATCTTGGTAACCTTATCGTCATCTAATGCCCCTGTGTCATCTGCTAAAATAAATGTGGGTTGGACTGGTGGAGCCATGTCAACCTTTATTGTTGTTGAATCTACACCCGTAACATCTTGGTTGTCACTGTTTTTGCCAGCAAGGTTAATAGTAACTGTGTAATCGCCCTGAGTAAGTTTTGAAGTCCAAGCGCTGTTATTGTCTAAAGCCCAAGTATTGTTAACAATAGCTGGAAGATTGGTAGTAATCACATGAACAGTAGTATCACCTTGTTTAAAAACAATGCTACTAACACTTATTGAACTCACTGTGCCAATAACGCTCACTGTGCCACTCAAAGTAGCCGTTGCCATCTCAGCAGTATTGATGATATTGTCAGTGCCGATATTGCTCCAAGTAATTGAGGTTGACAAGCCGATATCTACGACCGATACGCTAACAGTTTTTTCCGCTGTATTGCCTGCAATATCGGTGGCAATGATAGTCACTGTGTGAGTGCCTGCTTGCGTTTGCGCTTGTTTGTATTTTAATTCGCCAGTATTACTAATGGTAAATTTGTCTTGTTGCTCTCCCGCTTTTAAAGTATAAGTTACCGTGTTGTCGTCTGTTGCTGCTGTATATATTGTTGTCGATGCTTCGGTATTTGCTTCAACCTCGGCAGTTGCTGCACTGGTGAAGGAAGGGGCTAAGGTGTCTATAGTAATAGAGGAGGTGTACTTGATAATTGTGGCGCTGCCACTCACTTTAATCTGAATATCGTTTGCCCCATAAGTGCCACTAGCCAGCACAAAACTATTGCCTGTGCCACTGATAAAACTATTACCGCCGTTAGTGGAATACTCCCAAGTGTCACCACTTTTTAAATGCTTAATTGTAATTTCGCCATTTTTGCTAATCCCATCGCTATTTGATGAACCTGCGTCATTCGTTAAAGCGATTACGATAGGCTGTGTTGTATCGTCATCATCGCCATTGACATCGCCATCGCCATCACTACCACTGCCGCTACTGGCTACCACAACGGCTGCAACCACAACGGCAGCCACGATGCCTATGTTTGAGGCAATAACATCAGAGAAACTTTGATTGCCGCCTGTGCTTGTTGCACTAGATTCTGTAGCAACAATGGATTGTTCGCCATAAAAATAAACGACTTGAGTGCCGTCTTCTAAAGTAAAGAAAGTGTCGGCAACCACATGGTAAAGACCACCGTCTTCGGTGGGGAGGGAAACTAGGCAAGATAAGTCGGTTTTACAAAGGGTGAAATAGTTGTCAAAGATGAGGACGCTTTCTGCAAATGTGACTTCTAAATCATCGTTTACTCTTTTGGCGATTAGGCTGGTTTTTTTAGTATTAAAATCTTTGGGGTTTAGTTGGTAGGCGATGCCGGTTTGTGGCTGGATGTGGTGGGTGCCTTTGGTGAGGGAAAGCACTTCTTTGTTAAGTTGGTTGGTGATTTTTTGGGCTTTATTTTGTTGTGTTGTGATTTGGGATTTTTTCATGTTTCTTTCCTACATAATAATTATTTTTATGTAATTATACATTGGTTAATCTTAAAAGATTTGCGCTTAAAAATGAAATTGTTGGGAACAAAAGCCTAAAAAAACAACCCAATAAAAAATAATGATGAATTACAAAAAAACCGTACAATGATAACAACAGGCAACATACAAAAATGCACGCCTCACTTACAGGTGATAATGCAATCTACCAAATGCCAATTGGCAATAATTTGGTGTCCATGCACGCTACAATTTCGCCAGCGACTACGCCCTGAAAAAAGACATTATTATCGCTGACACCAAATTTGAATTTGGACTGGATGAAAACAATTGCTTAACCCTAATGGACGAAGTTCTAACCCCCGATTCATCACGCTTTTGGTCAAAATCTGACTACCACATCGGCACCAGTCCAAAAAGTTTTGACAAGCAAATTGTGCGTGATTATTTAGAAACACTAGACTGGGGCAAAACCCCACCTGCACCAAGATCAAGCCTGCCAGATAATATCACCCAAAAAACTGCACAACAATACCGCCAAGTGCAACAATTGCTAATGCAAACAACAAAGATTTAGTCGAAATATTGCTCTATTGCACTAAGGTTAAATGATAAAAAAATTATCTAAAACACCGCTAAATCTTGTTCTACCCATAATTCTACAGTGTCAGCAGCATTAACATTGTTATAAATATCATAAGTAATGCCGTCCTCTGTTTTTGTAGAATCTTTAACAAAAGCATTGTCACTAAGTTCTATATCAACTTTATCACCCGTATCACCTATAACTTTAAGAACATTGGTTGAACTGGAAATATCCAATAAGTCATTAAGATTAAGTTTCAAAGTATTGTTACCTGAACCTGTTAAATCAATGATTTCAATGTCTTGAATACGACCATTGTCTATTTGAGTGAGATCTAGATTTAGATCCGCACCTGCTAATTTCAGCGTATCGGTATTACCACCACCATCAACACGAGCGAGTAAATCGCTACTCAGCATCTTGCTGGAGAGTTTAGCAAGGTTGTCCGCATTAATAACAATAGTATCGTTACCGGCTCCTGCATTAAAGACATCGGTGCCTCCGTTACCTATTAAAGTATCATCGCCTAAACCAGTAACAAACAACTCATCGGCAGAGGTACCTGTAAGTGCGTTGCTCTCGCCATTACCTTGAAAATCAATAGCATGAGCAACAACACCATTACCAGCACTAACATCTGCTAAATCAATGGCTTTTGTGTCTGTCTTACCAAATACAACATAAGATTTACCTGCTTTGTCTTTACTATTAGGGTCAGCTCGATAAGCACCAACAATCAAATCATCCAAGCCATCGCCGTTGACATCGCCTGCTGAGGAGACTGAGATGCCACTGCCATCATCAATATTCTCACCATTAATAACAAAACCACCTGTGCCAGAGGCTATGGCTGATAAATCAACAGCACTGCCATTGGTTTTACCAAATACAACATAAGATTTACCTGCATTGCTTCTACTACTAGGGTCTGCAAAAGAAGCACCAACAATCAAATCATCCAAGCCATCGCCGTTGACATCGCCTGCTGAGGAGACTGAGATGCCACTATTATCCCCAGCACTCTCGCCATTGATAACAAAGCCACCCGTGCCTGAGGCTATGACCGATAAATTAACAGCACTTTCATTGATTTTACCAAATACAACATAAGATCTACCTGCATCGACTTTATTACTAGCAACATCTGCTCCATAAGCGCCAACAATCAAATCATCCAAACCATCGCCATTGACATCGCCTGCTGAGGAGACTGAGATGCTACTATAATCCCCAGCATTCTCACCATTAATAACAAAGCCACCTGTGCCTAAGGCTGACAAATTAACAGCATTTTTATCAACTTTACCAAACACAACATAAGATTTACCTGCATTGCTTCTACTACTAGGGTCTGCAAAATAAGCACCAACAATCAAATCATCCAAGCCATCGCCGTTGACATCGCCTGCTGAGGAGACTGAGATGCCACTCCAATCATTAACATTCTCACCATTAATAACAAAACCACCCGTGTTAGCAGCTATGACTGATAAATTAACAGCACTTTCATTGGTTTTACCAAAGACAACATAAGATTTTCCTGCTTCACTTTTACTATTAGGGGTCGCGTGAAAAGCACCAACAATTAAGTCATCCAAGCCATCGCCGTTGACATCGCCTGCTGAGGAGACTGAGATGCCACTATTATCACTAGCATTCTCACCGTTAATAACAAAACCACCCGTGCCAGCAGCTATGACTGATAAATTAATAGCACTCCCATCAGTTTTGCCAAATACAACATAAGATTTGCCTGCTCTGCTTTTATTATCAGGGACTGCCCAATAAGCACCAACAATTAAGTCATCCAAGCCGTCACCATTGACATCGCCTGCTGAGGAGACTGAGTAGCCACTCCAATCATCAGCATTCTCACCGTTAATAACAAAGCCACCTGTGCCTAAGGCTATGGCTGATAAATTAATAGCACTTGCATTAGTTTTACCAAATACAACATAAGATTTACCTACATAACTTTCAGCATGATAAGCACCAACAATTAAGTCATCCAAGCCGTCACCATTGACATCGCCTGCTGAGGAGACTGATTTACCACTATGATCCTCAACATTCTCACCATTCATAACAAAACCTTGTGCAATAGAACCTCTCACCGACACAGCAACAACCCGTTCTGTTGCATTACCTGCAACATCAGTGGCAATAATAGTTACTGCGTCAGTGTGCACTGTCGTTTGTATTGCTTTATAAGTAACGATGCCAGTATCAGTAGTAATTGCAAACTTACTGGTGCTTGCATTTTTTATGCTATAAGTAATACCATCATCTGCATTGCCACCATTAAGATTACTTGCTTGAGCGTCATAAACAGTTGTAGTGATAGCAGCATTTATTTCAAAATTAACATTCGTTGCACTGGTAAACAAAGGATTTGAGGTGTCTACAACAATAGCGCCAGCATTCTTAACAACGCTTGAGACATTACCCGCTATATTGGTTTGCTTAACCTGAATGGCATCAATAGCATGGGTGCCTTCAGCCAGCGTAAAACTGGTGCCTGTGCCGTTAGTCCAGTTAGTGCCACCATTTGTGGAATATTGCCAAGTTGCACCTTCTTCCAAACTAGCAACTGTTATTGTGCCAATCTTGGTAACCTTATCGTCATCTAATGCCCCTGTGTCATCTGCTAAAATAAATGTGGGTTGGACTGGTGGAGCCATGTCAACCTTTATTGTTGTTGAATCTACACCCGTAACATCTTGGTTGTCACTGTTTTTGCCAGCAAGGTTAATAGTAACTGTGTAATCGCCCTGAGTAAGTTTTGAAGTCCAAGCGCTGTTATTGGCTAAAGCCCAAGTATTGTTAACAATAGCTGGAAGATTGGTAGTAATCACATGGACAGTAGTATCACCTTGTTTAAAAACAATGCTACTAACACTTATTGAACTCACTGTGCCAATAACGCTCACTGTGCCACTCAAAGTAGCCGTTGCCATCTCAGCAGTATTGATGATATTGTCAGTGCCGATATTGTTCCAAGTAATTGAGGTTGACAAACTGATATCTACGACCGATACGCTAACAGTTTTTTCCGCTGTATTGCCTGCAATATCGGTGGCAATGATAGTCACTGTGTGGGTGCCTGCTTGCGTTTGCGCTTGTTTGTATTTTAATTCGCCAGTATTACTAATGGTAAATTTGTCTTGTTGCTCTCCCGCTTTTAAAGTATAAGTTACCGTGTTGTCGTCTGTTGCTGCTGTATATATTGTTGTCGATGCTTCGGTATTTGCTTCAACCTCGGCAGTTGCTGCACTGGTGAAGGAAGGGGCTAAGGTGTCTATAGTAATAGAGGAGGCGTACTTGATAATTGTGGCGCTGCCACTCACTTTAACCTGAATATCGTTTGCCCCATAAGTGCCACTAGCCAGCACAAAACTATTGCCTGTGCCGCTGATAAAACTATTACCGCCGTCAGTGGAATACTCCCAAGTGTCACCACTTTTTAAATGCTTAATCGTAATTTCGCCATTTTTGCTAATCCCATCGCTATTTAACGAACCTGCGTCATTCGTTAAAGCGATTGCGAGTGGCTGTGTTGTATCGTCACCATCGCCATCACTGCCACTACTGGCTACCACAACGGCTGCAACCACAACGGCGGCCACGATGCCTATGTTTGAGGCAATAACATCAGAGAAACTTTGGTTGCCGTCTGTGCTTGTTGCACTAGATTCTGTGGCAACAATGGATTGTTCGCCATAAAAATAAACGACTTGAGTGCCGTCTTCTAAAGTAAAGAAGGTATCGGCAACCACATGGTAAAGACCACCGTCTTCGGTGGGGAGGGAAACTAGGCAAGATAAGTCGGCTTTGCAAAGGGTGAAATAGTTGTCAAAGATGAGGACGCTTTCTGCAAATGTGACTTCTAAATCATCGTTTACTCTTTTGGCGATTAGGCTGGTTTTTTTAGTATTAAAATCTTTGGGGTTTAGTTGGTAGGCGATGCCGGTTTGTGGCTGGATGTGGTGGGTGCCTTTGGTGAGGGCAAGCACTTCTTTGTTAAGTTGGTTAGTAATTTTTTGAGCTTTATTCTGTTGTGTTGTAATTTGGGATTTTTTCATGTTTCTCTCCATTAATTATTATTTATGTAATTATACATTGGTTAATCTTAAAAAATTTACGCTTAAAAATGAAATTGTTGGAAACAGAAGTCTAAAAAACAACCCAATAAAAAATAATGATGAATTACAAAAAAACCGTACAATGATAACAACAGGCAACATACAAAAATGCACGCCTCACTTACAGGTGATAATGCAATCTACCAAATGCCAAATGCCAATTGGCAATTGGCAATAATTTGGTATCAATGCACGCTACAATTTCGCCAGCGACTACGCCCTGAAAAAAGACATTATTATCGCTGACACCAAATTTGAATTTGGACTGGATGAAAACAATTGCTTAACCCTAATGGACGAAGTTCTAACCCCCGATTCATCACGCTTTTGGTCAAAATCTGACCACATCGGCACCAGTCCAAAAAGTTTTGACAAGCAAATTGTGCGTGATTGTTTAGAAACACTAGACTGGGACAAAACCCCACCTGCACCAAGCCTGCCAGATAATATCACCCAAAAAACTGCACAACAATACCGCCAAGTGCAACAATTGCTAATGCAAACAACAAAGATTTAGTCGAAATATTGTTTCATTGCACCAAGGTTAAATAATAAAAAACTTTAAAAAAATTATCTAAAACACCGCTAAATCTTGTTCTACCCATAATTCTACAGTGTCAGCAGCATTAACATTGTTATAAATATCATAAGTAATGCCGTCCTCTGTTTTTGTAGAATCTTTAGCAAAAGCATTGTCACTAAGTTCTATATCAACTTTATCACCCGTATCACCCATAACTTTAAGAAAATTGGTTGAACTGGAAATATCCAATAAGTCATTAAGATTAAGTTTCAAAGTATTGTTACCTGAACCTGTTAAATCAATGATTTCAATGTCTTGAATACGACCATTGTCTATTTGAGTGAGATCTAGATTTAGATCCGCACCTGCTAATTTCAGCGTATCGGTATTACCACCCCCGTCAACACGAGCGAGTAAATCGCTACTCAACACTTTGCTGGAGAGTTTGGCAAGGTTGTCCGCATTAATAACAATAATATCGTTACCAGCTCCTGCATTAAAGACATCGGTGCCTCCGTTACCTATTAAAGTATCATCGCCTAAACCAGCGACAAACAACTCATCAGCAGAGGTACCTGTAAGTGTGTTGCTCTCGCCATTACCTTGAAAATCAATAGTATGAGCAACAACACCATTGCCAGCACTAATATCTGCTAAATCAACGGCTTTTGTATCGGTTTTACCAAATAAAACATAAGATTTACCTGCATCGTCTTTGCTATTAGGGTCTGCCAAATAAGCACCAACAATCAAATCATCCAAGCCATCACCATTGACATCGCCTGCTGAGGAGACTGAGCCACCGCTCAGATCCCCAGCACTCTCACCATTAATAACAAAGCCACCCGTGCCAGAGGCTATGACTGATAAATCAACAGCACTGCCATTGGTTTTACCAAATACAACATAAGATTTACCTACATTATTTTTACCACTAGAATCTGCCAGATAAGCACAAATAATCAAATCATCCAAGCCATCGCCATTGACATCGCCTGCTGAGGAGACTGAGCGACCACTATAATCATCAGCATTCTCACCATTAATAACAAAACCACCTGTAGCTAGGGCTATCTTTGATAAGTCAACAGAGGTTTCATCAGTTTTCCCAAATATAACATAGGATTTGCCTGCCTTGCTTTTACTAGCAGGATCTGCAAAATAAGCACCAACAATCAAATCATCCAAGCCATCACCGTTGACATCGCCTGCTGAGGAGACTGAGACGCCACTATAATCCTCAGTATTCTCACCATTAATAACAAAGCCACCCGTGCCAGCGGCTATAACTGATAAATTAACAACATCTTTTTCTTTTTTGCCAAATACAACATAAGATTTGCCTGCATTATTTTTACTATTAAGGTCTGCATTAAAAGCACCAACAATTAAGTCATCCAAGCCATCGCCGTTGACATCGCCTGCTGAGGAGACTGAGTAGCCACTCCAATCATCAACATTCTCACCGTTAATAACAAAGCCACCCGTGCCAGCAGCTATGACTGATAAATTAACAGCGCTTTCATTGGTTTTACCAAAGACAACATAAGATTTTCCTGCATTACTTTTACTATTAGGGGCCGCTTGAAAAGCACCAACAATTAAGTCATCCAAGCCATCGCCGTTGACATCGCCTGCTGAGGAGACTGAGATGCCACTGTTGTCATTAGCACTCTCACCGTTAATAACAAAACCACCCGTACCAGTAGCTATGACTGATAAATTAACAGCACTTCCATCAGTTTTGCCAAATACAACATAAGATTTACCTGTAAAATTTTCACTAAGACGAGCACCAACAATCAAATCATCCAAGCCATCGCCATTGACATCACCTGCTGAGGAGGCTGAGTAGCCACTCCAACCAATACTCTCACCATTCATAACAAAGCCACCTGTACCTAAGGCTATGGCTGATAAATTAATAGCAGTTTCGTCAACTTTACCAAATACAACATAAGATTTTCCTGCATTGCTTTTATTATCAGGGTCTGCTTGTTCAGCACCAATAATCAAATCATCCAAGCCATCGCCATTGACATCGCCTGCTGAGGAGACTGAGAAGCCGCTCTCGTCCCCAGCACTTTCTCCATTCATAACAAAACCTTGTGCAACAGCACCTCTCACAGACACAGCAACAACCCGTTCTGTTGCATTACCTGCAACATCAGTAGCAATAATGGTCACTGTATCACTATGCGCTGCCGTTTGTATTGCCTTATAAGTAACGATGCCAGTATCAGTAGTAATTGCAAACTTACTGGTGCTTGCATTTTTTATGCTATAAGTAACACCATCATCTGCATTGCCACCATTAAGATTACTTGCTTGAGCGTCATAAACAGTTGTAGTGATAGCAGCATTTATTTCAAAATTAACATTTGTTGCACTGGTAAACGAAGGATTTGAGGTATCTACAACAATAGTGCCAGCATTCTTAACAACGCTTGAGATATTACCCGCTACATCGGTTTGTCTAACCTGAATGGCATTAATAGCATAAGTGCCTTCAGCCAGCGTAAAACTGGTGCCTGTGCCGTTAGTCCAGTTAGTACCACCATTTGTGGAATATTGCCAAGTTGCACCTTCTTCCAAACTAGCAACTGTTATTGTGCCAATCTTAGTAACCTTATCGTCATCTAATGCCCCTGTGTCATCTGCTAAAATAAATGTGGGTTGGACTGGTGGAGCCATGTCAACCTTTATTGTTGTTGAATCTACACCCGTAACATCTTGGTTGTCACTGTTTTTGCCAGCAAGGTTAATAGTAACTGTGTAATCGCCCTGGGTAAGTTTTGAAGTCCAAGCGCTGTTATTGGCTAAAGTCCAAGTATTGTTAACAATAGCTGGAAGATTGGTAGCAATCACATGAACAGTAGCATCACCTTGTTTAAAAACAATACTACTAACACTTATTGAACTCACTGTGCCAATAACGCTCACTGTGCCACTCAAAGTAGCCGTTGCCATCTCAGTAGTATTGATGATATTGTCAGTGCCGATATTGTTCCAAGTAATTGAGGTTGACAAACCGATATCTACGACCGATACGCTAACAGTTTTTTCCGCTGTATTGCCTGCAATATCGGTGGCAATGATAGTCACTGTGTGAGTGCCTGCTTGCGTTTGCGCTTGTTTGTATTTTAATTCGCCAGTATTACTAATGGTAAATTTGTCTTGTTGCTCTCCCGCTTTTAAAGTATAAGTTACCGTGTTGTCGTCTGTTGCTGCTGTATATATTGTTGTCGATGCTTCGGTATTTGCTTCAACCTCGGCAGTTGCTGCACTGGTGAAGGAAGGGGCTAAGGTGTCTATAGTAATAGAGGAGGCGTACTTGATAATTGTGGCGCTACCACTCACTTTAATCTGAATATCGTTTGCCCCGTAAGTGCCACTAGCCAGCACAAAACTATTGCCTGTGCCGCTGATAAAACTATTACCGCCGTCAGTGGAATACTCCCAAGTGTCACCACTTTTTAAATGCTTAATCGTAATTTCGCCATTTTTGCTAATCCCATCGCTATTTAACGAACCTGCGTCATTCGTTAAAGCGATTGCGAGTGGCTGTGTTGTATCGTCACCATCGCCATCACTGCCACTACTGGCTACCACAACGGCTGCAACCACAACGGCAGCCACGATGCCTATGTTTGAGGCAATAACATCAGAGAAACTTTGGTTGCCGTCTGTGCTTGTTGCACTAGATTCTGTGGCAACAATGGATTGTTCGCCATAAAAATAAACGACTTGAGTGCCGTCTTCTAAAGTAAAGAAGGTATCGGCAACCACATGGTAAAGACCACCGTCTTCGGTGGGGAGGGAAACTAGGCAAGATAAGTCGGCTTTACAAAGGGTGAAATAGTTGTCAAAGATGAGGACGCTTTCTGCAAATGTGACTTCTAAATCATCGTTTACTCTTTTGGCGATTAGGCTGGTTTTTTTAGCGTTAAAATCTTTGGGGTTTAGTTGGTAGGCGATGCCAGTTTGTGGTTGGATGTGGTGGGTGCCTTTGGTGAGGGAAAGCACTTCTTTGTTAAGTTGGTTGGTGATTTTTTGGGCTTTATTTTGTTGTGTTGTGATTTGGGATTTTTTCATGTTTCTTTCCTACATAATAATTATTTTATATAATTATACATTGGTTAATCTTAAAAAATTTGCGCTTAAAGATGAAATTGTTGGGAACAGAAGTCTAAAAAACAACCCAATAAAAAACAATGATGAATTACAAAAAAACCGTACAATGATAACAACAGGCAACATACAAAAATGCACGCCTTACTTATAGAGACCTTTGCATAAATATGAATTATCATCAAAAATCCACTTTTCACCCACTTGGTAATTTTTTAAACCCAGCCTTAGCCCTGCTAGGACAAGATTTAAGAAAATTACCAATTGGGCAAAAATTGAATTTTGCTAATCACCCATATTTATGCAAAGGTCTCTTATAGGTGATAATGCAATCTACCAATTGGCAATAATTTGGTGTCAATACACGCTACAATTTCGCCAGCGACTACGCCCTGAAAAAAGACATTATTATCGCTGACACCAAATTTGAATTTGGACTGGATGAAAACAATTGCTTAACCCTAATGGACGAAGTTCTAACCCCCGATTCATCACGCTTTTGGTCAAAATCTGACTACCACATCGGCACCAGTCCAAAAAGTTTTGACAAGCAAATTGTGCGTGATTATTTAGAAACACTAGACTGGGACAAAACCCCACCTGCACCAAGCCTGCCAGATAATATCACCCAAAAAACTGCACAACAATACCGCCAAGTGCAACAATTGCTAATGCAAACAACAAAGATTTAGTCGAAATATTGTTTCATTGCACCAAGGTTAAATAATAAAAAACTTTAAAAAAATTATCTAAAACACCGCTAAATCTTGTTCTACCCATAATTCTACAGTGTCAGCAGCGTTAACATTGTTATAAATATCATAAGTAATGCCGTCCTCTGTTTTTGTAAAATCTTTAGCAAAAGCATTGTTACTAAGTTCTATATCAACTTTATCACCCGTATCACCTATAACTTTAAGAACATTGGTTGAAGTAGAAATATCCAGCAAATCATTCAGATTGAGTTTCAAAGTATTGTTACCTGACCCTGTTAAATCAATGATTTCAATGTCTTGAATGCGACCATTGTCTATTTGTGTGAGATCTAGATTTAGATCCGCACCTGCTAATTTCAGCGTATCGGTATTACCACCCCCGTCAACACGAGCGAGTAAATGATTACTCAACACCTTGCTGGAGAGTTTAGCAAGGTTGTCCGCATTAATAACAATAGTATCGTTACCAGCTCCTGCATTAAAGACATCGGTGCCTCCGTTACCTATTAAAGTATCATCGCCTAAACCAGCGACAAACAACTCATCGGCAGAGGTGCCTGTAAGTGCGTTGCTCTCGCCATTACCTTGAAAATCAATAGCATGAGTAACAACACCATTACCAGCACTAACATCTGCTAAATCAACGGCTTTTGTATCGGTTTTACCAAATACAACATAAGATTTACCTGCATCGCTTTTATTATTAGGGCCTGCATTAAAAGCACCAACAATCAAATCATCCAAGCCATCACCATTGACATCGCCTGCTGAGGAGACTGAGTGGCCATTCTGATCATTAGTATCCTCACCATTAATAACAAAGCCACCTGCGCCAGAGGCTATGGCTGATAAATTAATAGCGCTGCCATTGGTTTTACCAAATACAATATAGGATTTGCCTGCTTTGTCTTTACTATTGAAGCCTGCATGAGGGGCACCAACAATCAAATCATCTAAGCCATCACCATTGACATCGCCTGCTGAGGAGACTGAGAAACTACTCTTGTCCCCGGTATTCTCACCATTAATAACAAAGCCACCCTTGCCAGCGACTATAACTGATAAATCAACAGCACTTTTATTGATTTTACCGAATACAATATAGGATTTGCCTATATTATGAGCACCAACAATCAAATCATCCAAGCCATCACCATTGACATCGCCTGCTGAGGAGACTGAGAAGCCACTTCTACCTTCAGCACTCTCACCATTAATAACAAAGCCACCCGTGCCAGCGGCTATAACTGATAAATCAACAGCGTCTTTATCAGTTTTGCCAAATACAACATAAGATTTACCTGCATCGCTTTTATTATTAGGGTCTGCATAAAAAGCACCAACAATCAAATCATCCAAGCCATCGCCATTGACATCGCCTGCTGAGGAGACTGAGATGCCACTCCAATCATTACCATTCTCACCATTAATAACAAAGCCACCCATGCTTGAGCCTGAGGCTATGACTGATAAATCAACAGCGGTTTTGTCTTTTGTTCCAAGTACGACATAGGTTTTACCTGCTCTGCTTTTACCACTAGGGTCTGCCCAAAAAGCACCAACAATCAAATCATCCAAGCCATCGCCATTGACATCGCCTGCTGAGGAGACTGAATAGCCACTCTCGTCCCCAGCACTCTCACCATTGATAACAAAGCCACCCGTGCCCGAGACTACGACTGATAAATTAACAGCGGTCCCATCAACCTTGCCAAGCACGACATAAGATTTACCTGCGCTGTTTTTACTAGCGGGGGTTGCATAATAAGCACCAACAATCAAATCATCCAAGCCATCGCCATTGACATCGCCTGCTGAGGAGACTGAATAGCCACTCTCGTCATTAGCATCCTCACCATTGATAACAAAACCACCTATACCTGAGGCTATGGCTGATAAATCAACAGTAGCTCCATCAGTTTTACCAAACACAATATAAGATTTACCTGCGCTGTCTTTACTAGCAGGGTCTGCTTGAGGAGCACCAACAATCAAATCATCCAAGCCATCGCCGTTGACATCGCCTGCGGAGGAGACTGAATAACCACTCTCGTCCCCAGCGCTCTCACCATTCATAACAAAACCTTGTGCAATATCAGTGATTCTCACCGACACAGTAACCGTCTGCTCTGTTGCATTACCTGCAACATCAGTGGCAACAATAGTTACTGTGTCACTATGCACTGTCGTTTGTATTGCTTTATAAGTAACGATGCCAGTATCAGTAGTAATTGCAAACTTACTGGTGCTTGCATTTTTTATGCTATAAGTAACACCATCATCTGCATTGCCACCATTAAGATTACTGGCTTGAGCATCATAAACAATTGTAGTGATAGCAGCATTTATCCCTACATTAGCAGTGGACGCACCAGCAAACAAAGGATCTGAGGTGTCCACAACAATAGCGCCAGCATTCTTAACAACGCTTGAGACATTACCCGCTACATTGGTTTGCTTAACCTGAATGGCATCAATAGCATGGGTGCCTTCAGCCAGCGTAAAACTGGTGCCTGTGCCGTTAGTCCAGTTAGTGCCACCATTTGTGGAATATTGCCAAGTTGCACCTTCTTCCAAACTAGCAACTGTTATTGTGCCAATCTTAGTAACCTTATCGTCATCTAATGCCCCTGTGTCATCTGCTAAAATAAATGTGGGTTGGACTGGTAGAGCCATGTCAACCTTTATTGTTGTTGAATCTACACCCGTAACATCTTGGTTGTCACTGTTTTTGCCAGCAAGGTTAATAGTAACTGTGTAATCGCCCTGAGTAAGTTTTGAAGTCCAAGCGCTGTTATTGGCTAAAGTCCAAGTATTGTTAACAATAGCTGGAAGATTGGTAGTAATCACATGAACAGTAGTATCACCTTGTTTAAAAACAATGCTACTAACACTTATTGAACTCACTGTGCCAATAACGCTCACTGTGCCACTCAAAGTAGCCGTTGCCATCTCAGCAGTATTGATGATATTGTCAGTGCCGATATTGCTCCAAGTAATTGAGGTTGACAAACCGATATCTACGACCGATACGCTAACAGTTTTTTCCGCTGTATTGCCTGCAATATCGGTGGCAATGATAGTCACTGTGTGGGTGCCTGCTTGCGTTTGCGCTTGTTTGTATTTTAATTCGCCAGTATTACTAATGGTAAATTTGTCTTGTTGCTCTCCCGCTTTTAAAGTATAAGTTACCGTGTTGTCGTCTGTTGCTGCTGTATATATTGTTGTCGATGCTTCGGTATTTGCTTCAACCTCGGCAGTTGCTGCACTGGTGAAGGAAGGGGCTAAGGTGTCTATAGTAATAGAGGAGGTGTACTTGATAATTGTGGCGCTGCCACTCACTTTAATCTGAATATCGTTTGCCCCATAAGTGCCACTAGCCAGCACAAAACTATTGCCTGTGCCACTGATAAAACTATTACCGCCGTTAGTGGAATACTCCCAAGTGTCACCACTTTTTAAATGCTTAATCGTAATTTCGCCATTTTTGCTAATCCCATCGCTATTTGATGAACCTGCGTCATTCGTTAAAGCGATTACGATAGGCTGTGTTGTATCGTCATCATCGCCATTGACATCGCCATCGCCATCACTACCACTGCCGCTACTGGCTACCACAACGGCTGCAACCACAACGGCAGCCACGATGCCTATGTTTGAGGCAATAACATCAGAGAAACTTTGATTGCCGCCTGTGCTTGTTGCACTAGATTCTGTAGCAACAATGGATTGTTCGCCATAAAAATAAACGACTTGAGTGCCGTCTTCTAAAGTAAAGAAAGTGTCGGCAACCACATGGTAAAGACCACCGTCTTCGGTGGGGAGGGAAACTAGGCAAGATAAGTCGGTTTTGCACAGGGTGAAATAGTTGTCAAAGATGAGGACGCTTTCTGCAAATGTGACTTCTAAATCATCGTTTACTCTTTTGGCGACTAGGCTGGTTTTTTTAGTATTAAAATCTTTGGGGTTTAGTTGGTAGGCGATGCCAGTTTGTGGTTGGATGTGGTGGGTGCCTTTGGTGAGGGTAAGCACTTCTTTGTTAAGTTGGTTGGTGATTTTTTGGGCTTTATTTTGTTGTGTTGTGATTTGGGATTTTTTCATGTTTCTTTCCTGCATACATAATTATTTTTATGTAATTATACATTTATACATTGGTTAATCTTATAAAGATTTGCACTTAAAAATGGGATTGTTGAGAGCAAAGGTCTAAAAAACAACCCAATAAAACACCATATATTCGTAAAAAGTTTTATTTATCAACTATAATAATCCAAACACAAAACTTATCAACTTGAGACCTTTGCATATAATATGGGTGATTAGCAAAATTCAATTTTTGCCCAATTGGTAATTTTCTTAAATCTTGTCCTAGCAGAGTTAAGGCTGGGTTTAAAAAATTACCAAGTGGGTGAAAAGTGGATTCTTGATGATTATTTATATTTATGCAAAGGCCTCAATATGACTTAATAAAATTTACCAACAAAAAACAATGATGAGTGACAAAAAAACCGTACAACAATTACCAATACAATGATAACAACAGGCGGCATACAAAAAATGCACACCTCACTTACAGGTGATAATGCAATCTACCAAATGCCAATTGGCAATAATTTGGTGCCAATGAACGAATTAATCGGGCAAGAAATATCCCTCACATTCAACGGCGAAATCACCTGCTCAAACTGTGGCACAACGACTCGAAAAAGTTACTCTCAAGGCTATTGTTTTCCTTGTTGTCGAGATTTAGCACGGTGTGATTTGTGCATTATGAAGCCTGAAACTTGCCACCACCATCTTGGCACTTGTCGTGAACCGCTATGGGGGCTAGATAATTGCTTTGCCCCACATATTATTTACCTAGCAAACTCATCAGGTGTTAAAGTCGGCATTACTCGCAAAAGCAATATGCCCAGCCGCTGGATTGACCAAGGTGCAGTGCAAGCCTTACCCATACTTGAGGTTGATACACGACTAAAATCTGGACAAATTGAAATCGCCTTAAAAGCATTTGTCAACGACAAAACCAACTGGCGAAAAATGCTTAAAAATGAAGTAGATGCCACCGATCTTATCGCAAAAAAACAGCAACTACTTGCAGAAGTATCCGACTTAACAACAAACTTAGGCGCAATAACCTTAAACAACGAAGTCATAAAGATCAATTACCCTGTCATAGAATACCCAAACAAAATTAATTCATTAAATTTTGACAAAACGCCTGAAATTTCTGGCGTTTTACAAGGCATTAAGGGGCAATATTTATTATTAGACACGGGCGTTCTTAACATCAGAAAATTTAGTTCATATAACCTTACATTAACTTACTAGAGAAAGACAAATGGCAGCATTGCAAATTGAAACACTAGAAACAGGTAAAGGCAAAATGTGCAAAGCACGAGATAAAATTTCTGTGCACTATACAGGTTGGCTCACAAATGGTAAAAAATTCGACTCAAGCCTAGATTGTGGCAGCCCATTTGACTTTACACTCGGCACAGGCGTAGTTATTCCCGGCTGGGATCAGGGCATTGAAGGCATGAAAGTCAATGAAAAACGCAAACTCACCATCCCCTCAAAACTGGCTTACGGCGAATTTGGCTCAGGTGCCATCCCACCAAGTGCTACCACAATTTTTGAAATTACATTATTGGCTATTAAGTAATAAGTTACTGTATTGTCGCTTTATCCGCAAAGAGTGTCAAGCAAATAACCAGAATTATTCACACCTATGCTCTCTCTGAATGCCTTCTACCCATTCGCCTTTAATATAATATGTGGTTGAACACATATTTCCTGTGCCCATAGTTTCATCTTGCTTTAAAACCTTGGTTAAGCCTTTATTTTTGCTGGATTTAAATACGCAAAATACCTGAGCCTCATTTATCCCTGATAAATTAAGCCTGATTGACACAAATGGCAATGTATTTCCATAAAAATTAAATGCCACACGGATTACATAACATTTGTAAGTTATCTCTACGCATTGTTATTATTCTCATAGAGTGCTCCCATCAAAAATATCTCCGAGAGTATCTATAGTTGCAGTTGTTGCCACAACTACAGGCACTATTTCAATGGCTTTTACTGCAACTTCGTCAATACTTTGATGACGAATTGCAGTGCCGTTGAATGGTTTACCTAAAGGGAACAAATCCAATATATTTAAACTTTCATTTGTTTCAGTATTTGAAGTAACATTATCAGGTAAAGTTGTAGCAGGAATAAAATTTTTATCCTCAGGGGCAGTTGTTATACGCCATTCGGCTTCTTTAAAGTGTTTTTTGACGGTATCTGACCGCTCTTCTTGGATAGTATTTTCAGTTTGTTGAAATTCAAAATTAGTTGCTTTTGGGTTTTCAGAATCAACACTTGTTTTATCTACTTGCTCTGACTTAGTGTCTGTAATAATTGGGTAAAGTCCTCCGTTATCCCCATCAGTGTCTGGAGCGCTCATATCAACAACTAAACTACCTTGAGGTATCACTAAACCCTCATAATAGTCATCCATCTTACTGGTAACAGTATCAGGAAGCATAACTGAAATAAACTGTCCCATATCATTTTGGACTTCATCGTACAAAGTTCCAGCTATTTCCCAGGTATTTAAAAATACCAGTCCTGTGTAATTAGTAGTATCAAAGACCATTATGATTGTATCAGTAGATTGATTGCCTTCTGTGTATATAACCCCAGGGATTACATTGCCTTCGGAATCTGCCAATGATTCTCCGCAGTCCCAAGGGTCAATTGGGTCAATTTTCTGATTTGCAGTAAAAGTAAGTTTAATTGCTGTGCTATTCTGATGTAGGCTAAAGTCAATAATTCTAAGCATGTCATATTCATCAGCACTGGAAATATAGTCTTGAGCATCTACTTTGGTAGCCATTTGGGTATCTATGTATCTAGCTGGTAAATTATCCAGTTTACTATCCACTGGGATATTTCTTGAGCGGTCTTCGAATTGGCTTTTGGCAGTATCTGACCAGGTTTCCCTCATAACACTCTTACTATCTGCTGATATTACACTACCCAGTAAAAATTGAGTTAATTCGTACTTATCTACATGCATATAAGTGCCATCATCTATACCTGAAGTGTCTAATTCAAGAACGACACTGTTGGCACCTAAAGCACCTTTATTCCAAACAAACCCAGTACCTGATAGGTAATCTCCTGTATTTGTTGCAGCCTCTACAATCACCCCCACATCCCAACTATTGAATGCCAGTAATTGGGTATTAAATTCCATAACGACATATAATTTGCTATTTTGTTGGTATACATTGAATTTTTCAACGATAGGCGCTATTCTGTTTTCTCTATTATTCATTACCCTCCTATTGCGTTTCTATAGGATTATTTTTACATAAAAACTTACATTAAATGGCTAAGAAGTTTACACATCAAAAAATACTTTTACCACTAACGAGCAGGTTAAAATAAAACCCAGTTTAATACAATCAAAAAGTTACTCTTATGAATGACGATTTCCCACGAATAAAAAGATTGCCTGCTTATGTTTTTGCAGTAACCAATGAGTTAAAAGCCAAGGCTCGCGCTCGTGGCGAGGATATTATTGATTTTGGGATGGGCAATCCTGACCAGCCAACGCCTGACCATATTGTTGAAAAATTGGTGGAAGCGGCACGGCGCAAGGATACGCATCGTTATTCTGCTTCTCGTGGCATTCCACGATTGCGCAAAGCGATTGCCGATTGGTATCAAAGGCGCTTTGAGGTTGATATTGACCCAGAAACCGAGGCAATCGTTACTATTGGCTCTAAAGAAGGGTTGGCAAATTTGGCGCAAGCAGTGGTTGGCAATGGCGATACGGTGTTGGTGCCAAATCCTGCTTATCCTATTCATCCGTATGGATTTGTGATTGCAGGGGCGGATATTCAGCATGTGCCTTGTGGGCCTGAGGATGATTTTTTTGCAGAATTAGAACGCTCAATTAAAAACACTTTTCCAAAGCCAAAAATGTTGGTGCTAAATTACCCCTCTAACCCAACCACTGAGTGCGTAGAGTTAGAGTTTTTTGAAAAAGTCATTAAAATTGCCAAAGCCCATAAAATCTGGGTCATTCAAGACTTGGCTTATGCAGATATTGTCTTTGACGGCTATGTGGCACCAAGTATTTTACAAGTGGAGGGTGCCAAAGAAATTGCTGTTGAGTTTTTCTCACTGTCAAAAAGTTACAATATGCCCGGTTGGCGTGTTGGCTTTATGGTCGGCAACCCAACTTTAGTGGGTGCGCTTGCTAAAATTAAATCTTACCTAGATTATGGTATGTTTACCCCTATTCAAGTCGCCGCCATTGAGGCATTAGAGGGGGATCAAAGTTGTGTGCGAGAAATCTCAAATATGTATCAAGACAGGCGAGATGTGTTATGCGAAGGGCTAAACTCTATTGGCTGGACAGTTACCCCACCCAAAGCTACAATGTTTGTTTGGGCAAAAATCCCTGAATTTTACCAAGCATTGGGCTCGTTAGAATTTACCAAAAAACTGCTTAAAGTGGCAAAAGTTGGCGTATCGCCCGGTATCGGTTTTGGTGATTATGGCGATAAATATGTGCGCTTCGGGTTGATTGAAAATGAACACCGCACCCGGCAAGCCATTCGTGGTATTAAAGAAATGTTTAAACAAGATGAATTACGCTAAGGCTTATAAACTTCTCCTGCGGGGACACTGGACGCTACTCGGTATGTCAGGCGTGGGCAAAACGCACCTTGCTAAGTTGCTCGGCACACAAGGCAAATGTTATCATTATTCTGGCGATTATCGCATTGGCACCAAATATCTTAATGATGCTATTGTTGACAATATTAAACAAAAAATTTCTCAAAATGACGATTTAGCCAAATTATTAGACAACAACGCTTTCAGCATTAAAAATCATGTTACTCTTGACAATCTCTCTTCAGCATCAGATTTTTTAGGCAAAGTTGGCAATCCCGAACAAGGGGGGCTACCGATTGATGAATTTTGCAGGCGACAATTGTTACACCGAGAAGCCGAAATCAAAGCCATGCAGGATGTGCCTAAGTTTATTGAAAAATCTCAAGCGCAAGGATATAGCCATTTTATTAATGATGCAGGCGGGTCTTTGTGTGAACTTGACGACGAAGTGCATAAAACACTATTTAAACACACACTTATTATCTACATTAAGGCAAATGAAGCCAACGAATCCACGCTCATTGAACGCGCACAAACACACCCAAAACCTTTATATTATCAAGCCGATTTCCTTAAGCAACAACTGGACATCTACTTACAAGAAAATCACCTAATTTATATCGCACAAATCGATCCAAACGCATTCGTACGCTGGATTTTTCCACGCTTACTTAAACATCGAAAGCCAAAATATGCCGCCATTGCTAACCAATATGGTTGCACCATTGACAGTCAAGACTTATATCAATGTCAAAATGCTGACGATATCATTAAATTTATTTCTGAGGCGCTTCACTAATGCCACTTATTGCCCATTCAAACCTACCTTCTTTTCAACGCCTCCAACAAGAGGGAGAAAATATTCTATCAAAAGAGCGTGCCAACACCCAAGAAATTCGTGAACTGCACATCGGGCTGTTAAATATGATGCCCGACCTAGCGCTTGAAGCAACAGAGCGTCAATTTTTCCGCCTAATCGGACACTCTAACCAAATTGCACAATTCTACCTACACCCCTTTACCCTATCCTCTATTAAACGCAGTGAAAAAGCACAAGCCCATGTTGATCAACACTACCAAAGTTTTGACGATATTAAAACCCAAGGACTGGATGCGTTAATTATCACGGGCGCACATATCGAAGATGCCGATTTAGAAAAAGCACCCTTTTATGAACAACTTAAGGAAGTGATTGAATGGTCGTATGCGCATGTTACCTCAACACTCTGCTCATGCTTGGCAACGCACGCTGTGCTTGAATTTTTATATGGACAAAAACGCCAACCAATTGGCAAAAAATGTTGGGGCGTATTCCCACACCAAGTGCTGGATCGACAACACCCGTTAATGAACGGCGTAAATACCCGTTTTGATGTGCCACATTCTCGTTTTAATGAAATTTCAAAAGCACAATTTGATGCCGCTGGCGTTAAAATTTTAGTTGATAGCAAAATCGGTGCCCATCTAGGTGTAAGCGCAGATTTACTCAGAATTGTCTTTTTCCAAGGACACCCAGAATACGACACCATCAGCCTACTCAAAGAATACAAACGCGATATTATCGCCTATCTGCAAAACACACGGGACGATTACCCCCCTTTCCCTGAACACTACTTAACCCAGCAAAACCAAGCCATTCTCAACGAGTATAAAACCAAATTATTGGCGCAAACATTCACCCTAGCAGATTTCCCCGAACAACTCATTAGCAAAACCCTAAACAACACTTGGGGCAACGCCACCAATGTGATTATCAACAACTGGATTGGTTGCGTGTACCAAGTAACCCATAAGGACATCAATAAGCCCTTTATGGACGGCATTAATCCGAATGACCCACTGAATTTAAAACAGTGAACCCAATCTCAAAGCCACTGCTCAAGTGGTTTGACCAATTTGGCCGCAAAACACTGCCTTGGCAGAGTAAACCTGCTAACCCTTACCATGTTTGGCTCAGTGAAATTATGTTACAACAAACTCAGGTAACCACAGTCATCGGCTATTTTAATAATTTTATTCAGCATTTTCCCACCATAGAAGCGCTTGCTGATGCCAGCGAAGATGCTGTTTTGGCACAATGGGCAGGCTTAGGCTATTACGCCAGAGCAAGAAATCTGCACACCACCGCCCACCTTATCATGCGCCAATACCAAGGCAATTTTCCCACTGAATTTAAACAAGTGCTAGATTTACCCGGTGTGGGTGAATCCACAGCAGGCGCTATTTTATCCATCAGTTTTCACCAAAACCACGCCATACTTGATGGCAATGTAAAACGAGTTCTTGCAAGATACCACCAAGTTCAAGGACATTATGGACAAAGTGCAACACTTAAGCAATTATGGCATTTAGCAAAATACCACACACCCAATCAGCGTAACGCCGAATACACGCAAGCCATTATGGATTTAGGCGCCACCTTATGCACCCGCAGCAAGCCGAATTGCACACGCTGCCCCATCCAATCTCAGTGCTTGGCACAACAAACCAATACGCAAGACCAATACCCCAGCCCAAAGCCGAAAAAAAACAAGCCCACCCGCACCACTGCCATGCTAATTTATCAAAACACCGCAGGAGAAATTTACCTAGAAAAACGACCAAAAAAAGGTATTTGGGGCGGACTGTGGAGCCTAGTAGAGTGTGAAAACAAGGAAAAAACCATCCTCCAAACCCTCAAAGAATTTGACCCCAACGCACACATAAAAGCAAACTTAGCCGTCATCAAACACAGTTTTACCCACTATCACTTATTAATTTACCCAATATTGATTCATTGCCCTGATAATAAGCAAACATTCCACCCCCTTGAACAACTGACACTCGGGCTCCCTGCGCCCGTTAAAACCCTCATAAATCGGTTAAAATAAACGCATGAAGATTATTCGTGGCTTACAAAACTTAACTCAATACCAAGGCTCTGTCGTTACCATCGGCAACTTCGATGGCGTGCATCTTGGCCATCAAAACATCCTCGCACAATTGATTAAGAAATCCAAACAATTGAATTTACCCGCCGTGCTTATTTCATTTTCACCCACACCACAACGATTCTTTGGTCACGAAAAAGCAACACTCAGTAGCTTTAAAGAAAAACAACATTTGTTATCCGAATTAGGCCTAGATGTCCACCTAATCGTGCATTTTAATCAAACATTTTCTCAATTGACCGCATTAGATTTTGTGCAAAAAATTCTACTTGATAAACTCAATATGCAACATTGCCTAATTGGCGATGACTTTCATTTTGGCAAAGACAGGCAAGGCGATTTTGCACTCTTACAAACCCTGTCCAAAACCAAAGGATTTACCCTGGCAAACACACCCAGCATCTGCCACAACAATACCCGTATCAGCAGCTCAGAAATCCGCTCACTATTAGCACAAGGCAATCTCCAATCCGCCGCCACAATGCTCGGTCGTGCATTCTCCATTACTGGCACCGTTGCACATGGGTTAAAAAATGGACGCACCATTGGCTTCCCAACCATCAATATCCCTATTAAACGCAAAATCAGCCCCGTCCATGGCATCTTTGCTGTAACAGTAGAACTTGACGGCACTTCTTATCAAGGCGTATGTAGCATTGGCAATCGCCCCATCATCGGCGGTAAAAAAACACTGCTAGAAGTCTTCTTATTTGATTTTAATCGTGAAGTTTACGGACTTAAAGTCAAAACCACCTTTCAGCACAAAATCAGAGAAGAGGAAGATTTCGACGACTTTGCCACCTTAAAAAAACAAATTAAAATTGATGTTAGTCATGCCAAAAAATACTTTATTTAAGCCTAATGATGTCGCCATACACGCCATTCGCTCCCGCGGCAAAGGCGGGCAAAATGTCAACAAAGTCAACACTGGCATTCATCTGCGCTTTGACATAAAAGCCTCAAGCTTGACCAGTGAAAACAAAGAAAAATTACTTAAATTAAACGATATACGCCTGTCTAAAGAAGGCATAATCGTCATTAAAGCCGACAATTTTCGCACGCAAGAAAAAAACCGCTTAGAAGCACTAAAGCGTTTAAATTTACTATTAACCAAAACATTCAAAGTGCCAAAAATCAGAAAACCAACCAAAATTTCTAAAGCAGCCCTTGCCAAACAAATTAAACAAAAAATACAACGCTCAAAAATTAAACAAACTCGAAAAAAGGTTAGATTCTAATGCTCAACACTCTACAAAAAACACTCTTAAAACTACACAATAACAAATTATTTGAATTTAGCGTAATTGGCGTTATCATTTTTTCATCCCTACTCATTGGCGTTAAAACTTACGACCTTAACCCAAATTATTTGTTCGTATTAGAAGTGCTAGACATGGGCGTAACCGTCTTCTTCTTAATCGAAATTTTGCTTAGATTCATCACCACCCCCAACAAAAAACGCTTTTTTCACAACGCTTGGAATATATTCGACACCCTCATCGTTACCATTAGCCTAATCCCCATTGATCAAAGCGAATACGCACTATTAGCCCGCCTAATCCGCATTTTCCGTGTCCTGCGCCTAGTCAGTGCCATTCCCGAACTACGCCTACTGGTCAACGCATTGCTCAAAGCCCTGCCGTCAATGGGCTATGTACTACTCTTGATGTTTATCCTATTCTATATGTATGCCGCTGTCGGCAGTTTTATCTTCGAATCCATTAACCCTGTCCTATGGGGTGATATTTCCATCTCTATGCTCACCCTATTCAGAGTCGTTACTTTTGAAGACTGGACCGATGTGATGTATGAAACCATGATTGTGCATCCGTGGTCATGGGTGTATTATTTGTCGTTTATTTTCTTTAATGCTTTTGTGTTTTTAAATATGATGATTGGCATTGTCATTGACAAAATGCAACAAGAGCACGAAAGCGACGAAGAGGGCGTGCATGAACGCCTAAAACGCATTGAGAGAAAACTAGACAGTTTGGCAAAATAACACTTATTTTGCGTTTTTTTGATATTTAAATCTTACCAAAAGACCGTTGCCAACCTAGGAAAAACACAAAGAAAATAGCGCAACCACCCTGCATTCACCCTTATAAATCAAATTATGTTGATGTGTCAAGTAATACCCCTATTTAAAAAAGTCTGTCAAGGTAAAAAAACGAGTAGAATATTAATTTAATATCCAATTCAAAGTAAAAAAAGGTGTTTTGCCATTTTTCATTTAAACAGTTTCAAAATGAAAATTAGCGCATGATAAATTACACTAAGCGCTTAAGTAAAAATAACACCTCAATTAAACAATAATCTTTCACATCGCACTATTTATTGGGGAATAAAAATGAAAAAAATAATTCAAACATGCCTCTACATTGTCACCATAGTATTGTCACTTAACACTGCGGCGGCAGAAGAAAAAACAGGCGATGGACACATTACAGCCAAAGCATCAACAATGGGCTTTGGCATTGAATACAATTATCCCGTTACCTCAGTCCTAAGCATTGGCATTGGTGTTAATAAATTTAGTGCGAACAAAACCCTAACCAAGCATAATGTTCATTACAATGCCGATGTTGATTTTAAAAGCGCCTCCATTATTACCAACTACCACCCCTTTAGCAATGGTTTCCGCCTGCGTGCTGGCACTTATTACAACGATAATAAAATCAACTTAAGTGCCGATTCATCCACTGGAACCCTCACTATTGCTAGCACAGAGTTTACCAATGCAGATATTGCCATCAACGGTGAATTAAGTTTTAAGAAATTTTCGCCTTATATTGGTATCGGCTATGGCTCCGAACCAATTGGCGACAATACTTTGTCTCTTGATATTGACATCGGCGTTATGCAAAGCCCTATTAAAGTGCAATTAACAGGAACTTGTGAAGCAAACCCCACCAAAGAACTTGCTTGCCATTTATTTGACCCCAGTTTGGCAAAAGCAAAGGCAGATTTAGAGGAAGAAGCAGGCAAAATTAAATTGTATCCTATTGTTTCATTGGGTTTGTCGTATCGTTTTTAGCGACAAAAATAGTGGTGTGAAGCTTTAATTGCTATTCAAAAATATAAATTTTGTTAATTATTCATGCAAGATTCTTACAAAACTGAAAGCCTCCTAATCAACGCAGGGATTGCCAAAAGCGAAATTGAAAATTCTATGAAATACTAGATTATCAAGACCAATGGTTGCGCACCAAGAAAACATAAAATTAAATCAAAAAATTTAAGAGATTTTAGACTAGTAAAAAATGTTGTTTTCAATTGTCCTTTCACCATATTGCGACTAAGGTAAAATCAAGCGTTATGAATTTTATTGATTTATTCTCGGGGGCTGGAGGTCTGTCCGAAGGCTTTATTGGCTCTGGCTTCAATCCAATTGCACATGTTGAAATTGACGCACACGCCTGCAAAACGATAGAGACAAGACTTGTGTACCATCAGCTCAAAAAAAACAGCGGTATGAAATTCTATAATGATTATATTTTAGGAAAAATAGATCGAAATAGTTTTATTAAAAAACATGACAATAAAAATCATTCTCAAACAGTTATTAATGCAGACATTATTAATAATTTAGAAATTTTTAAAAAAATTGATGGATTGTTAAAGTCCCAAGAAGTGGATCTAATTATTGGCGGGCCTCCGTGCCAAGCCTACTCGTTAGTTGGCAGGTCTAGAGATAAAAACAATATGTCCAATGACCCGAGAAACTTTTTATACAAAGAATATGCAAAATTTTTAAAACATTATCAGCCAAAGGTATTTGTTTTTGAAAATGTTATGGGACTTGTAACTGCTGGAAAAGGGGGTTATTTTAAAAACATGCAAGCGTATTTTAAAAGAATTGGCTATGAACTGAATTACACAATTCAAAATTCTGAGGATTTTGGCGTTCTTCAAACAAGAAAAAGAATTATATTAATTGGCTGGAGAAAAGGTCTAAATTTTAAATATCCTGAATTTGAGGTTAGTCGACATAACCATACACTTAAAGATATATTGTCAGATTTAAAAAGACTAAAGCCAGGTGAGCAAAATAATATCACTAATTATATTAACAATGGTAATAACTACTTAGATCAATTTAAAATTAGAAATGGCATTGATTTTGTTTCTCAACATGTTGCTAGAAATCACAATAAAAGGGATTTAGAGATTTATAAAATTGCAATCAAAAAATGGCTAAATAAAAATGAAAGATTGAAATATCCAGATTTACCCAAATACCTCAAAACACACAAAAATGAGAAGTCGTTTTTAGATAGATTTAAAGTTGTTGACTTAAATGGTTTGTCGCATACAATGGTTGCACATATTTCAAAAGACGGACATCATTATATTTATCCAGATTTAAAACAAATTCGCTCCCTTTCGGTTAGAGAAGCAGCAAGAATACAATCGTTCCCAGATGATTATTATTTTGAAGGTGGTAGAACCGCCGCCTTTAAACAAATTGGAAATGCCGTCCCTCCTTTAATGGCAAAAGAAATCGCATTAAAAATTAAGCAACAATTACAATAATATTATGAAGCCAAAAGCATTTAACTTTGAATTTTCTCCCAATCTCATTGCCTTATTGGGGGAGCAGCTTATTCATGATAAAAAAATAGCTGTTTCAGAGCTTGTTAAAAATGCTTATGATGCCGATGCCAGTAAAGTAGAAATTGAAGTGATAAATGACCAAATAACTATTGAAGACGATGGCTCCGGTATGGACATAAATACTATTAAAAATGTATGGCTTAAACCGGGCATTAGTTCAAAAAAAAATATTCAAACAGGTGTTTTGACGCCGAAATATAATAGGATGCCGATTGGTGAAAAAGGCGTTGGGCGCCTAGGATCGCATAAGCTAGGAAGTTTAATCACACTGTATACAAAATCAGACAATCAGGAGATATATTTGCATATTGATTGGAATGAATTGGAGAAATCTGCTTCTTTATCTGATATGCCACCAATAGATGTTTTGGAAAACAAAACAAATGAAATTCAAGGTAAATCAGGTACAAAGATTATCATTGAGCAATTAAAGGAGAAGTGGGCAGATAAAGACATAGAACAGTTATCTTGCGACTTAACCAACTTAATCGCACCTTTCTCCAGTCAAAATAACTTTAATATTATCTTAAAAAAAGACAATGAGTTGTTTCACAATGATTTAAAAGAACAAGCAGAAAAAATTAAACAAAATGCTCTTTTTAATTTCAACATAACAATTAACAATGGCTTTATTTCTAAATTTAATTATCAATTCAAACCTTGGCTAGGGTTGGATAAAGTTGACGCAAGAAAGATAAGTTTGCCCGATGATATTAATCTCTTAAAAAACACCTTAGGTAAAAAACAAAAAGTACTTGATTTTGATAACGAATTAGAGATTTACGAAGGCCTAAACATTGGGGAGATAAATTTTTCAGGATTAATTTATGATTTTGATAACATTTTATGGGGAGTGCAAGAGCAATTAAATACCAAAGAAAAGATAAGTACAAAAAATTATATTAAATTTAATGGCGGAATTAGAGTGTATAGAGATAATTTCAGAGTTTTTAATTATGGCGAACCTGGGCATGATATTTTAAATCTAGATGCGAGAAGAGTTCAAAGAACAAGTGGACAAATTAGTTCTAATCAAATATTAGCTTCAATTAGACTAAGCAGGAAAGAGAGTACTGGACTTATTGAAAAAACAAACAGAGAGGGGTTTGTTAACAATGCAGCCCTTGACGGACTGAACAATGCGTTAAATGAAATATTAAGGGTTGTTAATATTTTTCGTGAAAATGATAAGCAAAAAATTATAAAAACATATTTGTCTAAACCTGAAGATAGGGTGAGTATCGAAGGGAAGGTAGAAGACATGAGGCAAACTATTGTCAATTCAAATTTAAGCGAAGAGGCAAAAGAAAAAATTACAAATAAACTTCAAAAGTTTTCAAAAGACTTTTCCGAGGCAAAAAATATTTTTATGAATGCTGCAAATGCAGGTGTTAGTTTGTCAATTGTTGTTCACGAATTAGACAAAGTAATTAGTAATCTAAATTCAAACATCAAAGATAAAAACTGGGCTAAAGTTCCAGAAATTGCAAAGTACTTACAAACAACACTTGACGCTTATAAAGATACTTTGAGGGTGGATAAAAAAACCTCAATTGTTGGTATTGATGAAATTGTAAATAAGTCAATTTTTAATGTTAGCGCTAGATTTGCGTTTCATAAAATAGAAGTAATCACCGATTTAACAGAAGACCTAAGCGTTCCAGTTAAGAGAAATTTGATCATTGGCGTGCTGAATAACCTATTTGATAATGCAATTTATTGGCTAGACTACCAGCGCATCCAAAATAAAAAAATATTAATCAAGAGTTATGAAAAAGACAAGCAAATTCATTTGCTGGTGGCAGATAACGGAAAGGGCTTTACTATTGATTTTGACATTGCAATCACTGCTTTTATAACTGGAAGGAATGACGATAGCTCTATGGGTATCGGTTTGCATTTGGCAGATAAAATAATGGAAGCACATGAGGGGCTACTGACTGAAGGCAACCTTGAAGCAGGAGATTTGCCAAAAGAATTTAAAGATGGTGCAATTGTTAAATTGATATTTAGGAAATAGTACAATGTATGATATTTTATTTATAGATGATAAATTTGAGGAAATAAAAGAGACTTACTCAGATTTCCAAAATCAGCATGTTCGTTGTTTTTATTCTGATGGTGAAAATTTTTTACCTACTAGAGGTGATGCTAAAGAAAAACTGCCATTCAAAAACCTTAAATACATCTCTTTGGATTTGCATTTAGAGAACTTGGGGATAATCACAATAAAAAATAATAAAACTGCATTATCAACGCTAGCATCTATCATTGAAAGTTTCATTGATGACGGCAAAGATATTACTATTATTGCCAACACCAGCTTTCCAGATGAATTTGACGAAAATACTTTTTTTAGATATCTTGATTTTAAAAATAACCCGACAATTAAAAAGGAGGCAAAAGATAAAGACAAAACTTCGCTTTTACATGAAAATGCAGTAGAGATAACGAAACAAGCCCATCAAGAAATATTAAGAAATGTCATTATCCGTGAAGCCATTGAAGTTGAAAACTTAATTTATGAAAAAATACAAAAAAATTTTGCAAGCATTGCTTCAAAATTAAACAACAAGTCGTTAAAAGACATAGAAAATTCTACTTTTCAAAAGAAAATTCAATCATATAAATTAGCGTTTGGTGGCAACTTAGATAAAAAACTTAACGATGTAAGGAAACTAAGAAATAAATTTGCACATGGGAGTCCGCCAACTAAAAATTTACTAGATTTTTTAGAAGAGGTTACAGGTTTAAAAGGAAAAATTTAAGTTCGCCTTTCTTCATTCCCAAATTGTTTAGATAGTCCACATTGGGCAACATATCCAAATTATCCCCACGATACCCCTTATTTCTATACCATAGGAATGTTTGTTTAAAAAAAGTCGAAACTATAAAATACATGCAGGGCTATCGTAGAGTCTATCTTTAAAACAACCGAAGATTAGCGACAAACCAAACATAACAATACAAATCAAATAGTTATTAAGATTTTGCTGGCGATATGAGCAATAGCACCTGTAAATTTAGCAAAAAAAAATAAACCAGAGCCCAAACAAAAAGGCCACTAAGATAACGACTTTTTTTTATTTACCCGTTAAAAACTTAACGAATAAAACGGCGTTTTCTTCTGATCAGATAATAAGTACCTAATATCATCAATAAAATAAAGCCTATATCAAATCTAGCGGGTGCATTGGGGTTGTAAACACAACCGCCGCCACTGTTATTATCGGCACTACTGTCATCGACATTATTGACAACAGAGGTTGCTATTGCAATGGTGCTTTCAATGACGCCGTTGGCTTGGCCGGTGTTGTTGAATTGATCGCCGTCGGTGTCGTTTTCACCGCCGTCTTTGATGGTGAGTTTAAGGCAGGTTGCACCTCGGGTTAACTTGGTTTGCCAAACGACATTATCAGTGCAAGTTGTGCTTTTTTTGGATGCAATTACATTGCTGGCGTTAACCACAAAACTAGACCAACTATTGGTTGTTAACGAATATTTGCGCAACTCTGCACCTGCGGGGAGAGGATTAGCAAGTTCGATAATCACTTTAGCGGAGCTACCAGTGGCGTTTAAGCCTTCGACGACATAGTCGTAAATATCGCCAGTGGCTGGTGTATCTTTGGTGATATCGCTCATGCCATTATCTGCTCTATACTGTTCCATTTGAGCAAAGGTTAAGTGCCCAGAATCTTTACCCATGATGCCTAATAATAGTCTGGTGCCTGCTAGGCTGGTGATTTTTTTATTTGTTCCTGCGGGCAGTTGGTTGTTGCTGCTTTCTGATTCTTTGTTATCAGAAACACCGTTGCTATTTTCATCAGCCCAATCGACAGGATGACTTTCAACTAGTTTAAGTTTCAAAACTCTTGTTGATGACAAATTACCATCTGTAATCTTTAATTTAATGGTTTTGGTACCAACATCCAGAAAACTGGGGTTAAAAACAAAAGTCGCGCTATCGTTAGTATTTATATTAAAAAAACTGGAACTGCTCCAAGCATAAGTCCCTACGCTTATTATAGCGCTGACGGTAACATTACCGCCATTTTTACTAATTAACTGACCTTTGTTACCACCTTGGGTTACGGTGAATTGACTAATAATTGGTGCGCTGATAACCATAATTCTAAAACTTTTGACTTGGCTTATAGTGCCATTATTGACGGTGATATTAATGGGGTATTCGCTTACAGTGTCGCTATTAAAGTTGATTTTTAACTTGTTGCCAGAAATTTTAAAATAGTCATTTTTTTCGATGCTGTAGGTTAAATTGCCATCTATATTGGTTGCAGACAAGGTGCCAACAACATCGCCAATAGCCACACCGATTGCAATGCTACTGTTGGTTAAAGAAATAGCGATTGAGGCATTATCATTGTTGATAGCAATAGTAATTGTGGCAGTTTTTTCTTCTGCGTCGTCACCAGTGATTGTGGCTGTGACTACGAGGGTGTAGATTGAGGTGAGCCCCTGTGCCAAGCTTTTTGCTAGTTGGATCGCCCCTTCGTTATTGATTTTAAAGAAGCCGTCGTCATTACCTTCAGCAATAGAATAGGTTATTTGTCTTGTGGCAGTGGCACCTACATTGATAATGTCGGCATCTACAGATATATCTTTATTGATGCCAATGTTTTGATCGTTGATAATGAGGTTGTTTTCGTTGATGTTATTGATGGCGATAGTGATGTTTTTTTCGGTGGAAAAATTGGTGTTACTGACTTTCAAAATTAGGCTGTAAGAAGCTCTATCTTCGTAATTGGGTGGACTTTTAAAGGTAAGGATGTTGCCATTAAGGTTGAACTTGTCTTGGTCATTACCTGAGATTTCGTAAGTTAGGCTTTGCGTTTGGTCAGTAACATTGGTGGTAATGGCAAGGACTGTGCCAGTCATATTTTCATCAACACTGATGTTGGTATTAGTGATGTCGGCACTAGTGATGCTGACACTAGTGGTGTTGGTAGTTGTAGCAATAACGAATGTTTTTGTATCGGCGTTTTTAGCGCTGTCTGTGGCAGTGATGTCAACTGAGAGTTCATGCGCCTCACTGGTAACTTTGTTGATTTTTAGTTTATTACCAGTAATTTCAAAATCACTATCAACAACACTAAAGACTAGGCTGTCATTATCTGAGTCTATGTCGGTTGCGGACAAAGTGCCTATAACGGTACCAATGGGCGCACCGAGTACAATAGATTTATTGCTTAGGGAGATGTTGGTAGGGGCAGTATCATCAAGATCAACAATGGTGATGGCTATTTGAGCGGTTTTATTGTCTGTATTAGTACCTCTAATTTCGACAATGAGGGTGTAATCTTGTGCAGTTTCGTAGTCTAGGCCTAGGTTTTTGACTCGGATTTGCCCTGTGTTGTCAATTTTAAAGAAGTTGCTGTCGCCTCCAACGATGTTGAAGTTTGTTATTGCGCCCGAGGCAACTAGGGGGTCGCCGATTGGGGTGCCAACAATTGCGTTTTCGTCGACGATTCGGGCTTGGTTATAGATGCTGATATCGTCAACATCGCCAATATTAATGGTAATTTTGGCGGTTTTGCTTGCTGCATCATTGCCAGTAATTTCGATTGTGAGACTGTAACTTGATAGAGTTTCGTAGTCTAGTTCTGCTTTTGCTACTCGAATTTGTCCACTGTTGTCGATTTTAAATACATCGCCTGTGTTACCAGCGACAATACTGAAGAATGTTACTTCTCCTGTGGTTTGCAGGGTGTTGCCGATTTTGGTGTCTACGACTGAGTTTTCGTCAACAGATCGGGTTTGGTTGTTGATGCCAATAGTGTTTTCAAAAATATTCTTGACGAAAATAGTAATTTGAGCGGTCTTGTCTTCTGCATCAGGGCCTCTAACACTGACTGGAATAACATACTTTTTGTCAGAATTTTCTGTAACTACTATAAAAGGTTGCATATTATCATAGTCTATTGCTTTTGCTACTCGAAGTTGCCCTCCGTTGCTAATTGCAAATTTAGAGATGTCTAAGTTTTTTACCCGGTCTATTTTCTTAGAACTGTTCTTTTCTCTGAAAGCGCCAACGACAAAAGATGTTATTTCACCTCCAACGATTAGGGGGTTACCGATTGTGTCGCCTATAGGCATGTTTTCGCTAATAAATCGGGTTTGGTCAGCAATAACAATGGTGTTTTCAAAAACATTGTCAATGGTAACGGTAATGGTTTGCTTGACATTTTTGTTGCTTGCATTGCCTATGGTGGCTTTGATTTGAACGGAGTAGGATTTTGCGTCAGTTTCATAATCTATGCCAGAGCCATCGAAGGTTAGGGTGTTGTTGTTGAGGGTGAATAAACTGCTGTTATTGGTATTTTCGACAATACTAAAAGTAGCGTTGATATTATTGGCGACAAGGGTGTGAACAAGGTCGGCGCCTTCGTCGACATTAAACTCACCATAGGATAGCATTCTAATGCAATTTTGATGACAAAGAGAAAAATCAGGAAAATGATAACGACCATAATCTACAAAAAGATCGCTTATATACTCTCTCGCACTATTACCCCAGTACGAACTATATACAGTCATTATATCGGCAGTCAATATATCGGCATTATCCATATCAACAAATTCCTCTACATCCATATTCCAAATAGCGGAAAAACCGTTCTCATCTGGATTGACAGCGGTTACCGTTCGATATGGAACGGGGCCTTTGCCTGGCACATAGCCTACATAAACTTTTTCATTGGCTTCCATGTGTAAGTAATACTGAGACATCGAAGTAAAATCCTTAACGGGCTGGTCATGCATAATGGTAAGCGTCTTTAAAGCTGTTCTCTCAATATTGAGAACCTTGGGTCGATCGGCAAAGGCTTGTGAGGCAAATAAAACCAATAAAGTGGCAATAATAAAGCGATTAAGTGTGTTCATAATAAATTCCTAATTTGATGATTTGTGGTTATTTTTTGTTATTTTTGTTGCTAAATAATGGCGAATAAAAGTGGCGTCGTAGCGAGTGGTAATGTGGCAGAATTAGCCTGTTTGGTCGAGGATGAATTGATAGCAAGAGACAAATGTTTGGAATTTTTTTTGGTATGTATAAAAAAATTTGATGCATAGAAGAATTTTTGCAATGCATGGGAAAAGTTTTCGATATATAGTGAAGAGGTGAAAATAAATGTGAAAATATTTTTTTCAACAATTGTAAAAAAAGCAAAAAAACCTCGGTTAACGAGACTGATAGTTAAGACAAAGAAATGAGGGTTTGTTCGGTTTGAATTAAATCCAGATGTTTCTAAATTGCGGCATGATGTGGTGTAAAGTATAATTGTGTTCATGAATATTTTATAATTTGAGACCCTTGCATAAACATAAATAATCATCAAGAATCCATATTTATGCAAAAGTCTTAACTTGTAACCGTATTTCAACTTAAGTGAGCAATTATGTCATAAAAATTAATGACCGTGCCTTTCTTTTGTTATTTAATTTTCTTAACACAGTTTCTGCCTGTCATCTCTACGCTGTGCGTGGGACGGATAAATTGAGCAATAAAAACATGGTGATAATTAAAGCCCTACATTTAGACATAAATATTAACCAAAGGCCAACTTTTATTCAACACCCGTGCTTAAAGCAGGGTCTCACAATTAGGGCAAAGAAATGGAAGGGGTGGTTTGAATTTGTTAAATTTCGATGTGTGGTATATTGGTGCCTTAGGATTGTTTTTACTGGGGTTACGCCTCTAATCTAGTTGCTTCCAACTGAGTGTTTTGGTTGCCATAAATGGTACGATAGTGCTGTTGGCGAAGGGGTAATTGGCGGGTATGACCCAGTCTTGCTTGTGGAGTGTGATGGTTTGTGTGTTATGAGGCAGGTTATAGAAGTCTGCGCCGAATTTAGAGGCGAAGTTTTCTAATTTATGTAGGGCATTTTGGCGTTCAAAAACTGTGGCATATAACTCAATGGCGCAATGGGCGGTAAAAATGCCAGCGCAACCACAAGCGGATTCTTTGTCAGTTGTGGCGTGTGGTGCGGAATCAGTGCCAAGGAAAAATTTAGCATTGCCGCTGGTGGCAGCGGCTAATAGTGCGGATTGGTGTGGATTTTTGCGCTTTAGAATGGGCAGGCAAAAATAATGGGGCTTAATACCGCCTACTAGCATATCGTTTCTATTGGCTAATAAATGATGGGGGGTGATGGTTGCGGCGATTTTGTCATGACTGGCTAGGACAAAATCAACGGCTTCTTTGGTGGTAATGTGCTCGAAAACGATTTTTAATTCAGGAAAATCGTGTACCACTTGGCTTAATATTTCATCAATAAATACGGCTTCACGGTCAAAAATATCTACATCGCTTCGGGTTACTTCACCATGTAGCAAAAGGGGCATACCAAGTTTTTGCATGTATACCAGTGTTGGGTAAAGTTTGGTGATATTGGTTACGCCATTGTCCGAATTAGTCGTTGCGCCTGCGGGGTATAACTTGGCGGCTACAACATTATTATCGAGTGCCTCTTGAATGTCTTTAGGTGTGGTGTTGTCGGTTAAATATAGAACCATTAGCGGGTTAAATTCGCTGTCTTTTGGCAAGGCGGATAAGATTTCCTGTCGATAAGCGTGTGCTTGGGTGGCATTGGATACGGGTGGGTTTAGATTGGGCATGATGATGGCTCTGCCCATTTGAGCTGCCGTCATACCGACGATTGATTTTAATGCTGCGCCTGAGCGTACATGCAGGTGCCAGTCGTCTGGTTTAATGAGGGTAATTTGAGTTATGTGTTTTTGCATTTTTTACTTAAAACCTGTGTGATTAAATTTATTTTTATTCTTTAGATATTTTCTTAAGTTATTGTTTTAGTTATGTTTTTAATAAAATAATGTCTAAAAAATGTCTAAAAAATGTCTAAAAAATGTCTAATTTTTAGAGTTAGACATCTTCCATAGTTTGCCAAAAGGACTTATCTTCTTTTGCTTTTTCAAACTTTGTAAGTTGTTTCGGACCTTGTTCCTTTTCTGCTGCGGATTTAATACATCAGGCAACTTATCCAAAAGCATCTCTTCAAAATCTTTCCGATTTCCGCTTCCAAATTTCCTTAAAAAATCAAGTATCATTTTTTGACAATATTCATTATCAATGCCCTTGTGCTTAATATAAGAAGGTTTTTCTCCTATTGATTCTGCAATAAAAGATGAAATATGGAAATTGGGTTTGCGCCCTTCAATCAGTTTCTTACTCCTTAGCATTTTAATTTCAGCATTCAGCAAAGGTGTGCCTTTTGCCACTTTATCCAACAAAATAATGTCTTGCAAAGTTAGCTCATTTTTCGATTGTGCAAGTCTGCGTGCATAGCCAACATCAACTACTTTGCCAATAATTTTAACCTTAACTTGATTGTTGTCTAAATCATAACTTGGCAAAGGGAAAAACTTGTTTTTTTGCAAAACAAACATTTTTTTAATACCACTGCCAATGGTGTCAATCATACCTAAACCAACCATAGCGCTTGTTAAAAATGGATTGCGATAATATGTTTCTGGTGCATCTGCTGCCACTACCTTTTCCACATATCCGGGAATAAAAGCGCCCGAATTAACAAAAGTCAAAATACCGTCCTCACGCTCCACCAAATTGATTTTCCCACCTAGTGTGTAGTCTTGGTGTGCAATACAATTATTTAGTGCCTCACGAATGATAAAGGGATCAAACTGATCTACTTCATCAGGAAATAAGGTACCTTCGGGTAAATAGCGGTATTTTAGATTTCTGATTTTGGCATAAACTTGATTAACGCTTAGTAATAACGGACAGCCAAAATGCCCATAATCTTTTTCAATGTTGTCTCTATCTTTTAGTATCCAAGTGATTTTTCCTACGGCAGGGCTAATAAGGTGTTCAGATTCTGGCTTTCCAAGTAACAATATAGCCGTGTTGGTGATTTTTCCTTGGGAGGTGATTTTGGCTTTGTTTAAAAACTTTATGTCGTCCCATTTTTCTATTTCCAGCGTTGGGTTTTTAACCTTAAATTGTTTTCTTGCTTCGCTGATTGCCTCAACAGAAAGGTCGTCAATTGTAGCGCGCTCAACAACTTCTTCACCCCAATCAGGCACATAATTTTGCAGCCTAATGCGCTCCCTTTCTTGGTTGTTTAATGCACTTAAACTTGAGCCATCTCTACCATAACAATGCCCCTTCCAATCAACTGGCATACCTTTTGGTGCAGGAGGAATTTGCAACATTAACACCTGTTTTCCCTCGATATTAACACGACGGGTGTTTATAAAATTGGATGTTGGAGAGGTGTTATTTGCAATCTCCTGCTTATATTCATTTAAAGTGCTATCCGTAATTTTTGTGCCAGAAATATGGTGTTCATCATCAATGCCAAGAATCAACCATGCACACTCTTTATTAGCAAGATTTGCTTCATTACTTAATGCGGAAAAATATTTACCCAATTTGTTTTTATCAAAATTTTGCCCAGCAGTCTTAAACTCCAGTATTTCAGTTTCTGCATTAGTGCGAAGTAGCGTTTTTAATGTATTTAGCATACTTCACCTTTGTGTTGATAAATACCGCCTAAAATGCGTGTGTTGCGAGCGCCTGTTACTGAGGGTAGGTTTGAGGGTGAGCCTGCTAAGGTTTTTTGGGCAAAAAAACCGAATGCGGCGGCTTCTACATAGTCTGCGGATACGCCTAAATCATTGGTTGATGTTACTTTGTTGTTGGGGTTTTGTTCCACTAGGCGTTCAAATAAAAACAAATTATGCACACCGCCACCACATAAATACACATTAGCGCCTATGGGGATGCTTGCGGAAATGCTTATTACGGTTAGCTCCATGAGTGTTCTTTGCACATCTTCGGGGGCTTCGTCGCCATCTAGGTAGCGTGATAACCAGTTTAAATTAAAATATTCTGGACCTGTGCTTTTTGGGTGTGATTGTTGAAAATAATCATCAGCAAGCATTGCAGTTAATAAAGTTTTGTCCACCGAGCCAGTGCGTGACCAAAGTCCATCACGGTCGTAATCTAGATTTTTATGCTGTTTTATCCAGTTGTCTAGCAGGGTGTTGGCAGGACCTGTGTCAAATCCGATAACTTGATTGTTTTTGACAATGGTGGTATTGGCGATACCACCTAAATTAATGACAACGCCGTCTTTTTCATCTAACAAATGTTGATGATAAAACGGCGTAAGTGGCGCACCTTGCCCGCCGGCAGCCACATCTTGCATGCGAAAATCAGCCACTGTGGTAATACCTGTTTGCTCAGCAATCAAAGCGCCGTGTCCAATTTGCATTGAGTAAACGCCGCCTTGGTGGAAAATAGTTTGCCCATGTGAGCCAATTGCTTGAACGCTTGTAGCGCTAAGTTTTAATTGTTGTAACAAAGTATTTGCCACATTGGCAAAACAGTGTGCCACTTCAATATCAATCTGGGCAAGATTTGCCAATGAAGTAGTTGAATTTTGGGTAAGTTTTAACAGGTTTTGTTTTAACTTATCGGGATAGGGCAAATGCGATTGGGTCAATATTTTTTTACCCAATTCATCAACAATAACGCCATCAACACCGTCCATGCTGGTGCCTGACATAAGTCCAATATAATAATTGGGGGGGTTAGCCATGGCAATTTTTGTATTTTTTGCCAGAGCCACAAGGACATGGGTCGTTGCGGCCTACTTTTGCGCCAATGCGTTGATAGGTTTGTGGGTGGTTGTCGTCGGTTTCGTTGTTTGTAGTGATGACTTCTTGGGGCTGGATGGGCTCTTCTAGGAGGGTGTCGTGGGTTGCTGAGGCTTCTTCGTTATTTTGTTGCTCGATGTCGTCGGCGCTACTTTCTGCATTCAGGGTAACGCTTGAAAGTGCTTTAACAATTTCAAGGTCAATGGTGTCTAGGAGTGCTGTGAACATGATGAAGGATTCGCGCTTGTATTCTTGAGTTGGATTTTTTTGTGCGTAGCCACGCAAATTGATGCTTTGGCGTAAGTAATCCATGGCGGCTAAATGCTCCTTCCAGAAGTGATCTAAAGTTTGTAGCATGACTGCTTTTTCAAAATCACGCATCTGTTTGCTGCCAATAATTCCTTCCTTGTAAGTAAAAATCTGTGTCAAGCCTTGCTCAACTCTGGATTCTAATTCATCTACATCTACGCCTTCATCCAACCATTCTTGTATAGGGAAATCTGCGGCATAATCTGATTGTAGGGCGTGGTGTAAGCCTTCAATATCCCAGTCTTCTTCGGTTTGTGCAGTCGAAATATAATTGCTGAACAAGTTGCTGATAACGGTTTTGCGCATGGCAATAAATCTATCTTGCACATTGTCAACGCTCATCAGTTCATCACGCAATCCATACACAACTTTACGCTGGTCATTGGATACATCATCATATTCTAAGAGATGTTTGCGGGAATCATAATGCATACCTTCGACTTTTTTCTGTGCGTTTTCAATGGCACGATTGACCATTTTATGTTCAATTGCTTCGCCTTTTTCCATGCCCAGTCGTTGCATCATTGTTGCCATTTTTTCACTGGCAAAAATACGCATTAAATCATCTTCTAACGACAGGTAAAAACGGGTTGAGCCGACATCACCTTGACGGCCTGAGCGACCGCGTAATTGATTATCTACACGGCGTGATTCATTGCGTTCGGTGCCGACAATATGCAATCCGCCTGCTTTAATAACTTCATCATGTTGCACTTGCCAATCGGCTTTTTGCTTATCTGTTGTTTCTCCTTCTAACTTACCGCCCAGTACAATATCTGTGCCTCGTCCTGCCATATTGGTGGCAATAGTCACTGCGCCAATACTACCTGCATTGGCAATAATTTGCGCTTCACGCTCATGCTGTTTAGCGTTCAAAACTTCGTGTTTAATTTTTTTACTGGTGAGTAATTCTGAGATTGCCTCAGAGTTTTCAATGCTACTGGTGCCGACTAAAACGGGTTGTCCTATCTTTTGACAATTTTCTACATCTTTGGCGATTGCTTCTAATTTTTCACCCAAAGTTAAATAAATTTGGTCGGACATATCGTTTCGTGCAGAGGGCTTATTTGACGGGACAACTGTGGTTTCTAAATTATAAATTGCTTGAAATTCAACCGCCTCAGTATCTGCTGTACCGGTCATACCTGAGAGTTTGCCATACAATCTAAAATAATTTTGGAAAGTAATGGATGCCAGTGTTTGGTTTTCTTTTTTAATGCTCACACCTTCTTTGGCTTCAATCGCCTGATGCAAACCTTCAGACCAGCGACGCCCCGGCATGGTTCTCCCTGTAAATTCATCAACAATAACAACTTCATCGTCATTCACAATATAATGATCGTCTTTATGAAACAACATATGGGCACGCAACGCCGAATTAATATGTTGCATCAATAAAATATTGCTGGCATCATACAAACTCGCACCTTCTGGCAAAACGCCCGCATTGATTAGCAGTTCTTCTGCCTTATTGTGTCCATCGTCGGTTAAAAACACTTGCTTGTTTTTCTCGTCAATTGTGTAATCGCCAGCCTTTTCAACCACCACTTCTTTGCCTTCGCCAGTTTCGATTTGCTCAGTAAAACTTGGAATCATTTGGTTGGTTGCTTGATAAATCTCAGCATAATCATCTGCTGGCCCAGAAATAATGAGCGGCGTTCTCGCCTCATCAATCAAAATAGAGTCAACTTCGTCAATAATAGCAAAGTTAGGGCTGCGTTGCACTTTTTGCTCAGTGGTAAACGCCATATTGTCTCTTAAATAATCAAAACCTAACTCGTTATTAGTGGCATAAACAATGTCGCAGTTGTAAGCATCTTTTTTGTCTTCTGGTGGCATATTTGAAGTAACAATACCAACGCTCAACCCTAAAAACTCAAATACTTTGCCCATCCACTGAGCATCACGCACTGCTAAATAATCATTCACAGTAACAATATGAACACCTTTACCGGTTAATGCATTGAGATAAGCCGGAAGTGTTGCCACCAAAGTTTTACCTTCACCTGTACCCATTTCTGCAATGTTGCCGTTGTGTAATACCATGCCACCAATCATTTGCACATCATGATGCCTAAGTTCTAAAACTCTAACGCTGGCCTCACGCACAACTGCAAAGGCTTCTGGCAATAAAGAATCTAATGTTTCTTGGTTTTCAACTTTTTGTTTGAATTCTTGTGTTTTGGCACTGAGCATTTTGTCATCTAGTGCTTGCAATGCGGGCTCAAATGCATTAACGCTTGCAACTGTTTTAGTCAGTTTTTTTACCAATCGGTCATTGCGAGAGCCAACAACCTTGGCTGCCAATTTATTTATAATATTCATTAAATTTATTGAAATATGATTTTAAAAGTGGCTCCATTTTACTCGCAGATGTTATGATATACACCATTCTTTAATGCATTAGCATTCTTTTTTGATTTTTAAGGTATAAATGTCTAAAAAAATAACAAATTTAGCAGGTTTTACCCCACAAGGTGCGTTGGGACAAATGTTTGCACGAGCTAGAGCGCTGAACGAACTTAATCAGCAACTCTCAGCGTACCTGCCAGAAGCCTTTAAATCGCTGTCTTTATGTACTATTGACAACAATACCGCCACCTTTGTTACCCACAATCAAGCGCTGGCTTTTCGTGTGCAAAAACAACCTGATGTTTTGCTAAATGCACTCAAACAGGTGGCACTACATACAAAAATAGAAAAAGTGATTGTTAAAATTGATTTGCATGAATATTAAAATATTTATATTATTTAAAGTTAATATACATTATAATTATTGGGTTTTTATTTCAAAAATAAAATAACACTTATTCATACAGGAAATAGTAATCTTATGTCAGAACAAACAATAGACCTTAAGAAAAGACGCTTTCTAACCCAAGCTACAAGTGTAGTTGGTGCAGTTGGTGTTGGCTTTGTGGCATGGCCGTTTTTATCCACTTGGAATCCTTCTGCTAGAGCCAAAGCTGCTGGCGCACCCGTTGAGGTTAACATCAAAAAACTTAAAGAAGGGCAATTGGTTCGCGTATTATGGCGCAAAAAACCTGTTTGGATTTTTAGACGCGACAAAACCACACTTTCAAATTTAAGCACTTTAGACGGTATATTAACCGACCCAAGCAGTTCAGAAACCTCTCAACAGCCAGAATACGCTAAAAATATTCATCGTTCAATAAACCCTGAGGTTGCCGTGATTGTTGGTGTTTGCACTCACCTTGGTTGTTCACCAACTTACCGTCCAGAACTTGGTGCAGCCGACCTTGGTGGTGATGCTTGGAAGGGTGGGTTTTACTGCCCATGTCATGGCTCTAAGTTTGACTTGGCAGGTCGTGTTTATGCAGGCGTTCCGGCACCGACTAATTTGGTGATTCCACCTTATCATTTTGTATCTGATTCGTTAATTCAAATTGGTGTTGACCCAAAAGCATAGGAGCAAATAATGGACAATAATAAAAACTGGATTGATCAAAGATTTCCGTTAACTAAAGTTTGGAATGAACATTTGGCAGAATATTACACGCCAAGAAATTTTAATTTTTGGTACTTCTTTGGCTCGTTAGCCATGTTGGTACTGGTAATGCAAATTGTTACTGGTATCTTTTTAACCATGCACTTCAAGCCTGATGAACTACATGCTTTTGCTTCGGTTGAATACATTATGCGTGATGTAAACTGGGGTTGGTTAATTCGTTATCTACACTCAACAGGTGCATCAGCGTTCTTTGTTGTCATTTATCTGCACATGTATCGTGGGTTGCTTTACGGCTCATACAAATCGCCACGAGAGTTGATTTGGATTTTAGGTATGATTTTATACATTGCACTAATGGCTGAAGCATTTATGGGCTATGTTCTGCCATGGGGTCAAATGTCCTATTGGGGTGCACAAGTAATTATCTCACTATTTGGCTCCGTTCCCTTTATTGGCCCCGACTTGTTGGTGTGGATTTTAGGCGACTATGCTGTTGGTGACCCAGCGCTAAATCGCTTCTTTTCATTACATGTGATTGCCTTGCCGCTTATCTTAGTTGTATTGGTATTTTTGCACATTGTAGCATTACATGCAGTTGGCTCAAACAACCCAGATGGTGTTGAAATTAAAAAGAATAAAGACAAAAACGGCATTCCAAAAGACGGCATTCCATTCCACCCATACTACAGCGTTAAAGACATTGTTGGTGTGGTAGGATTTTTGATGATTTTCTCTGCTGTGGTATTTTTTGCACCCGCAATGAACGGTTACTTCTTAGAGCATGCCAACTTTATTGAAGCCAATCCATTGCAAACCCCTAGCCACATTGCGCCACTTTGGTATTTAACACCTTTCTATTCCGTATTAAGAGCCATTCCACCCATGTTTGGATCGCAATTCCCAGGTGTTGTTGGTATGTTTGCAGCGTTATTAATTTTATTGGCTCTACCGTGGCTGGATCGCTCTAAAGTGAAATCAATTAGATATCGCTCAGCACCATATAAGTATGCCTTAGGTATCTTTGTAATTAGTTTTGTTTGCTTAGGTTATTTAGGTATGCAGTCAGTAACGCCAATGAATGCCTTGTTAGCGCAAGTTTTCACTGCAACCTACTTTGGCTTCTTTATCTTAATGCCATGGTTTACTTCTATTGGAAAAACCAAAGAAGTGCCTAAAAGAGTAACGGGGAAATAAAATGAAAAAATTATTAACAACGACAGCGTCTGTCTTAGCGGGCTTAACCATCTCTTTCAATCTTTTAGCAAATAGTGAAATACATCTTGACCACGCTGATACAGATATCAGCGATCAAAAATCACTGCAAAATGGTGCGAAATTGTTTATGAATTATTGCTCAGGTTGCCACTCAATTTCTTTTATGCGTTACAACCGCATTGGTAAAGATTTATTTTTAAGCGACACAGTCAAGGCTTATGAGCAAGCAAAAGCAAATTTGTTAGACAAAAAACCATTAAGTGTTGCTGATTTACAAGCACTTGCAAATGCAGTTGACAACCCTGTGAAAGATGCTAAACAAGCAAAAACATTACTTGACAAGCTTTCCGCTAGTCAAATTGAAGAGAACTTAAGTAAGGCAACCGACAAAATAGTTGAAAAAGACCTTATATTTAACACAGAAAAAGTTGGCTCTCCAGTAGTTGCGGCAATATCGGAAAAGGGGGCGAAAATTTGGTTCGGTTCAACGCCGCCCGACTTGTCTCTGGTTGCTCGCTCTAAAGGTACCGATTGGATTTACACCTATTTGCGTAGTTTTTACAAAGACGACACTCGTCCCTTTGGCGTGAACAATAAAGTTTTGGCCAATGTCTCTATGCCAGATGTCTTATGGTATCTTAAGCAGAGCAAATCAACACCAGAATTTAACCAAGATGTGCGTGACATTACTAACTTTTTAGACTATGTTGGCGAACCTGCAAAATTGATACGCGTTGACTTAGGTTATAAAGTATTAGGCTTTTTATTCATCCTCTTTATTCTTTCTTATTTATTGAAAAAAGAATATTGGAGAGATGTTAAATACGGTAAATGGAAGGCCAAGGACTAATTAATCTCATTTTTTAATACAAAACAGTGTTTCAATAAGAAATACTGTTTTTTTTTATTTCCAAGGACAAATATTATGATAAGCAAACCAAATCCATCTTCAACCATTCTTTATTCTTCTAACGATGAAATAGAATCACATACAGTGCGTTTTATTATGGCAGAAAAAAACATCGAAAGAGAAGTGGTGGTTTTAGAAGTCGAAAAAATGCCTGAAGAAATTTTAGAGCGTAGCCCCGGTCAAACACTACCTACTTTATTTGACCGTGGTATCGTTTTATACGATCTTTCGGTAATTATGGAATACCTAGATGAACGCTTTCCTTTCCCACCATTGTTGCCAGTTGACCCGATTGAAAAATCAGAAAAACGCTTACTTATTTTTAGATTTACAAGGGCTTCTGACAGTTGGTTTAAGCAGGTTAAAATTATTGAAACTGGCAATGAAAAAGAAGCCAATGCAGCCAGAAAACTGCTTAAAAATAGCTTGATTGAATTGGTGCCTTTATTTGAATACAAAACTTTCTTTAAGAGCGATGACATGACAATTGTTGATGCTTGTTTAGCGACATTATTATGGCGTTTGAAAAAACTTGATATTGACTTAGGTGCGCCCGGAAAGGCTGTTACTGAGTATGCAAATCATCTATTTACAAGAAGCAGTTTTAAAGAAAGTTTGACCGATTGCGAAAAAGAATACAACTAAACATCATTTAACTAATGGCAGGTAACTTATGACTTCTGTAGCGCCTTATCTTGTTAGAGCTTATCATCAATGGATGGAAGATTCTGGGCTAACGCCACACATTTTGGTTGATTGTTCAGAATCAAATGTTGTGGTACCAAAACCTTTTATTCAGCAAGGGAAAATTGTACTCAATATCGCCAATCATGCAACCAATGCCTTGGTTATAGATAATGAATCGATATCCTTCAAAGCACGCTTTGAGGGGAAATCCCATGATATTTTCGCACCCATCAATGCGGTTTTAACTATTTATGCGGGTGAAAATGGTGAAGGTATGTTTTTTGAAAAAGATCAAGTGCCGCCAAAAAAAGAGCAAAAAAAGCCAACTTTAACTATATTAGATTAACGCCATCACCTTGGTGTTAAAGTTGCCTATTTTGTTTTGATTGAAAGTTACCACTTCAATATCTGTATAAGCCTTCAACGCTTCTTCGTTACCTAAGTCATTAGGTGTAATTTGGTTAAGCACCAACATAACAATATTCAATTTGTGTTTTTTGGCAGCATTGATGCTCAATAATGCTTGATTGATGGCACCCAGTTCATCTTTGACCACGATTACCACTGGTAGTTTTAGTGCCAATGCTAAGTCACTGTTTAATGCTTGTTGTGCAATGGGGGAATAAATGCCACCTGCACCCTCAACCACAACAAAATCATCATCATTTATGGGTTGCACCGCATCAACTAAATCTTGTAATTTAACAATAATACCTTGCTCTGCACTGGCTTTCTCACCACTCACACAGGCTTCAAATCGAAATTTGCACACAGCACTGATCGGCTCTGGATTTGCACACAAATTGTTCAGTAATACCGCATCTTTGGGCATTAAACCATCAGCGGTTTTTATGCAATCGCTTTCAATGGGTTTTCTTGCCACAACCGTGTATTTCACACTCAGTGCTTTAATGATATAACTGGCAATCAAGGTTTTTCCCACATTGGTGCCGCTACCGCTAATAAACAATCCTTTCATAGTCTGTGATTTTAACAGTAAAACCCTTCTCCTATAATCCAAAGATAGCAGCCACAAGGTCAACACCTCCATATTTGGATTAAAAGGTATAATAACACCCATACAAATTTAGTAAGCAAATAACTACAAATACAGTAAAAGCAATTAGGTAACTATAAAATGAATGAAGAGCAAGCCTCGAAAGCACATATTAGCGATATTTTAAAAACGAAATTCTGCGGACTTTCGTTAAATTCGCCCATTGTTCTTTTGTCAGGCTGCGTTGGTTTTGGCGAAGAATACACACGCATTGATGGGTTTTCTAACGCTGATGTGGGTGCAATTTGTCTAAAAGGAACAACCTTGGAACCACGCCTTGGCAATGCCCCTCATCGAGTAACCGAAACACCCAGTGGTATGATTAACGCCATCGGTTTACAAAATCCTGGCACAGATGTCGTCATTAACGATATTATGCCAAATTTAGATAAAACTGAAACTCGGTTTATTATCAATATTTCAGGCTCATCAGTAGAAGAATATGGCGAAATTACCAAACGATTTGACGACACCGATATTGACGCAATAGAAATCAATATCTCCTGTCCCAATGTCAAAGAAGGTGGTGTCGCCTTTGGCAACGACCCTGATATGTCTTATCGTGTGGTTGATATTTGCAGAAAAAATACCACAAAGCCGATTATCACCAAATTATCACCCAATCAAACTGATATTGCTTTCAGCGCTCAACGCTGTATTGATGCAGGCACCGATGGCTTGGCAGTCATTAACACACTGATGGGCATGGCAATTGACACCAAAACCAAAAAGCCAATTATTGGCAACAACCAAGGGGGGTTATCAGGCCCTGCCATTAAGCCCATTGCACTGTTAAAAGTCCACCAAGTTTACCAAGTGAGCAAACACCACAATGTGCCAATTATTGGACAAGGTGGCATTATGACAGCCAATGATGCAATAGAGTTTATCATTGCTGGTGCATCCACTGTTGGCATTGGCACAGCACTGTTTTACAACCCATTAATCTGCCATAAAATCAACGAAGGCATTGCCCAATACTTAATAGACAACAAACTGGATAATATCGATAAATTAATCGGCACCTTGGAAGTTAACACTTTCAATTCACCTTGTAACCCAAAATAAAAAATATGAATACAGAATATAACGCTCAAGACATTGAAGCACAAGTACAGAACTATTGGCAAGAAAACAAATCGTTTGAGGTTGTTGAAGACGATACAAAGGAAAAATATTACTGCCTAAGTATGTTTCCCTATCCCTCTGGGCGTTTGCATATGGGACATGTGCGCAATTACAGTATTGGCGATGTCATCTCTCGCTATCAAAAAATGCAGGGCAAAAATGTGATGCAACCAATTGGCTGGGATGGATTTGGCTTGCCCGCTGAAAATGCCGCATTAAAAAACAAAGTAGCACCTGCTAAATGGACTTACGAAAATATTGATTACATGAAAACCCAGTTAACCCAGTTAGGTTTTGGCTATGACTGGTCGCGTGAAATTGCCACTTGCCACCCGGATTATTATCGCTGGGAGCAATGGCTGTTTGTGAAATTATTTAAAAAAGGCTTGGTTTATAAGAAAAATGCCATTGTCAATTGGGATCCCGTGGATCAAACTGTGCTGGCCAACGAGCAAGTGATTGATGGACGAGGTTGGCGCTCTGATGCACTGATTGAGAAAAAAGAAATTTCACAATGGTTTATGCGTATCACAGATTATGCTGATGAGTTGTTAAACGATTTAGACAAATTAGATGGCTGGCCTGATGCTGTTAAAACCATGCAAAGAAACTGGATTGGCAAATCCATCGGCTTAGAAATAGACTTCAACAGAAAAGGCTTTGACGCACTAAGCGTTTATACCACCCGCCCAGACACACTAATGGGCGTTACCTATTTAGCCATTGCCGCTGAACATCCTTTGGCACTCAACGCAGGCAAAGACAACGCCACTGTGCAAGCCTTTATTGATGAATGCAAAGCCATGGAGACCTCTGAAGCCGCTATGGAAACCATGGAAAAAAAGGGCGTTGATTCAGGACTCAAATGCACACATCCAATCACAGGCGCTGAAGTGCCGATTTGGATTGCCAACTTTGTCCTAATGGGTTACGGCACAGGTGCTGTGATGAGTGTGCCCGCACACGATGAACGAGATTATGAATTTGCCAAAAAATACCACATCGATATTAAACAGGTTATCAATAAAGACGAAGATACCAATGAAGGCGCCATTACCCACAAAGGATTGTTATTTAATTCTGGCAAGTTTGATGGCTTGGATTTCGACCAAGCCTTTGAAGCAATTGCCAAAACCCTTGAGGACAATAACTTAGGTAGTAAAAAAACCAACTACCGCTTACGAGATTGGGGCGTGTCACGCCAACGCTATTGGGGTTGCCCCATCCCCATTGTCAACTGCCCAAGTTGCGGCTCAGTGGCTGTACCTGAGTCTGACTTGCCCATTATTTTGCCTGAAGAAGTAAGTTTTGATGGCGTTGGCTCGCCGATTAAAAAAATGCCTGAGTTTTATCAAACCACTTGCCCCAAATGTGGCGAAGCAGCGCAACGAGAAACCGATACTTTTGATACCTTTTTTGAATCCTCTTGGTATTTTGCCCGTTACACTTGCAAAGACAATAGCGACAAAATGTTAGATGAACGAAGCAACTATTGGCTTGCAAACGGTGGCGTGGATCAATATGTTGGTGGCATTGAACATGCAATTTTACATCTACTTTACGCCCGCTTTTTTAACAAACTCCTGCGTGACGAAGGCTTAATTAAAAACGACGAGCCCTTTAAAAACCTACTTACCCAAGGCATGGTCTTAAAAGATGGCGCCAAAATGAGCAAATCCAAAGGCAATACCGTTGACCCACAAGAAATGATAGCCAAATATGGCGCAGACACAGTGCGCCTATTTATCTTATTTGCCGCCCCACCAACGCAAGATCTAGAATGGAGCGACTCTGGATTAGAGGGTGCACACCGTTTTGTTAACAAGGTCTATCGCCTAGTTGGAAGTTTTATAAAAGACAAAGCAAACAACACCATTGGCGCCTTAGACAACCTTAATAAGCAACAAAAAGACATTCGCTTTAAAACGCATCAAACACTCAACAAAATCACCGATGACATGCAACGCAGACACCTATTTAATACAGTCATTGCCGCACTCATGGAACTGAGTAACACCCTTACCAAATTTAACGACACCAGCGACACCGCCATGGCTATCCGCCAAGAATCCATCAACATCCTACTCAAAACCCTAAGCCCAATCGCCCCACACCTCTGCCACCACCTATGGCAAGAATTAGGCAATACAGAGGCAATTATCAACGAGCCATGGCCAAGCATTGATGAAGCAGCGCTCAGCCAAGAAGAGGTACAAATCATCGTTCAAGTCAACGGCAAACTTCGTGCCAAACTAATGATCAACGCCAATGCCGACAAAGCGCAAGTTGAAGCACAAGCGCTAGCAGATGAAAATGTTGTCAAATTTACCGACGGAAAAACCATCGTTAAAGTCATTGTTGTGCCAAATAAATTGGTTAATGTCGTTGTTAAGTAAAAAAATAACGCTTTGCTTGCTGATATCTAGAGAGCGTCACTGAACTATTTAAGCCCATACCTTAAGAGACCTTTGCATAAATATGAATAATATGCCGCTAACACTTAGGATAAGAATGCGCACTAGGTTCGTTTGGTTTATTTTTTGAAAATGGTATTACGCCCAACACTTGAAATTCAACCAATGCAATTGAAGTGATTTATTGTGTAATTGGCGTACATAATTCTATCAAAATTCCTGAAGGACAACGAATATAAGAAACTGTTTGCCCCCAAGGTTTTACTTCAGGTGCCTTTAACTCAACAGCACCATTTTTAATAGCATTTTCATGAATTAATTGCACTTCATTTGTAACAAGCACTATTTCAGTGCCAAGCGGTTTTTTAGAATCCGTGGCACTGACATATCCACCAGAAAAATTTGATTGCCCTAATTTATGTGACGCAAAAGCCAATACTGTTGCACCAGTATCCAATTCCCCGTAATCCTTCTCATCCGTTAAAAAACGACGCTTTATATCAAATGCCTTTTCAAAAAAAGACAGCGCTTTATCTACTTCATCAACATAATTGATTGTGTATCCAAAATTAACCATTAAAAACCCCTTTATTTATTAAGCATAATGCTTGAATTTAGTCAACGCATCAACAATCAACTAGAACGATTCATTATACAGAATGAGGCCTTTGCCATAAATATGAATAATCATCAAGAATCTAATTTTGGAATTTGTATACCTAATTTACTAGCTGCAGAATCCATATCTCCACTTGCAATTGATTTTGCCTTAAATCCAAAACCAATCAAATCTTTAATATAAAGTTTATTGTAAATAAATGCAAATACAAAACTACTTAATCCAAAAGTCATCAAAGCAAGCACCAATATTATTATCGCCCATTTCCAATCGCCCCTAAACAATGCTGGAAAGAAACTAAACAAAAAAACTGTCCATGAAAACCCCACTGGCACCTCTTTAATTGCACCTGTATTAGGATTTTCAAATATAATTGAAGTGTAAGCCATTTTTTCTCCTTGAAATAGTCCATTATTAAAATGCAACATAGAGCTATTTATGTTGCGTAACGCTATTATAGCGAAAGTGGTTTAAATATACACCTAAACACAACTTGAGGGCAAGACATAAAAGCAGTATAAGTTTGCACGTTAAATTAATAACCTTAATGTTTGCTTGAGCGTTTTATTATGTATCAACACACCTATGTTAGTTATCACCATTAGTCTTATAATGTTTCTCTAACCTTGATGAAACCCTGCCCCATTCAGTGCCACTAAGGCGTTGCTGATGTAACTTAAATGCATCTTTAGATACAAATTCTTCATATACATTGAATTGGTTTATATTCTTATTGTCTTGAGATACTTCGAAAACTAAGCAACCTTCCTCCTGTCGAGTTAATTGAATATGGTTCTCAAGTTCTTTCTTTACAATTGCAAGATCGGAATCGGAGGCAAGAATATAACCCTTTAAAACAACTTTTAACAACTCTACCCCCTTTGAAAAATATAACTACTCATTAAGATTATTATATACACAATAATCATTTTATTAAAAAAAGTATTTTATGTAAAATTTTAAACAATACCATTTATTATGATGTAAAAAACTTTACAGATAGAAAATTATTAAAAATTGTGCGAGATAAAATTCGCCTTGAACATTATAGTTTTAAAACCAAAGAAACTTATATTGGTTAAATAAAAACTACATTCTTTCACCCCTCAAAAGTTAAGCAAGGTTGAAGTATTTTTAACTAATTTAGTTGTTAATCTCAATGTGTCATTTGACACCCAAAATCAAGCGTTTAATACCTTGTTGTTTTTGTATGAAAAAATACTGGAAATTTCAATTAAAAAAATATCTGCCATTCGCATCAAAGAAAAAGTTCATGTTTCTGTAGATTTAACCAAAAATAAAGTTAAAGCCTTTGTATGGTTGTGATTTGAGAATAAACGAACTTTTGCGTCTGCAAGTCAAAAATATTAATAAGACTTGTGTGTAAGCAATCCATTAAATAGTTTGTAAAATAGAAACACCTAAGCCTATTAACCCACTCACAGCAATCACGCTCATAATGCCAATTTTAAAGCGAAATAGCGCAATAAATGCAACTATGGTGATGGCGGTGGCTATCCAGTCTATTTGTTGATTGTGATATAGTGTGGCAAGTGCGAAGAATACTGCTAGGTTAACAATTACGCCTACTACGGCGGCTGTTACTGCTGAGAGGGGTGCGCTGAATTTTAGGTCGCCTCGTGTGGCTTCGATGCCTGGGGCGCCTAAGAAGATGAATAGAAAGGAGGGTAGGAAGGTGAAAAAAGTGGCAACTGATGCGCCAGCAAAACCTGCTAGTAGCATTGATTCTGCGCCGAAAATTTCTTTGACGGTTGCGCCGACAAAACCGACAAATGCTACTACCATAATGAGTGGGCCGGGGGTGGTTTCACCGAGTGCTAGGCCATCCATCATTTGTGTGGCACTTAGCCAGTGGTATTGTTCAACGCCACCTTGATAGATGTAAGGTAATACTGCGTAAGCGCCGCCAAAAGTAACAAGGGCGGCTTTGGTAAAAAATTCGCCCATATCGTGTAACACTTTATTGTCTAATAAACTTAAAACAACGCTGCCAAGTACGACGCCAATGATTAAGAAACTGAAGAAATTAGACCATTTAAATTTCGCATGGTCGGGAATGGGGGTGTGGTCATCAATTAATGCTACGCCATAACTGTTTTTACTGCCGCCATGATGTGCGCCTACGGTGAAGGTGTTGGGGGATAATTTTGCGCCTAAAAAGCCAATAGATGCGGCGATTACTACGATATAAGGGAAGGGGATATGAAATTGGTAAATGGCGATAAATGCTAATACTGCCAATACTTTTAACACGGGGTTTGACAAGGCTTTGGAGCCAATGCGATAAGCGGCAAATAGGACAATGGCAGTAACGGCGGGTTTGATGCCGTATAGGATGCCAGCGACTTCATTAAGTGTGCCGTAAGTTAAATAAATCCAAGTGAGTGTGCTTAAAATAAACAGGGAAGGTAAGACGAATAACACACCAGCAACCAGTCCACCTCGTATGCCGAACATAAGCCAACCGATGTAGGTGGCGAGTTGTTGGGCTTCTGGGCCAGGGAGTACCATAGTGAAATTTAGGGCGTGCAAGAAACGATGTTCTGAAATCCAGCGTTTGTCTTCAACCAGTGCTTGGTGCATCATTGATATTTGACCTGCTGGGCCGCCGAAACTAATGAAACCTAGTTTTAACCAGTAAATAAAGAATTGGAAAAAACTGGGTTTTGTAGGGGGGTGAGTTAAGTTCATTTTTTTTAGGTTCGCTTAATACAAAAAACCCCAGTCAAAGACTGGGGTTTTAAGAGATTGATTGCTTATTTATTGGCAATCAAACTATGAATGATTGGATATAAAATCACTTCCATCGCTAATCCCATTTTATTACCAGGAACAACAATAGTATTGCGTCTGGACATAAATGAGCCTTCAATAATGGTCTTCACTTGAGTAAAGTCAACAGGTGTTTTTTCCAAATCGTTAAAATGAATAACAACCAATGATTCGTCAGGTGTAGGAATGTCACGAGCAATAAATGGATTGGAGGTATCTACAGTGGCAATACGCTGAAAGTTGATATCCGTTTGTGAGAATTGCGGGGTGATATAGTTAATATAATCAGGCATTCTGCTTAAAATTGTATCTACTGTCTCTTCTGCAGAGTAGCCGCGTTCGGCATTATCACGATGAATTTTCTGAATCCATTCAAGGTTAATACTAGGAACAACGCCGACTTTTAAATCGCCATATTGTGCCATATCTACATCATCAGCAACAACAGCACCGTGTAAACCTTCATAAAATAACAAGTCTGTGCCTTTGCCGACTTTTTCCCATGGGGTGAATTCACCGGGGTTCAGGTTTGTACCTAAGTTGGTATTATGTTCAAGTGCTTCACTATCAGAATGGATATAGTAACGGCGATCACATTCACCTGTGGTGCCATAATCTTTAAAAGCTTGTTCAATTTTTTTGAATAAATTGGTGTCAGGGCCAAAGTGTGAAAAGAAGTTATTACCCTGTTCTTTTTGCTCTTGTACTGCTTGTTTCATAGCAACACGATCGTATTTATGAAAGCTATCACCTTCAACAATAAGTGGCTTAATGTTTTCTTTATCAAAAATGTGCTCAAATGCACGCTTTACAAAAGTAGTGCCCGCACCCGACGAGCCAGTTACTACAATAACAGGATGTTCTTTTGACATAATTTTCTCCGTATTTAAATAAGTTTAAAAATCTAAGTTATCGACAGACAATGCATTGTCTTCAATAAAGTTTCTACGCGGCTCCACTTCATCACCCATTAAAGTAGAAAAAACTTCATCTGCAACAATGGCATCTTCAACTTTTACCTTTAATAAAATTCTATTTTCTGGATCCATGGTTGTTTCCCACAGTTGGTCTGGATTCATTTCACCCAAACCTTTATAGCGTTGGAAACTTTGACCTTTTTTAGCGTCATTCATTAAAAAATCAACCACTTCAGCAAAGTTTTTGACTTTAATGCTTTTGTCTTTTTTCTCAATATAAGAATCTTCGGTTATAACACTTTCAATTTCTTCAGAAAATTTTCTAATGGCCATATAATCTGCTGAATTAAAAAATGATTCACCAAGATGATCAACATCTGTTTCCACACCATACATTGACAAGGTGTGTTCAATTTCATTGGCATTAAAAATAACAGTGTGTTTTTGTGCAGGTGATAAATTTTGCGCTAAAATTTCTTCTAATTGTTTCACCCAAGCAGATACTTTTGTTATATCTTTTAAATCTTTTAATGGATTTAATTTGGCGATTGCACGCAACAAAATTGGATTAATTTTCTTTGATAGTCGTTCAATAATAGTATCAATTTGATAATAATCTTTCATGGCGGTTTCTAAAGCTATGCCTGAAATTGCTGGTGCTTGTGTATTGGTGAATAATCGTGCTTCATTTACGGCTTCTTGCAATAAGTAATCGCTTAATTCTTGGTCGTCTTTAAGGTAGCGTTCTTGCTTACCTTTTTTGATTTTATACAAAGGCGGTTGGGCGATATAAAGATAGCCTTTTTCAACCAATTCAGGCAAATAGCGATAGAAGAAGGTTAATAACAAGGTGCGAATGTGTGCACCATCGACATCAGCATCCGTCATAATAACAATTTTGTGATAGCGTAATTTTTCAATGTTATATTCTTCTTTACCAATACCACAACCTAAAGCTGTAATTAAAGTACCAACTTCGACAGAACCCAGCATTTTTTCAAAACGGGCTTTTTCCACATTTAAGATTTTACCTTTAAGAGGTAGAATTGCTTGTGTGCGTCGATCACGACCTTGTTTGGCAGAACCACCGGCAGAATCACCCTCAACTAAGAATATTTCTGATTCGGCAGGGTCTTTGGTTTGACAATCGCTCAATTTTCCCGGTAAGCCAGCGATATCAAGTGCACCCTTACGACGGGTCATCTCTCTGGCTTTTCGTGCCGCATCGCGAGCTCTCGAAGCGTCTAAAATCTTACCCACGATAATTTTGGCTTCTGTTGGGTTTTCTAGTAAATAATCACCCAGTTTTTCATTAAGTGCTGATTCAACTGGTGCACGAACTTCGGATGATACTAATTTGTCTTTGGTTTGTGATGAAAATTTAGGGTCTGGCACTTTAACTGAAATAATGGCGGTTAAACCTTCTCGTGTGTCTTCACCAGTAATGGAGGATTTTTCTTTTTTTGCCAAACCTGAATTATCAATATAATTATTCAATGTTCGTGTTAATGCACCTCTAAAACCTGCCAAATGCGCACCACCATCTCGTTGAGGAATGTTATTAGTAAAACAATAAATGCTTTCTTGGTAAGAATCACTCCATTGTAAGGCAACATCAATAACAATATCATCACGCTCTGCTGAGATTGAAATAATATTATTGTGAATAGGGGTTTTTGCTTTATTTAAATGCTCAACAAAAGCTTCAATACCGCCCTCGTACTCAAACACATCCTTACGATCTGTTGCCAGTTCCATAATTTCAATATGAACACCTGAGTTTAAGAAAGACAATTCACGCACACGATTGGCTAAAGTATCGTATTTAAATTCAGTAATTGCAAAAATTTCGGGGCTTGGTTTAAAGTGAATTTTTGTCCCAGTTTGATCGGTTTTTCCAGTAACTTTCATTGGCGCATCTGGCACCCCTAATGTATAACTTTGTTGATGAATTTCACCATTCCGATACACAGTTAAATGCACAGTTTCAGAAAGCGCATTTACCACGGAAACACCTACACCGTGTAAACCACCAGAAACCTTATATGAATTATCATCAAATTTACCACCAGCATGCAAAATAGTCATAATAACTTCTGCTGCACTAATACCTTCTTCAGGATGAATATCGGTTGGAATACCTCGGCCATCATCAGTAACAGAAACGGATTGGTCTTCATGGATAGTGATGTTGATTTTAGAGCAATGTCCAGCTAATGCTTCGTCAATTGCATTATCAACAACTTCAAATACCATGTGGTGTAAACCTGTACCATCATCGGTATCACCAATATACATTCCTGGGCGTTTTCTAACAGCGTCAAGACCTTTTAAAACTTTAATGCTTGATGCTTCGTATGCTTGCGATTGTTGTTCAGACATAAATACCTAAATTTACTTATAAATTGAATGGATTTATTATACCACGATAGAAGTTTATTTTTGCTGTGTAATCACACCCTTGTTAATTTGAAAAATAGTGGGGTTTATTTGTTGAATCGTTGATAGGTTATGGTTAATATCAGTCATAAAGGTTTGCACATCAAGGGTTTTTAAATATTGTAAGATAATATTAACTTTAGCATGGTCTAATTCAGAGGATAAATCATCAATTAAAACAATAGGCTTAACCCCAAGATTAATTAACAATACAACTTGTGTTAACCAAAAAATAATAGACAAAGTTTTTTGCTCACCTCTTGAAAAAAAACATTCGCTTCTATTATCAAAGGTGAAATTAATATTTGCCTTATGAGAGCCGTAATTTAAATATTTAATCCTTAATAAGGAAGTGGTGTTTTTCTTTAGATATTGATAAATACTTTGTTCATTAATTTGATCTACTTCTTTAGGCCAACCAGATGAAAATTCATAATTAAATTTGTCTAACGAATCAATCAGTTTACCTAAGGTTTCAGTTTTATCAGATAACAAAGTTTCTCTAAGTTGTTGCAAATAATCCAATCGATTTTTATTAATAATGGCACTGTGTTTTGCTAACTCTAAAAACCAAAAATCCAATTCGTTGGTTTGGTTATTACCAAGTAAAGTATTAATATTTTTTAATATTTTATGATAATTTTTAAAGGCTTTAATGGTTTCTGGTTTCACGTGAAACACTCCCCAATCTAAATAAGAGCGTTTATTTTTAGGGGTGCCATTAACGATAAATCCTTTGTCTGGTGTGATAATTTGAATGGGTAACAAGCAACTTAGTTGGGAAGCGTTGTCTATTTTTGATTGATTAATTGTAACTTTGGTTTTGTTTTTTGTTTTTTCTAGTTTTATTTTGTTTGCATCAACTTCAACACTTAATTGAAAAGTATCAGCGTCGGAATTAATAATTTCTTTAAGGGTTTTTGTTTTAAATGAGCGGTTATGACCAAGATAATAAATTGCCTCAATTAAATTGGTTTTACCTTGAGCATTATCACTAATAAACAAATTGATATTTTTATCAGGTGTAATATATTGAGAGATTAAGTTTCGAAATTGATGAATAGATAACTTACTAATAATAGCCATAGAGACTTAAGTAAGGTTTTTGTATATATACGAATGATGAACAAAATTCAATTGTTGTTTTATTAGAAATTTCTTCAAACTTGGCTTTAACAGGGTTAAGACCAAGTTTAAAAAAGTAACAAACGGGTAAAAAATAGATTTTTGATAATTCATATTTAGAAAACAGTCTTAAATGCTAACGCATTAAACCCGCATTGGCATAACAACATATTGAAAAATATCATCACCAATGCCGCTTAATAAGCAAGATTGGTTTTCACCATTAGGTATGGTCATATTGATATTGTCAGTGGTCAGTTTTTCTAAAATATCGATAAGATAATGAACATTAAAAGTAACTTCTATTTCTTTATCAAAATTATCAATATCGATTTTAGTTTTTGCTTGACCACGCTCTGAATGTGAAAAAATATTAATTTGATTGTCTTTAAAAGCCAATTTAACACCTTTGGTGCGTTCTTCAACAAAAATTAAGGCTTGTTTTAAACTGTCTAAAAAGTTTTGACGATTAATTTCAATTGTATTTTCATAATCGGTTGGAATAACTTGTGTGTAGTTAGGGAAATTACCATCAATAAGACGACTAATAATAGTGGTGGTATCACTGGTTAAGTGAAAATAGTTTTCTGAAAGATGAATATCTACTTCTGCATTTACATCTTTATTTAGAATTTTAATAAGTTCCAATATTGCTTTTTTGGGCAAAATAACTGTTTTTTTACTAGATAAATCATTGGGTTGTTGAATTTCGCCAATGGCTAAACGATGGCCATCAGTTGCAACCACAACAATATTGTCCTTGTCTACTTCAAAATACAAACCATTTAAATAAGCACGAATATCTTGATTACCCATTGAAAAAGAAGTTTTTTCAATCAGTTCTTTTAAAGCAAGTCGTTTAATGTGAATAATTTCGCTGTCTTTAATTTTTGGTAAAGAAGGGAAATCTTGAGCATTAAAAGCATTAAGTTCAAATGAGTTTTTGTTGGCTTTAATATAGATTTTTGCATCTTCAATAATAAATTCAATAACAGTATCTTCTTTAAGTTTGTTAATAATATCAATTAAATCTTTTGCGTATATTGTAAAACTTACCTCTTCTTGTGCTTGAATTTTTTTTAAGGTACGCAGTTCAATTTCCATATCTGTTGTGGTTAATGTTAATTCCCCATTTTTGAGCTGAATAAGTACATGTGACAGAATAGGTAGTGTTGCTTTTTTTTCAACAACACCAATTACAGTTTGTAAAGGTTCTAGTAATTCTTTAACGGTAAGTTGTATGTTCATAAAAAATTCTTTTAATTAAAATTTATTGTTATTATTAGCCATGGTTTTTTTTGTTGAAAACTTATTATTTTCTTTAAAAAACAATGAATTAAATTGTTGATAATTATCTCTTATTTTATGTAAAAAATGAGGGTAAATGTTCATAAATTTTTATTATTTGCTAAGTTATTAAAGTTATCCACAATTCATTGGAAAAGATTTTGTGTATAGTGTTTATAAGTTGGCCAATTTAAGTTTGAGTAATTCGTATTCATCCTTGATTTCAGGCTCTTTTTCTGTTCTTTCTTTGATTCTTTTAATGGCATGTAAAACTGTGGAATGATCTCGATTTCCAAAATGTTTTCCAATTTTGGATAAAGACAGGCTGGTCATTTCATGTGCAATAAAAATAGCCATTTGTCGCGCCAAAACAATTGATTGTTTGCGATTTTTTGAACTAAGGTCTGATATGGTAACCCCATAGTGTTTAGCGCTTTCTTTTTGTATATCGTTAATGTCAATATTTTTAGCCTTTGGTTTGATTAAATCACCTAAGGCAATATCAATAATTTCTTTGGTAATAATATGATCGTCTAGTTTGGAAAAATCGACAAAGGCTTTTAATTTAAGTAAAGCCCCTTCTAAATCTCGTACATTTGAGGTAATGTTGCTTGCAATATACAATGCAATATCGGCACTAAAGGTAATGTTTATGGCTGGACTTTCTGATTTTTTGAGCAAAATGGCAGCGCGCATTTCTAATTCAGGTGGTGTGAGAGACAAATTTAATCCCTGTGCAAATCTTGTTTTTAGACGATTTTCCAAAGATTTAATGTTTGTTGGAGGTTGGTCGCATGTGAATATGATTTGTTTTTTGGTAGTAAATAAAAAGTTAAAAATATGAAAAAACTCTTCTTGAGATTTTTCTTTACCAGCAATCAAGTGAATGTCATCAACCAATAATAAGTCAGCAGATTGGTAATAAGATTTAATGTTTTCAATAGTTTTGTGGCGCAAACTGGTGGTAATATTTCTGACAAAATCCATTACTGGTGCGTAAATAATTTTTGTTTTTGGGTTTTGTTGTTTTACCAAATGTCCCGCTGCTTGCATTAAATGTGTTTTCCCCAGCCCTGAATCGCCGTAAATAATGCAAGGATTGTAAGGTGATTTTTTAAGGTCTTCTGCAATTTGTCGAATCGCACCATAAGCGATTTGATTGGCATTCCCCATTACCAAATTGTCAAAAGTGTATTCTGGAAATAACGGGGTTGAGTGTTTTGTGTTCTTTTTGGCTTGTTGGATTTCGGTGCCAATGTTGATTTTAAGATCTTTGTTGTGTCGGGCAACAGCATCTTTAATTTTTTGTTTTAAATTTGTTTTGAGGTAATCTACTGTTGAGGTGTTAGGCGCTACTATGGTCAGGATATTGCCTTTTTCTGTTGCTTTTAATGGCTGAATCCAGACGCTAAATTGCCCTACTGGAATGGTATCTTTCAAAGTTTCAAGGCATTTTTCCCAAGTTGTTGGCATGGCGTCTTTTCGTTTTATAAAACAGAGAATTAAAAAAAGGTATTTTAATCGTTGTTTTTGTATTTATAGATTTAGTTTCAATTAAAATGAACAATAAGAC